>NZ_LMAH01000002.1 GCF_001507335.1 Chryseobacterium sp. JAH | reverse complement strand
CAGGTGAGGTTTGACTGGCAGACGAATGACACGACGCATTTTATCAGAATGATGAGTCCCGATGCGGGAGGAACAGATCAGATTACTCAAAACCGTGGTTATGTTGCGATTCCTGAAGTTGGCGATCAGGTGATGGTGAATTTTGTGCATAATCACCCCGATAGACCTTTTGTGATGGGAGGAATGTTTCATGGTCAGGTAGGACTTGGCGGTGGAATTAACAATCATATGCGTTCCATCCAAACCAAAAGCGGTATTAAAGTTTTAATGAATGATGATGAAGGAAGTGTGAATATCATCGATCCGAGTGGAAATACCTATTTCATGGATGGGAAAGGGAATATTACTGTAAATGCTCCGAAAAATATGACTTTTAATGTAGGAGAAAATTTAGATATCAAGGTAGGACAAAATATGAATACTTCTGTAGGCGCAGATCAAAGCAATATCGTTGGTATGAACAAAACGGAAAGTATTACCATGAATAGCTCACAAAGTGTGGGAGCAGTGAAAAACGTGATGATTGGAGGGAACTTTATGACCAATGTTGTGGGCAAAATGATGGAATTTATTAAAGGTAATAAAGAAAGCGAGGTTGAAATGGATAGTCAAAAGGTAGTAAAAGGAGAAAGATTAATTCATAGTGAAAAGGATCATAAAATTCATTCTCAAACTGAAATTAATGGACAAGCTAACGAAAAAACCAATATGCATTAGGATATGTCAAACGATAATGTTGCGAAGATAAGTATCATAGAAGGTGATTCTATTGAGATCGTTAAGGGACAGCATACTGAGTATGTTGGTAAAATGACCTATTCTTCATCCAAAAGATTGATAGCAACAGCTGAAAATGGAAAACTGTTCGGCGATAATCCTGAAGACCCGCCTAAATCGGAAGGTAGAATTATTGATATTGTGATGTTTGTAGCAGGAACTACGGATCCTGGAAATACAGACGGCAAAAAACATCATGCCAATACAACGTATTGGAAATACATTGATGAAAAAACAAATAAAGAAACTGAGCAGAGCTTAAATAATCTTTGGAACAATATTAAGAAGCTTAAACCTCAATTTTTGGATCTGCATATTGAAGGAGAATTTTTCAGTTGGTCCGGTGACAATGATACTAAAGAAAGAACCGAGGCTTCTGAAAGATTATTTGATTTGTTATTGAGGGTATATTCCGGATGGAAAAATCAGGAGGTCCATTTACACTTAATTGGGCATTCGCACGGGGGGAATGTAATTAATCAATTTACAGAGCTTATTTCCAGTAAGGAAATGATAGCGAAATCACCTATTCTAAAACCTCGTAAGATTACTGAGTTTCCCAAACTATGGAAGGTTAAAAGTATTACGTATTTATCTACACCTTTTTTTCAAAAGAAGCATCAGTTGAATCATGGTAAATTACACAAAGAGTGTAAAATCATTAATGTACATAATGATTATGATTTGACCCAGCAATTGGTTGCTAATTTTAGTCTGAACAATTTGGAAGGCTTACTGAAGTCTTTCCAAATGGAGAGATTTGAAATAGGGATCAATACAGTGAAAGGGGTAAAGACTGATGTTATCGCAAAGTATCTGAAAAGCTTCATTTGGCAGGATTTTAAAAACAAGGCAACCTTGGCATGGCAGGAAATGTCAAAAGCTTTTTTAGGATTTAATATTATCACTGCGGAATTTATCAAGTACATTAATTCTCTGAAAATCGAAAGTTCGAACCTGCAAATAGAAAAAGAATCTTTCGTTTCTCTTTTGAATAATCTTCAGCAATGGACCTATGATGTGCACAAAAATTATGCTTCAATCAGTGGAGGCTATGACAAAGCTACCTGGGTAAAGAACATGAAGCTTACACAAGGTTTAAAAGTTTTAAATATTTTGTTTGCTATAAAGAGTGGTCCGAAAGACAGTTACTTATTGAGTTTATTGGCAGGAGTATTTGGCGAAGGCAAAGGAATAACTGATAGTATTGATGAAACATTATGGTCTCCCAAAAAACAAACTAAAGGTTTGACTATTGTAGATGTGCCCATCTATGAAAGTGATCCATACAATTCCAGAAAAAAGAAAAATGAATTTGCAGCTTTTTTGAAAGGAGCACAAAATGCGGTACATACTCGAGAGTTAGAAGATATGCTGATGAGGTTATTCAGTCAATTTATTAAACCGCCGGAATTTAAAAAAATCATCAGTTATATAGATGACGCTGAATATGTTGTAACAGGGAATTTAGACAAAGAACTTAAAATTTTAAGAGGAAATTTTAAGATATATGATTCTTTTATTACCAAATATTATGCAGGTTTAGTTATACCACAGGACGAAAAAAACTTTGACAGTATCTTGAAAAGACCGGGTACATTACCCTATTTGGCGATGGCATCTCATAGCTTAAGTCATACCCAATTGTGGGGGAAAGCAGAGGAAGGTTTGAAAAGTGCTTTCAGTTCGGGAAAAAATCCTGGATATAAAAAGAAATAAATATGGGAAATAAAAGAAATGTCACAGTAAGTTTATTGATCTATGTTTTTAGTACAATTATTTTATCCTGCTGGTATATTGTATTGCACAGATATGAAGAATTAATAAACATAAAAAGTATTATTAAGGTTTTTATGAATGTTGGTTTTATTGGAGCGATTGTTCCTGCAATAATATTCTCACTGATATATTATTTGTTAAAAAAGGTCTCAAATAAGCTGTTACTTACATTTCTGATATTCATATTATTCATTATTTTAATATTTTCAGTGTATTGGATTACCGTTAATATGGTTTTCTATCATATTGGTGATGCAAAATCTTTCTTACAATCGTTGTTGGAAATATTTTGATTGTAAAGTTTTATTATTAAAAAATAACTGAACTATGAAAAAATTGTCACTGTATATTGTTTTACTTCTTCTCTTAGCAGCTACTAAGGTATATTCGCAAAAAACGGATATTAAAGACAATTACACGTCTCAGGTGCAAAAAGAAGAAGGCGATCTGAACCATGATAAGCAAAATGATAAGGTGATGGTAGAAATGGATCTAAAGGACGAAACCAGACCTTTGAGATTACAAATATTCCTTTCGCAGCCTGATAAGAAACTTCAAATGGTGGTTTCTTCTACAAAAATTATTGAGAGTCAGTATCCAACTGATAAAAAAGGAGAACACAATGGCAATCCGATTCCTGATTTTTTTATTGAAGATGGTAACCTAAAAATGCTTACTGATATTAATAATAGAAAAAGCAATTATGAATTTAGGCTGAAGCAGAATAATTTTGAATTACTTAAAATATCACGCGTATTATGGGATGGAAAAAATAAAACTTTTGAAACGGAAATTGACTTAATAGCAAAAACGAAAATCGAGTTTGAGCAGGAATTAGGTTCAGATGAAATCTTGAATAAAAGGACTACGAAAATAAAAGTTTCTTCGCTACCCAAAATTCAGGACTTAAGTTTTTCTGATTTAGAACAGTATTAAAACATTTTTTACAATTATAAAATATAAAAACTATAGATATTCCCAAGTCACAATAAAGCAGATTTCTGTAGGCTGAATCAAGGAAAAGAACAACATAAGAATGAATGATTCTGTAATAAAACAATATAAGAAGGTTAAAATAGAAGGGATTTTAAACCTTAAAGAATTTTCCGGAGAATATGAAATGACTCCGGGAGAACTGATAGGGTTTCATAATAAGCATTGTAACTTTCAGGAATTATTGACATTATCTCTACCAAAGTATGTGGAATACGTTTATATTCCTTCGGATAAGTTTGAGATCAGAGACAGGAAATTACTGAAAAGTGCAACATTGAATCTTCCTGCTGTCTCTAGTGAGAAAATTTATGGCGTTATTATCAAATTTTCACCTAAAGATCTTCAGATTCATTACAGAATAGAGATAAAAAGAACTCCATTTCATTTGGAGCTGAACAAGGAAAAAACTTACATAAACAATCAGGAAATTGATAAGGTTATAGAACAGCTCTTTGAAAAAGCAGAGCAGGTTTTGTATCCGCTTCAGATTTCAGTAAACAAAAATGGTGGTCTTGAAAATATCATTAACCATGAACAAATAGCTAACCGCTGGAAAGCAGATTGCCTTCCGAAAATGAAAGACTATTATCAGTCTGAAACCACAGATCATATTCTGACACAATTGGACCAGGCCTATACAAATCTTAATCTGAAGAAAGGAATGTTTGAAAGAAATATTTTTTACAAATTGTTTTTTTTGCCTGTTTATAAAGGGTATCCAAATTTTTTCGGGAAAGACTTTTTGCAGATCTACTTTTCAAGTTTGTCCCGGAATGCGGGATATACCATAGAATATTCATTACACAAAGAATATACAAAAGGAAATAAAATAGCACTCAAAATAACAGGAACTGAAGATGAAGACGGTTTCAATAAAAACTCATCTAAAGGCAAAATCGATCTATTGTATAAATTTGAACGGGAAACCAGAGAAATATTTTCAATCAATGGCTATCTCTCAACTTTTGAAAAAGGGGAAGAGTACATTATTGAATTTCAAGCCTATGAGCAGAAAAATTCTCAGTCAATTTGAAAAACACTAAAAGAACAAGAAATGAGCGGAAAACATTTAGTCTGTCAAGGTGCTACCTGTATGTGTAACTTCGGAACAGCTCCGGATAAACTTCAGGTAAAGACACAAAGTAAACGCTACATCAATGATAATGCCGGCAGCAAAAAACTGATGGCTACCCATATGGATATTGGCAAAACTTTCGAGAAAAATACTTTCGGAAGCTGTGCGAAAATGAATAACAGCCCCTGCCAAGTTGTGGTAACTCAATGGAGTGGTTTCTATGACAAAATAACGTTGCAGGATAACAGTGGAAAAGCTTTACTGGAAGACAGCAAGGCAACCTGTCCCATTGGAGGGCCAGACTGTATCAAGATCGTCAATCATGGCCAGACCGCCGAAGCTTCTGCACAGAATGTGAAGAATGCTGATGATGAAGTTTTAGCAGAGCTCCTTCCCTTTGTGAATATAAAAGGCGGCGCAAAAAAATACATTCCTATCAATCAATAAAATAAAGTCCTATGGATAACAAGAGCCCATTACATATATATGTTGAATCCAAACCAGGACAGACATTTCACAAAGATATTGGCTGGCTGGAATTAAAAAAAGCTGAAAGTTTCAATATTTTTATCAAAGAATTTAAAGACCGGAAAGACGTATTAGACCAAAAGAAAAAAAAAGATCTGGATAAGGCTAATAAAGACTATACCCAAAAAAGTGATGCCATAGGAAAAGAGGAACAGCAGAGCTATGATTTCCTTGTTCAGAATCATGAAGATTATAAAGCGGGTAAGATAAAAAAAGAAACCTATGATTCCAACTTTGATAAGCGTGAAGAAGGAATAGCAGCCAGGAAAAAGAAATATTCAGAACTCGGTAGTGCCCACAATAAAAATGTTGAAGGGATTAATAAGCAGTATGAAGCTGATCTGAAGGCTATTCAGGATGATTACAAATCTGTCCGCTGGGTACATCAGCTTGTAGGTGACAGACGCCCGGAACTTACTGCAGAAAGCTTTAATGAAGCCATGTCAGCCGGCACATCCAGCTTTAAGTTTTCATTCGGCGAATTTCTGGAAGGCGGTGGTGCGGTATATCTTGAACCTTTTTGGGAAGGGACAACGCCTCAAGGGAAATATCCACACGGTATTCTTATTAATGCTAAAGGTGAAAGTGCTGCTGTTATTACCGCAGAATGGACCAATGCAGACAATATCAAAATTTCAAACCCATTAAAATTTGGTTCCTCAGTTTATCTGAATATTTATACAGACGCTTTATATGGAAACAATATAAAGGTTCAGCTCAAGGACAAAGACCAGGTGATCCGGCTGATCACTTTAGGAATAACTGATTCAGATGATAAACTTTTTGCGACAGAATATCTTAATAACGAGACGGAAGAAAGAACAAAAGAAGATATCTCAAAACAGAAAGAATTTTTTGAAAGACCTGTTTCCGTACATCAGGAAAAAACAGTTCCTTCTACTGCTAAGAGAGGATATCTTGTGGAAGAAGACGGCAATAAATACGACGGTGATGCCAAAGGAAAACCTAATGTGCAAAAGTCAAAATTTGCTGTATTTATAGATCCCTTATGGCAGACTATGTGTGGAGATAGTTTGGAAATCTATCCTGTCGTCTATCATGACCGTATTCCCGGAAAGCAAAAAATCCTTCAGGACTGTATTTTAAAAATTGATAAAAATGCAGTGGAAGAAGTAAAGGTAAATGACTCCAATTCCAATCAGGTCGTTATTCTGAGCCAGGTGGAAACTGATATCGCTTTCTTTCATCCTTGCCAGTACACCGAAATCACAGGGGAATACAATACTAAGAAATCCACGCTGTTTCAGCGCCTCAAAGACAAGTATAAAAATGAGCTCCATTACAGGATTGTTTCTGATGAAAAAGAAAAGCCTGTTAAGATTACCATTAACGATCTGAAAACAGGTGACTGCATGTTCGAAGATAAGCCGGAACAATGGCATGAGAAAAAAGCAGTCACTGTAAAAGATCAGGGCAGATACAAAGGTTTGACTATCGGACGAAATGATATCAGTTTCTCTGTTGCCTATCCCAAACCTTCCCGTGATGAAGTTATTGATATGATGAGCCTGGAAAAAGTAAAAAAACAGGTATATCCGATCCAGTTTAGTTCCTGCGCCATCAGCAAACCACTGAATGTGGAAGTATATCCTGCGGTCTATTATGAAGTAGGTTTTAAACTGGCTGCAGAAAACCCTTTTTTCACAGGGCAGACTAAATCTTACACCCAGAGAAAATATCTGGGCAAAGGAGGTTTTTTTAATAAGAAAAACAATAAAAAAATCCGAAAAGCACAACGGGATGCACGGGATGAAAATTATAAAAACAAAAAACAGGAAGTAAGTGAAGGACGTTTGGACTACAGCCAGTTTGAAGTCGCTTTGGAATGGGGATATAATGACATTAAACAGGAAGCCATTACATTTTCCGGCGAGCATCCCGTTTTTAATATTATCGACAGTGCGATGTGGGTTGTTAATACCATAAGCTTATTAACCTTTAACAAAGAAGCGGATGAAGCTATAGCAGAAAACAAAAACAAACGGCCAGATCAGGTAAAAAAAAGAAATAAACAGCGTAATGCGTATCTTGGCGGTAAAAATAAGAAATTAAGCAAGATTCCGTTCAAAGTAGAAATAAGTCAGCCTGCCTTTGCAGGAGCTGTTAAATGGAGCTATGTGGCAAGCGAAAAAGAAGGTGGTGAGATCGGTACGTTATATGAAGTGAAATTTAAAGCAGATCCGCTCATAGAAATAAAAGGAAGTCTGGATCTTCTTTTTGTAGCCACCAAAATTCCTTATGTAGGACAGGCTATACAAGGAATCACAGCAGTGGCTGATACCGTGGGATCTTCGGATGATTTTTGGAATAAAATAGTTGACTTTTTTGGGGGCGGAGATGAATATAAAATTCAGCTCGATATAGATTATTATCTGGATCTGTTTGTTTCCGGAGCATTTAAAATAGAAGCTACAGCGACGAAGTATCATACCATAGACGGATTTATGGAGAATGATATAACTCCATCAGTGGAAATTAAATTTGGCGTGGAATGTGGAGGAAGTTTAACTGCAAAATTTGGAAACATCTACTCTCTGGAAGCTGAATTCCAGGGAAGTGCCTATGCAGTACTGAATATCGCTAAAAATGCTGAGACCAAAGTACTGGAATGTAAATACCAGGGATTGTATGCAACCATAAAGGCAAGCGTTAAAACAGACAGCGATAATTTAAATAATAATACAGAAGATAATGATGCTGAGCCTTCAGAAAAAAAGTATCTTTTACATGATGGATTTTCGTATGAATTTAAACTTGATTAAAATGAAAAAATTAGTATTTCTATTCATTGTTTTCCTAATGAATACGAACTGTAATAACCCGAAAAATAAAGCAACAGATAAAACAGGTGAAGAAATGATACAGCAGACCGCAAAAGAAAAACAAATCACATATACCATCAACGCTAATGCAACAATACCGGTTGCTATATATTTCAACGACATAAAAATATCAGAAGAAAATACTCCGCTTAATTCATCAGTAGATGTGAACGGATATGCATTGAAAAACGGGAAATATAAAATTAAAATACAGATCTTTCCGGTATTCAGACGGGGAGATACAACGGTAAGTCCGGAAGATATCAAGTCTTGTCAGTTCACTTTTGGAAGCTATGTAAGAGACAGAGGAACAGGAGATATTTTAGATCCGAAAACGTATACCAAGCTCTCAATCAAAGCGCCTGACTCCCCTGTCCCTTATTTTGAGCAGGAATGGGAAGTTGAAATTAAAGACCTTCCTTATGATTTAGCAGGCTGGAGCAAAGGTCAGGATTTATCTAAAATGGATAAAAAAGAACTGGAAAAGAAAGTAGTCAGTTTCCACGAAAAGGTGAGAGAAATATTGAACCAGGGCAATGGAAACCAATGGGCAGATCTCACAAAGAAAAGAGCGGCGGAAACAGCTGTCTTTTATTACAGCACTCCTGAGCAGCAGACTACTTCAGTAAGTGAAAACAAAACCAGTGTTGAAAAATACTGCACCAATATGATGATTCCGCTTGAGGATTATGAATTGAAATTGTATGCAGGCGGTAAGCTGGCAACGTTGGAAAGAAAGAATCATACGATGGAATTTAACCATAAATCTCCATTAGACATAAAAGGCTGGGGCGCATTAATCCGAAAAGGCCAAAAGTCAGGAGCCGCTGATTATCGTATATTATTGTATCTTCCTGAGGGCAGCAACGAATTTGTTATTATCCGTAAATAAAGCACTTATTGTCATTAAACTATGTTCGGAGTCAATATTCAGGAATATCATTCTATCTATTTAACGGTCGCTGTTGTTTTGTTCATGTTGTTTCTTTCTTATCAATGGTGGAAAAAGGAGAAACGGCTAAAAAGCATACCCAAAATCATTATCATTGCAGCCGTAGGCTTTATCTTTTATAAGCTGGTGTTTTATACCACAACGATGGTATTATTTCTTGGATCTACGGCTAAAGACCACTTCTCTACCGATATCAGGGAAGCACAGATTATAGATTTTAAAATTCAAAAAAGCAGAGCTTCCAAAGGAATACTTGCTTATCCAATTGTTCAGTATCATGATCATACCGGGTTTCAACAGAAAATCATGGTTGATACTGGCTTTGGCAGTTCTGACGCTCCAAAACTTCATGAAACAATAAAAATAGTAGTGCACGAGAAAGCGAATGAGGCGAGACTTATTACTGATTTGAAGATGATGACAGGTATTGGCACCTTGATTTTTATTTTCTTTGAACTGATTATTCTGGCCGGAATTACTGAATATGCGCTGACTTCAAAATTTGAAAAGATTCAGAGCAGTGTAATATTTGGGAGTTTTTATGTTTTAATTCCACTTCTCGTTGTGGGAGCGGCTTACTTCTTCGGAAAATCAGCATGGAATAATTTTACGAAAGATCACTTTTCGAAAAGGTTTTGGATTCACAGTTGCATTACGATAGGCTGCTTACTTTTTATGGTTGGTTATATCAATATCGTAAAAGGTCAGAGCCGAAAAAAGTAGGGGCTATTGTGATCATGTGAAAGTACGCTTGAAAAAAGAATTTAAACAATATATACTTCTTTAAAATCGTCACGAACTGCAATAAATACGATTCACTCAAATAAACCATTATTAATTTTAATGATTGACAAAAAAAACTTATTTTAGTTACACCAAAATAAAATGTCACCACAAATATTAATATTGAAAAATAAATGGGAGTATTAGTTACCAACGAAACAGTAAAACAACTTTTTCACATTGCCCAATCCATTGCAAGAGAGAATTACAATGCTACATACGGCGGTCCGCACATTCTTCAGGCTTTAATGCACAAAGATATCGGGCTTAATGAATTCTTAAAAAATATAGATAAAGATCCCGGATATTTCTACGAATGGGCAGATGTCCGCATCGAAGATTATCCCAAAACCACGCATCTTCCTGCTGAGGTAGGTGAGGGCGAGTTTGTCGATCAGATTCTTGAAGAGGCAGATGATATCAGATTAAAATTAGGTTTGGATGAGATTACCCCAATCTGTATTTTGACGGCAATCGTAAAACCTCAGGTCGCTTTCACATTACAACAACTTAAATCTTTACCTCTCAGAGAGCACGAAATATTTAATTTGTACAGAAAAGATACTCCGTACGCTTCATCAGAAAACAGTGAAATTTCTTCGCTTTTTTCTAACGGATCAGACTATTCAGACAATTCTTTTCCTTCCATCAAAAGCTATTGCATAGACCGAACTGCACAGGCCAGACAAGGAACTTTAGAAAACATTATCGGTCGTGATAAAGAACTGAGAATGTTGGTCGAAATTCTTTGTAGAAGAACAAAGCCCAATGTCATCATTATCGGTGAACCTGGAGTTGGTAAAACTGCTTTGGTAGAAGGTTTCGCTACAGAAATCATCAAAGGAAACGTTCCGGAAATGCTTAAAAATGCAACTTTGCTAGAATTAGACACAGGTGCTTTATTGGCAGGAACTTCTTACAAAGGCGAAATTGAAGACCGTCTGAAAAAAGTAATCAACGAGTGCAAGAAGATTGAAAAAGCCATTCTTTTTATTGACGAAATTCACTCACTTTTAGATCCAAAAGGCAGCATCGGAAATATCGGAAATATCCTTAAACCTGAATTGGCAAGAGGTGAAATTACCGTTATAGGAGCGACCACTCAGGAAGAATACAGGAAAATAATTGAGCCGGAACAGGCTTTCAACAGACGTTTCGAAGTTCTCACCGTTAATGAACCGGATGAACAGACCTGCGTGAAAATGATTGATGTTCTTTTAGATGGCTATAAAAAACATCATGGTATCGAAGTTGATAAATCTGCACTTCCCGAATGTGTACGTTTGGCGAAAAGATATGCAAAAGGTAAAAAATTACCGGATGCTGCAATCGATTTGCTTGATCGAACCATGGCCGCAATCAAAATGCTGGATGAGCTTTCGGAAAAAGAACTTCAAGACTGGAAAGAAAATTATGAAAATATTCTGACAGAAGAATTTTCAGATGAAAAAGATAAAGCTGACGAATTAATCTGGAATTACAATTTATTGAGAGATAAAATCAGTCCGATTTTATGGGGATCTTTGAGAGAGCAGCCACAGATTGATAACTCAATGCCAATTGAGCATCTTCAGAAAGTCATTGCAGATACTTTTACAGAATTGATAGAACATGCTTCTACAAAAAGAGAAAAAGTTGGTAAACTTGAATTGGCGGCAGTAATGGCGGCAAAAACCAATATTCCGATCGGGAAACTTCAGGCGCAGGAAAAAGAGAAACTCCTGAATATGGAATCTCTTTTACTAAGCAGAGTTGTGGGTCAGGATCATGCATTGAAAGTACTTTCTGATGCTATTGTTGAAAACCGCAGTGGTTTAAATAAACCTGGACAGCCGATTGGTTCTTTTTTCCTTTTAGGACCTACAGGAACAGGGAAAACTGAGTTGGCAAAATCTATGGCAGAGTTGTTATTTAATGACGAAAAAGCGATGGTTCGTTTTGATATGTCAGAATTTAAAGAAGAACATTCTGCGGCATTATTGTATGGTGCGCCTCCTGGATATGTCGGTTATGAAGAGGGTGGAATGTTGGTGAATAAAATCCGTCAACAGCCTTATACCGTAGTTTTATTTGATGAAATTGAAAAAGCGCATCATTCTGTTTTCGATGTCTTTTTACAGATCATGGATGAAGGAAAAGTGCATGACAAATTAGGAAAAGAAGGAGATTTCAGTAACGCTTTAATTTTGTTTACCTCAAATATCGGAAGCGAAGAAATTGTAAAACAGTTTGAGGAAGGAAAAGTTCCTGAATCATCTTCTCTGATGCAGATTATGTCAAATTCAGGCAGATTCAGACCCGAATTTTTAGCAAGAATTACAGAAATTATTCCTTTTGCACCAATCACGGAATCTATTGCCGAAAGAATTTTTAATATTCAGTTAAAATCACTTCATAAATCACTTCACAGATTAGGAATGACGCTTTCTATCACTGATGAAGCAGTGAAAAATCTGGCCTTAGGCGGATTTAGCAGTAAGTATGGAGCAAGACAGATTTCAGGAGTTATCCGGTCTCAATTAGCAAGACCAATTTCAAAAATGATTGTGCGGGAAGAAGTGAAATCGGGACAGACACTTGTTGTAGGCTGGAGTCAGGAAGAGGACAATATCGAGTGGAAAGTTGAATAATAATGATTGATATCCAAACCCCATGCTTAATTTATTAAGCATTTCGGTTTAAACATTATAATCCATAAGATTTTGAGAATGAAACCTTATTTAAGCCGAATATTATTTTTAGTTTTCTATTTTACCTGTTTTCAAACATTTCAGGCACAGTTTCTTGATGCTTCAGATACTTCAGAAAGCAGTGTGAGGAAATACAGAAGCATTATCAATGCAAATAAAGACATTGTTCAGTTTATAGAAAATTCTTTAGCTAAAAAAGGACTGCCTAAGCATTTAAGAAATTTACCCATGATAGAATCTCATTTTGACAGAAATATTACCTCGCATGCAGGTGCAGTCGGAGTTTGGCAGTTTATGACAGCTCACGCCAATCAATACGGACTTACCGAAGATCGTAGAACTGACATCTACAGAAGTACAAAGGTAGCAGTAGTTTCTTTGGGAAATCTTTACAAA
The DNA here is from genome assembly GCF_001507335.1 of Chryseobacterium sp. JAH. Taxonomy (GTDB): domain Bacteria; phylum Bacteroidota; class Bacteroidia; order Flavobacteriales; family Weeksellaceae; genus Chryseobacterium. The sequence goes on along the minus strand of NZ_LMAH01000002.1, from coordinate 733,811 downwards.
AAATATGGTAATTGGGTGACTGTTATTGCTGCGTACAATTGCGGCGAAGGTAATATTGCCAAAGCCATGCAGTCTGCCAACTCAAGCCAATATCATGTTTTTTCGAAATATTTACCAGCAGAAACAGTCAACCATGTTAAAAAGTATCTGAACGCATGTTACGCAACGGGTGAACTAAGCAGTGTTCTCTCCAATTATAACAATGCCAGGATGAAAAAAATGTTTGACTCTAGGTCGGGTGAGAAAGAAGGTTCGTCTTTATCGGAAACAGAAATCAACGCAGGTTTCAGTCTGAGAATTATTGCAGAAGAATTAAAAATAGACTTATCACAGTTGTTATCATGGAATCCGGGAATTGAAGAAGAACTGAATACGAAAGGTGAAAGTATTTTCTATTTGCCCACTGATTTGATGCCCGATTTTTTATTAAGAAAAAATGTCATACTCTCCCGATCTCTTAAAGAGGGAAGAAAATAATCAGCAATATTAATAATGTTTTTGATCTGTTAAAACTTGTTAACAGATCTTAAATTATCTTAATTTTTCTCATTAGCTAGTGAAATTTATTTGTTTGAAATTTTTGAAACCCTTTGCTGTAAAGGGTTTTAACTTTTATAAAAACAAAAGTAGTAGAACTACTACACAGAATCGTAGTTCTACTACAAAATGTGAAATAATAGGTAAAAAACTTTTTGCTGCCAATGTTTGGCTCTATCTTAGCTGTAGATAAAATATCTAATCACTAAATATTAACTGTTTAAAATTTACAAATCATGGCAGACAATTCAAGAGGAATCTTAAAATTCAACGGAAGCGAAGGACAGAAATTATTAAAGCTTAATTACAGCGTATCAAGATCTACAGACGTTTCGGGACGTGTAGCATCAGATCCTTCCAACGCGCTTATCAAGTTAACGATTGAAGCAACAGAGAAATCTGAAATTCTTGAAAGTTTGCTTAATGGTAAGTACAAGCCAACTTCAGGCGAAATTACTTTCAACAAGTCTCACGAAGAAGGAACTTTGATTACTTTAAACTGGGAGAACGGATATGTTATCCAGCACGAAGTAGACTTCGACGCAGTAGATCAAAATTCTATGCTGATCAGCTTTGTGGTAAGTGCAGAAAAAATCAACTACGGTGGAGCTGCATACGAAGGTATCTGGCCGGGAGTATAATCTCCAGCTTATGAAATGATCAATGTGTATGGATAGTTTTATTCATACACATTTTCCATATACTGTCATTTTCATTGATCAACTTTAATTTCCTAAACTTTCCCCGACATGAATCAAAGTGAAGTAAAAGAAATTCAAGATTTCAACAATTTTAAATATGCATGGTACAGAAACGGAAAGTATTCTGTCAATGTGAAATCATATCTTACCCTCGGTAACGGAAAAGCCAACGAAACAGAAACAGAAGAAATCTGGGAAATTATTCCCGGAGAATACAAACATATCGAAATTCTGATTTCCGATAAAAAGTATATACATTTTGATTCGCAGATGAAACCGTTCTATGACATTTTAGATCAAGTGAATAAAGCAACAGAAAATTTATCCTTGCTTCTGGACGAAGATAAAACAATCGATGAGGTTGAAAATCAGGAAACCATAATGGGAAAATGGGAAGAAATCAAACGCAAAGAATTGCGTTTTCTCCAACTTGTAAAAGAATCTTACAACGAAATTATTACGATCTATGACCAGGAATTTCACAGAATAGAAACTAATATCAAAGCCAATCTTCTATACCAGATATTCTTTTTCCCATTTCCAAGTACTGGAGTCAATTTTCAAAAAGAAGGTGAGTTTAAAGAAAGAGAGACGCTATCAACACTTTTCCCCGGTGAGAAAATTACCTACGATACAAGTTATCAGTTTGAAGAAAAGGAAGATAATTTTCAGATGAATGTAAAAGGAAAATTAAAAAGCAACAGTGGTGATTTTGAAGAAATTTATGCTCAGAATTATCAGAAAGCTTTAAATATTTCTTTAGAATATGATTTGATGATGGAAGGCGAATATGTTTTTAATGAAGATTCGGTCCTGTCAGAAATTGTATTTCATGTAAAAGAAAAGCTCAATGACAAAATGCTTTATGTCTGCAGATATCATATTCAATTATTAACATAGAAAAATATGAGTCAACTGTATATCGCACAGGGAACTCCACTTATGTGCACCAGCGGAAGACGGCTTATTGGGATAGGAGTCAGTTCGCAATCCAGTGTTTATCTTAAAAATGGTCAAAAGCTGGTAGCGACAGAAGATGACGGCTTCAAAGATAATTTTATCTGTCCGCAGATGATGATTGCCGGCGCCGTTGCCGGAGTCGGAATTGCTGCTGCTTTTGGTGGTGGTTTATTCGTGCTTGCCGCCGCAGCCTGGGCAGGAAGCGCTTTGATCGACGACTGTCTCAATATATGTTCTTTTTTAACCAAAGGAAGCGATTGGAGCAATACCCATCAGAAGGTAAGAGTAGAAGGCAAAAAACCCTTACTTCAAAATTCTACATTGAATTGCTTTTTAGGCGGAACAGTGAAATTCCATCTTCCGACACCTGCTCAGATTACTGAGTTGAGTAATGCCGCTGCCATGGCACAGGATTCTTATAAAGATAATGCTGATGATCCAACGCAGATTGGAGATTATACTAGAATGAACACTGATGATCAGGCTGTGCTCGATGAAATGTTTGGTCCCGCAACTTTCGTTCCTGAAGATTTTAACACCAATACTGATGACGGCTTTTTTGCTTCAGTTTATAAAAATAATAATACAGGACAGTATTTCGTAGCTTTCCGGGGGTCAGAACCCAAAGGAATGCAGTTTTATCATGACTGGTTTATTGAAGATGGAGGACAGGCTTTTGGAGCTCAGACTCCGCAGATAAAAAGAACCATGAACCTTGCGAATAAAATGGATGATGCAACCAACGGAAATGTTTCTTTCACAGGGCATTCTCTGGGTGGAGGTAACAGCGCAATGGCATCTTATTATACAGGTTTACCGGCTTACACTTTCAATACGAGAGGAGTTCATGATAATACACTTGAATATTTAGATGAAAACGGTGCGGTAGGTTCTACTTCCAATATCACCAATTACAGTACCAGTAATGATATTCTGAATGCACTTCAGAATAACAGAGAAGGTCTGTTATCAACCCTTGCCATTTCAAGAATTCCCGGTCTGAATAAACTGGCAATTTTTGGAGGTCTGACCGGTGCTGTACCAAGAGCATTGGGAGAGCAAAACGAAATTTTCGGGTACATTCCGGATAATGAAGGAATGAATCTGAAAACATTCGGAAGCGGCCACAGCGCATATGCCGATGCTGTAGAAGCGATGATTGCAACCATTAATACCAATGTAATTGCAGTAAACCCATAGTCTATGAAAAAAATAATTTTTTTAATCTTTTTTACCATGACCCTATTTTCCTGTCAGGATACAAGATCCCGAAAAACTCAAAATAAAGATCAATATCCTCCTCAAAAACTTTTTGAAGGAGTACAATTAGAGGCTGCAAAGAAAATTTTTGATGAAGATCAGCAAGGATTAGAAGGTATTTTAAAAAATGAAAAGCAAATCATTAATCAATTAAGTAGTACAAAAGGGTATACTTTATTGATGTATGCTTCCATTGTAGAAAATCTTCCTGCAATGGAAATACTTCTTAAAAACGGAGCAGATCCCAATCTCATTATTCCTCATCTTTATGATTCTCCACTTTCACACGCAGTTGCCACAAATAATTATGAAATGGTAAAGCTTCTATTTAAATATAAGGCCAGTCCGAATCCTGCGGTGGGAAGTAGTCCGTTATGCGATGCAATGATGCTGGGAGCAGAAAATACAGAAAGAAAGATGATTGATTTTTTACTTGAACATGGAGCAGACTTGAATCATACTTCTTATTTAGGAAAAAACATTATGGAATCGGCAGCAAGAAGCAATGTATCCACGGCACAATACTTTATGGAAAAAGGAGGGAATCCTATTATAAAAGGAACTGAACTTTCTCCCATGGCGTTGTATATCAGTTCTGAAGAAAGAAAACAGGTAAAAAATCAAAATTCTAAAAACGCTGCTTATTTTGAAAAGATTTCTGCTATAAAAAAAGAACTTCAGGAAAAGTATGGTATTAAATTTCCTGTAGAAAAAAACGAAATAGAGGAAGCAAAACTTCGCGTGGATTTATATGAGAAATTAAATGAGCGGGACAAAAAATCTGTGAATTTCAACAAAAATTATGGTGAAAACAGATATATAGAAGATCAAAATTTGCTCTCAAAATAGAAAAGATGTGAAAAAAAAGAGTCGTAGTATTACTACAAAAAGTGAATTTTTCTATTAGAATTCTTTCTATCACTAATATTATGATTAAATTTAATATGCTAAGTAAAACACTAAATTTTCATGCTACAGACCATGGAAATTTTGTAGTCTCAAATGAGATCAAATGAAATGAGATAAAAAAACACCAAAATCACAAGTTTAAAGAAAAATATTATGTTTCAGGATAATACCACAAAACCGCAGCTTTCAAATGACCTAGGAAACGCTACTGCGAAAAATATAAAAGAAAAAGTTTCTGCTAAAGCAACAGGTAAAGTCAGTGAAAATATTCAGAAAGTAAATACAGAGATTACAGAGCCTGTCAATGGTATGGTTCAAAAATCTGATTTATTTATGAATCAAGTTACACAAACCAATAATCCGCTTGTAGTTGAAGAAAAAACCTGGGCCAACCAGCCGACGTCAAAAATTCACAATGCTTTGGCTATAGCAACCAGTCAGATTTTAGGAATCAACCGGGTCGTAAAACTTGATTTGGTGATTGAGGGAACAGAAATTAAACATTTCAAGCATTTTAAACTCAGTCAAAGTGCGGTGAAGCATCATGAATTCAGCATTACTCTTGCTCACGATACGTTAGGCGCGGCTGAAAACCATAATCTGGAAGAAGCACAGAATTTTTTAGGGAAAAGACTGACAGTGGTTTTTAAATATAAAGATGTCATTGATGGCCCTGAAAGAAATTTCGTTGGTGTCATCACAGAAGTAGGTTTCAGTCAGGAAAAAGGAAGTTTGGGTAATATTGTTCTGAGTGGATTCAGTCCAACAGTTTTGTTAGATGCAGCTCCGCATATCCAAAGTTTTGGAGGTGCTCAGCCGATAAGTTTAAACAGTATTGCCGATCATGTCATTAAAGAAGGTTTAGGCGGAAGCAAATTCGATTACAGAGTCGATGCGCAGTACGGAAATGTTTCTTACAGTTCGCAATACGAAGAAACGCACTATAATTATCTTGCAAGAATCGCAGAAGCTTACGGTGAGCAGTTTTTTTACGATGGCGAAGTGCTCCACTTCGGAAAACTCCCGCCTTCAGAGCAACCCGTAAAGTTGACCTACGGAAGTAACGTCAGTGATATAAAAGTAAGGATGAAAGCACAGCACGTGAACCCTTCTTTCTACGGCTACAACAGCAGTAAAAATGAAAAACTGACGACGGGAAATTCAAAAATTAACCATGCTTCAGATATCGCAAAACGTGCATACGAAATTTCAGAAAAAACATTTACAACCCCATCATTAAGAGTTGCTCCTATTAAGGCTGCATCTTTTATGGATATTGATGCTTCACAGAAAGGAACGGCTGGCAGTAAAGCTTCGCAGGTTTTCATTACTTCTGGAGAAACGACTGTTCCATTTTTATATCCTGGCTGTACGGCAGATGTTGAGATGAGAAAAGCAGATTCTAATGAGACTTCTTATTTCACAAAATTAATGATGGTGGAAGTAACTCACGAAGTCGATGCAAGAGGATATTATACAGGGAGTTTCGAAGCGATTGCTGCTGACAGCGGATATATACCGCGTCCCGAATTCGAAACTCCGAGAGCTGAAGCTCAGTTTGCAAAAGTGACAGAAAATGCAGACCCATTGAACCAAGGAAGAGTAAAAATCCAGTTTGATTGGCAAAACGGACAGGATACTTCAGAATTTATCCGTGTAATGACTCCTGATGCAGGAAGCAGTGATAAAGTAAGCAAAAACCGTGGTTTTATGGCCATTCCCGAAATCGGCGATCAGGTGATTATCAATTTCGTACATCAGCATCCGGACCGACCGTTTGTCATGGGAGGGATGTTCCATGGAGGTGTTGGTGGAGGCGGTGGTGCCGGGAATAACGTGAAAAGTTTATCCAGTAAAAGCGGAAATATTATTTGTTTAAATGACGGTGCGGGAATTGAGATTAAAGACAGAAATGGAAATCATGTTACATTGAGTGGAACGGGGGATGTTACGACTTATGTGAGTAATGATAATAATGAAAAGATTGGGAATAATCATGAGACCAAAGTTGGAACAAAAACTACAATAGAAGTTGGTGGTGAAAATAACAGTCTTTTAACTATGGATAACGGAGGTAATATAGTTGTTAAGAGTAAAACAGAAATAAAACTAGAAACAGGAAGCAGCTCTATTACCATGGATAAAGATGGAAATATTACTATAAAAGGAATTAATATTACTGTAGAAGGAACTACAACAAAAATAATTGGCAATTCTCTTACAGAAATTGGTAAAAAAGGAGCAGATGCAGGTATGAAAATTGATGGAGATGTTACGATTAAAGGAGGAAAAATTATTGAAAACTAATAATGAAATCAGATTTGCATATATACCAGATAGATAAATCATTTAATCTTCAAAAAATTGCGGAAATTTTAGGTTTAGAGGTTAAACTGCTTAAGGATTTTCATAATGCAAATTCGTCTCCTCATGAATGGATTAAAGATGATAATCAATTTCCAACGTGGCTCAACCATTTATATATACCTGATTCAGAAATCAATTTAATTGAGAATAAAAAACGAAGAGAATCTTTGGATTTTGTTAGTTTAAGACAGGCAGAAATTAATAAAAGTACGTATAAAATCAATCATAAAATTGATTTGCAGGTTTCTGGAAACAGTATGATTGATTCTGAGACTGAGATTATTTGGGAAGTCAGTAAGAGAAGAGAGGAAAATAGTTTTTATAGTGATATCACGCAAGTTTCACATCAGGTAAAATACATTAAATCTATTTATCGTCAGTTTGCAGAATATATGCAGAAATTTAACAAGCCTCTTGGGCATCTTACTGTTAAAATGACAGATGGTGGTAGTATACATTCTATCGCTAATCAGGATGAGATATGGTTTAATTGGGTTTTACTTAGAAAATCATTGGAAACAGAAACTAGCAATACAATTGAAGAGAAAAATATTTTGGAGGGTGGAGACAAGGATTTTAAAGATACACTACCGCTTATAAAAAATAATATTTTATATAATCTGTTTTTCAACGATTGCTACCGAGACTATAATCAAACAGGGAAGTTTATAGAAGAGGAAAAAAGGCAGTATAATTCTCAAGCTTTTAATAACGAAAAAGTAAATACTACAGTAAAAAGAAAAGTAGAAAAGGAAGGGAATATCGCTAAAATAAAATTTTTATGTGAAGGTAATTCTTATCATAACCAACATTTGAAAGAGATTTACAATTCTCAGTTAAAGGAGTTTTTAAAAGAGAATTATGATTATTCATTAATGTGGTCCATTGAATATCATTTTGATATAGAAAAAGGGATGATGCTTTTTTGTCAATCTAAAATAAAAGAACGTGCGAGCAATAATTACATCCATTCGATGGAGCATAAGATAGAGCTAATATAAACTTAAAACAAAATGAGTAAATTATATGTGCCCGACGGAGCATGGCTAGTATGTTCTGACGGAATGAAGAAACAGCAAATAAAAGTTACCAGCCAAAACAAGGTAACTATCGCAGGAGGTTATTTTAAAGCTACTATTGATGATAGGCCTGGGGGTAACTTTATGTGTGCGAAAATGGTTATTGCTGGTGCTATTATCGGAGCTATTGTTGGTGCTGCATTAGTTGCAGGTTCAGTACTTACCGGAGGCGCTTTGGCTGTAGCTGCTTGCGCGGCAGCTGGCGCAGCTGCTGGTGCAGGTATATCAATGATACCCTCGATATGTGGAATTTTACTTAAAGACTGGATGCCTTATGATACCAACGTACTTACTGTAGGAAAACATCCATTATTAGAAAATTCGATGATACCTTGTTCTTTAGGAGGTAATGTAATGATTCTTTATTCTGAGAAAGCTGCTGATGAATTTACCGATAAAGTGCTTGCAGAGACAGCGTTAACTGTTGGAGCAATAGTTTGTGTGTCCTATTTAGCTTCTGCATTTATTATTGGTGTCGGCGCAGCAGGAACTTCAATAATGGCAACATATGCTGAGTTTGGTTTGGCCTCAGCATTTGCGCAGGGAACTGGTATGGCAACGGTTTTTGGAACCTCATATTTGATAAACGGTTTGTACGATGAGATAAAGGACGCAACCGGTTTTGAAAATTATGTAACTGGTGAAGCGTACAATTTAAATGATATGCCAGAAAACCAAGTGATGGTAGAGGCCACGGACAAATCTTATGGTGCAGCTACCGATGCTTTAGGATCTGGTAAAGATATTGCTAAAGCACAAACATCAGGATATCAAAGTACTACAATAAATCAATCTACGATATCACAAAACAGAGTATTTGTTGCTGATAGTAGAGGTAATGTCACTCCACCAGGAACCACAGTTACCAACACAACAATCTCTGCTAATAATCGTCTGCCAAATTCAAGTATTGGAAACTCCCAGATCAATGTAAATGCTTCAAACACGAGTGTCAGAATTACTCAAAATACAACTACGGCTACGTCGACGAATGTGAATTCTGTACATGGCACTCAGTATAATAATTCTTTAAGAAGTAATGCTTCCACAGGTATCAAAACAACTTTAGGCGGCGCAATCAAAGGTTTGGCGATTAACTTTGGTATTGATGTATTAAGAGCTACTTCAAATTGGGCATTGGCTTCACAAATTAGTGATCTTAATAATGCTATGCAAAATGAAGAAGCTGCTGCAAGAGCTAAGATTACTGTTATAGCGGGAAAAGATTAAGAATAAACAGTATAAATATTGTATGAAAAATTTAGTATTCACATTAATTTTTATTTTTCCTTTAATAGTTACAGCTATTTTTATTACGAGAATTATCAAAGTCGATTCAAAATTAGAGTTGGTAAAAGAAAATCCTGTTTTACAAGGAAATTTCAAAAAAAAATTATTCATTGATAAACATGCCAGTAAAAGAAGAGTTTACTTTTATTTGGATAATTCGGGAAAGCATAGATATGAAAGGAATTATAGAGGATTTGTTACAAATTGGTATGTGTTTGGGAATTCTAAACAATTTGAAAACAGCGATACCTTAACGTTTTACAGAGAAATCAATCAAAACAAATTTGATGATGAAAAAATCTCTTTTTTTAGTTTAAATAATGTGAATAAAAATTTTTCTTATTACTTTGATATTTTTCAGTTTTTGAAAGAAAAATATTTTTTTGTTCTTCTCGGGATATTTATAATGTATATTTTCGGCGCAGGGTGGTTAATTGATCAATATGGAGGTATAACTCAGTTAAAAATGGTGGGTTTTATTTTTTTTATAGATATAATTTATTTGTTATTATTATTGTTTTGGTAAAACTTACTATTTTAAAACTAAACTTATTTTATGAAAAGAGCAGTACAGATTATTTTATTAATATGTTCAATATTTTTTTTCATCGTAATCATTAAATATAATTTTTTTACAGACAGTGAAAGCAAATTTTATAAAGATGGTTGGGATTCTTACGAAAATAAACAATACGATTTGACATTGTTTTATCTTAATCGTGTTGATAAAAATAAATATCCAGATGTTGTTGCACCCCTCGGTTTCTCATATATGGAAAAGAAGGATTATCAAAATGCAATATCTAATCTCACAGTTGCATACAATAACGGAATTGGAAAAAAAGAAGGGTACTTTGATAAGATAACTAATTCTTTAGGCATTTGCTATATGCAGATTGGTGATCTGACAAAATCAAAATATTTTTTATTGGAAGCTGAAAAGCAAGGCAATCCAGACAGTATTGGAAATCTTAAAATATTAGATTCTTTACAAAATTCGCAAAATAAATAGTTAAAAGTTCGCACCGTAATTAATTGAAATTTTTGTTCTTACTTAAACTATTTGTTTAGAAGGGTTTTTGTAATAATATTGATATTAAAGGTAATAAGAAATAATGTTTTACGATCTGTGAAAATTGAAGTAATCTAATTATTTTAATCATAAAACATGAAAACAATAATTCGGTAATGATCTGAATTTATGAACTAAAACTCCTACATTTAGCACATTATTTAATGTAAGTAATCTTTTTTAAATAATTCTTTTTGCTTTATAAAAATCCATCCCAAACAATCCCATTTTCTTATATTTGTTCATTATTCAAAATATGGACGCAACACAGGACAAAAGGCTTTTTCTGATAGATGCTTATGCAATGATTTTCAGAGGATATCACGCAATGTCAAAAAACCAGAGATATACCAGCTCCGGGATGGAGACAACAGCTATTTTTGGTTTTATGAATTCTCTGATTGAACTCATTAGAAAAGAAAAACCGACTCATTTAGCAGTAATTTTTGATGTCGGTCAGGCAAGTATTCGTACCAATGATTATGCTGATTATAAGGCTAATCGAAGTGAAACACCTGAAGCAATTAAATTTGCCATTCCATATATTCATCGTATTTTGGAAGCTATGCATGTTCCAAGTCTGGGCGTCGAAGGATACGAAGCTGATGATGTGATCGGAACAATTGCCTGTAAAGCAGAAAAGGAGAATTATACAAGTTTTATTGTAAGTGGAGATAAAGATTTTGCTCAGTTGGTTACTGACAAAATCAAACTTTACAAACCAGGTTTCAGAGGTGGTGAAATTTCGATTTTAGGAGTAGAAGAAGTAAAAGCAAGATATGAAATTGAACACCCTAAACAGGTGATTGATTTCTTGGCGATGATGGGCGATTCATCTGATAATATTCCCGGTTTGGATGGCGTTGGTGAAAAAACGGCCATGAAATTCCTTAAAGAATACGGAAGTATCGAAAACCTTTTAGCCAACACTCATCAGCTGAAAGGCAAAATTAAAGAAAAAATAGAAGCTTCTGCCGAGCGTGGAATTTTATCTAAAAAACTAGCCACCATTATCTGTGACGCTCCGGTAGAATTTCATCAGGAACAATACGATCTTGAAACTCCAGATTTTATAAAAGTAAAGGAAATTTTTGAAGAAATTGAATTCACAAGATTGTACGAAAATCTCTATCGTGCATTTGCTCCAACTGAAACAGTTACTGTGAAAAATACAACCGTTGAAAAAGATGGTGTTATTGTCAGTGAAACAGAAGTTTCAACTTCAGAAACTCCACAGCAGAAAGTTGCCAGAAATGTTGGTCAGCTTGATCTTTTCGCAAGTTTTGAAGAATTGGATCAGGCAACTTCTACCAAAGAAACCATCATAGAAAATGATCACCTTTATCAGTTTGTTGATAATCCTAAAGCGCAGAAAATATTAGTTCAGAATCTTTTAAAACAAAAAGCAGTTTGCTTCGATACCGAAACAACTTCTTTGAACGAATTGGAAGCAGAGTTGGTAGGGATGAGTTTCTCCTATAAAAAAGGTTTGGCATATTACATTCCGCTTTCTGAAGATCAGGGCGAAGTTTTGCAGACACTTGAAATTTTCAGACCATTTTTTGAAAAAGAAGATTTGCTGAAAATCGCTCACAACTTAAAATACGATTATAAAGTTCTGAAGCAATATGATATGACCGTAAAAGGTGCAATGTTCGACACGATGATTGCGCATTACCTTTTAAATCCTGACGGAAGACACGGGATGGATTATCTTTCAGAAGTTTATTTAAATTATAAACCCGTTTCCATTGAAACTATTATTGGTAAGAAGGGAAAAAATCAGGGCAGTTTCAGAGATGCAGATTTGAGAACGCAGACCGATTACGCAGCTGAAGATGCTGATGTAACTTTCCAGCTGTATGAATTGTTCGCACCACAATTGAAAAAAGAAAACCTTGAAGATCTTTTCTACAACATCGAAATGCCTTTGATGGAAGTGTTGGCTAAAATGGAACTCGAAGGAATTTCTCTTGATGAAAAATGGCTGGCTCAGGAAAGCATCGACCTTGAAAATGATTTAAGACAGTTAGAATCAAAAATATTTGAAATTTCCGGTGAAGAATTTAATATGAATTCGCCACGGCAGTTGGGAGATGTTTTGTTTGATAAAATGCAGCTCGACCCAAAAGCCAAGAAAACGAAAACCGGACAGTACGCAACTTCCGAAGATGTGCTTCAAAAATTATCGTCAAAACACGAGATCATCCAGCATATATTAGAATACAGAACATATCAGAAATTAAAATCAACCTACGTAGATGCTTTGCCGTCTCAGATTGATAAGGATGATAACCGTGTGCATACCAATTTCTCACAAACTACGGCTACGACAGGTCGTTTGGCGAGTGTAAATCCGAATTTACAGAATATTCCGATCCGAACGCTAAGAGGTCAGCAAATCCGTGGAGCGTTTGTTTCAGGTGAGGGAAAGAAAATTATCTCTGCCGATTATTCTCAGATTGAATTGCGTCTGATTGCTGAAATTTCGGGTGAAGACAATATGATCAAAGCGTTCCAGGATGGTGAAGATATTCACGCTTCCACGGCTGCAAAACTGTTTAATATTCCTTTGGAAGAAGTTTCAAAAACCCAGCGTGGACAGGCAAAAACGGTCAACTTTGGTATTTTATACGGTCAGGGAGCTTTTGCTTTGGCCGAACAAACCGGATTATCTAGATCGGAAGCGAAGCAGATGATCGAGGCCTATTACGAAACCTATCCAAAATTAAAAGCTTACATGGCTTCACAGGTACAGATAGCGCGTGACCAGGGTTATGTAGAAACGATTTTAGGAAGAAAACGTCACTTGAAAGACATTAATTCCGGTAATTTTGTGGTGCGGGCTCACGCTGAGAGAAATGCCGTGAATGCTCCTATTCAGGGAAGTGCCGCCGATGTGGTGAAAATGGCAATGATTAAAATTCAGAAAGAACTGGAGAAGGAAAAATTGCAGACGAAAATGCTTCTTCAGGTACATGACGAACTTATTTTTGAATCTCCGGTTGATGAGGTGGAAGTAGCTATAAATATTATTAAAACCGAAATGGAAAATGCGATTGAAACGCAGGTTCCTCTTTTGGTGGAAGTTGGAGTAGGGAAGAACTGGCTGGAAGCGCATTAGAAATGTAAAAAAAACTTCCGCTAAAATGCGGAAGTTTTTATACTTTAAATAATCATGATAGTATCAAAAGATGCTATCATTTCTTTTAATACTCAAATTCAATTCCGCCCATATACACTAAAGAAAAATCATCATTTTCTATAGAAACAGGTTTTGGAATTTGTCCCTGACTTACAAATATTATAGAGTTGATATCAAATTTTAATTCGGAAAGGTTGATTTTGTGCATCAGCTCCGGAAGCCACTGGTCGGCAAATGAATATTCTGAAAAGTTCTCGTAAATATTATCGCTTAGATTCTCGAAACCATATTCTGCCAAATCACCGTCAAACCAAACCGTGTCCTGTGATTCTGCAAATTTTGAGATGTAGCTGTCCTCATCTTCTTCATTCAGATAATAGTTATCATCTTCCTCTACAAACTGTAAAAATTGTTCTTCTGAATTAAAATTTCCTACCCAAAAATCTAAAAACTGTGTATTCATGCCAAATTTTTTGAAGCGCCAAAGATAAGATTAATAGTTTTTATTTTAAAAGTTTTTCGTGTGTTACAACGTCAGTTCGAGTAGATTTTGAGAAAATCATATCGAGAACTTTTTGATTAAAGTGATTGCTGTGTAAGTATATTGGGTGCGGATTTCATAGGTTCTCGATCTATTTTTCTCCATTTCACCGAGAAACACTCGAACTGACGAAAGTTTTATATAATTTAAACCTTCAGAACACCACGAAAAGCCCTCGCAGCATAGTAAGAATTGGCTCCGTTGTGATACACAAAAACGGTATTATAACGGCGGTCACAGAATAATGCTCCACCCAGGGCTCTCACTTCTTTTGGAGTTTTAATCCAGCTTGATGTTTTTAAGTCAAATTCTCCTAAGGTCTGCAAAAACCTGTACTGGGTTTCATCCAAAATCTCTACTCCGATTTCTGATGCATAAGTCAAGACGTCGTTTTGTGGCTTGTTTTCTTTTCGCGAATCCAAAGCTTCACGGTCATAGCAAAAACTTCTTCGGTTTTTTGGGCTTTCTGCCGAACAGTCAAAAAACAAGTATTCATCAGATTCTTTATCATAATCTACCACATCGGGCTCACCACCGGAAATTTCCATTTCATTTAAAGTCCAAAGTTTTTGCGGATTTGATTTCAATTTTTCTACAATTTCAGACCATTCCATTTTTGTATGGCGTTGGGTATGTTTCTCAAAACGCTGTTGTAGAATGTCAAGAAGTTCTGTAGTTTCTCTTTCTGATAATTGTTTTTTTGATGCCATGGTGAAGTGTTTTTAGTTTAAAATTTAAGGAAAATAAATCAGCCTGTCATTGGGCAGATCGTACTCGTAGATTTTGTCAGTTTCAGGATCAATGTAAAGCCATTGAAAAGTATTGATTTTATGGTCAGATTCGGTATAAATTCCCAGTACGTAGTAGTGCTTGTCCTCTCAGCTGCGTTTCTCCACTGAATAAGCTAGATCTTGCTTGTTTTTAATGGTTAATTTAATTAAATCTCTATTTGAATTGGCAATATAATATTCTGCAAGTATATAAAGATGATCAAGATAGCTGCCCGACAATTGATCCTCATTAGAAAAATGATATTTGATTTCTTTTCCGTATTCTTTCCTGAACTTTGAAACGTTTCCGTCTTTGATTTTTTTAGCAGAAACAATCCATTGTGCATTTTGGGGAGTTTCTCCATCTCCAGCAATGTAAATTGAATCATTTTTCCATTCTATTGCGATAAGGTCACCCCGTAGGAAACTGCGGTCGTTGTTATTGTCGTTTATAAAATCGATGTTCTCTTTTCCTTTTTTACCGTTCAGCTGTGAATAATCAAAGTTATCATTGTAAGAAGTAAACTCAACGGTATCATTTTTTACAGAATCTCTTTTGATTGTATTCTGCTTAAATTCTTTTTTTTCAAGCTCTCTCGTTTTCTGATCTTTGGTTTCCGTCTGTGTGCATGACCAACAGATGATCAGGAGTAGAAAAGCAGCAGAATCTTTCATTTTTTTGAGTTTGGAGACTTAAAAATAACAAAATTTAAATGAATGAAACAGCAATGTGCCATACTGAACTTCTTGATTTTTGCCATTCACGTTACACGTTTTTCACTTTCACTTACCGAAATCGTTTTTTCTAAACGTGAAATTCGTGTTTTCTCATGCTTCGCGCTCATTATCCAGTGAATCATCACTTTTTTATAAGAGGGTGCCTGCTTTTCGAAAAATTCCCAGGCTTTTTTATTTTTTTTAAACTGTTTTTCGTAATCAGATGTCAGATAAGAAGACTCTTTTTCATGAGAGTAAATCCCTGATTTATCTTCTTTTCTAAGTTTGAAAGCCTGAAGACCTTCTGTTCTCATTAAACCTGCTTCTGTAAGCATCTCAATTTTTTTTATGTTCACAACACTCCAGATACTGTTAGCTTTTCTTGGTGTAAAACGGATGCTGTAGCTTTCTTCATCAATCGATTTTCTCACCCCGTCAATCCAGCCAAAACATAGGGCCTGATCTACAGATTCCGACCAGGTCATCGAAGGTTTTTTGGTTCCCACTTTGTAGAAACCCACAATGAGTTCCGTTTTTTTCTGGTGGTTTTCTTCCAGCCATTTGCGGAAGTCATGATGATTGGGGAAGAAGGTTGCTGTCATTTCACAGGATATTTTATCGCCTTGTTTCTTTCAATGGGATTGTTGTATTTTCTGATGTAGTTTTGCTCGTCTTTCATAAGTGGAATCAGATCGTTGGCGTCAGCATACCTCACTCCGTTGTAATCAAAGCTGGAACTTGTTCCTGTTCTCAGTTTCTCTCTCATTCTATGCATCGGATCATTGTAATATTCCATTTGCTTTTTCACAAATGTTTTTTCAGCAACAAGAAGTGGGCTGTTTCCGTACCGCACTTCCAATATATTGGACGTGTCGTAGGTCTGAGCTAATTTTTTGCTTTTCATCAAATTGAAAACGTATTGCTGTTGACTGTCTTCAAGCGTAACAATCAAACCCGGCAATCCTTTAAATTTATAAGGTCCTTCCGAAAAAGGAATTTCTTTGGTAAACCAGGCGGTCCATTTTCTTCCACCGAAATTGGTTGTTGCTTTTTGAACGGTAAAATTACCGTCTTTTTTTGTTTCTTCAGACAGTTTCCAATGGATGACATCTTCAGTAGCATAGCTGTACAGTTGAAAATCGATGGTCCTGAAATTGATATTTTCATTAGAGTTTTTCTTTCTCGTCACAGGGATATGTTTAGTCCAATTAAGACCTTCACTCTGATTCGCTTTATTGATTGAATCCTTTTCAAGAAATACGTAATCGTAGTATTTGGTGTTTTCGGGGTTAATATCCAAAACCATGTAGCTTTTAAGGGGTTCAATTTGTGTAGAATCCTGTTTGAATTTTAATTCGTAAAAATAACGGTGGGTCTGTGCATGTGTAAATCCAATGACGGAAAATAGGAGGAAATAAATGAGTTTCATTATTTAAAATTAATAAACAACTAAGATAATAAAATCCCTTTAAAATGATTTAAAAATGAGTGATTGAGAAGAAGAATTTAACTTGAGATGCAAGATTAAAAATAAATCAACATCATAGATTTAATATAAACAATTGTGGTAGCTTTTATTTTTTGAATCCTTACATTTGTAAGGCATTCTGATTTAAAACAGAGAGTGAAATGAATTTAGATATGATTGATAGAAGATATAAGGAAACGATTCATAACGACACAAACAATTACGAATACATCACCGTCACCCACGACGAAAATAAAGTCAGAATTTACACCCTAAAAAACGGATTGAAAGTTTTTTTGGCGCAGAATTTTGACGCTCCCAGAATTCAGACTTTTATTCCTGTGAGAACGGGAAGTAATAATGATCCTTCTGATAATACAGGTTTAGCGCATTATCTTGAACACATGATGTTCAAAGGAACATCAAAAATCGGAACACAAAACTGGGAAAAAGAAAAAGTTTTACTCGATCAGATCTCAGATTTATACGAGCAACATAAAGCCGAGCAAAATCCAGAAAAGAAAAAGGAGATTTACAAAAAAATAGACGAAATTTCTCAGGAAGCAAGTCAGTTTGCGATTGCCAACGAGTATGATAAAATCATTTCGTCTCTTGGAGCAAGCGGAACCAATGCCCATACGTGGTTTGACGAAACTGTTTATAAAAACAATATTCCTAACAACGAATTGGAGAAATGGCTGAAAGTTGAAAAAGAACGATTTTCAGAGATGGTTCTGAGACTTTTTCATACCGAGTTGGAATCTGTTTATGAAGAATTCAACCGTGCGCAGGATAACGATTCACGTTTGGTAAATGATTCTTTAATGGAAGCTCTTTTTCCAACGCATCCTAACGGACAGCAAACTACACTTGGAAAACCAGAGCATTTGAAAAATCCTTCGATGAAGGCGATTCATAAATATTTTGACGAATATTATGTTCCCAATAACTATGCGATGGTTTTGGTAGGTGATTTAGATTTTGAACATACCGTAAAACTGGTCGATAAATATTTCGGATCGATTCCTTATAAAGAATTACCCAAAAAAGACGCGGTTACTGAACAACCGATGACTGAAATTGTTGAAAGAACAGTGTACAGTCCAACCACTCCTAGAGTTCAGTTGGCGTGGAGAACAGATAGCTACGGTTCAAAAGAAGCGATGCTCGCAGATGTCGTTGCGAATATTTTAAGCAACAGAGGTGATGCAGGTTTGCTTGATTTGAATATCAATCAAACTCAAAAAATGCTTTGGGCACAGGCTTATTCCTTAGGCTTGAAAAATTACGGATTCTTTTCTATGGTTGCAGTTCCGAAGGAGAATCAGACTTTAGTGGAAGCAAAAAAAATGGTCTTGGAGCAGATTGACTTGGTGAAAAAAGGAGAATTTCCAGATTGGATGCTTCCTGCTATCATCAATGATTTTAAACTTCAAAGAATGAAAGCTTTGGAAACGGCTGGTGGGCTAGCCAATAATCTTTATGATACCTATATCAAAGGCAGAACTTGGGAACAGGAATTGAATGAGATGGATGAGTATTCAGAAATTACCAGAGAGGAAGTAATTGCATTTGCAAATGATTTCTTTAAAGATAATTATGTGGTCATCAACAAAGAAAAAGGAGTTAACGATAAATTGTTAAGAGTTGATAATCCCGGAATTACGGCAATAAAAATAAACCGTGACGCACAATCTGAATTTTTACAGGAAATTATCAATGAGAAAACGGAAGATATCCAACCTGAATTCATTGATTATCAGAAAGAAATAAAAACAGATGTTGTTAAGGATAAAAAAATAAGTTTCGTAAAAAACAAATACAACGAGATCGCGCAGGTTCATTTTATTTTTCCGTTTGGAAGCGACCATGACCGCGAACTCGGGATTTCTACGCAGATTTTACAGTATCTGGGAACCGACAGGTTTTCTCCTGAGGATTTGAAAAAAGAATTCTTTAAAATAGGAATCACCAACGATTTTAAAACGACTTCAGACCAGCTCCATATTTCGCTCAGCGGACTGGAAGAAAACATGAAACAAGGTGTGGAATTACTGCAGCACTGGCTGAAAAACGTGCAGCCCGATCAGGAGATTTATATCCAGTTTGTAGAGACAGTTTTGGAGAACCGGGAAGCAGGAAAGAAAGATAAAAACCGAATCATGACGGCTTTAACGAATTATACAAAACTCGGGAAAGGCTCAAGATTTCTGGATTTTCTGTCGAAAGATGAGCTTCAGAATACTAAAGTGGAAGCATTCACAGAAAGGATCAAGAATTTATTTAAATTCCAGTACCAAATATTTTTCTACGGAAAAGATTTTGAGAAATTTAAAAACGAAATCGGAAATTTTATCGAAACGCAAAGTCGTAGCATTCCTGATGCAAAGAAGTATCCCGAACCTGAAACTTTGGGGAATGTGTATTTTACCAACTATGATATGGTGCAGATGGAGATGAGCAAAATAGGAAAAGGTCATCATGTAAACACTGGAAATTTTGGAAAAATCAACGTTTTTAATGAGTATTTCGGGCGTGGTCTGTCATCCATTGTTTTTCAGGAAATTCGTGAAAGCAAGAGTTTGGCATATTCTGCATATGTTTCATACACGCCAAATGCAGAAATTGGACATCCAGATTATATCACAACATATATTGGAACTCAGCCGGATAAATTACAGATCGCAGTCGACACCATGACCGAATTGATGGATGAGCTTCCCGAAGTGACCACCCAATTTGAAAATGCGAAAAATGCAGCTTTAAAGCAAATAGCCTCAACAAGAATTACAAGAACCAATATTTTTTTCAATACATTGAGGTTACAGAAACTCGGAATTACCCACGATGTCAGAAAAGATATTTACAGTCAGATTGAAAGTTTGAATTTTGATGAAATAAAAAAGTTTTATGAGACTGAAATAAAGCCAATCCAGTTTAATACAGCCATTATCGGAAAAAAGGAAAACCTGAATCTTGAGGCAGTGGAAAAAATGGGAAGTTTAAAGGAGGTGGATCTGGAAGAAATTTTTGGGTATTAAAAATAAATTCGCTGAGTCTTTAGATGATTAAAAATATTGAGATCAGGATGCGAGCAGTGAAAATTTATTCTACTTAATGATTTTCGTGTGATTATTTCTATGTTTTCACCTTTCTGTTTCATCAATCAAAGAAAAATAAGTAAATTTGTGAGCATTAATAAAAAGATAAATTAAAACAACAATAAAATGTCAATTTTAGTAAACAAAGATTCTAAAGTAATTGTACAAGGTTTTACAGGTAACGAAGGTACTTTCCACGCAGGTCAGATGATCGAGTACGGAACCAACGTAGTAGGTGGTGTTACTCCAGGAAAAGGAGGGAGCGAGCACTTAGGAAAGCCTGTATTTAATACTGTTGCTGACGCTGTTGCAAAAGCAGGAGCTAATGTAAGTATCATTTTTGTACCACCTGCATTTGCTGCAGATGCTATCATGGAAGCTGCTGAAGCGGGTATCAAAGTAATCGTTTGTATTACAGAAGGTATTCCTGTTGCAGACATGGTAAAAGTAAAATCTTATATCGCTGACAAAGAGTGTAGATTGATCGGGCCAAACTGTCCTGGAATCATCACTTCTGACGAAGCTAAAATTGGTATTATGCCAGGTTTTGTTTTCAAAAAAGGAAAAGTAGGAATTGTTTCAAAATCGGGTACGCTTACTTATGAAGCTGCTGACCAAGTTGTAAAAGCTGGTTACGGTGTTTCTACAGCAATCGGAATTGGTGGTGATCCAATTATTGGAACTACGACAAGAGAAGCTCTTGAATTGTTTATCAATGACCCGGAAACTGAAGCAGTGGTTATGATCGGTGAAATCGGTGGTGGTCTTGAAGCTGAAGCTGCAAGATGGTACAAAGCTAGTGGTTCTACAAAACCGGTTGTTGGTTTTATTGCAGGTCAAACTGCTCCTAAAGGTAGAACAATGGGTCACGCAGGTGCTATTGTTGGTGGTGATGAAGATACAGCTCAAGCTAAAATGGAAATCATGAGAGAAAACGGTATCAATGTAGTAGATTCTCCCGCTGATATTGGTGCTACTGTAGCAAAAATTTTAGGATAATCTTTTCTTAAGAAATAAAATATAAGCCTCGTTTTACGGGGCTTTTTTTGTGAATTTTTTTTTAACATTAGAATAAATACTTATCTTTAAAAAATTAAAAAATATACGAATACAAAACTCAATATCAACATGAAAAAACTTTTATTAAGCTCAGCATTAGTTCTTTCTACTTTATCGTTCGCGCAAATAGATTTTAGTAGCACAAGATTCGGTGTTACTGCTGGTGGAAACTATTCGAGAGTAAAAAATGCGCATAATCCATCAGGGGCAAGATTTGCTTTTCAAGGTGGTGTTTTAGCATTGATTCCCATGGGAGGAGCTAATCAGTTTTATCTTCAGCCTGAAGTAGTATATTATGGAGCAGGAGAATCTGGGAAAGATAAAGATGCAAAAGGAATACCTGGGTATGATGCAATGTACGCTAATAACTACATCAGTGTTCCTGTTTCCTTCAAAGGATATTTTTCTGAAGCAGAATCAGAATTCTTTGGATTGATTGGTCCGAGATTTAATTTTTTAATTGATCAGAAAGTTAAAGATGAATCTCGTGAAATTTACAGAACAGATCAATTGGGTAAAGCTGCTTCTTTTAATTTCGCAATAGGTGCAGGTTTAGGTTACAGCTACAAAAGACAGCTCGAATTGGCTTTAAAGTATGACTTTGGTTTATCTGATACTTATCCAACATTGGATGAGAGTAAATTAGATCCGAGTTCTACAAAAAAGAAATCTGAGCAGGTTCTCAGTTTAAGCCTAAGCTATATCTTTAAATAATTTTTTTGTAATTGAATATATAAGAATCCCGGAAATCATTTTCGGGATTTTTTTATAGTTGAATTGACTAGTTATTTTTAGAAGTGGCTCAGACCTCATGAGACACATTTAGAATGTGGAATGAAAGACAAGTAATTTTTATCGGATTTTATATTTTATTTGTGTATTTTAGAGATAACTAAAAATTTTCAAATTATTGTAAATTTATTTTATTTCTATAGGTTTAATATAAATACAATTTAAGCGATGAAAACAAATGATCATTTTTTCATAACTGCTAAGAAATTTTGGAAAACAGTCACTAATAAAGAAACTCATCCTGATAGTGACAAATTACAAAACCAAATAGATATATATAAACGATTACTGAATATTTTCCATGCGGGAGACTGTTACTATTATGTTTTCAGCATGTACACTGCAGAGTTAGAAGTGGTAAGTGAAAATATTAAAGAGATTTTAGGATATGAATCACAGGATTTCTCTGTAAAATTTATGATGGAGATCATGCATCCTGATGATAAGCCATATTTCTTAAATTTTGAATATAGGGTAGTCGAGTTTTTCAAATCACTCCCCTTTGATAAAGTTCCGTTTTATAAAGTACAATACGATTTACGCCTTAAGAAAAAAGACGGAAACTATATGCGTATTCTTCATCAGGCGGTACAGGTAGATTATGATGAAAAAAATTATTACCGTACTCTTTCCTTAGATACAGATATTACCCATATAAAACCGGAGGGAGCTCCTTGCTTTTCCCTTATTGGTCTAGATGGTGAACCTTCCTATTACAACATTCAGGATCATTTTTTTACAAAATCTTTCGATTTATTTACAAAGAGAGAAAGAGAAGTATTGAAAGCGATTATAGAAGGAAAAACCAGTCAACAAATTGCTGACGAATTATTAATCAGCTACTTTACCATAAATGCTCATAGAAGAAATATTATGGAAAAAGCAGAAGTAAAAACCCCTTTAGAGCTTGTTCGTAAAACCTTAAAAGAAGGTTGGGTATAGCTGCAAAAATAGTTAGTTCTATCTATTTTTTTGAATTCATAATAAGGGTAATTTTGTAGAAAACTATAATCTATGGAGTCTTATTATTTAATCTCTCCTTGATGCATTCATAAATGCACACGGACATTCACTGTTACTTCAAACACTTATCAAAAAAGCAAGGAAGGAAATTTCAAATAGTCTTTCCTAAATTATACCTGAAATAATAATACATTTTAATGCCCACTTTGGTAGGAGCCGGAGAAATTGAATCTGGGCGCAATGAGGCTTTATTTAAAGTACAGGGTATTAAGTTAAGTGTTTCTAAATCTTTTATTGAAAACTAATGACCAACTATTAAAACATTAATCATGAAAATTAAAATTTTAGTTTTAGGATTTCTACTTTTCTTCAGGTTGGGTTTCGCGCAACAATGGTCAGAATGGAAATCCTTTACCGGAATGGACTGTAATTTCAATGTAGAATACAGAGTGAAAATGGTGGAACTTTTTGATTTGAATTATCAAGTTCATATGTATTTTCAGGTTAGAAATGACAATAGCAAAACGATCTCATATACAGTGGCACTATTGGATGGTAACGGAAAAATACATTTCGAAGACGGGCATCAGACCAATCCGAATGAAATCACGGAGTTTGTACACAAAATGAATGGAAAATATATTAAAAGCCTTCAGTTTAACAAGGCTGTTTTCACTTCAACCAAACAACCAATTTGTCGATAATATTTAAAAACAAAAATTATGAAAACCAATATTTTAATACTTTTTTTGCTGGTTTTCGGATGCATTTCTGCTCAGAAAAAAGCAGTGAAACCCGCAGCAAAAATAATAAAAAAAGAAGTTCATGCAACAGCGGAAAAATCTTTATTATACAACCTTTTAGGGAAGAATATAGATAACGCCTTGCTGGAACTTGATGAAAAAATATCTAGTAAAGGTTATGCTTTTTCAGGGGTGGAAGAGGATAAAAAGTATGTCTATACTGCAGATAAAAATAGAACAGAAGAAGTTCGAAGCTTTCATAAATACTTAACAATTAGCAAAAATAATAAACCTCTTCAAATTTTCTTAAGCGCTAATCCGGATAAAACAATCTATGATGTTTATATTTATTTTGAAAATACTGAAGACGTAATAGAATTTAAAAAAGATATAGGGATAGGCTTCTGGAAGTTGCTGGAAACAAAAGGTGAACAGAATATTTATAACAACAAAGAGAAGTTTGCTGTTGTAGGTCCAAATAATATTAATGCTTTCGTTCCTGAGTCTAAATACGAGACTAGCCTTGCCTTAGCTCCTGTACTTACTGTATTAAATAGTACCCCAATTTGCGTTAAAAAAAAGGAAGTATATTCTAAAGACGGTCGTTTTATAGATTACATTCAAGAATTTTATTATAAAAACGGATTTAGGATCATGGTGGAGGAAGAACTGCGAAAAGAAGCAACATATATAAACAATCCGAGTAAAATAGCCTTGCATACCGTGCTTAGTAAATTGCAGGATTTAGGTTATAAGGAAAGATATAAAGAAGAAGTGACCCAAAATAGATATTTTTATAATGAAAGTTCAAATTCTATGGTGAAAGCGACGGATGAGAATATTGAAATATACACTTTGCCAATTACTAGTGCAGAATATGATGACAACCATTGGAAGCAGGAAAAGATTACACCTCAGTTGCTCAATAGTATTTATAATAATTTTCCTGATAAAACGGTACGAGCTCAATATTTAAAGGATCACTTTTGGCATAAAACAGCAGATGATGGAACATTAAATATTTTCGGACGTGACAATAATGATAATATTGTAAGAGCTTGGTTATATAATAAAGAAAATTTTGATAAGCAATGGGGACGAAAATTTGACATTTCTTTTACAAACCAGAAATCTTATCAGGATTTACTATTTGATGATTCATTATTGTATGCAATAGGCTCTACTGTAGATGGGAAGTTTTATAAATTCCAAGGAGGGTATTATGATAAAAACAAGTATCTCGCAAGCAAAACAAGTTACGATGTACAGCAAAATGTGAACAAACTTGCCGAACAGAAACTGGAAGCTGAAAGAAAGCAAAGAGAAATAGAAGAAAATCAGCGAAAAGCAAAAAGAAATGCTGAATTACAAGAAGGGCTACAAAGCTTTACCACCCAACTTTTGGAACTGTATAAAAAATAGATTATGAAAACATTTTCTAAAATAATAGAGGTCATTTTTTTCTGCCTGACATTTAATTTCCTAATGGCACAGGAAGGTGACAACAGATTAAATGAATGTAAATCTCTTACCCTTAAAATGTATAAAGGAGAAAGCCTTCTTCAATCTAAACTTACAGATTGTCTGGTTAGTCTTGCAACATATGGTTCAAATTTTACCACAAAATATTCGGACTGGGCAAATGATTTGGCTAATCAAAGTAAAGAGATGATGGATGCGGAATTAAATAGGTTAGAAGCCGATCGGCAAATATCCAAAGAAATTCGTCAGCAAAGCTTTTCCAATATGGTAGACGGAGTATCCTCTAATCTGCAAAATCAGCTTCAGAAAAAAAATGGAAGCATTGGTGTACAGAATACAAACAAAGCTGACCCGTGTAATACCGGGATTGCTAATACGTGTCGCTGATGAAGAGTATAAAAATTCGTTATGAAAACGATTACCATAAAGATTTTGTAATCAAAAAAAACGTTTCGTGAATTTTCATGAAACGTTTTTGTATACTAGATCTTAAGTTTTATTTTTTTTAACTTAATTTTTAATCCACTTCCAAAGCTCCTTCAGTGTAGCCTTATTTCCATACATTAGAATTCCTACTCGATAAATTTTCCCTGCAAGAAAAATCATAAAGATAGTCGTCGCTAGTAATAAGAAAATAGATAAAGCAATTTCCCAAGCCGGAACGCCGTAAGGAATTCTCGCAATCATCGCTACTGGCGAGGTGAAAGGAATAATGGATAACCAAAATCCTAATGGCCCATCAGGATTATTCATCAGAGAAAAACTTCCGTACATCCCTAATGTCAAGGGCAAAATGGCAAATAAGGTGAATTGTTGGGTTTCCGTCTCATTGTCAACTGCAGAACCAATAGCTGCGTAGATCGAACTGTAAAAAATATATCCCAAAAGAAAAAAGACGATAAATACAAAGATGATCAAAGGGAAATTTAAATCCAATAGACTGTGAGAAACTTGAGTTGCAATTTGAGCAATATCCAATTTGTCTGAAATTTCTTCATTACTGCCCGGAATATTTTTTTGAATGGATGAGAATCCTGTATTCAAAACCAAAGCTCCAATGACTGACATTGTAATCCAAATAATAAACTGTGTTAAAGCAACCATCGTCACACCGAGAATCTTTCCCATCATCAGTTCAAAAGGTTTTACCGAAGAAATAATAATTTCAACCACGCGGTTGTTTTTTTCTTCCAAAACACTTCTCATGACGCGCACTCCGTAAATAATAATGAACATAAAAGTAACATACATTAAACCTAAACTTAATCCGGTTTTTACCCCAAAAGCAAGGTCAGAGTCTTCTTTATTGTCGTCAGAAACGTTGATGGTTTTGAGTTCAAAATTTTTATCAAGATTATTCAACTGAGATTCTGCGATACCCAATTGCTTAATTTTTTCTTTCTTAATGACATTGCTGATATCAGAAATAATACGTTGCTTGGTATCAAGACCGATTTTAGTGTTAATAACCAATCTTGTATTTTTTTCTAAATCATCAAAATTTTGACTCGCCATTTGAGGTAAAATCAAAATACCATCTAAAGACTCATTACCCTTTAAATTTTTAATTTTAGATTTTTCATCCGCGACCGGAACAAAAATGTATTCCAGTTTGTCATTAGATTTGAGCTGACCTGCGAAAAGTCCGCTGTTGTCTACAACTTCAATCACATTGTGAGATTCATTGGCTTTGAACATCAATCCGATCACGGCACCAAATCCGATAATCATTAATGGAGCCAGTAAAGTCAGTAAGATGAAAGATTTTTTCTTCACCTGCGTAAGAAATTCTCTTTTTGTAATTAAATATATATTGTTCATAAATTTAAGAATGATTACCTATGGCATTAATAAATACTTCATTCATACTCGGGATTCTCTCGTCGAATGATCTTACTTTTCCGGCTTGCACGAGATCCAGCAAAATGTCATTTTGATTCACTGTATTTTTAAGGTCAAATGAAATCAAATTATTCTGTTCTGATAAGTTGAAAATTTCATACTTATTCTGGAAATTCTGAAGCTGCTCATTGTTCACATCAGAAAGCGTAATTCCAAAAATATTTTTTTTGAATTTTTCTCGAACGTCAAAAACTCTTCCGTCAATTATTTTCTTAGAATTATCGATCAAAGCGACATAATCACACATTTCTTCCACGCTTTCCATCCTGTGGGTAGAAAGAATAATCGTAGTTCCGTTATTTTTAAGTTCAATGATTTGATCTTTAATTAAATTGGCATTTACAGGATCGAAACCTGAAAATGGTTCATCAAGAATAAGAAGATGTGGCCTGTGAAGAACGGTAACTACAAACTGTATTTTCTGCGCCATCCCTTTGGAAAGTTCAGAAAGTTTCTTTTTCCACCATTGGTCAATGTGCAGTTTTTCAAACCATTTTTTGGCTTCATCCAAAGCATCGCTTTTTTTCATCCCTTTCAGTTCTCCGAAATAAAGAATTTGATCTCCGACGCTCATATTTTTATATAGACCCCTTTCTTCCGGCATATAACCTATGTCTTTGATGTGATTTGGATTCAGCCTTTCTCCATTGATGAATACATCTCCGGAATCTGCCTGTGTAATTTGATTGATGATACGGATGAAAGAGGTTTTTCCTGCTCCGTTGGGGCCTAGAAGACCGTAGATACTTCCTTTCGGCACATGTATGCTAAAATCATCCAATGCTATTTTTTTTCCTGCATTGTAGGTTTTAGTAATATGTTCAGCTTTTAGCATTCAGTTGTTTTTTATAATGGGTATAAAAATAATCCGAAAGTTACGGAATTAAAAGAATTTTGCTAAAAGAAAAAATCCTGATGTTGATCAGGATTTAATATTATTGTTTTACTATTTGAGTAACTTTTTGTGTATTGTCACTGAGAATGTAACGTATTAGATACTTTCCAGGTTTTAATTTTTCAATGTTGATTTCAGCCCTATTCGTATTCACATTGTAATTGGCCACTTGTGTTCCTAATATAGAGTAGAAAATAACTGATTTGATTTTTAGAGAAGAATCTTTGGCTTTTACCACCAAAAAATCTTTTGCTGGGTTTGGATACGCAGTAAGAACTCCATCATCAGACTTTTGTGATATAGAAGATGGCTCTTTTATCTGTGCCTTAACATTGTCGGAAAAACCAACAAATGCACCCATAAATATAATTAAAAGTAAAAGTTTTTTCATCCGCAGATATTTTGCATAATTATTACTAACAAAACTAATAAATTCTACAATCATCTGCAACAGTTTTTTGTAAAACTTATATTAAATTTGCAATAAATTAAACAAAAAGTATTCCAAAATGATGTATTCAAGAAATAGAAGATTGAGAGTGAATGAATCTATGAGAGGCTTGGTGAGAGAATGCAGCCTTTCTACAGACGATTTTGTAATGCCAATCTTTGTAATGGAAGGTGAAAACAAAGAAGAGGCAATTTCTTCGATGCCTGGAATTTTCAGACGAAGCATTGATTTAACGGTCAAAGAATGTAAAGAATTGTTTTCTTTAGGTGTAAAAGCAGTCAATCTGTACATGAAAGTGTCAGATCACTTAAAAGACAATACCGGAAAAGAAGCCTGGAACAAAGATGGTTTAATGCAAAATACCATTAGAGCAATAAAAGATGCGGTTCCTGAAATGGTGATTATGCCGGATGTTGCTTTAGATCCTTATTCAATGTATGGTCATGACGGAATTATAGAAAATGGAAAAATACTGAACGATGAAACCAACGAAGCATTGGCAAGGATGTCTGTTTCCCACGCAGAAGCAGGTGCAGATATTGTGGCACCAAGCGATATGATGGATGGAAGAGTTTTGGCGATTCGTGAAGCGTTGGAAGAAAGCGGTTTCCACGATGTAGGAATTTTAAGCTATGCTGCAAAATATGCAAGTTCGTTCTATGGACCTTTCAGAAGTGCTTTAGACAGCGCACCGAAAGATAATATGGAAATCCCGAAAGATAAAAAAACGTATCAAATGGATTTTCACAACTCTCGTGAAGCATTAAATGAAGTTTTTAAAGATGTGGAAGAAGGAGCGGATATCATCATGATTAAACCAGGTTTGCCGTATTTGGATATCGTTTCAAAAGTACGTGAAGCCATCGATTTACCGATTGCCGTTTACAATGTAAGCGGAGAATACGCCATGCTGAAAGCTGCGGCTCAAAACGGTTGGTTAGATAACGACAAAGCCATCATTGAAAGTTTAACATGCTTCAAAAGAGCAGGAGCAGACATGATTTTCACGTATGCTGCTAAAGAAGCTGCGATTCTTTTAAACAGATAGAAAATAGGTCAAGAGTTATCAGTTATGAATTATGAGTTGAACGATAATATTTCAACTTATAATTCATAACTTTTAACCTTTAAAAAACTATTTAAAGTCAAAATCTTTTCCTTTGGTAAATTTTGCTGCAAAAGGAGACTGATTTCCAGAATATTTTAAAACAAAATGTTTTTTAGTATCCGTATCAACTTTGGCTTCAACTTCTACATCCTGAGTCTGAAAACTGACATCTAACCCGACTCCCGATTCCTTTTCAAGGAAAATTTCTACACTTTCTGCATAGAATAATGACGTGCTTAAATAATTAAACTTAATATTCTTCCTATACATTTTTGATTCTGCATCAGTAAATTCAGAATATTTCCTTAAAATTTCAATGCCGGGAGAATCAATATTGGTGATTCTGGATTTTGTCACTCCGTTTACGCGTACTGAAAAACTTTTTGCACTGTTGATATTTCCATTGATTCCAATATTAAATAGAGATGGTAAAGACAAACCGTATTCTACCATACTTTCTTTGGTAAACTCAAAATCAGGAATTAAAGCCGGATGTTTAGGAATATTCAAAAGTTGTTCTTTCACGGTTTTCAATTGTTGGTCGGAGAAGAGAAAACCAATCAGATTGTTGTTGGTTGTTCTCCAGTTTCTGCCATTCCATTCATAAATTTCACAAAGCAATGTGTCTGCAGAAGAATGGGGAAGAAGGTCGATATCCTGCCATTTGAAAACTTCTTTTGCATAAGGTCTGCGGTTGATCAGAGTAACTCCGAGATCCAATGCAAGTAACTCTGTTAATTGTTGGTTATTTTCCATAAATTTAAAATGTGATTAGTGATTTAAATTTAAGAAAAATATCAATTGATCAGATTCGTAAAAGGAAAATTTATATTAGAATTACAACCAGCCTTTTTTGTTGTGAACATAGGTATTGTCAAATTGTTCATCGCTCATAAAAAGATAGAGAATTCCTTCGATAAATGGGATAATTGATGCTACTCCACAGGTAACGACATTTAAAACCAGTTGAATTATTCCTTCTTTTGTATATCCCAAATAGAATTTATTTAAAGCTAGCCAACCGACTAGAAGACCCAGAAGCGCAGCCGGAATTTTCTTTTCTGATTTATAAGGCATGTTATTTTGTTGTTGACTATTGCCGTCTTTTGTGTAACCGTAATTTTCCATAATAAATTTTGTTCATTGTTTTTGATAAGTAGTATTAAAATCTTCATCGTTACAGAAGATTTTAAGATTACTGAAAAATTAACATTGATTTATACGATTGTCCACAATTTGTCGTCATTAAGAATACATTGTATTTCATTGTTAAGTTTACGCCTTTGAATAACTTAACAACGATCAAGATTTAAAATTCTTTGTTTGGCTTTGCGTTAAATTAAATGTTATGACAAATTGCGGATGTTCAATTTGATTTATTAAAATATCATAAAACTCGCGCAGTCATTTTTTTATCTGAAATTTAAATTCAAAAAAACTTTATCTTTGCTCCTATGATTTTACGAGGAGAAAACTTAATCAAAGAATACGGTCCGAAAAAAGTTGTAAAAGGCGTTTCTGTAGAAGTTAAGCAGGGAGAAATTGTTGGCTTGCTCGGTCCGAACGGAGCCGGAAAAACGACCTCATTTTATATGATCGTAGGCTTGGTAAAGCCGACTTCCGGAAAAATTTTCCTAGATAAACAAGAAATCACGACTGATGCAATGTATCGCAGAGCCCAAAAAGGAATCGGTTACCTGGCTCAGGAAGCTTCTGTTTTCAGAAAATTGTCTGTGGAAGATAACATCATGGGCGTTTTGCAGCTAACCAAGCTGTCAAAACGCGAACAGCAGATTAAATGTGATGAGCTGATTGAAGAGTTTTCTTTACAGCACGTCCGAAAAAACCGTGGAGATTTACTTTCCGGTGGTGAAAGACGTAGAACGGAGATTGCAAGATGTCTGGCAACGAGTCCCAGCTTTATCTTATTGGATGAGCCATTCGCGGGAGTTGACCCGATTGCCGTAGAAGATATTCAGAAAATTGTAAGAAGTTTGACGGATAAAAACATCGGAATCCTGATTACCGACCATAACGTACAGCAGACGTTGGCGATCACCAACAAAACCTATATTATGTTTGAAGGTAAAATCCTGAAAGAAGGTTTACCTGAAGAACTGGCAAACGACCCGCAGGTAAGAGAAGCGTATCTGGGTGAAAATTTTGTTTACCAAAGTATTTTCGACAAACCGAGCAAGAAAACGTACGCCTACAATATTTGGGCAGGCAATTTTGATTCTAAATCTCAACTGCAGAGTTTTGTGAATGAAAATTTTGCGCAATATGATGATTTAAGACTGATGTATGGTTTTGAAGATATCAGCTTTGCTTCGTTAGCGAATTCTGAAATCGAACATATTTTCGCTGATGTAGTAGATAAAAATGCTAATAATTCTTTTGTTTTCCAGCGTAAAGAAATCAATTCACAATATTCTTTGGAGCAAGCAGAGGCTGAATCAAAAGCTGCTAGTAAATCTGAATTGCATTATCTGACGACCTATGTATACGAAGGATAAAATGTAAATTAAAAGCAAAATTGTTTGCTGAAAAATATAATAAAACGTACCTTTTCTCTGGGAAATGGTACGTTTTTCTCTTAACACCAATTCATGGCAAAACCCTTCAACAGAACCGTTACTTTATTTGGAATCTACAAACAGCTAGTTCCTTTTATAAAGCCGTATCGTCCGATGATTTACGGAACTCTATTGCTGACTTTTCTCGGCGCTTTGGCAGCTCAGGTCAATCCGTTGGTTTTAAAATATACAGTTGATGAAGTAACAAAACTGACGCATTTGCCTAATCCGATGAATGAAGGGATTCATATTTTGATTATCATTTCTATCATCTTGTTAGGGAAAGAGTTGCTTAATATTTTCATCAATTTTGGACAGAAATTTTATGGTGAAAAAATAAGGATTAACGTAAGTTCAGTTTTAGCTCAGTCTGCAATCGACAAAATTTTAACCTATAAAGTTGCTTATTTTAATGACGAAAACCATGAATCAGGAAAACTTCAAATTAGAATAGACCGCGGAATTGAAAGCCTGACAAAATTGGTTCAGAACTTCTTTATTGATATGCTTCCCTTATTTTCAAATGCATTTATAGCTTTGATTATCATGTATATGCAAAATGTGTATGTAGGAATTGTTTCGACGGTTATCGTTCCTATTTATTTTTATATCAGTTCGTTACAGGCAAAAAAACTGGGTGGGGTTCGTCGCCAGTTGAGAAATCAGCGCGAACAGAAAACTTCAGGACTTTTAAATTTAATCAATTCAATTATGGTGATTAAAAGTTTTGTCCGTGAAAAATTTGAAGGAAAAAAACAGTATGATCTTCAGATGAAGTTGATGGACAGTCAGATGTTTACAAGGAAAACCAATTTTATTTATGATGGTTTAAAGACTTTTATCGAACAGTTCGGCGTTGTTTTGATTATACTTTTGACGGTTTATCTGGTTTTGGATCAACAAATGACAATTGGTGCCATTATGCTTCATATTATGTTATTTAATAATGTTTCCGCACCCATTCGACAGTTGCACAGAATTTACGATGATATGAATGATGCGATGATTTATGCAGAGGGATATTTCGATATTCTAAATGCTGAAAACGAAGAAGAGCCTAACGGAAATTTCATTGAAAATAAAATCAAGGGGAATTTCGAATTAAAAAACGTCAATTTTACCTACCCGAACGGTACGAAAGCATTAAACAAGGTTTCCATGATCATAGAAAATGGCAAAACAACAGCCTTGGTCGGATTGAGTGGAGCCGGAAAATCTACTATCATTAATCTTTTGTGTAAATTTTATCTTCCCGATTCCGGAGAAATTATCTTGGATAATGTTGATCTCAATGATTTTGAAAACTCGTTTTTGAGAAATGATCTCGGTTTGGTATTACAGAAGAATCACATTTTCCAGGGAAGTATCGAAGACAACATCCGCTATGGAAATATGAATGCGAGTTTTGAAGAAATTCAGGAAGCTGCAAAAAAAGCATACCTCCATGATCAGATTATGGATCTTCGTGAAAAATATAAACATGATGCGACCCAGCTTTCTGGTGGACAGCAACAGAGAATTGCAATTGCAAGATTGTTTTTGAAAAACCCGCCGATTATTTTCCTAGATGAGCCTACAGCAAGTTTAGATTCCATTGCCACGGAACAGATCAAAAACTCTTTGGATGCCATCAAAGAAGGAAGAACGGTGGTGATTATTTCGCATTCACTTTCACAGATTTTAGACTCAGATAAAATTTATGTGATGAAAAAGGGCGAAGTGGTAGAAAGCGGAACACATGATGAGCTGGTGCAAATGAACGGAACGTACAGAGAAATTTTTGATGCTTCCGCGAGAAGCTTAAATCTGGATAAACTGGTAAATTCTTTTAAGAATTAGTTTTGTCAATTGACATTTTATAATTTACACGACTGGAATTTTCCGTTGCATTATTAACACAAAGTTTAATTAAAAGCACCACATTTTTAAGGAGCAAAGGTTGTGACAAGTCGCCTAAGCTTGAAAAAAGATATCTTAAAATCAATTTATCAATTACCCTTTGCTCCTTTAGATATCACACAAAAAATAAATCTTTGCGTTTAAAAACTTACAGATTACATTTGCATAATAATGAACGACCATTACCTCAAAAAACTCGACCGCGTCACCGCAATTCTAACCCAATTACAGTCAAAACCGATTGTGAGAGCACAGGATTTGGCAGAGAAATTTGAAGTGAGTGTAAGAACGATTTACCGTGATGTAAAAACTTTGGAAAATGCGGGAATTCCGATTGTGGGTGAAGCGGGGAGCGGCTATTCTTTGATGGAAGGCTACAAACTTCCGCCTGTGATGTTTACTAAAGAAGAAGTTTTAAGTTTTATTACGGCTGAAAAACTGATGCAGAAATTTTCACATGAAAGTTTGGGAAACCATTATAAAACTGCAATGGAAAAGCTGCGTTCGGTCTTAAGAAATTCAGATAAAAATTTAATTCAGAATATTGAAAATCAGATTGATATTTTTGATTACAGTCCAAAATCTGATGATTCCATAAAAAACGTGATTCCGATTATTCTGGAAAGTATTGCAGAGAAAAAACAACTTTCTATTGAATATCAGAGTGTTGGTGCACAAGTTTCAAATCGTACCATTGAAGCGATTGGAATTTTTTACGAATTTACCTACTGGTATATCATGGCTTTTTGTACGCTGAGAAAAGATTTCAGGCAGTTCAGGGTCGACAGAATTTTGAAAATTTCAAAAACAGAAGTTTCTTTTTTTCAGGAATATGGAAAAATCAATGACCATCGAAGGGTGGCCTCAAAAACGACTACAAAAGTTAAATTGCTGGTTGATAAAAAAATAATGGGCTATTTAATCAATTCTAAAAGCTATTATGGATTGATTGAAGAAAAAGAAACCGAAAAGGGAATAGAAATGACCTTCGAAACAGAATGGATCGACGAAGGATTTCCGCGCTGGCTGATTACTTTTGCAGACTACGCCACAATTCTGGAACCGGAATTATTGAAGACCAAAATGAATAATTTAATTACTAAAATTGCGAAAGATTTTAAATAAATGAAGACCCTATTTTTACGAAGTTTACTGTTGATTTCTTTTACTTACTCCTCTTTTGCATTGGCCTGCTCAGCATTTTTACTGAAAGGAAAAGATTATTGCGTGGTCGGTTTTAATGAAAACTGGAAAACAATGCCCGGAATGATTGTCGTCAACAAGCGGCATGTTCAGAAAAGAAATATCAGCTGGGAAAATCTGACGACAGACCATTTAAATTCCAAAAAACAATGGATTTCAAAATACGGTTCCGTCACTTTTAATCTTTTAGGATATGATTTTCCGTGTTATGGAGTCAATGAAAAAGGACTTTTTCTTGTAGAACTGTATCTCGAAGCAACCACGAAAGTTTTTAATCCGAAACAATCGAATATGTTTTGGGCACAGTGGATCCAGTATCAGTTAGATCAATATAAAACTGTTAAAGAAGTTGTAGATCATTTGAATGATGGACCGAATATCGACTGGTGGCCTAATGCAGCAGGAAGTCATTTTTTTGTCACTGATGCCAAAGGGAACTCAGCAACCATCGCTTTGCTTGACGGAAAATATAAAGTGCTTACGGATAAAGAAATGCCGATGCCACTTTTATGCAACAATCAATACACAAAAGATTTTCAAACTGCTCAGAAATTTGATTTCTTGGGCGGAGATGAAAAATTTGATTTTGCCCAGCAGGGAAAATGGGAAGACCGTTACAACCGTGCGTATTACCTATTGCAAAACTACAGATATGACCAAAAACCGGTTAAGTATGCCTGGAATATTTTAAATTCAATTCATGCAGGAGAATGGCAAACTGTGATTGATGTGAAAAATATGAGTCTTACTTTTCGTTCTGACCTCAAAAAAGAGGTAAAAAGCATTGATCTGAAAAAGCTTGATTTTTCTAAAAATGCTCATGTGAAATTTTTAGACATTCATACTGATCATTTAGGTGAAGTTAATAATGATTTTCAGGTATTAACTGTAAATAAAAACAACGAATATGTTGAAAAAGGATTTCCGATTGGCTATGACAACAAAGAATTCGGAACTTCTGAGATTTTTATTAAACTAAAAGAAAATATCAGAAAATTTTTCCAATCTGTATTACCCGACTAGATTTCAACTCGTCAGTTCGAGTATTTTTGCAGCACAGAGTAGAAAAATGTACCGAGAACCAGTGAACCACTGACAGCTATTTAATCGAAAATTTCTCGATGCAATTTTTTGTAAAACCTATTGTAAATGGCAGTATTGTAGATCTTTAAATAAAAAAAAGCTTTCAGAGAAATTCCGAAAGCTTTTTTTAAATTTAATTAGAGACTAAATCTTTCCCAGAAAAATGGTGGTTCAATTCCCAAAGCTCTCAGATAAACATAACCTTGTCCACGGTGATGCACTTCGTTATCCACAAAATACAGAATGTTCTGATACACCGGAAACTCATACTGGCCAAATAAGTTGAACGTTTCCTGAAAACGCTCTTCAGAAATCTGATTAAAATAATGATTGATTACTTCCGTTTCAGAATCCCACTTTGCAAGAATTTCTTCTTTCGTTTTCGGTTGAAAAGCTTCTTCAGAAAATTCCTCAATTTGTGTTTCAACAATTCCTTTTAAAGCCGGACCTGCAATGCTGATTAATTCCACTGCTAATTTTGCAAACGGTCTCATTCCACCAATCGAAAATTCGAATAATTCCTTTTCAGGGAACATTTCAATGACTCTTCTTGTCAGGTTTCTGTGTCCTTGCCAGTGCTCTAATAACTGTGCTGAAGAGATAAACTGTGTCGTTGCATTTGCTGTAGTTGTCATAATTTTTGTTTTAAGTTGTTAATCTTATGACAAAGATAATTGAGGTCGATGACAACAGTTTGTCAGTAGGATTTTTGATGTTTAAAAATTATTTTAATTTTTTTCAAATAATTAAATATTTCTCACGTTAGATGGATATCCGATACACAAATGTTTCAATAGTAGATATGTAGAGGTAGATAAATAATTTTGAATGAGGCCAGTCTTTCGGGGTTGGTCTTTTATTATGAGTAATGGGTAATAAGTGTTTTTTTTAGGAGCTATTCCGGCTATCCGCTGTATCTTTTTTTGAAAAAAAGGATGCCGCTTCTATCCGGGCTAGGAATTCAGTTTTTTTCAGAACATTTGGGTTTTCATTTTTTCCTTTTTGTAAAAAAAACTAATTTAGTAAGATGAAACTGCCGTGATTAATTGGGCATTCAGAATAATTATATTTTACCAATGAAGATTTATACCAAAACAGGAGATAAAGGACAAACCGCTTTATATGGAGGAACCAGAGTTTCAAAAGCCAGTGCGAGAGTTGACAGCTACGGAAATATTGATGAACTTAATTCGTTTATCGGAATTTCAAAAAGCCATATTACGGATGAGGAGGTCCTGAAACAACTGAAGAAAATTCAGTTTGATCTA
Organism: Chryseobacterium sp. JAH; assembly: GCF_001507335.1. GTDB lineage: Bacteria > Bacteroidota > Bacteroidia > Flavobacteriales > Weeksellaceae > Chryseobacterium. Next base: position 696,470 of record NZ_LMAH01000002.1, on the reverse strand, counting down.
TTTACAGTCGGTTCAGAGGCTGCAACTCCAGTGGATAAACTGATGCTGGCGAACGGGAAATCTCGACTTCCATTAATTATTTCCGATACAGAAATTGAAGAACTCGAAAATTGGATGGATGCTTTTGAAGAAAAATTAGAGCCTTTACAATATTTCATTCTTCCCGGAGGCGGAAAATCTGCTACTTTTTTACACGCTGCAAGAACGATTTGCAGAAGAGCAGAACGTTCATTGGTTTTTTTAAATGAATCTGAAGAAGTGCGCCCTGAGTTGATTAAATATTTAAACAGACTTTCAGATTATCTTTTCGTCTTGGCAAGATATATTTCAAAAATCAACGACGAACCGGAAGAATATTGGAATCCTAATGAAAGATAAAGTATTACTTTTCATTAATGGTGACGCTCCGAAATCATTTCCAAATCCTGAAAAATACGGTCTTATTGCGTGTACAGACGGCGCATTTCACTATTTGAAAGAGCTTGATTTTCCTTTAGAAAAATTAGATTTCATCTCTGGTGATTTTGACTCGCATTCGGGAGCTGACGAAAATGTATATGAAGATAAATTCATTTACACTCCGGATCAGGAAAAAACCGATTTTCATAAAGCTTTAGAGATTATTTTGGAAAAAGGATTTAAAGACATCGATGTTTTTGGCGGAAGTGGAGGAGAGCAGGATCATTTTTTAGGAAATCTCACGGTTGCTTACAGCTTCAAAGAAAATTTAAAGATCAAATTTCATGATGAATTTTCTGAGTATTTTTTTATTCCAAAAAAAATTGTTTTAAAGGATGTGAAAAATAAACTCATTTCACTGTATCCTTTTCCGAATGTTGAAGGGGTAATAACGAATGGTCTGAACTGGCCATTAACTAATGAAAATCTGAATATTACCACAAGAATCGGGACGAGAAATTTTGCGGTTGAAGATGATGTTTCTATTGAATATCAAAAAGGAGATTTACTCTTGTTTGTTGGTCGAAATTATCTATGATTTTTACATAGAAAATAACGATTTTACTAATTTCAAATCTGTGAAAACTTTAAGAAAATTTAAACTAAAAAATCAAACTTTTTTAGCAATTTTGCATTCTTAATTCACTTGTCAAAAAATGAAAATAAAATACTCGGAACTTATTGATCAGACATTGTATTTTCCAACGGAAGAATTCAATGTTTCTGAGAACAATTTGTCTTTTCACGATATCCCTTTGATGGAAGTTGTTGAAAAGTTTGGAACGCCTCTTAAGGTAAGTTACCTCCCGAAGATTTCTCAAAATATTCAGAAAGCAAAAGGCTGGTTTAAGGAAGCTTTTGAGAAAATCGATTACAAAAAAAACTACAGATACTGTTATTGTACAAAATCCAGCCATTTCAAATTTGTAATTGAAGAAGCTTTGAAGAATGATATTTCCATTGAAACTTCTTCTGCTTACGACATGGATATTGTAAAATCTCTTTACAACGAAGGTAAAGTGACCAAAGATATTGAAGTGATCTGCAATGGTTTTAAAACCGATGATTATCTGGCGAAAATTTCAGATATGATCAACAGTGGTTTTGAAAATATTACTCCTATTTTGGATAACTACAGAGAGCTTGATAAATTAACTGAAAGTATAGACACTACTTTCGATATCGGAATCAGAATCGCTTCTGAGGAAGAACCGAAGTTTGAATTCTATACCTCAAGATTAGGGATCGGATATAAAGATATTATCCCTTACTATTCTCAGAAAATTGCTGAGCATCCGAACGCAAGGTTGAAAATGCTTCACTTTTTCATCAACACCGGAATCAAAGACACAGCGTATTACTGGAATGAATTGTATAAATGTCTTCGTGTGTATGCACGTTTGAAGAAAATTGCTCCGGAAGTGAACTCACTGAATATCGGTGGTGGCTTTCCAATTAAAACTTCTCTGAATTTCGATTACGATTATCAATACATGGTAGAAGAAATCGTTTCTCAGATCAAGAAATTCTGTGAAGAAGAAGGAGTGGAAGAACCGAATATTTATACTGAATTCGGAAGCTTTACTGTTGGTGAAAGCGGTGCGAATTTATATAAAATCATTTCTCAGAAACGTCAGAACGACAGAGAAAAATGGAACATGATTGATTCATCTTTCATGACTACTCTTCCTGATACCTGGGCGATTTCAAGGCACTTTATAATGCTTCCTCTAAACCGTTGGGAAGATTCTTATGAAAGAGTTTTCTTGGGTGGATTAACTTGTGACTCAGATGATTACTATAATTCTGAGCAGCATACCAATGCCATTTATCTACCTGTTTTCAGCGATACAAAACCTCTATATATCGGTTTTTTCCATACGGGAGCATATCAGGAAACAATTGGTGGTTATGGCGGAGTTCACCACTGTTTGATGCCTCAACCAAGACATATTCTGATCCAGAAAGACGAAAATGGAGAATTCCAATATGAAATCTTTAGAGAAAGACAGGAACCTGAAGATATTTTGAAGATTTTAGGATACTAAATCATTCAATGGAATGGGTATGCCATCCTGAGCTTGTCGGAGGAAGCCCGTTTTATAAAAGATAATAAATTCGATTGGCTTTAGTCAAAATGTATAAAAAGATGGCTCTCAAATTTGTGAGAGCCATCTTTTTATTTGAAATATGTTGAAATCTTATCAATTTCCAAGTCAGAGTAATCTGAAACCACCATATTTGCTAGGCTGTAGTCCTGATTGTGGGTATGAAAGCTTTTATAAGCTGAACAGAAAATTTCTGCTCTGTGAGCTGCTAAAATTCCATTGGTAGAATCTTCAATGACCATACAGTTGTCAATAGACTCATTTGCCATTTCAGCTGCCTTAATGAAAATTTCAGGGTGAGGTTTTGATTCTTTTAAATCGGCACCGCTGATTTTTCCACTGAAGTATTTTTCAAGTTCAAACTTTTCAAAAACCATATTAATGGTGGTCATCGTTGCTGATGAAGCCAGGATTAAAGTAACTCCGTTTTCGTAATAATGCTGAATCAATTCTCTTACTCCAGAAATCAAATCAAATTCATGGTCATTATAAAAGTAATCTTTAAAATGAGCTCTTTTGATTGCAGCAATTTCTTCATAGGTTTGAGAAAGACTGAATGTATCAATTAAAGTATCGCAAACTCTTTTCGTTGAAGCACCCGTCAGAGAGGTGTAAAGTTCTTCGGAAACGTCGATTCCCAGTTGATTAAATGTTTTAAAATACGCTTTTCTGTGCAGGGGTTCTGTATCTACAATAACGCCATCCATATCGAACAGCACAGCTTTTAATGACATAAACTTTATTTTATGCAAAAATAAAGTTTTATTATGAACTTCTTTGGTTAGAGTTCATTCATTAAGCATTTGGTGTAAGATCACGATGTTTACAAAGCTGGATATATTGCATTTCCGCAGGAAATGGATTTTTTTATTCAGTTTTTCTTTGGAAATTTGTACAATAAAATAAATGAAATGCCAACACAGGACGAAATAGATTATCAAAGAATTGCTAAAGCAATTGAATTTATTCAGAGTAATTTTAAACTTCAGCCGAATTTGGATGAGGTGGCTGAGAAGGTTAATCTAAGTCCTGCATATTTTCAGAAAATATTTACCGATTGGGCGGGAACAAGTCCGAAGAAGTTTCTGCAGTTCATCAGTCTTGGGCACGCAAAAAAGTTATTGAAAGAAGAAAAAGCAACGCTGTTTGATGCAGCTTTAGAGACCGGGCTTTCAAGTACGAGCAGATTACATGACTTATTTGTGAACATTGAAGGAATGTCACCGGCAGAATATAAAAATGGCGGAAAGCATCTAAATATCAACTACAGTTTTTATAAAAGTCCGTTTGGGGAAATTATCATAGCTTCTACCTATAAAGGAATCTGCTATATGGCTTTCACAGAAAATAAAGAAAACGGATTTGGAGATTTAGAAAGTAAGTTTCCCAATGCCTCTTTTTCTGAAAAACAGGATGGTTTTCAGGGAAATGCTCTGTCAATTTTCACTAAAGATTGGTCAAAACTTAATACGATTAAATTACATTTGAAAGGAACTGATTTTCAGCTCAAAGTTTGGGAAAGTTTACTCACTATTCCGATGGGGAAATTATCAACTTATGGAAACTTAGCTGATAAAATTGGAAATCCGAAAGCCTCAAGAGCGGTGGGAACAGCAATAGGAAGTAATCCTGTAGCGTTTTTGATTCCTTGTCATAGGGTGATCCAATCTTCGGGAAAAATAGGAGGTTATATGTGGGGAAGTGACAGGAAACAGCTGATAATTGGTTGGGAAAGTTCGAAGGTTTATTCTAGCCACTAGCTTTTGAATAATATAATTATAGAGGTAAGGTCAAAGGAAAGTATATTGCAGAGACGCATGATGTAGAAATAAAAAAGAGAAACCAATACTGATTTCTCTTTTTAGTGAGCGCGTCAGGATTCGAACCTGAGACCGTCTGCTTAGAAGGCAGATGCTCTATCCAGCTGAGCTACGCACCCATTTGTAATTTTGTGAAATTACTTAAAAGTCGGGGCGGCAGGATTCGAACCTGCGACCTCCTGGTCCCAAACCAGGCGCGATGACCGGACTACGCTACGCCCCGATAAAAGGTCATCTAAAACAAATATTACCTTGTTTTTTGTGGGTGCAAAGATAGAGTTTTTTTTGTAATTAAAAAATAAAATGTAAAATAAGTTTTAATTAAGATTTTTAATCATATTTAATATTAACTTTACCTTGCTAAGAATCATTGATTTACCTCGTTTCAAAAATGAAAAAAATATTAATAAGATTTTCACTGTTATTTATAGTTTTAATGTCATTTATTATAAATTTAAATGTCGAAAAAAAATTATATGAAGCCTTCTCAAAAATAACAATAAAGGATATTAAAAATTTAGAGCATACATCCAATAAGAATTACTCTCAAAACGGAATTGAAAATATAGGTGAAAGTTTGAAGGCTGAATTAATAAAAATGAATGTTGATGAGTGTGATTTTAATGTAAGGAAAGATGGGTTTTTCTTTTTCCAAAATAAATCCATTTACATTACGAATTCTCAGAAATGTTTAAAAATAAATACTCAGTATATTTTCTTAAAATCAGAATTTACAATTAAAGGATTTCAGACTTGGTATTAAGAGTGTTCTAGTGTAAAGCAAAAAAAAACTCACAATTCTATTGTGAGTTTTTTTGTGAGCGCGTCAGGATTCGAACCTGAGACCGTCTGCTTAGAAGGCAGATGCTCTATCCAGCTGAGCTACGCACCCATTTGTAATTTTGAGAAAATTACTAAAACAGTCGGGGCGGCAGGATTCGAACCTGCGACCTCCTGGTCCCAAACCAGGCGCGATGACCGGACTACGCTACGCCCCGAATTTTTCTTGCTGCGGAGAGTAAGGGATTCGAACCCTTGGTACCGTTACCAGTACGCATGTTTAGCAAACATGTCCTTTCGGCCTCTCAGGCAACTCTCCTGTTATAACGTTTTTTTGAATGATCGCTATTCCGTTATTGCGAGTGCAAATATAGAATAGATTTCCTTATTTACCAAATAATTTTCAGAAAAAAATTGTGTATTTTTGAGGAGATAATCGGTTAAAAAAATAAACTAATGCGTAAAACATTATATATCATCGGCTTAAGTAGTCTCGTTTTTTCGTGCACTTCACAGAAAAATGTAAAGAAAAGCACTTATAAGCCTAGGACGTCTACATCACAAGCAAAAACTACTGTAAAACCAGCGCCTACAGAAAAAAATAAACCTGAAGTGGCAACAGAGCATGGGGTGGAATTTTTCAGAACGAATATTGCAGATATTACCAAAAATGACAACACTATTAGCTACGGTTCTATCGTTTCTGCAAAGCCTGCAGGCTACAAAGTGGTGAAAACTCATTTCCCTGCAATTGGGCAAAATTTCAGACAAAAATATCTGATTTTACACTATACGGTTTTACCGGATGATAAATCAATTGAGGTTCTTACCCAGCAGTCTGTTAGTGCCCATTATTTGGTGAACAATTTGGGTGATAACGAAATTTACCAGTTGGTTGACGAAAACAAACGTTCTTATCATGCCGGTGTAAGTGCATGGCGTAGCGATAAGAATCTTAACGATACTTCGATAGGAATAGAAATTGTAAACATGGGCTACAGAGCTGATGCCACGGGAGTGAAAACTTTTGAATCCTTCAGTGATGATCAGATTAAAAAAGTAGCCGCTTTGGCAAAAGATATTGTGGTACGGTATAATATTCCGGCTACCAATGTTTTGGCGCATGCAGATATCGCACCGACAAGAAAACAGGATCCGGGACCACTTTTTCCTTGGAAAAAATTATACGACGAATATCAGATAGGAATGTGGTATGATGAGATGACAAAACAGAATTTTATTACTTTAGCTCAGAGCGATATTGACACAAAGTATAATGAACCATCATTTATTTTTATCGTACAGACAGCTTTGCAAAAATTTGGTTATGATATCCTGCCAAACGGAACATGGGATGATGCTACAAAAAAAACAATTGAAGCTCTTCAATATCACTTCAGACCACAAAATTACAGTGGTGTTTTAGATGCGGAAACTTGGGCAATTTTGCAGTCGTTGAATCAAAAATATCCCACAAAATAAATAGTGAGCGCATCTTTGAAATGGTGCGTTTTTTATCATTTACATAAAATTAAACTGTTAATACTATTTTAATGGAAAATTTCAGACAGGAAAGTGATTTACTGGGTATACTCAATGTTCCTTTAGACGCTTATTACGGAGTTCAGACACAGCGAGCAATCAATAATTTCAAAATATCAGGACAGCTTCTTTCATCATATCACGAATTTATAAAAGGTTTGGCTTTTGTGAAAAAGGCAGCTGCTAAAACCAATTATGAATTGGGTTTACTCGATCAGGATCTGTATTTGAAAATAGCTGAAACCTGCGATGAATTAATTGGCGGATTATTCCACACTGAGTTTCCTGTTGATATGATTCAGGGTGGTGCAGGAACTTCAATCAACATGAATGCTAATGAGGTAATTGCCAACAGAGTTTTAGAAAAATTAGGAAAGAATAAAGGTGATTATGAATTTTGTTCCCCCAATGACCATATCAACCTTTCACAGTCTACGAATGATGCTTATCCTACGGCCATCAAAATGGGATTGTTGCAGATGAACGAAACTTTAGTTGAAAAACTGAAAAAAATTGTTGAAGCTTTTAGGGCAAAAGGCGTGGAGTTTCAGGATGTAATCAAAATGGGTAGAACGCAGCTTCAGGACGCGGTTCCGATGACGATGGGGCAGGAGTTTGAAGCTTTTGCTGCCACATTAGAAGAAGATATTTCTAAATTAAACAACAATGCTAATCTATTTGTTGAGGTCAACATGGGCGCCACTGCAATCGGCACAGGAATCAATGCTCCGGTAGGGTACGCCACACTTTGTGCTAAAAATTTGGCAGAGATTACAGGGTATCCTGTAGTTTCAGCGCCAGATCTGGTTGAGGCGACTCCAGATACTGGTTCTTACGTCATATATTCTTCAGCGATGAAGCGTTTGGCTTTGAAACTTTCAAAAATCTGTAATGATTTAAGATTACTGTCTTCAGGACCGAGAGCCGGGTTATCTGAAATCAATTTGCCACCTATGCAGCCGGGTTCATCCATTATGCCCGGAAAAGTGAATCCTGTAATCCCTGAAGTGGTTAATCAGGTTTGCTTTAAAGTAATTGGGAATGATTTGACGGTTACTTTCGCTGCAGAAGCCGGACAGTTGCAGCTAAACGTAATGGAGCCTGTTCTTTCACACGCCATTATGGAAAATATTCACTTCCTCTGCAACGCGCTCGATACGCTTCGTGAAAAATGCGTGGTCGGAATCACGGCCAACAAGGAGGTTTGTCTGAATATGGTAAAACACAGCATTGGTATTGTAACTGCGCTTAATCCTTACATTGGTTACAAACAATCTACCCAGATCGCAAAAGAAGCTTTAGAGACCGGAAAAAGCGTCTATAACCTGGTGCTAGAAAAAATGCTGCTTTCTCAGGAGAGATTGGATGAAATTCTTGATCCCAAGAATATGCTGAGACCGCACAATAAATAATATAATTTTTACATCACTCAATCGTTTCACAACAGAATAATTCAATAGTCGATTTGAAATTTTTAATCATCATTCCCGCGCACAACGAACAGGATCATCTTCCCTTCACGCTAGATTCTTTACAACAACAGACTTTTAAGGATTTTAAAGTAGTGATTGTGAACGATGGTTCAACCGATAAAACATCTGAAGTCATCAAAAAATATACAGATGCAGATTCTCGTTTTGCAACCATTGATCTCGAAAAATCTGCTCATCAGCCAGGTTCAAAAGTGGTGAATGCTTTTAAAAATGGGCTAAAAACTCAAAATATCGATGATTTTGATATCATCTGTAAGTTTGATGCCGATATTATTTTAAATGATAACTATCTCTTTGAAGTAGAGAGGGCTTTTGTCAATCACCCGGAATACGGATTGGTCGGTGGTTTACTCTATGTTGAAAAAAATGGGGATTGGGTATATGAAGGCAACTCCAATAAACATCATGTTCGTGGCCCGATGAAAGCTTACCGGAAAGAATGTTTTGAAGTTATTGGAGGTTTGAGAGAGACTTTAGGCTGGGACAATATAGATTCTATTTTGCTTAAAAATTTAGGTTGGGAAGAAATTGTCTTACCTGAATTACATGTGAAATTAATCAAAGTAAAAGGTGCAGATTACACGATAAAGCCTGCAGATTATTACGGTAGATATTTTTATTTTTTAGGATTAAACCGATTTCTTACTTATGTTGCAGCGGCAAAGGAGTCTATGAAAATAAAGTCGCCCTCGTTTCTGTTTCAGATCATAAATTCGTACGAAAAGTGCAAATCTCAAAATCTGGAGTTGAAGATTTCAAAAAACGAGCAGAAGATCATTAATGAGCAGCGTTGGAGTATGTTCAAAAAGAAATGGTTTAAGATGTAAATTCAAATTGAATAAGAACGGACATATCCTGAGCGAGTCGAGGGAAGTACGTTTTCTTAAAGCAAATTATCTACTTTGGCTTAGCCGAAACTTAAAATTTTAGATTGAAAAAAATAGCCTACATAGAAATCGACACCCACGCAGAAATTGCACAGGATTTTATTGATTTACTGCATGATTCCAAAGAATTTTCTGTAGATTATTATTTTTCTGAAAAGATTAAAAATCAAATTATAGAAGGAGAAGAGGTTGTTCATATATCAGACTCTTCCATGATTCTAGATCAATTGTCAACAAAGAAATATGATTTAGTGATCATTGGAACGGTTCACCGTTATTTCAATACTTTTTTGGCCATAAGCGAGAAATATAATACTTCGGTTATTGTTCATAATTTGAATTTTTCTAAAATTTCAAAATCAGATTTAATTAAAAATATTTTTAAAAATGATTTGATTTACCGCTTGAAGTTATGGTGGAAAGAAGGTCTTTTTTATGCAAATAAAACGTACGCAAAAGCTAAACATCAGTTGGTTCTTGATCAGGAATTTTCGTCTGTTCAGTTTGAATTTCTGCCTCTTTTTTATACGAAATCTTTTGAAAAAACTAAAAATGAAGATTTAATTATTGTAATTCCGGGTGGAGTTTCTCAGAAAAGAAGAAATTATAAGCATATTATTGAAACCATTCAGAATTGCGATAATAAAGAAAATCTAACTTTTGTTTTTTTGGGAAAAGCGACAGGAGATGAATTAAGACAAATTATAAATCTTGGCCGCTCTCTCGAAAATATCAATATTACGTATTTCTCAGAAAGAGTTTCTCCTGAAAACTTCGATCAGTGGATGCGAAAAGCTGATGTTCTCTGGTGTCCTATTCAGAGGGAAACAGAATTTTTCAGCAATAAAGAAATTTACGGCAAGACAAAAATGACCGGAAATTTAGGTGATGCCATCAAGTATGGTAAACCTGCAGTTTTTCCTAAAAACTATTCGTCAAAACTTGAATTTATCATTCCGGAAGAAGAAAATGCGATTGAACAGTTTATAAAACTTAAAAATTTTCAGTACAATTTTCAACAAGATTTCAGTAGAGAAAAAATTCAGAAAGACGCTGAAGTAATTCTACATCAATTGATTTCTATTTAAATTTCAAGACACTTTTAATGAATTTTATATTCAGATACTGCTCTACCGGAAATATTTTGGTAAAATGATTGCCAATAAAAATCAATATCAGAACAACAGCTGGTTTGTAAACTAAATTGATGAATTGATTATCAAAATTTGGTAAAACAATGGCAACTGTAATCGCTAATGTACAGATAATCGAAACGAAAATCATCTCAATGCTCAACGGAGATACCTTGAACATGATATAATTGAAAATGATTTTAATGATATTGTACGTCGTAAGCGAAATTGCTGTAGACAGAGCAATTCCCATGAGTTTGAGCTCAGTATTGTTAATGAAATATAGATTTAAGCTGATTGTTAATCCTGCCAATAAAAGCATAACCAAAATATTGAAACGGTAATACTTCGAAAGCGAAATAATGTTACCGTTAAAACCTGTTGCGAGATCAATCAGAACAGCGGAGCCCCAAATCCAAATAACCGGAGTGTACTCCTGAAGCTGCAGACCGTTTTTGGGCATAAAATGCGTAAGGAAAGGGAAACCGACCATAATACAGGAAAACAATACGGCTCCAAGAAAATACAGTGAAAGAGATGTCTTTTTATGAAACCTGTCGAGCTCTTCCATGTCACCGTCTGCAAGGTTTTTGCTGATGATTGGTGCAGAAATGTTAAATAATCCTAGTTGTGGAATAGATATTAAAGAAATCAAAGCATACAAAACTGAGTAAATTCCGTTTTCTTCCATTCCTAAAAACTCGCCGATCATAAAGCTGTTGATTGCTAAATAATTCCCGAACGTCCCTAAAAAACCGAAAAAACTATAGCTTGAAAACTCTTTCCAGAAATCGTCTTTTTTGAAATATTCTGTGCTGAAATCAAGATTGATTTTTTCTAACCTGTTGGTGTAATAAATGTAGCCTGTAAGCATTAAGGCAAACATTCCGAAGAAAAATGCGTAGGCAATCTGTTGTGATAATGCAAAGTAAAAAACCAGACAGAATGCTCCGAGATTGGCAATTTTCGGAAATAGATTATCGAAAATATTAGAAACAACGATTCGTTTGTAATTGGAAGTATATTTATTGAAAATGGTACAGAATGACAGAAGTAAAATCATTGGAAGAATGACTTCCTTAATTTTCCAGGCTTCGGTATTTTTAAAATTAGGAAAAATGTATGGTAAAATAAAAAAGACAATTGAAAACAAGCAGAAGTTAATCAGAATCGCGGCCAAAGAAAGGGAAAGCATATTTTGCTTTTTTCCATCCTTTTCTACTTTGTGGAAAAACTTCACATTAGAATAAGAAATACCCAAAACAACAAACGGAACCAACATTTCTGCGGTTGGTAAAATATATCTCAGTTTTCCGTAAAATTCAAAATCGTTAGGGAAAATAAAAATCGCTGAAATGGTTCCGATTAGAAAACCTAAATACCCAATTATCGAATACTTAAAACCTTGTCTTGCAACTACACTCATAAGATTTTAATGATTTTTCGGGATAAAGATAATGTTATTGATGTAGTCGGTTTTGTTTTTTTCGTCGCTGATGTTTGTAAGTAAAATTTCTTCAGTTAATTTTTCAAGGGTAAATGTCTTTCTGTTGAGATAGTTGGCTTCGAATCCCCAATTTTCCACTTCTGAAATTTTGTTCCAAATCGGCTGGTTGTGGTGTCTTTGTTCCATTTCAACCATCAAAGTTGGCTTGAATTGCTGAATGGTGTTCTTTCCACCTAAAAGAGTTTTCATTTCATTTCCTTCGACATCTATTTTGATGAAGTCTATTTTCTGAATGTTTTTAGATTTCGTCCAATCATCCAGTTTTACCACTTCTACGGTTTCTGTGTAAGAATTTTCTTCGTCTTTTTCTTTGTAAGAAGTATTCAGGGTTCCTCTTGAAGCAACCATTTTTCCTTTAATGATTGGAACTTTAAATTGTGCAGTCGTATTTTCGTCAGAAAGCGCCACTGAAAAAATATTCATCGAAGGGAAAAGTCTTTTCAGTCTTATATTGAGTTTTTTATTGGGCTCGAAAGCGTAAATGTTTTGGTGTTTCAGCTTGTTTTCAAACTGATAAAGAAAAGTTCCTACATTGGCTCCGATATCTAAGATTACGGCGTCGTTCTGCAAATACTCTTTAATCCAAACAAGCTCCGGCTCAACGTTGCGACCTGAAAAATTTTCTTTTGTGAGATTTTTTAAACTTTTAAAATACCTCTGTTTATAGAAACTCGGACTGATATATTGTAGTTTTTCGGCTATTTGCTGGTATAAGGACATTTTGACAAAACTTTAAGCGAACAAAGATACTGAAAAATGAGACAATTTAATCTGCTGCTTTATTTTAGTAAGCGGGCAACGATGTTTTTGTCAGGTATTTATTTTGAAAGATTATTGTAAACTATTTTTCAGCTCCTGTGTAAAAATATTGTCGTACCATATTCTGATATTTCCTGGTCTCAATTTTCTGTTAAGAATCAAGAGCTCTGTTTAAAAAAGCATTCAGGGGTTTCATTACTTCGAATATTTTTGAAAGATTGGCTGCTGCATTTTTGTTGATAATTTCTTCGTCTTTTAAATTGTAAACGACAATAAAGCTTTTTAACTTCAAAAATTCTCCCATAGGATCTTCCTTTTCAAAGCCCTGCGGAATTTTTTTCAACTTGTCGTCTTCACTCAGTCCAGAGAATAATTTCTTAAATTTTTTGTCATTTAATATTGTAAGAAAATCATCTCCATATAAAGAAATTTCTTTGCGTACTGCTTTTAAAGTAGAAGGTTCCGGCATATAAATTCCTCCTGCAATAAATGATTTTCCTGGTTCTAGGTGAAAGTAATATCCACCTTTTTGATTACCTTTTCCCATTCCTAGTGAGGCTCCGAAATTTGTTTTGTAAGGTATTTTATCTTTAGAAAATCGAGTGTCTCTGTAGATTCTAAACATTGATTTTTTGGCATCCATCTTCAATAGGTTCTCATCATATTTTCCTATTTCAGAAATAAGACTTTCGATAAAATTTAAAACATCCGATTGTGCTTCTGTATAAAGATTTTTGTTTTCATTAAACCACTCTCGATTGTTGTTTTTTTTCAGTTTGTTGAGGAATTCAAATGTTTTATTAGTGATTATGGCAGACATGTTTTTTATTTTATTCAAATTTAAAAAAAAATCTTAGCATACTTTAGTTTTTGCGCTGTAGAGACCTTGAATTTTCGCACTAAGCAATGCTCGAATGATTTGTAAAACAGACATCAATTATAATTTGTGCATTGGTGGGAAATGCATTTATTTTATATTATTTAAAGATTCATAAATATTAATGAAAAATTCAAATAAATCGATAAAATAGAATGTATTTGAGACTTGTTTAAATTTAAAATAAAATTTTTATCCTTTTTTTGCGTAAATTTAAAAATACTTGGGTTTTTCCAAAGTAAAATTATCAAATCATTAATATTAGATAAAGCGTTATCCAATAATTAGTTGTATCTTTGCAAAAATTTTATATCAATTAATGAATTTATTTACGGAGACCAATTTAAGTCCTGATATCCTTAAGGCCATTGGCGAACTGGGTTACGAAAGCCCGACAGAAATCCAAAAACAGACTATCCCTTTTATTCAATCAGATATTCGCGATCTAATCGCACTTGCGCAGACAGGGACAGGCAAAACAGCAGCGTTTTCGCTTCCGATTTTGGACATGATTGACGATACGAGTCGCAAAATCCAATTTTTGGTGCTTTGCCCGACACGAGAACTATGTCTACAGATTTCAAAAGACATTAACAACTATTCGAAGTACATGAAAAACATCAAAACTACAGCAGTTTATGGTGGAAGCAGTATTACGGATCAAATGCGTTCTTTGAGAGATAAGCCACAAGTGATTGTGGGTACTCCGGGAAGGGTGATCGACTTGATCAACAGAAAAGCTCTTGATTTCTCTGAAATCCACTGGTTGGTTTTGGATGAAGCAGATGAGATGCTATCTATGGGTTTCAAAGACGAATTGGAAACAATTTTGAGCGAAACTCCTGAAACAAAACAAACTTTCTTGTTCTCGGCGACGATGAGCAAAGAAGTAGAAAGAATTTCTAAAAGTTACCTTACAACTCCTCACCGTATTTCTGTGGGTTCTATTAACGAAGTTAAAAAGAACATCAAGCATGAATTTTATGTGGTAGGTTACCGTAACAAAAAAGAAGCTCTTAAAAGACTTATTGATGCAAACCCTAATCAGTATTCTATTATTTTCTGTAGAACAAGAATGGAAACTCAGGAGGTTGCAGACTTTTTAATGCAGAACGGTTATGCAGCTGATGCTCTTCATGGTGATCTTTCTCAGGCGCAGAGAGATACGGTAATGAAGAAATTCAGATTGAAAAATATCGATATTTTGGTTGCGACTGATGTTGCTGCAAGAGGTTTAGATGTAAACTCTTTGACGCACGTTATTCACTTCTCTTTACCTGATGATCCTGAAGTTTTTGTACACAGAAGCGGAAGAACAGGTAGAGCTGGAAAAGACGGTATTTCTATGTCTTTGATCAAGCCTGAAGAAAGCAGAAAGCTGAAGCAGATCAAATCTACAACGAAAATTGACATCATAGAAAAGAAAATTCCTACAGGTGACGAAGTAATTTCGGCTCAGGTAACAGGAGTTTTTGAAAAACTGATGACAGAGCACGAAAACATCTTTGAATTTGATCAAAGTCTTGTTCCTGATTTAAGTAATTTCACAAAAGAAGAATTGGTTGTACAGTTGCTACAGTTCCAGTTGAAAGACCTTGCTTTGTACTATAAAGACAAACAGGATCTGGTGGATCAGAAATTCAACAACAGAGATGATGACAGAGGTGGAAGAGATAGAGACAGTAGAGGTGGAAGAGATCGCGACAGAGGAAGAGATCGTGACAGAGGAGATCGTAGCGACAGAGGTGAGAGAAGAGGAGATCGTGGTGGTAAGCCAAGACACAGAGATGAGAATATGACCAGATTTTTCTTCAACCTTGGTAAAAAAGACCAGTTGAAAAAATTAGATGTATTGGAAATCATTAACAAAGCTACATCAAGCAAAGGAAGTAAGAGAGCTGAGATCGGAAACATCGAAATTCTTGAGAAATTCTCTTTCTTTGAAGTTGAAAAATCTTACAGCAACGAGCTTTTAGGTAATATTCAATCAATGAAATTTAAAGGAAAAGATATGAGAGCTGAGGAGGCGAACTAATCTTAATACTTAACATATAATTTGAGCCGACAATTTTGTCGGCTTTTTTTGTCTTTAATTTTATCGGTCCTTTGAGAAATTTCGTCATCAAATCGTTGATTCGAAATACACAAATGTTTTAGCATGCTCAAAACAGTTAATGGTCAAAAGAAATAGTGGATTTTGTGCTGAAATTAAACTTTCTGAGAAACACTAGTTAATTAAATGCGAATAAATGTCGTCTTCTTTTTTTTATTTAAACAATTGAATTACAGATTGTTGAGATGTGTTTTTTTATGTGTGGTTGAGATGTGAACAAATATTAATCCAATATTAACAAAAATTAATGCTAGATGCTTTTTGTTAAGATGCTTTTTTAAGAAATTTGCACACGAATAAATTAAATACAATTTACAAATGGCAATTGGTAATATTTTCCACGCATTTCAGCCAAAAGATAAAATCTTCTTTGTGCTTTTCGAAAAAGTAACAGAGAATTTAGTTGCGATGTCTAATGATTTCAACCACGGAGTAAAAGATTTTGATCTGAACGACGATGGAATGTTGAAACTGATGAGCGACTACGAGCACAAAAATGACGAGCTTACTCACGAGATCTTTATTGAATTGGGGAAAAACTTCATCACACCTTTCGACCGTGAAGATATTCACACGCTTGCAACAGGTCTTGATGATATTGCAGATTATATCTACGCTTCAACAAAATATATTTTCTTGTACAAATCTCCGATGATGAAGGCTTATGCAGACTTTTCATTGTTGATTCACAAGGCTTGTCTTGAAATTCAGAATGCCATGAAAAACCTTAAAGGTTTCAAAAACATGGAGCAGGTAAAAGAAGCTTGTATCAAAGTAAATTCGATAGAAAATATTGCTGATGATCTTCTTTCAAACTCTATGGTAGAGCTTTTCGAAACGAATGATGCCATCAATATCATCAAAATATCATCTGTTCTAAATTACCTTGAAATCGTAACCGACAAAGCAGAAGATGTTGCCAATACGATTGAAAACATCATGATTAAATACGCTTAAAAACAATACATAACAAAAAATGGATTTTCCTATTTTACTTACGGTTATTATTGCTTTGGCATTAATCTTCGATTATATTAATGGTTTTCATGATGCTGCCAACTCTATTGCGACGATTGTTTCTACAAAAGTTTTAACTCCGTTTCAGGCGGTACTTTGGGCAGCAGTTTGGAATTTTGCAGCTTTCTTTATCGCAGCTTATATCATTGGTGAGTTTAAAATCGGTAACACGATTGCAAAAACCGTCAATGAAAACTTTATTACGCTGGAAGTGATTTTTTCAGGATTGATCGCTGCTATTGCTTGGAATCTTTTGACATGGTGGTTCGGAATTCCTTCATCATCATCTCACACATTGATTGGTGGTTTCTTGGGAGCTGCATTGATGCACGCCTTCTTAATGGATTACCGTGAAGTTGTAGCTGCCACTCCAGATTTAGGGATGTTTGAAACTTTAAAGCAGACTTTTTCTAAAGTTGCCAGTCAGGATGTTGTGAAATTCAGCAAGGTAATTCCTATTTTCCTGTTTATTTTCCTTGCTCCGGTTATCGGGATGGTCATTTCAATTATCATTACCTTAATTATTGTACATCTGTATAAAAAATCAAATCCGCATAAAGCTGATAAATCTTTCAAGAGATTACAGTTAGTATCATCTGCTTTGTTCAGTTTAGGACATGGTTTGAATGATGCTCAGAAAGTAATGGGGATCATCGGTGCGGCATTGATCTACTACCACGTAAATATGCTTCAGGATCCTGTTTATTTAAATATTGAATCTGCTGAACGTTTTAATTATTTTGCAGAGCATTATATGTGGGTGCCGTTAGTTTCTTTCGTTGCGATCGCTTTAGGTACAATGAGTGGAGGTTGGAAGATTATCAAAACAATGGGGACGAAAATTACGAAAGTGACTCCGTTGGAAGGAGTAAGTGCTGAAACTGCTGGTGCAATCACATTATTCATTACAGATCACTTTGGAATTCCTGTTTCTACAACGCACACAATAACCGGCTCAATCATCGGTGTTGGTTTAACTAAAAGAGTTTCTGCAGTACGTTGGGGAATTACAGTAAGCTTACTTTGGGCTTGGGTTTTAACCATTCCTATTTCAGCAATTGTTGCTGCGATTACTTATCTTGCGGTGACCTTTTTAGCTTAATTAAAAAAAATATAATATCACTAAACTTTGTCTAAACAGGCAAAGTTTTTTGTTTTACAACCCCTCGAAAAATCGTATTTTTGTTCAAATTAAAAACTTTTATGGAATTCTTAGACACCTACCAACAGATTGTTGCTGATGCCATTACCAAATACACGTTCAAAGATAAACCCGCAGAATTGTACGAACCGATGAATTACATCATCTCACACGGAGGAAAACGTCTTCGTCCGATTATGGTGTTGATGGCATGTGACTTGTTCGGAGGTGATATGAAACAGGCCATAAAGCCCGCTTTGGCCATTGAGTTTTTTCATAATTTTACCTTGATTCATGATGATATTATGGATGAAGCACCTTTAAGAAGA
This sequence comes from Chryseobacterium sp. JAH, assembly GCF_001507335.1. Lineage (GTDB taxonomy): Bacteria > Bacteroidota > Bacteroidia > Flavobacteriales > Weeksellaceae > Chryseobacterium. The sequence goes on along the minus strand of NZ_LMAH01000002.1, from coordinate 678,505 downwards.
AACAAACCAACGATTCATACTTTACACGGAATCAATGTGGGAATTCTCTCAGGTGATGGATTGATGCTGAAAGCGTATAAATTCTTCGAAGATCTTGAACCAGATATTTTCAAAGCGTGCATCAGAATTTTCACTCATACAGGTCTGCTTTTATGTGAAGGCCAGCAATACGATATCAATTTTGAAACTCAGGAAAATGTGACTTTTGATGATTATATCAGAATGATTACCTATAAAACTGGAGTTTTGAGTGCTTCTTCATTTGAAATTGGTGCGTTGATTGCAAAAGCGCAGTTTAAAGATGCAAAAGCGATTTTCAATTTCGGAAAACACATCGGAATTGCTTTCCAGATTATGGATGATTATTTAGATGTATTCGGTGATCAGGCACAATTTGGGAAAAAGCATGCAGGAGATATTTATGAAAATAAGAAAACTGTTCTTTATCTTTTAGCCAAAGAACATGGTACTGAAGAGGAGAAAAAAGAATTGGATTACTGGTATTCAAAAAAAACAGATAACATCGATAAAGTGTACGGTGTTGAAAAGATTTTCAGAAGAACAAAGGTTGACGAGAAAGCGTTACGTTTGATTGAAAAGCATAACGAAATCGGTCAAAGCTATCTTGCGAAAATTGATATTCCTGAAGAAAAGAAAAAACCATTTGCTGAATTGGCAAACTATCTTTTAAGAAGAGAAAGTTAATTTGAAAATGTGTCAATTTGAAAATATAAAAAATGATCAATTGAATCATAGTAATTTTTCAAATTGACACATTCTCAGGTTTTCAAAGTAATAAAATGAAATTCCGGACCGAAGTAAATATCGCTGAATCTGAAAAAAAGATTGAAATTGAAGATAAAATATTTTCAGTAGGATCATGCTTCTCTTCTGAGATGTCTGAATTGTTTGATAAGGGACAATTACAGACCGTGAACAATCCTTTCGGGACTTTATTCAATCCATATTCGATTAACAATTCTATCAAAAGACTTCATGATTCTGACTTTTATAAAGAAGAAGAACTGATCACGTTCAATGATGAGTATATTTCGCTTGATCATCATTCGAGTTTCGATACAAGATTTATTCATCAGACTTTAGAGAAAATTAATTCAAAAATTATTGAAGGAAATCAGTTTCTGCAGGATACAAATTGGGTGATTATTACCTACGGAACTTCATTCATCTATGAATTTGAACCTAAGAAAAAGCTCGTTGCCAATTGTCATAAAATTCCACAAAAGTTTTTTGGAAAAAGATTGTTGACTCATCAAGAGCTCACAGATTCTATTTATGACACAATTTTAAATCTTAAGGATATCTGCAAAGATGATCTTCAAATATTGTTTACTGTTTCACCTGTCCGTCATACCAAAGACGGAATGATTGAGAATCAAGTAAGCAAATCGAAACTTATTACGGCCATTCATGAGTTGATTTCAGAAATAGAAAACTGTCATTATCTTCCAATTTACGAGATTTTAATGGATGATCTTCGAGATTACCGTTTTTATGAGGAAGACATGATTCATCCGAATGCGCAGGCTGTCAATTATATTTTTGAGAAATTTGGGAATGCTTATTTTTCTGAGGAAACTAAAGATTTTATTAAAGAAAATTTTAAAATTCAAAAAGCTTTAGAACACAGATCTGATGATGAGACAGATCCGAAATACATTGAATTCAGAGAAAAACTTAATGAAAGAATGACGATGCAGCAGCAGAAAACGAAACATAAAATATTCTGATTTCGGATGACTGACTTTAGCAAAATTGATTATCTCAGGAACGGAAATGATAGACAGAAAAGAGCTTATGAAGTTCTTACAAAATACAGAATATTTGAGAAATTATCTGATTTTTCTCCGATTTTAGCAGGAACAATTCCGATAGAAATTGATGTTGAAGGAAGCGATCTGGATATTGTATGCGAGGTTAAGGAACAGTTTGAATTTTCAAAATTTTTAACCAATATCTTTTCAGATTTAGATTTAAAAATTGAAACAGCTATAATCAACAAAATAGAATCAACGAATTGTAATTTTGAACTTGAAGGTTTGCCAATCGAAATTTTTGGACAAAACAAACCAACAACTCATCAAAACGCCTATTTACACATGATTGCAGAACATAAAATATTATTGGAAAAAGGAGAAGATTTTAAGCAAAAAATAATAGAATTGAAAAAACAAGGAATCAAAACAGAACCTGCTTTTGGAATGTTGCTGAATTTAGAAAATCCTTATGAAGATCTATTAAAATTTTAAAAACGATGATTGATACACATACCCATTTATATTCAGACGAATTTGATGTAGATAGAAAAGAAGCCATTCAAAGAGCTTTAGAAAAAGGAATTACGGAGTTTTATCTTCCTGCAATTGATTCTGAATCCCACAAGAAAATGCTTCAGCTTGAAAGAGATTATCCGAATCAGATATTCTCAATGATGGGACTTCATCCATGTTATGTAAAACCTGAAACTTGGGAGAATGAACTGGAAATTGTAAAGAAATACCTTGATGAAAGGAGTTTTCCGGCTATCGGAGAAATTGGGATTGATTTGTATTGGGATAAAACAACTTTAGATATTCAGGTTAAAGCTTTTGAACAGCAAATTGATTGGGCAATTGAAAAAGACTTACCAATCGTGATTCATACAAGAGAAAGTTTTGACGAAACATTTGAAGTTTTAGAAAGAAAAAAACATCCGAAATTAAGAGGGATTTTCCACTGTTTTTCGGGAAATCTTGAACAGGCAAAACACGCCATAGATTTAAATTTTATTTTAGGAATCGGTGGAGTAGTGACTTTCAAAAACGGAAAAATCGATCAGTTTTTACATGAGATACCTTTATACAAAATCGTTTTGGAAACAGATTCTCCATATTTGGCTCCTGTTCCATACAGAGGAAAAAGAAACGAAAGTTCTTATCTGGATTTGGTTGCGGGAAAATTGGTTGATATTTATCAAAAAGATTTTGCCGAGATTGACAGGATTACGACTGAGAATGCAAAGCAATTATTTAATAAATAAATGATCAGCAGAATTTTTGATTTTTTCGAAAACACTCGGATAATGAAGTATTTAATGTCTTTTATTTACTTCGTTATCAATTTGCTGTTTATTATCAAATACGGAACAAGACAAGATATAATGCCGATTTTTCTGCTGATTATTTTGTTTTGTCTCTCTCAGATTTTGATGTTTAAAGGGTTTAATTTTCTTTTCAAAAAGATAAAAATTACGAAATCTCTTGTTTATATTTTTACTTTTTTAGGCGTAGTTTTTTATATTTTTCTCAGTCACGTCATGAAAGATCCTTATCAATTAAAGATTGACAGATGGCAGACAATAGAATATTCTTTAGATTATTGGCTTCACGGAAAAATATTTATGATACCCGAAATTTTATGGGAAATGTACCGTCTTATTTACCGGGATAGCTAATTTTTTTAGTTGGATTTTATTTGATAGGTAACGTGGGATATATTCAGGTTGCATCATTGCTTTTGTTTTCAGGTACGATTATATGGTTTTTTTAAGAATAATAATATTAAGTTCTACGGAATTTTTCTTTTACTCATATCATTGTCATTTTTATATGAAGCCGTTTGCAAGAGTGACTTTATTTCGTCATTTATTATAGCATCAGTTTTCATTCTTTTGTGGCACAAAAAATTTGAAAAAAACTATTTTGAAAAGCCTTTATTATTAGGTTTTGTTTTGGGAATATTGTGTCTTACCCGAAGTGTTGTTGTAATACCTTTGATTTTGTTTTTATTTAAACCTTTTTGGGAAACTGACCTAAAACAAAAAATAAAATTACTGATTGCTTTTTCTTTAACGGTAGTTATTTTATTAGCTTCAGTCCTTTTACCGGCTGAAAACTTCGAGTATATTCTAAAGCATAATCCTTTAAAAATGCAGGGTCAGTCGAATATTTTTGTAGTCTTGTTTTTTCTGGTATTATCTTTTGTTTTTTCTTTTTATATTAAAAATATTAAACAGGTATTTTATTTGTCAACAATAATTGTTTTTTCTCTGATGTGCGATCATGTAATTGAACAGATCATTAAAGGATATCATTCTAACTTCTTGAATATTACCTATGTTGCTGCTTCACTACCATTTTGCATTGTCAGTTATTGTTTTTTGTTAAACAGTACTACAGACAAGAATTAGATATAATAAAAAAGTCCTTCTCGCATTGAGAAGGACTTTCTATTTTATTTTTTTCTGGAAAAATTACTTTTATTTTTCGGCTTCTTGCTGTGATCAGATTTTTGCTGACCTGCAGGTTTCGGTCTCGGAATAAAAGGTTTGTTGTTTGAATCTCTTTTTTCCACCACCAGATTGTCTGTATGGAAAGGATGATTTTTCTCAACAGGAATTTTCATTCCGATTAATTTTTCAGTGTCTTTCAGGTTCAGTAAATCCAATCCGTCAACAAATGAGATTGAAGAGCCTTCTGCGCCGGCACGTCCCGTTCTTCCGATTCTGTGAACATAAGTTTCCGCTACATCCGAAAGTTCAAAATTAACAACATATTTCAGTTCGTCAATATCAATTCCTCTCGCTGCGATGTCTGTCGCTACCAAAATACGTGTTCTTCCTGATTTAAAATTATTTAAAGCATTCTGTCTTGCATTTTGAGACTTATTCCCGTGAATCGCTTCTGCTGAGATATTATTGGCTTGTAATTTCCTTGCAATTTTATCTGCTCCGTGTTTCGTTCTTGAGAAAACCAAAACTGAATCTGATATGTTATTTTGAAGAATGTGGGTAAGAAGCTCAAGCTTATTTTCTTTATCAACAAAATAAACAGCCTGTTTGATTGTTTCTGCAGTTGAAGAAATCGGAGTTACAGAAACTTTGATTGGCGTATTCAAAATTGAATCTGCCAGTTTCTGAATTTCTGTCGGCATCGTTGCAGAGAAGAAAAGCGTCTGTCTTTTTTGGGGTAAAAGCTTGATAATTCTCTTTACGTCATGTACAAAACCCATGTCCAACATTCTGTCGGCTTCGTCTAATACAAAAATTTCAAGATTTTTCAAACTGATAATTCCCTGAGCGATAAAATCCAATAATCTTCCGGGAGTTGCTACCAAAATATCAATACCTCTTCTCAAGGCTGTTTCCTGGCTTCCTTGTTTTACTCCTCCGAAAATTACCAGTTTTCTTAAAGGTAAATTCTTACCGTAAGAGTTGAAACTTTCTTCAATTTGTATTGCCAATTCTCTTGTTGGTGTAAGAATAAGGGCTTTTATATGATTGTTTTTCGGGCCTTTTCTTTCAGTAAGATTCTGAAGGATAGGAATCGCAAAAGCTGCGGTTTTTCCGGTTCCTGTCTGAGCTGTACCCAAAAGATCTCTGTGTTCTAATATTGAAGGAATAGATTGTTCCTGGATAGGTGTAGGTTTTTCATAACCTTCTTTTTGAAGCGCATCTAAAATGGGCTTGATAATGTTTAAGTCTGTAAATAACAAAATGGTATTGTGTATTAAAATAGTGCGGGTGAAGCAGTATACTTCATCATTTTTAGCAAATCTGCTAAAAACTTTTAACAGAATTTTAAGTAAAAAATTACTTTACTGGCTGAGAATGCCGCGAAATATACTGCAAAGATAGACTAAATTAATTAAAATTGGTTATTTCACTTTCGTCCACTGCTGACTTTGCTTTAAATCTTCAAAAATCTGGTACACTTTGATCAATTTTTCAGAACCTCTTTTACCATAATCTTCTGTGTTTTTTGAAGTACCGTCTGCTAGTTTAATTCTTAAATAAGAAGTCGGCATATCGCTTACGTTACGGCTTCCGTATTTATCCTGAAGACTTTTAACATCCAAATCGTTCAATGAAGCTAACAGTTTATTGTAATCAGCTTCTTTAATTGTTGTTGTGAAAGTTCCTTCTCTAGGTTTTGAAAATTCGTCTTTTGAAGTTCCTTTAGAGAAATTAAAATGTTCAGCTTCCAAAACTGCGGTTCTGTCTGCCTGAATGGTCATTTTGTAAATGGGACAAAACCCGAAGCATGCTCCAGCTTCATATTCTATCGTTGAGTATTTCGATTCTACTTTCTGAGATTGGCAAGAGAATAAAACTACAATTGCAAAAAGACCTAATAAATATTTCATTGTTTTTAAATTTGTGTTGAGTCTCTCAATAAGTGTTCCAAACAAACAATAGATCAGTTTATTTAAATTGTATTTATGCAGTGTTAGTCATATTCTTCGAATTAATTTTTGTTATTTTGAAAATTATAAGATATTCCTGATATGTATAACTTTTTAAAGTCGGTTGCGAAAAGGATAGTACCGAAAAATATGATGATTCGCTATGAGGGAGATTTCAGAAAGCTTCTGATTCCAATGTATCATGGTGACAACTGCCAATGTAATTTATGTGGAACAAAGCTCAAGAATTTCGCATTATTGGGAAATGGAGATCAAATTTGTCCTATTTGCGGAAGCTTATCAAGAACACGCCGACTTTTTATGATTTTAAACGATGATTTTCTTTTTTCGCAGGCAAAAGTTTTAGATTTTTCTCCCTCCAGAATCTTATATAGAGAGATGAAAAAGAGGAAAGATATTGACTATTTTTCTTCAGATTTTGAAAATGAGTTTTTAGCAGATTATCATTATGATATTACAAAAATTGATGCTGAGGATGGTAAGTTTGATCTCATTATGTGTTACCATGTGTTAGAACACATTACAGAAGATCAGCTGGCTATGAACGAACTGTTCAGAGTTCTGAAAAATAGAGGAACTGCAATTATACAAACACCTTTTAAAGATGGAGAAATTTATGAAGACCCAAATGTTTCATCACCGGAAGAAAGACTTAAGCATTTCGGGCAAAAGGATCATGTGAGGATTTATTCTATCTCAGGTTTGGAAAACCGATTAAAAAATGCTGGTTTTGCTACCGAAATCAGAAGTTTTAAATCAGACAATTATCATGGTCTGAGTGATAATGAAACCGTAATTATCTGTACAAAATAATAAAAAAAGGATAAACAAAAATGCTTATCCTTTTACTATAATTTTTATTTAAATTTTATCCGTGCAACTGTGTCCAGATAGCATCTTTTAGTTCCATCAAACCTTCGCCGGTAACTCCTGAGAAGAATAATGGTTTCCGGTGCTCTGGAAATTCTGCTGATATTTCTCTTTTCAGTTCATCATCCAGAAGATCGGCTTTTGAAACAGAAATAACGAAATCCTTATCCAATAATTCTGGGTTGTATTCTTTCAATTCATTCTCCAGAATTTTAAATTCCTGGAAGTGATGTTCAGAATCTGCCGGAATTAAAAACAATAAGATTGAATTTCTTTCTATATGTCTTAAGAATCGATGTCCCAAACCTTTCCCTTCTGCAGCTCCTTCGATAATTCCGGGGATATCTGCCATCACAAAAGATTTGTAGTTTCTGTAGTCTACAATTCCCAAATTGGGTGTTAACGTTGTAAAAGCGTAGTTAGCAATTTTAGGTCTTGCTGCCGAAACAGAAGCCAAAAGGGTAGACTTTCCTGCGTTAGGGAAACCTACCAAACCTACATCAGCTAAGATTTTAAGTTCAAAAATAATGTACCCTTCCTGTCCGTCCATTCCTGGTTGGGCATAACGTGGAGTCTGGTGGGTTGATGATTTGAAATGCTCATTTCCCTTTCCACCTTTTCCACCTTCCATCAGGATGATTTCCTGACCGTGCTCTAAAATTTCACCTACAATTTCGCCATCCTCATTTTTAGCAATCGTACCTACAGGAACTTCGATGTACGTGTCTTCTCCGTATGCTCCGGTTAACTGGTTCTTTGCTCCGTTTTGTCCGCGTTCTGCTTTCACGTGACGCGTGTAACGAAGTGGAAGTAAAGTCCATTCCTGTGAATTCCCCTTCATGATAATGTGACCGCCACGGCCACCATCTCCACCATCAGGACCACCTTTGGGAATATATTTTTCACGGCGAAGATGGGCAGAACCTGCGCCACCATGACCGCTTTTACAATGAATCTTTACGTAATCTACAAAATTTGACATTTTTTACAATTATGAGTTATGAGTTATGAATTATGAGAATGAATTGTATTAATTTATAACTCATCACTCACAACTTTAAACTATTTTATTTTTTCTACTTCAGCGAAAAGCATTTCAGAAATCTGGTCGATTTCACCAACACCGTTGATCTCTACATATTTTCCTTGTTGTTTGTAAAGCTCGGCAACTTCTGCTGTTTTTGCATAGTATTCTTTAATTCTATTTTCTATAATTTCCACATTGCTGTCGTCGGTTCTGCCACTTGTTTCACCTCTTTTCAACAATCTTTCCACTAAAATTTTATCTTCAACAATTAGTGAAAGACAAACATCAATTTCGTCATTCAACTCATCTTTTACGATTTTTTCCAAAGCTTCTGTCTGTACAGCTGTTCTTGGATATCCGTCGAAAATAAATCCTGCAGCATCAGTCGGCTTTCTTAATTCATCAATCAGCATATCAATCGTCACCTGATCAGGAACCAATTCTCCTTTGTCGATGTAAGATTTTGCCAATTTCCCAAGTTCAGTATCATTTTTCATGTTGAATCTGAAAAGATCACCTGTTGAGATTTGTTTTAAATTAAATTTCTCGATCAGATTTTGAGCTTGAGTCCCTTTTCCACTTCCTGGAGGGCCAAACAGAACAATGTTTATCATAATAGTGAAGTGCTTTTGGCAATGGGCGGTCGGCTTCCTGCCTTTAGCTATATTTAGTTATTATTAAATTTATTTCTTTTTAATTTTTTAAGCTAAAAGCAATCAGCAAATAGCCAAAAGCCGTTTTAATGGTTGATCGTTCCTTCTTCCAACTGATATAAATTCGGAAGGTTTCTCCCCAACTCATCATAATCAAGACCGTAGCCCAAAACAAATTTGTTTGGAATTTCTTTCCCGATATAATCTAATTTGAAATCTTTCTTGTACACTTCAGGCTTTAATAAGAATGAAGCAATTTTTACAGATTTAGGACGCTGTGTTTCGTTAAAATATTTAAATAAACTTTCCACAGTATTTCCTGTATCCACAATATCTTCTACCAAGATGATATGACGGTCTTTTACGTCCTTCGTCAGTTCCATTTTCTGGTAAACGATGCCGGTAGATTCTGTTCCTGAGTAAGAACTCATCTGGATAAATGCAATTTCGCATTCTCCCGGATAATGCTTTAGAAGATCAGAGAAAAACATAATCACTCCGTTCAAAACACCAATGAAAACAGGAACTTCATCCTTGTAATCTTCATAAATTTTTAAAGCCGTAGCTTTTACGATTTCCTGAATTTCGGCGTCCTCTAAATAAGGGACAAAAGTTTTGTCGTGAACTTGAATACTTTCCATAAAATTTTAGTAGGCGGCAAAGTTACGGAATTTTGATGAAAGTTTTTTGTGAGGTCTGTCAGGTTTGTGAAACTTGTTTTATAAAAGAAATTGTTGAAATTTTTACGAATTCGGATTCCCCTCCGCTGGAGGGGTGGAGAAAATTTCAAAGAAATTTTTGACGGGGTGGCTTTTATGCTTATAGCTATTCAAGAAGATTTAAAAGTTATTTTTTATGGTAGAATTTTTAGAGAACAGAATTTATTTTTAGTGAAAGATTTTAAACCTTGAATTTTTTCTCCTTTTGTTTCAAGACAAAAGGAGAAATCTCTATCTTTGCAATACAAAACCCAAACAACCCGCATGTAGAATTTAATTTCTTTCATATTTAATCAACAATAATCTAAAAAGTTATTGAAGTTTAACCTTAATAAATAAAGAAGTTATGTTTTTTCTACACGATACATCCTTTGGGTTTCCTTCGGGGAATCTGCTTTTTAATTCTATCAACTTAACGATACCTACTCACTCAAAATCTGCTTTGGTCGGAAGCAACGGCACAGGAAAATCAACTCTGCTGAAAATAATTGCTAACGAAATTGAACCTTTGGAAGGCAACGTCAATATTCAGGGTGATCTGTTCTATATTCCGCAGATGTTCGGAAATTTTAATGATCTGACCATTGCGCAATGTTTAAAAATTGATAAAAAACTAAATGCCCTTCAAAAAATTACGAGTGGGGAAGTGGATGAAATCTATTTTGAAATTTTAAATGAGGATTGGGGTATTGAAGAACGCTGTCAGATCGCTTTGCAACATTGGAAACTAGAAAATTTAGATTTAAATCAAACCTTAGAAAGCTTGAGTGGTGGACAAAAAACAAAAGTTTTTCTTGCCGGAATTGAAATCAATCAGCCGGAAATTATTTTATTGGACGAACCTACCAATCATCTCGATTTGCAAGGAAGAAATCTATTGTACGATTTTATCGAGAAGACGAATTCAACGGTTGTCATCGTCAGCCACGACCGTGCATTGCTGAATCTAGTGGATACGATTTTTGAACTGAGTAATCAGGGAATTTCGACCTACGGTGGAAATTATGATTTTTATGCCGAACAAAAAGAAATTGAAAATGAAGCGTTGCAAAACGATATTCATTCGAAAGAAAGGGCGCTGAAAAAAGCTAGAGAAAAGGAAAAAGAGACGATCGAACGAAAGCAAAAACTTGATGCACGGGGAAAAGGAAAGCAGGAAAAATCTGGGGTGGCGAGAATTATGATGAATACGCTGCGCAATAATGCCGAGAAAAATTCTTCGAAATTGAAAAGTATTCACGCTGAAAAAATCAATGATATTTCCGGTGACTTGCGGGATTTGCGTTCGTCTGTGAGAAATTCGGGTCAGATGAAAGTGAATTTTAATGATTCGAATATGCATTCGGGGAAGATTTTGATTTCGGCAGAGGAAATTAATTTTAAATATGATAAAGAAAATCTTTGGAAGGACAATCTCAATCTTGAAATCCGCAGCGGTGACAGAATTTCAATTAAAGGTTTGAACGGTTCAGGAAAAACGACGTTGATTAAATTGTTGTTAGGAGATTTACAACCTTCTGCAGGGAAAATTTCTAAATCAGATTTTCAGACTATTTATATTGATCAGGAATATTCTCTGATTGACAGAAATGCGACAGTTTATGATTTTGCCCAACAGTTCAATGACAATGCGATGCCGGAATCGGAAGTGAAAACACTATTATCAAGATTTTTATTCGGAAAGGAAAGTTGGGATAAAATAGGTGATGTTCTGAGTGGCGGAGAACGCCTGCGACTTTTGCTTTGCGGACTTTCCATCAGCAATAAAGCGCCCGATATGATTATTCTCGATGAACCGACAAATAATTTAGACCTTCAAAATGTGGAAATTCTCACAAATTCAATTAAACATTATCATGGAACTTTAGTGGTGATTTCGCATGATGGGGTGTTTGTGGGGGAGATTGGGGTGGTGAGTGAGGTTTTTTTAGAGTAAGAAATATCCATAATGTTTGTCATTCCGCAGGAATCTCAATTGTTGAAAGGTTTCTGCGGAATGGTATTTAATTTTTTAATGACCATTTCAGATATTTATAAGCACAGTAATATTCAATATCATTATGTAAGTTTACTTCCATATAGTTTAATTCAGCTAAAACGTCACCATTATTACATTTAGATTTTAAAAGAGAACTGAAAAATTCAAAATCATGAAAATTTCTTTTTGTAGAAAGTTTGCCTAACTCATAATGATAAGTAACCTCACTTTTATTTTGATTTGAACTTTTTGTTATTGTAATTATTGGTGATTCTATTTCTGAAAAATCACTTTCTTTTTTACCTGTGAATAAATCAATATCATCCTTAGTGCAGAAAATATATTCTTTTAAACTTGAATAAAAATTTTCAATAAAATACTTATATCTTTCATGGTCATGAGTTTTAGAATAGATGACTTTTAATGACTCAACATCATAAATAAAATCTGATTCTAAAAATTTTTCAAAATAAGCTGAAATTATTTTAAGAAGAGTTTCAAAGTCTTGAACTAAAATATTTTTTTCTAAGGCTTCTATTTGTTTTTTGAATCTTAATAATATAACTTCTAGTTTCCTAATTATTAAGTTGAAATTTGTATCTAGAAAGTTAATATGACGTTTTATAACATCATCAATTTTAATATTGATTTTCTCAAAACTATAATTATTATCTATATGATATCTTAAATATTCGATTTCGTCATCCTTAGAATGGTAACTAAATAATGTTGATGAAATAAATTTACCATTGATTTTCCTAATCGGATGACCTACAAGTTCATTTCTTATTTCTCTATTTTTAGAATAGTTAATATCTTTTTTTAAATAACTTTTATTTTTTTTACAATTAAAAATATAAAGTAATTCTTCTACAAAATCTTGTTGTACATATATTGCTTGTAAAAAACTTATATAAAAGGAAAATTTTGTTGAATTTCCTGAATTTTTTGGAACATCGGAAATTAAAGAGAATGTGTCATGGAAATAGCCTAGAATATCACCAAAATAATTTGTTTTAATTTCATCAGTAAACCTTATTTTACTGTTACAAAATTTATATCCTAAAATGAAATTATTCCAAATCTCAGCTATCTTATGTAATTTTTCGATCGTGTTATTTTCCATCTAATTTACATTAGGCTAAATATAAACGATTTTATTAAAATTAAAGTCACCAAAAATAAAATCCACCGCAAATTTGCCCACCCAATTTTTTAAAAGTAATTTTGTACGAATCTAAAATAAAAGTAAAATATGTCAACTTACGTAGTTGTAGGTCTTCAGTATGGAGATGAAGGTAAAGGAAAAATCACTGATGTTTTATCGGCAAAATCTGATTACGTTGTACGTTTCCAGGGCGGAGACAACGCAGGTCACACGGTTTATGTGGGTGAAGAGAAATTTGTTTTGCACCTTCTTCCTTCAGGAGTTTTGCAGTGTAAAGGGAAATGTATCATTGCCAATGGCGTAGTGGTAAATCCTAAATCTTTCATTAAAGAGGTGAGCCAGATCGAAAGCAAAGGCTTGAGAACAGATCACATCTTTATCAGCAGAAGAGCGCATGTCATCATGCCTTACCACATTCTTTTGGATACTTACCGTGAGGAAGAGCACGGAGGAACTCAGATCGGAACCACCAAAAAAGGAATCGGACCTTGCTATGAAGATAAAATCGCAAGAATCGGTATCAGAATGGTAGACCTTTTGAATCCTGAGATTTTAAGAGATAAAATTGAGAAAAACTTAAAAGTTAAAAACTCTCTTTTCGAAAAATATTATGGAAAACCGACTTTAGACGTTGAAGAAATTTACAACGAATATTTAGAAATCGGAAAACAGCTTCAGGAAAGAATTGTTGATACTGAGTTGGAGCTTAACGAAGCAATCAGAGACGGTAAAAACGTATTGTTCGAAGGAGCGCAGGCTTTGATGTTGGATATCGACTTCGGAACGTATCCTTACGTGACTTCATCTTCTCCGTCAACTGGAGGAGTTTGTACAGGAGCGGGTGTTCCACCAACTTCACTTCAGAATTTGATAGGTGTTGCCAAAGCATATTGCACAAGAGTAGGAAACGGACCTTTCCCTTCTGAACTGGACAATGAGTTAGGAGAAAGCATCAGACAGATCGGTGGTGAGTTTGGAGCGACTACAGGAAGACCAAGAAGAACAGGTTGGTTAGACTTAGTTTCTTTGAAGCACGCTTGTATGATCAACGGAATCAATAACTTAGTAATCACTAAATTAGACGTTCTTACAGGAATAGAAAACCTAAAAATCGTTACGCATTACAAAACTGAAGACGGAAAAATCATCGATTATTTCACTTCTTCGACAGAAAAATTGTACAACTACGAGCCAATTTATAAAGATTTACCGGGTTGGAATGAAGATTTAACCAAAGTAAGAAGCTACGACGAACTTCCTGACACAGCTCAGAAATACATTGAGTTCATCGAAGAGTACTTAGGAATCAATGTTTATTTAGTTTCTGTGGGCCCTGAAAGAAGTCAGAACATCATCAGAAAAGAATTATTTTAAATAACAATAGTTTCTACATACAATCAAAATCCTGCGAAAGCGGGATTTTTTTGGTTAAAAGTGTTGGATACTTTAGGACTTTATTTGTAAATCTTATTGATTTACAATACACAATAATATTTTAAATAACTGAGTAGAGTCTATTCGCAAATATTTATTACTCTCCTGGAAAAGCAGGCTTAAAAAAATCCCTCAGGAAATTTTCCTGAGGGATTCAATTTAATATGAAGAAACTAATTACTTAAATATTAGATTCCAGCCCATCCTGCAGCCCATGTTGGTGTTGCAGTACCACTTCCAGCTCCTGTTGCAGTAGCATCTTCTGTGTAAGTGTTTGGTAATAAAGTAGCAGCTGCACTTCCTGTAGTTGCTTTTACAGAGGCCTTTGTTGTTACGTTGTCAAATTTCACTTTTGTGATTTTGTTCTGACCATTGAAGTAAGTTACAGACTGATCGTGTTCTACGTTGATACCTGTAGTCCAGTTTGACAAAACAACGTTATCGATTGATGCGTAAGTACCTTCTCTTAATTTTAATCCGTCAGCTTCACCTGAAGTAGCACCAATAAATGTTGCATTTTTAATAGTAGGGTTTGATCTTGGGTTAGCATCTTTGTTATCAGCATTGTTATCAGCTTCAATACCTCTGTTACCTACACCAGTTGTTCTTCTTTTAGTATAAATATTGGTTGCAGTTCCATTCCATCCTTCTGTCCAGTCAAAAGCATCATCTTCATTTCCTACAGAAATAATGTTTGATACATTCACTGTTCCACCAAAGAACTCAATACCGTCATCCGTTCCATTGATCATAGATACGTTATCGATTGTTGTTCCGCTACCTACTCCGAAAAGAGAAAGTCCGTTAAATTCTTTAGTACCAGTATATACTGCTCCTGCGTATTCGATTCTTACAAACTTTAATGATCCTGAGTTATCATTAGAAACAGTACCACCATAAATTGCTTCTCCTACTTCTGAAGTAGCAGTAGATCCTCTATTGATTGGCGCTTTTCCGCAGATTACCAAACCTCCCCAGCTTCCCGGTGTCGGAGCAGGAGCTGTTAACACAACTGGAGATGTAGCTGTACCATTTGCAAAGATTTTACCATCTTGCTCTACTAAGATATAAGCAGAAGTACCTCCGTTAGCTTCAATTCTTGTTCCTGCAGGAATTATTAATGTACCTCCAGCTTTTACTTTTAGAGCACCTGTAAGTTTGTATAACTTTGTTGCATCTAAAGTTACTGTTTCTCCAGACTTGATTTCGCCCTTGAAATTGTTAGGGTCTGAAGCAGCACCAGATCCTGGGTTTGTGATAATCAGTTCTTCATCATCACTATCGCTACAAGAGTGAAATACTACAGCTGTTGTCGACATAATGAATGCAGCAGCTAATAATTTTAAAGTGTTCTTTTTCATTTTATAATATTTTTATAATTTATTTTCAGTAATTTAAAATTCGTAAGAAACGCTAGCACCTATACCAGCTCCTCTTTTATATTTTCTAGAAATTTGTTCGCCTACACTGTTGTCCTGAACTCTAGTGAAATAGGGATTAAGCAAGTTTCTTCCATTTACAGAGAAGCCCATTCCGTTGGCTAATTTAATTTTGACAGTTGCATCTAGCGTACTGAATGCCTTGTCTACCAAATTGCCTTTTTCTAAAGTACCAATAGCATATACATTATCAGAGATATAAGAGTAAGAGACTACAAAATCCATCGTATTTTTGTTTCCCCATTTTTGCTCAATACCCAAGTTGGCATTAGCTAAAAATTCTGAAGCTCCTTGTATTTTATCTTTATCTGAATTAAAGTTTACGCTAAACTTACTGTTTCGGTTTTCTCGTATTACTTTTTGATCATCAAGATCCTGTTCTGTATTTAGATATGTTCCGTTTAAGAAGGTATAAAGTCTTGTTTTACCAGAATCATAGATATCTTTTCTTACTTCTGCTTCCAAACCAAAAACTCTACCTTTGTCTCCAACATTAATAAATGAAACTGAGTTTGAAGACGAAGCAATTACTACTCTTGCTAAAGGATTTTCGATAAGTTTACCAAAAGCGGTAACTGAGATCAGTTCGTTTTTCTTCGGGAACCATTCCCATTTCAAATCAACATTGTAATTGTCTGCAAGATAAGCGTCTCTGTTACCAATACTTGATTCATCTATATCTTCATATTCAAAAGGAGCAACCTCCAATAGTAATGGCGTAGTATATGTTTTTGAACCTGCTAATCTTAAATTGTGTTTGTCATTCAGACTATATTTTAAGTTGAATGCCGGTAAAATTTTAGAATAATCTTTATTGACTTTTCCTCCATCTGCAAATAGAGCGGTGTTGTAAATGATTTCTTGTTTCAGGTTATCGTAACGTACTCCTACCTGTGCGGTTAGTTTTTCAGAGAATTTATAATCCACGTTCAAATATCCCGCGTTGTTCATGATTTCTGAAGTGAAATACTGAGGTACGAAGGCATTTTCATTAGATTTTATATCACCTCTAAACGTAACAATATCAAAGAATCCCCCCGCTTGGTAATTGGCATTGTTAAAGAAAGAATCATAATTGTTGGGGTCTACAAAATAAGAGCCTTGTACAGGTAGAATCCTGAAGTTATATTGAGTTGCTTTAAAATCACTATCCTTGTATCTTCCGCTATAGCCTAGAGTAATTTTAGCTTTCTCACCAAGTTTGTAGTCGGCATGTAAATCTCCTACATAATCATTTTCTAATAACCTATCATAATATCTGTTGTTAGCACCTGGGTTAGAGCTTGCAAAGAAACTGGTATTATTAAGTTTATCATAAATTGTTACATTTTGCTGTCTATCAGGTCTTCTACTGTCAAGTCTGTTAAAACCAATGTTCCAACTTATTTTTAGTGGTTCGGTGATTGTGTGCTCGCCCCTAAGTTGATTTACTAGTAAGTCATTGGTTCTGTATGTCGCACGTCTTAATTGCGTAACATATCGATCCTGAGATACATCCACATCATAATAATCTCTGTTGTATCCGTTATAGTTACCAAGTTTTTGCTCAGTAGTGTGGATGTAATTTGAAGACAGATTGATATTGTGGTTAGAATTAATTTTATAATTGATATTTACTAGACCTGTAGTATTGGTGGTATATTTAAATTCTTCAGAATTGTCATAGATTTTATTAGGCCCCTTTGCAGTATCAAATGAACCACCGGTGTTTCCCTGGAAATAATCGTAGCTGTTATCAAATCCTCCAAATCCGAAAATGCTTAATTTGCCTTGTTCTCCAATCTTAAAATTAGTTCCAAAATCAAAACTTAATGCAGAGTTAAAAGGATTGTTTATTTCCTGATTTTTTAAAGAAGTGGTGAAAACATATCCTCTATTTAATACAGCATTTTTAGATGGTTTCTTCAAAATTTCCGAGCCAAAATAGTTTGGTCCGTCTTGTAAGAAATAATTATTCTTCTGAATTGCGTTGAAGTTTACAGAAGATCCTAAATTAACCTTGAAGTAAGGTTTTCCTGTGTATACTTTTGTTACTATATCAACGTTAGCTCCAGACATATCTCCCCAAAGTTTCGGGTTGTATACTTTTTCTAATCCTACAAAATCAATCATATCGGTTTTAATGATGCTTAAATCGATATTTTTGAATAAAGGATCGTTTGAAGGAACCTGAAGTCCGTTAATTGTTGTTGAGTTGTTACGGTCACCAAGACCACGGATGAAGATTTGTCCGCTACCTTCCTGTTTTTGTGAACCTGTTGCTTTAGTTACTGCAACCGAGACATCACCTACACCTTGTTTTTCAA
This sequence comes from Chryseobacterium sp. JAH, assembly GCF_001507335.1. Taxonomy (GTDB): domain Bacteria; phylum Bacteroidota; class Bacteroidia; order Flavobacteriales; family Weeksellaceae; genus Chryseobacterium. The sequence goes on along the minus strand of NZ_LMAH01000002.1, from coordinate 660,707 downwards.
GCTGTACAGAACCTACTCTTTCTATCACTTCAACAGATTTTCTCTGTACGCTGATGATGTTTGCTTCACCTCCTTTTTTAGTGGTACCTTGAATTACAACACCTTCAATTTTTTTTTCGTTCTTTACAGTGTCGTTTTTTTCTTGAGCGTAAAATAAAGTTCCGGAAGTTGTAAGGAACAATACAGCGATACTCAGTTTTCTAAAATTCATTTCTTTTTTACTAATTACTTTCGGTGCAAAGGAATAAAACAAATGGGTTGGAAATGGTTTAGTTAGTTTTAAATATTTCTTAACTAAACATTACGAAATGTCCTGTAATATTAAGTTTATGTGAATGAAAACTAATTATCAATCGTGTTGCTTAAATTTTGTTAACTTTGAATTGTAAAAAATGAAAATGAACCAAAAAAAGATTCTATTAATTGATGATGAACTGGATATTCTCGAAATTCTTTCATACAATTTAGAAAAAGAAGGCTACGATGTGACCACCGCTACAAACGGAAACGAAGGTATAGAGAAAGCCAAAGAAATTATCCCTGACCTTATCTTATTAGATGTCATGATGCCTGAAAAAGATGGTATCGAAACTTGTCAGGAACTACGTAAAGTAAAAGAACTTCAAAAAAGTTTGATCGTTTTTCTTTCTGCACGAAGTGAAGAATTTTCTCAGTTGGCAGGTTTTCAGGCAGGTGCTAATGATTATATCGTAAAGCTTATTAAACCGAAAATCTTAATCTCAAAAGTAAACGCTTTATTACAGCTGACTTCTCAGGTGTCTGATAATGCAAAATTAATTGAGGTAGGAGATTTGGTAATAGATAAGGATAACTTTAGAGTTTCAAAAAGCGGACAGCAGTTTTTACTTCCCAAAAAAGAATTTGACCTTCTATATCTTTTAGCTTCAAACACTGAGAAAGTATTCAAAAGAGAAGAAATTTTAGAAAGAGTTTGGGGAAATGATGTTATCGTAGGTGAAAGAACAATTGACGTGCACATCAGAAGACTAAGAGAAAAATTAGGAATCAACACCATTCAGACCTTAAAAGGAATAGGATATAAACTCATTGTTTAATTCAAAAATTCCTATCTTTAACTTATAACCCTTAAAATATTTGTAAAATTGAGATTTTACAGACTTAGTTTTATCTCATCATGTCTTTTGACATTGGTGATGCTTGTTTTAGTAATCATTTTTGATACACTTAATGAAAAGTACGATAAGAATTCTTTTTTTAAAATCGGCTTTATATTATGTGTATTAATTATGTTTGTGGTTAATTATGTGGTTCTCGAATTGCTTTTCAGTTACTACGCCAAAAAACAGGTAAGAAATATTTCCAAAATTTTACCGGAAGAGATCATCTATGATAATCAGGAAAACATCACTTTAAAAGAATTGGGTGAAAGGTTTTCCGATTTTAACCAGCAGAAAGTCACCGAGATGGAAGTGATGAAGAAAATGGAAAGTTATCGTAAAGAGTATATCGGAAATGTTTCTCATGAGCTCAAAACTCCGCTTTTTTCCATCCAGGGATATGTAGAAACCTTGAGTGAAGGTGGTGTAGATAATCTTAATATAAGAGATAAATATCTTGAAAGAATCGGTATTTCTGTAGAAAGACTGATTGCAATCGTTAATGATCTAGATATGATTAACAGACTGGAAGCCGGAGAAATCAACCTTACCGTTTCAAAATTTGATGTTAATATTTTAGTGAAAGAAATTTTCGATCTTCTCGATTTGGAAGCTGAGAAAAACAATACCGTTTTGCAACTGCAGACGTTACACAGCCAGATTTTTGTAGAAGCCGACAAACAAAAAATTTCCCAGGTTTTTATTAACCTTATTTCAAATGCAATACATTATGCTAACAGACAGGAAGCTAAAGTGGTTGTTAAAACAAGTATTCTCAGAAATAAAGTGCTCATCGAAGTGATAGACAATGGAATGGGAATTAAAGAAGAACTTCTCCCAAGGATCTTCGAGCGTTTTTACCGCGTAGAAACCAGCCGAAGCCGCAGACAGGGCGGTTCAGGTCTTGGATTGGCAATCGTGAAGCATATATTAGAAGCTCATAACGAAAACATTACCGTAGAAAGTGTATATCTTGAAGGTACTAAATTCAGCTTTATGCTAGAAAAAAGCAAATAATGCGTGTAAAATGTAAGCAAAAAAAAATTCTAAAAATTCATTAAATATTCTTTTCTAAAATCTCATTTATTATATATTTGCAACAGAAATTGATCAATAGAAATAAGGTAAAAATAGAAATTGGAATAGTGATATGGTTTACAAAATCCGTGTAATATTAGATACAAAAGAAGATATTTTCCGTGATGTTGAAATAAAAGGAAAACAAACCCTGTGGAACCTTCATTTAGGAATCAAAAGTGCATTTAACCTCAGTGGTGATGAGCTTTCTACGTTTAATCTCCTTGAAGAAGATGGTACCATTGTGAAGAGTGTTCCTTTGGAAGATATGAGTGATGAAGGTGATGGCGAGATTATGTCAGACGTTTACATCGATGAAGCATTTGAAACTGCAGGTGATAAAGCACAGTTTCAGTACGGTTTACTTGACCTTTGGGAGTTTTTCTGCGAATTGGTAGAGGTGGTTGACGAAACAAAAGGGGTTAATTATCCGATTACCGTTTTCAGATTTGGTAATGCTCCTTTAAAAGCTCCAAGCAAAAGCGGGGCTGGTTCAAAAAATAAAAAATCAGCAATGCCTTTAATAGATGATGACTTTGGTTTTGATGATGATTTTGGTGGAGGAAACAGTTTTGCAGATGAAGATGATGACAGTTTTGATGATGAAGACGACGATTACAACGATGATGTTTTCGATGACGAAGATGACAGCGACGATGACAGAATTTAAAATAATATAGCCCTGAATATAAAAGTTTCAGGGCTTTTTTTTTGAAAATAATATAAAAGTCTCCGAGCGATCCAACGTTCTAAGGAGCTATTTCGCGTCATCCACTCTTACTCCTTGCGCCATTGCCATAGCCCCTTGTTGGTGCGGGGTAACCGTTTCTACCGGGGCTAGGATTAAGACTCTCTAATATATGGTTTGCATAAGAAAAAATAAGCCACAGCGGCAAATTTCCCAGTTACAGTTCCGTTTTACATCTTCAAATTCCTATTTTTGTTAAAACAAAGCATATGAGGAAAGCAATTTTACTCGCAACTGCCGGTCTGGGACTTCTCTCCTGTACCACTAAAAACATTAAAAAGAATATGGATTTACCTACAGAATGGAAACATACCACTAATATTTATGAAGTCAACCTAAGGCAATATACTGATGAAGGAACTTTTAAAGCATTCGAGAAAGAAATGCCACGCCTTAAAAATATGGGTGTAAAAACTCTTTGGTTTATGCCTGTTACACCTATTGCCCAACTCAACAAAAAAGGTAGTTTGGGAAGTCAGTATGCTGCATCAGATTATACTTCCATTAATCCGGAATTCGGAACCATGAACGAATTTAAACATATGGTGAATGAAGCGCACCGTTTAGGTTTTAAAGTCATAATCGACTGGGTGGCCAATCATACGGGCTGGGATCATGTTTGGACAAAAACGCATTCTGAGTTTTACTTGAAAGATCCTGACGGAAGTTTCCACAAAGCTTCCGGAATGGATGATATCATCGAACTGGATTACAAAAATAAGGAGATGAGAACAGCTATGATAGAGGCCATGAAATTTTGGGTGGAAGAAACCAATATCGATGGTTTTAGATGTGATTTAGCTTCATGGGTAGAAGTGGATTTTTGGATTGAGGCAAGACCTGAAGTTGAAAAACTGAAGCCTCTTTTCTTTATAGGAGAATACGATGAGCTCGAAAATCCTGATTATGGTAAAGTTTTCGATGCAAGCTATTCATGGAAATGGATGCACAAATCTGCTGATTACTACAAAAAAAATGAACCAATAACAGAGCTTACAGATTTGCTTAAAAAATATTCTGCAATAGGAGATTCGTCCATGAGAGCTTGGTTTACTACCAATCATGATGAAAATTCATGGAATGGGACAGAGTTTGAGAAATACGGTGATATCACAAAACCCATGGCCGTATTCTCTGCAACCTGGAACGGAATTCCGCTTTTATATTCAGGTCAGGAACTTCCAAACATGAAGAGATTAGAGTTTTTCGAAAAAGATGTCATCGGCTGGAACGGCAAGTATGAAATGGCAGATTTCTATCAAACTTTATTAAATTTAAAATCATCAAATCCGGCACTGCGAGGAGGAGATTCTGCAGTTTCAACTTTTCTTCTTAACACAACTGCTAATGATAAAATCTTGGCGTATGTAAGAAAAAATGGAAATGATGAGGTTTTAGTTGTTTTAAATTTTTCAAAAGAACCCGTCAATTTTAGCATTCAGGATGATAATGTAAATGGAAACTTTACAAATGTGTTTGATAAAACAAAACGAGATTTCAGGGAAGGAAAAGATTTTAATTTTAAAGTTGGTGATTTTGCTGTTTTTGAAAAATAAGATATAAATTACCCTTGAATATTTTAATATCAATAGGAGCGGACTTTAGTCCGCTTTCATTTTAAGAAGTAAAAATGGGTTTACCCAAAATTTAATGTTTCAAACTGCTTCATTAAGCATCGTTTACATTTTGTATTTAATTATAAAAAATCAAAGATCAGTTTCAAAATGAATAAAAAGGAAATACTACAGGCTCTTAAGGATAAAATTTCAGCAAAAATTCTTGTTTTTGAAAATTTAATTGCGGAAACACGCGCTTCTAGTAATGATACTAAAAGTTCAATGGGTGACAAATACGAAACAGGTCGTGAAATGTTGCAGCAGGAAATCAACAACGTACAAAGGCAATTGAACGAAACGTTGAATCAGCAGGATTTTCTAAAAAAGATAAATACGGAAACATGTGACAAAGTACAGAACGGAGCTTTGGTGAAGTTAAAAAATGGTTTTTTCTATATTTCCGTTTCTGCAGGAGAGATTGTGGTAGAGAATATGAAAATAATGACTATCTCGAGTGAATCTCCTTTATCAAAAGCAATGTTTGGCAAGAAAATAGCTGAAATATTTGTCATCAATAATGTCACTCAAATCATTGAAGAAATCAGTTAAAATATGATACATCTTAGAAACTTTCTGCCTTTTTTATTTGTGATTGTTCATTCTTTGGCTTTTGCGCAGATTAAAGCAAATATTTCAGCACAGAATTATGAGTTACAATCTGTAGATCTATTGGTTGAAGATGTACTTGTCAAAATAAATCAGGATGGAGAGATTTCAGGCTTTCAAAATGGCTACTTTGATGGAGAGGTCGACTATTATGATGATGCAAATTTTGATGCTTACCGATTTGGGAAGCTAAAAAAAATTGGTCATTTAAAAATTGACTATTGGGACACTTTAGATAAGAGTGATTTGAAATACGGTAAGATTAAAAATATTGGAACTGTTGAGATAGAATATTACGATAGTTTTGAAAGAGAAAAATCAGGTAAAGTAAAGAAAATTGGAAATCTGCAGATTGATTATTGGGACAGGGATGTGATTGATAACAGCAGGTTGGGGAAATTGAAATCAATAGATCATCTCAGAATCGATTATGGTCTTAAAGACATCATAGATTCAAGTAAATATAGAAAATTGATCAAATTCGGTTCCGTTAATTTGGAGTATTGGAATGATAAAGTTTTTGATAAAGAAAAGTATGGAAAGCTTAAATTAATTAAAGGAAACACAAAAGATGTTTCTGTCAACTTAGTATGGTAACCGGAAAATTTAAGAAAAATTTATCATTGCTTCGTATTGAATCTTAATCTGATTATCGTAAATTTAGATAGATTTAAATACAAATAATAAAATTTTATCCATATGGGAATTTTAGACAATAAAGTGGCTCTCGTAACAGGAGCCGGATCAGGAATCGGGTTGGCAATTGCTCAATCATATGCTAAAGAGGGAGCAAAAGTAATTGTTTCAGATATCAATGAGGAGCACGGAAAGCAAGCAGTAGAAAAAATTAGAGGTGAAGGCGGTGAAGCATCTTTCGTAAAGGCAGATACCTCAAATGCAGAACAAGTGGAGGCGCTTGTAAAATCAACAGTGGAAATTTATGGAAGACTGGATATTGCTTGTAACAACGCAGGAATTAGCGGCGAACAAAAACTTACCGGTGAGTATGGTTTAGACAGCTGGAGAAAAGTGTTAAGTGTCAATTTAGACGGAGTTTTCTATGGCTGTAAATATCAGTTAGAACAAATGGAAAAAAACGACGGCGGAGTGATCGTCAATATTGCATCGATCCATGGAACGGTGGCAGCGCCACTTTCTTCAGCTTACACTGCGGCAAAACATGCGGTGGTAGGTTTGACTAAAAATATCGGAGCAGAATATGGACAGAAAAACATTCGTTGTAATGCGGTAGGACCTGCTTACATCGAAACTCCTTTGTTGGAAAGTGTAAGTGGCGATGTGAAAGAAGCTTTGGTTGCAAAACATCCGATGGGAAGATTGGGAACGTCGCAGGAAGTAGCAGAATTGGTACTGTTTTTAAGTTCAGAAAAATCATCATTTATGACAGGCGGTTACTATCTTGTTGATGGAGGTTATACTGCGGTTTAATAGATTTTATTTAAAAAAGCGATACGAAGCATTCATTAAAATGAATGCTTTTTTTAATTCATTTTTGGATTAGAATCTTTAAATTTGAACTCTCAAAAAACTGTGGAATGCAAAATTATTTAAATCTTCTAAAACATATCAAAGAAAACGGAACCGATAAAACCGACCGTACCGGAACCGGAACGAGAAGTGTTTTCGGGTATCAACTGAGATATGATTTGTCTGAAGGTTTTCCGATGGTGACAACCAAAAAAGTGCATTTAAAATCAATTATTTACGAATTGCTCTGGTTTTTAAAAGGCGATACCAACGTAAAATATCTGAATGACAACGGCGTGAGCATTTGGGATGAATGGGCGGATGAAAATGGAGATTTAGGTCCGGTTTATGGTGCTCAGTGGAGAAGCTGGAACGGAGCAGACCATAAAGTTGTTGATCAGATTTCAGAAGTGATTGACCAGATTAAAAAAAATCCGGATTCACGAAGATTGATTGTCTCTGCATGGAACGTTGCTGAGATTCCAAATATGGCTTTGGCGCCTTGCCACGCATTATTTCAGTTTTATGTTGCTGACGGAAAATTGTCTTTACAATTGTATCAGAGAAGTGCTGATGTGTTTTTAGGAGTTCCTTTTAATATTGCGAGTTATGCGTTATTGTTAATGATGATGGCGCAGGTTTGTGATCTCGAGGTGGGAGATTATGTTCATAGTTTTGGTGATGTTCATATTTACAATAATCATTTTGAGCAAGTCGACAGACAGCTTTCAAGAGATCCAAGACCGCTTCCGACAATGAAATTAAATCCTGAGATTAAAGATATTTTCGATTTTAATTTTGAAGATTTTAACTTAGAAAACTATGATCCGCATCCAGGAATTAAAGCGCCTGTAGCAATTTAAAACTTAATGAAACAAAATATAAAAGTGAAGCCTAAAAACTTCACTTTTTTTGTAACTAATTGTGAGTTTTAGCAACTTATCAGTAAATATCCATTATGATTAAAAAGGTTTGTTTTTTAGTTGCGGTAAGTGTTTCATCATTTGCATTTTCTCAAAATAATGTCAGAGAAAAATTAAGTAATTATTTTGATTCTTTACATGTTCATCACAAAGTAATGGGAAGTTTTGCTTTCGCAGATAATGATCAGACTTCGTTCATCAAAGTTGTCGGATTTTCAGATGTTGAAAAGCTGCAGAAAGCGAATATGAATACACAATATCGTGTTGGCTCTATTTCGAAAACTTTTACTGCGGTGTTGGTGATGAAAGCGGTTGAGGATAAAAAATTGGCTATAAGTACAAAACTGTCTCAGTTCTTTCCTGAAATAGAAAATGCCGAAAAGATCACCATCGAAAATCTTCTGCAACACAGAACCGGAATTCACAATCTTACGGATGAAGCAGAGTATCTGCAGTACAATACTCAGACGAAAACAGAAAAAGATTTAGTCGGAATTATTAAGAAATACAAAAGTGATTTTAATCCCGGAATTAAATTCGAATACAGCAATTCAAACTATATTCTTTTAGGCTTTATTTTAGAAAAGGTATATAAAAAATCTTACGCTGAATTAATTAAAGATAAAATAGCAAAACCTTTGAAACTGACTTTAACAGAGGTTGGCGGTAAAATAGATGCTTCAAAAAATCAGGCTAAATCTTATACTTATCGAAACGGAACTTATCATTTATCTACGGAAACTGATATGAGTATTCCGGGTGGTGCAGGAAATATCATTTCAACTCCAACAGAGCTCCTGAAATTTATTCTAGGCCTGGAACATGGAAAGCTAATTACGAAAGAAAGCCTGAAACAAATGAAAAATTTTTCAGATAATTATGGATACGGATTGGTGAAAGTTCCTTTCAATCAATATTCAGGCTACGGACATAACGGCGGAATTGATGAATTCAAATCTTTTCTCTATTATTTTCCTGATTTGAAAGTTGCGGTGGGTTCTTTGACCAATCAGTCAGATTATGATAACAACCAGATTGCGATTAATATGTTGAAAATTGCCAGCGGACAGGATTTTCAAATTCCTAATTTTAAATCATTCGCTGTTTCTGAAGTGGAACTTCAGCAGTTTGTCGGAATATATTCTGCTGCAAATATTCCTGTTAAATTTGATATTTTCATAAAAGATAAGACTTTAATGGCTCAGGCGACAGGGCAAAGTGCATTTCCATTGGAAGCCACTTCAAAAAATAGCTTTAAATTTGATATGGCTGGAATTGTTGTCAATTTTGATCCGTCAAAAAAGCAGTTTAGAATCATTCAAGGTGGAATAGAAACCATATTCACTAAAGAATAATCTTATGAAATATCTAAAAGTAAATACCGAAGAAAAAGCTGATCTCGAATTGCTTCAAAATGCAATTCATCAACTGAAAGGTGTAAGTTCAGTAGAAATCATTGATGATGAAAATCCTGAAAGCGAACTGAAAAAAGCTTTTGCAAAGACCAAAGAACAGCTTAAAAAAGGCGACTACGAGACTTTGGTCAACGATATTTTCGAGATCATAACAAAAAATAATACAAAAAAATAAGAATAAAGAAATGAAAAAAGTCATTTTATCGATTGCAATATTGGGATCTTTGTTTTCCGGAAATATATCTGCACAAACTGAAACCTCAGGCAGAGAAAAAGTCTACAGAGCGACATCTGCAAAAGTTACAGAACTTAAACATACCAAACTAAAAGTCAATTTCGACTATCAGAAAGAGCAGATGAACGGGGAAGAATGGTTAACAGCCTCTCCGTATTTCTACGCAACCAATGAGTTGATTTTGGACGCAAAAGGAATGTTGATTCATGAAGTGGCTTTAGATGTAAACGGAAAAAAATCTCCTTTAAAATTTGATTATAAAAATGATGTTTTAAAAATTACTTTAGATAAAACCTATCAAAAAAATCAGGATTATACAGTTTACATTAAATACACTGCTCGTCCGAACGAAGTGAAGCAGGAAGGAAGCATGGCCATCAGTGATGCAAAAGGTCTTTATTTTATCAATGCACAAGGTCAGGATCCTGATAAGCCAACCCAAATCTGGACACAGGGAGAGACTGAATCTTCGTCAGCATGGTTTCCTACCATTGATAAATCAATCCAGAAAACAACTCAGGAAATCTACATGACGGTTCCTGATAAATATGTGACCCTTTCAAACGGTCTGCTAAAAGATTCTCAAAAAGAGTCTAACGGCTTAAGAACAGATCATTGGGTAATGGATAAAAGACACTCTACCTATCTTTTCTTCATGGGAGTTGGTGAATATGCGGTTGTAAAAGATAAATGGAAAAATATTGCTGTTGATTATTACATCGAGAAAGAATATGAGCCATACGCAAAACAGATTTATGGTAATACTCCTGAAATGATTGAGTTTTTCTCAAAAAAATTGGGTTACGACTATCCATGGTCAAAATATGCTCAGATTTCTGGTAGAGACTATGTAAGTGGCGCCATGGAAAACACCACAGCAACGCTTCATGGAAGTGATATTCTACAAAAACCGGGACAGCTAGTCGATGAGAATAAATGGGAAGACACCATTGCTCACGAATTATTTCACCACTGGTTCGGTGATTTGGTGACTGCAGAAAGCTGGAGTAATTTAACGGTTAATGAATCTTTTGCGAACTATTCAGAATATCTTTGGAATGAGTATAAGTATGGGAAGGATCAGGCAGACTATCATCAGATGGAAGATGTAGGTCACTATATTCACAATCCTGCAGATTTCAAAAAAGATCTTGTTAGATTTGATTATGCTTCACGTGAAGATGTTTTCGATTTGGTGACGTATCAGAAAGGAGGAGGAATTCTTCATATGCTGAGAAATTACTTAGGCGACGAAGCTTTTTTTGCCGGAATGAATGATTATTTGAAGACTTACGAGTACAAAAATGCTGAAGCTCATCAGTTAAGATTATCATTTGAAAAAGTTTCGGGTAGGGATTTAAACTGGTTCTTCAATCAGTGGTATTTCGGTAGCGGACATCCAAAATTGAATTATTCTTATACTTTCGAACCTGTAAAAAAACAGGTAACTGTTATTGTCAATCAGTCTCAGGAATTGCCTTTTGAGTTTCCTTTGACCATCGATGTTTATGACAACGGAAAACCAAAAAGACAACAGGTCTGGGTAAATGCAGCGGCAAAAAATACATTCAGCTTTGATGTTTCAAAAAATCCGGATTTAATTAATATCAATGCAGACGGAATATTGGTTGCGGACATCACTGAAACAAAAACTCCTGAGCAAAATCTGATGCAGTTTACAGGATCTAAAGAATTTAAAAGCAGATATAACGCTTTAAATGCAATTAAAGATCAGGTAGGAAAAAATCCTGCAGCGACGAAATTATTATCGGCAGCTTTGAAGGATCCTTATTTCAGAGTGAGAGAGAGAGCGTTGGAATTGATGGATTTATCGAATGCTGAACAATTGAAAGCATTAGGAACTGAGGTTGAAAAATTAGCATCAAATGATCCTAAAACATTAGTTCAGGGAGCAGCAATTGCGGCATTAGCAAAAACGAAAGATAAAAAATATCTTCCTATTTTTGAGAAAGGGGTCAATGCAGTATCAAACTCTGTAAGAGGAAATGCTGTAGCGGCGGCGTTAGATGTTGATCCATCAAAAGCAAACACTTTAGCGGATAAAATAGATTTAAACGGTGCTTCAGAAGATTTATTAAGTAAAATGCTTCCGATTATTGTTAAAAATAAAGTAACGTCTCAAATGTCAAATATTGCTTCACTTGTAGCATTTTATCCATTCATTAAATTCCAGAATCCGGAACTGGGAAAATCTGCAGAAGAAGGATACAATTGGATTATGACTTCTGATAATCTGAAAGCAACAGAAAGTATTACCAAAATTTTAGGTCAGGCAAAAGGTCAGATGGGAGACAATCCTCAGGTGAAAATGATGATTACACAGATGCTAAAAGATGGTTTAGCTAAAAAGATGGAACTTCTAAAACAGAATCCTCAAAAGGCCTCCAGCATCAATCCTCAGATTGACGCGATCAACAAAGCTATTGAAAATTTCAAATAGTAAATCGACATATTTTTTTATAAGCATCTCTAAATTGGAGATGCTTTTTTGTTTGAACATTTAGTAATTCCTGATTAAAAAAAATTGTGGTTTTAGCTGAGTGAAATCAAAAGATTCGATGAAGTCAAACGTCTTTGCGAACTTAAAAACATTCAGTAATTAAAAAAATATTAGCAGACTTTGCGTTAAAAATAATTTTGGTACAAACACAAACTAATAAAATTAATAAATCATCAAAAATTTAGACGATAATGAAGTTTTTTTTGCGTTATCTTTTATAAATTCGTTTTAAAATTAGAAGATTATGAGTTTTGGAATTGAGGCAGCGAGTTACTATGTGCCATCTTTGTATTTGGAAATTAAAGACTTAGCAGAAAAAAGAGGAATAGAACCGGCAAAACTGGAAAAGGGTTTAGGCTTACATAAAATGGGCCTTCCTGATGTTCACGAAGATGCAGCAACTTTTGCAGCAGAAGCTTTATTAAAATTGATCAAAGACTATGAAATCAATCCAAAAGACATTTCAAGAATTTATTTAGGAACAGAAAGTGCAATCGATGCCGCAAAACCTACTGCTTCCTATGCAATGCAAATGGTGGAAAAGGTTTTGGAAGCTGAGTTTGGCGAAAGGTGCTTCAGAAATTGCGATGTAGTTGATTTGACTTTCGCCTGTGTTGGTGCAGTTGATGCTCTTCACAATTCATTAGATTTTGTCAGAGTAAATCCTGATAAAAAAGCTGTGGTTATCGCAAGCGATTATGCAAAATACGAATTGGCTTCTTCTGGTGAATATACTCAAGGTGGAGGAGCTGTTTCTCTGCTAATTTCTGCAAAACCTGATTTACTTGAAATAGAAAACAATTGGGGAGTTGCCACAGAAAGTGTTTTTGATTTCTTTAAACCGAGACGTCATTTCAAAAAAGAAGATTTAACAAATGCTTCAGAAAATTTTCCCGATAAAATCGAAATTTTCACAGACGAGCCGGTTTTTGATGGCCAGTATTCTAATCAGTGTTATCAGGACAGAATCAGAGAAGCATATGAACACTATAAAGAAGATTCAGGTAAAGAAAAACCCTATCAAAACTGGAAATATTTAATCTTCCATCTTCCTTACGCATTCCATGGAAAGAGAGTTTTTACTGAAATTTACAGCTTAGAAAACGGACTTTCCTACTCGAATCCTGAAGAACAGAAAGCGGTAGCAAAATCTGAAGATTATCTGAAATTTATCAGTGAAAAGATCGAAAAAACACAGCGTGCATCTTCTGAGATCGGAAATATGTATACCGCTTCGATTTTTATGGCTTTACTTTCAGGACTACAGACTTCTTTTAATGAAAATGAAGAATTGGCTGGACAGGAAATAGGATTTTTAGGGTACGGAAGCGGTTCAAAATCTAAAGTTTTTGCCGGAAAAGTTTCTGATAATTGGAAAAATGTTGTCACAAAATGGAATTTATTTGAAAATTTGAATGAACGTTTAGCTATTGACTTTGATACGTATGAAAAACTTCACAGAAAAAAGCTTGAACATTCTGTAAATCCTGAATACAGTGGTTTTGGATTAGAGTCTGTCGAACATGAAAATCCTGTCTTATTAGGAGCAAGATATTACGGTTTTAAAGAATAAATAATTACAGGAAGCATCTCAATGAGGTGCTTTTTTAGCTAAAAACTAATTATTCCATTCTGGTAGTTCTTCGGTGTCACCCCAACCAATTGCTTAAAAACTCTTGTAAAATAATTCGTATCAGAAAAACCCGTCTGGAAAGCAGTTTCTTTAATGCTGTTTTTTAAAGCTAAAAGTTCCTTTGCTTTATTGATGCGTTCTTGAAGGATAAAATCATTTGGCGAAGTTCCCAGCTCATCTTTAAACATTTTAAAGAAATTAGACTTGCTTACGTACGCCAATTTCGCAATACTGTCGATCGAAAGTTTCTGATGGATGTTGTTTTTGATATAATCTACCACAAAACCTATTCTTGATTTATTTTTAGCCAAATTTTTCTCTACCATACTTCTTGCCTGTGTCTGCATAAGTCTTATTAAAAGTTCTTTTAACGCAAAATCAGCCATGATATCCTTCTCGGAATTATCATCCATAGCGATTCTCATAATATTGTTGGTCGCCGAAGTGAGTGATTTGTTGTTAAATAAAAAATATTCGTCGAGTTGCAGATTCCAGGATGAGGTTTCATCTACTTTCGCAAAATTATAGTTCAGATGATTCAAAGAGTTTTCGATGAACTCAGGATTTAAACTCAAAGAAATACATTGTGAAGGCGTTTCATCGGCATCTGGAAAATCTATTATCATCGTTTCGCCGGGCGCAACCAAAACACTTTCTCCGGGAAAATAATCGAAATAATTGGTTTTGTTTTCCAGCTTCATGTATTTTCTGCCCTGGAGCATTGCTGTGAAAGCGATCGTATCAAAATGCAGTTTTATATCAAATGCCGACTTGTGAGTTTCATAGATGCTGAATTCGCAGTTGTTGAGATTAAATTTAGTTTGATTTTCAACTAAGTTGATAAGCTGACTTTCCTTCTTTAATTCAGGAGTATTCAATAAAAACTTATGATCATTCATTTCTAAACCTTTTTTGTTGCGACTTCTATCAAATATAGAAATTATATGACTACAATGATGTTAATGAAATGATAAAATCATACTCCCTGTACGATAATGATGTTTTTTTGTAGGATTTTGCTATTGGTTTGACAGCAGTCGGTGTAATTTGGTTGTAGATAAAAATCAAAACAATACGAATATGAGCACAGCAACAGAACAAAAATCAAATACGGTCTTACAATGGCCGGAATTCAAAAAGCAATATGACAACTTCATTAATGGTGAATTTACCGCACCGGTTAATGGTCAATATTTCGATGTCATCTCTCCAGTTAACGGAAAAGTTTTCACGCAGGCGGCACATTCATCGAAGGAAGATTTGGAATTGGCGGTGAATGCAGCCGAAAAAGCGTTCCAGACGTGGAAAGATACTTCGTCTACCGAAAGAAGCATTATTTTAAATAAAATTGCCGACAGAATCGAACAGAATCTGGAGTATTTGGCAATCGTAGAGACCATCGATAACGGAAAAGCCGTAAGAGAAACTTTAGCCGCAGATTTACCGTTGGCAGTAGATCATTTCAGGTATTTTGCTTCAGTAATCAGAGCAGATGAAGGTTCACATAATGAATTGGATAAGGACACGGTTTCATTAATCGTGCACGAACCACTGGGCGTGATTGCACAAATTATTCCATGGAATTTCCCAATCCTTATGGCGGTCTGGAAGTTAGCTCCGGCATTGGCTGCAGGAAACTGTGTGGTTTTAAAGCCAGCAGAAAGTACACCAATTTCAATCTTGGTTTTGATCGATTTAATTAAAGATTTACTTCCCGCGGGCGTGGTGAATATTGTCAACGGTTTCGGAGCGGAGCTTGGAAGAGCTTTGGTGACGAATCCGAAAATAAACAAGGCTGCATTTACCGGTTCTACCGTAACAGGTCGTTTGGTGATGCAGTATGCAACAGAAAATATCATCCCGGTAACTTTGGAATTGGGTGGAAAATCTCCCAACGTTTTCTTCAGTTCGGTGATGGATGCAGATGATGAATTTTTAGATAAAGCCATTGAAGGTGCAGTTCTTTTTGCCTTAAATCAAGGTGAAATCTGTACTTGTCCGTCAAGATTATTGGTTCAGGAAGACATTGCCGATGCATTTATCGCGAAAGTAATTGAAAGAGTAAAAGCGATCAAAGTTGGAAATCCTTTGGATAAAACTGTGATGATGGGAGCGCAGGCTTCAAAAATTCAGAAAGATAAAATTTTGTCTTACATTAAATTAGGAAAAGAGGAAGGTGCTGAAGTGTTAGTGGGTGGTGACGTGAATCATGTCGGTGAAAACCTTGAAGAAGGATATTACATTCAGCCAACCATTTTCAAAGGAAACAACAGAATGAGAATCTTCCAGGAGGAAATTTTCGGACCTGTATTAGCGTTTACCACTTTCAAAGATGAAGAAGAAGGAATCAAGATTGCCAACGACACGATTTACGGATTGGGTGCTGGAGTTTGGACGAGAGATGCGCATCAGCTGTACAATGTGCCACGTCAGATTCAGGCGGGTAGAGTTTGGGTGAATCAATATCACTCTTACCCTGCAGGAGCACCTTTTGGTGGGTACAAACAGTCGGGGATTGGTAGAGAAAACCACAAAATGATGCTGGATCATTACCGTCAGACAAAGAACATGTTGATCTCGTACAGCAAAAACAAATTAGGTTTCTTTTAATTAATAAATATGTAAGGGCGTGCCCGTTTTCCCCGTTTGTCACGGGGAAAACGGTCGGGCTATCCAGGGCTGCACTTTGTTTCGGTGCTTCGCACCGGCGAGTTCCTCGCCACCCTTCCTATCCCTCACGCAAAAGTGGTGTGCAAAACACATCTCTATATTTGGTTTATGTAAAGTCTGACAATGCTTGTTTTGTCAGACTTTTTTTAACTTTATAAAATAGTAGACAAAGGCTAAGCTCGGCTCAATCACAGTTTAATAAACCAAATTTTGTTTGAAGACATAAAACCGACCTAGGAAATGGAGGCGTTAAGAAAATAAACTGTATGAATGTAAAAAAAATTCTTCTGTTCGAAGCGCAACACAAATGTTCAACCGAAGAAAATAATAAGCTCTCGCGCAAGTTTAGAATTTTTAGTGAGTACAGATTATTTTTAGCCGGAGTTTCCAGTCTTGATTTTTTGGTTCTTTTGGATTAAGCCAAAAGAACAGAGAAATTTAACTGAAACCAATAAACCTTTTTGAAGAAGATCATTATGGAAACAAAAAAAATATCAAGACTCTCAGTTACAGAAAAAGCCCTCGAGCTTATTTGGGAACTCGAAAAAAAGCACGGCGAACTGATGTTTTACCAAGCAGGTGGATGTTGTGAAGGTACACAGCCGCAATGTTTCGAGAAAGGCGGCTACTTTCCGAGAATGAACGACGCGATGATCGGAGCGATCAACGGTCACGAATTCTGGATCGACCGCGACCTCTTTGAATATTGGCAGTATTCCCATTTCACTTTAGATGTTTTAGAAGGTTTTGGCCCCGGCGGATTTTCTTTGGAAACCCCTTTGGGAAAAACATTTAAAGTACAATATAAATTATTTACTTCGGAAGAATTACAGAATTTGGAAGAGGTGAAGAGAAGCGAGTAAATCCGTTTATTTTTCAGATGAAAAAGATTTTCACAGACTATAAATAAATTTTATAATCTGCTTAATCATTAAAATTTTTGACAGAAAAGATAACTGTTGAG
Source organism: Chryseobacterium sp. JAH (assembly GCF_001507335.1). Lineage (GTDB taxonomy): Bacteria > Bacteroidota > Bacteroidia > Flavobacteriales > Weeksellaceae > Chryseobacterium. The sequence continues at coordinate 643,672 of NZ_LMAH01000002.1, read as the reverse complement.
TGTTCTTGGTGCAAAAATATTTTGTGAAATTCGTGTATACAGAAAATCAAACTTTCACAAACCGATTCACAAACATTGCCGCCACAATATCTCCCACTGCATTTAAAACAGTAGCCAAAGGATCAACCAAAGTTCCGATAATAATCACTGCAGGAATGGCTTCCTGTGGCAACTGATAGACAGAAATCATCAACATTTCACCAATATAACCACCATTTGGAATTCCTCCTGCAACAATACTTACGAACACAGTAATTCCCAAAGCTAGAAGCAGGTTTGAAGGCTCGAAAAAATCTCTGCCGATAATCTGAAAAGCCACATATATTTTAATAATGGAAGACATTGATGAACCATTCTTATGCAAAGTAGTTCCAATCGGAATCACCAAATTAGCAATCGAGCTCGGAATGCCAATTTTTGACGCTGCGACCAGATTTGTAGGCATTGTGGCAAAACTGCTGCAGGTACTTAAAGCAGTTAAAGTAGGTAAAATTGCATTGGTCCAAAAGTTTTTAATTCCGTTTTTTCTGTCTGCGATGAAAGCGTAAAGAGAGAAAAAGACGAAGAAATAGATAATTCCTGAGATATAGTATAATCCTAATGGTTTAGCATAAAACCCAAAAAGCTGAGGTCCTAAAGTTGCCACCTGATACGCAAAATAAGCGCCCAAACCAATCGGTGCAATTTTCATGATCATGAGAAGCAATTCTTTCATGACTTCATAACCCGATGCAATAAAAAGTCTGAAAGGTTTCCCGTTGTCTCCAGATTTTCTTGCGGCAAATCCGGTAAGGAAGGCGAAAATCAGTAATGCCAGCATGTTTTTTCGTGAAAAGAGTTCTGTAAACTCGCCCACAGTGAAAAAGCTGACAATTCTGTCACCCCAATTTCCTTCCTTTGTTGCTTCTGCAATGATTTCAGAACTTCCTGAAATGGAGGAAACTGGAAATAGATATACCATCCCAATCGTGAAAATAGCTGCTATTAGTATGAATAAAAGAAAAGTAAAGGACATGGTAAAAATAATCTTACCAAACTTCGATTGTTGTTCTAATGATGAAATGGAATTGGAAACCGCAAAAAATACCAACGGCACTACACTTACAAAAAGAAGATTCAGAAAAATATCTCCCAGCGGTTTAATGTATTCCACAATCTGTTGAGCTACAATGCCGATAATGCTTCCGACAGTGATCCCCAAAAGGAGAAAAAGAATTCCCGAATAGTTTTTTAAGACCTCTTGCATGCGGTTATTTTTAGTAAAGATAGATTTATTTTTAACAATTTATTACATTATTTTTCGCTTTGAAATGGCTAAATTTGAGTAAACATTTGTTTCTATGGCTTATATAGATTATTACAAAATTTTAGGCGTAGACAAAAGCGCAACGCAGGAAGATATCAAGAAAGCGTACCGAAAGCAGGCAAGAAAACTGCACCCGGATCTTAACCCCAACGACAAAGAAGCTGAAAGGCAGTTCAAGGAGCTGAACGAAGCCAATGAAGTGCTCAGTAATCCCGAAAACCGTGCTAAATATGATAAGTACGGTGAAAACTGGAAGCACGGCGAACAATACGAACAAGCTCAGCAACAACAAAGACAATATCAACAACAAAGTGGAAACTACGGTGGTGGTTTTTCAGGTACTGATTTTGGTGAAAGTGAAGATTTCTCAGACTTCTTTCAGAGTATGTTTGGTGGTGAAGGTGGCGGATTCGGAAGGAATTCGCGCGGAAGTGCATCTGGAAAATTCAAAGGACAGGATGTTCATGCAGAGCTGAATTTAAATTTAAAAGATGCCGCAAAAACTCATCAGCAGACTTTCGATATTAACGGCAAGAAAGTAAGGATCACAATTCCTGCGGGAGTTTCTGATGGACAAAAAATAAAACTGAAAGGTCACGGAAATCCTGGTTTCAATGGTGGTCCGGCCGGAGATTTATACATTACATTCAACATCACTCCGGATCCGAATTTTGAAAGGGTAGGAGATGACTTAAAATCGAAGATTAGCATTGATCTGTATACTGCAGTTTTGGGTGGAGACGTAAAAGTGGAGACTTTAGAAGGAAGTGTCAATCTAAAAGTGAAGCCTGAAACTCAAAGTGGAACCACGGTGAGATTAAAAGGAAAAGGTTTTCCGGTCTATAAAAAAGATGGTGAATTTGGTGATTTGTTTGTGACGTATGATGTGAAACTACCGAAAAATCTTACGGAAAAGCAGAAAGAACTTTTTGAACAACTTAAAAATTCTTAATCATGAGCGAAAGAATATCACGGGAAGAGCTCGTAAAAATATACAATGTCGAAATTAATTTTTTTGATGACCTGGTCGATTATGGTCTGCTGAAGGTAGAAACTGAAGATGAAGTCCGCTATTTGATTTACGAAGATCTTCAGGTTTTTGAAAAGTTTGCCAACTTGCATTATGATCTCGAAATAAATCTTCCCGGCTTAGAAGTGATTCATCACATGCTTCAAAAAATGGATGATTTAAATCAAAAAAATCGCGACCTGATGAATAAACTTTTGGCAATTAGTGAGAAGTATGAGGATATTTAATTTAGTTTTGTAAAACAATAAGACTCACAATATGGCTAGAATAAATGACGATAAAATCATCAACCTAAAAATCAATAAAATAGATTTTGAAGAGATTTATCTCAACGGAAATCAGGGAAGTTTATTTTTTTCACCTTCAGTAAAAGGAAAATTGATTACAACGGTGGTTGTTGCGTTGATTTTGATGATATTGTTTTTCTTCAAAGACGATTTGAGCAAAGAGAAATTCGGGATTTTTTACTTTATGAGTTTTCTTTTTCTGCTTTGTGCCGTGTATCTCTCTTTAGCCATCAATAAGGTTTCAAAATGGAAAAAGGAGGTGGTGAAATACCTGAAAACTCTTGAGAATACCGAGATTTATCAGATTGAGTTCAATACAAAAGTTTTTAAAGTAAATATTAATGATAGTAAAGAAACCAGCCTCTGGACTGAGTTTACGGCTGGTGAAATAAGCGATAAATTTATCGGATTAGAAGGGAAGTTTAATTATATGTTTCCGAAAAAATCAATGCAGGAAGCAGATTTCGAATTGCTGAAAGAGGCAGTCCAGAAAAACGTTTTAAAATAAAAAAAATCAGAGCCAATGCTCTGATTTCTGTTTTATATAAAGAGATTGATTTAATCTAACCAACCCATTTCTTTCATCCACTCATCGTTGTAGATTTTCCCTACATATCTAGAGCCATGATCGTGCAGTAATACCACAATCACATCATCTTTTGTAAACTGATCTTTCATCTGAACCAAAGAAGCCATCGCACTTCCCGCAGAATATCCACAGAAAATTCCTTCTTCTTTTGCCAATTTTCTTGCGTAGATTGCGCCGTCTTTATCAGTTACTTTTTCGAAATGATCGATAACTGACATGTCATAATTTTCCGGAAGAATATCTTCGCCAATACCTTCTGTAATATAAGTATAAGCGTTGCCTAAATTAATTTCTCCCGTTTCGTGTATTTCTTTTAAGATTGAACCGTATGTATCTACTCCAATCACTTTTATAGTAGGATTTTTCTCTTTGAAAAACATCCCACAACCGGTAATCGTTCCACCTGTACCAGCTCCCACTAAAAAGTGAGTCAATTTACCTTCTGTTTGCTCCCAGATTTCGGGGGCAGTAGACTCATAATGAGCTGCTCTGTTTGATAAATTGTCGTATTGATTAACATACCATCCGTTTTCTGTTTCCTTTGCAAGTCTCTTTGAAACTGAATAATAAGAACGCGGATCAGTCGGCTTTACATCAGTTGGGCAAACGATCACTTCAGCGCCAACTGCACGAAGAATATCGCATTTTTCCTTAGACTGTTTAGCATTGGTTACGAAAATACATTTGTACCCTTTGATGATGGCTGCCAAAGCCAACCCCATGCCTGTATTTCCTGAAGTTCCTTCAATAATGGTTCCGCCCGGTTTTAGTCTTCCGTCTTTTTCGGCATCCTCAATCATTTTCAGAGCCATTCTGTCTTTCACCGAATTTCCTGGGTTGAAAGTTTCCACTTTTGCCAAAACCAATGCCGGGAAATCTTCTCCCAACACTTTATTAATCTTCACAAGAGGTGTATTTCCTATGGTTTCGAGAATATTTTCTGCGTATTTCATGCTTGATTTTTTTTCTGCGGGGCAAAGATACGGCTTTCAAATCACTTAAAAAGAAGAGGAAACATTTAATGATTTTTTGCATTCAGTTTGTGAAGGTCACAATGACTATCATTATTCAACTTTTAGCTGTATTTGATAGACTTCACCGGAGAAATTTTACTGATCAGATAACTCGGAATGATCAAAGCCAATCCTGAAATTAATAAAATTCCGGCAGATATTGAAAGAATGACTAACGGATTTAAATCGACAGGAACTGTGCTTACATAATAATTTTCGGGATTCAATTTAATAATTCCTAAAAACTTTTGAGTAAGTAGAAGTATAAGTCCTATTGCATTTCCATACAGCAATCCTGGAACCATAATGATTAAAGTGTAATTGATAAATGTTGCTCGAATTTGTGCATTTGTAGCACCCAAAGTTTTCAGCAAACCAATTGAGTTGGTTCTTTCAATAATCAAGATGAGAAGAACCATGACGATATTGATGATCACTACAATCAACATAATAGAAATAATGAGTGCGATATTCACATCAAAAATACTGATCCAGTCGTTAATCTGAGGGAATTTGTCAGTTGCTTTTTCAGCGTAATTTTTGTAACCAATCAGTTTGTCAATTTCCGGAGAGTCTTTGTCTATATCATCTACATTTTTAAAGAAAATATCAATTCCACCAATATCTTCAGGTGCCATATCCTGAATTTTTCTTACATGATTGACATCTCCAATGACGAACTGATCGTCAATCATTTTAATATCCGTTTTGTAAATTCCAACCACCTGAAATTTTCGGTAAATCTGTTTTTGATTTTCCTTTGCGAAAACTGTGACAATGCTGTCATTTAATTTAAGATGAAGGTCATTAGCAATTTTCTCAGAAATAGTAACACCGTTATTGTACCCATCTTCTGTGATATGTGGTGTTTTTCCGGCAAGCAGAAATTTCTTGAATCTTAAGCTGTCAAAATCTTTTCCTACACCTTTAAAGATAATTCCTGCGAAACTGTGTTCGTTCCGCATAATTCCTGTTACCATCGCGTATTTCTGTACGCTTTCAACATCGGGAAGTTCTTTCAGCTTATTGATATTCAAACCCTGACTGTCGATTATAGAAGTATTATAGGATGAGTTTGAACGGGTAGATTTTACTGTGATATGTCCGCTGAAATCTGCCAGTCTCTCTTTAATTGCTTTTTTTGAGCCGAAACCTGTAGATACGGTTATCAAAGAAACAATGATTCCCAAAGCGACAGACAGCCTGCCGATGAAGATGATCACCCGAGAAAGGTTATTTTTGTTATCTTTGGAAAACGCTATTTTTCTAGAGAAATATAAAGGAAATTTCAAGCTTATGAATTTAGATTTCAAAATTAAAACTTTAGTTCTTATTTGCCTAATTTTTTTAGGAGTAATCAACCCATATTATTCTCAGACGCAGGATGAGGATTTTTTCAAAACCGGAGCCGACCGACCTGAATTGTATTTGCCTCTGCTAAAAGGAAAAACAATCGGAATAGTGACCAATCAAACCGGTTTGATGAAAGATAAAACTCATGTAGTAGATTATTTAGTAAAAAACGGTATTAAAATCAAAACAATTTTTGCTCCCGAACATGGTTTCAGAGGTGATGCAGATGCAGGCGAAAAAGTGAAGAATGGAGTAGATGTGAAGACCGGAATTCCTATCATTTCTCTATATGGACCTAATAAAAAGCCAAAACCTGAGCAATTGAAAGGTTTGGATATTGTTGTCTTTGATATTCAGGATGTGGGTGTGAGATTTTACACCTATATTTCAACTTTAACATATTTGATGGAGGCCGGAGCGGAAAATAACGTTGAAATTGTAGTTTTAGACAGACCCAATCCACATGACGGATATATTGACGGACCGGTTTTGAAAAAGAAATGGGAAAGTTTTGTAGGTATGCACGAAGTGCCTGTGGTGTATGGATTGACCATTGGTGAATACGGAAAAATGGTTAATGGCGAAAAATGGCTTAAAAATGGTGTACAGGCAAACTACACTTTGATTCCGATGCAGAAATACCATAAGCAAAAGCGTTATGGGATTTTAGACAAGCCATCTCCTAATTTACCTAATGATAAAGCAATAAATCTATATCCGAGTTTATGTTTTTTTGAAGGAACACAAGTTTCAGTGGGGCGAGGAACTGACTTCCCTTTTCAAATCTATGGTTCAGCGTGGACGAAAGACTTGCCTTATCAATTCACTCCCAAACCAAACTTTGGAGCTAAAGATCCTTTCTTAAACGGTACACTATGTTATGGCGAAAATCTCTCCAACCATTCAACAGATTTACGAGAGCTTAATCTAGAGTGGCTTTTAAAAGCGTACAAGAATTATAAAAATCCTCAACAAGATTTTTTTCTTAAAAATTTATTCTTTGACACTTTAGCTGGAAGTGATGAGTTAAGAAAACAGATAGTTAGTGGGAAATCAGAAAAGGAAATCAGAGCTACTTGGAAATCAGGCTTAGATCAATTTGAGAAAATCAGAAAGAAATACATGCTCTATCAAGATTAAAAAAAAATGTCAACTACTATATAGCAGTTGACATTTTTTAATATTATTTCTTAATCAAAATTCTGTGGCGGATTTTTATCGTCTTTTCCCTTATTTAAAATAAAAAGTCCTATCGATAATCCTATAACTCCTGCGAAAGCGGTCATCAGCGCCCGTTCCAATTTATCTGCTGCATGATTCCCCAAATAATTCATCAAGAAAAGGATTACAAAAGTAATCACCGATATGATGATGTGATTTTTTCCTAGTAATTTCATATTATTTTAGTCTGTAAGAAAGCATTACACCACCTCTGTATGGTATGATCTCGCCACTCTTATTCCAACCAGTAGCTTCATCATATCTATCCCCTGAAACACGATCATAACCTTTGTAAAAGTCTTGTGAAGTCCCAAATCCGGCAAAGATATCCATGTTCCAGTTTTCTGAGAGTCTGAATTGGTAACCACCTTCTACGCCAAGTAGAATTGCATATCCCTTTTGATAAAGATTCGAAAGAGCATAGTTTGTTTGAAAACCTTTGGGATTATAATAATATCCCTCCTGATTCCAATATTGTGGTTTCTGCAGTATAAAAGCTCCTACAGAGACATTTGCTCCCACATGCCAACCTTTAAAAGCTTCTTTGAAATAATATCTTCCTTCAATAGTTCCCATATAAATTTGGGCTTCATGTCCGGCAAAAGATTTCCATGGAGATATCAAAACATCGCCTTGCATGGTGAATTTATTGTTAAGCTGATATTCTAATCCGGCATTGATTACAGCGATAGGAATCAGTAGCGCATTTCCTTTTACATATAATTTTTTTTCACCTGCAGACTTATTTTCCTGTGCTAGGGTTTCTTGTGCGTTAATGTTTATGATTGACAATAAACTTAACACTGCGATAAAAATTTTATTTTTCAAAGCGTATTTATTTGATTTTATTTAATAATTCTTTTGCCAAAGTTGCGTCTTTTCCAGACTGTTCGGCCATCTGTTTAGACATTTCTGCATAGTTTTTAGCAATATCATTAATTCCAAGAGCGAAATATATTTTTGCTAAAATATAAGTGTTTTCAGCAGTTTCACCTCTCATGACAGACTTTTCTGTCCATTCAGCCGCTTTTTTCAGTGAAGATTTTGTTTTTACATGATCAGAGAAAATCCAAGCAGCCTTTAAAAGTTCGTTAGGTTCAAATGAATCTGCATTTTTATAATAATCCAAAGCCGCTTTTTCGTATTCAGCGAAATTAGCATTCTGTTCATAATATGCAAGTTTTGTTTGGTTAAGTTTAAGCATTGCTGCTTCTTTTCCAACCAGTGGTTCTGCAGTTTTCATGAAGTATTCTTCATTTATTTTTTTTGCCTTTTCATCAATAGATTCTTGTACAACCTTAGCTAAAACCAACTGATTATTAAACTCAGTATAATTTTCTTCAGGTAAATACTTTGTAATTTCCGACTTTTGAGAGACAAATGTTTTGTAATTAACATCTTCGATTGATTTTAAGAAATATAATAGAAAACCTACATCCTCTTTTGTGAATTCATCGGTCTTTTTTTTGTTTTCAAAGTATCTTTCTGATGCCTGTTTTGCAAATTCATAATCAGCATTTGAATTAAGCTTCATAATGTTGATTAAAAAGTCATTTCCTTTTTCTCCTTTTGCAAAGCGTTCTTTCAACGAACCTTTTTTATTGTTGGGAGAATTGATGTCTTGAGCCATTGCGAGAAAAATACCTTCCTCCATGTACCCATAGTTTTGAGAAACCAGTTCACCATCGCCATTTAGAAATAAATAAGTGGGATAAGAGCGTACACCAAATTTTTGTGCAACCTCTCTTCCTTCGCCTTTTTCCATATCAATTCTTGCATTGACGAAATTTTTATTGTAAAAGTCTCCTACAGTTTTTTTTGTGAAAACATTTTTTTCCATCATTTTACAGGGACCACACCAGGAAGCATAGGCATCAATAAACACAAGTTTGTTTTCTTTTTTTGCTTTCGCAATAAGATCTTTGAAAGGAATGTCCTGAAATTGAATTTCGTCCTGGGCAAAACTGAATATGGTGATAAAAATAAATAATCCGGAGATAATCTTTTGCATTTTCAAATCTAAATTTTAATAAGCGAAGATACTTAATTTTGATTTATTGGTATTGCTAAAATATTATATGGATTTGAAAATTTTAGCACAAAAAAAACCGCCTTTTTGAGGCGGTTTGTGGTTTCTCCAGGAATCGAACCAGGGACACATGGATTTTCAATCCATTGCTCTACCAACTGAGCTAAGAAACCATTGTTTGATTTACTTCTTCTTTGAAGTGATGCAAAAATAATAATTAATATTAAATTCTGCAAATTTACTTTAAACAGTTTTGAAATAAAAACCGCCTAATGAAAGGCGGTTTAAGTGGTTTCTCCAGGAATCGAACCAGGGACACATGGATTTTCAATCCATTGCTCTACCAACTGAGCTAAGAAACCATTATTGATTTACTTCGTTGTTTTAAAGTGATGCAAAAGTACTATCTTTTGGTATATCATGCAAGTATTGACTGTTTTTTTTTAACTAAAATTAAAAACTTACTGATATTCAGTGGTATTATTTTCCTGTTCTTTCCTGATCTGCTCACTCATTTCCTCTAATACAGGTTTTATTGTGCTTTCAGGAAGATCGCTGATTCTGATATACATCAATCCGTCTATTGCATCATTGAAGTTGGGGTCTACGTTGAACGCAATCACTTTAGCGTTTTGTTTAATATATTTTTTAATTAAAACAGGTAATCTTAATTCAGGCTCAAGATCGTCAATGATTTTGTCCAATTTATTAAGGTCAGATTCCATTTCATCAAAGAAAAGATTTTTGTCTCTGTCACGAAGTTTCACTTTGTATTCATTTCTAGGAGTAATATACTGTGCCACTGCAGAATCATAATAATTGGATCGCATAAATTCAATCATTAATGATTTTGAGAATTCAGAAAATTTATTGGAAATACTAACGCCTCCCATCAGGAATTTGTGATCCGGATTTCTCAGACAAACATGTACAATTCCTCTCCATAAAAGGAAAAGAGGAAGTGGTTTTTGCTGATATTCTTCGCAGATATAAGCACGTCCCATCTCAATCACTTTTTTGAAAAAGGGATGGATATCCTGCTCAAATTCAAAAAGTGAACTGGTATAGAAACCTTTGATGCCGAATTTTTTCATTACATCTTTCCCAAGCGCCATTCTGTAGGCTCCGGCCAGTTTTTCGGCGGCATTGTCCCAAAGAAAAAGGTGGTGGTAATGTTTGTCATATTCGTCTAAATCAAATGGAAGATTGCTTCCCTCACCTACCGCACGGAATGTGAGTTCACGCTGACGTCCTATTTCCCTCATCACAGACGGAATCTGCTCGTAAGGTGTAAAATAAATTTCATAGTTGCCATTACTGAAAAGCATCTTATCTGTACCTTTCAGTTTATTAATATCCTTTAAAATATCTTCTTTAGGTGTTTCATCAATAATGTTCTGTACAATATTTTCTTCTCTTAAAAGCTGAAATTTTAAGGATAAGTTTTTTAGATTGATAACCTGCGCCAGTGATTTTCTCTTTTCGTAGTAAGACTTCATCATGTAAACCTTACGTTTTAAAAATTCTCCCAATTCCTCAATAGTTTCCATATCATCCATGGCTTTTACCGTAATGGGTTTTCCAATTCTGATACGGATTGGCTTTTCGCGGTCATTCATCATTTCTGCGGGAAGCATCAGTGTTTGCAAACTAGGATGAATTTTAGCAAGCTGATAAAATAAAGTGCTGTTTTTTGCATGAAAGTACATCGGAACCACGGGAACTTTTGCCATTTTTATGAGCTTTAAAGCGGGTTTTTCCCATTCTCTGTCCAAAATTTCTCCGTAAGAATTATTTTTGTTGGATACTTCACCTGCCGGGAAAATTCCTACACAACCACCATTTTCAAGATGTTTTAAAGTACCGCGCATTCCTGAAGAGGAGCTGTATGCTTCTTTTCTGCCCTCAAAAGGGTTTACGGAAATTACGTAGGGCTCCATCGGTTTTATCTTTTCCAGAAGAAAATTCCCCATTACCTTAAAGTCCGGACGTACTTCTGATAATACTTTGCACATAAGAATTCCGTCTATAGCACCCAGCGGATGGTTCGAAACTAAAATGAAAGGTCCTGTTTTTGGGATTTTTGCTAAATCCTCTGCAAATGCTATATAACTTAAATTTCTTTCTCTAACAAATGAGTCGAAAAAATCCTTGCCTTCCTTTTCTTTTAATTTATCGTACAGTCTGTTTACTTCATTTATTTTGGCAACGCTCATCACAGCCGACGCAATAGGATTCTTGAGGAATCCCATTTTATTTAAGCCGGAAGCTTTGATTAAATCATTTTTCGAAATTAGGCTCATGTGTTTTTAGTCCTGATTAGTTTTATTGTGTTACCATTTGAAGTGTGTTTTTAGCAATCTGCTCCAATAATACACTTTTTTCCTGGTAAAATTTTCCGATGTTTTCCATTTTTGCATTCCTTACAGTAAATAAAGATACATTTTTTACAACATCAGTTTTAAAAACTTTTTGAAGTTCTTCGTTCAGCTCATCAATCTTCAGAAATTTATCTTCTAAGCATAAAGCCAAAGAAATCGCCGAATTCTGCATTAGTGAAACTTTAATTTTATATTTTGATAAATAACCGAAAACCAAACTCATATGGTCTTCCGCTATAAAAGAAAAATCTCTTGTTGATATTTTAAGTAGTGTTTGATTCTCCTTTAAAATATAGGATTCTTCATGTTGATTTTTTTCAGAAGCTCCCACTTTTGTACCTTCTTTTGTGGGATCTACGAAAGATTTCACATAAAAAGGAATGTTTTTTTGCTGTAAAGGCTGTAAGGTTTTTGGGTGAATAATACTTGCACCATAATAGGCCATCTCTATCGCCTCTTCGTAAGAAATATTGGAAAGCAACGAAACATTTTCAAATTTTCTTGGATCTCCAGTCATTACACCTGGTACATCTTTCCAAATTGTCATTGCATTAGCATTCAAACAGTAAGCAAATATAGCAGCAGAGTAATCTGAGCCTTCTCTCCCTAAAGTTACGGTAAAATTGTTATCGTCTGAACCAATAAAACCTTGTGTAACATAGCAGATTGAAGGATTTAAAGTTGAAATAAATTCTTCTGTTTTCTCCCAATTTACTAACCCGTCTCGATAAGAATCGTCGGTTTTGATATAGTCTCTTGCGTCTAACCACTGATTGGTGAACTCAATTTCGTTCAGATATTCGCTGACAATCTTAGTTGAAATCATTTCTCCACAACTTACAACCTGATCGTAAACAAAATTATAATTGGGAGATTTGTTTCTTCTTAAAAATGATACAATATCATCAAAAAACAAATTGATTTCATCAAAAACAACATGGTCATTCTGGAAAAGCCCCTTGGCTATTTCTATATGCTTCTGTTTTATCTTCTCAATTTCGGTTTGGTAGTCTTCTTTCTTAAAATATAGTTCTACTACTTTCTCCAGCTCATTGGTCGTTTTACCCATTGCTGATATGACAAGCAGACATTTATCAAAGCCCTGACTTTTCAGAACCATAGACACATTTTTTACACTTTCGGCATCTTTCACCGAAGCTCCACCAAACTTGAAAATTTTCATTTAGTATTAAAAATAAAATTGTTAGATAAATAAAAGTTTTTGAATCGACAAAATTATAAATTTACGACGAGATATGAAAGAGCACGATTTGGTGATTAATAATTACTGCATAATTGTTTTGAATACTTAAATTTCTGTTGTAATGTTTTGTAATTGAGTTTATTAACTTAATTGAAAGAAAATTCTTTCTGGTCTGATAATTTTTACGAAATTTGGCAGTAAAGTAAAATCAAAAAAATGTCAGATCAACCATTACAGACCTTAGGGGAATTTTTAATTGATAAACAGGAAGATTTTCAGTATTCCACTGGTGAATTTTCACGTCTTCTAAGTGCGATCAGGCTGGCGTCAAAAGTTGTAAACAGAGAAGTAAACAAAGCCGGAATTGTAGATATCACCGGTGCCGCCGGTAATCAGAATATTCAGGGTGAAGAGCAACAGAAGCTCGACGTAATTGCCAATGATATTTTTATCACGGCTCTTTCACAAAGAGAAGTTGTTTGTGGTATTGCATCAGAAGAAAATGATGATTTTATAGACATAAAATGTGGTGAAAACGGACACCTAAGCAAATATGTTGTATTGATTGATCCTTTAGATGGTTCTTCAAATATTGATGTAAATGTTTCTGTAGGAACGATATTCTCCATTTATAGAAGGGTTACAGAGCCAGGAACACCTGTTCAGTTGGAAGATTTTCTGCAGAAAGGGATTAACCAAATTGCTGCCGGATATGTTATTTACGGTTCATCTACCATGATTGTTTATACAACAGGTAATGGCGTAAACGGATTTACTTTAGATCCGTCGTTGGGAACTTATTATCTTTCTCATCCTAATATGACATTCCCGAGAACAGGTAAAATTTATTCAATTAATGAAGGAAATTATATTAAATTCCCTCAAGGTGTGAAAAATTACCTTAAATATTGCCAGATGGAAGAAGGAGATCGTCCTTACACTTCGAGATATATAGGTTCGCTGGTCGCTGATTTTCACAGGAATATGCTGAAAGGGGGGATTTACATCTATCCGTCATACGGGCAGTCTCCTAACGGGAAATTGAGATTATTGTATGAATGTAATCCAATGGCTTTTTTAGCTGAACAAGCGGGTGGGAAAGCAACTGACGGTTTCAGAAGAATTATGGAGGTTGAACCTACTGAACTTCACCAAAGAATACCTTTTTTTGCTGGAAGTATCGATATGGTTGAGAAAGCTGAAGAATTTATGCGAATCGACAGTGTAAAATAAATGAAGGCAGACTATCAACAATATTTATTAAAATTCAAACGCCCGAGTGGAACATCTCGAGGCGTTTTGTATGAAAAAGAAACATTTATTCTTGAAATTTCAGAAAATGGAAATAAAGGGATAGGAGAGTGTGCTATTTTCCGAGGACTGAGTATTGATGATCGACCGGATTATGAAAGCAAATTAGAATGGCTTTGTGAAAATATTCAGCAGGATTTTAATTTTTTAAAAGAAGAGTTAAAAGAATTTCCTTCAATTTGGTTTGGCTACGAACAGGCAGTTTTAAATTTAAAGCATGGAGGAAACCTCTATTTTCCAAGTTCGTTTACAGAAGGGAAAAGCTCAATGATGATTAATGGTTTGATCTGGATGGGAGATATCTATTTTATGGAAGAGCAGATTCATGAAAAATTATCAGAGGGCTTTCATTGCATTAAATTGAAAATAGGTGTTGATTGGAAATCGGAACACAGTATTCTTCAAAAGTTGAGGCGAAAATTTTCCAAGGACGAGTTAGAATTACGTGTGGATGCTAATGGAGGGTTTTCTAAAGATGAAGCTAAAATTGTATTACAGCAATTGTCGGATTTACATATTCATTCTATTGAGCAGCCTATTAAAGCGGGAGATTGGAACGGTATGGCAGAGTTATGCGCTGAAACTCCAACTTCAATCGCTTTAGACGAAGAATTAATTGGGATTATTGATGTGAATAAAAAGCAACAGCTTTTAGAAACGATAAAACCTCAGTATATCATTTTAAAACCTTCTTTAATAGGCGGTTTTTCGGGTTCTGATGAATGGGTATCCTTAGCAGATCAGTATAATATTGGCTGGTGGGTAACGTCTGCTTTAGAAAGTAATATTGGTTTAAATGCAATCGCTCAATACACCTATCTAAAAAACAGTAAAATGCCTCAAGGTCTAGGAACAGGAGGTCTTTTTACCAATAATTTCAAAAGTGATTTGGAATTAAAAGGTGATCGATTGTTTTTTAAGAAGTAATTGTTTAATCTATAATTCTGCTTTTAAAAGAAAATTTAGCTTGATTAAATCACATCTTTTTGAATGAATATTGTTTTCTTGATATATTCTAAAATATCAGATAACTTTTTTTTAATATTTTTCATAATAAATAGTTTTAGATTTAAATGTGTATGCTATCGCAAAGGCTGTACCAATTTTAATAATAATCATGATTAAGTGTTTTAAGCGCCAATTTTTTTTCAAGAAATAACTGTAAATGTATAGTCGTTGTTTTTTACACGATTGCTTATCAGATTCCTGTCTATACCGTTCAGTGTTTGGAAAATATCATTCTGTACTTCACTGCTCGAAAGGTATCCCCAATGATTTCCGAATTCAAATTTGAAAGAATTTTTCAAATCATTTTCAATAAATGTACAGTCTACGATCGATATAATATCCTTAAACTGCTCAATATTTGAAGGGCCGTTTTTCCCTAATCTTGGGGTAAGAATATTTTTTGTAAACTGAGAAATTCCTAAAATAGCGTCTTTTCTGTTTAAATAAATTGAAACTCTGTTTGCTAACAACGGAAGTTTATTAAAAGAATCTTCAGCATCATCAAACACTTTATAAGAGACATCGGCATTCAATAACAAAACCTGATCAACGACTCTCAGTATATTTTCGCTTTTCAAACTATACAGCATGCTCTGAAGAACGCGATTTCCTAGAGAATGGGTCATTATGTGGATATGCTGATTACAAGGTTTTAGATCTTTGTGCGAGAAAATGTCTTTCAGAAATTGTGTATAAAAATAAAACAACCTCACCAACGAAGTTCCCGAGTTAATACTCGCCGCCTTATCATCAAAATACGTCATCGGGATCAAGCTGCTCGAAGCCGGCCAACTCACAAACAAAATATGCTCAATAGGAGATTCAGTATTATCAATAAACAGTTTTTTTAGATCAATAATAGCTTTCAACTCATCGTCAAAAGTATATGCATAGCCATGAATAAATATCAAAACATCACTTCTCAATTTTGTAGAAGACATCTCTTTATATAATTCATAAAACATTCTTTGAGTTCCTCCAAGATTATTTGCAGTTAAGTTTGAATCTTTAAGACCTTTTTCACTCAATAAAACCTCAAGAACTTCTTCATAACCCTGTTTTTCAGGTTCTGAGAATAGTTTGTAATCTAAAATTTTTCTATTGGAGTACTCTTTTTTCTTTTTTGACTGAGAAGTTGCGTTATTGAATTTGGTAAAATTACATTTAGCAATCCTAAAATTTGGGATAGAATATTCATCGTTGGAGAACGAATCGAGTATATCGCCAGTATGTCGAACAATCTTACGATTGCTGAGAATATAGACACCCATGATTATTAGTTTTGTAAAATTAATTTTAAACGATATAAAGTTCCGAAAAATTTTCATATAAACTGGGATTTGAGATGAAAAATATCGTTTTTTTTAAACCTTAAATTTTCTTAAATTTGCAAATTGCTGTGTAATCCACGCAGCAACGTAAGTTTACTCTAATGGAAGAAGAAAAAAAATCACTCAATTTTATTGAGCAAATTATAGAAGATGATTTGGCAAACGGTATGAGCAATGATCAGATCCGTTTCCGTTTTCCGCCTGAACCCAATGGTTATCTGCATGTAGGTCATACAAAAGCGATCTGTATCAACTTTGGTTTGGGTGAGAAATACAATGCTCCAGTAAACCTTCGTTTCGACGATACAAACCCTGAAAAAGAAGAACAGGAGTTTGTAGATTCTATCATGAAAGATGTTGAATGGTTAGGTTTTAAATGGGATAAAGTGTTATACGCATCAGACTACTTCCAGCAACTCTACGATTGGGCTGTTAAGCTTATCAAAGATGGTAAAGCTTATGTAGACGAACAGCCGTCACAGACGATTACCGAACAGAGAAAAAATCCTGCAGAACCTGGAGTGGAATCTCCATTCAGAAATCGTCCTGTTGAAGAATCCTTAGATTTATTCGAAAAGATGAAAAACGGTGAGTTTGAAAGTGGATCAATGTCACTTCGTGCAAAAATTGATATGGTTTCGCCAAATATGAATATGCGTGACCCTGTTATGTACAGAATTTTAAATAAGCCTCACCATAGAACAGGAACGACATGGAAAATTTATCCGATGTACGACTGGGCTCATGGTGAATCCGATTATATTGAACAAATTTCACACTCATTGTGCTCTTTAGAGTTTGAAAACCACAGGCCGCTTTACAATTGGTATTTAGACCAGGTGTACGAAGATGGTAAGGTTAAAAATAAGCAAAGGGAATTTGCCAGGATGAATGTTTCTTATATGATTACTTCCAAAAGAAAACTACAAAGGCTTGTCGCTGAAAATGTAGTTACAGGTTGGGATGATCCAAGAATGCCTACCATTTCTGGAATGAGAAGAAAAGGGTTTACACCGACTTCTATTAGAAATTTTATAGATAAAGTAGGAGTTGCTAAAAGAGAGAATCTTATTTCAATTCAGTTATTGGATTTCTGTGTGCGTGAAGACTTGAACAAAGTTGCAAAACGTGTCATGGCAGTTGTTGATCCGGTAAAGCTAGTTATCGAAAATTATCCTGAGGGACAGGAAGAATGGCTGGAAACTGAGAATAATCCTGAGCAGGAAAATGCAGGAACAAGGGAAGTTCCTTTCTCAAGAGAATTATATATTGAACGTGAAGATTTTCAGGAAGAAGCAAACAAAAAATTCTTCAGATTAAAATTAGGTGGTGAAGTCCGTTTAAAGTCGGCTTACATCATCAAAGCTGAAAGAGTGGATAAGGATGAAAACGGAAAAATAACAACCATTTACGCTACTTATGACGAAAAATCTAAGTCTGGAAGTGGAACAGAAGAGAGTTTAAGAAAAGTAAAAGGAACACTTCATTGGGTTTCTGCATCTCATGCAATTCCTGTTGATGTGAGAATTTATGATAATTTATTTACTGTTGAACAGCCAGATGCTGAGAAAGATGTAGATTTCTTAAATTTCATCAATCCGGATTCTGTATCTACGATTCAGGGATTTGCTGAGCCAAGTTTAAAAGATGTTGCTGTGGGAGAACCGCTTCAATTCCAGAGAATTGGTTATTTCACGAAAGATCAGGACTCAACGGATACAAATTTTGTATTCAACAGAACCGTAACATTAAAAGACTCCTATAAGCCGGAGTAAAAATTTATTTATATCATTATAAATGAAACAGGGCTTAATTTTTTAAGTCCTGTTTTTTTTTGGCAGTTCGAGTATTTTTCTCCGCAAAGCGGTGAAAAATGTATCGAGAACTATCAATGAACTTCTAGATACGATTTTCTTCAAAAATCTACTCGAAGTGACGTCATTAATCATTAAATCAAAAATTGTGAAACTTATACATTTATATACAAGTTCTTACAAAGGACTTTCAAAAGAAAGCTGGATGTTGGCATTAGTAATGCTTATCAACCGTTCCGGCTCTATGGTACTTCCGTTTTTGGGAGTATACATGACTGCGCATCTGAAATTCAGTATAGAAAATACCGGAATTGTTTTAAGTTTTTTCGGAATTGGTTCTGTAATTGGTTCTTGGCTGGGCGGATTTATAACCGACAAAATTGGCGAATACAAAGTTCAGTATCTCAGTTTATTATTGAGTGTACCATTGTTTTGTATTATCCCGCTTTTTAAAACAGAGGCTGGAGTTGCATTGATTATTTTACTGCAAAGTATCGTCAGTGATTCATTTCGTCCTGCCAATTCTGTGGCCATTACAAAATATGCAAAACCTGAAAATATTACAAGGGCATTTTCACTCAACCGAATGGCGGTCAATTTAGGGTTTTCAATTGGTCCTGCACTGGGTGGAATTCTGTCTGCAATTTCTTATGATTTTTTGTTTTACAGCAATGCTTTAGCAGCTTTATTGGCAGGTTTAATCTATATCTGGTTTTTCTACAAAAGAAATAAATTGGCAAAAATAAAAGCAAAAAAGGTACGGGAAGTTATGGAAATTAAGAAAGAAAACTCGCCCTATAGTGACGGTAAATTCTTGATTTACTGTTTCTTCTGTATGCTGTTTTCTATCTGTTTCTTTCAGCTATTCAGTACTCTGACAATATTTTACAAAGATACAGCACATTTAAGTCAGCAGAATATTGGTTATATTTTAGGGTACAGCGGATTTTTAGTGGTTTTACTCGAAATGGGATTGGTTCAGATTGCTGAAAAGTATTTTACTTTGGCCCGTACCATGTTTTTGGGAACATTTATTTGCGGACTTTCGTACGCAATGCTTGGCTTCGATCATAGCATTATGACGTTGGTGATTTCAATGAGTTTGTTGTCTGCTGGTGAAATCTGGGCATTACCTTTCATGTCAACCATTACGGCTCTACGTTCAGGGAAAAATAATAAAGGTGCATACATGGGCCTGAATGGAATTTCCTTTTCGATAGCATTTATCGTTACGCCTTATTTAGGAACTTTAATTGCTGAAAAATTTGGATTTAATATACTCTGGATAGGCACTGGAATTCTGGCGACCATTATAGCCATTGGTTTTTATTTTATTGTGCCGTGGATGATAACAGATAAAAAAGTATAGAATTAAATTTCAAGTATTAAGTCCCAAACGGGCTATTTAGCAAAGGATAGTATAAAGTCCTATCCAAAGAATGTATAGATTACAAAGCTGCAGAATTTCTGCAGCTTCTTTTTTTATGAATACAATAAATTTAATGCAGGTTCAACTAAAACTGTACAATATTTGCTAATGCAAGGGTACAAACAGTTTCATGATCAAATTTTACTTTTTAGCTTTTACTTTTTACGGTTCATTAGTCTTTTCTCAGGAAAAAGATTCTGTGACATTCATTTCCGAAGTACGAATTGATGCTTATAAAAAACCGACTTTTTTCATCAATTCTACAAAATCAGTTTCTGTAGTTTCTGAAAATTTATTGAATCAGAATCCTCCTGAAAGATTGCTTGAATCTGTTAACCAGATTGCCGGAGCAAGAATGGAAGAACGCTCACCCGGAAGTTATAGGATTTCCCTGCGTGGAAGCAGTTTGAGATCGCCTTTTGGAGTTCGTAATGTGAAAGTTTACTTAGATGATTTTATCTTGTCTGATGCTTCTGGAAATACCTATTTTAATATAATCTCTCCCGAATTAATCAACAGAATTGAAATTTTTAAAGGACCGGAAAGTGGTGATTTTGGAGCAGCAACCGGAGGAGCGGTTTTGCTGAAGACACAAAATTCAGAACAGATTATGGCCAATCTTTCTGTCGGAAGTTATGGAACTTTTAATGAAAGTGCGAATTTTTCGAAACAGTTCGGAAAGCATTTTTTTCAAATTTTCCAGAATTATTATCGTAGCGATTCTTACCGTGAGCAGTCTGCTGTAGATCGTAAACAGATTTTCATCAAGGATAATTTCCAGTATTCAAAAAATGCAGTACTGAAAGCCATGATTCTCCTTTCAGATATGGATTATCAAACTCCGGGTGGATTAACTTTAGAACAAATGCAGCTCAACAGAAAACAGGCAAGACCAAAGACGGCGACGGTTCCTGGGGCAAAAGAACAAAACGCGGGAATTCGAAATAAAATGATTTTAGCAGGACTTTCTAATGAGTTTAACATTCTGCCAAATCTGTCGCATTTTGTTTTAGTTCAGGGTTCCTATGTTGATTTTGAAAATCCGTTTATTACCAATTTTGAGAATCGTTTTGAGAGCAATTTGGCGTTGAGAACCCATTTGAATTACCAGCAGCAATGGGATGCAGTTTCTGCAGAATGGAGAATAGGCTTCGAAGGTGGAATAAACAATATTTTCATTAAAAATTTTGATAATAATAAAGGAGTAGAAAGTGACCCGCAGAATTTTGATAAGTTAACAAACAACTCAGGATTCTTTTTTGTATCGCAAAAATTGAATTTTAGTGAGAAACTATTTTCAGATATTTCTTTGAGTTTAAATTCAAATTCTTACGAGTGGGAAAAGATTTATCCAGCATCAGAAAATGGGAAAACTAGATTTAAAGATCAGTTTCTTCCCAATTTTGGACTGACATATCTTCTCGGAAATGGTTTTTCAGTTCGTGGAAAAGTTGGCAAAGGAAATTCTTCCCCAACCAGTGAAGAAATCCGCTCATCGAATCAAGAATTTAATTTAAGTTTAGTTCCTGAATATGGCTGGAATAAAGAAATCGGAATCAGAAAACAGTTTGGAAGTATATTGTTTGCAGAAGCGAGTTATTTCGATTTTCAAATGAAAGATGCGATTGTGAGAAGACAAAATGACCGTGGTCAGGAATTTTTTGTGAATTCCGGTGAGACAGCTCAAAAAGGATTAGAATTACTTTTAGAGTCTAAAAATTTCAATCTGAAAAATGATTTCTTGAGTAATTTTAAATTCAGATTTTCAGGAAGCTTTTATGAATTTAAATTTAAAAATTATCAGCAGGGTACAACTGATTTCTCTGGAAATGAATTAACTGGAGTTCCCAAAACTACTATTAACAGTTTGTTTAATTTTACTTTTTTCAACAAGCTTTCGGTTGACTATTCTCATTTTTATACCTCGAAAATGCCTTTGAATGATGCAAATACTGTTTGGTCAGATTCGAATCTGATTGGAAATATCCAGTTCAGATATCCTGTACAATTTGAAACAGCAAGACTGAATTTATTTGTGCAAGTTCAGAATTTGTACAATAGCGATTATGTGCTCGGTTTTGATATCAACGCTTTCGGAAACCGTTATTACAATCCTGCAGCGAAAAGAAATTTTGTTTTGGGCGTAAACGCTGAGTTTTAATTAATACAATTCTGAACTGATATGATCACGGTATTTTATTTTCACGTATTCAGGAATGTAAACAAGAGCAATTCTGATTTTGTCACCGGAAATTTTTAGCGGATGTATCCAGAAATTCTTTTTAATAAGATTGGCAATCGCAGTGTCTTGATCTCCAAATCCCGAAATAATATTTACAGTTGAAACTTTCTTATCACTATCTAATAATAATTCATAGACCGCAAAATTATTTTTTGGATTGAAGTTTTTTAATCCGGATAAACTTGATTTCCCATCCTTATTATTTTCAAAATAAGATTTGAATGAATAATTTTTAACAGTTGCCTTTTCTAAGAATGAAAAGAGGTTTTCTGTGGCGGTAATTTTACTTTTAGCAGCATCTTTTTTATCTAAACGGTAATGGGGAGTGCAGGTAGAAATAATCTCTTCTGTACTCCTTAGAAAAATAAGGTACTTGTCGCCTTTTTTCAATCCAAATTCGCATGCGTCACCAAGTAAATCTTCAGATGAGAAACCTGTTAAACCACTAACGGTTAAAGTGCTTGTATTGGGAACTCCTTTGAAAATTTTATCAAACTTAATATCAGCTTTGTAGGTTCTTTTTACAAGATCGTTATCATAGGTGTTTAAAATTGTGATTTCTGCTACGATAAGGTTATTGTTGTAATTCTCAGCAAGCGAACTGACTACACAATCGCAAGCAGATAAAAAATTAAATCCCAGTAACAATGCTATTAAAATTACAATTCTTTTCATGATTTTATTTTGTAATGATATGTTGAACTATCATCTCGGCATGAATCCTTGAATTTTCTATAAACCAGAGATGGGTGTCTTTACCTCCGCAAACAACACCTGCCAAATACAAATTCGGAATATTGGATTCCATGGTTTCACGATTATAAACCGGATTAAAACATTCTCCTTGTAAATCTATTCCTGCATTTTTAAGAAAATCAAAGTCGGGTAGATACCCCGTCATTGCCAACACAAAATCATTTTCAATTTCCTGATTTTCGCCATTTTCATCTTTAAAAATGACTGAATTTTCTTTGATTTCTATTAATTGAGAATTGAAATGCGCTTTTATGCTTCCTTCAGCAATTCTGTTTTCAATGTCAGGTTTTACCCAATATTTTACATTCTCAGAAATTTCAGAATGACGGATAATCATCGTGACTTCAGCGCCTTTTCGGTAAGTTTCCAAAGCGGCATCCACAGAAGAATTGCTCGATCCCACGACTACTATTTTTTGTTTTGCATATGGGTAAGGTTCAGTGTAATAATGTTTTACTTTTTCTAAATTTTCTCCCGGAACATTCATCAGATTGGGGATGTCATAGAAACCTGTGGAGATGATGACATTTTTTGCCAGGTATTTTGATTTTGAAGTTTCAACTTCAAATATTTCTTCTTTTTTAGAAACATTTAATACCTTTTCATACAAATTGATATTCAGATTTTTTTGTCTTGCAATTCCCTGATAATATTCTAGAGCTTCCTGTCGTCCCGGTTTGGAAGCCGCAGAAATAAAAGGAATTTCAGCGATTTCTAATTTTTCGGAAGTGGAGAAAAATCTCATGTACAGAGGATAATTGTAAAGAGAATTGACAATTGTCCCTTTTTCGATAATTAAATAACTGAGGTTGTTTTTCTTTGCTTCAAGAGCACAATTCAAACCGATTGGCCCCGCTCCGATAATCAGAATATCTAGAATTTCCATCTCACTAATTTACGAAAATACATTTTGAAAAAGCGTAACTAATGATCATTATAGACTCAATAACTTTACTCAAAAAAAGTCTCCAATCCTTCAACTCAACTGTGGCACTGGTTTTGGACTTTTTCTTAAAATTTTAGAATGAAAAAAACTTTTGCGATATTTTTACTCTTATTTGTACTGTCGTGCGAAAAAAAGCAGGATAAAAATCCGGCAGTTGCTACCGATAATCTAAAAAGGTCAAACGAAAGAACTGATACCAAGCAAGACGCATTATCAACTGAGGTTGCATTAAAAAAGACCAATGATGAACTTCTTCAGGCTCTCAAAGTTGGTTATTACGATATTTTTGCCAATTACATACATCCACAGAAAGGAGTTCGTTTTTCGATGTATGCTTTCATTAATAAAAATGAAGATAAACATTTCACAAAAGCTGATTTTGAGAAATTTGTACCGTCGAAAACCATTTTTACATGGGGTTCAAGAGACGGTTCTGGTGAAATTTATAAATCCACATTAGATAAATATCTTAAAGATTGGGTATTCAAAAAAGACTTTACCAAATCTGAATATTCATTGAATCAATTTCGTGGTGGAGGTAATTCTCTTAATAATTTAAAAGAGATGTATCCCAATACCAATTTCACAGAAAATTACATTCCCGGCTCAGAAAAAAACGGTGGAATGGATTGGAATGTTTTGCGTTTTGTCTTTGAGGAATTCGATGGCAAATATTATGTGGTGGCAGTCATTAACGATGAGTGGACGATATGAAAATATCATGTAACCTAAGCCAATCCTGCAATTTTAATAAAAGTTATGCTCCTTGTTGACAGATTAAGTTCAAAATATACATTACATTCACCACCGTCCATCATATCGATTTCGTAATATTCGTAACTTTCAAGTAGAGATTTAGTTCTACAAAAAAAATGTGACCGTATGATGATTTCATTTTTAGTATTTTTCACAGCAATAATTTGCTTCAAGTAATCTGAATATTTGCGTACTTTTCTATTATTTTTAAATTCTTTTTTAAAAATTGAATCAATTTCAAGAAGTTCTGCAGTGTTTAAGTCGTAATTTGACAAGTCTTTTTCCCAATCAGAATTATGATGGTTCTTATAAAAAGTAAAAACTGCATAATTATTAATTTTTTTTAAATTTATATTATTTTTAACTAATAATGACGTTTGAGATATTTTCATCCTATCTGAATATTCTCCATCTAAAAACTCTATAAATCCATTTTTTAAAACGGCTGTTTCACTTTTATTATAATCAAAAGGAAGAGGTAAAAACTTTATAGTGTCTTTTTTAATCTGAAGATTTCCTTCCCATTTTTCGATGTTATCGTGATTTATTTCATTTTTAGTTTCAATAAAAACATAACTGCTATCGTTATAAATTGTCAGTACTCTTTCTATATGGTTTAAATCACTAAATTTTTGCGAGGCTATCAATAAAGGGGTTTTATCTTCACTTTTATTATAACTTGTAGATGCTGCTAACAATAGTAAAAGAAACAGATGGACTATAATTTTCATAAAATTATTTATCAAGAAAGTATTTCAGATAATTGTTTTGTTAAATTTTTCCGTGAAAACTTCTCAATATTTCCATTGTTTTCTAAAAGATTTCCAGCTTTCCAAAGTTCAAATTTCGCTAAGATAAATTGCTTGACTGTTTCAGAATCCTGATAACCGAAATGCTTTCCTGCTTTTGTTTCATCTAAAATCGTTGCAACGTCAGCTTCATCTGGTCCGAAAGAAATAATTTGTTTCCCCGTCGCCAAGTATTCAAAGATCTTCCCAGGGATAATTCCTTTAGAAGATTCGTTCGGAAAATTAGTAATTAAAAGTATTGAAGAATTTGACATTTCATCAATTGCTTTTTCATGCGACAGATAACCCAAATTATCAATATTATTTTTTAGGCTTGAAGTTTCAATAGCTTTTAAAATCTTATCATCAACTCTGCCGACAAATTTTAATCTGAAATTTTCCGAAAATTCAGAATCTGTTTTCACTAATTCATCAAGTGCTTTCCAAAGATTTTCAGGATTTCTGAGTTGCTCGAGAACACCTATGTAGCTGAGTGTGAATTTTGTTGGAGAATTTGAAGATTGGATAGTTTGGGTGCTTGAAGCGTCACTTTCATCAAATCCATTGGTGATGCAAACTGCATTGGCTCCATTTTTTCTGAAATTTACAGCATCGGTGTAGCTTGTTGCTAGAGTAATGTCAGCATTTTTGAAAACATCACTTTCGAGCTGGCGGTGTTTTTTGTCTGATTTGTTGGTGAGTTTTAAATGTTTGTAATACGAAATCTCAGTCCAAGGATCACGAAAATCGG
The DNA here is from genome assembly GCF_001507335.1 of Chryseobacterium sp. JAH. Classification (GTDB taxonomy): domain Bacteria; phylum Bacteroidota; class Bacteroidia; order Flavobacteriales; family Weeksellaceae; genus Chryseobacterium. The sequence continues at coordinate 618,127 of NZ_LMAH01000002.1, read as the reverse complement.
CGATCCATTTCAGGTCTGGAAATTTCTTTTTTAGATTTAAACCTATCAAATGCAAAGAATGTGGCGGCCCCGAAGTGACAACAACATCGATCTTGTTTATTTTTAAATATTGCTCTAAATATTTTACTGAAGGATTTACCCAAAAAACTCTAGCGTCAGGGATGAAAAAATTTCCTCTCACCCAAATCGAAAGCTTAGATTTCCAGCTTTGGTTATTCCCTACATCAAACTGACCTGCCTTGAATTTTTTATTGCTTTTATTAAGTTTTTCAGCCAATTGATAAGGTTCCCAGATTTTAGTTTTTATAATTTCTAAATCTTCAGGAACGTCTTTCATCAAACTTTCATCAATCAAAGGATAGCTCGGGTTTTCCGGCGTGAAAATGATGGGTTTCCAGCCGAAGTCCGGTAAATATTTTGCAAACTTCAACCATCGCTGAACTCCCGGCCCACCTGCAGGAGGCCAGTAATAGGTTATGATAAGGATTTTTTTTTCCTGCATTGGTTTAAAAAGTGTTGTTGTCATTCTGAATGAAGCAAAGCGAAGTGAAGAATCTCATTAAATTTCATCATTCAAAAATTTCCAAGTAGGATTAAATTCTTTTATTAGGTTGTTTTTTTTAATTCTTGTCCAACCTTTTATTTGCTTTTCTCTTTTGATTGCAGTTTCAATATCATTAAATTGCTCAAAGTAGATTAAATAAAAGCATTTATATTTCGTGGTGAAATGTTTATCAATTGCTTCAGGATTTTGATGCCAGTACAATCTAATTTTTAAGTCATTAGTTACTCCTGTATACAATACCGTTTATATTTTATTAGTTAAAATATAAACGTAGTAATTATGAGTTCCTAAAGTTTTCATTTTTTAAGATATTATTGAGATTCTTCACTTCGCTTTGCTCCGTTCAGAATGACAGAATGTTAAATCTTTTCTTCAATCAAAACTTCTTTCTTTTTGCTTTTATTCAGCCAGAAAATTCCAAAAGCGCTTAAAACGACAAACAATCCGAAACATAATAAAGAAATCCATTTTCCTGTAGCAATAACCTCAGGCTCAAAAACCATTCTGATACTGTGTTCTCCAGCTGGAACGTGTACTGCACGCAACAAATAATCAGCCTTGATGTATGGAACTTCTTTTTCGTCCACAAACATTTTCCAACCATGTGGATAATAAATCTCTGAAAAAACAGCTAGCTGTGGCGTTTTAGACTGAGATTTAAATTCCAATTCATTAGCTTCATATTTCGTTAAATTAATGGAAGCTGTGGAATCTGCCTGAACCTGTTTTCCGTTCAAATAACCTTTATCTGAAACGTTGATAACTGCAGTTTTCTTAGAATTGATACTTCCAAGTGATTTTATTTCTTCGTCTGGAGTATTTACAAATTTTAGATCAGCAACAAACCACGCGTTTCCGTTGGCATTAGGATTCGGAACAACCTGTGGCTCCTGCGGATTACCGAAAATCATGTATTTGGTATTCAGTAAATTCAGGATTTTTGGTGTTTTTACACTGTCTGCATTTGAAATGTATTCATTCAACAAATCATCATAACGTCTCAATTTCACTGCATGGTAGCCACCAATGGAAGATTTAAAATAAGATGTATTGGTCTCACTGGTTACACCTAAAACCTGATTGTAAACTCTGTAATGTTTTTTGTCTTTTTCAGCAATAGTTTCCAAAGTTTTATTGACTGGAATGCTTGCCAAAATAGATTGTAAATTTGGATTATCACCTACTTTTTCAGCCAAATAATCTGAACCTTCGGTCTGGAATGGATTTTCAGCAAATATTTTATCAACGTAATTTTCGTCATTAAGATAACGTTTGTTGACTGTCCACAAATCAAATAAACTTACCGCACCGATAATGAGTAATGCAACATTCTGATTGAGTTTCTGTTTTAAGCTAAAAAATAAAACCGCTGCAGTGATTCCTACATAGAGTAGCGCTTTTATCGCATCAATCCTAAATAATTTGAATCTTTCTTCTGATAGATAATCGAGTAAAAATGGAGGCAAATATGTTTTTTCGTTAGCCGTATGAAAACCTAATAAAGCTTTTCCGAAAACAATAAATAATAAAGTTAAGCCTAAAACTCCACCACTCACATACGTTAGAATTTTCTTTTTGTAATCTTCCTCTAAAGTTGAATCTGTATAAAACCTGTACAGTCCGATAATTGCAACTAGTGGGAATAATAATTCCACCACAACCAAAATCGAAGATGGTGCTCTGAATTTACTGTAAAAAGGAACGTAATCGATGAAGAAATCTGAAAGCGGCATGAAGTTGCTTCCCCAGGCCAGTAGAATGGTAAGAACTGTTGCTCCAAGAATCCAGTAACGGTATTTTTTCCAGGCAAAAAAGAATCCTAAAAGAGCTAAAAAACATACAATTGCTCCCTGATAAGCGGGTCCCGAAGTTCCGGGCTGGTCACCCCAATAGGTAATGCTGCCAAAACCTTTAGAAATTCTGTCATATTCAGCTTGCGAAGTGACGTTTTCTTGTACCAGTTGCTGTATATTTTCCATCATTTCCTTTCCCTCAGGCTCTTGGCTTCCACCTCCCATTAATCTTGGGATGAAAAGGTTCAGGGTTTCCAGCTTACTATAGCTCCACATCAGAATGCTTTCTTTATCCATCCCCGAATTTCCGGCGGTGTGGCTTTCTGTATTTAAAATCTGTTTTCCTCTGACTGTTTCTTTGATGTATTCAGAGTTGGCCATGATTCGTTGAGAATTCATTCCGACACCAATGGCTAACGCACCTGCAATAATTCCTGACGAAATCAGAAAATGCTTCATCGGAGTTTTCTTTTGAATGGCTCTTATCAATTCGGATAAAAATAAAAATCCAAGTCCTAAAAATAAATAGTAGGTCATCTGTGGATGATTGGCAGCCACCTGCAATCCGAAGAATAGGGTAGTGACAATAAATCCGAGGACGTATTTTTTTCTGATATACACCAACAAAATTCCAGCTAAAAGCGGTGCGAAATATTCAATGGTATTGACTTTTCCGTTGTGTCCGGCGGCAATGATGATGTAGAAATAGGTGGAGAGCCCGAAAAATGTTGCTCCCAAAAGCGCATATTTCCAGTTTCTCACGGCAACCATTCCCAATAGGAAAAATCCAGAAAATAAAAGAAATAAGTAGTTGACAGGTCTAGGAAGAATATTCAGATAGCTGTCTAATTTTTTAATAATATCACCTTCAAAACGGCTTCCCATCTGGTAGGTAGGCATACCGCCAAACATAGAATCACTCCAATACGTTTCTTTATCGTAACTGTCTCTGTAGTCAATAAGTTCTTTCGCTCCCCCTCGATACTGAACGATATCATGCTGAAAAAGCTGCTTCCCGGTAAATACAGGAGTGGAATATAAAAATGCTAAAACTAAGAATGCAACGATAGAAATTGCAATGTAAATTAAGTTTTTATTTTTCGCCATTTTGGTTATTGAGTTGATATTTTTTTTAACCGCCAAAGAAACAGAATATTTTGCTGAATTTTTTAGATTACAAAATGTAAAAATTCCTTTTACGGTAAAGTTATGCTTTAATGTTTCGAACTGTTTTTATCTTTTATTTCCTCATAGTCCACAGTCTCTGCGTCCCATTTTACTTTTTTTTCAATATTAGTATTTGAGTTTTTGATATTCTCTTTCTGAGCTCGCTCTTGAGGTTTGAAGCCTGTATATTTATAAAATTTGTTGAAAAAAATTCTTTTCAGAATATTCCAAACGAAAAATAGTATTATCGTGATGAGGACGAATTCGAATAAGTATTTCATTACGTTTAAATTTATATTTTACTAAAATTTTTAGTTTGCCCTACATAAATATTCTCAATCTGGAGAATATATTAATTTTTCAATATTAATTTTTTCCAACATTATTGTAAATATCAAAAATCTTCTTCATTTGAGTTTCTCTGTAGGGTAATTTATTAATTTCATTCTTACTAATGTTTGGAAAGCCTGAAAATAATTCTACCAATTGTTTTTTATATTCTTCGTTACGCATGATTGTATTGTCCGCCAAATATTCTTTAAAATTTAGAGGTATTATTTCTTTTTCGGATTCTTTTTTATAAAAAAATCTTACCACCTCATTTTTATAAAACTTGTAGAGATTTATTTTGCCTGTTAGTAAAACTTCTAGCCATCTCATTTCCAAATTGTTTTCAAAATTTGGATTTGTTGAAAGTAAAGGAATATTGTTCGATGACGCAGACATATCTATCATTACCTCTACGAAGATAAATTTTTTCTTACCTACCCAAAATTGTTTTAAATTTTTGGTGGAAATGTTTTCTGTGGGTGCGTTTTCAAATTTTTTAAATACTAAATAATCGGGAGCATATCTATAAAGAGATTTGCTGATTAGACATTCAATTTTTTCATCATCTTTTGTAATGAATTCTCCTTTTTCAAAACCAGATTGTGAGAACACAAAATCTGAAATTAGAAGAAAGAAGACAACTATAATATTTTTCATTAAATGTAAAATATTACTTTCCAGACGGATTCACCATTACAGAAGAATTTGAAACGCTCTTCATACTCTGAGACTGCTTTCCGTCTGAAATCGTTTCCACCTGAGTGGTTTTTACATTGATATTCTGATGGGTAATCCAGCCTGTATTTTGGTCAAATTTAATCGTTCCGTTTTGTGCCAATTCGCTGCTCATGCTGTGCGTCATTTCGCCTTGAGATTTTTTCTCCTCTTTTTTGGGAATTCCTCCAGTGATAGAAATTTCAGCGATTCCATTTCCTACACTTTTCAGCACATAATTAGAAACTACTTTGAATTTTCCACTTTCATCAGCATTCTCACTTGTAGACCATTTTTCACCAATTTTCACTCCTTTTTTAGGGATAATTGTTAAATTTTTAGCAAACTGATCTTTTAGAACTTTTTCATTAAAGCTTTGTTTAAGACCTGCTACAGCACTTGCTTTCTGGTTGGCATCTTTTATCAATTTTCCAAGCGCATTTGAAATTTTGGTATAGATTGCATCAAAACCAGTAATTGAGATTACATTTCCTTTGCTGTCCATCTTCATGTTCAGTTTGTTACCAGTCAACGCACGGTTTACATTCCAAATCATTTTCAGATTATCCTCTTTAGGAATTGGAAGTTTCGTATCAACAACAATCGTTTTACCATCAGCACTTTGAGAGCTTCTTTTTCCAATAAGATTGATGGTGATATCGTAAATTCCACCTTTCACATCATTTACTGTAAAGCTCATTTCATCAGTAGATTCGCTGGTTCCATTCAAGGTTTTCCCCTGTGGATCAGTCATTGTTTTAACGTCTCTTTGGTAAGTCGTAAGAGGATATGTTTTACCCTTTTCTAATTTAAATGATTGTGTAAAAACGCCCAAAGAATCTTTGATGGCCGGGTTTGCCTGCACTTTGTTCACAGAATCTGCCGGAACCTCTACGGTAATGGTTTTTCCGGTTTTTGGGTCAACTTTGGTAATGGTTGCCGTCTCTTTTTTACAAGAAACGATCGCTAAAGAGATGAGTGCTATTGCTGCTATATTTTTCATAAATAGAATTCGATTTTTGAGAAATTCCTTCTTTTAGATTGGGAAAAAAAATACCTTTTTAAATTTTAATTGATTTTTACTAATTTTTGTCTCATCGCTTCGTAAAGAATTGCTCCACAAGCTACAGAAACGTTCAGTGACTGAGTTTTTCCTTCAATTGGAAGTTTTATTTTTTCGTCTGAATGATGAAGAACTTCTTTTGAAATTCCTGTTTCTTCATTCCCCATAACGATTGCGCAAGGTTCAGTGAAGTTGACGTCGTAAATCAATTTTTGCGCCTTTTCGGTTGCTGAAAATACAGAAACTCCGCTTTGCTGAAGGTAATCAACAACGTGAGCCAAATTATTTTCTTTGCAGATTTTGATATTATACATCGCTCCCGCAGAAGTTTTGATTGCATCAGAATTGATTGGTGCTCCACCTTTCTCCGGAATGACAACCGCGTGAATTCCCACACATTCTGCTGTTCTGCAGATAGCCCCGAAGTTTCTCACGTCAGTTAGTCTGTCTAAAATCAAGATAAAAGGTACTTTTCCTTCCTCAAATAATTCTGGAATAATATTTTCAATTTTGTGAAAAGGCACATCTGAAATAAATGCGACTACACCCTGGTGGTTTTTTCTTGTAAAACGGTTCAGTTTTTCAACAGGAACATAGTTAGGACGAATTTTATATTTTGCTAAAACCGCCTTCAGTTCTGCATATATCTCTCCCTGCAAAGCGTTTTGCACAAAGATTTTATCAATCGTTTTTCCTGCTTCAATAGCTTCTAATACGGGACGTAGTCCGAAAATGAAATCATCCTTTTTACTAGGCTCTGAATTTCTGAATTCAGGTTTTGAGTTTTTATGTTGAAAATCTTCCAAAATTTTATATTTATTATTTAAATGAATAAAAGTGTCTCTTTCACTTTTTACTTGATTCTTTTTCCGCGGCTCGTTTAGAATTTCTCTCCTAAAATAGCTCTCTTTTGCGCCATTGCATAGCCGTAATGTAGGCTTTCATGCATGTTGTTGAAAATGATTGCGTCCTGAATGCTTTTCAGATCCATGCCAAAACTTGTGGTATAGGGCGTGTAATCTGAAAAGAAATCACTGTCGTAATCCTTCATTAAAATCTTTGAAGTTTCAGTTAAGAGAAATTCCAAATCTTCTACTTCAGACTTCTGCACATTCAGATTGGGCATTGTTCCTTTTTTGTAAGTTTCAATCCAGTAATTATCAATTCTGAACGGATTTCCGCTTAGGTAATAATGCAGCAATTGCTGTGTGGCAACGGTGTGGGCAATATTCCAATACAGATTGTTATTAAAACCATCGGGGATTAATAAAAGGTCTTCGTGAGAAGTGTCCCGCAAGATATCCAAAAGGTTTTTTCTAACCTGTCTGTGAGCTTGAAAATGATAATTCATGTTTCAAAAATTTAATCACCAAAAATAGTTTAATAAACTGAAAATGACAATTTTTGAACAGGGGTTTAAAGTAAAATTTATGTATTTTTTATGATTTTATAAATAAAAGAAATGCAATTAATGATTTATGTGATTCCGAATCTGTCTGAGTGACTGTAATATTTAACAAATTTTAACTCAAAAATGGCATTCATTGTGTTGATTAGTGCAAGTATTTATCAGAAATTTACCACTTATTTTAATTTAAACTATGTCAGATTCATATCAAGCAGAAGACATTCGTCAACTCACGGAAAAAGTAAGAGAGCAAAATTATTTCTTTTCACTTTTGAGGCAGGAGATCAACAAAGTAATTATCGGACAGGAATACATGATAGACCGACTTTTGGTTGGGTTGCTCGGTAACGGTCACGTTTTGCTTGAAGGAGTTCCTGGGTTGGCAAAAACATTGGCGATAAAAACCTTGGCAGAAGCTGTTCATGGTGATTTCTCCAGGATTCAGTTTACGCCGGATTTACTTCCTGCAGATGTTGTAGGAACCATGATTTATAATATTAAAGAAAACGATTTTTCTATAAAAAGAGGTCCCGTTTTTGCGAACTTCGTGCTTGCAGATGAGATCAACAGAGCGCCTGCAAAAGTGCAGTCAGCACTTTTAGAGGTGATGCAGGAAAAGCAGGTGACGATTGGTGACGAAACGATGCATTTGCCAAAACCGTTTTTGGTGTTGGCAACGCAAAACCCGATTGATCAGGAAGGAACTTATCTTCTGCCGGAAGCGCAAAGCGACCGTTTTATGCTGAAATGTACCATTGATTATCCGGAATTTGAGGATGAAAGAAAGGTCATGAGAATGGTTTCTACATCTCATCAGTACGACGTAAAACCTGTGATTTCGTTACAAAATATTGTTGAAGCAAAGTCAATTGTCAACCAGATTTATTTGGATGAAAAAATTGAGAAATACATTCTTGATATGGTTTTTGCAACCCGTTTCCCTGAAAGATATGGTCTTTCTGAACTGAAAAATTATATCAGTTTCGGAGCATCACCAAGAGCATCGATCAACTTGGCCATTGCTTCAAGAGCGTATGCATTTTTAAAAGGAAGAGCTTTTGTAATTCCTGAAGATGTAAAAGAATTGGCAAAAGATGTTTTAAGACACAGAATCGGATTGACTTTTGAGGCAGAAGCTGAAGAAATAACTTCTGAAGAAATTGTGAATAGGATTTTGGCTAAAATTCAGGCTCCGTAATTTAATTTTAAAACTGAGAATGTGTCAGCTTAAAATTTTCTCATGAATTTTTTGGCATTTTCAAATTCTCAAATTAGCATGTTTTCAAATTGTTTATGGAGATAAAAGACATCATAAAAAAAGTAAAGCAGATAGAAATCCGTACTCGCAAGAAGACGGAAGCTTCTTTGATGGGGCAGTATCACAGTGCTTTTAAAGGACAGGGTATGACTTTTTCTGAAGTACGCCCATATCAGTTTGGAGATGAGATCCGCAGAATCGACTGGAATAAAACAGCGCGTTTTCGTGAGCCTTTCGTGAAAGTGATGGAGGAGGAGCGTGAACTTACGATGATGATTTTAGTTGATATTTCCGCTTCAATGGATTACGGAACAAAAACCCAGCTGAAAAGAGAATATGTTGCAGAAATAGCGGCAAGCTTAGGGTTTTCAGCTGCCGGAAATAATGATAAAGTGGGACTGATTTTATTTGCAGACAAGGTTTACAAAGTGATTCCGCCGCAAAAAGGAAGAAAGCATATTTTGTCAATTATCAGCAATATTCTGACGGCAGATTACGTCCCTACGGTTTCTAAAATCGATAAATCTTTAGAATACATGATGGGAATTTTCAAAAGAAAATCATTGGTGTTTTTACTTTCAGATTTTGGAGATGCTTATGATTCTAAAATGTTGAGAGTCGCTTCAAAAAAACATCAGCTTTTGGGAATGAGAATTTTTGACGATAAAGACAACGAAATTCCTGACGTGGGATATACACTTTTCAGCGATGTTGAGACGGGAAAACAGGTTTGGGTGAATACTTCAAACGCAAGATGGAGATATACTTTTGCTGAAGCTCAAAAGCAGAAAATAAGAGCTTTAGAAGAAGATTTCGCCAACAGTTCAGCAAGCTTTATGAATATCGGTACTGGCGATGATTACTCAAAATTGTTGTATCATTACTTTCAGAAGAAATAAATTTAAATTAAAAAATAAATTAGGCAGTAGCCGAAATTGACTATTTAGAATTGAAAAAATTAGTATTACTCTTATCATTTTTCATCTGTGCAAACGCTTTTTCGCAGATACTTTCCTCGAATCTTGAAAAGAAAACCTTGGCTCTCGGTGAAGTCAATCGCTTTACTGTGAAAATTGATAATCTCAACAATCAGGAAGTAAAAGCTGCCCCAAAGGACGAATTGCTCCCTTTTCATTTGGAGGAAATTAAAGACAGTATCGGCACTCAACCCAATTCATACCAAAGAAGTATTGAATTTGCAGTGTTCGAAGAGGGGACTTATTCGATTCCGGAACTTGAATTTAAGGTAGGAGAAAAAGTTTTAAAAACCATTCCTTACGAGATTGAAGTGGTGAACACAGCCCAAAAAGGTGATGTCATCAATGATATCATGAATAATAAAGATGTAAAACTTGATGTGACAGATTATTGGCAGCTGTATAAATGGTATATTTTAGCTGCTTTGGCTTTGATTGCCCTCATAATCGCAATTTTTATGATTGCTAAATACGGCAGAAAATCAAAAGATTCTCCTGTGGTAGCAACCAATCAGACGTTAAAAGAACTGGATTCTTTAAAAAAGAAAAAATATATCGAAGACGGAAATTTTCGTTCGTTTTATGTTGAGCTAATTGATATTTCAAGAAATTTTATCGCAAAACAGTATAGAATTCCTGCAGATGTTTTGCTGACTGATGATTTGGTTCATCTCATGAAAGAAAACAATACCATTTCGCAGGACAATGAGAAAATTATTGAAGATGTCTTTTTTCGAGGTGACTTGGTGAAATTTGCCAAAACTTTTCCTGATCAGCAGACAATGGAAAAAGATTTTAACGAGATCAAAGACTTTGTGAAAAGATCATCAAAGGATATAGAATTTGAAAACCTGAGAAAAGATGTTTAGTTTTGAATTCTACAGTCCGTGGTTTTTACTGCTGTTTGTTCTGTTTATTCCTTTATTGGTAAGAGATGTAAGCAGAAAGAAACTGAAAGGAATTAAGGTTCCTACTGTTGACAATATGAATGCGAGCAGCGGAATTGTACCCGTTCTTTTTTTACTTAAAGTATCAAAATACATTATTCTTTCTTGTCTTTTCATTGCGATGGCAAGACCGCGAACGTTTACCATTTCTCAGGATAGAGATGATACGAAAGGTGTAGACATTATGTTTGCGGTGGATGTTTCGCTGAGTATGCTGTCTAAAGATCTTTCGCCGGACCGGTTGACAGCATTGAAGGAAATTGCCATTCATTTTGTGGAAAAACGTCCGAATGACAGAATTGGTGTCGTAACCTACGCTTCCGAAGCTTTTACTAAGGTTCCTGTAACTTCAGATCATCAGGTGGTCATTGATGAGTTTAAAAATCTGAATACGGCAGAACTCTATCCCGGTACAGCCATTGGTGAAGGACTTTCTGTTGCAGTAAATCATCTTCGTACAAGTAAAGCAAAGAGCAAGATCATCATTTTGATGACCGATGGTGTAAACAATGTGGAGAATGCAATTCCACCGCAGGTTGCCGCTGAGCTGGCAAGAAATAATAGTATTAAAGTTTATTCAATTGGGTTAGGAACAAACGGCATTGCTTTAATGCCGACTGCGGTTGACCCTTTTGGAGATCTTGTTTTTAGTGAAACGCAGGTGCAGATCGACGAACCAGTGTTAAGGGAAATTGCTCTGGAAACCGGCGGGAAGTATTTCCGTGCTACCTCAAACAGCAGTTTGGAGGAAGTTTATGCTGAAATCAACCAGCTTGAAAAATCTGATGTGAAAGTTTCTAAACTTTATAATTATCAGGAATATTTTAAGATTTTCCTTTGGGTTGCTTTGGGAATGCTGTTTTTAGATGCATTATTAAGATGGGTATTATATAAATTTTTAAGCTGATGGAATTGTATTTAGGAAATTATTGGTACTTATTACTTTTGTTGCTTTTGCCTGTCTTGTCTTTTTTTCTCATCCGATATTTAAGATGGAAAAAGAAGAGCAGAGATTTGTTTGCAGAAAGTCGTTTTCAGGAAGCTTTATTTGAAAAAAAATCAGGATTTATTAAAATTTTTCCGGTACTATATTTTGTTGCGACATTGTTTTTGATTTTCTCGATTATTGATTTGTTGAGCGGTTCTAAAGAGGTGACGACCAATCAGAAATTTAATAATGTGATTTTTATGCTGGATGTTTCCAATTCGATGAATGCGGAAGATATTGAGCCGAACCGTTTGGTTGAAGCAAAAAATCTTGTGATTCAAACCATGCAGAAGCTCAAAAACGATAAGGTAGGGATGATTATTTTTGCGGGTCAGGCGACTTCAATTATGCCGTTGACAACTGATTATAATTCTGCAGAAACTTATATTAACGGTGTCGAAACCACTTCAGTGAAAATTCAGGGAACAGATTTTCTGAAAGCGATGGAGACCGCTGTTGATAAGTTTAAAGATATCAGTAAAGGATCAAGGAAAGTAGTTCTCCTAAGTGATGGTGAAGATAATGAGGGGAACGATAATGCAGCTATTAAACTTGCAAATAGAGAGGGGGTCATCGTTACTTCAGTAGGGATTGGTTCTGATGAAGGTGCGCCGGTTCCAGACTACGAGTTTGGGCAGCTGATGGGTTATAAAAGCAATATGAATGGGCAAACTGTAATCTCTAAAAGACAGACAGAAGCACTTCATAAAATGGCAGAATCAACGGGAGGGAGCTATATTGATGGAAATAATATCAATGAGGCACCAGATAGAATAATAGAGGCGTTAAACAAAAAAGCATCTTCTACGGAAAGCATCGTTAAATCTCAGAATGCAAATCATTACTATCAGTATTTTTTGGCAGTTTCTATTTTCTTCTTTCTCATTATTTTTCTATTTAATCCTAAAAGAGATTTTAATGTGTAGAGCAATTTTAGTTCAATAACTTGTATAACTAAATGTTGATTTAAAATTAATTTAGAGGCAGTGAAATGTAGTTTAATGAGTTGGAGAATTCTTATGGTTTGTATTTGTGAAAATCTTAATACGGTGAATACTTTAACCCAATTTTAACAATTACTAGACTGTTTCTTAACATATAAAGGAATAATTTTGCAAGTGATGAATACTAAAATTTTATTTTTATCGTTGTTGATGGCTTTCTCGTTCTCAAGCATATTGTTTGGGCAGAAAAACTATAAGACTTTGGTCTATGAAGGCAATCAGAAATTCAGTGGTAAAGATTACGACGGTGCATCATCAAGATATATGGAAGCCGTAAAAACTAACGAGAAAGACTTTACGGCGCACTACAACTTAGGAAATGCTTTATATAAAAGCAAAAAGTATGAAGAGGCGAAAGCAGAGTTTGAGAAAGCACAAAGCCTTTCACAGACCATTCCAGATAAAGCAGCGGCTTTGCATAATTTGGGTAATACATATATGCAGATGGAGCAACCTGAAAAGGCAGCAGATTTTTATAAGCAATCGCTGAAGCAGGATCCATATAATGAGGCAACGAGAAAGAATTTTGAGATTGCCAAACTGAAAGAAAAAGAAAAGCAGCAAAAGAAAAATCAGGACAGCAAATCCGGTAAAGGCGGCGGAGGAGACGATCAGCAGAAAAACAAAGATAAAAATGGCGATCCTAAGCAGGAGAAAGGACAGGGCCAGAAGAATGAGGGAGAAAGTCCTGAAGGTGATCAGCCTGACAAGGATAAAAATAATCAGGGCAAAATGCCTAAAGATCTTGAGAACTCCATATTGAATAAAGTAAGCGAGAAAGAAAAGGAAACCGCCAGAAGAATTTTAAACAAGAATTCCTACTCAATGCCTCAAAGCAATGAGAAAGATTGGTGATGAAACAAAAATTATTTTACATATTGTTCACTTTTGTGTCCGTAATTGCTTACGGACAGGTAGAGCTCAACATGAAGCCTGATAAAAGTGATTACAATGGTAAAGAAATTGTAAACCTGATCATCACTTTAGAATTAAATGGTGATAATTTGGTACAGCAGAGTAAGATTCAGTTACCGGATTTATCTAAATTCAATATCATAGGTAATGGATCATTTAATCAGGGAGTCAGAGATCCAGAAACTAATCTCGCTGTAGAACAATATATTACCAAAATCGCACTTGAACCTAAACAGAAGGGGAAAATAAGAATCGGTTCTGTATTGGTCACAGTCAACAATAAAATCTATAAAACGGAGCCTTTTGATATCTTCATCCGTGATGTTGAGAAAAAACCAATTGCGAAAAGCACAGATAATGATGTGTATCTCAATATGGAAATTGAAGATAGGGATGTCTATCAGGATCAGCCTACTGTGGCGGTTTTAAGAGTGTATTCGCGAAATATCGACAATCTCCGAAAAGTAAAAAACATTCATCTTCCTGAGCAGGACAATATCAACGTACACGCCGTCAACTTTCATAAATCTGAGATTGATCCTTCAGGTTATGGAAATATGCCGTCGCAGATTTTAGCGATGTTCATTGTATTTCCAAACGAATCGGGAAATGTGGAAGTACCATCTGTTTCAGCTTCGGTAAATTCTTACGCTCATAAAAACAAGATCGTTTCCAATAAAGTAAAACTGAATGTCAAGAAACTTCCTGAAGGTTCGCCGGAAGGTTTTAAAAATGCTGTAGGAAATTTCACGGTGGATGTTTATCGCGAGTCGAGAGAGAAAATAGAGGCTAAAAAACCTGTCAATGTCATTTTAAAAGTTTCTGGAGAAGGAAATTTAGTAAATATGCATTTGCCAAAAATTCAAAGCTCTCCCGATTATGAAGTTTTTACACCGAAGATTACTTCTAAAGTGATTGCAGGAATAGATGGAATGAAAGGTTATGTACTAGCTAATTATGTGCTTATTCCTAATAAAACAGGTGTACTTCAAGTGAAAACTGAAGAATTTGCATTTTTTAATCCTGTTGAAAAAGAATATGTAAATCTCGGTCAGGAAAATTTAAATCTTACTGCATTTTCACACGATCAAGTGCTGGAAGCACGTACAACGGTTGAAAAAGTAAATGAATATACCAATACTTTATTAGAAACTGTAAACAGCCCGGTTTTAAAAACAACAACATTTAAAGTAAAGGAAAAAAGCAGATTCAATTGGCGTGTTGTATTTATCAATCTTGGTATTCTTTTAGGATTATTTTGCGCCTATCTCTTGTTTAAAAATTGGCAGAAAAAACGAATTAAAATTAAAGAAAAAAAAGCTCCGAAAGATTTGGGATCAGTTGCTGAAACCGAAAGAGAAATAAGAGAAAGTTTGAAAACGGATGTTGGAGATTACTTCACTTATCTTGAAAACCTAAAAGACAGTCAGAGTTTTGATCAGTTTTTTAAGACTTTTGATGAGTTGGATTCTGAAGTGAGAAATCAATATTTTCAAAGCTCAAAAGATGAGTTCAGAGTGTTTTTGGAAAACTATAAGGGAAATTCTGTAGCAGAGGAATACAGAAATCTTTCCCAGAGAATTCAGATAGAAAAATTTACTCCTGTAAAATCTCAAGATGCAATTGGTGAACTTCTGAAAGATATTATCAATTTGTATTCTCAGATTAGTAAATAATCATTTTTTATTCATAATTTTGCGAAATTAATAATTATTGAATAATGGAAGTTCTTCAGGATTTTTCTTTCAAAGAAACAATGACTTGTTTTATGGTACTTTTTGCGGTGATCGACATCATCGGATCTATTCCTATTATTGTAAGTTTAAAACAGAAATTCGGACAAATTGAAGCGAAAAGAGCATCAGTAACTGCTGGATTGATCATGATTGTTTTTCTTTTTGTAGGAAATAAGATCCTGAAATTCATTGGGGTAGATGTCAATTCATTTGCAATTGCGGGTGCTGTGGTTATTTTCATCATTGCTTTAGAAATGATTTTGGGTATTGAAATTAATAAAACAACAGAAGCAAAAGCTGCATCAATTGTTCCAATTGCTTTTCCTTTGGTAGCAGGAGCAGGAACTTTGACGACAACTTTATCATTGCGTGCAGAATTTAATGACATCAATATCATTCTTGGCATCATTCTCAATACAATTTTCGTATATTTGGTGCTGAAATCAGCGCCTTGGTTAGAAAAGAAAATGGGAGAAGCGACTTTGTCGATTTTACAGAAAGTTTTCGGAATTATCCTGTTAGCAATTTCAATTAAATTATTTACAGCAAACTTTGCACAATTAGTGCAGAACTATATTAATTTTTAAGTCATGCAGAAGTTTTATAAAGTATTTTTAATTGTATTTATTGTAATTATCGCCATTAATATTTATGCGATAGATTGGCATTCTGAAATATCATCAGAAGATAATATGAAGTTTGTAATTTCAATTATCTGCGGTGTTGTCGGGTTGTTTTTACTTTTTATCCTGAATACATGGAGTAAAATAGGAGTGAAGAAATAATCATTTTTATGATAAAAATATACTCCTCTTTCGGCTTCTGAAAGAGGATTTTTTGTTTAGAAAATAGATTGATATACGCTGTTTAAAATCACACAGATTATTTCTTTAATCATCAGCATAACTTTCATAGCATCCATAAAATCTTTCACATCAAAACATCAATTTGAAAAGCAAAGGTTTTTAAGAACTGCCTCAGATTTTAATTCAGTTTCTCTCCATTCTTTTTCAGGATTACTTTGTGCGGTAATTCCGCCACCAACGAACAGATGGATTGCATCGCTGTAAAGCTTTGCACATCTTAGATTGACAAAATATTGGATGAAGTTATCCGTTTCAATTCTGATATATCCGGCGTACAGTTCTCTCGGGTATTTTTCAAATTCCTCAATTTTTTCTTTACAAAAATTTTTAGGAATTCCGCAAACGGCTGGTGTGGGATGAAGTTCTTCAATAATTGAGTCAAGATCTTCAGGATTAATCTTTAGCTTAAAATCAGTTCTCAAATGTTTAATGTTACCTGAAATATGATCGTGAGTTTCGGATTCCTGAATTTCAGAATTTATTTTAAATTTTTCTAAAACATTTCTGATGTAAGACGACACCGGTTTTTGTTCTTCAATTTCTTTAGCCGTCCAGCTTTCAGATACCGGAATGGTTCCCGCTAAGCTCATTGTTTCAAACTCGTGAGTTGTTTTATTGAATTTTCCTAAAACTTCTGAGAAGGCGCCAATCCATGCGTTTTCACCTTTAATAAAAATATATCTGAATGCATTCGGATACGATTGGCAAAGATTTTTAAAGCTTTCATCCAAATTGATGTCTTTAAAATCTTTAAAAATTTTTCTTCGTGAAAGAACCAACTTTGGAAGATTATTTTCTTTAATAACCTTAATGACTTCCTGAAGTTTTTCTACATATTCTTCATGAGTTTCTGCTGAAAAAACCAATTCTGTGTTGGTTAATAATTTGCTGGAGAGAGTTTTAGGAATGTTATTTACTTCAACAGTATTTCCATTAAAAAGTATACTTTCAGTCTGGTCAAAAGATTTGAAAATCACTACTTTTTTATCTGAACTTTCGTCTGTTGAATAGAGTTTTTCGTCAAAAGGAAATTTGAAGTAAATCATAAATTAGATGCTTTATGAAAACTATTATTTGGAAATAACATAAGAAATTCCAAGATTCAGTTTTCGTTCAGCAAAGGTATTATTAGTCTTAAAAATGTCAAAATCAAACGAGCTGTTTTTTAAAGATAAATTATTTAATGAATACTGCTGATAATCTGCTATTATCAGTACTTTCGGTAAAACCCTATATTGAACACCGAATGAAAATCCAACATTTAATTGATTGCTTTCAAAATCATCAATCTTATTTACAACATTGTTTTCAGGAACTAAAAATTGCATTGTATAGCTGTTTTTATTCACAGCAATACCAACAAAAGGTCTGAATTTTCTCCATACATATAAGATTTTCAGCTGTGCTGAATATTCAAAATGTTTATTGGTAAATCTCTGAAAAAGCAAAGGTTGGCTGTCTTGCGTGAAATAAAACCCATTCAGATAAGTATCTTCTTTATTCGCATCCAGATCAAAAGTTGAGTTCCAGTGATAGACATTGGCGGATATCATCAGATATAAATTTTTACTTACACTTTTAGAAATCCAGATTCCAAGATTTTGCCCGAATTGTTGCTTGTCGCTGCTGAGTTGTTTTGCCCAACTACTGTTTTTAAAACCAATTCCTCCTTCAATACCGTATTGAAAACTTTGGGAAAAAGTTTTTTTCGGTGTTGTTGTTTTATTTATTTTAAAAATTTTGTTTTCTACAAGTTGATGTTTTACTGTGGGTATTGAAATTTGAATGTCATTTATCCTGCTTTTTACTGCTTTCTCCAAATACACCGTATCGTAAACAATTACTTGTTCATAAACAAATATCGTGTCTGTTTTCGTTCTTTGAGCCTGTGTGGTTTGCAGTAGTAAAACTGTGAAAACAAAAATAATGGTTCTTAAAAACATGTTTGAGTTATTAGTTTTCTCTTTCAATAAAAATAGTGTCTCTCTGGATGACTTTTTTTACAACAATGACTTTTTTGGGAGCAATAATAGCGGAATCTTTTGAATGCAATTTTGTTTCCTTTGAAAGAATTGCTTTGGCAACTGTCTTTTGATTTTCTGTTTCTTGTTTTAAATTGATTTTGGTAAATTCTTCGTTTTGGACATTGGTTATTTTGTTAGCTTCTGCTTTTGAGGAATTGTTATTTAAACCATTTTTTATTTCATTTTTACTTGAAGATTCATTTTTAGAAATTGGTTGTTTAATTGCTTTATTTTCTTCAAATGCTACGATTGAAATGATAAGGGTAATCAATAATGTTGCGGTAATAATCAGTTTTTTCTGGAAATTCTTAGTGGAGCCAGAAAATGAAACAGTATTGAAAGAAATATCGTCCGGAATTGAAAAATTACTTGATGGAGTAATTTTAAAATCTGCAAATTTGCTCTGAAAAGTCTGCGCCCACATCAAGCCACCCAATCCCAGAAATATAAACAGTTGTGTGATCTTATTATTTTTCTTGGGAGTATTCTGATTGACGAAATTGTTTAATAAATACTTCTGAACAGATTTTTTTGCTCTTAACAAATGTGATTTTGAAGTGTTTACATTGATGCCCAATAATTTTGCAATCTCCTGATGAGAATTGTTGTCGATAAAATATAAATTGAAAACCGAACGGTGATGCAATGGCAGACTGTCTATAGACTTCAACAGTTCTTCTCTGGTGAAATCATAAGTTAAAACGTGATTTTTTTCTGTGTCAGAGTTATTCATTTCGATCAATAGTTCAGGGATTTCTGATATTTCTGTGGAGACGAAAGTTTCTTTGCAGCTGCTTCTTAAATATTGCAAAGCGTTATTAACAACGATGGTTTTAAGCCAGCCAAATAAAGCTTTTTCGTCTTTCAGCTGATGGCTTTTTTGCATTGCCAGAATAAAACTGTCCTGCAAAAGATCTTCCGCAGTCTGTAGGTCTGCGATATATCTGCGACAAATCCCCAAAAGTTTTGGGGATAAATCGACATATATTGTATTCCAATCTGTTTTTGTCTTAGGCATCGGTTTAGTTTTCTACTACATGGATGGAGTTGAAAGTTCCAGTATAATTGATAGTTCCGTTTTGCAAACTGTTTATATTTTGAGACTCTACACCATTAATAAACACTTTTCCGTTATAGGTACTATTTTGAGTGTTATATTTTATCATGTAAATATTATTATTAAGAACAAACAAATCCTGAATGAAAGGCAAAGCTGAAAATGTTGGATTAATTACCGTATTATTTTTGAAATAGCTTATTCCGTTACCATAATATGTTGTGTATAAATCGTTTGTTGATTTGTCAGAAACTATCTTCCCGTAAAAAGGAAGTGATGCAGTATAATCACCAATTAATGTTTCTGTATTTGTAGTGATGTTTTTAGAATAATACTTAGAGTTTTTCTTATAGAGAATGTGTAACCCATTATTATTTTTTGCAAAATTGAAGACATAGTCGGGATTATTCAGTGAATTGTATGTTGTATTCTTAAAATATCCCCTGTCAATGTTTTGGTTATTATCTACAACTAATGCAGAAACATAAACATCCGAACCATTTATAAAAACACCTTCAGCAGATGGAATAAACTGGCCTTTTCGAAGCAAGGTTTTCACTCCGTTTTTCCAGTAACAAAGCTCATATCGTTCTAACGAACTTGCAGGGATTGGGTTTTCCACGTAACCGGCGAAATAGATGTCTCCATTGTTTACAGCAAAACCGGTTATATCATACTGTACATTATTTTGAATACTCAGATACTGCTTGATTTCAGTCTTTACATTATTTTTCCAAAAATATTGTATTGATTTATACGATACAGGATTGATACCCAAGCTCCCTGTTACATAAATATTATTGTTTTCAACCTTAATCTCTATTGGAAGTAAATTATCACCATTGGTGAGATCAGTTTTTACATTATTTTTCCAAAAGCAGGCTTTGCTGTTTTCTCGCCCCGCAACATATACGTCATAAGATTGAGGTGTATTTTTTTCTGTAACCTCATTTGTATCAAGGTCATTGCTGCAAGAATTAAAGAGTGATAAGATTAATACAAGAAAAGGTAAAAGTAGTTTTTTCATAAGTTTTTGTTTAAAAGTTTATACTAATAAGATGTAGAAAACTCAAAAGGTTGCAGTAGTTTATTGAAATAAAACAGGTTTTGTGCTCTTTGGTATTTTCACAATGTGATAAGGTTGCGTGACAACTGAAGTTGCGTTTCCTGTGAGAAGTTTTTCAAGATCAACGACAATGTTTTGCGGGTTCTCATCTACGGTAATAATGTCAATAGAATGTCCTCCGTTTGAGAAAACCTGATCAAAAGTTGCAATAACCATAAACTGGTTGAAATCGATGTTGGTTTCTGTAAAACCACCTGAAATATTATTGACAGAGTCTAAGCTATTAAGGAGTGCAGTCCATTGTGCGGTAGTTGTAATGACTATATTTTGCTGAGAAACATAGCTTCCTGAAAGATTTCCTTTGCCAATTGGCTGCGTAGTTATTGGAGTTTTATATTCAATGTTGTTTTCATTATCATCGCAGGAGTTTAATATAAAGAAAAGTGAACAAAAGAACAGAAGTAGGTAATTTTTCATAATTGATCATTTTTTGGTTACAATTATAAGATGAAAAAAACTCAAAAGGTTGCAGCAAGTATATAAAAAAAGGCTCAAATAAATTGAGCCTTTTAAATATTATCTGTTAATTATATTATTCGTCATGGTTGTATGATTGATCAACTGATCTTTTTCATCACGTATTTCAATTTCTGAAACGTGCATTGTTTTTCCTTTCCTGATGAATCTCGCAACTGCAGTCACGATACCGTCTTTTTTGCTTCGTAAATGATTGGAATTGATATTGGTTCCTACTCCAAAATATTTACTACCATCAATGAAAATATTAGAAAGACTTGAACCCATCGTCTCAGCCAATACACAACTTGCGCCACCATGCATAATCCCAAAAGGCTGATGAATATTTGGGGTAACCGGCATTGTTGCGGTCAATGTTTCGTTTTCAAGATCGATATCGATGAAGTGTATGTCAAGGGTTTTTGCAAAAGTTTCTTCCCCCCAATTGTTGATGAATTCTAATATCTCTTCTTTTGTTTTTCCTTCTGTATACATATAAGTGATGAATAAAATATAATGTGTAATCTGGGTTCTAGCTAGCGCCTTCTGTGTCGTTTCCTATAATATTAGGATTCCAGTTCGATGGAATTTTGGGTCCAATGTCGTATTTGATATAATAATTCTGAATTTCTTCCATGATTTCAAGGAATGTAGCAGATTCAATTCTTTCGTAAGGAATCGTATACCCGAGGTAAACAATATTTCTTTTAAAGTCTCCGGCAGCCAAAACGATGGGAACTTTTGCTGCCAAGGCCATGTGGTAAAAACCTTTTCTCCATTTCGGAACCCAGCTTCTGGTGCCTTCCGGAGTTATTACGAGACTGAAATCGTCTTTTTTAAATTCATTAGCCACAAAATTAATCAGATCATTTTTCTGACTTCTGTCAATCCCGATTCCTCCTAAACCTCTGACAACAGAACCGTACCAAGCTTTCGTATGGGCATCTTTGATAATGATTTTCAAAGGTTTTCCTAAAGTCCAATAGGCAAGATTTCCCAAAAGATATTCCATGTTGTGTGTGTGAGGAGCTACAACAAGAATACATCGGTTGAGACTGTTGACATCGCCCTGTAAAACAACTTTCCAACCTAGAATTTTTAGCATCAGTTTGCCAATCAGCTTTTTCATGAATTTAATTTTAAAACAAAAAAGTATAACCAAACAATGGTTATACTTTACAAATATATTGAAATATTATGTCTCTTAAAATAATCCGCTGATTAAATCTGCGATTTTTACTGCGATTTCTAAAACTACTTGTACCATGATTCGATGTTTTTGTGTTGGTTAATTTTTTTACGAATATAAGACAATTTTAATATATAAACCACTAATTGATGAAAATTTTTGCTAATTATTTGAGAGTAGAAGGGTGTGGGTTTCAAACGGTTGCTATTCATCCACACCTTCCGCCACTCTCTCAAGTTTAATTATTTGGTTTTGATAGAAAATTCTTTTTTACCGTCTTTTATTTTGATATCTACGTCTTTCATTTTATCAATATTCATCTTCATAGTATCCATGATTTTTTTTGCTTCATCTTTTTGATATTTCTTTCCGTTGATGATGACACTGTCTTTGTCGCTATCGCTGTATTCAATAGTAGAACCGTTGATGGAAATTTTATTTTTCTCGATGCTTACATTATTGTTGTCATCGCTATCATCATTGTCTTCTTCATTGTCATTAATTCCGTTTCCGTCTGTGTCTCCGTCAAAGTTGATTCCGTCTTTTTTTAATGGAATTACCACTGCATTTTGAGGAATTACCAATTCGTAATCAATGCTGTAATCTCTGAAGCGGTGATCGTATGGATATTTGATGTAATTAGGAAGAATTACCTTGTTTCCAACGATTTCTACTGGAACACTTGCATTAAGTGGAATATTGTAGCCTTTAGCTTCTTTTTTAATGATTAGATAAGGCGTTTTGATATCTGCTTTTCTTGTTACGTCTACGTGTACCCAATCTTTTTCGTAAACAGAGATTTTATCTGAATAAATATCATCCTCGTATCCTCTATAATTTTGAGGTATTGTGATTTGTTTAATATCAACATAAATACTGTCTGAAGTTGTAGGTATTGCAACCTCTTCCGTATCTTCTTTGTGACCTTTAAAGAACATATCTTTTTTTGCCATGCTGATTCCGAAGTAAGTAGACACTGCGATTAGTGCAAGTATCAATGCTCCAATTACCCAACCTGTGTTTTTCAGTTTTGTTTTTGGTGAAATCAGTTTCATGCTCAACAGTCCGAATAAAAGTGCAGGAATTAAGCTTCCTAAAACAATCATCACCATTATGATGTATTTCATGCCGTCACCATCGAAGTAGAAATCCATTTCGTTGATGGGTGGGAAGCTGTCATTGCCCATAAAACCGAAGACTACAAAAACCCCAATCAAACATCCAAAAGACATCAGTGCGAAGATTCCTCCTAATACATAACGGATTACATTCCAAAGTCCGCTTCCTGCATTATTGATATATGGTTTGTTTTCGATATAAATTTCTCCGACTCTCTGGGTAGATTCATTGGCAAACTGTACCAGCTTATTAGATTCACTCTTAAGATTGTCGAAGTTCATAGGCTTTCCCTTCATTTTCAGAAAATCCGCTGCAGTTTCTGCTTTAGGTAAAACCACCCAAAGAATGATGTATAGTAGACCAATCAATGATGAAGAGATGGCTACCGTAAAAATTCCTAGAACGAAAATTCCTAACCAGATGGCTCTCATTGCAGTAATATCCATCCCTACATAATGCGCTAAACCTGCACAAACCCCTGCAATTTTCTGTCTTTCAGGATCACGGAATAATTGTTTTTTATCGGTGTAATTAGTACCTGAAGCATGTTCTCTTTTTGTGTTTTTTTCAGAATAATATGCTTCTTCCTGTTCTTCGATCTTTTCAGGAGACCCGATTTGAGCGATTACCCTTTCTACATCAGTATCGTTGATTACTTCACGTTTGCCTAAAGAATCTCTAAAGATTTCAACCATTCTGATTTCTATGTCGTGCATTACCTCATCAGCTTCAGAAGCATCTAAAGAGCTTCTCAGTGCATTGAGATAATCGCTGAGCTTTATATATGCATGTTCTTCGATGGTGAAAGAAAAACCTGCGAGTCCTATTGAGAGTGTCTTGTTCATAGCTTGTTTTTTTATATTTTTTGAGTGATTTGGTTTACAGAATCTGTAAGTTCTTTCCAGGTATTTTGCAGTTCGGCTAAGAAAGTTTTACCTTTTTCTGTAATTTGGTAGTACTTTCTTGGTGGGCCTCCTGTAGATTCTTCCCATCTATAAGAAAGAAATTCTCCGTTTTTCAATCTAGTTAAGAGAGGGTAGAGGGTTCCTTCCACTACATCCAGTTTTCCTTTTTTCAGTTCATCTATCAAATCAGAAACATACATTTCGCGATTGTTGATAAGACTTAAAATACAGAATTCCAGAATCCCTTTTCGCATTTGCGCTTTGGTATTTTCAGTATTCATCTTTATAAGTTTGTTAATTAGTTACATAAAATCAGTTTTCAGTTCCTAGCTAGTTAAACCTTCTCTGATTCTACATTACAAAGATATGTAATTAAAATGGTAATATGCAATACAAAGTAGTGAAAATATTTTTAAAATAAGTTTAAGTAATTGATTTTCAAAGAGATTAAATTTTAATTAATTTTGATGTACTCTATGTAATTGGGAATAAAGTACATTTTAGGATCTCAAATTTATATTTATTCTTATATTTATAGTAAATTTCCACCTAAAACTAACTAAAACCATGTACTACAAATTTCTACCATTTTTGAGTGTGATCGGATCGCTCTGTTTTGCGCAAAATCATTTTGAATTAAATGATATTTCTGAAAAATATAACGTAAACATCGACATTGCTACCTGTAGTAAGAATGAATGTTTTGGAAAGACCACAATCATTTTAAAGGATAAAAATACTTCGAAAATATTTCCTCGCATCTCCTCAGATAATTTCACTTTTAATATCGAACCGGATTCTTTGAATTCAAAAAATATTAAATTGGCTGATGAGATAGTTCCATTTATTTTCGAAGATTTCAATTTTGATGGTTATCAAGACGTTGCACTGATAAACGCATCTTCAAGAAATAGCACACAGTTTTTATACGATATTTTTATTTTTGAGGCCGCAGAAAAACAATTTTTATTAAATAATGGAATGACAGCTTTGGTTAAAGAGAATTTCACAATGCTGACAGTAGACTCCGAAAGAAAAAGACTTATTGCTCATTTAAAATCTGGATGCTGCTTACAGATCACAAAAGAATATGAAGTGATTTCTGGACGGGATCCGCTTATGGTGTATGAGTTTGAAGAAGATACCAGAGATGCTGAAAATGTTGTAACAAAGAAAACAGATTTCACAGATTATAAATGGTTTACAAAAACCACAAAATATCCTAAAGAGGTCTATTATAAAGAAACAAAATGAAAATTCAGAAAGAAATTGATTTTATTGTCGCCATTGATGCGTTAAAAAATGTACAAAGAAGAAATTACAATGCTGATGATTCTCGAAGAGAAAATACAGCAGAGCATTCATGGCAGATCATTATTCTTGCTCAGATTCTTTTCCCTTACGCCAAAAACCGCGCAGATATAGATCTGTTGAGGGTGATTAGAATGCTTTCGATTCATGATTTGGTAGAAATTGAAGCAGGAGACACTTTCCTTTTTGATGAGGCAGCAATGGTTGGAAAATTTGAAAGAGAAAAACTTTCGGCTCAGAATATTTTCGGGATTTTAGACGAGCCCATCCGATCAGAATTCTTTAATCTATGGCTTGAATTTGAGGAAGAAAAAACTCCTGACGCAATTTTTGCATGTGCCATCGACAGAATTATGCCATTTATTCTCAATTCTCACACATCAGGAAAAAGCTGGACAGAAGCAGCGGTAACTGAAAAACAGGTTAGGAAAATGCTTGAAAATGCAATTAGCAGAGCCTCTGACGAAATGGGAGAAGCTTTTCAGTTTTTGATGCTTAAAAATCTTGAAGCTGAAAAAGTTTTGAGGTAGAATGAATTTAGCAACACTAAGGCAATTTGTATATAGTACGTGCGCTTATCAATTTATATGACCACACATTTTTTAAAGTATCATCAATTCAAACTAGATGTATTCTGGCCGTAGAATATTAGATTAAAAAAGGTTTCGGCGGGCTTTGCCCGCCGAAACCACCTAAGGACTATAGTATTTGGATTGGTTTCTTAAATTCATCAATTGCTACAAATGTAAAATCACCTGTAATTGCTTTTTCTCTCTCGTAAGAATACATTTGTTCGGTGTAGATTTCCACATTTACTTTCATGCTTGTTTTTCCGACCTGAGAGACTTTCCCAATTAGCTCAACGATGGTTCCCGCTGGAATTGGCTTTTTAAAATCGATTTTATCACTGCTTACCGTTACCACTCTTTTTCTTGCAAAACGGGTTGCGGTGATGAAAGCGACTTCATCCATCAATTGCATTGCAGTACCTCCGAAAAGTGTGTCGTAATGATTGGTTGTATTGGGGAAAACCGCTTTAAAGATGCGGGTTTCGGAATTTTCAATTCTTTCTTCTGTATTCATATTTCATTACTCGATTATGGCGAGAATGAAATATATTGATACAAATAGAAATATCGGGAACAAGGAATTCCTGAAATAAACCATGAGATCAACAAACTTCAACTCGCGAAAGTTTTTTGTCTAAAGAAAATGGCAGGTCTCCTGACTTGTAACATCTTTACTTCCTTCCCATGCATTTTGTTTTGCACAGTGGATTTTAATAAAGACTTCGGTTACTTTACAGTTGCGCGACAGTCCGTGATTTTCACACGGTTCCCTTTTTATCTGCGGTTAGGCAGAACCAATTTTCTGAAAAGTTATATGCAAAAAGCTCGAAACTAAAAGCGATTGACTTTTCGTGTGCTAAAATAAGAATAAATAGATGAATTATTCAGGATTTTTTAAAATAATTTGGCTGATTACTTTTCCTTCTCTTATAGTCCAGAGTGTAGTGTAGCGGTTCGATCCTGATCCATTGATCATATAAAGGAAAATATGATCTTCGTCGATGGATGTCACTCCGATATTTTCAAAATCCATTGTTGGCTGAAACATATTTTTGATCGCTTCTCTCACGAAAACAGAACCTCTTCCCGGTTGCTGCACTCTGATTGACTTGATCTCAGTCATTCCTGTTGGCAATTCTTTATCAATTCCCCATGGTTTTACTTTATCGATGGTTTTAATATTTCCGTCCGCATCTTTTTCCTGTTTACGGTAACCTGCATTTGAGGGATAAATGTCAATTACTACTTTACTTCTCTGTGCTGTAGGAATTTTAGGATTACTGTTGTCGGTAAAGATCAATGATTTTCCGTTTTTAGATTTTGATGGAGTAAATTGTGGGAGCTGATCAATAAAGGCTATACGGTCTTTATTGACCATTCCTTCTTTTGTCAGGCTGTCATATCTTACAAAGGGCTTTTCAATTTCAGCTTTTTCCGGATATTTGATCCAGATCCAGTCGGTTTCGCCGGGTGCTGGCTTTACATAAACAAAGACGTCGCCTTTTTTCATACGGATTTTGTCTACGATTTTTCGGTAGTCCTCTTTATGAACACGTACCATTGCATATCCTTCAGTCGCTTTTACCACTCCGAAAGGAACTTTATTCTGAGCGTCAATTAATGAAAGACAAAAAAAACTGAATATCGATACATAAATCGCTTTGTTGATGACAGTCATTGGGAAACAATATTTATAGTTCAAAGATATAAATTAAATGTTTTTCGGAAGATAATTAAACCTTTGCAATTCTGTTAAATCTTGTAATGGTTTTAAACGAGCGTCTGAAAGAAGATAAATATTGTCTGAAATGTGCAAAACATCCTGATATTGATGATCTGAAATTAGGAATCCCTTGTTTTTTGACTCTTCTTTAATAATAGTTTTTATTTTAGAAACAATTTTTGGCGAAACACTGTGAAAAGGCTCATCGAGTAAAATGAATTCAGCTTTAGAATAAATAATTAGTAAAACTTCTAGAATTCTTAGTTCACCACCCGAAAGATTACGCGGAATTTCATCGATGAAAGATTTTAATAATTCTGTATTCAAAAGTTTTGCAGAGTTTTCATCGTCACAAAATAAAGCTATGAGTTTTTTTATTTTAATATTTTTTGGTAAAAAAGAAGATTGTGGTAAATATGAAATCCTATTTTTACGGTGAGATTGGTTTTTTAAAATAAAATCATTGAACTTTACATACTGAGTTTCACTTTTCAGAATTCCGAAAATAATTTGGAAAAGAGTCGATTTACCTATGCCGTTTCTTCCCAGGATTCCCACAATTTCACCAGTTTTGCAACCTAAGTATACATCCTGTAAAACCTTCTTTTTACCAAATGATTTTGTGATGCTGTCAACATGAAGTGTACTCATAAAAAAATCGTGATAATTTTTATAATTAAACCGAATGATAATGTGAAAATCCACAGAAATAATCTTGAAAATCCAAAGTTAGCGTAGAAAATATATTCGTTTTTAAATCTTAGTTCATAAATGAAGTAATGCATTACGGGTAAAAGAACCAAAAAGGATAATCCGAAATTTTCAAAATTCAATCCCAATTGAAGATCCAGTAGTACAGAAAATAAGACCGCAGGAATCAGCAGTTTTCTGTAGAATATCCAAATAATTGTGATATTGGTAAACATTTTTTAAAACAAGAATAATATTTTATTACTTATGTTGGATTATTTTCACTCCAATGGATTGATCTCGTAATTTAACACTTAATTTTAGACAAATATCTCAAAATCAATAGTATGACAAAAAACTATTTTTTTTATTTCTTTTCTTATCAGGAATTTCAATTTACCAAAGTAAAAATTTAAGTTCAATTATATAATGTTCCTCAATTCTAAAATCTGGTCTTAGTAGGCTCCTTTTTCCAACCATATTCATAGTGGGCTTACAATTGATATCCAAAAAAACTAGTCTTTGATTTCTTTCCGCTTATAAATGGTTCTCTATGCGAAATCTATGTCAAAATTTTCACCATTTGTTTGAACGGGTTGATTACTGAAATTAAGATTTAATTCCGAAAATACCTACAGGATCAAAAAAAAATGATGATTCTTTAATGTAATCATGCGGCTTAAATTCTTTCCAGTTCATCAGCATTAATCAATGTCTTAAAAGAACCGTAATTTACCGTCACTTTGTTTTTAGAAATCATTTCAATCGTTCCAACGCTTGTACTTCCTGTAATTCTTACACGTTGTCCCACTTTCATCCAGACAGCGCGGTCGGTTTTACGTTTTTCCTCAATTTTCTCGTTGGTTTCCGAGATTTTTTCAATCACATCTTCTTTTTTCAGTTGCTGAGTGATTTTTCTTTTGACAATCTGAAGACGTTTAGTTTCGTCTTTATCAGCACCGATTTTCCTGAACTTTTCCTGCTCAAGAATCTTTACAAAATCTTTTACAACATCTTTTCTGGATTTGCCTTTTACATAGCTGTCGATAAAACCTTCAATCTTGGTCCCAAACTGAAGTTTACGGTGCTCATCTTCATATAATTTCTGAAAGTTGAAAAGTTTTTGTTGAAGTTGCTCGTTCAGTTTCTGAAGATTGTCTCGTTTGTCTTCCACGGATCCTTTTCTTTCGGCAAGGTCGGTTTTCAGTTTTTCTACTTCAAATTTTTCCTGCTGCAGTTTCACAATGGTTTTATCTAAATTAACGATGTCATGCTCAACTTTTTTCTTCGCAGAATGAATGATAAATCTCGGGATTTTATTCTTTTCCGCAACCTCAAAAGTGAATGAACTACCAGCTTGTCCAACCTCCAGTTTATACATCGGTTCCAATGTTTCTTCATCAAAAAGCATTGCAGCATTGATGGCATTCGGAAGCCCTTCTACCACCAGTTTAATGTTGGTGTAATGCGTTGTAATAATTGCAAAACTTTTTTTATCATAGAAAAACTCGAGGAAGCTTTCGGCCAAAGCACCACCTAATTCGGGATCAGACCCTGTTCCGAACTCGTCAATAAGTAGAAGGGTTTCAGGATTAGATTCACGGATGATTCCACCCATTTTCTTTAATCTTGACGAATACGTCGAAAGATTGTTTTCAATAGATTGATTGTCACCAATATCGGTCATTATTTTCTCGAAAAAAAACATTTCAGATTTTGGATGTACAGGAACCAGAATTCCACTCTGAATCATTAGCTGGAGCAATCCGACAGTTTTTAAAGTAATCGATTTTCCACCGGCATTCGGACCGGAAATACAGATGATTCTGTTATGCTCCGTTAAGCTTAAAGTTTGAGGGAAAATGGTTTTATTTTCCGCCTTATTTCTCAACCATAATAATGGATGGTACGCATCTTTTAGTTTTAAAGTTTTGTGACGGTTAATTTTAGGTAAAACTCCGTTTACCAACTCACCAAATTTAGCTTTAGCTCTCGTCAAATCTAAGTCAAAAATATACACCTGATATCTCCAAAGCTGTGGCTGGAAGACCGCCAGTTCTGCCGTAAGCTGTCTCAGGATTTTATCAATTTCTTTCTTTTCCTCTTCCTGATCTTCGCGAAGTTTAAAATAATGCTTCACAACGCTATCAGGCTGAATAAAAGTAATAGAGCCTGTTTTTGAAAGCCCTAGAACTCGTCCCGGAACTCTTTTTTTATACGCAGATTTTACCGCTAAAACTCTTTGGTCTTCAATGATACTTTCCCGGATGTCATCCAAAAAATCACTCTGACTGTAATTGAATAAAACTCTGTTGAAATTTTCCTGTATGGCTTTTTTAGCTACCTGAATCTCCGCTCTCAATGTTTTCAGAATGGGAGAAGCTTCACTTTTTACCTCGCCAAAACGGTTGAAAACTTTGTCAACTTTATCAATGATTTCTTTTTTATATTCCAAAGCAGAAGCATCCTGCATCAGATTTGGAAACGTATCGGGCATCGTCGGGAAAAACTTCTGAAGTTTTCCTATTTGCTCGGTAAGGGTTTTTATTTTGATGAAAGCTGAGTTCTCGAGACGGTAATTCTCAATCAGCATCAACTTTAGTTCGCTTTCAATATCTTCGTATTCATCAAATGGTATTGCATTGGAGCTTTCAAAACTTGACAGATATTCTGAAGTTTTTTTTAATGAAATTTCAGCCGCTTCAATCTTCATCGGAAGAAGCTCATGGATTTTTTCTCTCGTTTTTGGAGAATAGGCAAAAGGAGCAATTTCCGCGAGCAATTGCGGAAACTCTAATTCGTTTAAATCTGCTTTATTTATATACACAGTGCAAAGATAATTAATTTGAAAATGAGTTAATTTGAAAAATTGAAAATGTATTTTTTAATTTAAATCATCTTAAGGTCTCCGTGATAAAGATTAATTTAAATTTAAAATACGTTTTTTCCTACATTTGAAATATGAAACTAGAAACCGAGAGACTCATTTTAAAACCCATCGACGTAAGTCATGTTGAAGACATTTTTAAAATCAGAAGTAACAGAATCATCAATCAGTTTGTCAATAGAATTCCTCCCAAAACAAATTACGATGCTCTGGATTTTATTTTAACGATCAAAAAAAGAACCCCAAATAATGAAACATTTTATTGGGGGATTTCATCAAAAGATCAACAGAATCTGATAGGAACTATCTGTCTATACAGATTTTCTGAAGACAGAACAGAAGCAGAAGTCGGTTATGAATTATTGCCAGATCATCACAGAAAAGGAATCATGTCTGAAGCTTTGTCTGCTGTTTTAAACTTTGGTTTTAATGAATTAAATTTGCAGACGATCTTAGCTTTTACCAATAAGTTCAATGAAAACTCTAAAGGTCTTCTGTTGAAACAAGATTTTGTTTTGCAAGAGGATAGTACTGATGTAGGTTTTGCGGATAATTTGGTGTTTAGTTTGAAGAAAAATAAATGAATTGTTGAAAATTTCAAGCAGATTTAAATGTTGAAAAATATTTCCATAGTTTTAATATGTCTTTTAATTCTTTTTTTCTCAGTACAAGATTTCGGGTATATGTTCATTTCTTTACCGATTTTCGTTTTAATGTCATATAATTTGTCCGAATTAATTCTGCTATTTACTAATAAGAAAATAGGGAAGAAGCCAGTTAAAAATTTTGAGTTGATATTTTTAATACCTCTTTTTATTATTTTAATATTTGGCAGGTATTTTGAAAATACGATTGGTGGATATAAGTTATTTTGGAAATCTGCTTTTGCAAGTCTTATTTTTAGCGTTTCGACAGTTTATATTCTATCATTTTATTATCATTTTAGTAATGATAAACCAAAAAGAAATAATGTTCTGAGTCTTAGCATCTTTTTTCTACTTTTAATACCATCTTTAGGTGTTTTTATTAATTATAGATTTACAAGTTTAGACGATAGAAAAGAAAAGATAGAAATTAATTATAAAGATTTTGTTAATAATACTAAAGGTAGCGGTAAAACATACTATATATACATTAAAACAGAATTCGATAATAATGAACGACTGACCATAAGTCGAGAATTTTATGATGGAATTTCTAACATTAATCAAAATGTAGAACTTACTTTGTCAAAGGGTGTTTTAGGATATGATTATGTTGACGATATAAAAGCAATTAAGAAAAATTAGATTTATGACCTGGACCGAAATTTTAGCCCCGATAAAAAGCACCCCTTACTTTACCAATCTTTGGGAAAAAGTAAAACAGGAATATGCAACGACAAAAGTTTTCCCGCCAAAAAAACAGATTTTCAGAGCTTTAGAAATCACGCCTTTTGATGATATTGAAGTTGTGATTATCGGGCAAGATCCTTATCATAATGATTTTCAGGCAAATGGTTTGTGCTTTTCTGTTTCCGAACAGGTAACTGCACCGCCGTCTCTTAAAAATATTTTCATTGAATTAAAAAGCGACCTTGGAATTGAAAGAACTTCAAAAGAGTTAGACGACTGGGGAAAACAGGGTGTTTTGATGCTTAATGCCACTCTAACCGTTCGTGCACATACTCCGAATTCTCACAAAGATTTAGGCTGGGAAACGTTTACCAATTATATCATCAAAGAAATATCAGACAAAAAAGAAAATATAGTTTTTGTTTTGTGGGGTGCTTTTGCACAAAAAAAAGCCGAACTGATTGATCCGGCTAAGCATTTTATATTAAAATCGGCACATCCTTCACCTTTTTCTGTGTACAGAGGTTTTTTTGGAAGCAAACCTTTCTCGAAAATTAATGAATATTTAGTTTCAAAAGGTAAAAAACCTATTTCCTGGTAGAAGAATTTGATCCGTCTTTAGTAATAATAATTCCGATTCTGTATTTTCCGGCAAGTGCTTTTGCTCCTTCTCCTGAAGCCGGGGCTGGGTTTACTTCAACCAGCGAAATCTTATAACCGTTGAACAAGGCTGATTTGTGGTAATTTCGGCCTGCATTTTCGGTAGTTGCCAGTGGAATAGTCATCGACCTTGTTGTGGTTCCCATAAACTCAATATTGGCAACTGCTGCTCCCTGCCAAACGCAAGTGACACCTTCAGGACAGCGGCTGTCTTCTGCAATATTTTTGAAAGTGACATTCATCTGGTATTCGGGCAGAAATTTATTTTCACCCTCTGTAAAGTAAATTACCTTGCCCTCAATTTTTTTGTTTTTAAGATCTCTTTTAACCACTTTTTCAGGATTGTTTGTATCTTTTTGCGCATTGCAGTCTGTTAAAAACAGTAAGGCAAAGCCGGAAATAATAATTTTGTAAAACATTTCTTTTAAATTACGTTAAACATATCTAAAACTACGACCATCAGCATTGCTAGACCTACGACCAGACTAAAACCTGTTCCGTAGATAAATCCAATGAATGCTCCTTTGGTTGAGCGTAGTGCCTTGTTTATATCTTTGCTGTCGTGCAGCAGTTCACCAATGAAAACCCCGGCAAACATCCCGACCAGAAATCCAAGTGGAATAGGAATGAAAATCCCAACAATAGTTCCAATCACAGAGCCAATGCTACCCCAATTTGTTCCTCCGTATTTCTTATTCGTTTTTGCGGGAATTACATAATTTAAAACGACAGAAGCTAAGGTCAAAAAGATAAATGCCCAAATATAAATCATTGGCATGTCTGAATCTGTTCCGTATTTGTAAATTAAAAGTCCACCAAGACTTAAAACCAATCCGGGTAAAACAGGTAAGAAGGTTCCTAGTACTCCCAAAACAAGTAATATGATACTGATAATAGAGATTAAAGAGTGGTCCATAAATTAGTTTTTAATAAAAAAGTGACTTTTAAAAGCCACTTTATCTAAGTATCAATTTTTAAGCCGATTTTTAAAGATTAACAATCACGTACTGCAGAATTACACCAGCACTACCGATGTTTCCTGTGGCGTGATTATGAAAAGTAGTATAGTAAATATAACCGCTGCCTGATGCTCCAGAACATGGACCAACGGTAGCTCCGAGTGCTACTAGATAAGGAACTGCAACTGTAGGAACTGAAATGCTGATCTGGATATTACCAGGAAGCGTAATGCAAACTGTTGTAAAATTCGTATTCGGAGCATTTCCGATTGGTGTCGTAGGGATTCCTGTAGCGGTAAACTGATTGGTTCTAAGCATCAGAGCATCGTTAGTTGTAGCATCTTTTACCAAAACTTCCCAATATGCAGAATCGTACGTGATGATTTTCTGCCATGATGCCAAATCGTAGTTAATATTTAATGAATTGAAACCCAGTGCGGCAGTTAAACCTGCATTATTTACACTTGCTGCAACAAGACCGCTTGAGCCAATGTTTTTTGAGCATAATTTTGCGTCGGGAACAAAGCCTCCTGAAACTCCGCAATTATCTGTACTATTTGTACCGCCGACCAGATAAGCTACATCCCAGTCAGAAGCATAAATACTTCCTCCGTTGGCAACAAAAATAGCCAAATTGGTATCAATCACAGGATAAAGCGATTGGTTGACTGCATAGTTTCGTGAACCACAATTGAGGAAAATAATATCATACTGCGCAAGCGTATTGATATTTGCAAGATCTGCATTGGTGATTTCTGTTGCAGTATATCCCAAGTTTGTAATGATGTCTTCGATCTTGTCATAAGAACCTTTTACATATGCAATTTTCGCAACCTGATTAAGCTTTGTCTCATTAGTAGTTAAATTGACCGTTTCGTTGTCTTTAATCGTAGCAGAAATTTCTGTTCGGAAGTTGCTTCCGTTTCCTGTTTGAATATAAACTGTTCTTGCACCAGCGGGAGCTTCTAACGTAAAGTTACCGTCAGAATCTGAAAAAGTGTGGTAGATTTTATATTTTTCATCAAATGTGAAAACTGATGCTCCACCAATAGGTTTACTCCCGTTTTGTGAAATTACTTTTCCGGATACTTTTCCGGTTTTCATAATGTTTTCTGTAATCTCGGTTGGATTTTCTGATTCAGAACGACATGCTCCGAAAGATAATAGAATGATAAAAATTAAAAAAAAGTTAAGTTTTCTCATGATAATAGTTTTGTGGTTTAGACTACTAAATTAATGAATTTATTATTAAATGTGTTTTGTTTTTATGTTTAATTTATAGAATTTACAATTAATTTTCAAAATAATTATTAAAATCTGTTATGGTAAAGGTTTTGCTGATTCTAATTTTATTAAATTTGCGATAATGAAAGACGAAATAAAAGATACCAAAAGTTTTTTGCAGGAACTTAGTGAACAGCTATATATTTATATATCGAAGATTTCCCCCACAGGATTTGAGTGGGTTTTTCATATTATCGTGAAAATGGCTTTGCTGTTTGGTATTTTTATGGTTTTAGATTTAATTTTTAAAATCATAATCAATTATGTCTTTCGTTTCTTTCATAATGAGGAGAAATACCCTGTTGTAAAATCAATTTACCAGTCGCGGATTACCAATTCTGTGGCACATTTTGTCGCCTTGGCAATTGTTGGCTCCATTCATGAATCAATCTTTTTGGGTGCATTAAAACAAACTACTATTTTCATTCACCGATCTGTAAATTTAGGATTGGTACTCATTCTTGCAGGCATGTTATACAGATCTTTGACGGGTTTCAGATACTATTTTACCATAAAACAGGATTATTATAAAGTAATGGCCATCAACGCCATTTCAGAAACCGTAAAAATTCTTGGAATCTTTATATTCTCAATTGTCAGTATTTGTGTGGTTTTTGGTATTAAAGGAACTACGATTGTAGGGAGTTTAGGAGCGATTACTGCAGTTTTGGTTTTAGTGTTCAGGGACACTATTTTAGGATTTATTACAGGAATTCACGTAGCAACATCAAGAAGTCTGAAAGTTGGCGACTGGATCGGAATCCCAAAATATAATATCGAAGGAAATATTTTGGAAATAAATTTGCTGACAACCAAAATTACCAATTTTGATAAAACGATTTCGTCAATTCCAACTTATGATTTATTGACCACTGAAATTAAAAATCTTCAGGTAATGTCAGAATCCAATACAAGAAGAATCAAAAAATCAATCTTTTTTAATATCAATTCATTTAAATTTTTAAATAATGAAGAGATTGAGAGGTTGAAAGATATCAATCTTATTGCAGAGTATCTGAACGAAAAAACTTCAGAGATCAATTTAGAGAAAGCAGAAATACAGCACAAAGATAAAGTGATCAACGGAAGACAGTTGACCAATATTGGGGTATTCAGATATTACGCTCAGAAATATCTTGAAAACGACCGTGAAATCGATAAGGAAAGCCCAATCATGGTTCGTCAGCTTGAAATTACCACTCAGGGTCTTCCGATGGAAGTCTATTGTTTTGCAAACGACTCGAAATGGGAAAAATTTGAGCAGATTCAGGCAGATATTTTTGACCATCTTTTGGTTGCTTCCAAAGAGTTTGATTTGCAGATTATGCAGATCGGTCTGCCAAAATAAATTTAATATAATAAGACTCGGGATAAGGACTCAGTTCATGTAATCACATAAATTTGATATCGAAAATCTTGTTTCTAACATCTATAATAATGACTAAACTAAGCGTAAACATTAATAAAATTGCAACCATCAGAAACGCTAGAGGTGGCGAAACGCCGAGTGTAACAGAAGCTGCAATTAAAATTCAGGAATTTGGTGCCCACGGAATCACTATTCATCCAAGACCGGATGAGAGACATATCACCAGAAAAGATGTCTATGATTTAAAACCTTTGGTGACGACCGAATTTAATATCGAAGGAAATCCGCACAGAGATTTTATTGATATGGTTTTGGAAGTGAAACCTGAACAGGTTACTTTGGTTCCTGACGCTGATGATGCCATAACCTCAAACGCAGGCTGGGACTGTGAAAAAAACATGGATTTTCTAAAATCTGTTATTGCTAAATTTAAAAATGCGGGAATCAGAACTTCAATTTTCTTGGATCCAAATCCTGCAATGGTAAAATTTGCCGCAGAAACGGGAGCCGACAGAATTGAACTGTACACAGAGGCATATGCAACAAACTATTCCAAAAATAAAGAAGAAGCAATCAAATCTTATATTGAAACGGCTGTCGAAGCAGAAAAATTCGGTTTGGGGATTAATGCAGGTCACGATTTAAGTTTAGATAATTTGAAATATTTCGCAGATAATATTCCAAATTTGTTGGAAGTTTCCATTGGTCATGCTTTGATTTCTGAAGCATTATATATGGGAATGGAAAATACAGTTCAGGCGTATCTGAAGAGATTGGCAAAATGGTAAATAAGACATTAGATTTTAGATTGCAGATAACAGACTTGCATAAGATTGTTAAATTGCAATCTGAAATTTGATGTCTGAAATCTAATATCTAAAAAATGGAAATTTTAAATTCAAAAATATTCGGCGAGAATTTATCGTCTACACCACTTTTAGTATTTCACGGTTTGTTTGGAATGCTCGATAACTGGGGAAGTTTCGGAAAAGAACTCGGTGAGTTACTCCCTGTTCATTTGATTGATCTAAGAAATCATGGAAGAAGTTTTCATTCAGAAGAAATGTCTCACGACGATTTGGCAAATGATATTGTCAATTATATGCATCATTATGGGATGGATAAAGCTCATGTTTTAGGACATTCTTTAGGCGGAAAAGCCGTGATGCAGTTTGCTATCAATTATCCTGAAAAAGTGGAGAAATTAATCGTTGTAGATATTGCACCAAAAGCTTACCCGCCGCATCATCAGGGAATTATTAAAGCATTGGAAACGGTAAACTTTGATGAAGTGAAGTCAAGAAGTGAGGTTGAAGCCGTTTTAACGCAATATATTCCGGAAAAATCAACCATACAGTTTTTGGCTAAAAATCTGTATTGGGAAGAAAACGGAGATTCAAAAAAACTGAACTGGCGATTTAATCTGAAAACACTTTCGGAGAAATACAATCAGTTTGTCTCAAATGCGATTAAATACGGAGTTTTCCACGGAGAGACCTTATTTATTGCAGGGGAAAAATCAAACTATATTTTACCGCAGGATGAGTTTGCCATCAAGCAACAGTTTCCAAAAGCTCAGTTTGTTAAGATTAAAAATGCTGCTCATTGGGTTCAAGCCGATAATCCGGTAGACTTTAGCGAGGTTGTCAGAAATTTCTTAACTATTTAATTATTTAAGAAAGGTTAAAATTATCATAAATCGTTATCTTTTTATCTTTGGAAATATATTTTTTGTAACTTAGATTTATCAAATCAATAAAAAAAATGTATTATGGAAAAGAAAAAGTTGAAAAAACCATTCTTTGCTTCGTTTTTAGAAAGTCAGATTAAAGATTCTAAAGAGGTGAAAGGAGGAAGTACAAGTTTTGGAGCTACAACACCTTTGAAGGATGGGGTTACAAAACCAAGTCTCGACAGTCAGCAAACGATGAAATATCCGTCTGACGGCGACGAATCTACGGTATAGGTCGTATTTTAATATTATTCATGTTAACAAATTGATATCCAAAGGAAACTTACTTTAAGTTTCCTTTTTTAATAAAGCGCATCATGATTCTCTGCATTACGCATTCTCAGGATTTTTATACGATTGATCTTTTCTTTGAGTACCTGAATTCTAAGAATATTTCTTATTTCAGACTTAATTCTGATCAGCTGAATCACAGCCAAAAACTGAGTATCACTCACGGTTCTTTTTCAATTACCGATGCGGATGGAAATCGTACAGAGTCTACAGATTTTACGGCAGTATGGCATCGTAAATCCTGGGAAATAGAGTGTCCCATGGATTTAGACAAAGATTATCAAAAGATTTTTATCAGTGAATATGAAAGTCTGCGAGCCAATATGTATAGAATGTTGGACCATTTGCCATGGATCAATCCTTTAGAAAACGAGAAGAAGGCTGATGCTCATAAAATGTATCAGTTACAAATTGCTAAAAAAAACGGATTGAAAATTCCTGCAACCCTTTTTTCCAACGATGAGGATGAAATTCTTAAGTTTATAAAGGAAAAATGCAATAATAAGGCAATAGCAAAACTTCATGGTACTATTTCTAGGAATATGAATGGTGAAAGTTTGATTTCGACAACGATTATTGATGAAAATAAT
This sequence comes from Chryseobacterium sp. JAH, assembly GCF_001507335.1. GTDB lineage: Bacteria > Bacteroidota > Bacteroidia > Flavobacteriales > Weeksellaceae > Chryseobacterium. The sequence goes on along the minus strand of NZ_LMAH01000002.1, from coordinate 579,121 downwards.
GTTGAGCATCTGTCAGATATCATGTATTGTCCGATGATTTTTCAACCGTATATCGAAAAAGACTATGAATTAAGAATTGTTTATATTGATGGGGAATATTTTACAGGAAAAATTAATAACAGCAAAAATACAGACTGGCGCATTGTTCGGGACGATTATTTTTGGTCAGCCTATCAGCTCCCCAGAAATATTGAAAATCATTTAACGTTAATGATGAATGAGATGGGCTTGTGTTTCGGAGCCATTGATATGATTAAAAGTACCGATGGAGAATATTATTTTCTGGAAGTAAACCCTCAGGGAGAATGGGGAATGCTTCAAAAGGAGTTGGATTTTCCGATTGCAGAAAGAATTGCAGATTATCTTTTAAAAAGAATACACACCAATGAACAATAAAATATTAATCATCACCCACACGGAAGATAATTTTTCAATCGATAAAGTCACGGAATACATTTATAAAAACGGTTTTGAAGTCATCCGTTTCGATGTCGATTTATATCCGTTAAAAAATAAGCTTACGACGGCTTTTCAGGATGGGAAATGGATGAGTTTTCTTGAAAATGCCGAAGGGAAATTCAGGCTCGATGATATTGCGACCGTTTGGTACAGACGCGCATACAATATCGGAAACGGACTTAAAGAGGAACTTGATCAGAAGTTTTTCGGTGCAGCCATGGGAGAAATCAGAAATACTCTTTTTGGTTTTTTAGAGTCTTTAGACTGCTATTCTTTGGGTAAGCCAAGTGTTTACAGAAGATTAGACAGCAAAGAGGAACAGCTGAAAATTGCTTCTAAAATTGGTTTTAAAATTCCTGAAACCTGTATCACGAATAATCCTGAGGAAGCAAAAAAGTTTATTTTGAAACATAAAAGTGTCATCACAAAAATGCAGACCGGTTTTGCAATTTATGAAGACGGCGTAGAAAATGTGGTTTTTACCAATCAGATTAATGAAGATCAGCTGGATCGGCTAGATGCTCTGCTGTATTGTCCGATGCAGTTTCAGAAAAAGATTGAGAAGAAGAAAGAGCTTCGCGTTACCGTTGTAGGAAAAGATATTTACACCTTCGAGATTGATTCTCAGCAGTCTGAAGACGCAAAAGTAGACTGGAGAAAAGATGGTGTCAATCTTTTAGATAAATGGGTTCAGACTGAACTTCCTGAAAACATTGAATCTAAAATTAGAAAACTTCTCGATGTTTATCACGTCGATTACGGAGCAATAGATATTATTGTCTCTCCGGAAGATGAGTATTTTTTTATAGAAATTAATGCTGCAGGAGAGTTCTTTTGGCTCGATAATCTTACATCAGATAATGCCATCTCCAAAAGTATTGCAGATTTGCTTTGTAATCAATCTGAACGTAGAAGTAATACTGTTTTAATTTAAAAGATAAGCGTGGCAAAAATTACCTATTACAGACAGCTCGATTCGATGGATTGCGGACCAACCTGTCTTAGGATAATTACAAAATTTTTCGGTAAAAACTTTTCTCCCGAATACCTGCGTCTGATTACGTTTCAGTCCAGAACGGGGGTGAGTTTTCATGATTTGATTTCTGCTTCTGAAGAATTAAAGCTTGAAACTTTAGCGGTAGAAATTGATTTTGAAAAACTGATTTCCGAAGCTCCAAAACCCTGTATTTTGCATTGGAAAAAAGAGCACTTCGTAGTTCTTATCCCTCAGATTCATTCAAATACAATAACAATTGCCGATCCTGAATATGGAAAATTAGAGCTCACAACGAAAGAATTTAAAGAAAGCTGGCTGGATGAAAACGGTCTTGGAAAAGCATTGCTCATTAAAGCGACCGATGAATTTTTCAGCAAGAAAGAAGATCAGCCCGTAAATGGTTTTAATTTTTTATTTACATATTTAAAACCTCATAAGAAAGCACTGTTTTTTCTGCTCTTCACCTTATTGATCACAAGTGTGATTACTTTAATTTTTCCTTTTCTTACACAGAATTTGGTAGATAAAGCAATAAAACTGAAGGAGAAAAATCTTGTGCTGATGATTGTGGGAGCTCAAATTCTGCTCTTTCTCGGAAACAGTTTGATGGAATTAATCAGAAGCTGGATCATGTTGAAAGTCAACACGAAAGTCAATATCAAGCTCATCAGTGATTTCATAGAAAAGCTCATTCATCTTCCGGTTTCCTATTTTGAATCTAAGAGAGTAGGAGATATCCAGCAGCGCATTTTAGATCATCAGCGTATCAGCTCGTTTCTTTCTACCAATACGCTTTCAATCCTTTTTTCGTTTATTAATCTGCTCGTTTTTTCGGTGGTTTTGGGAACTTACAATCTGATTATTTTGGGACTTTTTTTTACCCTGAGTGTTCTTTCAGTGTTCTGGATTTTTATTTTTTTAAATAAGAGAAAAATCTTAGATCAGAAAGAATTTATTCTCAACAGCCAGAATCAGAATGTGTTAAATGAAATGGTTTTGGGAATGTCTGAAATTAAAATCAATCAATCAGAAAATTTTCAGCAATCTAAATGGGAAAATATTCAGCAGGAATTATTTATAAGAAATAAAAAAGCGCTGAAACTTTCGCAATATCAGATGATCGGATCAGGGTTTATTTCTCAGTTGAAGAATATACTTATCACAGGATTTTCTGCGTATGCAGTCATCGACGGCGATTTAACACTTGGAATGATGCTGGCGATAAGCTTCATTGTTGGGCAGATGAATTCACCGTTTGATCAGCTTTTATATTTTATTCAGATTACGCAGGACGCAAAACTCAGTTTAGAGAGAATTTCTGAAGTTCATACAAGACCGGTTGAAAATATCGAAAAAGAACCCGTCGAAATGAGCAGTGATGATGATATTGTTCTTGAAAATGTAAATTTTGGTTTTGGCGATTTTGCAATTCTTAAAAATCTGAATGCGGTTATTCCTAAAGGAAAGGTAACAGCCATTGTGGGTGAGAGCGGAAGTGGAAAAACAACTCTTTTTAAGCTTCTTCTTCGTTTTTACGAGCCCGATTCAGGGAAAATATATTTTGGGAAAACGCCGTTGTCAGATTTTTCTCTTAACAGCTGGAGAAAAATCACCGGAACAGTTCTACAGGAAGGTTTTGTTTTCTCTGAAAGTATACGGAACAATATTACACTGAGGCAAGATCAGATGAATGACGATCTGCTAAATTATGCGGTAAAAGTTGCTAATCTAAAGAAAGTCATCAGCCAGTTTCCTTTAGGTTTAGATACGATGATCGGAAATGACGGAGTGGCACTGAGTACGGGACAGAAACAGAGAATTCTGATTGCAAGAGCGATCTACAAAAATTCATCAATTTTTCTTTTAGATGAGGCAACAAGTGCGCTCGATACTCAGAATGAAAAAGAAATTATGGAGAATCTTTTTGATTTTTTTAAAGGAAAAACGGTTCTGGTTATTGCGCATAGACTCAGCACAGTAAAAAATGCAGATCAGATTTTGGTACTTCATGATGGAGTTTTTGTTGAAAGAGGAAGTCATGAAGAATTACTAGAAAAGAAAAATTATTATTATAATCTGGTCAGCAATCAACTTGGGATTTGATAATCTGCTTTGTGGGAAATGAAGCTTTATTAATATCGTCACATTAGTGATATATTTTACTTTCTCTCACTTCTGAACTTTAACTCTTTCACTAATAGTATATTGTGTTGAGTTTGCCATTTTTTCGCAAAAAATGATTAAGTTATTTTTAATCAAAGAATAACATAGCGTTTACAAAAGGCTTTATTAATCGACTTTTCGTAAAGATTTATTCATTTATTGGTAAGGTTGTATTAAACGCGGACGATCTCTAATCTTATAGTTTTGTGCTATCAAAATTTTAGATATGAAGAAAGTTTTATGCACCGTGTTGCTGTGTGCTTCAATGATTGTTTTTGCACAGAAAGGTACAGTCTCAGGAAACATCAATGATAATTCTCAGATAGCACTTCCCGGAGCAAAGATTACCTTAAGTCCAGGAAATATTTTTACAGTTTCGGATGAGCACGGTAATTTTGTTTTTCTGAACGTTCCTTCCGGAAATTATACCTTGAATGTAGATTATTTGGGATATGGTCAAAAAGAGATTCAGATTTTAGTAGATTCAGATAAAAATACAAAGCAGAATATTGTTTTCACCAGAAAAGAACAGCTTATTTCAGAAGTTAAGATAAAAGGGATTGCGCTTCAAAACCAAGCTCGTGCTCTGAATAAGCAAAAAAGCAATGCCAATATTACCAATGTAATTTCGGCTGATCAAATGGGGAAATTCCCGGATGCCAATATTGGTGATGCTTTAAAAAGAGTTCCTGGAATTACTATGCAGAATGATCAGGGTGAAGCAAGAAATATCATCATCAGAGGTCTGGCTCCGGAATTGAATTCCGTAACATTAAACGGAAACAGGATTCCGTCTGCGGAAGGAGACAACAGAAATGTGCAGATGGATCTTATTCCTTCAGATATGATTCAGATTGTTGAGGTGAATAAAACACTGACTTCTGATATGGACGCTGACGCTATTGGAGGATCAGTAGATTTAATTACCAGAACTGCAGCTACAAAAGAGAGAATTTCAATTTCTACGGCTTCAGGATATAATCCTATTCGTTCAAAAGCACTATTTGCAGACAGTTTTGTCTACAGCAACAGGTTTGCAGAAGGGAAATTAGGATTGGTTCTTAACGGTTCTTACAATAACAACGATTATGGTTCTGATAATGTGGAAGGGGTTTGGGCGAAAGATGACGCAGGAAACATTTACATGGAAGAAATGGATATCCGAAAGTATGATGTGAAACGCGAAAGAAAAAGTATAGGAACTGATCTTGATTTTAAATTTAACGATAAAAATAACATCAGAATTTCAGCCCTGTACAATTGGAGAGACGATTGGGAAAACAGATACCGTCTTAGATTTAAAGATATTGAGCCTATTTATTCTGATGCTTCCGAAACCAATATCTCAGGGTTTAATGCGGTGCTGAACCGTGAAACCAAAGGTGGAATCAATAATAAATTAAATGATGCAAGACGTCTCGAAAGACAGATTATGCAAAATTATTCTATACTCGGAAATCATGTCATCGGAAGCAAACTGGAGATGGATTGGGGCGCGTCTTACTCAAAAGCAGAGGAGCAGAGACCTGAGGAAAGATATATTTCATACGAAGCTGAAACCGCTGATAATGGTGAAAACATTAGGTTAGGAAGTAACTTTTCTACAAAAAAACCAATGTTTACCCTACAAAATCAAGTAGGGCTTGATCAATATGCTTTTGACGGATTAAGCCAGCAGAATGGTTTAACTTATGAAGAAGAAATCACGGGAAGATTGAATTTCAGAGTCCCTTTTTCTATTATTGAAAATCAGAAAGGCCGTTTGAGATTTGGCGGGAAAGCCAGATTAAAATTCAAGAAACGTGAAAATGATTTCTTTTCGTACGAGCCTACCGGAAACTTCATGGATCATTTAGGACAGGCTGATCTTGTTAATTGGAATGGACGATTTAATCCCAATTCTTCATATGCGCCTGGATTTTTTGCCAGCAACACCTATTTAGGAAATCAAAATTTAAATTCTTCTTCTTTCGAAGGTTCAAGTGAGCCTTCAGAATTTCTTTCAGAAAATTATTCGGCAAACGAAAAAATTTACGCAGGATATTTACGATGGGATCAAAATTTCACAGATCAACTGTCAATGATTGTGGGAGTAAGAGTTGAAAATACTCAGATTGACTACACCGGAAATGTGGTGGAGGATGAAGAAAATCTTACCGGAAGCAGAAGTATTGAAAGTCAGTACACCAACTGGTTGCCAAGTATTGCTTTTAAATATACTCCTGCTAAAGATTTGGTTGTAAGAGCTGCATATTCTACGGCTTTGGCAAGGCCGGGTTATTTTAAAATTTCCCCGTACGTCAATATTCTACCAAATGACAGAGAGGTTTCTGCCGGAAATCCTGATTTGAAGGCTTCATATGCACACAATTATGATGTGATGGGAGAATATTATTTCAAATCAGTCGGGATTTTATCTTTAGGAGGTTTCTATAAAAAGATCAACAATTTTATTTACGATTACAGAGATCAGAGCTTCAACAGAGACAAATTTGCACAAATGTTTCCAGGTGTAGAAAATACATTGGAAAACGGACAAAACTATACTTTAGTACTTCCTCAAAACGGTGAATCGGTTCAGGTGTACGGTTTTGAAGCAGCAGTTCAGAGACAGCTTGATTTTCTTCCTGGCTTTCTCTCACACTTTGGAGTTTATTTAAATTACACCTATACCAAATCTAAAGCAAAAGGCGTTTACAATGCAGATGGTGATTTGAGAACAAATGTGATGCTACCTGGAACTGCACCTCATATGTTTAATTCATCTCTTTCTTGGGAGAATAAAAAAATTACAGCGCGATTGTCTCTCAATCATGCAGCAGCATATCTGGATGAGTTTGGTTCTACAGATTTCGAAGACCGTTATTATGATAAACAGACTTTTCTCGATGCTAATGTATCTTTCGCAGTGACTAGCTTTATGAGAATTTTTGCAGAGGCTAATAATTTGACCAATCAGCCGTTGCGTTATTATCAGGGTGAGAAAAACAGAACCATGCAGATGGAATATTACATGCCGAGATTTACTTTGGGATTAAAATTTGATTTTTAAAAATGAATAAAAGAATATCGATAAGAAATAGTTTTGCGGTGCTTGGCATGCTGGCTTTGTTGACTTCCTGTTCAGTAGTTCAAAAGAATAGAAATGCTTTAAAGCCTGATGTCGTTACAGAAAAAGTAATGTTCGATACAGATGATCCCGCAATTTGGATCAATCCTGTTGATGCATCGAAAAGCATTATTGTTGGAACAGATAAACAGACGGGTGGTGGTTTATACGCTTTCGATCTGGAAGGAAAAATTATTAATAAAGTAGCAGGATTGGGTCGCCCCAATAATGTGGATATTGGATACGGACTTTCTCTAAATGGAAAATCATTCGATTTTGCTGTAGTCACAGAAAGAGATACCGAAAAAGTGAAAATTTATTCGGTGCCGGATTTAAAAGAAATTGGTGAATTTTCAGTTTTTGATGGAGAGGAGCTCCGTTCACCAATGGGAATTTCTTTATACAAAAATCCTGAATCAAATGAGATTTATGTGATTGTTGGAAGAAAAACCGGCCCTAGTGGTCAATACCTGTGGCAGTATAAACTTTCTGATGACCAGGGTAAAATCAAAGCTGAGGTTGTGAGAAAATTCGGAAAGTTCAGCGGATTAAAGGAGATTGAAAGTATTGCTGTAGATGCTGAATTAGGATTCATCTATTACTCTGATGAGCAGTTTGGCGTTCATGTTTATTATGCAGATCCTTTAAAAGGGGATGAAGAAATTTTATTATTTGGGCAAGATGAATTTAAAAGTGATATAGAAGGAATTTCTATTTATCCGACAGAACCAGGGAAAGGATATATTTTAATTTCTAATCAGCAGGCAGATACTTTCAATGTGTATCTGAGAGAAAATCCGGCAAAAGGAAAAATTGCAGAAATTCCATTTTCAACAAGTGAAAGCGACGGTTCAGAGGTTACCGCAATACCGTTGGGAGATCGTTTTCCAAAAGGCGTTTTTGTAGCCATGAGTAACGGGAAGGTTTTTCATTATTATGATTGGCGCAAAATTGAAGAGCAAATAAAAAAGGCGCAATAATTTTTTTATACAATTTTGATCTTACGTCCTGTTTCAGAAATGAAGCAGGATTTTTCATTATATTTGTCGCATGATTTTCGTAACAGGTGCTACAGGAATTTTAGGCAGAGTAATCGTTTTGGAACTTTTGAAAAAAGGTGAAAAAGTGCGTGCTGCAAAAAGACCGTCCAGCAACATCAGCGAAGTAAAACATTCTTATCAGTTTTACACAGAAAATTCCGATACTTTTTTCAACCAAATTGAATGGATCGATGTCGATTTTGATGATATTCATTCTTTACAAAATGCTTTGAAAGACGTTACGGAAGTATATCACTGTGCTGCAAAAGTCAGTTTTCATCCAAAAGATGAAAAGGAAATGTATCACACCAATATCAAAGGTACAGAGAATCTCTTGTTTGTATGCGAAGATTCAGGTGTCCGGAAATTTCTTCATGTAAGTTCAATTGCTGTCTTAGATAGTTTTAATGATCAGGGAGAACTGGATGAGAATTCAGATTTTAATCCCAAGATTGAACATTCTGCCTACGCAATTTCAAAACATCTTTCTGAAATGGAAGTGTGGAGAGCTTCAGCAGAAGGCTTAAATACCATCATCATCAATCCGGGAATGATTGTCGGAACCGGAAATTGGGGAAAAAGCAGTGGCGATATATTCCCGACTTTTGAGAAAAATGCTTTTACATTTTCGGGCGGATCAAATTATGTAGACGTTCGGGATGTTGCAAAAGCTGCCACTGATTTAATGGAGAAAGACAAATTTGGAGAACGGTATATTTTAATTTCTGAAAACAAAAAATATACAGAGATCGGGAACCAAATCAGAAGAAAACTGGGTTTAAAAGACTCGAGCATTCTTTCAAAAGGAATTCTCAACACCGGAAGATGGCTCAATTTCTTTTTTGGATGGCTGATTCCACAACTGAAAATGGCAACCAAAACCAATATCGAAGCGGTGACTTCTTCAAGTATCATTTCAAATGAAAAAGTAAAAAAAGTTTTGAATTTTGAATTTATTCCCGTTCAGGAAAGTGTAGATTTCCATCTCAACAATTATATTAACGAAAAAAAGCTGACTAATAAATAATGAATCTTGCAGAGGCAATTATCAGTAAAAATGCTGAAAAACATCCATATAAATCAGCTGTTGGTTTTAAAAATAAAGAAGGATGGAAAGAATTGAGTTGGAAAAAATTCAGCGAAATTATCTACAAAACCGCAAACGCGTTAAAAAATAACGGAGTAGAAGAAAACGATAAAGTCGCCATCTACGCAGACAATTCTGCTGAATGGCTGATTTTTGATTTGGCAGCGATGTCAATCGGAGCGATTACAGTTCCGATTTATTCTACCAATAATGCCGAACAGGCAGAATATATCATCAGCGATTCTCAGGCAAAAATTATTCTGGTTGGGAACCAAGTGCAGTACGATGCGTCATTTGAAATTGTTCAAAAAGAAAACAGCCTTCAGACCATCATCGTTTCTAAAAAAGCAGTTTGGGTAAAAAAAGAAAATACTTTTTATTTAGAAGATTTTATTGCTAAATCTTCCCCAAAACTGGAGATTGTAAAGAAAGAATTTGATGATTTAGCGACGATTATTTATACCTCAGGAACTACAGGAACTCCAAAAGGAGTGATGCTCACGCACGGCAATTTTATTAAATCTTTTGATGCTCATTTTGAGTTTTTTAAGTTTAAAAATTTCGAAGAAGAACTATCATTAGCCTTTTTGCCACTGACTCACGTTTTCGAAAGATGTTGGAGCTTACTCTGCCTTTACGGTGGTGCAAGAGTCTATTTTCTGGAAGATCCTAAGGATATTGCGGTAACTTTGGAAGAAGTGAAGCCTACAATGATGTGTGCTGTTCCTAGATTTTTCCAGAAAGTATATGCAGGAGTGTTAGAAAAAGCAAAAGATGGTCCGTCATTCAAGAAGAAAATCTTCGATTGGGCCCTGGAAGTAGGAAAACAGACCGCAGAATTAAAAAGAGTAGAACAATCAGTTCCTTTTGGATTGATGCTGAAACATTCTCTTGCAAATACTTTAGTGTTCAGCAAAGTGAAACAAAAAATGGGCGGAAGACTTTGGTTTATGCCATGCGGTGGTGCTTCTGTTTCGCCCGATGTGACGCAATTGTTTGAAGCAATGGGACTGCACATCACGGTTGGTTATGGTTTGACAGAGACTACAGCAACTTTAACCGCTTTCCCTTTTACTCATTTTGAACATGGGTCTTGTGGAAAACCTTTACCTGGAGTTGAACTTCGTATCGGAGAAAATGAAGAAATTCTGGCAAAAGGAAACGGAATTATGAAAGGGTATTACCAAAAACCGGAAGAAACTGAAAAAGTTTTTACCCAAGATGGTTGGTTTAAAACGGGAGATGCCGGAAAAATTGATGACAACGGAAATCTGTTTATCACAGACCGAATCAAAGATCTGATGAAAACTTCAAATGGAAAATACATTGCTCCGCAACAGATTGAGAATATTCTGACCAACAATAATTTTATTCAGCAGATTGTTTTGATTGCTGAAGGACGACAGTTTGTATCAGCGTTGATCGTTCCAAATTTTGAGTTTTTAAAGGATTATATAAGCAAAAATAATATTCCGTTTACCAATTGGGAAGAAATTGTTCAAAAGAAAGAAATTGTCGATTTTTATAAAGATAAAATTAAAGAATTGCAGCATGAACTTTCGGATTATGAAAAGGTGAAAAAGTTCACTTTAATGCCTTCAGAATTTGAAATCAGCAGCGGAGAAATCACACCGACATTGAAAGTAAAAAGAAATGTGGTGCTGAAAAAATATGCGGATTTAGTTGAAAAAATGTATTAGGTTTTGGGCGAGGCCTGAACTGCGACCTTCATAAGAACTGGGTGAAACCCATGAATATTTAGACTAGATTTTATAGAATAAGCCCTGAAAGGGTGAAATTATTTGAAAGATAATTTATAAGTTATGACAACACAGGATTTTTTAGGAAAAGAAAATTTTAACATACAATCGACAGCAGTTTCAGAAAGCTGTCCCTCCAATATTGCCTTAATTAAATACTGGGGAAAATACAAAGATCAGATTCCTGCAAATCCAAGCATCAGTTATACTTTAAATCATTGTAAGACGAATACAACGATTGAATTTTCTGCTAATGAAGTATTTTCTGTAAAGACATTTTTATCGGGTAATGAAGAAGTGAAATTTGCAGAGAAAATAGAAAAATATTTTAAAAATATCGAACAGTATCTCCCTTGGATATTAAAAGGGAAATATATCATTAAAACGGAGAATACCTTTCCCCATAGTTCTGGAATTGCAAGTTCAGCTTCAGGTTTCGGAGCCATTGCCAAATGTTTGATAAAATTAGATGAAACATTTTCAGGAAAAAATTCTGACGAAGAATCATTACAAAAGGCGTCTTTTTTAGCAAGATTAGGAAGTGGAAGCGCATGCAGAAGTTTGTACAATGGACTCGTTGTATGGGGTGAATCTGATGTGGTTGAAGGGAGTTCAGATTTGTTTGCGGTAAAATATTCTGATGATGAAATTCATCCCATATTTAAAGATTTTAATGATTGGGTTTTACTGATTCATGAAGGTGTAAAAAGTGTTTCCTCAACAGTCGGCCACGGTTTGATGAACACCAATCCTTATGCAGAAAGAAGATTTCAGGAAGCGAGAGAAAATTTCGTTCCAATGAAAGAAATCCTAAAGGATGGTGATCTCAAAGGCTTTATCAAGTTGGTGGAACATGAGGCCTTAACGCTTCACGCAATGATGATGATGAGTGATCCTGCTTTTATTTTAATGAAAACCGGAACCTTAGAAGTCATCAATAAAATCTGGGATTTTAGAAGAGAAACAGAATTACCTTTATTCTTCACTTTGGATGCAGGAGCGAATGTTCACCTGTTATTTCCGAATGATGGATCAGAAGAAAAAATAAAAACTTTTATTGAAAGTGAATTACTGCAGCACACTCAGAAGAATGGGGTGGTGAAGGATATAATGACTTTTTAATAATATGAATATCAACTAAAGCGGACTTAGGTCCACTTTTTTTTGTGAAATGAACATGCATGAGTTCAGCCGAAAGTTATCATAACCATCCCGTCAAAAATTCTTGTCCCCAAAAGGAGGTAACTTTAAAAGGAGTGAAAAAATCAATCCTCGGTTACTACCGCATCACGCTGTCCATCTTCTTTTTTCCCTTCTTCAATAATTTCTTCAGCTTGGGCGATTTCTTCAGAGTCTGCCTGTTCTACACGTTCTTCCTGATCGTCGTTGTGATGGTCGATAAAAAATTCGCAGTATACAGGAAGGTGATCTGAACCGAAATTTTCTAGTGTTTTTAAATCTTTTATAAAAATATCCTCACTGTGAAACATCAGATCAATAGGAAATCTCAGCAGACGAGATTTTGCATGAAACGTTGATACGAAAGCATGACCCACTCTAGGATCTATTAGATGACTTGTTTTTCTGAATAGAATAGATGATTTTGACCATGCGACATTATTAAAATCCCCAACCACAATCACTGGTTTTGTAATATCTTTTACATGTTTTGCAACGCTTAGCAAATCACCATCTCTTTCTTTTGACGTTTCTTCTTCGGTTGGACTTGGTGGTGGTGGGTGAACGCCAAAAAAAACGAATTCAAATCCATCTTCAGTTTTCAAATGTGCCTCAATGCTAGGAATATCATCCGCTACAAAAAAATGCGTTTTAGATTTTTCAATTTTCATTTTTGAATAAAAATGCATTCCGTACGTATTTTCAAGTGTGACTTTATGTTGAAATGGATACTCTTTCTCCAAAACCTTCAACGCTTGCTCCCAATCACTATTGCTTTCCATCGTAAGAAAGATTTCGGGCTTGTTTCTTTTGATCAGCTGGATAAATTTGTCAAAATCTGTATTGAACTGATATACATTTGCAGAGATGAAATGATATTTCTGTGATGAATTTTCAGTTTGTGCATGTTTCTTGACTTTATAAAGCGGAGTATACTTGATTAAAGTGATTCCATGAAAAATAATCATGGCCAATAATAAACTTTGGATGTACCAGAAATATTCGGTTTTTTCGATGATAAATCCTAGAACAAACGTTACAATAAGAAAATAGGTAATTTGAATTTTACCAAAATCAGGAAAGCGAAAAATCCAATGCGGACTTGGAATTTTTGGTAATACAGTTAAAATCAATAATAAAGTACTTAGAACAAGGTAGGTTTCCCACATATTTCTTAAAATAAACGAATAAAAGTAAGTTATTTTAAGGTAATTTCGTGCCAGATTTATTTAAATTTTGTTAATTATTCTGCGTTGAATCATATATTTTTTAATTTTAGGGTTTAAAACTAAAGTCATGAGAAAATTATTTGCCGTTTTGATGTTTTTAAGTTCGTTTTGCTTCGCTCAGAATACAGATCAAAATGCTGTGAAAGAAACTGTAGAAAGGCTTTTTGTAGGAATGAAGAGTGCAGATACTACAATAATTAAATCTGTTTTTGCTGACGCAGCAATTTTGCAAACGATCACAAAAAACAATACTGTGAAAACAGATAAAGTTCAAGACTTTGTAGATTCAATTTCAAAGTTATCCAAGAATGATGCAGACGAAAGGATTAAGTTTGAAGCCGTTCACATTGATGGAAGTTTAGCAAGTGTTTTCACACCTTATGAGTTTTACTTTAAAGGAAAGTTTTCGCATTGCGGAGCCAATAGTTTCCAATTGGTCAAACAGAATAATATTTGGAAAATTCAATATTTAATCGATACAAGAAGAACAAATTGTAATAAATAATTAAAAGTGAAAATACATCATATCGCCATTATCTGTTCTGATTACGAAGTCTCAAAAAAGTTTTACATTGAAATTTTAGGCTTAAACATGATCCGTGAAGTGTACCGTAAAGAAAGACAGTCCTACAAATTGGATTTAGCCATCGGAGAACATTACGTGATTGAATTATTTTCATTTCCTAATCCACCGGAAAGACCCTCAAGACCCGAATCTTGTGGCTTAAGACATTTGGCTTTTTCTGTTGAAAATGTAACTGAAAAAAGGAAAGAATTAATTCGTAAAGGTGTCAACTGTGAAGAAATCCGCATTGATGAATTTACCGGAAAAGAATTTTTCTTTACACGGGATCCTGATGGTTTGCCGCTGGAGTTTTATGAAGAATGAAAACTATATCTTAACTAATTTAATAATATGTAAGTTATCTTTTCGTTTTTGAAGTTCTTTGACTATAAACTTGTCAGTTCTTTTTTCACTTTTAATCACAAGAACTAAATTTTCGGTTTCCACATATTCAATTTCATACCAATCGTCTTGTGTTGTAACTTTTGAGTAAGGTGGTTCTTTACAGCTATAAGCTTCGGTTTTTATAAACTTATTCTTCTTGTAAAAAGTCCATTCATCATATCTACAACAATCTGAATATTTCTCAAACTTTGTTTCAAAGAGATTGATTGTATTACTACTAGTATCTACACAGATCTTCCAAGAATTTTGACCTACAATAATTTTTGATTTTTTAGGTTGACTAATGCTATTCTTAAATATTTTCTCCATTTCTTTTTTAGTTTGAGCAGATATTATACTTGCTGTAAAAAGAAATATGAAGGAAACCGATTTATATAGTAATTTAATGCGCATACCCGGTAAAGAAACTCACCGCCATAATCGCCAAAACAATAGAAGAAATAATCACATACGTGTAATCTTTTTCTTTCAGATAACCGATTAATGCAAAGATAATTCTCATTAAAGGTGTGAAAATAAGCATCAGAATTCCTAATTGAATGATGGCCATCCCTTCACCTTTGCAAAGCGTTTCCCAGAAATGACTCCAGACTTTTTCTGAAGATGTTCCCATATCAAGAAGCTTGTATTTCCGGGGCATTTTAAAGCCTTCCATGAAAAGTTTAACAAAACCTATCAGCGAGGTGATCACCGCTAAAATAACGCCTAAACGAAGGAGATTTCCTACGGAACGGTTCAAGTCTACATCAGTGAAATTCTTTCTCATGAAAAATTGCTTCTAATTCCGTTATACATCATATAAATGGAGAGAATCGTAATAACGATAGCGAAAAATGTCTTCAGCTTTTTCGTTTTAGAAACCATTAAAGTTTTTGATCCGATGAAACTTCCCACCACAACGCCCACCAAAACGGGAGCCACAATCACGGGGATAATTTCACCTCTCTGAAAATAAATTAATGAACTCGCAACCGCCGTTACGCCAATCATAAAGTTGCTTGTCGTTGTAGAAACTTTGAAAGGCAGTCTCATCATATTATCCATGGCTAAAACCTTCAAAGCACCAGACCCGATGCCTAAAAGACCAGACATGGCACCTGCAAACATCATCATAAAAAATCCAGGAATTGTATTTCTAGCAGCGTAGCTTTTCATAATACCTTTATCTGGAAAAGTTCCGTATAATTTAAGTTTATCCTCCAAGCTGCCTTTAATAAGTGATTCCTGGTGGTCGGGTTTTCCTTTAAGATTTAATACAACAGTAAGGAGTAAAATACTTGCGAAAATAATTCCGATTGTGTTGGGATTAAGCATTCCTGAAACTAAGGCTCCGACTATTGCACCGGCCGTTGTTGCAATCTCCAAAAACATTCCGATTCGCATATTTGTAAAGCCTTCTTTCACAAAAGCGACAGCTGCTCCAGAAGAAGTTCCGATAACCGAAATCAGTGAAGCACCAATTGCATAATGCATCGGAACGCCAAAACCCAGCGTAAGTAAAGGGATGATGATAACTCCTCCGCCCAAACCTGTAAGTGAACCTAAAAGACCTGCTGAGATAGCGCCAAGAAAGAGAATAATGATTTCTGACATGTTACAAATATAAAACTATTGGGGTTTTTGGGCAAACTTTAGTGAAAGATTATTTTTTGCTTAATTTCATGAGATTATAATCTCGTATTGCACTGTTTATTTTATCAGTTTTTATTTAAATTAATCCTGTAAAACTCCTTAAAAACATAGTATGTAAGCTTTAAGCGTGGGTAAAAAATATTCCCAATATATTTCAATTGATGTGTGTAGTATTTATTTTTATAATTCCATGTATTTTGATAATTTGATTCAGTTGTCTGAATTTTTTGAAAAGGTATATTCATGGATATTCCTAAGTCAAACTGATTTCTCCATCCGAAATTTAAACCAAATCCTATATTTGAACTGATGGTGTAGCTTTTTTCACCCAGATTGGTTTTATAATAACTTTCATAATAAATTGTTTCAGTTAGTCCATCCTGTGATTCTCCATTTCCCTTGTTGTAGCTCATGACAGTATTATTATAGTCTGCGCCTACACTACCCTCAACGTAAATGAAATGTTCTCTCCACGGAAATAGCCTTCTGTATCCTACAAAGAGCGAAATACAGTCATATTTCTGCCCAAAGATTTCTTTATTGCTAAATGGAATTTCAGGTTCATTGAGATTGTATTCGTATTCTATTTTTTTTCTTGTAACTAACAGATCTGCGAATAATTTATTTCGTTCGTCTAAATTTTTCACCAGTTTGGCTCCAAAATAAAATGATATCGGTTTGTTTGGGTTGAAGCGACCCTTGTCTGTCGGGATATCGTTTCTATAAAAGTTCATACCGGATCCCACAGTAACTCCTAAAGAATAATCAGATTGAGCATAATAACTTCCCGCTAAAAAAAAGAAAGTAATAATAGCAGTTTTAAAAGATAATTTCATGGTAATAAACAAGTTTTCCATCTAACGCAAAAACGGGAGTAAAATTTTTGAAATTTTTATTATTTTTTCCTTTAAACCAATTTTCAGAATGAGAATGATTAAAATTCAGTTATGAATAAAATAATGATGATTCTGAATAATCTTAAATATAAAACTACTGCGCTTTTCGGGTAAACATTAACTCAAGATTATTTTTTGCCGTATTTTTGCAAAAATAAAAGTCATAATGAAATTGTTTTATGTCATTCTTGGTGCCACTCCGAAGGGAAGAAACATTGAGCAGCATGATGTGTTTTTTGGAATCGCAGAAAATCTCAAGGATTTGGTTCCTGATATGAAAGATTTCTGGAAAGAAGCCGAAGGGAAAATTCATCTTGACTGCTATCAGGAAGTGAAATTTGCTGATGGTTTTGATGTGAAAATCGTCGAGAAAGAAGAATGTATTTCAGAAAATCAATTATATTTTATCAATTTAGGCGGATATAAAAAAGGTTATTTCGAAGAATTTCATGAGCAGCATTTGATGGTCGGAACTTCAATGGCAGAGATTGTAAAAAAAGCCAAACAAACTGAGTTTTATAAGACAATGGGTTTTGAAGGTGCAGTAAGTCATATCGATGATAAGCACGGAGTTGATATTGATGATATTTTTAATGTGAATGATATCCTTCCTAAAAAAATGAAGGAAAAGTATTCAATTATTTTAACTAAATCTGAAGAGGAAAATCAGGAAAATCCAATAGGATTGGGGTATTTGAAAATTGATAAAATTTAAATGTTGTGTTGTCGTTCTTAATGTAGTGCAGCAGAATGAAGAATCTCAATACTAATTTTAGAGAGGAATGACAATTCGAAAATTTTTTAAAAAAATAATATAATAGTAAATAAAAATAAAAAATGAAAATAGGAATTTTAGGTGGCGGACAGCTAGGAAGAATGTTGATTCAGGAAGCTTTAAAATATGATGATGAATTTTATACCTTAGACCCTGCTTCAGATGCACCTTGTCACAATATTTCGCATTTTACACAAGGAAGTTTCAATGATTATGATACCGTTCTGGATTTTGGAAAAGATAAAGATGTGTTGACGATTGAAATCGAACACGTGAATGCAGATGCTTTGGCTGAACTTGAAAATCAAGGAATAAAAGTAGTTCCAAATTCTTCTATTATTAAAACGATTCAACAGAAAATTCTTCAGAAGCAATTCTATAAAGAACATAATATTCCAAGTCCCGAATTTGAAATTATGGATGGAACGGAAGATGAAATTAAAATCGCATTGCCTTTCGTACAAAAACTGAATACGGGCGGTTACGACGGAAAAGGTGTACAGGTCATCCGTACCAACGAAGACATGAAAAATCTCTGGACTCAGGATTCTGTTCTGGAAAAACTTGTTGATATTGATAAAGAACTTTCTGTCATTGTAGCCAGAAACGAAAACGGAGAAACACAGACTTTCCCCGTAACGGAAATGGTTGCTGACCCGAAATTGAATTTGCTTGATTTTAATATCTGTCCGGTTTTCTTAAGTGAGGAAATTGAAAATCAGATTAATTCTATCACCGAGAAATTTTTGAATGCTGTCAATTCTCCGGGATTGTTTGCGATTGAACTGTTTTTAGATAAAGAAGGAAAAGTTTGGGTAAACGAAACAGCTCCTAGACTTCACAATTCAGGACACCAAAGTCAGGAAGGAAATGCCAATTCGCAGTTTGAACAAATGTATCGCGTGGTGAAAAATTTACCTTTAGCTGATACCGACGCCATTATTTATAGCGGAATGTTGAATTTGGTGGGTGCAGAAGGCTATTCCGGAAGAGTAATTTACGAAGGGATGGAAGAAGTCTTAAAACTTCCTGAAACCTACGTTCATCTTTACGGAAAGACGGAAACTAAACCCGGTAGAAAAATGGGACACATCAATGTTTTGGCGGATTCAAGAGAAGAGCTGATGGAAAAATTGGTGAAAGTAAAAGCGATGGTGAGAGTAATTGCTTAAGATTTTAAAATATATTGAGAAAGACTGCCCTAAAGCAGTCTTTTCTTATTTTAATACTATTTTAGGAAAATCAATGGTCCATTTCTTTTCTTGTGAATTCCAAAGTAAATAAGGTCCATCGAAACCATCGATATACACTAATTCATAATTTCCGTTTGGTTCAGATGTGTATGTAGGATTTGCAGATTCATCTTTTTTAAATCCTAATTTTTCTAAAGTCTGCCAATCATTTGTTTCAGGAAGTTTTCCATTGCTTTTCTTGTAATTTTCAATTTTTTCAATCAATTCATTTCCAAATTTGATATCAGATTTTCTGGTAACTTCTATTGGGAGATTCCAATAAACTATTATCGATAAAATAATGAGAATGATAATTGAGATGGAGATGATGAGTGCTTTTTTCATGAGTTTTAAATTTAATCTTTACTTAAAATATTCCAAAGTTGTAAATAATCACCATCGGATCCAAAGTTATCAGTATTTGCTTTTGTTCCTAAAATACGATATTGATGACAATTAAAACAAATTTTCATCATACCAGTTATTTCATCATTATTTTTAAAAATTAGAATATCTCGATAAACGGGAATACAGGCTCTAGCGGTACCATCTTCGTATGGTTTTTCAATAAAAATTTTATTAAGCGCTTCAAATTTTGCTGAGTCAATTTTCTTTTTTGAGTAACCAATCTCATCCATGTAAATTAGAAAGTCTTGATCTTGAAGATTATCAGGAGTTTCATTCACAATTACTTCGAACTTTAATCTGTCAATTTTCGATTTTTTTTTGTTTTCAAATAGAGATTTTACAGACTTATTTTCTTTTTCAAGATGATAATAATCTATTGCATCATATTGGAAAAACTTATTACCGTATTTTATTTTGGGAATTTCATTATTTATGTTTGTTTTTTGATTGGTTTCAGTGTCATTCACATTATTACTTTGTTTTTTGTCAGTGCATGCAACCAATAAAGTTAAGATTAAAGCAAAAATTTTGTTCATGGAAGTTTTTTAAGTCAATGTTTCAAATTTAAAAAAATCATTCGATCACTCATACTTCCTAAAAAACTCATAATCATACGGAATTCTCATCGACAGATCTTTGGTATCCCAAATATCATTTTCTGAAGCCTGATAAAAATCGTAGGCATTTTGCATGAAATTTTCCCCGTTGGGTGCTTCCTGCCAGGTTTTTGTGTCACGATTGTACAACATAATCATACAGCTCACACAACGGAAATTACCTTCTGTGTTCTTGTTTTCATAGCATTTTCCAATTTTGATGTCGAGCTTCTGATTGATGATGACATCAGTTAATCTTCCCTGCGTAAACCTGATTAATGCAGCCTGTGCATCGTTATCTTTTGGGGGATTTTCTGCTTTTTTAAGCTGATCAAAATTTGCATTTTTAATGAGTTTAAGCTCTTCTCTTTTCACCGCTTCAGTCATTCTTGTAGTATCGTAAGAATAAAAATCTGCACTGCTTGCAACATCTACTGTGTCTGTTGAGGAAGCGATTGCAGGGTTTTCATCTAGGAGTTTTTGATTCTGTTTATAATTTTCCCAGTCTTCTTTGCTGTAGGTTAGATATTGCTGAATTTTATACAGCAACGTTTCATTTTTTTTAACCTCAATAAAATTGCTGACTGCTAAAAAAACGATGATCAATAAAAGGGATAGTCCTACAATTTTTAAAATACTTCGTTTGGGCTTTGACGATGGAAATTGTTTCATTACAAATCAATTAATGTTTTTTTCTGTAGTAATGGCGTTTTTCTCAAGATTATAAATCATATACTTACTTAAAGCAGGAGAGTAGACCGAAAATTCTTTCAAACCTGGAAAGAATGGAGCATACAGTCGAAAGGTACAAATGTCTGTCGCAGAAATAAAAGGATTTGTTCTCAAGTGGCTATGAGTAGCCATCGTAATTGTTCCGCCGCCGGGAGGATTCTGAGTAGGAATCAGTCGCGAATGAAATTTGTGGTGTTCAAGAATGACACCGTTTTTGTCAGAGATAAACAGGTAATCATTCCCAAACGGGATTACTCCATTAGATGAAGTACCGCTGATCAGATAAGTTTTGAATTTTACCTGGTCAGCAGGAATGATGATGACATTCAAATTAAAACCATCATAACTTCCAACTTCATATTTCGGATCTGCGAGCTGTTCTATTATTTTTGAACGAACATTTTTTAAATCGATCTCCAAACCATTGAGGTTTCTCTCATTTAAGTTTGTTTTTATAGGCTTTTTATTATCATTTTTAAAAACATATTCTGCCACAATTTTATTTTGGGCTTTGTTTAAAAATACCGCTTTTACAGAATCATTTGTTTTATACGTTAAATATTGACCAGCAATATTTTGAACTTTATTATTTTCTCTCAAAAGATCTGAAGAATGCCACGCAGCGTTTTCTAATGTAAACAGCAGGTTTCCTTCAGTTTTTACGGAATCTAATTTCTGTTTGATTTCCAAATCAGAAAACGTTTTGTCCTGAGCGAACATAAAAATGGAACAAAGAAAAAAAGGTAATAGAAATAATTTTTTCATATCGAGGTGATGTAATTTTTTTGTAGATTAAATCTAAAAAAAATAATCGAATTTATCTACTTAAAAATCTTCTTAATTACATTCCCAATTTCCATAAAATCATCATGATTTCCTACAGAACGTCTTTCAATATTCTCTTGTTTAAATTCTGAATACGGGAAAATCAAGAGATAATTGTTATCATGAAGTCTTCCGTTCAAAAGCTCGGGGATCATTCTCATCCTCGGAATATAAGACTGCATTCCTCTTTTCGCCATAAAAATAATCAACCCTTCATCTTCTTTGATTTGGGCTGCTGTTTCTTCGCCGTCTTTCCATGTGTTCATTATGATAAATTCAGCTTCGATATTGGCTTTTTTAATAATTTTCTGTAAAATATCCAGAATGTTTTCAGGAGCGTAAAATACAATCGTGGCGCCCGAATTTCTCGCGATATTCCAAACACGGACTAGAGCATGGAAAAATCCTGCTTCCTTGTGTGCATTTTCAGGAATCATCACCGCATATTTTTTAATAGTAGAAAGCGGCTGTGCAGCGTGATACACGAAAACATTCACATCATCATTCTGCAGGTATCCGTTGTACAGATTATGCGCAAACGAAGTTGAGAAACCTTTTTCATCCTCCAACCCGATAATCAGATCAGTAATTTTCTGTTCTTTGATCACGTTGTTGACGCCATTGATGACGTCGTTGTCATATCTTTTTAAAGCCTGCAGTTTTACGTCCGCCGAAGCTGCAGTGTCGGTTGCCTGATGCAGAAGTTTTTCGGCATTTTTGACAGAAGATTCATTTTTATCTTCATTGATGACATTTAAAGCAAAAAAATCTTCGGTATTGGAATGAGCTTTAATTAAAATCCCCAAATTCACCATTCTCTCAACAGTGTTGTCGTAATTTAAAGCTAACAAAATATTTTCTTCCTCGTGATTATTTCCTGAAACAGTATCTTCATTGTCACTTTCAGCAATTTTCTGAGCGCTCGACATGGAGACGAAAGAAGAAACGGTGCATGAGATTAAAATCAATAAAATACTTCCGTTCAGAACGTGTTCGTTCAGTAATCTTACGGGTTCGCCGGTTTCGCTTTCAGAAAGAATAATATTGTAACCGACCATTACCGCTGCTAAAGTTGCTGCTGCAGAGGCCGAACTTAAACCAAAAATCAGTTTTCCTTCATGTTTTGTGAGTTTAAAAGTTTTTTGGGTAGCTACCGCCGCCACATATTTTCCAATAATTGATGCCACCAACATCACGGCTGCAACTTCTAAAGTTTCCCAACTTTTAAAAAATACTTTAAAATCAATCAGCATTCCTACGCTGATCAGGAAAAAAGGGATGAAAATTGCGTTTCCGACAAATTCCACGCGGTTCATCAGTGAGGAGGTATGCGGAATCAGTCTGTTTAATGCCAAGCCGGCAAAGAATGCTCCGATAATCGCTTCCACACCTGCCAATTCAGCCAGTAATGCAGCCAGATAAATCATCACCAATACAAAAATGTACTGCGAAATTTTATCATCTACTTTCTTAAAAAACCATCGTCCGATCATCGGGAAAACCAGCAAAACGATCAGTGCAAATACAATAAATGAAACCGATAGTCTAACCCAAAAAGTGGTTCCCACTTCACCCTGTGACATTCCGACAATAATGGCTAATACCAATAGGGCAAGAACATCGGTAATCATTGTTCCGCCGACTGTGATGTTGACGGACAGATTTTTCGCAATTCCTAGTTTACTCACTAAAGGATACGCGATCAGCGTATGCGACGAAAATAAACTTGCAAAAAGGATAGAAGTTAAGACTGAGAAATTTAAAATATAATATCCTCCGACAAAGCCTAAAACAAAAGGTACAATAAAAGTATAAAGCCCGAATGTGAGACTTTTCCATTTGTTTTTCTTAAAATCTCCCATGTCTATCTCCAGTCCTGCAAGAAACATAATGTAGAGAAGTCCGGTTGTTCCGGTCACCACAATACTGCTGTCTCTTGCTAGAACATTGAATCCGTTAGGTCCAATTACGGCTCCTGCAATAATCAATCCCAGAAGATGCGGAACTTTTATTTTATTTAAAAGAAGTGGTGCTGCCAAAATGATAATCAGAACCAGCAAAAATTTCAGAACAGGGTCTTCAAAGGGAAGGCTGAGGTTGTGTATGCTTAAAATCATAAGTGCTTATTTTGAAAGACGTGTCAATTCCACAGAAAACTTCGCCGTACATTTATTATCAACGCTTACGGTGCGGGTTCCCCTAATTTTATTGGCCGAAATTTTGTTTAAAAGAATATTCATTTCCACACTTTTATCTGCCGTAGAGTCTGTTTTGTAATGAAGCTTAACTTCATTATTTTCAAATTTTCCGGAATATAATCTAACCAATTTATGATTGTTCACAATTTTAGAAAACAATTGCGTGGAATCACTGTCAAATTCCCAAGTATCAATACGTTGGTCACCAATGACATAATCGCTGCATGATGATTCGGTGCATATCACTTTGCCAATCCAAGAGCCAAAAACTTGTGGCGGCCATACTTTTACGGTTTCTACAGAATCTTTTTCACTAAAAATACTGTCTCTCATTTTGATAAGCGATTGGTATTCTGATTCTTTTTTGGCGAAATTTTTTTCTTTTTCTAAAAGAGCATTTTCACGTTCAGTGAGCTGCAGACTTTTCTTTTTGTTATCACAGCTTGGGAACATTAGCAATAGAATTAGCAATATAAGAGGAGATCTTTTTGTCATAATGCACGTATTATTCTAAAAATATAGGCAAAAATAGTGACAAAGAAAAATGAACAGTTGGATTTTAAAAGAAGGATCCTGTTTTTTAATAAGATTTTTAAAAAAATAAATTATTCTTCAACTCTCTTTCTTTTAAAGAGTTCCGGATTATAATTAATGATAAAAACGCCCAGAATAATCAGGAAAGCTGCCGTGATAAATTTTACTGAAATTGTTTCGTCTAAAATCAGCCAACTAAGGAAAATCGAAATAATTGTATTGATGTAGGCCAAAATGGAAACCTGAACCGGAGAAATTTTAGTCAGGGCATAATGGAAAGCGAAAAATGCCGCCACAGACCCGAATACTGCCAGATACAGCGTAGCAGAAATGCTTACCGCACTCCAGTTTTCAAAATTGTAATTCTCTGAAAAGAGAAAGGCGAAAATAAGCTGTATAATTCCGGCAAACATAAATTGATAAAAGAGATTCAGCGTAATATTTTTGCTTTGAAGATTCAGTTTTTTAGTGAAAATAGTTCCTGAGGCCCAGCCCAAAATAGCCAGAAAAAGGAAAATAACTCCCATCAAATAATCAGGATTTGCCAAATCGTTCAAACCATCCCAAAATATAAAGAGAATTCCGCTGAAACAAAGAATAATTCCTATTAAAGCCCGGAAACTGAATTTCTGTAAACCAATTGCGACACTTCCTAAAAATACAACGATGGGCGAACAGGCGCTCATCAATGATGCTAGACTACTCGTCACGGTCTCTTCTGCAACGGTTGTCATTCCGTTGGCTATAATGAGCATTAAGGTAGAGAAGATCAATTGATATTTTAAGTTGTTCCAGCCAATCCATTTGAATTCTTTACGGTAGAGTAGGATGAACAGCATAATTATTGCTGCCACAAATTGACGTATCCCGGCTACAAACCAAGCCGGAATAGTTTCTACAGCTACACGAATGCCCAAAAAAGTAGTTCCCCAAACGATGGCAACTGTAAGAACCGCAAAAGTAAGTTTGTAATTTTTCAATGGGGTGGTGGAAATCGAATGGCAAAGATATTTATTTTAAAACGAAAAGCTGTCGATTTTGCTTTGCAAGAATTGTTAATTTAAAGCCTGAGAAATTAAATTATGTTTGGAAATTTTTATTTGCGTTTGAATCATATAAAAAAAAGTTTAGCTGAGTTTTCAATCTTGATTTTTTGGTTCGTTTGTATTAAGGCAAAATAAAAAAGTGAAAAAAATTCAGCGGATGTAATGTATTTTGCAATAATTAAATTGACAGCCAAGCTAATTGACCATTCACTCATTCACTTGCAAAGCAAAATTGACTTTTTACTTTCACCCTTTTTTAAAATCCTTATCTTTGAAGCATCTAATAAAATTGAAAAAATGGTAGGAATTATCATGGGAAGTCAAAGTGACTTACCGATCATGGAACTGGCGGCGAATTTTTTGAAAGGTTTAGACATTCCTTACGAACTTACTGTAGTTTCGGCGCACAGAACACCAGAGAGAATGTTTGATTATGCTAAACATGCTAAAAAAAGAGGTTTGAAAGTGATCATTGCAGGAGCCGGTGGAGCAGCCCATCTTCCGGGCATGGTTGCAAGCTGCACAACGTTACCTGTAATTGGAGTTCCTATCTTATCAAGTAATTCTATTGACGGTTGGGATTCTGTTTTGTCAATCCTTCAAATGCCGGGTGGAATTCCTGTAGCAACTGTTGCTCTGAATGGCGCTTTAAATGCCGGAATTTTAGCCGCAAAAATTCTGGGAACCGGTGAGGAAACTGTTGCAGAAAAACTTCAAATCTATCAGGATACTTTGAAAGATAAAGTTTTGGGAACGGTAGATGATATCAAAGCAAAGCATCCGAATCTGTATGATTTGTAGAGATTTAATCTCATAAAATAAATGCCTCGTAAAATAACGAGGCATTTTTGTTTATTTTTTAATGAATTTAAAAGTATGAGCACCGCTTTTTGTGATAAGTTGTAAGATGTAATTTCCGGGCATGAGATGTTCAACACCAATAAAATTTTTGTTTATAACATCTTTCATAAGTATTCTTCCAGAAGCATCGGTAATGGTGAATCTGTTTACATTCTTTAAATTCTTGATAAAAACACTTTCAGCAACAGGATTTGGATATATAGAAATTTCTTCAGAAATTAAATTATCTACAGTGGATAAAAAAGATTGGCATTCGCTGTCATAAATGTCACCACTTATTGACCAGCCTTTGGAATTGATTAAATTGTTTCTGGCATTTACTGCAGCAGGATGTGAATATTTTAGAGGTGAAACATTTGATAATGCAATGTTTTGAGGTGTTGCAGGATTGTTGCTCCATCCGTAAAGGGTGCTGTCGTAATTTTGACAACTCAAACCTGAATTTAAAAACATATTTTGAGCGGATGTTGCATCACTTAAATTCCAGTTTCCAAGATTTTGGTTAAATGCTGTAGCGGTATTGAACATATTTGCAAAATAGATTACGTTGCTGGTATTCCAGCTGCTGATATCTTGATTAAAAAGAGTCGCATAGAGAAACATTCCGCTCATATTTGTGACGTTGCCAGTATTCCAGTTACCAATGGGTTGATTAAAAGATGATGCACCTGTAAACATATTATTCATCTCAATAACGTTTGAGGTATTCCAATTGCCAATGGGCTGGTTAAAATCCCAGGCGTTTGAAAACATAAATTCGCAGTCTAAGTTGTTTGAAAGATCCCAATTTCCAATGGGTTGATTGAATTTCTTAGCATGATTAAACATAGCCGTCATAGTAACCACGTTTGAAGTATCCCAGTTATCCAAAGGTTGGTTGAAATTTTGAGCCAAGGTAAATGCTGCTCCCATTGCAATAACATTTGAAGTGTCCCAATTATTTAAAGGCTGATTGAATAAAGTACAACTGCTAAATATCGCTATAAGATTTGTGATATTAGAAACGTCCCAATTGTTTATTGTAGCATTTCCGCTAAAACTTGAACAACCCTGAAACATAAAAGAGAGATCTGTGGTATTCGTGAAATCGGGGTTATCCGTTGCAGAAACATTCATATTTACGCATCCGCCGAAAGCTTCATGCATAGAAACCCAGCTGTTATTTCCCCATTGTTCAATATTGATTATTTTGGTAACATCTCCCACAATTCCGTTACTGTTTGGGAAAAGGTTAAAATCTCTGAAATAGATACCGACAAAATCACCGTTTCCTTCACTTACTTTAACTCTATAGGTTGCATTCTGGGCATTCGGATTTAATGCTGTCCCAAAGTTAATGAGGGTATGATATGCAGACGTAATATTAATCAATGTAGCATTATGTGAAGGATAACCTACTTCTTCCCAATAAATTGTATAATTATTACCTTTTACAGGCAGCCAAATTTCATTTCCCAAAGAAGATACTGTAATACCGGCATACTGATAATTGTGCGCAGGAATTGAAGGTTTCCAAATGGTGACAAATTCGTTTTGACCATATACTATTTGGAAAAATTGAAGAAAGAAAAAGATAACGATACCTTTTTTCATAAACAATGTTTAGGTGGTGAAATAACTTTGAAAATATATGAAAAATATTATTTTTTAATGAATTTAAAAGTCTGTATACCCTGTTTTGTAATCACTTGTAAAATGTAATTTCCTGATGTAAGATGTTGAATGCTGATGAAATCTTTTGTCAGCGAACCGTCTGCTACCAATCTTCCGCTCATTTCTGTAATGGTATAGCTTTTTGCATCTTTAATATTTTTAAAATAAATAAAATTCTCAACAGGATTTGGATATATCGATCCATTTGTTATTAAAGTACTTTCATGAGTTGATAATTTTCTACACTCTCCTACAGTATCCAGCGTAATCGTCCAGCCTTTGCTGAGAAGCATATTTCTTTGCGGAACAACATCGATGGCATAGGTGAAATTTGGGACCAATCCTAGGTTGATGTTATTGGCTGTATTCGGATTAGTACCCCATCCAAAAAGCGTATTGCTGTAATTATCACAATCTAAACCAGAAGCGAAAAGTGCGAGAGTTCCTATCGTAAGCGCGGGAAGATTCCAGCTTTGAAGGTTTTGATTAAAATTTGTAGCAGAAGAAAATATAGTATTAAAATCTGTCACAACGCTTGTATTCCAACTATCTAAAGGCTGATTGAATGAAGTACACCCATGAAACATATGGGAGATGTTGGTTACTTTGGAAATATTCCAATTATTTAAAGGTTGATTAAAATTTGGATTAAAATGAAACATCCACATCATATTGGTCACATTTGATGTATTCCAGCTGTTTAATGGCTGATTAAAAGCCTGTGTTCCGGAAAACATAAAACTCATATCTGTAGCGTTGGAGGTATTCCAGCTATTTAAGTTTTGGTTAAATACAACTCTGTTTTCAAACATATATTTGAAGTCGGTAGCACTGGAAGTGTTCCAAGAACCGATGGGTGCATCAAAAGTATCGGGGATTTGTAGCGTACTCACATGAGAAAACATATTCCGAAAATCTTTGATGTTTGAAGTATTCCAGTTTGCCATAGATGAATTTCCTGTTAATGAGCTGGCATTATAAAACATATACGATGCATCCTCCACTGCGGAAAGATTGGGTGAATCTGCTGCGGTAATCTGTACATATCTGCAATATGAAAATGCGTTATACATAGACTGCCACTGGATGTTGCCCCATTGCGAGATCTCAAGTAATTTGTCAGAATTACCATGATGAGTCCATGAAAGTCCTCCGGATGGTGGAGTGATGACGGTTGCAAATTTTATCTGCGAAAAAACTCCATTTCCATTGCTTACTTTTACTCTGTACGTAGCTTGTGCGGGATTCGGGTTGTGTGGTGTGCCAAAACTAATTAATGTCTGACCTATGGATGTGACATTGGTAAGTGTTTCGTTATGCTGAGGGTAATTTACTTCTTCCCATTGAATGGTATAGTTTAAGCCTGTGCCTGGAAACCATATCTGACTGGATGTAGACGGGATCTGGCCTGTTACGATTGTGGTGAAATTGGGATTGATGCCTGAAGGTTTCCAGATGGTTATAAATTCATTTTGAGCCTTTATAATCTGAATGAACAGCATTACCATGATAAAAATTATTCGTTTTTTCATTTCGTATTTTTAGGGATTGGGTGCGTGGTGGAACGATATTTTAAAAGATTATTTACTTTTTAATAAATTTATAAGATTGGATATTATCTTTTGTCACAATCTGCAGAATGTAATTTCCTTTTGGTAAAACGTTTACATCTACCTTTTCTGAAACTATTTTTCCTTCTTTCAACAATCTTCCGCTTGTGTCTGAAATTTTATAATTTGCAGGATTCTTCAAATTTTTAATAAAGATAAAATCTGATGCAGGGTTTGGGTAAATGCTGAGATTTGCATGTGCAATGTTTTCGGTGGTGGAAAGTACAGAACTACATTCAGCATCGTAAGTGTCTCCAACAATCGACCATCCTTTGTTGTTGATGAGGTAATTTCGCGCAGTCACCGCTGCAGGATGAGCATAAGTCATTGGTGAAACGCTGCTAAGGATGATATTGTTTGGTGTAGAAGGGTTTAAGCTCCATCCGTAAAGTGTACTGTCATAATTTTGACAATTTAATCCGGAATTTAAAAACATATTGTTTGCATTCACAATCGACGTGAGATTCCACTTTCCAAGGTCTTTGTTAAAGCTTGAAGCATTCATAAACATACTTTGTATGGTCGTCACCTGTGATGTATTCCAGTTGCCGATATTTTGATTGAATGCAGATGCATTTTGAAACATGGCGTTCATGGTTAGCACGCTAGCTGTGTTCCAATTCCCGATAGGCTGATTGAAAGCTGTAGCGTTCAAAAACATTCCGTTCATCGTTGTAACACTTGAGGTATTCCAGCTTCCAATGGGTTGGTTGAAGAGTTTTGCACTCAAAAACATATAATCCATCTCTATCACGCCAGAAACGTTCCAATTTTCCAAAGGCTGATTAAAACCCCAAGCGTAGGCAAACATAAATTCCATTTCAATAACATTAGAAACATCCCAGTTTCCTATGGGTTGATTGAAGCTTCTGGCGTTGTTAAACATCCCATCCATCGATACTACTTGAGAAGTATTCCAGTTTCCGATGGGTTGATTAAAATTTTGGCACATTAAAAAAAGAACCCCCATATTTTGTACGTTACTGGTATTCCAGTTTCCAATGGGTTGGTTAAAAACAAAACATCCGTTAAAGGTTCCTACTAAGGAATTTACAGAAGAAATATTCCAGTTGTTTATAGAGTTATTTCCTATCAGTGTGCTACAACCGCTAAACATGTAATCCAGCGATGTTACAGCAGTGAGATCTGGAATATCTGTAGCCGTCATGTTTAGATTCTCACATCTTTCAAATGCATAAGCCATAGAAGACCAGGCAATAGAACCCCATTGATTAATTTCCACAATTTTTCCGTAGTCTCCCATCATATTATTGACATTTCCTGAAGGAACATCATCTCTGAATGAAATACGGTGAAAATTACCATTACCGTTACTTACTTTTACTTTGTAAGTTGCACTGGCAGGAACAGGATTTAGTGAAGGTCCAAAATCCAACAGAATGTAATTTGATGAAGTGACGTTTTGCAAAGTCATATTGTGTGAAGGATAACCAATCTCTTCCCAGTAAATCGTAAAATTGGTTCCTTGAAAAGGAGCCCAAGCCTGTGTATCCGATGATGCAAAAGGCGGACTGTTTGGAAGAGGATTTTGCGAATTTCCGGGCTTCCATGTAGTGATGAATTCATTCTGAGCACTCACGATTTGGGAAAAAAAGAAGCACAGAAATACGGTTATTAGTTTTTTCATGATTATGATTTGATTTGTTGAATTTGTCATTTTTTAAAGTTAGTTTTTAATAAATTTAAAGGAATCAACTTTATCTTTTGTTACGATCTGTAGTATGTAATTTCCTTTTGATAAATTGCTTATATCCACCTTTTCAGAAACTATTTTCCCACCTGTCAGCAATCTCCCGCTTGCATCTGAAATTTTATAATTTGCAGAATTTTTTAAGTTTTTAATATAAATAAAATTTGATGCAGGATTTGGGTAAACAATCAGATCTATCTTTATATTTTGTTCAGAAACTTGTAAGAAAGATGTACACGATGCACTGTAAGTATCTCCCGTTACAGACCAATTTTTATTATTTAGAAGGTTGTTTCTCGCATTTACTGCAGCGGTATGTTTATAATGTAGTGGCGCTGCATCTCCGAGATTGATATTATCGGGAGTCTGAGGGTTACTGTTCCACCCAAACAACGCATTGTCGTAATTTTGACAGTTGAGTCCAGATAATTTAAGCATATCTACACCATTTACTAGAGAGCTTAGATTCCATAATCCAATGTTTTGATTAAAAGCTGTGGCATCATGAAACATCTCGTTCATGTTGGTCACATTTACAGTGTTCCAACTTCTCAAATCTTGGTTAAAAGAATTGGCTTCATGAAACATATGTTGCATCGTTGTTACATTTACAGTATTCCATTTGCCAAGTGGCTGATTAAAATTAGATGCTGCATCAAACATGTAAGACATATTGGTCACATTGCTCACGTTCCAATCATTGATAGGGGCATTAAAAAAAGTGTCATCACCAAACATATAAAACATATTGGTTACTGTGGAAGTATCCCAGGTATTGAAACTGGCATTTCCCACAAGTGAGAAGCAGAAATAAAACATCTCATTCATCTGAGTTACATCCGTTAAAACAGGAGCGTCTGTCGCAGTAACATTCATATTACTGCACCATGTAAATGCATTGTCGAAGGTTTGCCACTGTATATTTCCCCATTGCGCAATTTCAAGTAATTTTTCATGATCTGAATTTAAGTAGGCCGGAACTCCTGTGCTATCGAAGAACCTTACTTGACTAAAATTACCGCTGCCGTTACTTATTTTTATTTTATAGGTTGCATTTGCAGGAGTGGGATTTAGTGAATTGCCAAAATTTACTATAAATTCCATAGTAGAATTTACATTATTTAAACTTCCGTTATGTTGCGGATAGCCAACTTCTTCCCATGTTACTGTAAAATTGTTGCCTCTTCCAGGAAAATGAATTTGTTGAGAAGCTCCCGGTTTCCAAACTGTAATAAACTCATTTTGAGCTTTTGTCATTTGAAAAAACAGAATGCAGATGAAAATGAGGATAATTTTATTCATTATAGTATTTGGTGTATTGGAAAGATATGTTTTCTTTTAATTTTTAATAAACTTGAAAGACTCTACCTTATCTTTTGATACAGTTTGAAGAATATAATTTCCTTTGGGTAAAGTACTTACATTGATCATTTCTGTGACAATATTTCCTTCTTTTATTAACCTTCCACTTGCATCAACGATTCTGTATTTCTCAGCATGCAAATGGTCAAAATGAATGGTGTCTGATGCAGGGTTTGGATAAATGGAACCTTTTTGAGTTGATTTAATTTCGGAAACTGCCAATAAGCAATTTCCGACTGAGTCTCCCGAGATCATCCAGTTTTTATTATTGACCAGAATATTTCTCTTATTGACCACGTTAGAAGCGTACTGAGCAGGTGAAACGTTTGCTAAATTAATATTATTCGGTGTATTGGGATTATTTGCCCAGCCTGCAAGCGTTTTGCTATAGTTATTACAGTCAATAGAAGTTAATAGAACCATCCCGGAAGCATCTGTAAGGGAAGCTAAATTCCAATCCTCAAATGATTGATTAAAACTTGAGGCATTTGTTAAAAATGTATTTAGCCTGGTGACATTACTTACGTTCCAGGCATTCAGATTTTGATTAAAAGCCACACATCCATGAAATACATGCGCCATATCAGTTACATTAGAAGTATTCCACGTATTTAATGGCTGATTAAAGACAGGAATCATGTGGAACATAAAATGCATGTCTTGAAGGCTTGAAGTATCCCAACTGTCAAGTCTCTGATTAAAACTCATGCACTGGCCAAACATCCAGCTCATGTCTGTAACATTAGAAACATCCCAGTTATTTACACTTTGATTAAATACAGTTCTCCCTGCCAGCATATAGCTCATATCTGTAGCAGAAGAAGTATTCCAATTGCCTATATAAGGTGAATTAAACTGATGAGGAATATTGGAAGTCTCTAAAAGACAAGAAAACATAAAACGGAAATTCTGAATTTGAGAAGTATTCCAGTTCTGCATTGAGCTAGCTCCTATAAACTGTGGAGTTCCATAAAACATGAATGATAAATCAGTCACATTATTAAGGTCTGGGCTGTCTGTCGCTGTAAGCTGCACCAATTTACAATTGGTAAAGGCAGAGTTCATCGAAACCCAGGAAATATTTCCCCACTGTTCTATTTCTATAATTTTATCTGCGCTTCCCAACATCTGCCAAATTGGAAAAAGTTGTTCTGCCGCGGGAAATAGCTGAGCGCTTCCAAATTTTATCTGTCTGAAAATCCCGTTGCCATTAGATACTTTTACTCTGTAGGTTGCACTGGAGGCATCACCCGCAGATGTGCCGAAATCTACTAAAACCTGATTCGTAGAGTTTACGTTAGTCATAATTCCGTTGTGGAGAGGATAACCCACCTCTTCCCATTCTATGGTGTAGTTGTCACCACTACCGGGAAACCAGATTTGATTTGAGTTCGCTTGAAAAGGAGCTTCTACCAACAGAACAGGATTTGAAACCAACCCGGGTTTCCAAATCGTAATAAACTCATTCTGAGCTTTGGTGAATTGAATGAAGAAAATACATGTCGCAAACAGTAAAAATTTTATCATAATATTTTGATCGGTGTATTAATAATTAGCAGGACCATTCCCTCTTAAGTTTTATTGAAAAATGATTTTTAATATTCCTAAAGATAATAAGATAGTTTTGCTATTTTGATAAGGTATTGAATCACAAAGATAATAAATTTTTAAACATATCATTATTTTGTGAAATAGAGATTTAAAAAATAAAAAAGCTCACTAAATCTAGTAAGCTCTTTTATTTTTATTTAATCCTCCATCATATTGTCCCGAGTGTTCTTCTGGACGGCGATAGCGCCAAACAGAGCCAAAAGAAATGCAAAGGCGTAAAATCCTTTCTCACTAGGTAAGATGGTAGCATTAAATAACCCAATGGTTAATAAAACGATAGACGAT
Organism: Chryseobacterium sp. JAH; assembly: GCF_001507335.1. Classification (GTDB taxonomy): domain Bacteria; phylum Bacteroidota; class Bacteroidia; order Flavobacteriales; family Weeksellaceae; genus Chryseobacterium. Next base: position 545,161 of record NZ_LMAH01000002.1, on the reverse strand, counting down.
AAAGTGGCAAACCAGCAGATGCCATAGTAAATGTCTGTTACCTTTATATTTTCCATTCTGTCTCGTACGGCTTTCTGCAAAGACACTACGGCAAACAAACCATACAATAGAATAGTGAAATAATATCCTTTTTCGTTTAATAGCATTTCTGCTCTTACCAGACCGACAATATAGCCAATCATTCCTGCGCCCAGAGCGACCCATGAAGCTGCAACAAACGCATTAGAAACTCCCTGTTTTTTCATTATTATGTTTTTTAATGTTTAGTTCGTCCAAATGTATTATATTTTAGTGAAATCGTATTATTTATTTATGTTTTTTTCACTATTCTTTGATGATTTTGAAAGATTCTTTTTTTGTGATCCTTCGTCTCAAAGAACTAAAAAAATACATCGGTTTGTATAATTTTTATTGGGCGATATATTCATAATTGTATTTTACATAATTATTCCCGTTTGCTGACCGCCCGATTACCTGAGTCGGTAACTGAACACTGTTGTATTGAACTTCATAAATAATTTGCTGATTCTGAATCCAGTTACCGGCACTATCTTTAAAACTGATTCTCTCGCTTGTATAATTATTTTTACTTAAAACATACGCTCCGCCATCATAATTTTTAAATATTTGTTCGTGAAAGAATAAGGATTAAGTTGATTGTCGTACAAATATTCATGCTTGGTGGATGAAGAAACAGTACCACCGATAACCGAAGTTTGTACGGTAATATTTTCTCCGTTGTATGTGTAGGTCGATGTACTAGGATTGCTACAGTTTGCTGATTGACAAAGCGTAGAGCTTGTCACGTGACCATTCGTATAGGTGTAATTTATTGTACGATTTAGGTCAGGATTATTATAGATTGCTTTTATATTTTGAAGTTCTTCACCATTATATGTATAAGATGAATAGTAATCCAAAGTTCCGTCAGCTTTATAATGATTTGTCTTCACGGGTTTTCCTGCTGCATTATATTCAAAAGTTGAAGATCGACCTGCAGAGGTAGTTTTAATTAGTTGTCCCTGATTATTATAATCTAATGTTGATACAGTAGTTTCGGGATTTGCAGGATTATCGTAATAAACGGTAGTTACTTTGCTCAATAATATTCTTTGTTCCACAGGATCGGTTACAAATTCGATTTCATCTTCACTTTCGCAGCTGCTAAATAATAGTAAGGAACCCATTATACTCAGGAAATAGTACTTTTTCATTTTTAAATTTTAATTGTTCAAAAGTAGGAATTCCTAAGAGAGTTTTAAAGTGTTTTACATGAAAAATCCCATTATGTTGAATAATGGGATTGTGTATTTTAAAGATAGAGAATCTTAGTATCTGTAGTATTCAGGTTTGAAAGGTCCTTTCACATCTACACCGATGTATTCAGCCTGTTCAGTAGAAAGAACTTCCAACTCAACACTTAATTTCTTTAGGTGAAGAGCTGCAACTTTTTCATCTAAATGCTTAGGAAGCATATACACCTCATTTCCGTAAGCTTCAGAGTTTGTCCAAAGTTCAATCTGAGCCAAAGTCTGGTTAGAGAAAGAGTTAGACATTACAAAACTTGGGTGACCCGTTGCACAACCAAGGTTTACCAATCTACCTTCAGCAAGGATGATCACTTCTTTACCTTCTTCCAAAGTATAGATGTCAACTTGTGGTTTCACCTCAGATTTTGTGTGACCATAGTTTTCGTTCAACCAAGCCATATCGATTTCGTTATCGAAGTGACCAATGTTACAAACGATCGCTTTATCTTTTAATTTTAAGAAATGCTCTTTTCTTACGATGTTGAAGTTACCGGTTGTAGTGATTACGATATCTGCGTTATCTACAACAGTATCTAATCTTTTTACTTCAAAACCATCCATTGCAGCCTGTAAAGCACAGATTGGGTCGATTTCTGTCACCGTAACGATAGAACCAGCACCTCTGAAAGAAGCAGCAGTACCTTTACCTACGTCTCCGTATCCGCAAACTACAACTCTTTTACCAGCCAACATAATGTCGGTAGCTCTTCTTACAGCATCTACTGCAGATTCTTTACATCCGTACTTGTTGTCAAACTTAGATTTAGTCACTGAATCATTTACGTTGATTGCAGGCATTACTAAAGTTCCGTTTTTCATTCTTTCGTACAATCTGTGAACACCAGTAGTGGTTTCTTCAGAAAGTCCTTTGATGTCTTTTGTGAATTCAGGGTATCTGTCGAAAACCATGTTCGTCAAATCTCCACCGTCGTCTAAGATCATATTCAATGGTTTTCTGTCTTCACCGAAGAATAAAGTTTGCTCGATACACCAGTCAAATTCCTCTTCATTAAGACCCTTCCAAGCGTACACTGGGATTCCTGCAGCAGCAATCGCAGCAGCAGCATGATCCTGAGTAGAGAAAATATTACATGAAGACCAAGTTACTTCAGCTCCTAGAGCAACCAAAGTTTCAATCAAAACTGCAGTCTGAATCGTCATGTGAAGACACCCTGCGATTCTTGCACCTTTTAATGGCTGAGATGGTCCGAATTCTTCACGGATTGACATCAAACCTGGCATTTCTGCTTCTGCTAGAGTAATTTCTTTTCTTCCCCATTCTGCAAGGGTGATATCCTTAACTTTATAAGGAATGTATTGTGTTGTAGTACTCATATCTTATGAATAAGTTTAAATTCAAATAATTAAAGTGCAAAATTACAACATATAATTAAGATATAAAAACTGACCATCAACTTCATACATATGAATTATTACAGTAATTAACTTATTTGTAACATAATAGAAATAGCTTTTTTTGAAGAAAATTACACTTATTGCGTTATAAATAAAGATATTTCATTTCCTGTACAAAATCGCGATAATATGCAATTGCTTCTTCGTTTTTGCCTTCTTCTACCAAATTAACTGCTGGTAGTACCAAATTACTGTAAATGGTTTCAAGTATTTCGCCCTTATTTTCTGAATCGCCAATATTGCTGAGCATTTTTGGAGCAATCACATTGTATTCTGCAATCAGCTGATTAAAAATGGGATTTGGTTTCATTACTGTTTCCCTTAGATTTCTTAAAATCATCAGCTCTGCACAATCATCCGGTAAACCTTTGTGAAAAACACAGGCAGACGTTAAAAAGCAATTTGCATCAGGATCACTGCTCATATTTTTGATGTACCTAAATGGGAGATCCACTTTTAGTTTTTCATTTCTAATTACGGCATGGCATTTATCATGTACCTCCATTATAAATTCTTTCCCGAATGCATCTTTTGCAAATTTGAAGTTCTCGGATGTCAGTTTATCTTTTATAATTGAAAATGTAATGAAATGGAGATTTTTAGAATCTATGGTTTTCTCGATTATAGAATCGGCTTTGTATACCAAGTCTGTTTCTGTGTTTCCAGAAAGTTTGATTTCCTTAGTTTGATCACTGGTTTCTTTAAATTTAGAAAGCAGATCGGAATCAATTGTAAACGAGAATAACCATTCTTGTCCTTTAATAACAAGAAATTTGTCTCCCATAAAATAATCACTCGATTTTAAGTTTTTTGTGAAAGACAGTAATGGTAGAAAAGATGCTGCTGCAACACCAGCAGAAGCGTATTGTAAAAAAGTTTTTCGGTTCATGGTCGTAAGTTTTGTTTTAAGTAAAATTATAGTTTAAACTAAACTTATGCAATAACCCTTTTGGGCTATTTTTTGACGAAATAGACTGTTTTACAACTTTTTAGATTTGCAGTCAAAAATTTCTTCTATATGGAATTTCTCCTTTTTTCAATACTGTAAAGATCATTTTTTGTTGAAGTGGTCAGTGAGTTTTATTTTTATTTATTCTAAATTATGTATTTTTACAGACATAAATCTATATTATGAATCATAGTCACACGCAGGAAGAAGCCCAAAGACACGCAAAACCTCTTAGTCCAAAAATAAAAGAACTTATTGCAAGAACTCAAAGTATTATCCTTGCAACAGTAGATGCAGAAGGAACTCCAAACTCAAGCTATGCACCATTTGTACAAGTTGAAAACACTTTTTATATAATAGTGTCTTTTATGGCGAAGCATACAAAAAACTTATCTGAAGGCAGAAAAACCTCAATCATGTTTATTGAAGATGAGTCTTCGACAAAACAAATCTATGCTCGTGAAAGATTAACGATTGAAGCTGGAGTAAGTCAAATCGATAGAGATTCTGACAGGTGGAATCTTGTTATAGGTCAATTAAAAGAAACTCACGGAAAAGTGGTAGAGGTAATTTCTGAAATGAAAGATTTTATTTTGATTGCTTTAACTCCTGTGAAAGGTACTTATGTGAACGGATTTGGAAGTGCTTATTCCGTAGACGAGAATCTGCAAGTTGTGCAACACAGAAATGAAACCAATCATCAGTCTAAATAATGTATCGAAGCTTATTTTTAGTTAGTAAGTAAGCTTTTAGCCTTTGAAGATTTACAGTTATTATGGTAAATCATGTACAACGCCTCATAGTTTCAGGAATCTATGAGGCGTTTGTATATTTACTTTTAATTATCTTAATGATAACTTTTGTTGTAATGCTGATAGAAGGCACCTATTCATTTAATAAAGTAGCACAGTATGTATTTTAAAAATATTATTTTTGTATCATAAAATTTAGAAAATGTCAAAAGTAAAAATAGGTACAGTCCAGATGTCTTGTGTAGCAGACAAGCAGGAAAATCTGAACAAAGCCATTGAAAAAATAAGAGAAGCTGCAGCGAAAGGTGCACAGATTGTTTGTTTACAGGAATTATTCACATCGCTTTATTTTTGCGATGTTGAAGATTATGATAATTTTGATCTGGCAGAAGCTATTCCGGGACCTTCTACAGATGCACTTTCACCAGTTGCAAAAGAATTGGGTGTGGTGATTATTGCGTCACTTTTTGAAAAACGTGCGCAGGGTTTGTATCACAATACTACAGCTGTTATTGATGCAGATGGAACTTATTTGGGGAAATACCGTAAGATGCATATTCCGGATGATCCTGCATTCTACGAAAAATTTTATTTCACACCAGGAGATTTAGGATACAAGATTTTCCCTACAAAATTCGGGAAAGTGGGTGTCTTGATCTGTTGGGATCAGTGGTATCCTGAAGCTTCAAGAATTACTGCATTAATGGGTGCTGATATCATGTTTTATCCTACCGCAATAGGTTGGGACACCACTCAGGATGAAGAGACGAATCAGGATCAATATAATGCCTGGCAGACTATCCAGCGTTCTCATTCTGTTGCTAACGGTCTTCCTGTAGTTTCTGTAAACAGAGTTGGATTTGAACAGGACGGAGCCATGAAATTCTGGGGCGGAAGTTTTGTGACCAACGCACAGGGTAAACTATTGTATCTTGGTTCTCACGATCACGAAGAGGTAGCAGTAACGGAAGTAGATTTGGCACAGACCGATTATATGAGAAAACACTGGCCTTTCCTTCGTGACAGAAGAATTGAAACCTATTCGCCGATTACCAAACGTTTTATTGACGAAGACTAATGAAAGATCAGAATAAAACACCCAAACAGTTGGGTTACCGTTTTCCGGCAGAATGGGAAGAACACGAAGCAACCTGGTTGTCTTGGCCTCACAAAGAAGAATCGTGGCCAGATAAATTACAGGAAATATATCCTCAATATGCGGAATTTATAAAAGTTATTTCTCAGGATGAATTTGTGAGAATTAATGTGAAAGATGAAGAGATGAGGAAATTTGCGATGGATTGCATTATGCAGGCCGGAGCCAAATTAGAAAATATCGAATTTTATTTTCACGAAACGAATGATGCATGGTGCAGAGATCACGGGCCCGCATTTTTGATTAATAAAGATGCAGAAGAACAAAAAATCATTTTAGATTGGGGTTTCAATGCTTGGGGCGGAAAATATCCTCCATTCGAACTGGATGATGTGATTCCTACGAAAATAGGGGCAGAGTTTGATCTTCCTGTTATTTATCCGGGGATTATCATGGAAGGCGGATCTGTGGAATTTAACGGAAAAGGAACGATTCTAACTTCAAAATCTTGCTTGCTGAATAAAAATAGAAACCCGCATTTATCACAGGAGGAAGTAGAGCAGTATTTGAAAGACTTCTATGGTGTAGATCAAATTCTTTGGGTTGAAGACGGAATCATTGGTGATGATACAGATGGTCACGTGGATGATACCATCAGATTTGTAAATGAAAACACAGTTCTTACGGTTGTAGAAGATAATAAGGAAGATGAAAATTACGAAATTCTTCAGACCAATCTTAGACAGCTAAAGGAAATGCGTTTGCTCGACGGAAGTCCGTTAAATATTATAGAACTTCCAATGCCGGATCCTGTAATTTGGGAAGATCAGCGATTGCCGGCGTCTTATGCCAATTTTTATATTGCAAACAAATCGGTCATTGTTCCGACTTACAGGTGTGAAAAAGATCAGGTTGCTTTGGATATTATTCAAAAATGTTTTCCTGACAGAAAAGTTGTAGGGATAGATTCTACAGATATTATTTGGGGATTGGGAAGCTTTCACTGTTTAAGCCAACAAGAACCTCTAGTCTAAATATATCTTTAGAATTGCTAAAAGATAAGATAACTGGCAGTTTTTAAGTAAAATTCAATAATACATTCCATTATAACAGAAATCGTTTTTCTGTCATAATGGATTTTTTATTGCTCAAGGTTTTGTATACATTCTAACCAGAAAAACTTCCTGTATTTTTTATTACTTTTACTCAATAAATTAAGCAATGCCACTTTACCGCGATTTTTCTGATGACAACGCCACTATTCTTGTATGGAAATATGAGGAAGGTGAAGACTTGAATCATGATGAACTCCTGGAGCCGGAAAATGCAGAAAAAGTCAGAGATTACCATCCAAAAAAACTCTTGGAAGTTTTGATGGTGAGAAAACTTTTAAAGAGTTTAAAGCCCAACTCCAAAATTTTATATAAAGAGAGAGAACCTTTTCTATCGCCTAAAGATGCTGAAATTTCTATTACTCATTCTTTTCCTTTTGCTGCAATTGCGATTTCTAAAAATAAGATAGGAATTGATATTGAGAAATTCAATCCCAAAATTATGCGGGTAATTGATAAGTTTACATATGAAAATGAACGAGGATTTATACCTTTCGATAATGAAGTTACTTTTTACACAATTATCTGGAGCGTAAAGGAAAGTATGTACAAAATTCACCATTCAAAACACTGGTCGCTCAAAAAGCATTATGAGGTGAAACCTTTTGAACTTAAATATTTATTCGATATCAGCTGCAGAGTGCATGATGATCAGCTTTCGGATGAATTTAAAGCGAGAGTGAAATTCTTTGATGATTACTGCTTCACGATTGTGGAAGAGTAGTGGTTTCAGTCTGATAGGTCTGAATTACCTTTCGCTGTTCTTTGGCAACATCATAGATCAGTTCCAGGACATCATGAATATTTTTGAGTTCTGTTAAATGCGAAATTTTATTCGGATCTCTGCGGTCGAAAATTTCATTTTCCAACAACTCAGATTTTCTTTGAATCAATAAATTTTCTATCGATGAATCTTCCGGTTCCAAGCGGCTGTCCATTCTCAGGGTCTCCGTAATTTTTTCTCCTTTCAGCAAGGCTGAGACCTGATTCATTTCGGCTTCAATTTTTTTTGTCCAGCTTTCAGAATCTATTTCCGGATACTTTTTATTATTTTTAGAATATTGTGAAAGTGAAGCAGTATATGCTGTAATAAGATGTGAAGTGGCTACAAACTGATGCACGACTTCCAGTTTTTTCTGCTGATTTTTAGGGTCAGAAATCATTCGTTGGAAATTATCCGAAAGATTAGCGAGAGAAATAATGGCATTTTTTCGTTTAACCTTATAATCTTCAATATCAAAATCTTCATTCAGAAATTTTGCCATCACACTGTGGAAATATGTGAGATTAGATTCTGCTGATTTTTTCATCAACTCTAAATTCTGAGTATGTTCCCACACCGGAAGCACAATATAGGAAACAAGAAAAGCAATAATCCCTGCAATAATGGTGTCAACAATTCTATCTTTAAAAATGACATTGATGTTTCCGGGATTTAAAAAATTAAAACTCATAAAAACATACATCGTCATAAAGAGAACCGCCCAAAAATAACGTCCTTTCAATAAACTGAAGCAGAGAATCATACTTAATAAAAGAATCGCAAACAGAATGGCATTAATGTGAACGTAGTACAAAATAGCATAAGCAATCACCGCACCTACCACAGTCCCGCAGAACCTCAGAAAATTTCGTTGTTTGGTTATCGAATACGCGGGTTTTAAAATGGCAACAATCGTAATTAAAATCCAGTAGGTATGACCGATTTCTATAAACGGAAGTTGAGAAACCAGATATCCTAATAATAAGGCAATGGTAATTCTGATCGCATGGCGAAAATGCGATGAGGTTAAAGAAATATTGCTTCTTAAAACTTTAAAATTAATTTTTTCCTCATTAGGCATAAATTTTTTCAAATCTAAACCGGTAGATAGACTTTTTGCCAATTTTACGTTTTGAGCAAATACTTTATATATTTCGTTTATTTCTTTTGTTATTTCATTGATACGCATCATGATCTGTCTCAAAATCATAAAGTTTTCAAGCGTATCAGGATTCATTTCTCTATTTCTCAATTCAAAATAATGAACATTAAGATCCTGCGAACGTGTCTCAAGGTTGAAAACAGGTTTTGCTCTTGTACTGCTCTGAAGTGAAATTCCGATGTTGGCAATTTCTTCAGAAAGTATATTGAGGTAATCATGAATTTTTACAAGAATGGTCGAGTCTTCGAAACTTTGCTGTAACTTTTTGTAATCACTTTCTGAAGTCATCAATTTCTCGTGCAAGTCCATTGAATTCAAAAACGTAAGCATCAGTAATCTGCTGATAGTTGTCGATTCGTTGACGATCGTTCTTGTTTTAAAAACTGTTTCTCGAGTTTCTTCCTGCAGATTTTTAATCTCAATCTGCTTGGCGATGATTTGTGAGTTTAATCTGTCGAAATCTGGGTTTTTCTGATAAAAATTAGCTTTTATTTTAAGAAATTCTGCCAGCTGAAGATAGTTTTCACCAATCATCTGACTGGCGAGTTTATAAGGTTGAATTGTCGTAACAATTAAAAAAATCAATAAAAACCAAATACAGCCGGCGGCAAAAATCAGGAGGCTTTTTAAAATATTCGCGCCGGTTAAGTGTCCGTCAATAAAGATGGCGAGAACAACCAATGCTAATGATCCTACGGCGGCAAGTCTTTGCCCATAAACGCCGATTAACGAAAAGAACATTCCGAAAGCAATGATTTCTAAAATGACCAAAGGAATAATGCCTTTCACCAGACTTGCAATGGCTGAAACAATCACGAAACAGAAAATAGCGAACGTCAGTGAATTTCTTCTTCGGATAAACGGTCCAGGCTGATCGGTGAGTGCAACAAAGCTAGTTCCTAAGGGAAAAAGAAAATATTCTTTAAGCAGACCAAAGTAGGAGAGAACCAAACATGGAATAACCGTTGCCAACGTAATTCTTATGGAAGAATATACATATTGGCTTGTTACGATCTTTTTTAGCTCCGCAGAATAGTTCATGGTACAAAAATAATTATTGAAAAACAAAAAGCCCCATAATTACCCGACTTTTGTAAACATATTTTATTCATATTTGATTTCCGCATTTTCTTCGGCATAAGCTGTGAATTTAAATCAACAAAAAAGCTCCAATAAAAATTGGAGCTTTGTATGGTATATTCAGTTATACTTAGTTATCTACATTAGAAGTTTCGTCACCGATGTTCCAGGTAAGACCGAAACGTAGTGTGTTATCCAAAGCAGTGTTGATCTTAGACATATTGATTAGATAAGAAATGTCTAATCCGAAAGAGCGGTATTTTAAACCAATACCAGCAGTTGCAAATTGTCTTGCTCCCTGCACGTCACTTTCGTGGAAGTAACCTCCTCTTACAGCAAATGCGTTATCATAAGAATATTCTAAAGCACCACTGTACATGATTGATTCAGGATTTTTGAAAGATTTTCCAATTCCTGACATTACTCCTACATTTGGTACTGCATACATAGGCTGTCTTGTATTAGGGTCATTTCCTATGAATTCTGATCCCGGTACTAAGATTTTAGAACCTTCAACACTTAAACCAACTCTGTTGACATCATCCAGGTACATATCGTAACCAACCCCTAATCTAGCCATTGTAGGAAGATAAGATCTAGATTCTTCGTTTCCTGTATAGTCTAATTTCGGACCTAAATTGGTCACTGCAAAACCAGCATTTAATTTACCATCATAGCCTCCAAAACTTGAAAATCTTTGAGAAGTATAGTATCCTGAGATATCTACTGCGAAACTATTAGCTGGCTTCAATGTAGTATCTGTGTTGAATCCTCCGGCCAAATCTGAACGTATGAATCTACCTGTAACAGCCATTGAGTATGAATCAGAAAGTTTCAGGCCGTAAGCAATATCAACCGAGAATTCGTTCGGCTTAGAAGTACCGTTAGAAGTTACTTCATTTCCTACAAGAGAAGTAAGATCTACCTCACCCATATTAAAGTAATAAATACTTGCAGAAATTGTTGATCTTTCTTCCTGACCTAAAAATTTATGGAATGCTCCATATAGTAAAAATACATCATTTGTAAGTTTCCCCATGTAAGGTGTGTAGTTAATACCCACAGAAGAACTCGTTCTGCTAAAAGGATATTTTACCGCATTCCAAAATTGAGAAAAAGCATCCGGGGAAGTAACGACCCCCTGATCTCCCATACCCCCTGATCTTGCATCTGGTGCAATTCTCAGGAATGGAGCTCCGGTTAATACAGGTCTTACCTGACTTAAATCCTGTGCATAGCCTAAAAACCCAGCACTCAAACCAATCCCCAAAAGCAGTTTAGTAGTTAAATTCATATGTTGTCTTTTATATATTATCAGTTTTTTATTGATATTCTTAATTACTTATTTATTTTACTTCAAAAGTACCATTTTTTCTACAGCTGTAGCACTCCCTTTGCATTTTTCTTGATTTTGACTTTTTGCAAATATCTTAAAAATATACGTACCTTTTGCAACTGTGTCACCAAAATCGTCTTTTCCATCCCATTCTATTGCCTGACGTGGTGTTCTAAAGCCCTGTAGGAAGGGTTCTGCAACAACTGGCTGGCTTAAAGTTCTTACCAATTTTCCTGTAATGGTATAAATTTGAACATTCACATCCAATATATCATCACAATTATGCTCAAAATGTATATATGTTTTGTTGGTAAAAGGGTTTGGCCAGTTAAGTGGTCTGTTGATTACCAAATGCTGGTCTGCCTCATCTTTAACTTCAAAGTTTAACGTTTCAGTTGTTGAATTATTGTTTATATCCCAAACTTTAAACGTCAGCTGATGTTGCCCTACAGATAAATTCCTGAAAGGATAGGTTACATTTCCTTTTTGGTAATCTGCCAAACCTGGGCTCAGACATCCATTTCCTTCACCTGAAGCATAGAAATCATTCAAAACTACGGTGTTAATAATTTGTCCGTCCAAATATACAGTAATATCGTGACCAATACCAGAACCTGTAGAATTTATTCCTGTATCATCTGTTACACAAGCAAGGAGCATAGGGTTTTGATCTGTGATTCCACCATTTGCAAAATTGGTGTTGTTCATATACAGCTTTACTTTTGGCGGTTCATTATCATTAATGCCATTTGGGTTGATATCACCGACCTGCACTGCCTGATTATTGAATACATCAATAGATTTATTATCGGCGTATCCAAGCAACCTTCCTTCACCTACTGCATAATTGATATCTTTCGGGACATAAAATTCTACGGTGAAAACTCCGTTTACAGCAGTTCCGGAAGCTTTTACAATAGCACTTCCTTCTTCGGTATATTGTAAAACAGGCGTTAAACCTCCGTCATTGTTTAATGTTGTTTTATTTAATCTTTTATCAAAAATATTGATAACCACTCTTCCGTTAAATGTAGTGTTTGTAGAACCATTTGAATTATTGATGTGGCCTTTTACTTTTACAAAATCTAATCCTCTGATTAATCCCGGAACCGGAGTCTCGATACCATCGATAACCAGCAGTCTCTGTGGTCTGCTCAGTTTCATCGCAGGATCACCCAATAAATTTACTTTCAGGTGGTTTGAATCTCCGGGTCTTAGTTTTTTAGCGTTTAGATGGGCATCTCCCACTGGGATAAAATCATCATTTACCAGCTCAAAAATATCTTTAGTATATAGATTGGTAAAATCAAGACCATAGCCTACACCCACGGCGCGGCTTGACGTAATCATTGCGGCGGCACCTCCCTGCTTTAATTTCATAAGCTGTTCTCCGGCAGAGGAAGTTCCCGGTTCGTCCCAAAGTGTGAATTCGCAGGTAATGGTGGATACGAATGGAAATCTGCTGTATACATTAGAGAAATTATTTGCATTTTGGATTTCATTTAACGTGAATACTCTTTCCTGAGCCCAACCATTAATTCCACCATGTCCTAAGTAAAAAAGATATAAACTGTTACCCAAATCGTTTGAAATCGCTTGATTTACCTGCGGATATCTCTGTCCACCAGCCGTGCTTTGGGACTGAAAGGCATCCATATATAATTTTCTTACATTATATTCTTTAAGGGTAGTACTTGCAGGAATTTCAAATGTAGATGTCAAAGTATTATTCATTACTGTATGGAAGGGTGTTCCTCCATCGTTGTCATCATCTACAACAAAATCCAGCTTCATTCTCCATTCTCCAAAAGGAGTCGACTGTCCTGACAAAGAATTGTAATAAGCCAACGTCTTATCCATCATATTTGTAGCCTCCGTAGGATTTGCAGCCGGAATTCTTCCTACAGGAAGATCGGGTAAATTATTTGATAAAAAAGGATCTGTTTGAGGCTTCGTCATTACAATGTAATCATCAGTGACGAATGATGCAATAAAATCACTAGATTCTTCGCTCTGATAGCTCGAAACTATATTCGAATTATTAGCAATTCTGTTTTTATAATCAAAAGAAGCGTCCCCTAAAACAAATACATATTTTAAACTGCCAAGTGGAGTGTTTAGTTTTGTAACAAAATCACGGATTGCTGTAAGATCCCTGCTTCCGCTCCCGAATTCATTATAGATTTTTGCTGGATCTACGATTTGAACATTATAATTGTTTTTTGTCTGATGGTAATTGGCCAATCTCTGTGCCTGTGACATCATTTCAGGTGGTGCAATAATCAGATAATCTACATTTTGAAGTGCAGAAAGATTTTGATTATTTATTCTCTCCACAAACTGAGGTGTAAATGCAGCATCTGCACGGAAAGCAACAAATTCATTATTGAAATCAGGATTTGACGTGGTATAAGCAAAACTGAAAGCTCCCGTCCCGCCTGCTTTGTTTACTCTTCTGTTGGCATTTGTTATATCAGAAACATCCCAAACCTGCTCCATGTTTGCAGTTGGCGAAATTGTGAAGCCGTAGTTGGTGTTTGTGCCAGTTTGCAGAGAATAGTCTCTAAAATTCATCTGGCTTCCATTAAATTTTAAGTCTTCCTTATACTGTACTTCTACATAATCTAAATGAAAAGATCCGTTAGGATTAATTGAAATATTGGGATTGTATTTAATGGTGATCTGGTTACCACTTAAATTACTGATTGTTCCACTATAACGGAAAGGATGGAAATCTGAATCGGTTGATGAAGAAGTATCTGTAAGAGGATTCTGATTATTAATGGAGAATCCCATACTATTGCCCTGCGACCTGTGTCCTATAACCTGAGTTTTGTATCTTATCAAATCTGAACCCTGAATAGGAGAGTTTAAATTGAAAGTCAACGTTTTTTCAGTGATAATTGATTGGTCTTCAACCCAAATTCTTCCAACTTTTAAGAGATTTTTCTGATCGGTGTTAATGACCTGATAATCGTCATACCTGCTAATCAGTGGAGTGGTGGGTAAGTTAAGGTCAATATTCTGCACCCTTTTTCCAGCTCCTTTGTCAAAATTGATATAGTAATAAGAAAAATCTTCGTAAATATTTTTTAGATTTTCAGGACGGTCATTTCTTGTCTCGCGTCTTTTGATACCGTTTCCGTTTGATGTATTATAGAGGTTATAGCCATTAGGTCCCTGTGCATAGAACAGGGCGTAATCTGCATCATTCCAGACATTATCGTCCTCACCAACAACCTGAATAGAGTTTTCCTGAAGAGCACTGTATTTTATATCCTGATTAAATTCGGGAAGCATAATTCCCCCATTTCCGTAAATTCTGAAATTTTTAGGATTAATATTTGCCGTATTGATTCCGTTGTCTTTTAGAAACTGGGTGGTAATTTTGAAAATCCCCGATTTATCAACTTTAATCTTAAAAAAAGTTCCTGAAGAGAGAGGATTAATGGTTGAACCTATTTTTTGTGCATTAAAATTTACCGGTGAATTTGAGGGTGAAATTTCAAAAGAAGCAAGTCGTTGAATTCTTCCTTTTACATTTTTGAATAATCCTACGTTGGCATTCGCAAACCTCTCACCATTTAGATAGAAATAATTGATATCCGCAATGTCATAATCAGGCAGCAGGCTTTTGCTTATATCAAAAAGATCTTTGTTAGAAATCGTCTCCCAGACTAGGTTAGAAACTTTCACCTGACTTTCACCTACCTTTTGCTTATGAAGAATGAAAATATTATTTTGGTTGAAAGAAAAGCCTTCATTTGTAAAGCTGGGAAGATTCTTCTTAACATCACCGAAGTCTTCAATTTTTGATCCATTCCATTCTATGGAGATTCGTTGAGCCCAAGTTGCTGATATGAAAGCAAATAGAAAGAATAGAGTGGTTTTTAGTCTCATGTTAGTTATTGAAATTTCTAAATTACAAAATAAATGAAAATTTTAGAATTAAACCGTGATACAATAAAATTAATTTGTTAACGTTTCAAAAAAAATCAAATCTTTACTTGATTTATTGAATAATTTATTTTTTCTTTGTACTTTGAATAATATTTATATCGACTATGAAAAAACTAAAGTTGTTTTCATTAATAGCATTAAGTTCTACACTTGCATTAACCAGCTGTGGAGGGTCCGGTACTAGCAAAGGAGGCGGTACTAAAAAATTTGTCAGCAAGACAGGTTGGAAACCAAACGAAAAACAAGGTTGGTTTTTTGCAGGAAAGCAACAAAAGCAGAAGGGTTGGCCAGGAATGGTATATGTTGAAGGTGGAACTTTTACCATGGGATTAGTGAAAGATGATGTTATGCACGATTGGAATAACTCGCCTCGCAGAATGCAGGTAAGCTCATTCTTTATCGGTGAAACAGAAATTACTAACTACGAATACCGCGAATACCTTACGTGGTTGAAGTATGTATTCCCTCCAAGTGACCCAAGTTTCAAGGAAATCTACAACGGTGCGTTGCCTGACACTTTGTTATGGGATAACAAATTATCTAGAAATGATCTTAATGAAACGTATTTCAGAGATCAGAACTATGATTACTATCCGGTAGTAGGAGTTTCTTGGACACAAGCCAACAGATACTGCGAATGGTTGACAGACAGAGCGAACGAAAAAGCTTTAATGCAAGCAGGTATTATTGCAAAAGATTTGTACATCAACGAATCTAATAACCAAGGTGGAACAGCATTCAACATGGATAAATTCAAATCGAATGATCCTGAAATGCAAGGTTACATCAACGAGCAAAGATTGGCACAAAAATCTGGTATGAAAACGACTAACCAGAGATTATTAGCTGCTAACAGATCTCCTAGCTCAGCGATGGTTACCAAATTCAGACTTCCTTCAGAAGTAGAATGGGAGTATGCAGCTCTTGGTATGGAGAAAAGCAGAGAATATAACAGCTATACTGAAAAGAAACCACAAATCGATAAACTTAGAGGTACTAAGGGTAAAGACAGAGGAATGATTTTAGCTAACTTTAAGCAAGGTAGAGGAGATTATTCAGGTCCTGCAGGTTGGAAAAATGACGGTGCTGCTCAGACTTCAGATGTTAGACAGTTTCCTTCAAACGATATCGGTATCTATGGTATGTTCGGTAACGTTGCAGAATGGACTGGTGATGTTTACAGACCTATCATTGACGAAGACTTTACAGACTTTAATTATTATAGAGGAAATATGCCTCAGGCTATCGTAAGAAACGGTGACGGAACTTACAAGATGGTTGATGAAGGTAGTATTAAATATGACACTTTAGCTGACGGAAGATTGGTATACAAAAATTTACCTGGTCAGTTTGAAAGAGAAACTATCGGTGATTACAGAAACTATAGAGATGGTGACAGAATGTCTTCATTAGATTATAGAAATGCAAGTGATTCTTCAGCTTCTTACAATATGTACAATGCTCCTACAACAAGATTTGTAGTTGATGGAAGTGGAAAAGTAATCATGCAGAAAGATACTAAAGAGAGAACATCAGCGATGACAAATGACATCAGAGTTATCAAAGGTGGTTCTTGGCAAGATTCAGCTTACTGGCTAGACCCGGGACAAAGAAGATACAAAAATCAGGCTTCTGGTTATGGTTGGATTGGTTTCCGTGTAGCTCAGGATGCAAGAGTTAGCGACAAAGCTAGAACAAGAAGATAATATTTCAAAATACTTATAAAAAACCTCCCGAATTTTCGAGAGGTTTTTTTATTTTTGATGTATGAATGTAGAACAGTTTTATCCGTTATTTCTAAAAGCTGAAAAAGTAACGATTGACAGCCGAAAAATCAACACGAATGACATTTTCTTCGCCTTCTCAGGAGATAATTTCAATGCGGCAATTTTAGCTGAAAAAGCAATGAATGATGGAGCTTTAGCAGCAATTGTTGAAGATAAGAGTTTTGAAAATGCAGAAAAGAATATATTCTTTGTACCATCAACTTTAGAATTTCTTCAGAACTTGGCTGTACATCACAGAAATCAATTGCAGATTCCTATTATCGGGCTTACGGGAAGTAATGGTAAAACGACTACAAAGGAACTTATTCATGCAGTGCTATCTCGAAAACATAATGTTCAATATACTTTTGGAAATTTAAATAACCATATCGGTGTTCCGCTTACAATTTTATCGATCAAACCTGAACATGAAATGGCGGTTATTGAAATGGGAGCCAATCATCAGAAGGAGATTGAATTATTATGTGCCTTAGCCCAACCAAACTTCGGATACATTACCAATTTTGGGAAAGCTCATTTAGAAGGTTTTGGCGGTTATGAGGGTGTTATAAAAGGGAAATCTGAACTCTATGATTACCTTAAACATAATCAACAAACTATTTTAGTTAACGAAAATGATCAAATTCAGGTAGAAAAAACTACCGATTACAAGACGAAAATAACTTTTGGCAAAAGAAGTTCAGATTATTTTTTCGAAATATTTTCTAATGAACATTTTGTTGGATTGGATTATCAGGAAACAAAAGCACTGTCCCAGCTAACAGGAGATTATAATTTCACCAATCTTTGTGCAGCAGCGAGTTTCGGACTTCATTTTGGAGTTTCAATAGATGAGATCAAAAAAGCCATTGAGAGCTATATACCAACCAATATGCGTTCTCAGGTGGTGAAAAAGAATGATAAAACTTTAGTTTTAGATACTTACAATGCCAACCCGAGTTCTATGACTGCTTCCCTTCATAATTTCATCACTTTTGAAGGGACAAAAACGATTGTTATAGGTGATATGCTAGAGTTGGGTGAAGAAAGTGTTGTAGAGCATATCAATATTCTCAAAACGGCCCATGATTTAGGATTTAACGAAATTATCACCGTGGGAAAACATTTTAAAGCAGTCAATAATTCATCTAAATCTTTTGAAAATACAGCTGAGTTAATAGAATACCTTAGTTTAAACAAAATTCAATCAGAAAATGTTTTGTTAAAGGCATCACGTGGAATTTCTTTAGAAAAAGCGATTGACTTTATTTAGTTTTCGTTTCCCAAAATTCTGTAATAATCAATTTAATATTTTTGAATGTGCTTGGAAAGACTTCCGCTTCAATCTGTGGAGTGTTTTTCCAGGCAACTTCTGTGATACCTTCTTCCAATTGAGGTTTTGAGGTATCTTCACCATCGAAATTCATTTCAAACCAATGCGTGTACTTTAGAACTCTGTCGCCGTTTCTCTCGATATAGATATGGTAAGTAGTATTGATGAAATCTAGAAGTTCAACATTTTGTAAATTGGTTTCTTCCTCAATTTCACGCACCGCAGATTCTTCTCTGGATTCGCCTTTTTCCATTTTTCCTTTTGGCAGATCCCATTTCCCTAATCTTTTGATGAAAAGAATATCTCCGTTTGTTCTCTTGACGATGCCACCTGCTGCTTCAATGATTCTGAAAAGCTTTTTAAATTCTCCCCAAATTTCGTCAATCTGCTCTCCATATACGTTCAGTTCTTTTACCGAAGTATTCTGAAGAAGATCAAGCGCAATCTCTAAAGTTGTGAAACCATCATATTTCAGAGTTTTTTCTAAGGCTTCAGGCTGCTTAGAGAGTAATAATTTTTTTTCGTTCACAAAAACTTTATACATTTGTAGGAATTTAAATACAAAAATAAAAAAAATGAATTTAGAAGGACGAAAAATTGTTGTCAATAAATCATCTAAAGAGTTATCTGAGTTATTAAAAACGCCGGAAAATTACAAAGATTTTATGCCAGACGGTCTTCAGAAGTTTGAAAGCAGAGAAGATGGGTTCAAATTCGGACTTCAGGGCATGCCCGAAATTGCTTTAAAAATCGATGAAGTGACCGAAGAAAAGGCAGTTTTAAAGTCTGCAAGTTCAAGTTTAGACTTTGCTCTTACCGCAACTCTAAAGCCTCTCAGTGAAAATCAGACTGAAGTTCAGATGCTTTTTGAAGGAAAATTTAATCCTTTTATTAAAATGATGGTAGAGAAACCACTGCAGAACTTCATAAATACTTTAACTGATAAGATTGAAGCTTATAAATAAAATGAAACCTTCAGAAATGGAGGTTTTTTTTATGCAATAATTCCTGAACTGTGATCGTGACTGCTGCCTGTTGCAGAAGAAAGTACATTGATTTCGCTGTTAATTCTTAAGACTCCCATAAAAGCAAAAATCAAAGCTTCTTTAAAGTCTATAATTTCTTTTGCAGGAATAATAATTTCAGACTGGGTTTTTTCTTTTATTTTTTCAATCAAATAAGAATTGTAAGTTCCTCCACCTGTGAAAAGTATTTTTTTTAATTGATATTGATTAAATACTCTTGAAATCTGTTCGGCAGCATGTTCGGTAAATGTTGCCAAAATATCATTTGAATCTAAATTTGTAAAAAGAGGAAAAATATTTTCGTTACACCATTCAATTCCCAATGATTTCGGATGAGATTGGCTGTAAAACAATAATGAATTTAATCTATTGAATAATTCCGCATTTATTTTCCCTTCTCTTGCTAAACCTCCGTCTTTGTCGAAATTCTGATTAAAGTTTTGGGCTAACTTATTCAAAACAATATTTACCGGAGCAATATCAAAAGCAATTCTTTTATCGTTGAACTGCAATGAAATATTAGAAAATCCTCCAAGGTTCAGACAGGCGTCATATTCTGAAAAGAGCAGTTCATCCCCAATAGGAACGAGTGGAGCTCCGTTTCCACCCATTAAGACATCCTGGGAGCGAAAATCGTACACCACAGGTAAACCTGTTGTTATTTTGATGGTACGACCGTCGCCGATCTGTAAAGTGAATTTTTTTTGAGGCTGATGAAAAACAGTATGGCCGTGCGAGGAAATGACATCAATATTCTCCACCTTGTATTTTTCAATGAAATTTTTTACAGCTTTTCCTAAGTAGAATCCGTACTCAGAATGAAGTTCAAGAAGTTTTTCGGCTGATAAATGAATTGAATTTCTAAGTTGATTTTCTAAATCTTTATCGTAAGAAATTGTTTCGGCCTTCAAGATTTGAAATTTCCAACCAGAATTTTGTTTTTCAAACTTTGCAAAACAAATATCCAAGCCGTCTAAGCTTGTTCCCGACATCAATCCAATTGCCTGAAAAACCATGATGTTAAAATTTATTTTTTAGATTCCGCGATTTTAGTCTTGCTGATATCAAGATCACCAGAATTGTTGTAGAAAGTATATTCTGAGAAGTCGTCTTTGGCGGTCATTCCATTGGCATGAACCAGCGTAGAGCCGTCTTCCATGGTTGCATATACGGTGTCTCTCGTATAAATTCTTTTATTTTTCTGATCCCAAAAAACACTCTGTGTTGCAAACCGTTGTCCGTCGCTCGTTAAAATTTTCACATTTCCTCTGGCTTCAAAAAACTTTTTGTAATCGTAGATTTTGGCATATTTTGCAGTAATATTTCCAGGGTTTTTAGGTTTCTTTTTATCAAAGAATTCTATTTTCATTCCTTTTCTGGCAATTGTGTACGGGCTGTCGATCAATTCATATTTTTCAATGATGGGAGCCGTTGCTCGTAGTGAAACAAATCCTGAATCTCTCTGAACGATTTTAGCATTGTTGATGATCTGCGATGGGAAATTTTTATTCTGATTTCCGTTCTGTTTGGTCAAATCTTCTTCGCAGGATGTGAATATAAAAAATATAGCACAACTAAAAAGGTATGCTATATTTTTATATTTATTGAAATTCAATTTCATTTTAGTTATAAAGAGATTTTCTAAACCATCTGTCTGCAAAATTGAATCCTACTCTTAGGTTGATAAAATTCTGATTGATCAGATTGTCTTTTACAGTTCCTCTTTTACCCAGTTCAACGCCAATCTCAAGACCGCTCATTCGTGTAATACTGCTGGTTTTGAATGGAAGCATCACCCCTGCAGAAACTCCAAATTTATTGATATTATTTCCGGCAATTTCCAAATTTCCTTTTTCATAGAATGCCCCATAGCGGTACACGATTCTTGAAAAATAACTTCTAAAGTTATTATAGTTCGGAAGATACCAACCACCCGCAGAAACTCTGTAAGAATCTTTGAAATCAAAAGTGTTTCCGAAGTAACTGATTGTTTCACCTTTTTTGTAATCTAACTGTGCAGATACAAACCATTGGTTTTCGCTTCCATAACCCGCTCCAAAAGATGCTTGAAGAGGTAAAAGGTTTTTAGAACTTGTCGTTTTAGATTCGATCGTTGTCTGTCCTTCTTTTACTTCACCGTTGCTATAGTAATAAGTACTGTTTAGATATTCTGTAGACATATCGCTGGTGTTCCCAAAGGTAGCTGTAGCCCCCAAAGTAAACTTACGATCTGTACTTGTATTCAGTTTTTGGTAGCTTGTACCTAAAGTGAAATTTAAATTTTTGATTTTATTCTTGGTTTCGTACCCATTAATAAGCTCAGCGGTAGAAGTAGTAAATTCATTGGTGTCGTATAAACTACCAAAATACAAATTAGCACGGGCTCCAACAGCAAATTCTGAATTTATTTTATAAGAAAGTGCTAACTGTGCAGTATTCAAAGTACCACTCCCTGTAAAACGGTTTCCGTAAACCGTTCCGTCTGCCAATGTTTCAGAGTTAATAATATCATAGCTCTTAGAACTGTATGGCTGATACAAAAGTCCCATTTTTATTTTTGAAGAAATAGGAAATGCCAACGAGATATTAGATAAATACGTAGAATGTTTTGTAGACTTTGTATTATTATAGTCGGTTTTGAAGTAATTATTTTCGTTAGTAGCTTCAAGTTTAATACTTGTTAAATCAAAATTGCTGTTGTTAGCAGGGTTTCCGAAATTGAAGTTACTTGTGAAATCACTTATAAAGGCAGTCGAAATACCTCCCATTGAGGTAGTTTCAATCGTATTATCATATTTTACATCACCAATTCCATAAGTTGCATAGGGTGAATTGCTCAGACTCTGCGCGTTAAGGAAATACCCAACCGAAATGAATGATAGTACAAAAATTTTTTTCATTCTAGATTTTTAAAATAATGCGCAAATATCTTAAATATTAATGAATTGTAAAAATTTACTGAGGTTAAAGTTTGTTAAGGGGTTTTTATGGTGAGTTATCAATCATGAATTGGATTTGCTAATAGTTTTTTATCAATCATAATAAATTCACAATTCATTGGTGCAGCAAAATTCACATTTCACCAATTTCCTTTTCCATAAAAATCTTTTATCTTTGAAACATGAATTGGGAAAACATCGCCGGACAGGAAAATCTTAAGAAACTTCTTCAGGACAGCATTACCGAAAACAGAGTAAGCCATGCTCAGCTTTTCATTGGAAAAGAAGGTTACGGAACGATGCCACTTGTTTTAGCCTACGCTAAAGAAATTTTAAAAGGTGAAAACGAACACGCTGCGTCAAAGGTTGAACATCTGAATCACTTAGATCTTCATTTCTGTTTTCCTGTTTTTACCGATAACAAAAACTCTTTAAGTAAAAATAAATTTGATCAGTTCAGAGAGATGATTCTCGAATCGCCTTACGCCAGTTATGATGACTGGACGGCTTTTTTGGAATCAGAAAACAAACAGTTGTTTATTTCAGCAGATGAAATTGATGATCAGAATCAAAAATTTGCTCTCAAAAGTTTTGAAGGCGGAACCAAAATTCTCATTGTGTGGCGAGCAGATAAAATGAATGTTGCCGCCTCCAATAAATTTTTAAAGTTTTTGGAAGAGCCGCCAGCCAAAACCATTATTCTTTTGACAGCAGAAAGCGCTGACGATATTTTACCAACGATACTTTCTCGTACACAGATAGTAGAAGTTCCGAGAATTGCAGATGCTGATTTAAATATTTATCTGAAAAATAAACTTTCTTCTTCAGATGATCAGGCTAAAGCCATTACTTACGAAGCCCAGGGGGATTTAAATGAAGCTGTAAAACTGCTACATTCAGAAATCAAGAATCCTGAGTTTGAAAAACTTTTCGTGCAATGGGTTCGTGATGCATTTATGGTGAAGAAGAAGCCTGAGTTTCTTAAGAATATCATTCTTTGGGCTCGAGAAATAGCCGGGTGGAACAGAGAGAAACAGAAAAATTTCCTGAATTATGCTTCCGAAATTTTCAGATTGGCTTTACTGCAAAATTATCAGTCAGAAGAGTTGGTTTACAAAAAAATTGATGCCAACGGATTCAATTGGGCTGGGTTTTCTAAATTTATCAGTGGTGCAAATATTATCAGTATTTTAGATGAAATCAATGCAGCAGATCTACATTTAACCCGAAACGGAAACCCTAAAATTGTATGGACAGATTTAGGAATAAAGTTATCAAGGTACATTCATAAAAACTCATAGAAATTCAGACTTCGGTCTGAATTTTTTCTTTTTAAAATAAAAATTTCTAGCATGCAGTTATGCTCGAAAATTTTACTCATCAGACACATTTGATGTTTATCAATCGGCTTCATTTAGACTGATCTAAGAGGCTAGGTTAGGTATTCTACAATCTTCAATGACCATTTCGATAACCAAAATCTATTTATCCGATACTCAAAATCTAAATTAAAAATCAATCAAACGTTTGATTTTTGTTAAAATTCGATGTACATTTGCATCCGAAAAAATAACATATAATGATTTCAAAAGAAGAAAATATATTGTTTGCGGCCGAGAATCTCTTTGCAGAAAAGGGTTTTCCTGGAACTTCGACTAGGGAAATTTCTAAAGCAGCGAACGTTAATATTTCGATGATCTCCTATTATTTCGGTTCAAAAGAAAAATTGTACGAGAAATTAGTTGAGTACAGAATGAAAGAAGGCCAGTATTTTTCAAATGAAATTTTAGAACGTACAGATATCAACGAGTGGGAAAAGATAGAGAGAATCGTTGATCAGTTTGCAGGAAGAGTGCGCAACCATAAAATGTTCTTCAGGATTATGCAGAGAGAGCAGCTGTACAGCGACAATCCGCAGATTGTTAAATTTCTGAAAGAGACCAAACTCAGTTTCATCGCCATGTACTCTAAGATTCTGGAAAGTGGTTTAGAAAAAGGAATTTTCACTAAAAATCCACCGATCTATTTACTGCATTCTACCGTGAGCGGAACATTATTTTATGCTTCGAATGCCAAGCAGATGTACAAAGATTTTCTTAAAAATGAGGAAGACGAAATGGTTTTTGAAGAAACGTATTTCAACGAGCTTACACAACATATAAAACATATTTTAAAAGACCTTTTAGGTTATGAAGAGAATAAATAACTCAGTTCTTGTACTGTCCCTTCTTGCAGGAATGATGTACACACACGCTCAGGAGAAAAAACAGCTCAGCCTTGATGAAGCCGTACAGTTGGGAATCCAGAACAGTAAAAGTTTAAAAATAGATGCTGCCAAAATAGAAGAAGCAACCGCTGATCTTTTGGAAGCAAAAAACAGACAGCTTCCCGAACTAAAAGTCTCTGCAAGTTATCTTTACTTACCATTGAAACCTAATGTTGACATCAGACTTCCCGGTGTATCAGGTGCAGGGGGACCGGAAGTTCATCAAGTTGCTTATGGATCAGCAAACTTAAGTATTCCGATTTATAGCGGTGGAAGAATCAAATACGGTATTCAATCTGCAAAATATCTGGTGGAAGCATCAAAATTAAGCACGGAAAATGACAAAGTTGCGATTGCTTACAATGTGGCTCAGGCTTACAATAATTTATTCAAAGCTAATCAGTCGATTAAAGTATTAGAAGAAAATTTAAGTGCTTCTCAAAAAAGAGATGAAACTTTTCTTAAGCTTGAGAACAACGGAGTAATTGCAAGAAATGACCGTTTAAAGGCAAATCTTCAGACTTCGAACATTGAATTACAGTTATTAGAAGCACAAAACAATTACAACATTGCCAATATCAATATGGATCTCTTGTTAGGACTTCCTGAGAATACCGAAATTGAAGTTGATCAACAATATATTACTGAAGCAGATGATGTGAAGACGGTTGATTTTTATTTAAATGAAGCCAGAGAAAACCGTAAAGATCTGCAGGCTTTAGATCAGCAGCGAAAAGCAGCAGAGTTAGGAACGAAATCAGCGAAAGCAGAGAATCTGCCTTCGATAGCGTTTACAAGTGGTTATGTTGCAGCAGATATTCCTAAATTCTTAACGATTTACAATGCAGTGAATGTTGGAGTAGGCGTTTCTTACAATTTATCAAATCTCTGGAAAGAAAACTCTGCTTTGAAGCAGTCTAAAGCGAGAGAAATGCAGTTGTCGGCAACCAATGAAATGATGAATGACAATATTAAGTTAGAAGTCAACAGAGAATATCAGAATTCAGATTATTCTAAAAAGAGAATTGCTGTTTTTGAAAAAGCTGCGGTTCAGGCCAATGAAAATTACAGAATTACAAAAAATAAATACGATAACGGTTTAGCAACAATGACAGAACTCTTGGATGCTGATGCAGCGCAAATTGCTGCCAACGTCGGAGTGATCAATGCAAAAGCGGATGCGGCCCTGGCGTACAGAAAACTATTACAGACTACAGGAACTTTAACAATCAAATAAAAACAGAACGATATCCAAAATGGAAAATAACAATACTCAAGCAGCTGAACCTAAAAAGAAAAAAAGTTTAGTTTTCCCCATCATTTTAGCCGTCATCATCGTTGTAGGTGGAATTTACGGTTACAGAACTTATTCTTACGGTCAGGTTCATGAAGAAACAGATGACGCTCAGATTGCATCTAACATGAATCCTGTAATTTCTAAAATTTCGGGTTACGTGGCAGAAGTAAAAGTGAAAGACAATCAGTTTGTAAAAAAGGGTGATACTTTGGTTATTTTAGATAATAAAGACCAGAGAATGGCTTTGGAACAGGCTCAGGCAGCTTTATCGACAGCGAAAAGCAATATTTCTTCTGCTCAGTCTTCTACCAACGCTACTTCAAAGAATATCAGCAGTTCGCAAGCCGCAGTAGCAACAGCGAATGCACAGATTGAAGCTGCAAAAGTAAACGTCTGGAAAACTTCTCAGGATTTAAAAAGATATTCAGTTTTGGTAAAAGACCATTCAATTACAGAACAGCAATATGAGCAGGCTTTGGCTGCAAAACAGTCTGCAGATAAGCAGTTGCAGGTTTTGGTTGATACAAGAAATCAGATTGCACAGCAAACCGGAATTGCTTCTTCTCAAACTGAGGCTAGTTCTCAGCAGATTTCAGTGGCCGGTTCGGTAGCGAAACAGAGAGAAGTGGATGTGGAAAGTGCGAGATTAAATCTTTCTTACACCGTAATTACAGCTCCTGAAGATGGTTTTGTAGGAAAAGTTCCTATTCAGGCAGGACAGTTTTTGCAGGCGGGTTCTCAGTTATTCAGTTTGGTTAAAAATGATCAGAAATGGGTAATTGCCAATTTTAAAGAAACTCAGGTTGCTAAAATGGTGGAAGGACAGAAAGTGAAAATCGAGATCGATGCTTTTCCAGATACCGATTTTGAAGGTGTGGTGAGTTCATTCTCTCCTGCAACAGGTTCTACATTCTCCATTTTGCCTCCGGATAACGCAAGTGGAAACTTTGTGAAAGTGGTTCAGAGACTTCCAATTAAAATCGATTTTGTAAAATTGGATCCGAACATTGCCAAAAGACTGAGAACAGGAATGAATGTGAAAGCAGAAGTTTCTTTGAAATAATATTGAAATAGTGAAAGGTCAATAAACTTTGTTGTCAATAGTGAATTTGCTTCGCTGTCAATTTAAACTGACTGCTTTAAAATTCGCTATCGATTGACGAAACAAATTTACCATTCACATCTATAAAAGTATATCAGTGAATTGTCAATTTTGCAGAGGCAAGTCAATTATGAATTGAGAATGCAGTAGGATTGATGCTATTTGGAAATGAAGAAGGAAAATTGACCACGGAGTTGATTGACTATTGACAATTCACTTTTTTACATCGTAAAAAAAACTATGCAAGATTCATTAGTAGAATATGGAGCCCGAAGAGTGATCATCACGATCACAGCGATTCTTTGTGCTTTGCTTGAAATTGTGGATTCCACGATTGTGAACGTTGCCCTGAACGAGATGAAGGGGAACATGGGAGCCACGCTTTCTGAAGTGGGCTGGGTGATTACAGCTTATGCAATTGGTAACGTGATTGTGGTACCGATGACGAGCTGGCTTTCACAACAGTTTGGAAGAAGAAATTATTTTGCCGCTTCCATTATTATCTTTACTATTTTCTCATTCTTATGCGGAAATGCCGATAATATCTGGGAACTCGTATTTTTCAGACTTTGCCAGGGAATTGGAGGTGGAGCTTTGCTCGTGACCTCACAAACAATCATCACAGAATCCTATCCCGTTGAAAAACGAAGCATGGCTCAGGCTATCTACGGTTTGGGAGTAATTATCGGTCCAACATTGGGTCCGCCATTGGGAGGATATATTGTTGATAATTACAGCTGGCCGTATATTTTTTATATTAATATTCCAATCGGGATTGCAGCGACTTTGATGACATTACAGTTTGTAAAAAGTCCAAAATTCTCTGAAAAACGTAAAGCTTCAGATGTTGACTGGTTAGGGATTATGCTTTTGGCATTAACGGTAGGTTCTTTACAGTTTATTCTGGAAAGAGGTCATGAAGAAGACTGGTTTGAAAGCGGAATGATTGTAACCTTTACCACGACAGCTGTTTTAGGATTTATCTTATTCTTGTGGCGAGAACTGACCTTTAAATATCCGATTGTGGAACTCCGGGTTTTAAAGAATGGAAATTTAAGAATCGGAACCGTGATGTCTTTCGTGTTAGGATTTGGTCTGTATGGTTCAACGTTTATTGTTCCTTTATATACGCAGAGTATTTTAGGCTGGACGGCACTTCAGTCCGGAGCCCTAATGATTCCCGCAGCTTTAACGACAGCATTTATGATGCCGATTATCGGAAGGTTACTTTCTAAAGGCGCAAAACAGCAGATTTTGGTTTCATTGGGATTATTCATTTTCTTCGTATACAGTTTCTGGGGTTACAAAATATTAACGCCTGACACCAGTAAAGAAGCATTTTTCTGGATGCTGATTGTAAGAGGAATGGGACTTGGTTTACTGTTTATTCCGATTACTTCGCTTTCATTAAGTACATTGAAAGGTCAGGAAATCGGGCAGGGGGCAGCCTTTACAGGAATGATGCGACAGTTGGGTGGTTCTTTCGGAATCGCTGCGATCACAACATTTATTGCCAACGCCAGCCAAAAGTACAGGGTGAATTTAATATCCCATCTCGATGGCGACAGTCTCGATGTTCAGCAGCGACTGGCAGGTTTAAAAGCCAATTTTATTGCTAAAGGAATGACTCCCGATGCTGCTATGAATGCCGCTTACAAAGTCTTGGATATGACCGTCACCAAACAGGCAACCGTGCTGTCTTATATGGATGTGTTTCTATATTTGGGAATAGCCTTCCTGGTTTGTATCCCGTTTATCCTGTTTATCAGAGAACGGAAAAGCAAAGAAAAGATAGATTTAAGTGGCGTACACTAAAAAAAAAAACCTCTGATCATTTCAGAGGTTTTTTTTGTTGAATTCATAAAGGGACAGGCTGTCACGGATGTATCTTTGCCTAACCGATAATGGTTTAAACTTTCCCAACTTGGGAAAGTCTCCCTCCAAACCAGGGCAACGAAATATGACGCGTGTTTTGTCTCCCCTGAAACAGTTTCTTACCGTCCCAATTTGGGAAAGCTTCCCCCGAAACAGATTTTGACCGATGTGACATTTTATAATATGCTTAATTCTCAATGCTTGACTTATGCATTGTTCCCCATTTATCCAGTTCTACGATAACAGGTTTTAGCTGATAGCCAATTTCAGTCAGTTCATATTCAACTCTTGGCGGAACTTCGGCAAACACGGTTCTTGTCACAATTTTATCCTCCTCCAGTTTTCTAAGTTGAAGCGTAAGCATGCGTTCGGTAATATTTCCAAGGCTTTTTCTCAGTTCCCCGAATCTCAGTTTTCCATTAATTAAATAGCTGCAGATCGCCAGTGACCATTGTCCGCCAATCAGTTTCGAAGCGTAGAGCTCCGGACACTCTTCTACAAGAGCTTTTTTGTTGGCGAAATTGGTCGAGGTTTCCTTTATTTTAGTCATTACTTACATTTTTTATAGTACCGTACAATTGGTGGCTACTATCCGAATTGTAAGTTACACTTATTATTTTTGTAGAAGAAATTTTAAAATATGAAAACATTAGTAATAGTAACTCATCCTACTATGGACGAATCTTTAATCAACAAAAGATGGGTGGAAGAACTGAATAAATTTCCCGAAAAGTATGTGGTTCACGAACTGTACAAATCTTATCCGGATGAAATATTAGATATAAAAAAAGAACAGGAACTGGTGGAAGCGTACGACAAGATTATTTTTCAGTTTCCATTTTATTGGTTCAGCAGTCCGTCTCTCTTGAAAAAATGGTTTGATGGAGTGTTGTTGCACGGTTGGGCATACGGAAGCAAAAGCGGATATAAAGTTGGTGGAAAAAAGGTTGCGCTGGCCATATCTGCAGGTGTTGATGATGAAGATTTCAGAGCTGATGGAAAATACAGACATACTGTCATTGAATTCACAAGACCTTTCGAGCTCAGTTTCGAGTACATTAAAGCAGATTATCAAAAACCTTTTGTTTACTATGGTTTAGAGCATAATGTTTCTAAAGAATGGATTGAAAGAAGTGTTCCGCTTTATCTGGATTTTATTGACCGCTTATAAATGAAAAAACCTCTGAATTTTTCAGAGGTTTTTTGCTGTCAGAATATATATATTCTTTACTAGTTTAAACTTATTCTGTTTTCGCAATCCATTCTGTACCGCTGATATCGGTCAGTTTGATCACAGAAATATTTTTGCTTTGTAGAGGAACTTCTTTTAAATCGATTGTTAAATCAGCCTTTGCACCCAGCGGAATAATTAAACTGTGTTTTCCAGGTTTTATCTTTGATACATAATGATTTTGAATGTTGTTCTTTGGGAATTTCGAAAGTTCGGCACTATTTAAGGAGTGAATGGTTTCTCCTTTTTCGTTAATTAAATCAATTCCGATAAGAAATGATCCGTAAACATCCACACCTTCTGTTCTGTAAATTTCAAACTGTATCTGTGACTGATTTGTTTTAATATTTGATATTTCAACTTTAGGTTTCACCGATTTATTGTGTAAGGTTCCAAAAACACCACCATGAAAATACTGATTGGTAAATAGCGTAAGTGAAAGAATCAGCAATGATCCTGTTAAATTAAAACTCTTACGATTTAATAAAGGAAAAACACCAGAGGCTGTCCATTTAAACCATTTTTTCTCAGTAAAATGATACTTGTTTCTTAGATGTTGATCTAGTGAATAAGTACTGCTTCCCGTGAGAAACAGGGTAAATCCGCAAGCAATTCCCAAAACGCCTATCTGCCACTCGTCTAAGCAGGTTGTTCCTATCCATCCTGATCCCAAAAGTATTCCCATGGCTAAACTGAAAACTCCTAAAGCCATTAATCGGGTGAACAGCCCGAAAATAATAAACAATCCTACGAGTCCTTCAATAATGGTAAAAGTAATCATAGAGGTTTGCAGTGCATTAGGATGGGTAACCAAATATTCGATAATCGGTTTTATTCCTAAAGCATTGGGTAAAAAATGATTGAATTTTTCTCCGATATATCCTGCTTCATCGGGAGTCAATTTGTTTTCGAGAATTAGCCTGCGCCAGAATGCTGAAAAGTAAGTCCAGCCAATTACGAGACGGATTGATAAGGTATATAGACCAGCTCCATCAGAGGTCTGATTTGTTATTTTGTTTGTCATAGAAATATATTTAAAAGATTGTTTGTACAATTGATTTAGAAATAATTCTAAACCATATCTATCTTTAATCTTTTAAATAAAATATATTTTGGTGGACTGTTTCCGGAAGTGTTTCCGGAGTAGTTTTTAAGACGGTGAGTTTTCTTTTCAGAACTGTAATTACATGAATTTAAAAGAGCAGAAAAGAAATCGTCTTTAAATTTAGAATCAGCCTTAAAAACTGAAACTTTCGAATTGGAGCTAAAACTTTGACAGCTTGAAAAGGTTGGCGTCGTTGTTTTAACTTTGTTGACTGTAGAAATATGCTGAATATCAAAAATTCCTAACACATCTCTCTTCAATGAGCAGGGAGATAGTGAAAACGCCACAACGAGCATCAGTACGATTGCTTTGTAAATGGGTAAGTGGAGTTTTAGATTTGACATCTGGACAAAACTACGGTTTTCTAATTTAACGGAGGGAAGTCTAGAAATTTAATGCGAAATCTGACCTACAAGCGGATTAACTCAGCTCACATATTTATTATCTTTGCGTCAGTTTAAAACATAAAAATTCTGCCGCACTTGAACCATCTTAAATATTATTTAGCCGCTATCATTGCCTTCACACTGTGGGGAACTTTCAGTCTGGTTTTAAAACCGTTGCATTCGTATGCTTCACTTGATATTTTGTTTTACAGAGTTTTTAGCTGTGCTATTATTATGACTGTGGTGACGGTGCTTTTCAGAAGACTGAAGCTGAAAGATAATTTAAAATATTTTAAAAATCTTTCCCAAAATAGCAAGAAAAAGATTGTTGGTTTAAATATTTTGAGCAGTATTTTACTTACCGGAAACTGGTTTTCTTTTATCTATGTCATGAATCACATCAGTGTAAGAGCGACTTCAGTTGCGTATTTGGTGTGTCCCATTATTACGACGATTCTTGCGTTTTTTATCCTAAGAGAAAAGCTCACAAAACTGCAATGGATTTCTGTTTTTCTGAGTGGTATTGGCTGCCTTCTTTTGTCATATTCTAATCTTCTGGACATGGTTTACAGCACACTGATTGGTTCAACATATGCCTGTTACCTTATTATCCAGTCTGTAAATTCTAAATTTGATAAATTTCTGGTGCTTAATTTCCACATGATTTTATCAGCTCTGATCCTGCTTCCGTTTTTCCCTTCATACTCAGGACCGGTGCCGACGGATTTTAAGTTTTATTTCTATATTGAAATCATTGCGGTGATGTACACCATCGTGCCGTTGCTTTTAAACTTATATGCCCTGTCAGGAATTGCGTCTTCCAAAGTGGGAATGATCTTGAATATCAATCCCATTATCGCCTTTATTCTTGCCGGTGCAGTTTACAATGAAGCACTGGGAGGTTTGCAGATGGTGTCTTATTCTATTATTTTTTTAGCAGTAATTATTTTTAACGCGAAAGAAATTTTCAGGTTGAAATCTGCAGAAGCGGTTTAGAGAAATATGGCGAGTTTTTTACTTTGAAAAAATGAAACCAGCATCAATAGACTGAGCAGAACCCTATTTTTTTATTACCTTTTTAGAAAAAAAACTTCCGTCTTCATGCTCCACGGTTATGATATAGGTAGCACTAGGGAAATCTGAAATATCAACTGCCTTAGAATCAGATTTTAAAACCAATTTCCCAGACATATCTGATACAGAATATGCTTTTATTTTTTTAGTTGTAGATACAGTGAGTTTTCCTTGCGTAGGATTTGGGTAATATGAGTATCATTATTCGTTACTGTTTCCGATGTACTTAGCTCTATGTGGGATAGGTTGTATGATTTTACAAAAATACCAAGTGTCGTATTGAGGCTGTAACCTATATAGATTTTACTGTTATTGGGAGATATCAATAGATCAACATTGTAGTTAACACCTGCTGCAGAAAAGCCCTCAGTTCCCAGCGTTTCCCAAATGCTGCCGTTAAATCTTTTCACTGTTGTTTTACCGTTGTAAGCGCCATCATAATACGCAATATAGGGCACTCCGTCGAAACCAATGGCTATTTTTGTGTAGGCCGCCAATCCTGCTGAAAATAAGGGTGCACCTACAGTGACCCAATTAGTACCATTAAATTTCATAACAGTCGCTTTGGCAACTGTCATAAATTCGGAGTATGCAACGTAAGGAGTTCCATCTGGAGCAATGGCAATACTGGTAAAAAATGATGAATAATCTACAGAAAAACCAGGTATACCGACGGTAACCCAGCTGGTACCGTTAAATTTTTTTACAGTTGCTTTGCCGTTTGCTCCATAATCTCTATACACGATGTATAAAGTACCGTCCGGAGCAAAAGCGAGATTGGTGTAATATACTTCATCAGGTGAAAAGGCTTCTGTACCCACAGTTACCCAATTGGTGCCATTAAATTTTTTTACTGTGACTTTACCAGAATAAAAATTGTCCCGATAAGATATGTAAGGAGTGCCATCTGATGCAATCACTAAACTATTATCACTTGCACTTGCGGGTGTAAAACCTGGTGGCCCAACATTCACCCAGCTACTACCATTGAACTTCATCACGGTTAGTTTGCCAGCAGCTGTATAATCCATATAAGAGAGATAGGGTGTGCCATCTGGTGCAATACTAAGGCTCGTGTAGGATAATATTCCGGCTGAAAATGCGGGTAATCCTACTGTTATCCAGTTGGTTCCATTAAATTTCTTTACTGTGGCTTTGTGGCTGTCGTTGTAATCTCTATAAGCATAATATAGAGTTCCATCTGGTGCCATTGCTAAGCTAGTTACATCTGAAGTTCCGAATGAAGGCTGGGAAACACCGTCTGGTCCTACAGATTGCCAAGTCGTAGACTGGCTGTAAAGCGTAGATGAAAATGAAAAAGTTAGAAGAAGAATTATTGTTTTAAAAAGTAATTTTTTTTTCATTTTTTATAATTTTATTTGGTGGGTAATAATCTTTACAAAGGAAGCTGCATTACTGAAGTCAATTTACTACATTGTAATTACAAAATAGTTTGATTTTTCAACAGTATTCAGTTGTTTCTTTACTTTATTTTTGAAGAAGGTAATTATTTTATAAATATATGAATCATTTTTGAGTGATAAATATTTTATAATTCAAATGAATAAAATGATCTGTAGATTCTTAATTTCTCTTATATTCCAATTAATACTGACAAACAGTTGTCATGACGGTTCATTATCTTTGTTTAAAATATAGAAATGGATCAAAATAATTTCGACAAAATCATAGAACGCTCCCTGGCGATCAGAGAAAAATATCATCAATTAGAAATTCAGCAGAATGGAAGTGAATGGAGGGCGGAACAGGATGCTTTGGCTTATCTTACTGATGCCGGATTAGTTGGCAGAAATGTGATGTCAAACGAAAAAACATGGTCAAAAAAGAATGCTGCTGAAGAATTAGAACATAAATTAGGCGAAAATATCTGGTGGCTGATTGTGCTCGCCGACCGCACCGGAATCGACATCAAAGAAGCTTTAGATCAATTTTTAACCAAAACAGAAAATATATTCTCATGAGTTACTGTTCAGCCATTGAAAGAATGCAGCCCGAAAGCAGAAAAGAACTGCACAAAAAGTACCACGACAATCATTATGGTTTCCCGATTCATGATGATAACGAATTGTTTGGAAGATTGGTTATGGAAATCAACCAGGCTGGTCTGAGCTGGGAAACCATTCTGAAAAAAGAAGAAAGTTTCAGAAAAGCGTATGACAATTTCAGTATTAAAAAAGTTGCTGCCTACACTGATGAAGACCGTGAAAGATTACTCGCTGATCCCGGAATTATCAGAAATAAACTGAAAGTCAATGCTGCTATCGAAAATGCAAAAACTATTATCAAACTGCAAGAAGAATTCGGTTCGTTTGAAAAGTGGCTGGAACATCATCATCCAAAAGATTTACAGGAATGGATGAAACTCTTCAAAAAAACGTTCAAATTCACAGGCGGAGAAATTGTAAATGAGTTTCTGATGAGTATAGGTTTTCTGAAAGGTGCGCATGCAGAAGATTGTGTGGTGAATGAGAAGATTTTGAAGTATGCTCCGATGTGGATGAAGGGTAAGTAAATTATTTCAGACTTTAATATAAATCATATTAAGATGTTTTTTTGGCTTTGTAAACCGTTACGATGATTCCTACGAGCAAGAAAATAATCCCCAATATTAAAAAAGGCAACCAAAAGACAAGACAAAATTCTCCTAATTTTATAATAAATTTTGGAAAATCACCAGTTGCTGAAAACATTTTTACGGTGAAGGTAAGCATCAAAAAAGATAAAATCATCAATGACAATCCTGCAAAGAAAAAATATCTGTTAAGTAATTTTGCTTTCATAGTATATAGATTTGTTATCAGATTTGGCTGTTTAATCTTTTAATCAACATCGTGATGATTCTTTTGTTAAATTCTTTGCTATCCGAAATGTAAACTTCCATTTCTTCATCGGTAAGCATTCCAATGGTTATTCCGATGAAAGTATTTTTCAAAACATTATCCTTTTGTAGGCTTTGCTCGATCATCACTGCTTTTTTCGCGGAAGACAGCGCATTAAAATCTGAATTCTGACGGATGGCATAATTGGTAAACAGTGAAATGTACAAATCGTTCTGCAATTTCAGAATTGGGCGCAGGGTTTGGTTTTGAAAAATTTCGGCAGGTGTGGTTGTTTCAGAATTGGGAAGATTGAAAGATTCTCTGAGGTTTATTTTTGTGGTCATGGAATTTGTTGGATAAATTGTTGTTCGTAACTTGATTTAAGAACGAGTATCAAGTATATATATTCAATTTTATTATTATTTATAATGCATATAAAATTTATTTTCAAAAATTTCCTGAGGATCGTATTTTCTTTTAAATACAAAAAAAGAATCGGCTTGTGGGTACACTTTTCTCATTTTCATTTTATCTATATGAAGACGATAGGGAAGATAAAAAGTTCCCTCGTTTTTAACCGTTACATCAACGAGTTTATTGGTGAGAATTTTCATTTCACTTTCCTGCTTTTCGGTTTTCTTTTGGTTAAACAATAATACAAAACCGAAAACATTTTGTCTGGCATAATTCATAAAACTGTCTTCATCTTTATTGACTGCACGAAGCGTTATGTTGAGAAGATCAATTTCAGAATCTTTGAGAATGGGCTTAATATCTTTTATAAATTGGTTAAAATTTCTTTCAGGAATAAAATATTCATGAAGCAAATCGGTAGAATTAGGATCTTTATTTTCAATAAGAGAAACATTGCCGTTGAGTAGTTCGTTGCGGGTAAAAACGGTGTTATTTAATACTTTATTCATGCCTTTTTCTAAATCCCAACGAAGTCTTTTTCCGTATTCGCTGTCAACCGTACTTCTGAAAACGATACGCCTTATCTCTTTATTTTTTGTGCGTTGATTTTCAAGTGAGAGTGGCTTTTCGTTAGATTTTTCAAAATAAATAATGGTGGCTTCATCTAAGAATTTTTTATCTGAAATTCGCAATCTACCAAAGACAAGATTTACGTTTTGATTATCTGTGATGAATTTTTTGTAATAAGAAAGATATTCGTCAGAATTCATACTGACCGACTTGTATTTTAAAGCCAAATTATCTACAACTTTCAATTTCACATCAAGAATAATCCCGAAAAGTCCATACCCACCAATCACCAATCTAAATAATTCGGGATTTTCTTCTCGGCTGCAATTAATAATTTCGCCATTGTAGTTCATTAAAGTAAATGACATAACACTCGAAGAAACGGGAGGCAGATTTTTTTGCCATCCATGCCCATTCACACTCATCGAACCGCCCACGGAAAACGAACTGAAAGCCTGCATTACCGCAACAGATTTGCCATATTTGTCTAAATAATTGATTGCGTCTTGCCACAACGCACCGGAGCCAATTGTCAAAATATTATTTTCTTGATCGAGCTCTATATGTTTATAAGGAAGCATATTCAGGAGGATTCCATTGGGATAAATAGAATGTCCACCCATACTATGTTGAGCTCCTGCAATCGAAATTTTCAGATTTTTTTCATTGGCATATTTCAATACCTGTTTCAGTTGATTTACGATTTTAGTTTTACTATTCGGAACTTTTATTAATGTATCGATTTTCGTTAAATTCAATTGACTCGCATCATTGGCGTAACCATTTGGATTGATAATTTTCTCATCAGATTCATTCCATTTTGTTTTTAAGATATGGATTACGGGAAAAGCTATCAATGCAATGATTATTAGAATTCCAATGATCACAAAATACTTTCTTTTCATCTTTTGTAGAGTAATATCATACGAAAATACTTAAAATTTCTTACCCCACCGTCTTCGTATCCTCCTCCTTCAAAATCTTTTTCTCTTTCATTGCGACCATCATTCTTTCGCACTTATACTGTGCCCAGTCAAATTGATTCAGAAAATCTAAGGCTGCGAGAAATCCGGCGTTGAAGAGCTGTTCTTTTTCATCTCTTTTCATAAAGAAATTAAGCCAGCTGCTCGTACCACAATTCACGGTTTTGATGCTGTACAGATTATAGAAAGAGTATTTGGTCAGAAATGTTTTATCGTTGAAGCCTTTTAAAGTTCCGATAATATTTCCGGCGTAGGAGAGGGGAGTTTTCATGATTTGTTCGCTTGTTTTTCCTTTTTCCCCCAAGATTTCAGAGTCGCTGGTGAGTTGTACTCCAAACAAGGGAAGTCTCGGATAAAAAATATCATTCATGTGAAAAAGATCAATCGGGAAATTGGAAAGAGTACCGCCGTCAATGAAAATTCCGACAGGATAGATGTCTTCTTTTTGAGTATTCATCCAGAATTTCCAAGCGTATTTCACTGAATCGTCGTCTTTATTGATGAGCTTTTGCATAGGTTCAAAAAAGAAAGGCACAGACATGGAAGCCCGCACAAACTCAGCCGGACTGATGTGTTTCAGTTCTTCCTCAGACCAATAAAGATTCGCCATTGTCGGTAATTCGACTTTTATCTTTGCATTAATATCTGTGGTGATGACGATATATTCGGTTTGAAGCTGATAAAACGGATTCTTTTTGTAGTAATCATTGTTTTCAGCACTTTCGAAGAATATTCGGTAACGCGTCTCATCGATGTGTTCGAGATTATTCATTTTAATATCTTCAATTCCGTTCAGAGCGTTGGTGTAAAACTCCATTCCGTTTCCGTACCGGTAATTGAGATTCATTTGATCTTCTTTCTGAATGAATTTTTTATTCAGTTCGGCAACGGTTTTGATCTCAAATCCGTTCATCACATCGGTCATTTGTTTTAGAAAAACATTTCCAGGATTCAGTCCGCTGTTGCTTTTCCTGAAATCATTGTAAAATTTTTTAAAACAGATAAACCCAATGATAATGGGTATTAATGGAACTAAAAATAAAAGTTTAGCATTAAGAATTGTTTCAGATGAAATAATAAATGGCAACGCAATAAGAATCAACATGACTACAGAAATGATAATCAAATTGATTTTAATGAAATTTTTATTGTTGAGCATCGCATGAATGGTGGTTCTCACATACGGTTTGCCATCCATAAAATCTGCAAAATCCCAGTTGAAAAGGATGTCTTTAATGACGTCACTTTTTGCTTCTTCTTTGGTTTTACAGGCGGCGATAAGCATCGTGTTGATAGCTCCTGCACTGGTTCCTGCAACTTTCAGAAAACGGATTCCGAAGATTTCTAAAGCATAAAGATATCCGACCAATGCACTTCCCCAAACGCCACCTCCTTCCTGTACAAACTCGATATACTGATTGCCTTCTGCATCGAGAATGTCTGAAAATTCTTTAGTGGAAATGTTTTCATGTAAAGCGCTGAGCTTTTCTTTTGATTCCTGAGAAAGTACGTCGTCCTCAAGAATTTTTTGAAGGATTTCGGTTTTCATGATTTTGGTTTGGTGTTTTTTCTCTTGCTGATTTAAGTGATTTAGCATTTTTTTCTTTGTTATTCTGCTAAATCAGCGGTAGATAATTAAGTTTAGATTCCTGCGGAATGAAAAAAGTATTGGTGATTTTTTTTGTTTTTAATTGAATTACCACTGTTTTCTCCTCGCATAGATAAACGTACAAATCACAATCACTGCCATTAATCCCAATGTATAAAAATATCCATGCTTTGTGTGAAGTTCTGGCATATTGTCAAAGTTCATTCCATATAAACCGGCAATAAATGTAATCGGCAAAAAGTAGACTGAATAAATTGCCAAGACTTTCATTACCTGATTAGCTTTCTGATCAGACAACGCTAGAAACATTGAAATTAAGTTGGTAATCTGAATATTCAAGTGATCAAAATCGGCAACAACATCCTTTTGCTTATCCTTTAAATCGACGACTTCAGAATCTTCTAACTTCAGCAATTTAAACTTATCAATCGCATCGTTTGAAATTGTTAAAACTCTTGAGTTTAGTCCGGATTTTCTTTTCAG
This sequence comes from Chryseobacterium sp. JAH, assembly GCF_001507335.1. Lineage (GTDB taxonomy): Bacteria > Bacteroidota > Bacteroidia > Flavobacteriales > Weeksellaceae > Chryseobacterium. Next base: position 505,927 of record NZ_LMAH01000002.1, on the reverse strand, counting down.
TTTATACAGACGTCTTATTTGATTGGTGTGATTTGTATTTTTAAGAAAAATTTCATTTTCAATATTATCCATGGTTTCAAAAAGGCTGATCGCTTCGTCATCAAAACTTTTCATAATCACCAAAGAAATCATTAGTGCTATTTTATGAGTGTGTACCGGATCTTGACTTTCCATCACTTCTTTCTTGGTATCGGTAATGCTTTTTGCCTTCATTCTGTGCACCGTAATAATGGTCTTTTCTAAAAGAAAAATTCCAATCTTGGTGCTTATATCGCTGATGGTGTTGAGGTTTTTGCGTTCGAGCTCTGTGCTTTCACGGAGAAGAAAAAATTTCACATTTCCATCTTCTTCATATTTGGGCAAATGATTAGGGTCTAAAGTGTCTTCCAAAAGGAGATTATTAATCTCATATCTCTCGTGCAGATACTTCATATCTTCGTCCGTAGGTGCTTCTACGTCTATCCATTCGCATCCTGAATCTCTGTAAATTGTATTGATAGGCATAAAGTAAAAATACTATAAATTTTAAAAAAATCTATGTGTAAAATAAAGTTTTATCTTTACCAAAATTAAACAAACTATATGATTAAAAGTACAATAAAAGGGATTGGATTTCACGTTCCGGATCATGTTGTCACCAATGATGATTTAGCAAAATTAATGACCACCAATGATGAGTGGATTACCGAGCGAACTGGCATTAAGGAGCGAAGACACAGAATCAACAGAAATGATGCACAGGAAACAACTGCATTCCTTGGTTTTAAAGCTTCTGAAAAAGCTCTTCAGCATGCTGGCTTAACAGCAAAAGATATTGATTACATTGTTTTTGCAACGCTTTCACCTGATTATTATTTCCCTGGTTGTGGTGTTCTGCTTCAGGAGATGTTGGGTTGCGATACCATCGGTGCTTTGGATGTGAGGAATCAGTGTTCAGGGTTTGTATATGCGATGAGTGTCGCCAATGCTTTTATTAAATCCGGAACGTATAAAAATATTTTGGTTGTAGGCGCGGAAGTTCATTCTTTCGGGCTTGATTTTTCAGATGAAGGAAGAGGTGTTTCTGTTATTTTCGGAGATGGAGCAGGGGCGATTGTGCTTTCAGCAACTGAAGATGAAAATGCTGGAGATATTTTAGCCATGAATATGCATTCTGAAGGAAAATATGCAGACGAATTGTGTACGCAGTTTCCTGGTTCAAAATATGGCTGGAGCGACAGAATGAGAAAAGAGCCTGAAAATGTAACCGACAAGGAAGTGTACCCAATCATGAACGGAAACTTTGTTTTCAAGCATGCTGTTACAAGATTCCCTGAAACCATGCAGGAAGCTTTAGATAAAGCAGGAAAGACGGTTGAAGATTTGGATATGTTTATTCCACATCAGGCGAATCTGAGAATTGCTCAGTTTGTGCAGCAGAAATTTGGTTTACCTGATGAAAAGATCCATAATAACATCCAAAAATACGGAAATACAACCGCGGCTTCTATTCCAATTGCTTTGAGCGAAGCTATAGAATTGGGTAAAATCAAAAGAGGAGATCTAGTTCTTCTTTCAGCTTTTGGTAGCGGATTTACTTGGGGAAGTGTGTTGTTTCAATATTAATAAATATTTTGCTGAATATTTTAAGAGCTACGTCATTTCGACTAGGTTTTTGAAGAAAACCGTATCGGGAAATTTTCATTAAGTATAACAAAAAGTTCTCGATACGCTTCGCTACTCGAACTGACGATGACCTATAACTAATAGAAAATCCGCTGAAATAAATTTCAGCGGATTTTCTATTAGTTAAATTAAAGTTTATAAGCTCTTCAATATTTTTTCGGTATCTGCAGTATCTTCACCTGCTGCTTTTCCTAATGCAATAGACTTTTCAGCCCAAAGTTTAGCATTTTTCTTGTCACCCACTTTGTTGTAAAGATTGGCAAGTGTATCTGTATTAGCATAATTTTCATTTTTCTTTACAGATTCCTGAGCCCATTGTACTGCAGTTTCAAGAGATGATTTTGTACTTACATTTTCAAAGAAATTCCATGCGATTGAATTCAATTCTTCTGAATTTGCAGCAGAGTAATCTTTGTAAAGATCTAAAGTCATTTTCTCATAGGTTGCAAAATCTTTTTCTTTTAAAGCTCTGTTTGATTTTGCCCTTTTTAAAAGTTTTTCAGATTCTTCTTTTGTCATGAATTTCTGAGTCTCAGTATAGAAATAAGCGTCATTCCATTTTTTTGTATCAGCACTGTATGTCTTTTTCATGATCGTATTCAGCTTGATGTTTTTTTCAAACATTTCGTAACGGTCAGCAAGCATTACCTTGATGATTTCTTGTTTTTTGTCCTGGAAAATTTTATACAGAGGACTTTCTGTACTTTGAGTTCCTGAAAGAAGCATCTGAACATCATCTTTATCTAAAGTAGTTTTTGCACTGAAATAACGGTTTAGAACTTTTCCAGCAAAATCTGCATCATTATAAATGGTAAGACCGGCAAGGTTTTTCAAAAATTCAGGATCTTTTTCTCCCTTTTCAAATTTTTGTTTCAATGAAGTCAGTCTTTTGTTCGGATCTCCTGCATCCATCGCAAACTGAATGAAATCTTTTTCCTCAACATACCCTAAAGTTCTGTGAACTTCTTCGCCATCACCATTGATGAATAAATAAGTAGGGAAAGCTTTTACATTGTATTTTTTTGCCAAATCAATACCTTCACCTTTTTCCATATCAATTTTAGCATTGATGAAATTGGCATTGTAGTAATCACCAACGGGTTTCAGAGGGAAAATGTTTTTAACCATCAGTTTACACGGTCCGCACCAAACTGCGTAAGCGTCTATAAAAATAAGTTTGTTTTCTTTTTTAGCTTTTGCTAAAAGACTTTTAAAATTGCCTTCTTCAAATTTGATTCCTTGTCCGAAAGCGATCACTGCAAAAAAAAGAAGTGATAATATTGCTGTTTTTTTCATGAAATATTTTATTGGATACAAATGTAATAATTATGTTAATATAAGGCTTTATAATTATCAATAATTCAATTCATAAAATTTAGTTAAAATATTTAGAGATAATAGGTACGAAAATGTTTTAAAATAAAAAATCCACAGAGACTTCCGTGGATTTACTTTTATTATCTAGATCCTCCCACTTCGGTGTTTGGTCGTGATTCTTTGCTCTTGTAATCTGTTGGCTTCTTCACCGTATCATTCGCCAGATTTGTAGTATCAGCAACGTTTTGTTCTGAATTGGCAACCGCAGAGTCTCCGAGATCATTTCGAGTAGAATCTTTATTGTGATCTGCTTTGAACTCTTCTCTGTTTTCTTTTTTATCAGCACAGCTTGCGAAAACTAATATTCCTAAGACCGCTGTTATCCATAATTTTTTCATAGTAAATTTTTTAATGTTTGTTATTCAAATATAAAAAAAATCCGCAGAATTTTCGTCTGCGGATTTTCCATTTTTACTTTAGGATTTTTATCTGGTTGCAGGAGTAGTAGCTGAATCTACTTTCGTAGAATCCATTGGAACTGTTGTCACAGTATCTGCTACTATCGGTGCGGCTTGCGCTGCTTCGACAGATGTAGAATCTGTGTTACTTGATGACATTTGCTTTTCTTTTGTTCCACAGCTCGCTGCTAAAAATCCGATCCCTAAGGTTAATAAAACTAAATTTTTCATAATAATTATATCTTTTATGGTGTACTGTCTTGTATTCAATAACTATTCCGTAAAAGTCTGTTTATTGCTAATTAAATAATAAAAAATATTAAATTATTGTTAATTCTAAATAAAAGCTCCGAAATGAAAATTCCGGAGCTTTATTATTAATTGATAAACAAGTATTTATAAACATTAATGATTACTTATCCTAAATAAGGATATTTATAATCTTTCGGAGAAACGAAAGTTTCTTTAATGCTTCGTACAGATGTCCATCTCAAAAGATTCATTTTAGAACCTGCTTTATCGTTTGTTCCTGAAGCTCTACCTCCACCGAAAGGTTGTTGACCTACAACTGCACCAGTTGGTTTATCATTGATGTAGAAGTTTCCAGAAGCATTTTCCAACGCTTTGAAAGCTTCGTCAGTAGCATATCTGTCTTGTGAAAATACAGAACCTGTTAACGAATAAGGAGAAGAAGAATCAACAATTTTAAGTGTTTCTGACCAATCTTTGTCTTCATAAACGTACACTGATAAGATCGGTCCGAAGATTTCTTCTACCATACTTTCATACTGAGGATCTGTAGTCTCGATTACTGTAGGACTCACGAACCATCCTTTAGAATCATCACATTTACCACCGATGATCACATTGGCATTGCTTGACGCTTCAGCTCTGTCAATATACCCTTTGCATTTTTCGAATGAGTTTTTGTCGATTACTGCATTCACGAAGTTCGAAGGATCTTCAGGCGAACCAATTTTAATTGAACCGATCTGAGTTTCCATTACTTTCTTCACATCTGCCCAAATTGATCTTGGGATATATGCTCTTGAAGCCGCAGAACATTTTTGTCCTTGGTATTCAAAAGAACCTCTTACTAAACCTGTAGCTACAGCTTCTACATTTGCAGAAGGGTGAGCGATTACGAAATCTTTTCCACCAGTTTCTCCAACGATTCTTGGGTAGGTTCTGTAGTTGTGAATATTGTCGCCAATCATCTTCCACATTCCCTGGAAAACTTTTGTAGATCCTGTAAAGTGAAGTCCTGCAAAATCTCTGTGTGCCAAAACTTTCTCAGCAGTTTCTTTTCCGTCTGTGAAAATCATATTGATTACACCTGCTGGTAAACCTGCTTCTGTTAAAACATCCATGATTACTTTTGCAGAATAGATTTGTTTGTCTGAAGGTTTCCAAACCACAACGTTTCCAAGCATTGCCATACAAGCCGGCAAGTTTCCTGAAATTGCTGTAAAGTTGAACGGAGTTACCGCAAAGACGAATCCTTCTAACGGTCTGTATTCTAAACGATTCCAGATTCCTGCATCGGAAACCGGCTGCTCAGAATACATTTCTGTCATAAATTCTACATTGAATCTCAAGAAATCAATGAACTCACAAGCTGCGTCAATTTCTGCCTGATGAACATTTTTAGATTGTCCGATCATCGTTGCAGCATTGATCACATCTCTGTAAGGTCCTGCCAAAAGATCAGCAGCTTTTAAGAAAATCGCAGCGCGGTGTTCCCAACCCAATTCGTTCCATTTTTTCTTTGCAGCTAAAGCAGAATTGATGGCATCATCTACATGCTGCATAGTCCCTCTGTGATAGAACCCGAAATCGTGAGCGTGATCCTGAGGAGACTGAAGCTGAACTTTATCGTCAGTTTTTACTTCTTTACCATTGATAATCATTGGAATCTCGATCTTTTGCGCCCACATCTTTTTGTACTGAGCAATCAGAGATTTTACTTCCGGAGAACCCGGTTCGTAAGAATTTACCGGTTCGTTTACTGCAAATGGTACTTGCGAAATTGCTTTTGACATATTACGTTGTATTGTTTAATTTTTGCTTTTTACAAATTTACAACTTTTATTTAATGTCAAGCGTGAATTTGCTTCCCAAGTGAAATGTGAATTTTATTACCGTAATTAGATGTTATAAAATTCTTAGAGATTGCTGAAAATTCTGATTTTCCTTACTTGTATATGATAGTATACATTAAAAAATCCTGCAACAGCAAAAAAGGAAAAATATAGCAATCCATCAATAAGTTGATTCACTGAGTTGGCAATAGCCCACAACAGTCAAAAAATAACTGAAATAACAGAAATTAAGACAGAAATTTCATGTTTCCTCAGAAATGTTAAAACAAATGATAGCGAGAATAGACCTAGACAAAATATCATGACCGCGTTTGTCATGAGAACAGAAATTCCTTGATAGCATGAACCGCCTCCAGTTTTAAACTCAGAAGGTATGTAAGTAAAAGTCGTAAATGTAGAAATGCTGAGCAAAAATAATGTTACAGAAAGTAATTTAGGCTTACCAATATTTATATTTGACAAATTATAAATTATTTAATTTATGCTAAAATACTCAATGCTTTTTATTTTCAAAGAAATAGTAATGACACTTTTTAGAAAAAAAATCTACTGTATCATTGTAGACCTCACATTTTTTCGGTCTCCAAAATCTTTAAAACTAATTTTTCTTCTTGTGTTAGTCCTGCTTTACCATCATTTTCTTCAATTACCTCTAGAGCATCCAAATATTTTCTGATGGAATTGTTTTCGTATAAATTAATAACAAGGGGATGAACGTAGTATTTTCTACATACCGTGCTGGTATTTCCTAAATGTTCAGCAACGATATCCAATGCGGCTTTTACTTTCTTTTTGTATTGAGTATTGTTTTCGGCATACCCGATTTCTTTGAATGCAATCAGCGCATTCACCGTTCCTGACCAGGTTCTGAAATCTTTTGCCGTAAAATCTTCCCCGCTTAATTCTTTAATGTAATCATTCACCATTCCGGAATCAATATTGTGGCGGTTTCCTTCACTGTCATAATACTGGAAAAGTTCTTTTCCCGGAATCTCTTTGCATTTGGTGATCATTTTTGCCAGCCTCTTGCTTTTCAGATTCACATCATGCATCACTCCTTTTTTCCCTTTAAAAGCAAAGTTGATTTTCTGTCCTTCCACTTTTACATGCTTTCCTTTCAAAGTAGTGAGTCCAAAAGACCCGTAAAGTTTTTCGTAAATGCTGTTACCAATTCTGATATTGGTACGCTGCATTAAACTCACAATTAATGCAAGAATTTTTCTTTTCTCGAAATTTCTTAAGGCTAAGTCTTTTTCCAGTTGCAGACGAATCTCAGGCAAAGCGTATCCGAACTGAAGCATTCTGTAGAATTTTGTATGATTTCTCAATGCGCTCCAGAGCGAGTGATATCGGTATTGTTTTCTTTTTCTCGCATCAAGACCCGTTGCCTGAAGATGGCCATTATCGATGGCGCATATCCAGACATTTTCCCATGCCGGAGGAATAACCAAACCGTTGATTCGTTTAATCTCTTCTTTGTCTTTGATTTTCTCACCGTCTTTGAAATACAGGTATTTTTTACCTCTCTTTCTACGGATTATACCGGCCGTCTCTGCATCGGAAGTGTAAATAAGATTCACTGCCTTTGCAGAAGCTACCGGATCCTTCATAATCTTAACAATCTTTGACGGCTTTAAGTGAGAAATGATCTCTTGGTCTGATTGATTCATAAAAATTTGGTTAAGAGTTTTTACCCCTAGAAAACAGCCATAATAATAAGGCGACGATGCCAACAACTACAATTATTCCCCACCACATTCCGGCTTTGAAGATTGTTTCTACTGCTTCACAACTTGTCAATAACAGAATGGCAAAAAGACTCATACTGTATAAAGATAACTTTTTCATAATAATTTATTTTTAGTGATTATATAATTAAATTCTTTCGTTATCGGGACGCCAGTTTTTGATAGATTTTTTGATTTCGTCTCCTGAAATATTTTCGTTTAAAGCTTGGTATAAAAGCTCTTTAAACTCTTCATCATAGGCGAATCTCAGAGCTGCAATTTGTCCGAAACTCAGTTTTTCAGAAACATCATCCGACCTTGTATTGAAAATCTCAAAATACCTCTGTCTGAACTCTAATCTTACGATTCGGTTTTGAAGTCCGATCGCATAATGCTGTCTGGTCATAAACGCCAGATAGAAAATCAGAAATATAACTGTGGAAAATAAAATCCATACCAGTTGATTTGCTTCGTCGTCCCAAATTTTATAGATTCCATAAGCTTCTAAAATTATCAGCAATGGAAGTAAAATGAAGTGATTAGGTGGATAAAATTTCCTGTGATTTTGGTAATTCTGTGTTTTCATTTTTAATGAATAGCAAGAACCTTTCCAAAATATTATGAAATTAATAATGATTCGGAGGTATGGTACCTGAAAAAAATTGCAATACAGATAACATACAGTTATTCAGTGACTTCAACCTAGCCCGGATAGCAGCGGTTACCGCGGAGCGAGCGGCGGGCTTTCGTTACAGACGAAAAGGCGATGGCGTGAGGAGTATGAGCGGATAGCCGGATGAAGCTCCTGAAAAAAGAAGAGTTCCTTACTGAAAACATCCCTAAATCTAATTAGCGCACTTGATTTTTTTGTAACTTTCGGTCTTTAAAATTTATAAAAATGACTTCAAGCGAAAAAGTAGCTGCGCTCCGTGAGGAGATGCAAAAAAATAATGTTGATGCATTTATCATATATTCTGCAGACCCACACATGAGCGAATATCTACCTGAAGAATGGCAGGAAAGAGCTTGGCTGTCAGGGTTTTTAGGCTCTGCAGGTTTTGTAGTGATTACAAAAGATAAGGCCGGACTTTGGACAGATGGGAGGTATTTTACACAGGCTCCTATCGAACTGGCTGGTTCAGGAATTGACCTTTTCAAAGACGGAATGGAAGGAACTCCAAATTATATCGACTGGATTATTTCTGAAATTCCTGCGAACGGCAAGGTGGCTGTGAATGCTTTAGCAACCTCTCACGCTAATTGGGAACTGCTTTTTGGAAAACTGAATGCGAAAAACATTACACTGGTAGACAATCCATTGTTGAAATATGTTTGGAAAGAAAGAGGGGAAGCTTCAAAAAATCCTATCTATACCCATCCTGTTGAAAGAGCAGGGAAATCTGTGACTGATAAAATTGCGGCTATCCGTCAAAAAATGGAAAGTCAGGAAGTGACGGTTCATGTGATTTCCAGTCTTGATGATGTTGCTTGGACCCTGAATTTGAGAGGAAGTGACGTGGAAAGCAATCCTGTATTTTTAGGATACATTATAATTACTAAAAATGATGCAATATTGTTCACAGGTCTTGAAAAAATGGAGGTTGATGCGAGAAAGCAAATGGATGAAGCGTGGGTGAAGATGATGCCTTATGAAGAATTCTATAATCACCTAAGAACCATCAAAAACGAAAAAGTCTTAATCTCACCAAACAGTAATCAGTCTATTTTTGAAGCTCTAAAGGTAGGTAATAAGTTTATAAAAGCTGCAGTTCCTGGAAATCTGATGAAAGCTCAGAAAAATGATACTGAATTGGAAGGTTTCAGAAAAGTAATGGTGAGAGATGGTGTTGCAATGGTGAAATTTCTTTACTGGTTAACACATACAGCAGGAAAAGAAGCGATGAATGAGTATTCAATCGGGCAAAAACTGAAAGGTTTCCGTGCTGAGGGAGAAAATTTCGTAGGGGAAAGTTTTGGAAGCATTGTCGGTTATAAAGATAATGGTGCCATCATGCACTATTCTGCGAAGAAAGAAGGTAGTAAAGAAGTAACGAATGAATCAACAATTTTAGTGGATTCAGGAGGTCAGTATTTGGAAGGAACTACTGATATTACGAGAACTTTTGCCCTAGGAAAGGCTTCTGAAGAGTTTAAAACAAATTCTACTTTGGTTCTACAGGGATTAATCCGTCTTTCGATGGTGAGATTTCCAAAAGGTACAAGAGGTGTACAGCTGGATGCCATTGCAAGGTTGCCTTTATGGATGAATGCTAAAGATTTTAATCACGGAACGGGTCACGGTGTGGGAAGTTTTATGAATGTACATGAAGGTCCGCAAAACATCAGAAAAGATCTGAATCCTCAGGAATTACTAGTAGGAATGGTATGCTCAAATGAACCTGGATACTACGTAGAAGGTGAATACGGAATCCGTCATGAGAATCTGATTGCCGTAAGAGAATCTGAAACTACAAGTTCCGGTACTTTTTATGAATTTGAAACATTGACGTTCTGTCCGTTCTTTAAAGATACGATTGCAAAAGAAATTTTATCTGTTGAAGAAATCAACTGGTTGAACGATTATCACAGAACCTGTCAAGAAAAACTGGCTCCTCATTTGGAAGGTGAAGTGAAAAACTGGTTCTTAGATATGGTAAAACCTCTGTAAGATAAAAATATAATAAGAAAGCCCTGCATCAGATGACGCAGGGCTTTTTTTTCAGGTGACGGCGGTTTGCTGTGACAGTATTAGGATGTTAAGATATGGCGGAGAACAGGTTTCCTGCTCCTCAAAAAATACATTGAACTTTGATTGTTTTGAATTTTTTAACCTGCTAAATTTGCGTAATTTTGCAGCATGAACCACGACACAATCTGCGCACTTGCTACTGCAAACGGAATCGGAGCCATCGGAATTATCAGAATTTCCGGCGATCAGTCTTTTGAAATTGTTAACAGAGTTTTTCAGGGTAAAAATCTGGAAAAAGCAGATTCACATACGGTTCATTATGGTTTTATAAAGGATGCTGAAGAGGTCATTGATGAGGTGATGATTTCTGTTTTTAAAGCTCCAAAAACATTTACTGCGGAAGATTCTGTGGAAATTTCGTTTCACGGTTCACCGCATATTGCTAAGAAAATTCTTGAAGTTCTGATTAAAAACGGAGCGAGAATGGCAAAAGCCGGTGAGTTTACAATGCGTGCTTTCATGAATGGAAGAATAGATCTGAGTCAGGCAGAATCAATTGCAGATTTGATTGCTTCAGAAAATGAAGCGTCAAGAAAAGTAGCATTGAATCAGTTAAAAGGTGGCATTACCAATGAAATTTCATTTTTAAGAACAGATTTGTTAAATTTTGTTTCTCTGATTGAACTGGAGTTGGATTTTGCGGAGGAAGATGTAGAATTTGCTGACAGAAGCGCTTTGAATCAATTGCTCGATAAAATTGAATCTAAATTAACTTCTCTTATTGAAAGTTTCCAATACGGAAATGCAATCAAAAACGGAACCGCAGTTGCTATTATCGGGAAACCTAACGCTGGAAAATCTACGCTGTTAAACGCTTTACTAAAGGAAGAGCGAGCCATTGTCAGCAATATTGCAGGAACAACCAGAGATACAATTGAAGAAATTCTTCATATTAAGGGGCATGCTTTCCGTCTGATAGATACGGCAGGATTACGTGAAACAATGGATGAAATTGAAGCGATTGGTGTAAAAAAAGCGAAGGAAAAAGTAGAAAATGCAAATATTCTGGTATATCTGACCGATGCAGCCACAGAAGACTTTTCGGAAGACATTGAAATGATAAAGTCGTTACAGAGAGAAGATTTGAAACTCATTATCTGCGCTACAAAAATTGATGAAGTCCTGCCACATCAATATGAACTTGTTGAAAACATTTTCAGGTCTGAAATTTCTCAGGAATTTGATTTCATAACCATCTCAGCCGTAGAGAATCAAAACATTCAGGATTTGAAAGACGAATTATCGTCTTACGTTGAGCAATTACAGTCTGAAGAAGGCAATGTGGTGATCACGAACCAACGTCACTATGAGGCCTTAGGAAAATCATTAGAGGCGGTAGATAAAGTAAAGGATGCTATCACCACTCAAATTTCCACCGAACTATTGGCTTATGAACTAAGAAATGCTCTGGAACATCTGGGAGAAATTTCGGGAGAAGTTACAAATGATGAGGTGCTAGGGAATATTTTTTCTAAGTTTTGTATCGGAAAGTAGACGCACAAATTCAATCAAACTCAAATAATTTAAATGACTGATTATTAAATGATTATTCGGAATTGATATTGTTTTGATTTGTCATATTTCAATTAGTTTTTGTAAAATTTGTCCCAATTTGTCACTCAAGTTAATAATAATTAATTTTTATTAACAAGGCAGATATTACCTAACTTTATGTACCTTAATCATCCATAAATAGTCTCAACCAAATTAAGTAACTGCTGCAAAGCTCATTTTCATCCTGTAGTTTTCTTACCGGCTAAATTTTTTTGTAATCTAATTTTACTCATTTAAGACAGTCGAAGTTGACATAGTTAGACTTTAGTTTTATACTAAAATGAAGATTTTACTAAGAAAATAACAGAATGTTTAGATTTGCTAGGTACTTTTTCTTTTAAGGTCGAAAGAAAAACGATTTACTTATATTTGCCTTGCAAAGCAAATTCAAATGTTCAGAAAAGTAATCACTGTATTTATTCTTGGCTTTTATTCGGTTTTTTGTTTGGGTCAGCAGGTTCGTCCTTCAAAATCATCTGAAATTTACCGCGAACTCAAAACGCTCAAAAATATTCCTAAAGTTTTATATCTGGCGGCTCATCCCGATGATGAAAATACTGGATTGCTCTCTTGGTTAATCAACGAGCAAAATGTGGAAACAGGCTACCTATCGTTAACCAGAGGTGATGGCGGTCAGAATTTACTGGGAACAGAGCAGGGTGCTGCTTTGGGTTTGATCAGAACGCATGAGCTTTTGGAGGCAAGAAAGTTAGACGGCGCTCAGCAGTTTTTTACCCGCGCGATTGATTTCGGGTTTTCTAAAAATACGACCGATACTTTTAAACAGTGGAATGAGGACATGATTATCGCTGATGTAGTTTGGGTCATCCGTAAATTCCGTCCCGATGTGATCATCTGTCGTTTTCCGCCTACCGCTGCGGCAGGCCACGGACAACATGCGGCTTCGGCTGTGGTTGCTGAAAAAGCTTTTAAACTGGCAGGCGATAAAAATGCTTTCCCTAATCAACTGAAATACGTCAATGTATGGCAACCAAAACGGGTATTGTGGAATACTTTCCGATTTGGAGCAGTCAATACAACTGCTGAAAATCAACTGAAAATTACCGTTGGGCAATATGATGCGCAACTGGGAATGGGCTATGGTGAACTGGCAGGACTAAGCAGAAGTCTGCATAAAAGTCAGGGAGCAGGAACGCAATCTGTAGCCGGAATCAAAACTGAATATTTCAGTCACGTTGCCGGTGAGCCCGCAAAATCTACACTTTTTGATGGCGTAATAAAAAACTGGACGGCCAAAGGAAACGCTGATATTGACCAGTCTTTGGATAAAATTATTTCTGCCTTTAATTTCAATCAACCTGATTTGAGTTTGCCTGCTTTGCTTGCCTTACGAAAAAAGGTCATGGCGCTGCAAGACTCAGACCTAAAAAAGGATAAAAATAAATCTCTTGATCAAATCATTTTAAGTTGCGTGGGATTTATGGGTGAGGTAGTGACCAATCAGGCTGAAGCGGTTGCCGGAGATCAGTACAATTTCAGATTAAATTTGATTTCAAGAGCTGAAAATTCTGTCGTTTTGGAAAATGTAAAATGGTTGAATCAGTCTGAAAGCTTTACCAGAAAACTGTCAAAAGATTCTTTAATCACCATCGAACATAAAATTCAGATTCCTGTTGATGCAGCACTTACAGAACCGTATTGGTTGGCAAAACCTGCCACGGACGCAGCCACTTTCTCTGTTCCGAATGAAACATCAATCGGTTTGCCGGAAACAGAATCACCACTGAATGTATTGATTGACTTAAAAATCGGTGCAGAAAAGTTTCAGGTCAAACTTCCTCTGTCATTCAAAAAATTAGATCCGGTGCGGGGTGATGTGGTGGAAGCCTTGCGTATTATTCCTGCCTTAGAACTGAAATTTGCTCAGCCATTATATTTAATTAAAGAAAATAAAGATTTGAATTTAAGCTTAAATTTTAAGGTTAATTCAAATAAACAGTTCAGTAATGGAAAAGTCAATCTAATGTTTAACGGAGAACGATTAGGTGGCGGGGATTTAAAATCTATCAATGGTAAAGAATTTACAGTTGATTATGTTATTCCAAAAACCAAGCTTGCCTCAATCAGTTCTAATCGTTTGCAATTGGATGCCAATTTTGTTGCAGATGGAATAACTTACAATAAAAAGCAGGTATTAATTCAATATCCACATTTACCATCGTTACAATATTTTGAAACTGCAACGGTTGCCGTGATGAAAGGAGATATTCAGTCCAGGATTAGAAAAGTAGCTTACGTAGAAGGTGCTGGCGATTTTATTCCTGAGTTTCTGCGCATTGCGGATATTAGGGTAGATGTCTTGAAAGACGAAGATTTTTATGGCAATCCTGATGGATCTGGAGGAAACTCAAGTCTCAACAAACTTTCGCAATACGATGCGATTGTATTGGGCGTTCGCGCCAATAACAAAGAGAAAAAACTGGGTCGCTGGATGCCATTTTTATGGTCTTATGTAAAAGCCGGTGGTAATCTCGTAATGCAGTACAATACCAATCAGGATACAACGGTTAATCAACTGGGAATGTATAATTTCAGCATTGCCAATAAGCGGGTGACGGAAGAGAATGCTGCGGTTAAATTTTTAAATCCAAATCATAAATTACTGAACTACCCGAACAAAATTACTGCGGATGATTTTAACGGCTGGGTACAGGAGCGTGGCGCCTATTTCCCAGATCAATGGGATGCGGGGTATGAACCGCTTTTTGAAATGCACGACAGCGGTGAAGACCCTTTGCAGGGTTCAACTTTATATACCAAGTACGGAAAGGGGAATTTTATTTATACACCGTTGGCATTTTTCAGACAGCTGCCTGCCGGAAATGTAGGAGCCGCACGTTTATTTTTAAATTTTTTATCTGCACAGAAAAACTGATGAACAATCAACTTAAAAACTGGAACACCTGGTACATATTACTGGCTGCCGCACTTGTAGTTCAAATCGTATTTTATTATCTCTTTACTAAATTCTGGGCATGAGCAATATAGACTGGTCCGTTCTTATTTTCACACTGGTTGCGGTGGTAGTTTACGGTGTGTTTATCGGCCGTGGCCAAAAAAGCAACGAATCTTACCTGAAAGCAGATAATAAAATGCCATGGTATATTGTGCTCATCGGTATTATGGCTACACAGGCAAGTGCCATTACTTTCCTTTCAGCACCGGGTCAGGCGTATACAGACGGGATGCGTTTCGTTCAGTATTATTTTGGTCTTCCTTTGGCGATGATTGTGATCTGCATTACTTTCATTCCGATTTTTCAGCGCTTAAATGTTTATACCGCTTACGAATATCTGGAAAACCGTTTTGATAAAAAAACAAGGGTGCTCACTTCGATGCTTTTTCTCTTTTCCAGAGGTTTATCGACAGGAATCAGTATCTACGCTCCAAGTATCATTCTGTCAAGTGTCTTAAATTGGAATATTTATTTGACGAATGTTTTAACCGGTGGAATTCTTTTGATTTATACCTATGTTGGTGGTGCCAAAGCGATCGCTCATACCCAAAAATTACAATTTCTGATTATTTTGGGAACCATGGCTTTCGCAGGTTATCTGCTCATCCAAAATATGCCGAATGGAATTGGTTTCAGCGATGCCCTTTATCTGGCAGGGAAATCCGGAAAGCTGAATGTGATCACCACAGAATTTGACTGGAAAGATAAATACAATATCTGGAGCGGATTGATTGGCGGTTTTTTTCTGGCACTTTCTTACTTCGGAACCGACCAGAGTCAGGTCGGAAGATATATTACTGCGAAAGACAATACGAATGCAAAAATGGGTTTGCTGTTGAACGGTTTGGTTAAAATTCCGATGCAGTTTGCTATTCTTTTGATCGGAGCTTTACTTTTTGCTTTCTTTTCCCTGAAACCCGCTCCGGTTTATTTTAATGAAAGGTCTTATCAGTTTTTAAAGGATACAAAACCTGAACAGGCTGCGGTATTTGAAAAGGAGCATCAGGATTTGCAGACAAAATTTAATGCAGAATCAAAAGAAATTCTGAGGTTGAAAGAAACTCAATCTCCACAACTTAACAAAACTATTCAGCATTTTAAAAATACGCAAACCGAAGTAAAGGAACTTCACGGCAGAGTAGAGGAAGCAATTAATCATTCAAATTACAATGCGGAGAAAACGGATACCAATTACATTTTCCTGTATTTCGTCAAAAACACTTTGCCCGTAGGAATGATCGGTTTACTGTTTGCCGTTATATTTCTGGCAAGTTGGGGCTCGATCTCTGCAGCGCTGAATTCTTTGGCTGCCTGCTCATTGAAAGATGTCCATTTAATCTTCAAAAAAGAAATTCCTGATGATGCAACCGAATTGAAGTACAGCCGCCTGCACACTTTAGCATGGGGAATATTCTCGATCGGCGTCGCCATGTTTGCCACTCAGATGGGTTCACTGATTGAAGCGGTGAATGTTTTGGGATCTCTTTTCTACGGACCGATATTGGGGATTTTTCTGGTTGCCTTTTACTTTAAAAAAATCAACGGGGCGAATGTGTTTGTTTCAGCAATTTTAGCAGAAATAGCGGTGATAGCCGTTTATCAGTTCGATATCGTTTCTTTCCTTTGGCTTAACGTCATTGGGGCAGCTGCAGTGATTATATTTTCGGCAGTTGGATTACTGTTTTATAAGCCGAAAGATGTAACTTCGTAAATAAATGAACAATCAATTCAAAAATAATATGAAAACAATGATTAAAACTGTTGCAGTTGTTTTGGCAACAATGACGGTTTCAGTGAATGCTTTTGCACAGGAAGCTAAAAAACCTGCAAGCCCTGCGGCTACTGCAACCGGAAAAATTAAAGATGCTAACATTACGATCGCTTATGCGAGTCCATCTGTTAAAGACCGTAAAATCTGGGGTGATTTAGTAGCTTACAACAAAGTATGGCGTGCTGGTGCCAATGAAGCAACTACTTTCGAAACCGATAAAGATATTACCGTTCAAGGTAAAAAACTGCCTGCAGGTAAATACAGCTTTTTCTTAGTACCTAAAGAATCAGGAACGTGGACTGCAGTTTTTAATAAAGAGTCAAAACAGTGGGGCGCTTATAAATACGAAGAATCTAAAGATGCTTTGCGTGTTGATGTTAAAACAAAACCTTTACAGGCAAAACAGGAATCTTTGGTTTATAAAGTAAACAGCAATGGATTCACAATGGATTGGGATAAAATATCGGTTCCGGTTGAAATAAAATAATTCTTAATTTAAGAAGTTCAAATCCCGTTTATTACGGGATTTTTTTTCGCTTTAAACTTTGATATATTTTCAGAATTTCCCGCCTGAAATTCCAGTTATATTGACAAGTGTTAATACAACAGTTCTATTGGAGTTATTAACTTTGTTTGGTAGTTAACTTTAAGTGTATGAAAAGATCAGAAAAATTACAGTAGTTTAAGCTGTAGAATAATTTCCATGTCCCTTTGTAATAGCAATGTTCAAATGATTTTTTGACTGCAGGATACCTATTTTAATATTCAACAATGCATGAAGTCATCCAACATGAACGAAGGACGAACTGACTTATGCTTTATCATCATATCAATGAAGCGACTCGCAGCATTATTCTTATCGTCTAAAAGTGTTAAAAATTCTGTATACCTAGTTCGAAGTAATTAATTTATAAGGAATAAGTATAGTAATTAAAATATTTACTATTTGTAACATTTATTTACTAGAGCACTTTATTTATTTGCTATTTTTACAGTCACAATAAATACAAAGTTTGAAACATTAAATAATGAGTGATTTTTTAATAGGAATCGGAAAAAGATTAAAAGACATAAGAAAGAAAAATAATCTTACCATCAACGATCTTGCTACGAAAGCCCATGTCAGCAACGGTTTGGTTTCTAGGATAGAGAATGGAAGGACAATTCCCTCATTGCCGGTTTTGCTGGAATTGATACAGTCTTTGGATATTGATGCCAGTTATTTTTTTGAAGGCGTTGAGAAAAAATCTAATGCTAAATTCATTTTTGTTCCGAAGGAAAATCAACAGGTCATTGAAAAAGAAGTGGAAGCTGAAGGTTTTAAGTACATGCATATTTTCAGCAAAAGCCTACACTCATTAGGATTTGAAGCAGTTTTATTAACCTTGAAACCTAATTCAAAAAGAGATAAAGTAATTACCGACGCCTGGGAATTTAAATACATTTTAAAAGGAAAAGTAAAGTACATCATTGACAATGAGGAAATTGAACTTCAGGAGGGTGACTCGCTTTATTTCAACGGTAAATTACCACACGTTCCGGTCAGTATTTCCGACGAAGACTGTGTGATGTTGGTGCTGTACTTTTATTCTGATAAGAATTAAAAAAATCATCGAAATCTTATTCTCAAGTTGGCATAAGTTTACAAATAGTAAAATTATACAGTTTGAATATTTAAATCTGTTAATCTAAATTCCATTCTGTAATATCATATAAAATGAACTGTCCCTTGGCAGTTCATTTTGCATTTAAGCAATTAATGCTTTGTTCATCAGTGTTTTACATTCTCTCAAGTTGGTATTTGTGAAAGAAATATAATTATAATTCTGTAAGATTAAGTTAACAATCATCCAACATTTATTAAATATAAATTAATATTATAAATTTACATATATTAAAATTATTGAGTTGTTTTGCAATAGAAATTTAATATATGTAAACAATGGAAGCGATTATAAAAAAATCTTTATTTCCTCTCTTTGCCTGCTGTACGATATTTGTCTCAGCACAAAAGCAGATTGTCACCGGAACAGTTTCAGATAGCAGTCAGCCACTGCCGGGTGCAACGGTTAAGATTAAGGGCAGCTCAAAAATCGTCATTACAGATGTTGATGGAAAATTCTCAGTCAATGACCTTAAGCCTGGTCACTACGATCTGCAATTTTCATACATCGGTTATGAGCCTCAAAATATGATGATTGATTTGAGCTCAGATCAGTCCCTTGATTTGGGAATCATCTCAATGTTTCAGAAACAAAAGAATATTGATGAGGTAATTGTTACAGGTTCTTTGAAAAACAGTGAAGCCCGAGCTTTGAATATGCAGAAAAATGCGATCAATATTTCAAACGTTATCGCTTCAGACGGTATCGGAAAACTACCAGACAGAAATGCTGCGGAAACTGTACAGAGAGTTCAGGGTGTTTCCATCGAACGTGATCAGGGAGAGGGAAGATTTGTTTCTTTGAGAGGACTTCCGCCATTTTGGGCTTCCACAACCATTAATGGAAACAGACTTCCGACCGCTGAAGAAGAAACCACTTCAAGAGCTACCGCATTCGACTTTTTCCCGACTGAACTGATTTCTTACGTACATGTCAACAAATCTTTCACTCCTGATATGGAAGCAGATGGAATTGGCGGTGGTGTTAATTTCATTACAAAAACACCACCGATGAAAACTGAGTTCAGAGGAACTTTAGGAACCGGATACAATGCGAAGTCGGATAAAGGAGTTTACAATTTGGGATTGCTTTACGGAGGAAGAACAAAGGATAAAAAATTCGGATATCTTGTTAACTTTTCGCACTTTATCAGAAACTGGTCAACGGATAATTTTGAAGCACGAAGAAGTGGTGATGAAGGGGTTTTCAGAATGGAACTCCGCGATTACAACGGGGTAAGAAAAACCACAGGAGCCAACGCTGCTTTGGAATATGTGTTGTCTCCGAAAAGCACATTATATCTGAAAGGAATGTACGGAACTCTTTCTGACGATGAAACGCATTATAAACACAGAGTGCGATTCGATAAATTCAGTGCTGCAAACAACACGGCGAGAGTTGAACTTCAGAATATTCATAATTTGTTGATTACAGAACTCACTTCAGTTTCTTTAGGCGGAGTTCATCAGTTCAGTAAAAGTAAAGTCGACTGGGATCTTTCGTATTACAACAACCTTTTCAAATATGGAAATGTTCCCGACAAGCAGAATAATTCTTATTATGTCATTAAATATACTCAAAACGGTGTAGGTATTAATCCGAATTATATTGCAGATCAAGGAAATGGCCCAAGAGCCTATTGGAAGGCAGATGGCGGAAAATTAGATTTAAAGGATCCTGATGCATTATTTGGTTTTTACAGTGATCCGAACTTTAAAATGGATGCCGGACAAATGAGATTCACCGATTTGGAATTCTACAAAGTCTACGTTCAGGAAAAAGATAAAATCGTTGCAGGTTTCAATCATGAAATCACAGCCTCAGATAAATTAACTTTAAAATACGGATTAAAATACCGCGATAAAGAACGTAACGCACGCTTTTCTGATATTTTCTACAATTGGTCAAACGGAACGGCTCCATTGTTATCAGATTTTGGTCAGCATATCACCACTCAACCTGGAGGTGCGAATTATCTGAGCGAGATGAATACAAATATCGGAAACACTTTCGGTCCCGTACTTTCCACTGGAGGAATGGATCAGTTCTGGTTCCAGAATCAGGGAAATTTAACCATCAATAAAACCGATTCTGAAGCACTGGAATACAATAAAGCATTGGGAAGAAATTTCGACGTTTTTGAAAAACATGCGGATGCCTACGGAATGGGAACCTACAAAATCAATGACAGAATAACCATTTTGGGCGGTTTGAGATTTTCCAACACGCACACCAAAGTAAAAGGTTATAATGTTATTGAAGATGTTCTGACTCCCGTGGAAAATACCAAAAACTATCTTGCGGTGTTACCGATGCTGCATTTGAAATACATGATCAGCGACAAAACCAATCTGCGATTTGCTGCAACACGTACGTTCTCAAGACCAAATTTTGGTGATTTAACTCCTGGCGGAACTTACATTGAAGCGGACAATGAGTTTAAAGGCGGAAATCCAAACCTGAACCCGACATATTCTGTCAACCTTGATTTAATGGGTGAATATTATTTTTCCAATGTAGGGATTTTGAGTGGTGGTGTTTTCTATAAATCGATCACAGACCCAATTTTTCAGGATTCTTTTATTGGAAATTATAATGGAATCAATGGCGTACAGTTCAGTGCTCCCAACAACGGAAAAGCAGCATGGCTCGGCGGAATCGAACTGGGAATCAACAGAAGATTCGACTTTCTTCCAGGCTTTCTGCAGTATTTCGGAACGCAGCTGAATGCAACCTTCATGACTTCTGAAATGGAAAAACCAAGTGGCAGAATGGTAAAACTTCCTTATCAGGCGAAAGAACTGTACAATATTCAACTGTTCTTCGAGAAAAAAGGGTTCAATGCAAGACTGGCATACAACCACAAAGGGAAGTTTGCAGTGGAGTATGCTGAAGAAGATCTTTACGATTCCTACTACGGAAAATACAGCAATCTTGACTTTGGAACCTCATACCAAATCAATAATCACATCACGGTTTTTGCTGATGTTAACAATATTCTGAACAAACCTTTGATCTACCATTTCGGCAAAGATGAGCAAAGACCGGAGCAGGTAGAATATTACGGAGTAAGAGGAAATATCGGAGTTAAACTTAATTTCTAAGACCATGATGACCTATCAGTCAAAAAACAACACACTGAGTGTAACTCTAAAAGCGGCCATCGCTGCTTTCGGGGTTTACTTCTGCATGTATGCTTTCAGAAAACCTTTTGCGGTGGCCTCTTTCAGTAACCTGGAATTCTTTGGTTTTGATTATAAAATTTTAATCATCATTGCGCAGGCCGTCGGATATTTTATTTCAAAATTTATCGGGATTAAATTTATCTCTGAACTGAAACCACAAAAAAGAATCCTTTTCCTACTTGCTTTCATTGGAATCGCAGAGCTTGCATTGCTTGGATTTGCAGTCGGACCCGCGCCATACAATATTCTGTTCATGTTCATCAATGGAATTCCTTTGGGAATGATCTGGGGAATCGTTTTCTCCTACATTGAAGGAAGGAAAACCACAGAAATTATCGGTTTGTTTCTCTGTTCGAGCTTTGTAGTTTCTTCAGGAGTCGTAAAATCTGCCGGAAAATTTTTAATGGACAGTTTTGGGATTACAGAATTCTGGATGCCGTTTGCTACAGGCTTACTGTTTATAATTCCTCTGATTATTTTTGCGGTTTTATTGAATAAAATTCCGGCACCGGATGAAGAAGATATAATCTTAAAAAAAGAAAGAAAACCTTTGAGCGAAGAAGAAAGAAGTTCATTGGTAAAGAAGTTTTTCCTTCCGTTGGTAAGCATTACTATTCTGTACATCTGTCTGACAGTTTTAAGGGATTTCCGTGATAATTTCAGCCGGGAGATCTGGGACGAAATGAGTGGTGCCGCAGACAGTTCGGTTTTCACACTCACTGAAATTCCTATTTCCATAATGGTTTTACTGATCCTCGGATTGATGGTGAAAGTTAAAAATAACAGAAAAGCATTTGCATACTATCATTACATTCTTTTTGGCGGAATTAGTCTGGTTGCATTATCTACCGTTTTATTTCAGGTCAACATTATTTCACCGTTTTTATGGATGACGGTATCGGGTTTCGGGATGTATCTCTGTTATATTCCATTTAACGGAATTTATTTCGACCGGATGATTGCTGCTTTTAAAATTAAAGGAAATGTAGGATTCTTCATCTATTTCGTCGATGCCTTCGGATATTTAGGAAGTGTTTCAGTACTCTTTCTCAAAAACTTAGGTTCACAGGACCGCTCTTGGCTTCAGTTTTACATTCATCTTAATTATATCATCGTTGCGGTTGTTCTCATATTTTCGGTGATTGCATTTATGGCATTTCAAAAGAAATCAGGATCAAAATCCGGTGCAGACAACAGAGAAACATCACAGCCGATTCGTTTCGATGCTTTTAAAATTTAAAATAATACATATGAATACTCAATATGATCTAATCGTTGTGGGTGGTGGAATTCTAGGAACATTCCATGCTTACCACGCATTACAGAAAAACCTCAAAGTAGCCATTCTGGAAAGAAACTCTGTTCCCCAGGGCGCAACTGTAAGAAATTTCGGACAGGTCGTTCCATCAGGAATGGACATTAAATGGCAGAATTTCGGAAAGGAAAGTTTAAAGATTTATAAAAATCTGCAGTCTGAGACTGATCTTACCGTAAGACAGAACGGCTCAGTCTATATCGCCTCCAACGATGAAGAACTGCAGCTAATCGAAGAACTGGCTCAGATTAACAAAAACAATGATTACGAGTCTGTCATTCTGTCTAAAAGTGAATGTATTCAGAAGTTTGACGGCCTGAGATCTGATTACTGCAAAGGCGGACTGTTTTTCCCACAGGAAATCTCAGTAGATTCGAGTGAGATGATTGTTAAGCTTCATAAATACCTGAAAAGTCAGGAAGGTCTTGATATTTTCTACAACACAACGGTGGTAGAGGCTAATGAAAATAATTTGCAGTGTACTGCCGTAACTGCTGACGGAAAGAAAATCAGTTCATCAAAAATCATTATCTGTGGCGGACATGAGTTTAAAACACTGTATCCAGAAGTTTTTAATGAAAGTGATATCGAAGTAAGCAAACTGCAGATGCTTCAGACCAAACCGCAGGGTATTTATTCACTGCCGGGAAATATTCTCACCGGACTTTCCATCAGAAGATATGAGTCATTTACCGAATGCGCATCTTTTCAAAAAATTAAAGAAAGTGAAGATAAAAGCTCATTCGAAAAGAAATTCGGAATTCATATTTTATTCAAACAGGCTTTGGATGGTTCTGTAATTATTGGTGATTCTCACGAATATGCGGATGCAAAAAATGCAGATGATCTTAGTTATGATTTAAATATGGACATTGATGAATTTATGATTAATGAAGCCAAAAAGATCATCGATCTTCCTACCTATGAAATTCAGCGAAGATGGTTCGGAATTTATTCGCAATGCAAAACCAAAGATATTTTCGAATACAACGTTTCGCCCAACATTCATATAATAACAGGCATCGGTGGAAAAGGAATGACCGGAAGTGGCGGATTCACAAAATTTAATATTGATACAATTTATTCTTAAAAAATGAATATGATAGAATTACTGGTTCTTGATATGGCAGGAACAACAATAGATGAAGACAATGTGGTGTATAAAACTTTAATGCAGGCTGTTAATAATCAAGGATATAAGGTGAGTTTAGATGAAGTATTAGCAAGCTGTGCAGGAAAAGAAAAATTTGACGCTATAGAAACCTTGCTGGAAGAACTTAATGGAAAAAAAGAAGATGCAGAAGCGATCTTTAAAAATTTTTCAGAGGAACTAAGATTGGCTTATCAAAATTTAGAAGTAAAACCTATAAAAGGGGTCGAAGATTTTTTACTTAAAGTAAGAACTTCAGGTAAAAAAGTGGTTTTAAATACAGGCTATTCATCTGAAATAGCTCAGCAACTCATTAAAAAATTAGATTGGAAAGTAAATGTGCATTTTGATGCTATGATTACTGCTGACGATGTTACAGTAAGCCGACCAAACCCGGATATGATTTTTCTTGCAATGAAACAATTTGGGATTAGTGATGCTAAAAAAGTCTTAAAAGCAGGCGATTCTGCAATCGATATAGAGGAAGGTAAAAATGCAGGCTGCGGAATGATTATTGGAGTACTTAGCGGAGCCCAAAACAGAAGCGAATTGGAAAAAGCAAAACCCGATTACATATTTGAACGTATTTCGGATGCTGAAAATATACTTTTTTAATACTTTCAATAAGAACTGTTTAGGGAATTTCTCTGAGCAGTTTTTTCTTTTTTAATTAACTTTAAATTTACTTTAGTTTACAAATAGTAAACTATTTTTGTTTTAGAATTAAATTAATTACTATTTGTAAACTTAATCATTTTATGAAAACAAAACTATTTGCGATAACATTGTTAACGGTAAGTCTTTTCAATGCCCAAACAAAGAAAGTTCTTTTTATTGGAATCGACGGATGCAGAGCCGATGTCATGATGTCATCCAACACACCCAATATCCAGAGTTTAATTTCCCAATCTATTTATTCGCTGGATGGCCTTTGCGCCTCAACTACTTGGAGCGGAAACGGCTGGAGCACGATGCTTACTGGAGTTTGGCATACCAAACATAATGTGCAGGACAATAATTTTACGGCGCCCAACTTCACTTCCTATCCGGATTTCCTGACAAGAGCGGAAACTTATAATCCTAATCTTAAAACAATCTCATTGGCTCACTGGTCACCGATCAACAATACCATCATCAGCAATGCAGATGTAAAAACAAACTTCTCAACTGATCTTGCTGTAAAAAATGCTGCGCTGACAGCACTTCAGAGCGATAATCCAGATATTTTATTCGTAGATTTTGATGATGTTGATCATGAAGGACATTCGTATGGTTTTTCGTCTTCCGTACCTCAGTATGTTGCTGCAATTCAAACAACAGATCAATATATTGGTGAAATTTTGAATGCAATGAAGAACAGACCGACGTACAATAATGAAGACTGGTTAGTTGTTGTCACAACGGATCACGGAGCCACAAATACATCTCACGGTGGCCCAAATCTTTCAGAAAGAAATATTTTCACGATATTTTCTAATCCTGATTTCACACCCACACAAATCAGCAAAACTGTAAATCAAACACCTAAAACATTTAATCAGTTAAATTTATCTGCCGGAACATTTGCAAAACCTAATAGCCAAGCTCTTTTTAACTTCGGAGCTGCGCAGGATTTTACTGTTGAATTTTGGGTGAAGCCAAATGTAAGTTACACAAGCGATCCTGTAATGATCAGCAACAAAAATTGGAACAACGGCTACAATAAAGGCTTCAACATCTCAGGATATTCAGGACAGACCTACAGAGTTAACATTGGTGACGGAACGAACAGAATCGATTTAAATGGTGGAAAACTGACGACCAACCATTGGAAACATATTGCTGTGACTTTTGACAGAGACGGATTGGTTACTTTGTACGAAGATGGTGTTGTGGTCACCTTTGCCAAAATGCAGAACATCGGAAATATCAATTCCGGACTTCCTTTAACAATCAATCAAGACGGAACAAATACCTACGGACTTAATCTTGCAGCTTCCTACAAAGACATCAGAATATGGAATTCTGCATTGCCTGCCAACGTGATTGTCAATTGGGCAAACCAAGATATCACAGCATCTCATCCTTTCTACTCTCAGTTACTGGCCAATTATAAAATGAATGAAGCGTCAGGGAACACTTTGACAGATTTCAGCAGCAATAACAACCATGCAACAATCACAGGAACTCCTACAAGAAATTTAGATACCAATACCACTTTCACTATTTATGATTATCTATCAACCACAAGAGAAACCGATCATTTACCAACGGTATTCAGCTGGTTGTGTATACCTGTGCAATCTTCTTGGGGAATTGATGGTATAAACAGAATTCCTGCATGTGATACAGCGGTTCTTTCAGTAAAAGACATTGAGAAAAAACAGAATGAATTGATTATTTACCCAAACCCTGTGAATGATGAAATCAATTTAGAATTTAATTCTCCCGACCAAAAACTGACTGTAAGTATCATTGATGTAAAAGGAAGTTCTCTTGTAACTCAGGAATTAGGATCTTCAAATTCTCAACGCACTCAGAAAATCAATACTGAAACATTACCTTCCGGAGTTTATTTCGTTAAGATAAAAGGTGGCAAAACATCTTTGTCAAAATCTTTTATTAAAAGATAAATAGAGTTTGAGTTTTTAAAATACTATCATCTAATGATAACAAACAACGCCACAAAAATCTATTGGCGTTGTTTTGCTTTAATGGTTGATCTGCCCTCAATGCTTTTAGGAATTCAAAACTATTGAGACGGATTGCTGTCGCAAAAGTTGCTTCTAATATAGATTACAACTTTTTTGAGTGTATAACTGTTTGGTAATTTCATGTTTTGTTTAGATTATTAAGACACGGATTTGGATTTTATCCATCTGACCTAGGTTGATGATAGGCGATTTAATAAAATTGTTTCACGGTTTCTATATTTCCTGTTTCAGTATCAATAAACAGATAAACACCTCCATCGTCATGGAAAAAATTACTGTTTTTAATATCAATCTGTCCTAAAAAATACAATGGTTTGTTATTTTTGATTAACCATTCCGGATTCTGTATCCATTTTGGCGGTTTTGTCTGATATTTGAAAAGTTGCTCAACAGTTTTCTTGATGATTTGTTTTTTGTCTGTTTTGGATAAAGATTGATCAGTAGGTAAAATAAATTTTTCAAAAAATTCTGGGTCGATGTCAAGGTATTTTGGAGTTCCAGAAATTAATAGAGCATAGTCTTCGGAATATCTATCTGTCGAACTGACCTCAATATTCATTTTTTGTAAAAACAATTTTAATGCTCCTTGTGCATTTAGAAGTCCTTCCGCGTTACTATAATTTTGTTCTGCTAAAAAAAGAAAAAGACTGGATTGATCAAGATAAGTTCCCGACCAATCGATTTTTTCATTTGAAAGTAAAATTTCTAATTTTTTGTTGCTGTAAATTTCCTGCTCGAAGTCTTTACCGGATAACACTCCTTCTGCAAATTCGACTAATATTTTAATTTCGTCTGTCATAAGTCAATTTCGTGATGTTTTTAGATAACAACCAAAATTACAAATTACGTTTCATATACGATGAACACGTTTAGTCAGCAGTTTTGATATACTCATTAAATTAGTGAGTCTTCTCCTATCACCTTTTTTATCCTTAGAAGTAAGTTGTCGATATCAAACGGCTTAGTGACAAAATCATCTGGAGCACAGCAATTGCTCATTTGGTAAAGCTGAGCGTGAGCGCTCATAATCATTACAGGAATGTGTACTTGAAGATCATCATTCTTAATTTGTTCGCAGAGTTCAATCCCAGAACCGTCAGGAAGCATCACGTCCAACAAATACAAATCAGGATTTATCGAAAGGTCTCTTGATAAAAATTCTCGTACTGTGCCGAAAGACTTTACAATATAATTTTCTGAAATTAGAAAAATTTCCAATATTTCTCTGATTGCCTGATCATCTTCGACCATAAATATTGTTCTCATACTTTTTTATGATGCAACTTTAGAACCAAAGAATTTATTTTTTAAACTTATCTGAAATAAATAGTACTTCTAAGTTCTTTTGTAAATTATTGCTTTACAAATTATTGCCTGAATCATCATTTTCCAAAATAACATAACTGCTTTGAGTTATATAAATTTGGCCCTTATCCCATACATTTTCAACAGGTAAATGGAGTGTCTCATCAAAAAAATATCAACTCACTGATTGGCTAAGTATTCCTAGAATTGCTACAGTACCTAAAGTTTAGAGATAGTTGTTAAATGATTCAAAAAGAGATTAATTATTGTTGGCCCAAACCAAACAAAGTTATCATTTTTACATTGTTTTATGAAACGAAATTCAATATCAATCAAATGTTCGTGTGATTATTTTAAACTTCGAGAACGATATTTGTTATTTATAGCATACTATTTGTTTATTGGAAAATGTTCATAATTTTCTCAAAAATAGTAGAGATCAAAATATTTAATTCATATGGGAAAGATTTTTATTACAGATTTTTATTGTCAGTGTTTTTTTTAATAAAGACCATATATTATTTAAAAAAGACTTGAGTGATGGCAAAAAAAAATCAACACCAAATATCACATGAAAATTTATTTTCAATAGTTGCGAAAAAAGATAGAGATGCTTATAACAATCTTTATAATCAGTATTGCGGTATACTTTATGGCATAGCGTTAAAATCTGTTGAGTGCGTTGAATATGCTGAGGAGATTGTTCAGCTGAC
This sequence comes from Chryseobacterium sp. JAH, assembly GCF_001507335.1. Lineage (GTDB taxonomy): Bacteria > Bacteroidota > Bacteroidia > Flavobacteriales > Weeksellaceae > Chryseobacterium. The sequence continues at coordinate 477,582 of NZ_LMAH01000002.1, read as the reverse complement.
CTTCTTAAAAGTTTGGAATGGCATTGAAGAGTTTCATTCGCAGAATTGTTCTTCTCTTGTTTGGATGGTTCAGCTACATATCGATGTCATAACGGATTTTTTAGATATAAAAATGATTGACTATTTTACAGATAAGGATGGTTTTCCTAAGCTTAAGAAAATCATAAATGAAAAATAAAACTAAGAGTTAAAATATTCTCAAATAGTTTTTCACTCTTCAAAAATAATCAGAATTTCTATATTCTTCTGTATCATATCCTTAGAAATCTTTTCTCTGCCTTTCATTAAATTCCAAATATTACGGGTTTAAAAATCATTAAAACACTTCCTGTTTTATCCTAGTGACTATATTCATATTTTACATCAGTATTTTTGGAAAAATCCTATTCCTTAATTATGATTAAATGCTTGCAGCTTAAAATATAATTTTTAAGGTAAAAGATAAAAATCCCCCAACAGAAGTTTCGGGGATTTTCGTGAAAACTGAATTTATTGTTTTGATATGATTCCCGTTTTGTTTTGTTTAATTTTATTCTGAAAGTTTGAAAATAAATTCATTTCTAGAATCTTTTTTATATGCGTTTTTTTGAGTAGTTGGTGAGATTCCAAAAAGAGGAGAGTATGTTTTCACTTTTACCGTTTTATTATCTGGGTAAAACTCGATAATTCTGAGCCAACCGTCACCACCATTCCCATCACGATGGCCGCCTCCTTCACTCTGCATATCAAAAAGCATCTGATTTACGTTTTTACCATAACTATTAGAGTCAACGCGGAAACCCTCACCAGAGATATGGCCGCTTAATACCAACTGGAGATTTTGGGAAGGCTCTATGAGTTTTTTCCAGATCTGTTCTCCGTTATTTGATTCCGGAAGCACGATAGTTTTAGACTTTTGCGGAACATTGTTTATCAGGAAAGGCTCGTACATGAACCATGAATTAGCTTTATCTGTTCTCTTGTCTTTATCATTTAAAAAGGCATGCGTAATTAAAATCGATTTATGGTTTTTGTATTGAGTCATATCCAATACTTTTTTAGCCCATTCCAGCACTTTGTTTCTCGGGGCAAATTCAAGACTTAGAAATAAATAGTCCTGGCCATTTAATCCTTTCAATTCCAAAACTGAGTTTTCCATGCTTGGAGCTCCCGCATCATTATAAAAGTTCTGAGCTAAATGTTTCTGATTTAAATAATTAAAATTAGAAGGAAAAAACTCATTATAACGAGAAAATCTCCTTCCGTCCTCATTAATACTGAAATCATGATTTCCTGTTGCGGCTACATAAGGAACTTTTCCATTAAGTCTTCCCAGGATCGACTGTACCGATTTCCATTGGTCATCGGCACTTTGGTCTCCGTCATATCCCTGATTCAGAATATTGTTGTGTTCCACCAGATCGCCAACTTGGCAAACCATTTTAATATTTAAGGGAGAAATATTATCTTCAATCCACCGTACCATCAGATCCAAAACCGGTTGATTTCTGTTCCATTTTACATAGTTTTGGGTATCCGGAATGAGGATAATACTCCACGATTTTTTATCGTCTAATTTTGGAGCCTGAGATTTTTCCTGTCCGAAAACTACTGCAGAAAGCAGTAATACCAGTATCGATATATTCTTCTTCATAATTTTTAAAATTAATATCCGGGATTTTGTTTCAACAGAGGGTTTGCATCCATTTCAGACTGCGGTATCGGCCAAAATTCATCTTTATTGATGGTGTAAACCACCTGTTGAGTTGAAAAAGCTGCTGAAGCCTGTGAATGATTATAGATTGGGTTTGCACTTTCATCAAAGCCTGTAAGCACAGATTTGTTCCAGTTGTTTGCGTTACGGTTCAGATATAAATATCCGTTCATCACTTTACTTGCAATTCCCCAACGTCGGATGTCATACCATCTTAGTCCGTCATTGGCCAATTCCACTTTTCTTTCGTAGCGAAGTGCTTTTCTCAATTCTGCTTGTGACATTCCTGTTTGTAGAGCAGGCATTTTTGCGCGAGTTCTGATCTGGTTAATCATGTCATAAACAGAATTATCCAACTGATTTGACTCAATTTTTGCTTCCGCATGAATCAGCATTAATTCAGATAATCTGAAAATTCCGACATTTAAATCTGAATTTCCACTTACTGACGTAGAATTAAAATCAGCAATATCCACCACTTTTCTCCAAAGATAACCACTGAAAGAACGATAAGCATTGATTGCATCGGCATTTGTAACCTGAGTTGGTGCTCCGGCTGACCAATAGTTATTTACTTTTGCGAAAGATGAATTCGGCTCAAATTGGTATCCTAAATATCTGGAATGAGGACGAACTGCATACATATCCAAGCGTGGATCCCTGTTTTTAAATGGATTTGCATTATCATAAAGAGGGGAATCTAGAATAGAAAGACCATCTGTCATTTCATAAGAATCGATAAGATTTTGGGTGGGTCCCCAATAGCAAACTCCTTTACCCAAACGAGAGGCTGCATAGTATTGCTGATTGTGAAGATATCCTGGAACATTCATGTTGAATTCAGCTACCCAAATCCATTCTTTACTGGATGAAAAACCATTATGACCAAAAATATTACTTGGATCAGGCTCACCAACGGTATGATCTTTACCAACATAATTTACTGAAGCATTGAAGGGTGTCAAACTGTAAACACCTGCTGAGGCGTCTAAAGCCTGTTTTGAAGTAACCGTCGCCGCTGCGTATTGCTGAGAATAAAGTTCAACTCTGGCTTTTAGCATTAAAGCTGCGATTCTGGAAGCGCGTACATTTCCAAACTGTGATTGTGATATCGGAAGTTGAGGTGCTACAGCTCCAAGTTCTGCAATGATAAACTGCTGAATTTCTGCAACAGGAGTTCTTGCCACATTAGCATTGTTTAGGGTAACTGCTGATTTTATTAATGGGACATCACCGTAGAGTTCGATCAGTTGAGAATAGGCGTAAGCACGGATAAATCTCAGTTCCGATCCAAGCTCTGCTTTTTGTGCAGTGGTTAGTCCCGGAATTCCCTCCAATTTATCAAGAACTGCGTGACATCTTGCAATGGTTTTGTAATGAATTTCCCAAGGTTTTATGGTTAATGCATTGGTAGTAGTAATAGAACTTGTGATCGGTGAAGTGTAATTGGTTCCCGGTCTTGCATACCCTATGTCGGTAATATTATCCATCACATGCCAAATCGGAGTACTCGCAGCATCAATAGTACTTAAATTTCTATATGCTGCAAAAAGTCCCATTTTTCCTTCATCATAGGAGGCTGGGAAAGTTCCGGAGGTTGGTCCGTTAAGTGGTTCTAAATCCATATCGGCACTTGAGCACGAAGTGATTATAGCGAGAAGAGATATTTTCAAAAAGTTTTTCATTTTTTTATCATTAAAATTTAACATCAATACCGAAAGAGATTGTTTTTACCTGTGGATAATAATTTCCTCCTCCCAGCGCAACACCATCGGAACTTCCTAGATTGTAATTGATCTCTGGGTCATAGCCTTCATAAAAATCAGTGACCGTCAGAAGGTTCTGTCCATTGAGATAGAGGTAGATGCTTTGCAGAAATGTGTTATCCGTAAATGATTTAGGTAGTTCATAGCCGACCTGTACATTTTTAAGGCGCATGTACGCTGCACTTCTCATCCACTTGGTTGAGTTCTGTGTATTATTTGTAGAGGTAAGGGAAACACGAGGGAATTCAGCATCGGTATTTTCAGGGGTCCAATAATCGAGTTGCCAAGGTTTCACTGCACTTGAGTTGACAGCAGGAATGACATAATGCGAATCCAGATAACCGTCAACTTTTCCAACACCTTGTATCAATGCAGATAATTTGAATCCTTTATAAAATAAACCCATATTAAACCCGTAAGTATATCTTGGAACAGTGCTTCCGATAATGGTTCTGTCAGCATCAGTAATTTTTCCGTCACCAATGGGATTACCGTTTGAATCGAAGGCTCCGGCAATATCTTTATATCTGATATCCCCAGGCTTTAAAGTTCCGAATTGTGTAGGACCTGCATCAATTTCTACCTGACTTTGATAAAGTCCGTCAGCGATAAAACCATAAATAGAATTCACCGAAGAACCAACCTGCTGACGGAGAAGTGTTCCTGAAGACTGACCCTTCATGTCAACAATTTCGTTTTTAACATCAGAAAGATTAAAGCCAATATTTATTTTAAAATCTCCCCATCTTTCATTGTACTGTGCACCGATCTCCCAACCTTTGTTGCTTACCGTTGCCGCATTTTGAACGGGTGCTTCTAAACCTGTAAGTTGAGAAGTATTTAATCGTAAAAGAATTCCGTCAGTTTTTTTATTATAAATATCAAAAGTAAGGTCTAATTTTCTCCACAGAGATAAATCGACACCAAGACCTGACATTGTAGTTTCTTCCCATTTCAGATCAGGATTAGACATGATTAACTGCTGGATTGTTTGATATACAACTCCGTTCATAGAAGTACTTCCCAACGCTAAAGGTTCTGAAAATGGATAATATGAAGAACTGATATTCTGATTTCCTAATTTACCCCAAGATCCTCTGAATTTCAATTGGCTGATCGTTCCTCTCAAACCTTCGAAAAAGTTTTCTCTCGAAACGACCCAACCAGCAGAAAATGATGGAAAAACTGCCCAACGGTTTTTACCGATGAACCTTGATGTACCGTCATATCTCACATTAGCTTCAAACAGATATTTTTGATTGTAATTATAATTGAATCTTCCAAAAGCAGAAACTAACAGCCACTCATATTCTGCACCTCCGTTATCTTTGGTCTCATTATCTGCACCGGCGTCAATCACTTCGTAATTATCATACAGAAAATCTCGTCTGTATCCGGATAATATTTTTTCGTTATATGTTTCTCTCGAAGCTCCGGCAAGAAGCTCAAAACTGTGCTTGTCAAATTCTTTTTTTGCATCTGCCTGAAACTGATAGGTTCCGTAAAACTGACGTCTTGCAGATTCTGTAAGTTCAGTAAAAGTGTTTGCAGAACCTGCTTCAGTTCCGTCTTCAAAATAGGTAGGCACACTTTTTCTGAAAAGATGAATGTTGGTCGTAAGATAACGTGGAGCTATCATACCTTTTAATGTTAACCAATCGGTAGGTTTGTAAGAAATATTCATATTTCCTATAAACTCAAGATTATTCTGCTTACGGTTTCCACCATTTTCGATATAACCGACCGGATTGATTTTTACCCATCCATCAGAATAGTTTTGGCCATAATAAATGGGAATATTGGTGGGCATTCTGCCAAGATAATTCCAGACCGTTCCTTCATCGGCAATCTGTGTTCTGTCTTTGTTTAAGAATGACATATCTAGTCTGATATTCCACTGATCATTTGGGTTGATATCCATATTATTACGGAAAACAAATCTCGTAAAATCGGTATTTTTAATAATCCCTTCCTGTTTTGAATACCCAAAGGAAGGCGATACACTTATAATTCCGGATTTTGCGGATAAAGAAAGATAATGATCCTGCAAAAAACCGCTTCCCTGAAGAATTGCTTTCTGCCAGTCGTAATTGCTTGGGTTTTTATTGTAATCATTTTTAAAATCATTGATGGCTTCGTCACTGTAGATCTTTGTGCCATTGTCATTCATGCTTGCATCGTTGAATACTTTCATGTAAGTAAGACCATCAGTGACTTTTGGTATAGCAGTAGCTCGTTGCCATCCAGTATACATTCTGTACTGAGCAGTCAGCTTGTTTCCTTTAGCACGTTTTGTAGTAACAAGAATAACTCCACCCGCTGCTCTGGAACCGTATATTGCAGCAGAAGCAGCATCTTTCAGTACAGAAATAGATTCGATCATGTTCATATCAACATCATTGATGTTTCCTGCAACACCATCAATAATCACAAGTGGATTGCTGTCTGAACCTCCAAAACTGTTGATCCCTCTGATTCTGATATTTCCTGCATCACCTCCCGGTGCACCTGTTTGTGTAGTCACTGTAACACCTGATGCAAGACCTTGTAACGAATTACCGGCTGAAAGTACGGGTTGTCCTTCAGCTGTTGAACCTTTCACAACGGAAACGGAACCTGTGATAATAGACTTCTTTTGTGTACCGTAACCGACCACTACAACTTCTTCTATTTGTTTTTCCTGATTGTTTAAAGTATCTTTTTTAGGTTCTAATTCATTTTCAGCAAAAGAAGGATTTGTAGAAGCTAATTTTCTAAGACTTACAGTGTTATTCTGGATCAGATAATCTAATGGAACACTTTTTTTCAGATAGTTTAAACTCTGCTGTAATGATGAGTAATTGATTTTGCTTTCATCCAACCAAATATTTTTAAAATCGGAGGCAGAATAAAAGAATTTGGTCTTGGTAGATTTCTCTAATTTTTTGAGTATTTTGATTAATGAAGCCTGCCACTGAATACTGGTGACAGCTATTTTAGTCTGGGTTTGTGCATAATTTTGCACAGGTAATCCCATAGCGACGAGTAAAGCAATAGAAATTGCAGTTTTTTTCATAAATTTGATGAGTTAATTTATTATTCTTAAGCGAGTTTCGAATTAATTACAAGCACTGATAACGCCACATTATTGGTGCTGTTTTATTTAATATAGAGTTATTTCATTTTCATTTTTAACGGTAGTTTTCAGATTAAATGGATAATTGATGATGGAAAGGATTTCTTTCAGATTTCCTGAGAATGAACCCGATACCAGGTTTTTAGCAATGTTTTTAGGATAGGTTATTTTAGTTCCGTATGTATTATCTATTTCAGTGATAGCATTCTCAAACGTTGTCTTTTCAAACGTGAAAGTTTTTACAGCACTTACCGCACAATAATGATAATCTTTTTTAGCAGGAGAAGTGCTCCAATTTTCATTCGGCAGGAGATAGGTCAGTTTGCCGTTGTGATTGACTTTCACTTTTCCCTCAAATAATTTCACTTTTTTTTCTTCTGATTTCTGATCAACCGAAAATTTTGTTCCCAAAACTTCAACACTGAAACCGCCTGCATCTACAATAAAAGGTTTAGATCGATCTTTTGCAATCGAGAAAAAGCCTTTCCCTTGAAATTTCACATTTCTGTATTTCTTTCCAAAATCATTAGTGAAGGACAATTGACTATAAGGTTCCAGAGTGATCACACTTTGATCAGATAATCTGAATGTTTTAGGAACTTCGTTGGTTTGCAGTATGATTGCCGACAAACTGTTTTTCGTTTCTTTTGACTTAATATCTTTATAAAAAAAGAAAATCCCGAATAAAGGCACTAAAACTGCTGCGACGGCAGTCAAATAATATTTATGTTTACTGTTTTGCTTAATTCTCCCGTTGATTCCTTTCCAGATTCTGGAGTCTGTTGCAGAATCCATTTCCTGTTTTTCTTCGGAAACCTTTGTCCAAATTTTTTTAAAATGTTTTTGAGAATCTTTCATACCATTATAATTACGCAGCAAAATAAAAATATCCACCCCGAAGAGATGGATTTAATAATTTGTTTAAACTGGTTAATACTTCGTTAAAACAGATTGAGGTTCGACTTGATGTGTCGGATGACTTTACTGACTTGTTTTTCTACCGCTGTTTTTGAGATGTTATTTTCTTTTGCGATTTGGGAATAGCTTATTTTCTCCAATTTGTTTTTGTAGAAAAAGGATTTGCTTCTTTCGGGTACTTTTTCAAGAAGATTATGTATTTTTTGCAATTGATCTTCTTTAAATTCGGTGTCTATTTTTTCAGGATCGGCTTCGTCTTTTATCAGACTTTCATCTGAAAAAGAAAAGAGCATTTTATTTTTTCTGTAAAAATTTGAGATTTCCTGATGTGCAGTCTTGAAAATAATAGCTTCTAAAGTCTGAGGGTTTTTAAGAGCTGATGAATGTTTCCAGAGATGTACAAAAACCTCTTGTACAACATCTTCTACATCTTCCATATTTGAAATAAACTTTTTGACAAAAAAGTATACCTGATGTTTGTAATCTAAATATATTTTTTCAAAATACTCCATTATAAAGAATCAGACTGTTTCAATGATTGGCAAAAGTAGTCAATTCGGGTTGCCCCAATATCAAGTATATATTAAATTTAATACTGAGTTATTCACTCTATAACCAAATAATTATTCATCATTATTGTTTTTTGTGAGGTTTTCATATCAAAAAAATTAGAGAGTTGCTGTATATCACATTTAGTATGAAATCAACCAGACTCTACCCTTGTTCTTCCTGATCTACGGACGTAAAACTTATATCTTTCTCATTTCAGCACTCTTCATCGCAGTATTTCCGCAAAAGAAAAAATTGTATGAAGTGATAATCCCACAGGTGTACGCAGTATTTCTTAATAATTCTCTTTTGTTGAGCAGTGCATTTTAATTTTGTTTTTCAATAACTGAAATAAAGTAGTCTTGATAATTATTTATCTTTACGAAAAATAAGTGGCGCAGAATGCGAAACAATTAATATGATTATATAAAATGGATTTGTTAGGTATTGTAACGGTCGTCTCACTTTTTGTTTCGTTTTTCCTTGCGTTTTTTCTGTTGACCGTCAAAACTGCATATAAGACCAGTAATCAACTATTTGCTTTTTTCCTCATCATTACAGCGATTGATATAAGTGAGCCTCTGATCAGTCTAATTTCTGATGGTCCTTCGAATCTTGGGATGTTACGAAATACGATGTCTTTTCTGCAGATTCCTGTTTTTTATCTTTATGTATTATCGGTTTGTTATTCGGATTTTAAATGGAAGCCTAAATATTTTCTACATCTAACTCCGTTTTTTGTTGTGAATGTTATTTTGATGCCTCGTTTTTATACTGTCGATTTGGCATCGAAGCTTAATTTTATTGTCAATCGTAAGGATATGATGGAGTTGCAGTTTACACATTGGCTGTTTCATTTTCAAATTATATTTTATTTTACTGCGGTTTTTCTACTGCTGAGAAAGGCGAAGAAACTTTATCTGGAAAATAATTCGGGAGAAAGTCTTAATTCTTATCATTGGCTGTTTCAGTTTACGAGTGTACTGACTGTTTTTTACCTCATTGTCATTCTCAAAAATATTTTCAAATTTTCCGATTATGCGTATGTTTCCGATTGGATTAAAATTGGGATTTTGGTGTCGCAACTTTTCATCATTTGCTGGTATCTGTACAAAGCGCTGAATAATCCAGGACTTTTTAGGAATATCGACTCGAGGTTGAAACTTGTTTCCGATTTGATTTTAGAGGAGAACAAAATCGAGCCTGAAACTTTGAATGAAGACTTGTTGAAACTTAAAAAATATATGTTTGACGAAAAGCCATTTTTGAATCCAGCATTGACCATTCAGGATATTTCAAAGGAAATTAATGTTCCGTTTCGTGAATTATCCGTTTTGATCAACCACGATTTAGGACAGCATTTTTATGATTTTGTGAATACTTATCGCATCGAAACAGCAATGCAAATCCTGAGAGATCCCTCAAAATCCAAGGTGACGATTCTTGAAATTCTTTATGAAGTTGGTTTTAATTCTAAATCTTCTTTCAATACTGCTTTTAAAAAGCATACGGGAACTACGCCGACCGAATATCGCAAATCACTACAAATGAATACTTTGTAATTACTCGTACCTCTCAGTTTAATTATTCCTACCAATTCTTTTCACAAAATAAGGCCGAATGCTTTTACTCGGTCGCATAAGATTTCACGCTACCACATCTTTGTATCGAAATAATAATCAACCTATAAATTACGATACAATGAAAACTATTTTTTACGCCAGCTTTTTTTTATTATTAATGACAAGTGCCACAATCTTTGGACAGAAAAAAAATTACCGCTTTCTGACAGACAGTCTGAAAATTGAAGAACAATTAAAAAAGTACAAACTTCCCGGATTCAGCGTGGTTGTTTTTGAAAATTACAAGATTGTCTATTCGAAACAATTTGGAGTTAAGTCAATGAATTCGCCTGAAAAGATTAATGAAAACACGGCTTTTTCGACAGCCTCAATTGCAAAACCCATTACCGCACTTCTTTGTTATATCTTGGAAGAAAAAGGTTTGCTGAATCTTGATGACCCGATTGACCAATCGTTGAAAAGATGGCATTTGCCAAAAAGCAAATTCACAGAAAACAAAAGCCCGACTTGGAAACAATTCCTGAATCACACTGCAGGAACTACTCAGGAAGGTTTTGAAGATCATTATGAAGGTGAAAAAATCCCAACTTTAGTGGAAAGCCTGCAAGGTAAAATCCCGAGATATGATAAAGAAATTGAATTTTTCTTTGAACCGGGAACAAGATGGCAATACAGCGGTGGCGGTTACACAATCATTCAAATGGCTTTGGAAGATCGATTCAAAACCTCGATTGCTGAATTGGCAAAAGAGCATATTTTCGCTCCGCTTGGATTAAAAAACACAACAATGATTCAACCGAATGAAAAAGGATTTCTTATGAATGTTGCTTTAGTTCACGACAAAGACGGAAAAGTCATCAAAACCGGTTTGCCAATCACGCCACAGGTTGGTCCTTCCGGATTGTGGTCTACTCCAACAGAATTGGCAATCATCGCAATTGAGATTCAAAATGCGCTGCGCAACAAAAACAATAATGTGATTTCTCACGATGTTGCAATAAAAATGACCGAAGTTTCAGTTCTCAAAAATGCAGTGGGCGGATGGAGCAATGGTTGGCAAAAATCTTTTGCTTACAATAATTACGATTGGTTTGCCTGCAACGGTTCCAACACCGGAGTTGGCGGAAATTTGATGGGAACCATGAAAGATGGGAATGGGTACGCTTATCTTGCTAATGGTGAAAAACCGAATCGTTTTCCGGTAATGGGAAACACGCAGAGAACAATTCTAAGATTGATGAATTGGAAAGGAAATTTCCAAAGTGATGAATCGCAAGAAATTCCTTTAAATCTAAAAGAAAAACTCATCGGAACGTACAACGATTTCCTTTACGGACAAGAAGTCGAAACAAAAATTGTGGAAAGGGGCAACCGTCTTTACGTGGAATCTATGCTTTTGGACCATTTTAGAAGCAAAAAAGACAATGAATTGGTGTATTTGAAAAATGGAATGTTTAGAGTTATCGATTATCCGAATCTTTTAAAATTTGAATTCATTGATGGCGAAGTTAATACTGTAATAATCAGGAGGGATGATCTTGAAAATACAGTTCAAACATCAATAATACCGAAATAGATATTCTTAAACAAATATTATTTCTATGTCACTCGTCCGATTGATGCGATTCTTATAGATAAGAATATGACTTGATAAAAGCTAGCGATCTGAGGTTGCCTTGATATATGAACAATTTTAGCAGATAAGAAGCAGCCTATGTTCACCGTCATTTTCCAATGGAGCACGATGGATGCAGGGTAGAACCTGCTGCTCAGGATGATCTACTGCTAATTTCCAAAGATTTCCTGACCCTAAATTAATGGGTTGGGAATTGGATAATGGGTGATAGTGCAGATCAAAATAGTTTTCTTTCAAAAAGGCCTCAAATTCTTCTTCAGAGCCGTTATGTAATTCTTTAAGCTTCTCACGGACTTCAGGAATTAAGATTTTTTGTATAGCCTGCTCATTGGGCAAAATGTCACTTGCTGCACCGTGATAAGTACATAGAAAAGTATGGGTACCGATAGGTGACCGGTCGACATGGTAAGAATACACATCTGTTGATATGATTTCAAATTCCTCATCGCGCTCGTAATTTCTTAGTAAGTTAAGCGATGGAGATGCTCCGAAATCAGTTAATAACTGTAAATCATTTAAAATAATTTCCCTTGCAATAATACCGTTTTCTGATAGTTTCAGCGTCAAAAGATCTTCAGCGTATATTTCCGTTATATTTTCTTTTAATCGAAGTTTAGACACAATTTCTTTAAAATCTCCTGTCAGATTTCTCTTCCAGCAAATTGCATTGGTAACTCCCTGAAAATTGATATGTACAAGTTCAGAAAAAGTATTGACGATCTGAATTTGGTTATTGTCAGAAATTGGATTCTTCATGTACGTTCTAAAGTTTTTATCGATGCTTAATCCATGCAAAAATAGTCAACTAATGGAAGATAAAGATGAAAAAAATGATAAGATATATTGAATTGATGATGTTTAAGCTTTTATAAAAATGATTGACAATCAAATTTTCACAATTTTTTTCCCAATCTAAAATAGGGGAATTATCTAAAATTTCAGAGAAACTACACTCGTGTTATCCTGAGCTAGTTGAAGGAAAGTGTATACGGAATTGCTTTTGACGAAATTTATAAAGACTCTTACTGCTCAGTTATACAATTGAACTAAACTGGATTGTTTTTCAAAACAACTTCAAACTGGTGAAATTAATGGGTGTCTGAAAAGTCATGATTAATTTCATCAATTAATGCTTTAAAATAGTCCTCACACTTCGCAATATGCGTTCCGTACCAAGAAAAAGCTTCCCCATCAACAATCATAATTTTTTTATCAGGATAAAAATCTTTCAGTTCTGTAATATGTTTTTCTTTGAAAGGAAATGGTTCAGAAGAAAGCATGATGACGTTTGCTTCAGCCAAATCTTCCACCTTAATTTCGGGATAACGTGTTTGATTCTTAAAAAGATTTTCAAAACCAATCTCAGATAAAATATTGTGAATAAAAGTATCAGAACCTACCGTCATGTAAGGTTTTTTCCAAATCAGATATGCAGCTTTTACTTTTGAATTAATTTTTGCCTCAGTAAGGACTTCGTAAATTTTCATATTGAAAATCTGTGCTCTCTCTTCTTTATTAAAGAGCAAGCCTAAATTTTTAACTAAATAATAATTGTCTTCAACCGTTTCAGTATTGTAGACAATCACTTTGAAATCTTCCATTAAAATTTCAACCTGTTCCTTGATATTTTCCTCTATGTTCGCTAAAATTAAATCTGGCTGAAGACTTCTGATTTTTTCAATATTCAGATTTTTTGTTCCGCCGATAATTTCGATGTTTTTTACTTTTTCTGAAGGATGAATACAGAATTTTGTTCTTCCGATGACTTCGTTTTCTGTTAATCCCAAATCAAATAAAGCTTCAGTAATAGAAGGTACTAAAGAAACGATTTTCATAAAAATTTAGACTTTGCCTAAAATTACAAAAGTTTTCCGGTTAAGAAAAGTCCGGCAATAGTAAAATAAATAATGAGTCCGGTAACGTCTACCAATGTTGCTACAAATGGGGCAGAAGAAGTAGCAGGGTCGAGATTGAATTTTTTAAGGATAAAAGGTACCATAGATCCTGATAAAGTTCCCCAAAGTACAATCATCGAGAGTGACATTCCTGCGCTGAGTGCAATGAAAAACCAATAATCACCATAATCAAACCAGCCCATTTTGTGCCAGATCATAATTCTGAAAAACCCAATCACACCAAGGAATGTTCCTAAAATGATCCCTGTAAGAAGTTCTTTTTTCATCACGATCCACCAGTCTTTGATGGTGATTTCCTGAAGTGCCATGGCGCGGATAATCAGCGTTGCAGCTTGTGATCCTGAATTTCCGCCACTTGATATAATTAAAGGTATGAAAAGTGCCAATACAACAGCTTTTTCAATTTCGTTTTCATAATAACCCATTACAGAAGCTGTGATCAGCTGAAGAAAGAATAAAACAATAAGCCAAAGACCTCTTTTTTTAATCATTTCGAACCAATGAGTCTGGATATAAGGATCATCCAAAGCTTCTACACCCCCAAATTTTTGGATGTCTTCGGTGTTTTGTGATTCAATTTGATCTAAAATATCATCAATCGTTACAATTCCGACCAAAACGCCAGCTTCGGTTATGATGGGAAGTGCTGTTCGGTCGTATTTTTCGAAATACGTTACCGCATCTTCTTTGGTCGTTGTGGTGGTGATTGCAACAAATTGATTGTCTGTAATTTCTGAAATTAAAGTTTCTTCTTCGTTTAAAAGTAAACTTCCCAAGGCAATATCGTCAATCAGGCGGTTTCTCTCATCAACTACATAAAGATGATTCATGGTTTCCACCCGTTTTCCGACTTTTTTAATCTGCTGAAGACATCTCTTGATCGTCCATTCTTTTCTGATCTGGATGTAGTATGGCGTCATAAGACGGGCGATAGAGTCAGAATCATAACCCAAAAGTTTTAGTGCAATTCTTCTTTCCTGAGGGTTGAGGTGGTTGATTGAATATTTAATAAGCTCATCCGGAAAATCTTCAAAAAGCGAAGTTCTGTCATCGGGAGTCATCGCATTCAGAATCTCTGAAACTTCATCGCTGCCAATACTTCTGATGGTTTCTTCCTGAAAATCAGGATCCAAATGCGAAAAAACATCAGCTTTGTATTCTTTCGGAACTTTCAGAAATGCGAGTAGTCGTTCATCAGCGGGAAGTTCGCTAAGTCTTTCGGCAATATCGGCTGGATTGAAGATAAGTTCGTCTGTGTAATTCAAACCTGAATTTTTTTGGATATGCAAAAATAATTCAAATTTTCAACAAACGAAGAACGATAATGTAAAATTAAGGATTTATTAAAGCTTAAAAACCGGCTTCAGAGGAAGGTTTCTGTTTTTTCAATTCTTTTAGAATACTCTTCATTGCGCCATTGGTTCCTATTTTTATTGAGTTTTCTGCAGAACCCAAAAGACGCATATTTTTTCGGTAGGTATCATAGTGAGAAGAAGCTATAAAGTTTCCCTCTGCGTCAAAAAGTTTCATACTTACAACAACCTGGTTAGAAAATACATATTTCCCCAAACCTACTTTGAAATATTTTACTTTAGGAACAATAACGAAATCAGCATCATTGTTTTTGCTGTATTCCAATATGGTTTTAGAGTCGATACTGTCATAAGATACTCTCACATCTGATCTCAGCATTTTATTTTTTCTGAATCCACTTACTTTATCGGAGATGGCACTAAAAAAAGCATGATTGGTAGGTTCTGTAATTTCTTCCAGATCGGGCTCTACTTCAGGATTGAAGTACAGTATTTTTTTTATCTTATCACGCGTACTGGTCTTCTGTGCTTTTACAGACGAAGTACTGATGACAAAAACAGCGGAAATGATCGTATAAAATAATTTTTTTTTCATCTTTTGACGTATGCAAAATTACTGTCTTTTAATGGGATGGCATAATTTTTTTAAGATATTTTTAACATATTTTTCTATTCAATTTAATATATAGTATCGATAATGTTTTGGCAGAAGAAAAAATAGTTGTAGTTTTGCACCCGTTACATAATAATCATTAAACAATATTGGAATGTACTTAACAACAGAAAAAAAGTCAGAAATTTTCGCAAAACATGGAAAATCTGCACAAGACACAGGAAGCGCTGAAGGACAGGTAGCATTATTCACTTACAGAATCAACCACTTATCTCAGCACTTAAAGGCTAATCGTCATGATTTCAACACTGAGAGATCTTTGGTGAAATTGGTAGGTAAAAGAAAAAGCTTATTAGATTATCTTAAGAAAAAAGATATTGCAAGATACAGAGCAATTATTGCTGAACTTGGTCTAAGAAAATAATCGATCCGATTTCCAAAAATAAAAGCAACTTCGAAAGAGGTTGCTTTTTTTATGTACTGATAACCATTAATTTTCAATAGCTTACTAAATTTGACCTGTTTTTGCACCAGAATATTTACATTTGCATTTTTTAAATTTAATTGAAAGATTTGAAAACTATCTACTGTTACTTATTCTCATTGATATCCACATTGTTTTTTTGTCAGGATTCAGATACCATTTCCAAAACAAATCTGCAGGCAACTGTCAGTTTGCAGCTAGGGAAATTTTTAGGAACAAATGATTATCTGAAAACACTTACAAAGAGAAATTTTATTACAGGCTCGGCTGAAATAACAGTGCAGACAGATGGAAGTAAAGAATGGCATAAAAGATTTGGCAGACCTTATTACGGAGGCGGAATTTTAGCTATGAGCTTTCCCAACCATCAGGATATGGGAAACCCATTTGCTGTTTATGGTACATTTGGTGGCGCAATAACGGAAACAAAAACCCATTCTTGGAATTACGAAACAAGCGGTGGTTTTGCATTTAACTGGAATCGGTACAACTATGAGAAAGGATATTTGAATCCTACTTTGGGTTCTTCAGTAAGTATTTACGTTAATTTTGGAGTCAATTACAAATATTATCTTGGGAAACATTTTGATTTGGGTTTAGGAATGAACTTTAATCATTTTTCAAATGGAGCATTAAGGCTTCCCAACAAAGGCATGAATGCTTTTTCTCCTAAATTATCTTTGGTTTATCATTTAAATGAAAGACAATATCACCCAACAGATTCTTTATCTGCATTCGATAAATATTCTACGTTGGATGTTAATTTTTTTGGAGGCGTACGGCACTCGATTTTTTTAGGGAAGGACGAAGGTTTTGAATATTCAGATGTCGATTTAGGTCAGAAATACAAAGGTACATACAGTCAAAACTGGGGTCTGGAAACAGTGTACCACAGACAGATAACCTATAAATCGTCTTTAGGACTGGGAATTGGCGTTTTGTATGATGAAGATTATAATACCAAATTTTTTCAGGATAAAAACGGTGATATTCAGTTCGAAAAAAGATTTAATAAGGATAATCTTCTGTTGAATATTTTTCCTTCTTATCGTCTTTCGATTTCGAAATTTGCCATTCATATTCAGCCGGGATTCTATATATTTAAAAAAGCAATAGAAAGGCGTTACGATAAATCTATATTTTACCAAAGAGTAGGATTTCAATATACCGTTGCCGATCGCTTGTTGATAGGAATAGGGTTGAGGGCTTATGATTTTCATAAAGCTGATTATATCGAATGGAGGCTAGGATACAGAATTTTCAGTAGAAAAAATTAGTAATTGTTTAAAAATAAAATGTAAAAGCTATCAAGTATAACTTTAAACGTTCTGTTTAAAACAAAAACACTAAATTTGCAAACGAAATTTAGACGAAATATCAATAATTAAAGCGCTCAATACGGAGTGCAACACAAAACAATTTATGAGTATACCTCAAGCAATTACAGAAACGATCATTCTTGCAGACGGCAGAGAGATCACAATCGAAACAGGAAAATTAGCAAAACAGGCTGATGGTTCTGTAGTCGTAAAAATCGGCGGAACAATGCTTTTAGCAACTGTTGTAGCCAGCAAAGAAGCAAAAGATGGTGTAGATTTCTTACCATTGACAGTAGATTACAGAGAAAAATTCTACGCAGGTGGAAAAATTCCTGGAAACTTTTTCAGAAGAGAAGCGAGACCATCTGATCAGGAAATCCTGACAATGCGTTTGGTAGACAGAGTTTTAAGACCATTGTTTCCTGAAGATTTCCACGCGGAAGTTCAGGTGATGATTTCACTAATTTCTTATGACGGACAGTCAATTCCTGACGATTTAGCAGGTTTAGCTGCGTCTGCAGCTATTGCGATTACCGATATTCCTTTCAACGGACCAATGTCTGAAGTAAGAGTAGTGAGAATTGATGGTAAATTAGCTGTAAATCCTAATTATGAAGATCTTAAACTGGCTGACCTTGATATCATGGTGGGTGCAACTAAAGATTCTATCGTAATGGTGGAAGGTGAGATGAAAGAAATTACAGAAGCAGAAATGCTTGAAGCGATTACTTTTGCTCACGAAGAGATCAAAAAACAAGTTGAAGCTCAGGAAAGATTAGCTGAAAAAGTAGGTAAATCATTCCCAAAAAGAGAATACAGCCACGAAAATCACGACGAAGCCATCCGTGAGAAGGTGTGGAAAGAAACATACGATAAAGTATACGAAGTAGCAAAAATTCCTTCAGGGAAAGAGGAAAGAGGTGATAAATTCAAAGCTGTATTGGCTGAATTCTTAGCTCAATATGTAGAGCATGCTGAAGAATTGGAAAGAGTAACTCCTTTCGCTAAAGTATATTTCCACGATGTGGAAAAAGAGGCGATGCGTCAGATGATTATCAATGATAAAATTCGTCTTGATGGTCGTGATCCTCAAACGATTCGTCCAATCTGGTCTGAAATTGATTATTTACCGGGAGCTCATGGTTCTGCAATTTTTACAAGAGGTGAAACTCAGTCTTTAACGGCTGTAACTTTAGGTTCTGTAAAAGATGCAAACATGGTAGACAGCGTAATGGTCAACTATGACGAAAGATTCTTCTTACATTATAACTTCCCACCGTTCTCAACTGGTGAAGCACGTCCTTTGAGAGGAACTTCAAGAAGAGAAGTTGGTCACGGTAACTTAGCTCAGAGAGCTTTAGCAAACATGATCCCGGAAGAAAATCCTTACACAATCCGTATCGTTTCTGATATTTTAGAATCAAACGGTTCATCTTCTATGGCAACTGTCTGTGCAGGAACTTTAGCATTGATGGATGCAGGTGTTCAAATCAAGAAGCCGGTTTCAGGTATTGCAATGGGATTGGTAACGGATATTAAAACAGGAAAATTCACTGTACTTTCTGATATCTTAGGAGATGAAGATCACTTAGGAGATATGGACTTTAAAGTAACAGGAACTGCAGATGGAATCACTGCTTGCCAGATGGATATCAAAATCCAGGGTCTTTCTATGGACATTATGGAGAAAGCTCTTCTTCAGGCTAGAGACGGAAGATTACATATTCTTGATAAATTGAATGAAACAATTTCTGCTCCAAGAGAAGACGTGAAACCTCACGCTCCGAAAATGGTTATGCTTGAAATCTCTAAAGATTTCATCGGTGCAGTAATCGGACCTGGTGGGAAAATCATTCAGCAAATGCAGAAAGATACAGATACCGTTATTGCCATTGAAGAAGTTGGCGAAATCGGTAGAATCGAAATTTCTGGGGTTAGCAGAGAGAAAATCAACGAGGCGATTGCAAGAATCAATGAGATTACTTTTGTACCTACTGTAGGAGAAGTTTACCAAGGTAAAGTAGTAAAAGTAATGGATTTCGGAGCATTCGTAGCGATTGCTAAAGGTACTGAAGGTCTTCTACATATCTCTGAAATCGAATGGGCTCGTCTGGATAAAGTGCCTTACAAAGAAGGTGACGAAGTTGAGGTGAAATTTATGGGTTATGATGACCGTAAAAAAATGAAACTTTCAAGAAAAGTTTTGTTGCCAAGACCAGAAAGACCGGCTCCAAAACCTAGAAATGAAGGTAACGTAAATCCTGAAGGTAGAGACCAACCGGGTGAGCACAAACCTTTGAATGAAGCTTAAGATTTTTTTAAATCATATATCAAACCACCGAATTTTCGGTGGTTTTTTTGTGGAGTTTAAAGTTGAAAATTGCAGATTATTGAATGCAAGAGCAAAAATATAATTTCGGGAACAGGAATATAAAATATTCTGACTTAATATCCGGTCAGGAGATTTATTGTTGAATTTAATTATGATAATGAAAACGGATTCGTTAATTTTTATTTTAAAATTACTGCCCAAATCCAAGAGAGTTTGTGTAATGGACGAGTTGATTTTTAAGTATATTTTTATTTAGCCGTAAATTTTGACTTATATTTGTTTAAGCACCGAAACATTCATAAAATTTAATGGATAGTAAGACAATATTTTTAGAAGCCTGTAATAAAATAGCGGCTCAACTGAACGGTTTTGAAATTTATAAAAAAGGACAAAGACTCAAGAAAAACTCCTTAGAAAAAGATATTTTCTTTGAAATCACTTTTGAAACCAGTTATATGAATGCCTCATCTCATGTTATGATGACTCCGAATATTGCTGTTTATTCTAAAGTATTGAAAAAATGGCAAAAAGAACATCTGAAAAATGAGTTCTGTAGTGGATTGATTTATGGAAGTCACCTCGGCTACATTACCCCTCATCAAACCTGGAAAAAATGGAATTTGGCAGGACTGAATTTTGAAAAATCAGTGAATGAAATTGTAAAAAATCTACAAAAATATGTGTTCCCTATTTTTGAACTGTTCAATTCTAAAGAAGATGCCATTGAATTTCTTAGGAAGAGGGGAACGAATTTTAATCAGTATGCTGAAGATTCTTTAGGTCCGATTGATTTTTTATTGTGCTGTTCAAATAAAGAAACCGCTGAAGTATTTTTTAATAACTACATCAAAAACAGCGATTCTAAAAGCAAAATTATAAAGTTTTATGAAAATTTAAAAACAGAAGATGAGATTGATCTCAACCATTCGGAGTTTTATAGTGCGGGTCACATAAAACTGGCGTATGTGAATAAGCTTGAAATAACTCGTTAAGCAAAAACGAAAGAATTCCTCCAATATTGAAGTTAAAGGCTTATTTATTATTTTTAATCTTTTCTGCCAGCGAAAGAATTTCCTGATTAATTACATCAGCATTTTCTTTTTTTGTTATAATGGTACCATGACTTGCATCCATAATCATTTGTTTTCCGTTGGAAGAGAGCTCTTTTAGTTCTTTTTGCATAACAAACCATAATAGAACCTGTTTTTCAGGGTCAATTCCATTTTTTCTATACTTCTCTTTTTGGGATTCTTGATACTGTTCTGTAGCTGTAAATACCAAGACAGGTAATGACTCTAAATTCTTTGCTTTACCCGCCCTCATCAGAACTTGATTAGTTACTTCATTCTCTCTTAAAAACATACGATAAACTTCGCCAGAATTGGAACTTAATAATCTTGAGCGCTCATGTACTTCTTTAGGTAAACCATCACCTTGATGCACTGGCTTGCTGACTGTACTGTTATAAAGACCTAAAATACCTAAATCTGCAAGTGCAGATCCTATTTTTAAAATACTTTCCTGTGCTTTGGGAACAAGTTCTTTTTGAGCCAATCTCTTCCACTGTTCAGGATGACTTGAATCAATGAAAACCATTCCTTCCACTTCATTTGGATAAAGATCCCTGAATATCCTAGTGTAAGGTCCTCCCATAGAATGACCTACTAAAATGTAAGGTGGTTTTTCGCCAGTTTTTTCTAACAAATCATGAAGCTGATGTGCATAAAATTCAGGATTTATTGAATCGCTGTTACTTGATGCGCTAAACCATTTTCCATCTCTATCATAGCGTATCACTCTCGTTTTATCTTTCAAGCCTTCTGCTAACCAATGTAACATATCTGTATTACTGTGTGCGCCAGCTTCAATAATAACGGTTGGCAAAGATGTCTTTTCACCTTCTGCTCTTACGTGAACATCGATGCCATTGACATTTACTAATTTGCCCGGTGCAATTGGTTTTGTACTAAATAGTCGGTAGCACAAGCCTGAGAACAATAATAATATTAAAATTCCTGCTAATAGTTTACCGATAAACTTTAATATTTTTAAAAATAATTTCATATAAATCGTTTTTGGAGAGTAACTAAATTTTATTCGCGGAAAGATTAAGCTAAAACAAGTAAAATCATCTAAAATTTCAAATCTTTTCCCGCTGTGCAAAGCCTCCAACTTTAAGCATTATAGTATTGATTATATAATTTTTACAACACTTCTCACTAATCAAATTTAAAAAAGAAATAAACGACAGCAGCCCATTCTTTCTTAATACCCTTTGCATATCCAATTGTACTGTGACTACTGCTTTCCACGGTTCCATCATCTTTAATGTAGCCGATTGTTGAACGACTGCTGTTTTCTACCGTTCCGTCTTCTTTAATGTAACCAACAGTAGAACGACTTTGATTTTCGATAGTGCCATCGCTTTTAATATATCCAATCGTGCTGCGGCTTTTGTTCTCAATCGTTCCGTCGTTTTTAATATAACCTACTGTAGAATGACTGCTGTTTTCTATTGTTCCATCGCTACTGATGTAGCCTATAGTACTGCGACTTCCTGATTCAATGGTTTGTGCGGTTAAAAGGGAGAGGTTGATGAGAAGAGAAGAAATCAGGATATATTTTTTCATGGTTTTTTAACTATAACGCTAACTACAAATATAATTCTTAACTGTAAAAAGGTAGAGAAGACAAAAGTATTAAAAAAACTAATGTCTGTTTTTAAAAACAAACAGCCCCACTTAAATTTCAATATGGTTGATCTTATAAAAAAGAGGGACAATTTGGAAGCTTCTCTTAATGAACAGGGCAAAGAAACGCCTGAAAATCAGGAGTTGGCAGAGTGAAAAATACCAAAATGTAAAAGCTGTATTTTTACTTTTGAGAGACGAAAAACGACATAAGTAGTTTTACTTAATCTGAAAATAGTGTTTCCACGTAGCATTTTTCTGATGCTAACTCTTTGTTTTTTAGTAAAAATAAAAT
The DNA here is from genome assembly GCF_001507335.1 of Chryseobacterium sp. JAH. GTDB lineage: Bacteria > Bacteroidota > Bacteroidia > Flavobacteriales > Weeksellaceae > Chryseobacterium. Next base: position 455,360 of record NZ_LMAH01000002.1, on the reverse strand, counting down.
GCCACCGGAATTGCAGTGGCATTGATTTGTAAAAGAAGAAATAAGGCTATCCGTTTCCGATTCTCTGTTTTAAATCATCGGCACCGCCTGTTTTTCTTGGTTGTCCGTTTTTAGATGAGCCAAAATTATAGGTGTAAGAAATCGTCGCCACTCGTGTTTCTCTTCGTACAACAAAGTTTTCTACATAATTTGAGTAGATATTACTGGCTTCGGGATTGCTTGTAAAGAAGATATCGTTGATGGCCAGTTTGAGTGTACTGTTATTTTTAAATTTCTTTTGTGCGCCAATGTTCAGATACCAGTTCGGTTTCAGATTCATGTACGCATAAACTTCTCTGGCTCTGTAATTTCCTGTAATCTCTCCCGTAAAGCCATTTCCAAGTTTGAATGAATTGATGCTGTTTACATTAAAGGTGAAATTACCCTGATTTTTAATAGAGGTGTCAGCGATATTTCCTGTGTAACTTCCATAGTAGAAATTTGCGCTGTTGTTCATATCCCACCATTTTGTAACTTTTACGGGCACAATCAAATAAAGTCCGAAGTAAGATGCAGAACTCAGGTTGTCATTGGTTTGTACTACAACGATGTTTCCATTTTCAACGGTAGGTTTAAGAACATCTGTGATGTTGTCAGACGTTTTACTATAGCTTATCGTTGCAAAATATTTATTATTGAGACTGTACGTGAATTCATAATTCATCGTTGTCTGCGGATTAAGCTCAGGGTTTCCCGCTTTGTAAGTTGTAGGATCTAGATAGAATTTAAAAGGATTCAGCTGATTGTAGCTGGGTCTCGTAATTCTTCTGCTGAAATTTAATTCAACATTATTTTTTTCGTTCAAATCATAAGAAAATACCGCGCTCGGGAACAATTGAGTGTAATTTTTTTTGTTAATTTCATTGGTGGTCAACTGTGTTCCCGTTACATTGGTGTTTTCCACTCTCAAACCGAAAGTAGTGCTGAATTTGTTCCATTTTTTCGAAACATTTCCATAAACGGCATTGATGTTTTCTTCATAAATAAAATGATTGGTTTTATTGGGATCTAAAATGTTTGTTCCCGAATTTGCATTAAAAAACTGCATATCATTGTCGGCTTTTACAAAACTTGTCTTTACACCGCTTTCCAACTTCCATTTATTAGAAAAGACTTTTGTAAGATCAGATTTTAGCGAAAATATATTCAATTTTCCACTGATGTCGCCTTTTAAAATATCTGAATTTTTTAAACTTCCGTCTAGGTTATAAGTTCTCGTGTCAAAATTCTGAAGTGACGTGTTAGCATAATTAATATAATCAAAATCTGTCATTATTTCGGAACCCAGAGAATCTATCGTGTATTTATGATTTACATTAAATGAAGCGTTTTTCCAGTGGTCATGCGAACGGTTTTGAGAGGTGAATGTATTTTCAGGCAGACTGTTACTTCCTAGAATTGTGGTGGCATTATCACCTTTAGGATCAAATTTATTGCTTACAAAACCTACAGAAAATCCAATAACGTTCTTGTCATTCAGATAATAATCCATCCCGGCTTTTGCGATGTGATTTCTGAAATTAAATTTTAAAAAATTATCCTGTAAGTAAGTCTTTTCAAGATTTTGGCTTTCATCATAAAACTTTCTGTCTAACACAAGATGATTGTAAAATTCTCTGTATGCATAACCATAGTTTGCAAAAAGATTGACTTTCTTGTTTCTGTGATTGATGCTGAAATTATTATTGTTTTTAATGAATTTACCTGTACCCAAAGCTACGGAAGCGCTTCCGTTAGTGCCTTTTCTCTGATCTTTTTTTAATTTGATATTAATGATTGATGTTCCTGCTGCATCATATTTAGATGAAGGATTGGTAATGAATTCCACCTTTTCTACACTTGAAGCAGGAATTCCGCGTAGGTAATTGGCAAGATCAGTTCCGGTCATCGGGGTATTTTTCCCGTCAATCTGAACCAGTAAATTTCCTTTTCCTCGCAGGCTGATATTATCACTTGCATCAATATTCACTCCCGGTGCTTTTTCAAGAACCTCAAAAGCCGAATTTCCTGTTGCAGCAATACTATTTTCTACATTCAGAATCATTTTGCCTTCCTGTCGCTCGATATACGGTTTGGTTTTGGTGATGACAACGCCTTCTATGGCTTTTTCGTTGAGTTGAATAATTGGCAGGGCATTATTTCCTGTTAGGGAAAGTAGTTCAGATTTATATGTTTCAGTTCCATTTTTATTGATTGTGACATAATAATTTCCTGAAACTAGATCACCAAAAGAGTAGCCTCCGTTTTCATCGGCAATCTCTGTTTTTACCAATTTGTTGTCAGCATTAAAAAGATTGATTTCAAGCTGATTCATTTGATCAGATTTAATGATACCTGAAAGTGAAAATTTCTCTGTTGTAGTCTGTGCTGAAAGATTGTCAACGAATAAGGACATCAGCAGGACAAAAATGAATAGAATAATTCTTGCCATGGGATTTATTTTTTGAGGTTATTACAGTTTTCTGAGATTTTAGCCAATACAGCATTCGTGATTGCAAGTTCACTATCTGAAATATTTGCCAATGCTATTTTTCTGTTGCTTTCTACTAAAGTCTGCACTTCGGTGATGATTTTCTTTCCGGAACCGGTCACTTTAAGATTGGTTTTTCTGCGGTCTGTAAGATGGGTATCTCTCGTGATAAACTCTGATTTCACCAGCAGATCTATAATTCTTGTGACAGAAGCATTGTCTTTAAAAACAAGATCTCCAATTTCGTTTTGTGTAATCCCCGGATTTTCCAGCAATGCTTTGATAATAAGCCATTGATCTATTGTGATCTTAAAGCCATGAGCTCTCAGCTGTCTTTGAGCGTAGCTTCTATATGATCTGATGGCTTTATCGATATTGTAAAAAATGATTGAGTTTAATTTTTCCATGAAATTTTTGGTTAAATGATTAATCAATAATTGATATATCAATTAATTAGTTGTCAGTGTTTTTATTTTGTTACGGATGATTTTTAAAAAAATAAGTTCAATATAATGAACTGTAAAAACCTGAGTATGCATTTTATCAATAGAAATAAACTGAAATTCAATTATTTAAATAATAGTCTTCAAAATCCGTGGAATTGTCGTATATTTGCATTATAATTAAGAAGAAGGTTTCTGCTTTTCTTCAACTTTTACAGTTGAGAATACTCTTTATCCCTCAGTTTTCTTTATTCTGACTGCCGTCTTTTCACTTTTATTTTTTCTAAATGAATAGCTGTGCCGGCAAAATGAATCACCAATACTGACAATTTATTCAGACTCCTTTTAATTCTTTCAGAGAGCTGAAGTGGTTACAAAATCAAAAAACTTTCTGGTAACGATCGTAAATTCTAAAAAATTTATTATCTTAATGCAGCGGAATCATTAGAAGAATTCAACAGAAATCTTCAGTGATGATAAACAATACCCTTTGATGAAATTATAATAAATCATCAAAATTTAAATTCAAGAATAACAATTAATATACAATAATATATGGCGGATTCTTTCTCAAAAAAAGAAAACTTTAAGAAAAAATTACAGAAGCAAAAGGAAAAAGCGATTCGTCGCGAAGACCGAAAAAACAGCAATGACAAAGGGAAAAGTCTTGATGATATGATTATGTATGTAGATGCAAACGGTCAGTTGACAAGTACACCTCCCGATAACAGCAATGCAAGTGTAATCGATTTGGATAATATTCAGTTGGGTGCAGCTCCTATTCAGGAAGAAGATCCAATCAAATCTGGTATCGTTACATTTTTCAGCGACAAAGGATACGGATTTATCACAGAAGATAATTCTAAAGAAAATGTATTCTTCCACAGCAACAACTGTGTGGATATCATTAAGAAAGGGAACAAAGTATCTTTCGAAAAAGAAAGATCACCAAAAGGTTTCTCTGCAATCAATATCAAAATCATCAGATAGTTTTTTTAAACTATATATAAAACAAAACCGCTTCAGTAATGAGGCGGTTTTCTTTTTATGCATAAAGATTTTCTCTTATTTCTACTAAAATTTCCGTCGATTTTTCTAAATTGGGATATTCAGGAAGAGATGATTTTGAATGGTAATATTCAATCGACTGAATCAATCCTTCGGCTTTTTTCATTACATTATCGTACGACCAGTTTCCTGCTTTGATATCTAATAATTCATCACGGTTTTCTACACGGATATTTAAAGAATTGGTTTTAAAAATCTGTTCGCACGACTGCAGCAATCGAATCGTGTGCATCATGTTTTTGCTGTCGTAGTTTTGTCCGTGGTTTTGGTTGACGTTGTACCGGTCTTCGTTTCGCTCCGAAACCCATCTCCAATATATGAAACGTATGTCATAATCGCTGTCAGGAGATGCAAAACCCCAAGGCCGGCTTCCAGATTCTACGGCAAGAAGTATTTCTATGTTTCTTTTTGCTTCTATTTCTTTTAATTTTTCTAGTATTTTTGGTGTCATTGTCGTTTTTTATTTGGTTAAGCGTCAATGCGCAATTTTTTAAAGTCTTCAAACTATAAGTCGCAAAAATTTCATCCTCGATAAAATGAGTTGTCTGTAAATTGGTGAGTTTGATTTCTTAACTTATTAATATAACATAGGAAAATGAAGCGTTAAGAAAATTAAAAATTAAACCGTTAAAAAATTCCCACTGTTTGAAGAGCAACCAACATCTTGAACCGAAGAACTCATCTTGAATTCGCAAGTTTGGGAATTTTAGGATTAAATTTTAATTTTTAGCGGAAGTTTCCAAGTCTTGATTTTTTGTTTCTTTTGTATTAAGACAAAAGAAATAATTATGCTTTTCTAAACTTCTTCTTCCTTTTCCACGGCGCATTTTTCTGCACATCACCCGCCATAATACATCCATAAGGCATCACTTCGTCCAGCACTTCACACAATCCGTATTCTTCGATCTGAGCTCTCACGTTTTTGGCGCTTTTATAAGCAGTCGGAAGTTCAGAAATATCAATTTCATTCGAGAAGAATCGGATATCTAATCCTTTAGTTTCTTCTTCAAAAACATCTTCAATGGTCTTATGAGCCAGTGATTTTTTATGCTGCGTTCTGCTGAAATTTCTTCCTGCTCCGTGGGGTGCAAAACCAAGGTTTCTCTCATTGGTTTTTCCCTGAACAATTAAAACAGGCTCTGCCATATTCAGCGGGATCAGTCTTGGTCCTGTAATATCAGGCATGAATTTATCGTCCAACGGAGTAGCTCCTTTTGCATGGTAAAATAAATCTCCGTCTTTGAACACGAAGTTATGTTCGTTCCAGTATCTTTTTTGTTTTTCGGTATTAAGTTTCTCCAACACGGCATTATGAATGGCTTCGTGGTTTTCTTTTGTCCATGCTCTGATCAGCTGCAACGCTTCCCAGTAGGATTGTCCTTCTTCAGTTTCGTAGGGAATCCATGAGTTTTCCTTCAGGGTTTCTGGTGAGATTTCCATTCTGAAACGGTTGGCTACTTTCATTCCTTTATCGTATAAAGCGGCTCCCGGTGCTCTTGAACCGTGATGGGTAACCATCATTGTGTTTCCGGTGTTTTTGGAAGTCCCTACAAAAAGGAAATGGTTTCCGTCGCCCTGAGTTCCCATGTGTGAACGGGCAATGCTGATCAGTTTTTCGTCGTTCAGGAAGGAATTTTCTCTGAAAGCATCCATCAATTCCTGAGACATGGGCATCTGTTCTCCTCTCGGTCTTCCGCCGTATCCGAAATGGGTGATCGAGTGGGCAGCGTCTAGGACCTCTTTAGGATCAGCCTTTCCAAAGTCGGTCAGCATTACCGAACAGCAGATATCTGCAGAGTGAAATCCGGGATGAATCGCATTTTTCGCCACAACAACTCCACCAACGGGAATCTGACCTTCAGGACCTGTCGGACAGGCATCGGGCATAATGGCTCCACTGATTAAGGTTGGCGTTTTCATTAGCACTTTCATAGTGTTGATGACTTTTTCCACGTTGTCGGTTTCGTTGGCATGTTCCGGGCGGATGTTGATGATAAAATCTTTCGGCTCAGCGTGCAAAGGAATGGGATCCGGAGATCTGAACTTTTCAAGGTAGATTTTCATCTCGTTTTCATTGAGTTGATTTTCATTGATATGTTGGATGGCCTCGTTGAACCATTTTGATGGTCTGAAGCCTAATTCGATTAAGTGGTTTCCGTTGATGGTGCTGAATGTATTCATGTGTTTGTTATTTGATAATGCAAAGTAATCGGGTAATTGCGCAATGTTTTTGCGTAGATGAAATTATTTTCATTATTTTTGAGAAATTTTTAAACAATTTTTCTTTACCCCAACCCTAAAGGGAGGAAAAATTGCTTAAAATTTAATCTAAATCACTTCCTTTAGGGTCGGGGAAATGATTTTGATTAAATTTTTTATAGTCAAACATTTACTTAAGAATCTCATGTGGTTTTTAAGTCTTTTCAATTTTAATATTAAAATAAAAAATTATGTTATTCGAACAATTAGAAAAATCGGCAGGGGAGATTCAGTTTAATGATGTTATTGCATTTATTGATGAGCATTATGATTTTACTCCTACAAAGTTTACCAATGGCAGTACTGTCAATGAAGCGGGGCAGAACAATGGTTCATGTAAAGTGTTCAGTTTTGCGAAGCTGAATGATTTGCCGAAGGAAGATACACTTGCTCTTTTCGGTGCTTTCTACAGAGAAGATGTTTTGAAAAGCCCAGAAGGGACGGATCATCAGAATATCAGAAATTTTATCGAGTATGGCTGGGATGGGGTTTCTTTTGAAGGGAATGCTTTGAAGAGAAAGTAGATTGAGATTTTGCCTGCTTTTCAGAATGAAAACTAAACAGTAATCATGCAGTACAGAAAAGAAAAATTGTTCTGTAATAGGAACTTTAAACTTATTACAGATTTAAATGAATTCAGAATGTCATTATGGATTAACGGTTTCGGACTGGAAAACGCATTGACAGGTGAGGAAATTATTCCTGTGATTACGACTTTTAATCTCGATGATATTGAAGAGGTTGACGGAGAAGTTTTGAAGATAAAGTTCAGAATTTATCCGGATGGCTCGAAATATTATGCAGTTGAAATACATCCATTTTTAAAAAGCTTTGTGTATGAAAATGAAACGTACTCTACGGATGTTTTTTTCAAAACGATTACGGGGGAAGAGTGGAAATAGTGATGATAGGAGATTGTAGCAGTACAATTTTCTTGAATGATTCGTGTAACGACCCCGTTAAAAAAAATATCAGATTTTTTGCAACCCCTCCAGAGGAGGGGAATTTTCACGCGATATTATTTTAACATTAATCTCAGCTTCAACCTTTACCTTAATGAAAACTTTACTGTATGTCATCGAATAAAAACGCTTTGATCCGTTACAAAACTTTAGATAAATGTTTGAAGAATAAGTATAAAAAATATACGCTGGAAGATCTGATGGACGAATGTTCTGAAGCTTTGTTTGAGTTTGAAGGGAAAGAAGCTTTTGTGAGCAAGAGGACGGTGCAACTCGATCTGCAGAATATGCGGAGTGAAAAGTTTGGGTATGAAGCGCCGATTGAAGTTTATGACAGAAAATATTACCGCTACAGTGATCCTGATTACAGTATTCATCAAATTTCTGTGAATGAAAATGACCTCAAAGCGATGAATAATGCGGTGCAGATTTTAAAGCAGTTTAAAGATTTTTCGATGTTTAAGGAGATGAATGGGGTGATTCAGAAACTGGAAGATTCTATTCATTCAACCAGTCAGAAATCGATTATTCATCTCGATAAAAACGAGCAACTGAAAGGTCTGGTGCATATTGATATTTTGTATGAAAGTATTTTAAATAAAAAGGTTTTAAAGATTTGCTATAAAAGTTTTAAGGCAAGGGAATCGAATATTATTACCGTTCATCCGCAATTGCTTAAGGAATATAATAACCGCTGGTTTTTGATCTGCTGGCACAAAAAAGCGATTTACAATTTGGCTTTAGACCGAATGGAAGAAATAGAAATTGATGACCAAACAGAATACATTGACAAGGATTTTGACGCGGACCGTTATTTTGCTGAAGTGATCGGAGCGACCGTTTCTGAAACTCAGCGACCGCAGAATGTGATTTTTATCGTGACTACCGAGCATGCGCCTTATGTAAAGACCAAACCTTTTCATCATTCTCAGGAGATTATAAGCGAAGACCAAAATGGAACGACTTTTAAAATCTGTGTGCAGCTGAATTTTGAACTGGAAAGAACGATTCTGGGAATGGGGGAGTTTCTGACTGTGCTTGCGCCACGAAAACTGAAAAAGAGAATTGCGAGAAGCATCAGAATTGCTTACTCCAATTATCAGGATCAAAATTCAATGACTGAAGGATCGTAATTGGAGGTCATTAGAAAATTGGCTTGAAACTTGTAATTGTTTTTGAAATAAAAATTTTATGAAATCAAGAATATTAAAAGCAGTACTAGCAATGGTTGTTCCCATTGTCATTGAATATGTTATTAAGAAATTTACAGAAAAGAAAGAAGAAGTGAAGGATCCTAATAGACAGATTCCTTCGCCACACTAATAATTAACCGATTAAACCTTGAGCCTTACAGACGAATTGTAAGGCTTTTTTTATACAAAATCATACACACCATTTTTCCAGCTAAGAACTTTTGATGAGTCTGCATTGAGCCAGTTTTTGAGAATAGTTGCGTAGACTTTTCTGAAATCTTCGGTGTAAATTAAATCTCCTTCATTCAGATTTTGCAGGTCAGGTAGAGCATTAAGAATTCCTTTCTTTTTTAAACCACCGCTGATGAAAAACATCTGATTGGCAGTTCCGTGATCGGTTCCTTTGCTGGCATTTTGAGCCACACGACGACCGAATTCAGAGAATGTCATTAATAAAATATCATTAAACAGTCCATTGGCTTTCATATCTGCCACAAAAGATTTTACTGCCTCGTTGATTTCTCCGAACAGTTTTTGCTGCCTTTCATTTTGATTGACGTGCGTGTCAAAACTTCCTATTGAAAGATAGTAAACCTGCGTATTGATGTCAGACTTAATCAGTGAGGCAACGGTTTTGAAATCTTTTCCAAGTTTTGAATTGGGGTATTCTTGAGTTGATTTTTTTGCTTTACTTTTTTCGAAAATGTAATCGGCGTTGTTGATCGTTGATCCTAAAGTTTTGTATAAGTAAGAAACCGTTTCGTCATCATGGTGGTGGTCACTTTCATACAGTGATTTGAAATATTTTTCCTGGCTTGTCTGGTAGAGTTTTTTTGGATCTTTAAAGGCAAAAGCTTTATTGTTTTCGCCTTTTAATGCCAAACTCAACATGTCATCAACTTCCAAAGCCTGAGTCGGATGCTCACATTGATAACATTCTTCATCCAAAAATCTTCCGAGCCATCCTGTTTCGAGAAACTCGTCACTTTTGCTTGCCGAATGCCAGATGTCCATGCTTCTGAAATGGGATTTGTCTGGATTGGGATAGCCTACATTATTCATCACGGAAAGCTCACCACTGTCAAATAATTCTTTAAAATAAGATAGCGCAGGATTGATGCCGGTTTCGTCATTTAAAGCTAAAGAATCATTGATCGCAATATTGTTTCTTTCTTTAAAATAAATATCATTTTTTGTTGGGATGATCGTGTTTAAACCGTCATTTCCACCTGTGAACTGAAGGACGATCAGTATTCTCTGATTTGGATTTAATGCATTATCTAAAGTCATTGACTTCAGAAAATTGGGAACAAACAATGAAGCTGTTGCCAACGAACTTATCTTTAAAAAGTCTCTTCTTTTGATGATCATAATTTCTTTGCTTGGATTTAATAAAACTAAATTCTCACATCAACTGATACTCTGGTGTCGACATCAGGTTGATCACATTCATTTTGATACTCTGATCTGAAAATTGTTTCACGGTATTCATATCTAAAGATTCTGAATTGACGATCAGATAATCTTCCGCTTTTTTCTGAGATAGAGCTTTGTCAACTTTGCTCCAATCGATTGTTGTATTCGGATTTTTAAAACTTTTATTTAAAGCTTCCCGGGATTTCATTCCCATATCCATATCATCGTCTTCCTTTGCAGAATATTCCATCGGTCTCAATCCCGACCAAATTTGCGGAATCTGCAGTCGCAGCATCAAGGTCGAACTGTCAATCCAGGATTTTCCGTTGGGCCAGCCTGATACGTTGGGTGGATAAAGCAGCATTTGCCCCAAAAGCTTTTGATAAACAATAATGTTTTCGGGATTTTGAATGTCCATCGGCAGCATTCTCATCATTCCTGCAAAAAGCTCGGTAGGTGATTTTATTCTGTTTCCGATATTTTTTTTATCGTAGAACCATGAACTTGAAAAGATCTCGGTCATTAGTTTTTTGATATCATATCCTGCTTCATAAAAGTTTTCACTAAGGTTTTTGATGATTTTTAAATCAGGCTTTTCATTAACGAAGAAAGTATAAATCTTGGTCGTAATAAATTCTGCTGTAGCTTTCTGCTCCAAAATGATATTCAAAATATCGTCTCCGGTGAAATTTCCGGTTTTCCCGAGAAAAGTTTTTGAGCCGGTGTCGTGAAGTTTCTTTCTTTCGTTAAAATTTCCTTCTTTATCATAACCCCAACCTGTAAATGCTCTTGCGGCTTCACGAATATCAGATTCTGTGTAATTTCCTCTTCCCATTGTGAAAAGCTCCATGACTTCTCGGGCAAAATTTTCGTTGGGATGATCTTTTTTATTCTGTTGATTATTAAGGAAATTTAGCATTGCAGGAGAGCGGCTCACTTCGAAAAGCAGCTCTTTGAAATTGCCTAAAGATTTTTCACGAATAACATTAAGAAGCTGCTGATTGAATTTGGGATTATTGATTCTCGTTGCGAAATGTCCGTGCCAGAAAAACGCCATTTTCTCTCTAAGCTGCTCTTTGCTGGTGGTCATTTTTTTCAGAAAATTCAAATTAAGCTCATTATTCTGCCTTTGATTCACTTTTTGGATTTCCCTTTTTTGCTTGGCCGTCGCTGTTGGATCAGTATATTCTAAAGGTTCTATATCAGAGGTTTCGTAGGCAATAGGTGAGAAGCTTTCTTCGCTGAAAACTTCTTTCAAAATGGTCTTAACGTTGTCATCTTTAAGGCTATCTACCTGATCGATTCTCGGTCCAAAACCGGCACGCCATAAAAGATGTTTGTTATTGATGAAAGAAGCAGCCATAGTCGTGATTTTATTTTTTTGATGAGTAAAGACAGAAGAGGTTAAAACATATAAACAATTTGTAACGATTATTTATTGTCCCTCGTTATGTAAAGTTAAACATCAATTTAATTTTTAGTGAATTTAAGTGATTGATTTGCATGATTTTGTAGTATTCATAAGGCTTGATATTTATATAAATGAATTACTTGGCATGATTTTTACATCTCACACCTCAGTAAAATTATAAAAATCAGAGTTATGAAAATGTTTAAACAAGCCATATTAGGTGCTGGAATATTGACAGCAGGTTTAGTAAGTGCACAAAGTGCTCAGATGAACAATATGATTAAAGTGGGAGTAACTGGAGGTATTGCGGTTCCTTCAGATAACGTTTCTGCAGCAGCAGGTGTAGATGTAGCATATCAGAATTTAATTACTCCAGGATTCGGTTTAGGTATCGCCACTGGGTATACTCACTATTTTGGAAAAGACAACAACGGGTATGATAATAATGATGTTGGGGTAGTTCCTGTAGCGGCGCTATTCAGAATTTATCCTAAACAGACTGGTTTCTATTTCGGAGCTGACCTTGGTTATGGGTTTTTAGTGGGTGACGATAAAGTTGCTTCAAACTCTACAGCAGACCGACCAGACGGAGGTTTCTACCTAAAACCTGAGATTGGATACCACAATAGAAATTGGAATTTTTTCCTGCAATATCAGAAGGTATTCTCTGGAAGTACGGGAGATGTAGTCGATCAAGACTATAATGTGGGAAGCATCGGAGCCGGATTTTCTTACAACATTCCTTTAGGGAAATAATTAAAGGGATTTTAATTGATTGTAAACCAAACCTTTTCGAGTTTTTGAAAAGGTTTTCTTTTACCTAGCGAGAATTACCAAAACAATTATTATATTTGATAAAATTAGCGATTATGAACTTAAATCCAAAATTTCCACTTTTTTTGCCAGGAGTAAAAAACAGCAGTAACGATAATATTTCGATCATTGGTGCCAACCTACGCGAAGATGTTACTACGATCGCTTATTATATTTCGGGTGATGGTGGAATTGAAACTAAAATTCAAAAAAATTATCCTACTAAAGAATATTCTGCATTTTCTGAAATTCTTACCCAGTTTATTCAGGAAGAGCAGCTAGAAAATGTAAAACGTTTAGGTATATCTGTACCGGGACCGGTTTTGAACGGTAAAAGTGCTCCTGCAAGACTGGGATGGAGCTTAGATATTGAAGAATATAAAAATTCATTTGGATTTGAAGATGTAACGATGCTTAACGATCAGGAAGCATCTGCCTATGGTATTGCGTTGCTTGAGGATAGTGATCTTGATGCAATTTACAGCAGTGGTCATTTGGAGAAAGGAAATGTTGCTATTTTAGCACCTGGAAACGGTTTGGGTGAAGCAGGATATTTCTTTGACGGAAAATACCTGAGACCTTTCGCAACGGAAGGTGGTCACTCAGAATTTTCTCCTCGTACAAATGTGGAAGTAGAGTTTTATCAGTTTTTAAATAATATCTACGGAATTGTAAGTTGGGAAAATGTTTTATCTAAAACAGGTTTGTTTAATATCTACAGATTCTTAAGAGATGTAAAAAGACATCCGGAACCGGAATGGTTATCAGATAGATTGACAAATGCCAACGGAAACTTTACTGAAGAGATTTTCAAAGCTGCTGTTGAAGAAGATGTAATGATCTGCAAAATTGCTTTAGATACATTCGTAGAGTTTTTGGCAAGAGAGGCAAACAATCTTACCTTAAAGTTAAAAGCGACAGGAGGTTTGTTGATCACAGGAGATATTCCGCACGTTATCAAACAATATATCAATAAAGATAAATTCTACGAGAAATTTAAAATCAGTGATAAGATGGAAGATATGTTAAAGAACATTCCCATTTATCTTATTAATACAGATAGCACAAGTATTGATGGTGCTGCACTTTACACCGCTTATTATAAAGACTAAAAATACAGCTCCGAAGAAATTCGGAGTTTTTTTATGGATGATTTTAGTCATGAAAATATTTTTAGGAATTGATGTATATCAATGAAAACTACCAATTAAGATAATTACATTTGCAGCAGTAAATTATTAAACAATTTTTATTCATGAAAAAAATATTTTTATTAGCAGTTTTAGCTAGTGGTTTGGCTTTCGGGCAGTCTAAAAAAGTAGTGTCATCTGATGTTCACTGGTGGGGGTATAAAGTTGCTAAAACTGAATCTAGTTCTCACGATGGAACGGTTAAAGTGAAATCTGGTAACATGATCGTAAAAGGAAAAGAACTTGTAGGTGGTGATTTCGTTTTAGATATGAATTCTATCAATGCTACAGATCTTTCAGGAGAATACCAAGGTAAGTTGAATGGCCACCTTAAAAACGGAGATTTCTTCGAAGTTGAAAAATTCCCGACGGCAAGTTTCAAAATTACTTCAGTAAAGAAAAACAGTGATAAAGTATACAATAAACTTGTTACAGGAAATCTTACCGTAAAAGGAAAAACAAGTGCTGTTTCTTTCCCTGCGAAGGTAAATGTCGCAAATGGAGTAGTGAGTTTAGAGTCAAATAAATTCTCTTTCGACAGACAAAAATTTGATGTTGCTTACAAATCTTCAATGAAAGATGTTTTTGTGAAAGATGATATAGATATGCTGGTAAAAGTGACCGCAAAATAATTTAATCAAAAAAATATTATTAAAAGTGTAGAAGTTCTACACTTTTTTTTATTTTTGTTGAATTGTAAATAAAAAAGAATGAAAAGATTATTATTGTTTGTGATGATGTGTGCGAGCATATCGTTTGTATTTGCTCAAAAAAAAGGAGATAAAATTTCTAAAGTAATCACCTCTGAGATCAAATGGTGGGGACACAAGGTTGTAAAAACCAAAGCTTCTTCTCATTATGGAAGTCTGAAACTGAAAAGTGGGAAATTTAATTTTGATAAAACTGTCCTTGTTGACGGTGAATTTGTAATCGACATGAGAAGTTTGGTGGTAGCAGATCTTTCTGGTGCAGATCAGGTAAAATTGACCAATGAATTGAAAGGAACCAATTTCTTTGAAGTTAAAAAATTCCCTACTGCAAAATTCCATTTGAAAAAGATTATTCCTTTGGCTAACAGCGAGTACAATTCTACGATTGTAGGAGATATTACAATCAAAGGGATCAGAAAAACAATTTCGTTCCCTGCAAACGCTCATATTACGCAGTTTACGGTGGAAATTGAGTCTTCGGTATTCTCATTGAACAGAAAAGACTTCAGAATTTTCTATCAAAATTCTCTAAAAGACTATTTTATCAAAGATGAGATGGATATCCAATTTAAGGTTTCTACTCAGAAAATTGATAATGCAAGACCTTTATAAGGTTAAAATTTTCATAAATCATCATGCACAGCTTTCCTTAAGCTGTGCATTTTTTTATTTTAGTACTACTTAATCGATTTGTAATAAAAAGGATGTTAAAAATAACAACTGCTCTAAAAACTTTGTAGACTTTGTTCGTAATCGCCTTTACCAATTATTTTTATTTAATGTACAGGTGTGGCGAATTTCACGGACGAACTTAGAAGGACTAAGAATGAGAAATTTTTAGCGAATTTCACCTTAAAAGAAAATATTTTGGTTTCAATAAAAAAATTTAAAAGTACAGATGAAAATATATGTAGTAAGTGGTCTCGGAGCTGATTTTAAAGTTTTAGAAAAATTAAAATTTCCTGAACAGCATGAAATCGTCTTCATTGACTGGATGATTCCCAGCGTGAATGAAAATTTTGCAGATTATGTCGGCAGAATGGCTGAGAAAATAGATGCTGCAGAACCTTTTTATTTGTTGGGCTATTCTTTTGGTGGAATTATCGTACAGGAATTAAATAAACTGAAGCCAGCGGAAAAGGTAGTTATCATGGGAAGTATAAAATCTGATAAAGAAAAATCCCGATTGATACGGGCTGGAGAAATTACAAGGCTTCCCAAAATAATGCCTGTCAGCTTTTTCAGTGACCGCACTACAACTTTCTATTCTGTAGTAAGAAAAATGTTTGATCCTAAAAATCCACGAATAACACAGTATTTTAGAGTACGTGATCCGTACTATCTAAAATGGTCTGTCGAAAGAATTTCAGAATGGAAATTTGAAGAAAACCCTAATGTTATTCAGATTTTGGGCGATCGAGATATTGTTTTTCCCATAAAAAACTCAAAACCCAATTATGTAATCAAAGGAGGAACTCATCTTTTTCCAGCAACAAAATACAGAGAGGTGTCAAACTTATTGAATGATATTTTCGTTTGATTTTTCAAATTGAATACCAATTTAATGGGGTTGTTTTATTTTAATTGATGTATTTTGAAAATTTATATTTAATTTTGTGGGGGTTATTGTAAATTTAACTGATTTTAGTTTTGATATCTCTTATAATCTTAAATATAAAAATATGAAAGTTGGCTTAAAATGGAAAGTCTCATTTATCATTATTGCTTTAGTAGCCATTGGCGGTCTATTTTGGAAGCCTAGTGTTGATTTTCCAAATACCGGAGATTTTTTAGGTCAGGAAAATATTGTAGGTTCTGATGTAGCATGGATTTTGGCTGCAGCTGGACTCGTTCTCCTAATGACTCCCGGACTTTCATTTTTTTACGGCGGAATGGTAGGCAAAAAGAATATGATTTCTACCATGCTGCAAAGCTTTATTGCTTTAGGAGTAATTTCTATTTTGTGGATTGTAGTTGGGTTTTCTCTGTCTTTTGGAGATTCTTTAGGATTTGAAATTGACGGCGAGCATTATGGAATTATAGGAAATCCTTTTACCTACCCATTTTTCAACCACGTGAGCGTTTATCCTCATAAAACCATGGCTTCTACGATTCCTTTCATCTTATTTGCTTTGTTTCAGATGAAATTTGCAGTGATCACTCCTGCTTTGATTACGGGTTCTTTTGCGGAAAGAGTCCGTTTTATTTCTTACCTGTTATTCATGGTGCTTTTCAGCCTCTTTATCTATACACCTCTTTGTCATATGGTTTGGCATCCTGAGGGTCTTTTAAATAAATTTTTCGGAGTCAAAGATTTTGCAGGAGGAACAGTTGTTCACATGAGTGCAGGTTTTGCAGCGTTAGCAGGCGCGATTGTTTTGGGAAATAGAAAAAATCCGCATCACGAACCTTCTAATATTCCTTATGTAATTCTCGGAACCGGAATGCTTTGGTTCGGTTGGTTTGGCTTTAATGCCGGTTCGGCTTTAAGTGCTAATGCAACAGCAGCTATTGCGTTCGGTACGACAACCATTGCCTCAGCTTCTGCGATGATGACGTGGATTTTTTTTGACAGAATAAACGGTAGAAAGGTGTCTGCTCTAGGTGCCTGTATCGGAGCAGTTGTCGGTCTGGTTGCTATTACTCCCGGTTGTGGCTTTGTTTCGATTCAGGAGAGTCTATTTATAGGTTTTATTTCAGCAATTGTATCTAATTTGATGCTGAACTGGAAAGCTTTGAAGAAAATTGATGATACTTTGGATGTTTTTGCCTGTCATGGAGTAGGAGGGATTATGGGAATGATTCTTACGGCGATTTTTGCGCACGGTGAGAATGCAAGTCTTCTTCATGGTGGAATTGGTGTTTTTGCCCATCACATGACTGCGCTGCTGCTGGTTTCGGTTTTTACTTTTTTTGGTTCGCTTTTATTATATAAAATCACTAATAGAATCATCACACTGAGGGTTTCTGAGGAATCTGAAAATATAGGATTGGATATGTCTCAGCATGAGGAAAGCCTGAAATGGTAATTGGGTTTTACTTATTTTCATTCGGGCAGCTTTTAACCGCCTTCCACTCCCGCTTTTTTGCTTCCGCTTCGCTGCAGCAAAAAGAGCTCCGTTCAAGTCGGGCTGCGAAATTTGTCCAGAGTTCAGGAGAGGTTTACGAAAACTGAAAATTGTTTGTGTTAGATTTAGTTGTAAACCATTTTTAACATTTCATTTCTTTAGAATTTATCGTGTATATTTGCTTTTCATGAAAATGAAAATCACGTATGGAATCTATATCGGTTTTTGAAATTATTAAAGTAGGAATTGGGCCTTCCAGTTCGCATACAATGGGACCTTGGAATGCCGCATCAGCGTTCATCAGAATTATAAAAAGAGAAAGATCAATCGCCGAGGTAAAAGAAGTTTTCCTGGAATTCTTCGGTTCACTGGCAAAAACAGGAATTGGTCATGGTACTGACATTGCTGGGATGCTTGGTTTAAATGGAGAAGATTTTAAAACCATCAATACCTCGAAGATTGACGAAATAGTAGATCAAATTAAGATCACTCAGATTCTTAATTTAGGTGGAGAAAAACAAATCCCTTTCGTTTACGGGCATCATCTAGTGCTCAATATGTCCAAATCTTTAGACTTTCATCCTAACGGAATGATTTTTAAAGCCGTCTTTGAAGACGGAACAGAACTCATGCAGGATTTTTATTCTGTAGGTGGAGGTTTCATCGCAAGTCAGGAAAAAAATTCTATCGAGAAACATTGCGTCCGTACTTTGTACCCCTGTCATCACGGTTCGGATATCGTCAAATATTGCGATAAATTAGGTCTTGATAAAATGTCAGATTTAGTTTTTATCAATGAAGAAAGCTGGAGGACAAAGGAAGAAACGAGAAAAGAAGCTCTCAATATATGGGAAAATATCAAAGAATGTATCTACAAAGGTGTTAACAAAGAAGGGGTATTGCCTGGAGGACTCAATGTGACAAGAAGAGCTGCCGGAATCAACAGAAAACTTCTGGGTACTGAGATTTATAAAAACAAAGATCAGTGGTTTCAGCAAGTCGTTGATGCCGAAGAAAACTTCACGAATATCAACAAATGGATTGCCTGTTTTGCACTCGCTGTGAATGAAGAGAATGCCAGTTTCGGACGAATCATTACTGCGCCCACCAACGGCGCAAGTGGAGTGATTCCTGCGGTTCTGATGTATGCACAGGCTTTCACACCCTATACAAGTGATGATGATATTACGAGATTTTTATTGGTTGCGGGAGAAATCGGAACTTTATTTAAGAAAAATGCAACAATTTCAGCAGCGATGGGTGGTTGTCAGGCAGAGGTTGGAGTTTCTTCAGCAATGGCTGCAGCAGGCTTAACAGAAATTCTTGGCGGTAGCGTAGGTCAGGTCTTGATGGCAGCAGAAATTGCCATGGAACATCATTTAGGCTTAACCTGTGATCCGATCAGAGGGCTGGTGCAGATTCCTTGTATCGAAAGAAATACAATGGGTGCGATGAAAGCGATTACTGCTGCGAATATTGCACTGGAAAGTGATCCTGCCAAAGCGAAGGTGAGCCTCGATCAGGTGATTCAGACAATGTGGGAAACTGCCTTGTCGATGAATGACCGTTTTAAGGAAACTTCTGAAGGTGGTTTAGCTATTGCCGTGAATGTTCCAGAGTGTTAAAATAAAAAATTTATTAAAAAATATGCGGACGTTTCATTGAAACGTCCGCATATTTTTTAGTGAAATGTTGATGATAGTAACGGTAATCTTTGCTTACTTGATTTTCGCAAATTCATAGTCGACTCCATATAAAAAACTGAGAATTGCAATCGCAAATTCGTTTCCTGCAATACC
This sequence comes from Chryseobacterium sp. JAH, assembly GCF_001507335.1. Taxonomy (GTDB): domain Bacteria; phylum Bacteroidota; class Bacteroidia; order Flavobacteriales; family Weeksellaceae; genus Chryseobacterium. The sequence goes on along the minus strand of NZ_LMAH01000002.1, from coordinate 436,519 downwards.
GATTCGATCAGCATTCAGTGAATACGATATTGAAAGGCCATCTTCACCATTATAAATCATAAGAGAATTTGTTCCGTAAGTTCCGCCGCTGTGACCTACAAAAATTTTACTGTGAAAAGGAACCACTGCAAGTCCTTTTCCAAATCTTTTACCATCGGGCATCATGGATTGTAATGATGTTTCTGAAACTAGTTTACGGTTAAAAATAGCATTGATGATAAGATTTAAATTATACGGTGTCGTAGCGATATCACCAACACCCACAATATTGCTGAATTCAAAATCTGTAATGGGGATCCAATTTTTGTCATAAGAAAATGATTGATAAACATTGCTGGGTTTTTTAGATGCAGTGTAAAATTGCTTTAATTGTAATGGTTTTATGATGGATTGATCTAAATTTTCTTCGTACGATTTATTGGTAATCTTTTCTAAAATTTTTGCTAACAAATAATATCCGGAATTTGAATATTGCTGATTGGTATCCGGCGTAAATTGAGAACCTTGTTCAATAATTCTCTTGATAATCTGTTGATCGGTTGTCTTTTTTTCGAGCCATCTCACTTCGTTTTTCCCCTGAACATAGTCGCTAAGTCCCGAGCTGTGGTTGAGCATCTGTGAAATTGTAATTTGATCTGAATTAGGAATTTGCGGGAAGAATTTTGAAAGTTTATCGTCGATATTCAGTTGTTTATTCTCAATCAGATTAAAAATCATAATTGCCGTCATCGTTTTGGTAATAGACCCGATCTGAAATGTCTTCTTGATACTTTTGAAATCAGGAAGATTTTTTTCACCGAAGTTTCGTTTGTAAATCTCTTTTCCGTCTTTAAATATTGATATTTCGCCAGCTTCTGCATTATTTTTTTCTAGGTAAGAAAGAAAATCTTCAATCTTTAATAAACTTTCTGCAAGATTTGAAAGTTTCAATATCTCAAGATTTTTGTCTTTATTTTTTGATTTGTCAAACGGCTTTAGAGTCAAAGGTAAAACCATGCCATTTTGATTGAAGGTACCAATGATTTCAGAATCTTTCAGTGTTCCTTTAAATTTAGCGTTCATTGCTGAATTTTCAAAACTCAATTCATTATTCACGAACGTTGTTTTATCAATCGGAATTCCTGCAGCACCCTGTAACGGACTGTCTAAAGTTGAACTGTAAACATTATTTTCATGTTTAACATTTATTATTAATGGTAGTTTGGTGCCCTGAATTTCCAGTTCTCCCATCCATGAGCCAACGATTTGCTGCGAAAAAACTGAGTTAAAAATAAATAAGCTCAGGAAAAGTAAAACTTTGTTTTTCATATTGTCAGTTATAAAAGTTGCAGAGTTAGCATCATGGTGATCAGCAATATAACAAAGATCACGATGTGGGGCCAGTTTTTGAGATTTGTAGCGGTTTTGAAACCATTATAAAGGATAGCTAATCCATAAGCAGAAATTGCTAGTGAAAAGAAGGAATTTACAGTGATTATTAGAAGTGTGATTGGTTCTATTTCATACGTTTGATTTCCCACAGAATCAAGAATTTGTTTCTGCGCATTTTTAATCAGCGGAATTTCGGATAGAAGCAGAAGAAAGATAACGGTGATTTGTGATATGAAAATGGGATTTATAATATCAATGAGTCTGGTTCTTTTGTTGATAATTTTCCCGAAAATAAAAAATACCACAATATTTAGAACGTAAATAGCTAACGTTTCTAAAATAATCTTCCATAAAGCGTCTTCGGGACTGATAAATCTAAAATGGAATAAACTGTCTGTCTGGTAGCCGAAAAAATACGCTATCAGAAAAACAACTGTTACAGAAGCAAGACCTGCAAAAAGCAAACTCTTATCATCAAATCTTAAAAAGGGATTAAAAATAGTTTTCCAGTTCATATTTATTTTTTTACAGTAATATTGGGATTTAGTTTAAGCAATTCATTTTCGAAGTCATTGAAGTTTTTGGGTGAAATAATGATACTACCGTTTGTGAAATAAATTTCTACTCGACCAATAATGCTGGGAGCCGGCGCAGACATTATATTACCGGTTTTTTCTATTTTGTAGATGTCATTTACTTCAATTTTTGTGGTTCCGAAAATCGAATTCTTCACATACAAAAACTCTGCATCAATCTTGTATCGAATGGTTAGCATCATCATGATTATCGCTGCAAAAATTGCACATGGTACCAATATGATCTCCCAGCTTCCGTTTTTAGCTTCTAAAGACATCGGTAACAAAATAATCAGAAAAATAGGAAGTATCAGTTCCCAACCAATTCTTGCAGGTATATTTTTCATTACTGGTTAAGATTTGTCGTTTAATCTTTTTATTTTTTCAATCAGATCATCCATTTTATTTCTCATTGTCGGGTAGGAAAGCTCGGCTTGTTTGGCCATTTCTTTGATGCTCCCGCTGGAAAGAAAAAAATTGAGAATGAAATCCTGCTCGTCACGCGCTAATTTCAGAAGCACAGGAAGCTCGTAATTGCCGTTGACTTCAGTTTTACAATCAGGACATTTCATTTGGCTGACCTGAAGAGTGTGATCGCAACTTGGACAAATTATAGGTAACTTCATTCAGTTTTATTTTTGTAAAAGTAATAATATTTTTAATAAAGTTAAAATTTATTTTAATAAAGTTAAATTACATGAAAGGTTTGACATAAAAAAAACTTCCCGAAAGAAGTTTAATTGAGTTGAAATAAGATTTATTTATCTAAAATTCCCCGTATTTTATTGGCATTTTCTATAAGTTCGCCCAAATACTCAAAATTCTCTTTTTCCAAGGCAGATTTGAACTTTCTTAGTTGTGAAATATGTTCATTTAAAACATCCAATACATTCTCTTTATTTTGTTTAAAAATAGGAACCCACATTTCCGGATGAGATTTTGCCAGACGTACCGTACTTGAAAAACCCGAACTTGCCAGCTGAAAAATAGTTTCTTCTTCTTTTTCTTTTTCCAAAACCGTATTGGCCAGTGCATATGAGGTAATGTGAGATATGTGAGAAATGTATGCGGTATGCAGATCGTGATCTTCAGCATTCATATAAATCAAATGCATGTCTAAATTCTCAACAATATTTTGAACCAATTGCAAGGCGTCTGTTGAGGAATCTTCACGATCACAAATGACTCCGGCTTTCCCTGCGAAACTTTCCGCAACGGCTGATTTCGGACCATGATTTTCCGTTCCCCACATGGGGTGAAAAGCAACAAATCTGGATCTGTTTGGATAATCTTTTACAGCGTTTACAATTCCAGCTTTAGTAGAACCTACATCCATTACTGTCTGTGAGGAGTCAATTATATCTAAAACTTTTGGCAGGATTTTTCTAGCTGCATCTACAGGAATTGCAATGATGATTAGATCTGAATTTTTAATTCCATATTCAAAATCAGCTTGTTCGTCGATAATGTTTAAAGCCAAAGCTTCTTTAAGATTATCTATATTGTGATCCATTCCGTAAATGAAATCGACAGCTTTTTTTTCTTTTAATTTTAATGCAATTGAGCCACCAATCAATCCGACACCAATGATACCTATTTTCATTTTCTTTCAATTTTAAAATAAAAAACCCCGTCCGAGGACGAGGTTTTATGTTATATAACAAGAATCTCTACCCCAAATCTGAGCTGAAAATTCTATAATAATATGTTCTGTTTTTATTAATCACAAAGCGAAGATAGTAATTTTTTGTTTCTCGGAAATAAAAAAGACCAAACTTTTAGGTTTGATCTTTGAAAAATTTAATCGTTTAATGTATAAGTACTAATTGATGATTAGTTAAAAACATTACGGATTAGAGATAATCAATGTCGAAGGAATGTCTGAAAGCCAAAGGCTTTTTGAATCAATCAATTCACCCCAGCTTTTCTTACTGATCAGCATCAGATCCTGACCGTTCAGAAATTCTTTCTCAATTTTTTTCTCGTTATATAAAGTGATATGATTGGGTGCCACCTGTTCGATACTTCTAATGAGTTCTTTTACCTCAATATTACTTCTGATTTGTCCAGCAACATCAAGAATAATAATCTGCGAGTTGTTATTGTTGATCAGTCTTTTCGCATATTCAAGCAAATAAAAATCGCTTAAATTGAAAATCGGAATAAATACTTTTTCGGCTGAGGTAAATCCTTTTTCAACTAAAACCCCCACCGGAATGTTTGTTTTATCTAAAATCTGCAATGTAAAATCGTCAAAAGGTGAGTTGTTGAAAATATAACTTTTACCTTTTACGGTATTCAGTAGTTTTTCAGGATTGATAATTTTTGTAGTGAAGCCCAATAGTCTTCCCAATAAACTGCCTTCGTACATCGATTTACCCAACATGATTAAAAGTAAATCGTAATTTCCTTTGTTTGAAATGCTGGTCAAATCACTTTCAATATCGGTTGAAGCTTTAAAAAGCGTGGTAACCTGTAGTTGAAGATCATCAGAGGTTTGTATAACTTTTTTAAACTGTTCCTGTTCGAAATTTTCAATATCAAAAGCATGCAATTCGTCAATAGGAGCGATATTCATAGCAGTTACGCTTTTATTTCCGTTCATTTTGTGCGTAAAATTGTCTGCCAGTTTCAATAATGTACTTCCGGATTCTGCCGTTTCAAAAGAAAGTAAAACCTTATATTTTGCGTCATCATTTTCCTGTTCTTCATCATCCATTGCCGTCTTCTTTCCTTTAAAAAGATAATTGATGAGATCAAGACAAGGACCGGTCATGAAAGTGGTGAATAACGCCATAATAACAAGCATGGCAAATAGTTCGGGACCTAAAACTCCTAAATCATAACCAATGTTCAATACAATTAATTCTGTTAACCCTCTTGTATTCATCAGTGCGCCAATAGTGAGACTGTCTTTCCAGCTCATTTTGAGGAACTTCGAAGTCAGTGCGCTTCCGACAAATTTTCCGGTGACAGCGGTTAAAATAATGAATCCCCCGATTTTCCAAAGGTGTGGATCGTTTAGTAAACCAATCTGAGTACGTAATCCTGTGAATACAAAGAATAATGGAAGCAATAAAACCAATGCCACATCTTCAATTTTTTCAATGAAAAGATTTCTGAATTTTACATTTTCCGGCATAATGGCACCCGCCATAAATGCTCCGAAAAGTGCATGAATTCCGATAACTTCTGTTGCATAGGATGAAATAATTAAGATCAGAAAAAATACCGCAACCAGTGGTTTGCTGATAAAACCTTTGCCTTTTTGGGATTCAGCGATTCGTGCCAGAAATGGCCGTACCGCTTTGATCATAATGAAAACATATAAAATCGCCATTAAAATAACGAATACAGAACCTGAAAATGATCCTGCTTTTACAACGGCAATTACGGCTGCCAAAATACACCACGCTGTAATATCGTCGGCAGCAGCGCAGGTGATTACAACGGTACCGATTTTTGTCTTATGAAGATTTCTTTCCTGAACGATTCTCGCCAAAACGGGAAATGCAGTAATACTCATCGCAATGGCGATGAATAAAGCAAATGAACTGAACTGAATACCTTCCGGAGCAAATTCTTTATAGATAAAATAAGAAAGACCAACTCCTAAAGCAAAAGGGAAAATAATACTTGCATGGCTTATGACTACAGCGTCGTGTGCTTTTTTTCTCAACACACTCAAATCCAATTCCATCCCAACGATGTACATGAAAAGTATTAAACCAATCTGACTGAGGAACTGTAAATTTCCTAGAGATTCTTTAGGAAAAATAAATGCTGAAAGTTCTGGGAAATAAAGTCCGAAAAGTGAGGGACCCAACACTATACCGGCAATCATTTCACCAATTACAGAAGGTTGCTTCAGTTTAACGCAAATCCAGCCAAAGAGTTTTGCTACAAGGATGATCGTTACAATCTGTGCCAGTAAAAGCGCTAGAGGATGATGAAGATTTGTCATGAAAGAATCTGTAAAATTCTCCCACATGGTAGAACCAGTAGCTTTACTTGGCGCAATATTTTCTCCTATTTCTAATGTTTTTCCTTCAATAAAAAACCAATACATAAGGCATGAAAAGAATGCGATTGTACTGATGTAAAAGATGATATTTTTATATTTCCCCATAATCATTAATCATTTATTAGAGCGCTAATTTCTAAAGAATAAACGGATGTTAAAAGTTGTTTTTTTTGAAATGTAACAAATGCGTAGAATAATGTAATGAAAACTATTTGAAGCTGTAACCCAAGCCGAGTCCCATTTTCCACGCGCCATTTTCTGTGGCTGTCTTTGTATTATAATAAAACGGGATCTGTAAAGCTAATTTTCTGTATACCAGTGCGAAACCAACGCCTAAGGTTGGCATTATCGGTGAGTTTTTGGTTCCGTTAGAATGATCTTCTTTTATTCTGACTGAAGGCAACATTCCAATCATCATTTTTGTGCTCTTATGTTTGAAATTAACATTCGGTCCAGTGAAATTGATGAATGCACCATGGTCTACATATCCAGCGACTGCAATTCCATCAAAAAGAGAAACTTTTACTTTTGAATCGTTTTCCTGAGAGAAGCACCAGTTAGAAATGAGAATTCCAAAACCGAAAAGACATTTTTTCATTGTAAATTATTTAATCAGGATGCAAAAATAGTTTGATTAAACACTTGTTAAAACTCAATGTAATGAAACAGCGGAATTCTGCAATGAAAGTTGGAAAGTCTGAAAAATCTTATTTCCCGAATCTTTCCATTAGTGAATTTTTATAGGTTTCCCCAATCTGTAATTTTAAAAAGTGATCATTTTCAGTAAGGATTGTTGTAATAATTTCACTCGTCGACAATACTTTTACAGACGATAGAGCGATAATTTCTTTTTTGTTGACCTGCGCAAAATCTTTAAAAGGTAACATCTCTAAAAGAGACTTGAAATTAAGATTTTTCAGAACAATCGTTGTTCCGTCTTTCAGGATTATATCTTTGTCGCGACTATCAATTTCTGAGGTTTTGATGTACGCAATCTGCTCTGTAAATATTGTTGACTTTCCGATATTGCTGTTCCACTCGATAGATTCTTTTTGTGGAAGATGGCTGAAGAGATCTGCGGCTTTTTCGAATGCCTGAATCAGTCTTTCCTTTTTTATCGGTTTTCTTACGTAATCAACTACATTCAAATCAAATGCTTCGGCAGCATATTCCTTGTAAGCTGTGGTGAAGATGATTTTCTTTGAATCGGAGATTAATTCAGCTACTTGAAGTCCGGTCATTCCCGGCATCTCAATATCCAGGATACAGAGGTTGCAATCGATAGAATTGATTTCGCTCAGGAAGATTTTAGGATCGTTAAAAGCTTTTACAACTTCTACATTATCAATCTGTTCGCACAAAAGTTTTAAATAACTGATTGCAAGCAGCTCATCATCAAGAATAACGCATTTTATCATGGAATTCGCCTAAGTTGATTGTTAATTCGGCAGTGAAGATACCGTTTTTTGAGCTTTTTTGAAGAGAATAAAAATTATGGTAAATCATCTTTAAACGCTGATCCAAAGACTGGCTTCCAAAACCGCTGTGCTCTTTTTCCAAAACATTTTTTAAGGAAGCTTTGTTGCTGACCTTCATTCTGAAAATTCTATTTTCCAACTCAAGGTGAATCGCGATAAAAGAATCCTGAGCCAGAAAATCAGTATGCTTAAAAGCATTTTCAATCAAGTCTACAGAAATAAGAGGTGCGAAAACTTTTTCTTCATAAACTTCATCAGACTTGTCAATTTTAGACTTAATTCTGAAATCAAAAAGCGGATTGATTTTAATTTTATTAATTTCAATCAAACTCAAAGCAAAACTGAACTCTTCTTTTGGACTTACAAATTTGTTGTTGCTTTCGTATAAAATATAATCCAGAACATTTGCCAGTTTATCCAAAGACATATACGTTTGATATGCATGCGACTGTACCGAATTCAGAATATTTTTAAACAGGTGAGGATTCAGTTTCGTACCGATGTGCTCAAGCTGAACTTCATTTAGTCGTTGCTCAATCAGTTTATTGCTTTCTGAAAGTTTGGTGTTTTTCTTTCTGAAGATTTGATTTTGGCTGAATAGATAAATACTTACTGTGAGAAAAAAGAAAATAGCAAAAACTCCAACGAAAATCAGATAATCGTGAATCATGTAGTAATTGCCATCCATCTCAGTAAATTATTTTATTTTTTTTAAACTTAACAACTGAGCAGCTTCTGCACATTTCTCAAATGTAACTTCATAGCGAGGATTGTCTTTCGGATAAGAGATTAAGTAATCCGGACAAGGTTTTTTCTGAGCATGGCTTCTTTCGAAATCTACTTTTCCTTCGGTGATGATGCTGTCTTTTAAAAATTTATCATCAACTTTTAAAGCGATCATTTCAGCTTTAAAGTTTTCAGAATATTTAAAATCTTTAGACAAAGTTTCGGCGATCACACGGCTGTTGGGTAAATATCCGCTGCAGCTTACACCTTTTTTATTAAGAACAAAAAATACAATAACCAATCCAGGAACGAGACCGATTAAAAAGAATTTTATTTTTTTCATTAGAAAATTAAAAGATTGATGTCATGATAAGTAAGTCCGAAACGGTCGCAGATTACTTTTTTTGTATGTCTGCCTTTGTACATGTACAGGCTCTGTTTCATTTCGTTTTTGCGAAGCAGCATATTTTCAAAACCACCTTCTGTATCATAATTCAAGATATAAGAAAGGAAAAAGTTTGATATTGCTTTTGTTGTTGTTCTTGGCATTTTTGAGGTCAGATTCGGTAGTCCGCAATGTATAACACCGTGTTTAATGATATACGGATCGTCCATCGTGGTCAATTCTGAAGTTTCAATAACTTTACCGTTATCAATAACAATATCGATGATGACGCTGCCTTTCTTCATTTTGCAAACCATTTCTTCGGTTACAATTGGCTGCATGTTTAATCTTGGGAGGGCTCCTATGACAACATCTGCACGTCTCAGACTTTTGCTTAGTTCTTTCGGGTCTATAATTGAAGTGGGAACTCTGCTGTCCACCAATGTGTGAAGTCTTCTAAGCTTTGAAAGTGAATTGTCAAAAACTTTTACACTTGCACCCAAACCAATGGCTGCTTTCGTAGCAAATTCGCCAACGATTCCTGCTCCTAAAACCACCACTTCGGTCGGTCTTACACCTGTAATTCCTCCAAGCATTAATCCATTTGATAGCGCCAATAATTCTGAAGCATATAAAATAGAAACTGTACCTGCAATTTCGCCTATTAATCTTACTAAGGTCAATTGTTTATACTCATCAGCAATAAATTCAAAGGCAATCGCATTGACTTTTTTTTCTGCTAACTTTAGGAAATAATCTTTATCTCGTAAATTGATTTGTAAGGCAGAAACCAAATAGGTATTTGGTTTAAAATACTCGATTTCTTCTTCTGTGGGTGGATTGACTTTTAAAATCAAATCCTGGCTGAATGCTTCTTTAGGATCTTTTGTGATAATTGCTCCGGATTCTGAGTACTGAAGGTCGGTAAAAAAAGATCCTTGTCCTGCACCAGATTCCACAATAATCTCGTGACCATGCTGTACCAAAACCTGCACGGCGTCGGGTGTTATACAAGTTCGTCTTTCGTTGAGACAGGTTTCTTTAGGAATTCCTATGCTGAATTGCTTGCCTTTTTTAATAACTTCCAACTTTTCCTCCTTTGGCATCAGTTCTTCCTCGGAAAAAGGAGTAAAAATATTTGTTGTACTCATTTTAAATTCAATTATGACTTACAGAAAATTAATAATTCAATCGATTTCTTAGAACAAAGATACATAATATTTAGTCGAAACTGATTTCTCTGCTTTTACCGTTATTGTGGATTCTCATCGTGTGGTAGTTTAGTCCGTAGAGTTCTTCTTCATAAACTTCAGGCCATTCAATGATGCACAAATAGGCGTTGTCTAGATATTCTTCGATACCGATATCAAAAACTTCTTCAATATTTTTTAATCGATACAAATCAAAATGATAGACTTTTCCGTTAGATGTATTGTATTCGTTTACAATAGAGTAGGTGGGTGAATTTACCTCGTCTTCACTGCCTAAATTTTTAAGCAAAAACTGAGTAAATGTAGTTTTCCCGGCTCCTAAATTTCCTTTTAATAATAAAATGGGGTGTTGAATTTTGGGAAGGATTTCTTCAACAACGTCTTGCCAATCTTCTAATTTGGTGATATTGAAATTCATTTTTTATTTAAATTTTTCAAATATAATTCATGAAAATATTTTGTTCTTGCCAAGGCTCTGTCAGGATATCTGATTCGATTATTCTTAACAGGATTTTCGTACAAAGCTATTACTTCTGCAATTTCTAAAGAAGTCAAATCTTTTATATCCTTATCAAAAAGTGATTTTGAAACTTTTTCAATCCCTTTTCTATTTTCTAAAAAGTCAAAATTACTGAAATTAAAATTTAAACAATCTGTCTGATTGTAATTCTGCTCAAGATATCTTGTTACTAAGAAATAATCTAAAGAATTTTTATTTTTAATATCCATAGAAGGAAATATTCTGAATGCCATTTCTCTGCAGGGACATTCAGAAATATTATTTTGTCCTAATAAAACTTTTAGATTGTAATTCCAGGAGTTTTTAGTTAAAGAATTTTTGTAGATTATACTGTAAAAACTGGTAAAGTTTTGAGGTAATTCGGGAGTACTTCTAATTGTAACAGTAATTACTCTTCTGTCATCATGGCTTAAGATATATCTGCCTCCAAATTCTACATAAGTTAAAAAAATGATCAATAGAAGAAATGCGAATATTAACGTCCGTTTCAAATATTTCATAATCAAAAATATAATTCAAAATTATGAAAAAAGTTAAATCTTTTACTTTGTTATTTTGATTGCTGTGTCTTGCCGTAATTGGCAATTTCCAGTTCACATGTCGAAGCGAAAAGGATACTTTGTATGCGGATTAAGGATTGCTGTTCTGGAGATTTAATTACAAAGGTTTGGCAGTAAAGATTAATGATATTTCGAAAAATAAAATTTTAGAGCATTATAAAATTACTCCGAACCAATATTGAAATTTGTATTTTTGCAAGATGATTTCCAAGCAGACAATAGACAAGATATTTTCCACAATCCGAGTTGAAGAGATTGTTGGCGAATATGTGCAGTTGAAGAGAGCGGGATCCAACTTTAAAGGTCTTAGTCCATTTCATGATGAAAAGTCGCCAAGTTTTGTAGTTTCTCCAAGCAAGCAGATCTGGAAAGATTTTTCGACAGGAAAAGGAGGAACTGCGATTTCTTTTTTGATGGAAATTGAAAATTTCACCTATCCTGAAGCACTTCGCCATGCTGCTAAAAAATACGCAATTGAAATTGAAGAAGATCAGCGCGAGTTTTCGGAAGAGGCCAAAAATGCACAGTCTGAAAGAGATATTCTTTATAAGATTCATGAAATTGCCAACGAATATTTCCAAAATATTTTATGGGAAAATGAAGAAGGCAGATCAATTGGTTTGTCTTATTTTCGGGAACGTGAGCTGAAAGATGATATCATCAAAAAATTTCAGCTGGGATATTCTCCTGAAAAGAAAAATGCATTTACAGAATTTGCTTTAAATAAAGGATATTCCAAAGAAATTTTAGAAAAATCCGGACTGTCAATTTTTCCTGAAAATTCTCCGGCTGGAATCGACCGTTTCCGTGAAAGAGTGATGTTCCCGATTCACAGTTTTTCGGGAAGAGTTTTAGGTTTTGGAGCTAGAATTCTTCGGAGCAATATTAAAACTGCCAAGTATCTTAATTCTCCCGAAACGGAAATTTACCATAAATCAAATGTTTTATATGGTTTAAACCAAAGCAAGCAGGCGATTTCGAGAAAAAATATCTGTCTTTTGGTAGAAGGATACATGGATGTTATTTCACTTCATCTTTCAGGAATTGAAAATGTTGTAGCGAGTTCAGGAACTTCACTTACGACCGAGCAAATCAAGTTAATTAAAAGGCTTACCGAGAATGTTACCATTCTTTTTGATGGTGATAATGCCGGCATTAAAGCCAGTTTCCGAAGCATTGATATGTTGCTGACAGAAGGTATGAACATTCGTGTTCTGCTTTTCCCGGAAGGCGATGATCCCGATTCGTTTGCCAGAAAACATCCTCAGGAATATGTTGAAAAGTTCATAGAAAATGAAGCGATGGACTTCATCGATTTTAAAGCTGAAATTCTTTTAAAAGAAGCCGGAAACGATCCAATAAAAAAGGCGGAAGCGATTAGAAATATCGTGAAATCTGTCGGTTTCGTTCAAAATGGCTTAAAAAGAGAAGTTTACCTGAAAGAAGTTTCTACCAAATTCGGACTTTCTGAACAGAGTTTGTTTAATGAATTGGATATTCAGAAGCAGATTACTCAAAATCAAGCGCCCAAAAGCCAGCCCAAGGAAAATATTCAGCCAAAACTGGAAATAGTTTCTGATAATGTTGAACAGGTAGATCCGATTATATTTGATCTTCTCAATCAGGAAAATAATTTGGTCAATCTGATGCTTAATTTCGGCGATGTCGTGCTTCACAGAGAAAATGAAGCGAATGAAAAATATGAAATCACTGTCATTGAAGAAATTCTTCATCATTTTGAAGAAGAAAATTATGAATTTCAGGTTGAATTGAATAAAATTTTAATCGACAGTATTAAAGAAGGTATTCAGAATGATGAACTGCGAAAAGGAGATTTTTTTGTCAGTTTTATGGATGAAAATATTACCTCAAAAGTTGTTGATGCCATTATGCCGTTAAACGATCTCGAAAACTGGGCTTCGAGAAATATTTTCCCGCCAAACTATGGTGACAAAATCAATACTCAGGTAGAAGGTGATATTCTTATTCACAAATTTCGATACATCGATTATTTAATAAAAACGATCGGTGAAGATCTTCCGAATCAGATCAATAACGAATCGCAGTATTATGATTCTATCAGAAAAATAACTTTGCTGAAGCAGGCTTCGATGAAGCTTTCAGAGATTTTGGGATATTCTCCTATCAAAGGAATTTATGTAAAAAGGTAGCAGGCTTTTGCCATCATACTCAGTTGCAATAGTATCTTGCACTTACACGATAAACTGAATTTACCACAATGCTAACAAAAGAAAAAATGATGAAAAGTTGGCAAAATAGAAGACGTCTTTGACTTCCAATGGTGAAAGCTTTGAAAATGTGAATATTCGTTTACCTCCTTTGATGCTTTTGAAGCGAAAATCCTGAGTTGATTTCTGCCAAAAAGTCCTATTAAATTTTAGGAATAAAAATTGTAAATTACATCTTAATTAAATTTTAAAAAATACCAATAGAAATATGGACATTAAAAAAGAATTCAGAGATTTTTCTGTAAAACACTTAGGAAATAGCGGTCTTGTTACCGATCAGTATATGGGAATGTATGGGCCTTCAAACCTTACACCTTACATCATGGAAGAAAGAAGAATGAACGTTGCTCAAATGGATGTTTTTTCTCGTCTGATGATGGACAGGATTATTTTCTTGGGGACAGGAATTGATGATCAGGTTGCTAACATCGTAACAGCTCAACTTTTATTCTTGGAAAGTGCTGATCCTTCAAAAGATATTCAAATTTACATCAACTCTCCGGGTGGTAGCGTTTACGCAGGTCTGGGAATTTATGACACAATGCAAATTATCAAACCTGATGTTGCAACTATCTGTACAGGTATTGCCGCTTCTATGGGAGCTGTTTTATTGGTAGCAGGTGAAAAAGGAAAACGTTCTGCATTGAAACATTCTCGAGTGATGATTCACCAACCTTCAGGTGGCGCACAAGGTGTAGCATCTGATATGGAAATCAACTTGAGAGAAATGTTGAAACTGAAAAAAGAATTGTATGACATCATCTCTGAACATTCTGGACAAACTTATGAGTGGGTAGAAAAAGCGTCTGACAGAGATTACTGGATGACTTCTACCGAAGCAAAAGAGTACGGAATGGTAGATGAAGTTTTACAGAGAGCTAAGAAAGAAAAATTGTAGTATAACTTGCTAGTTTGAAGATTTGTTAATTTGAAAATTAGCCAAAAGATAAAAAAGGGATGTAATTTTATTTTACGTCCCTTTTTTATTTTCAAATTAGCTTATTGACAAATTTTCAAATTAATTAAAACCCTCAATAATTTTAGAAAAATCTTCCAGCTTCAATGCAGCTCCACCAATCAAACCTCCATCAATATCTGGTTGAGAGAAAATTTCTTTGGCATTATCTGGTTTTACAGAACCACCGTAGAGAATTGATACTTCGTCAGCAACTTCCTGCCCATATTTTTCAGCAATAATTCCTCTGATGTGCGCATGAATTTCCTGAGCCTGTGCCGGACTAGCCGTTTCACCGGTTCCGATTGCCCAAACCGGCTCGTATGCAATCACTACCTTTTTGATTTCTTCAGCCGAAAGAGTGAAAAGCGCTGTTTCTGTCTGAGTTTTTACAATATCTAAATGTTGCCCAGCTTTTCTCTGTTCAAGCGTTTCACCATTACAGTAAACAGGAATTAAACCCTTGTCTAAAGCTAATTTTACTTTTTTATTGCAGCTTTCGTCGTTCTCACCGTGATATTGTCTTCTCTCAGAGTGACCGATTAAAGAACCTGTTGCATCGATTGATTCAAGCATATCTGCAGAAAGTTCACCTGTGTAAGCACCGCTTTCAAACTCGCTCATGTCCTGAGAAAAAACTCCGATTTCGTCTTTTTCAAAGATGTCTTTTGCCATCATTAAATATAAAGACGGAGGAGCAATCCACACTTCACAGTTGGTATTATTTTCATTTTTATAACCTAATAATTGAATCATTAACTGCTGTGCTTCAATTACATTTTTGTTCATTTTCCAGTTTCCTGCAACTATTTTTCTTCTCATAGTCCGATTTTTTTAAAGAATTTAGAGTTAGTTTTAAATTTTATAAAATGTAAACCTAGCTCCACTATTAGTTTATTATTAAATATTCCAAAGATTTTTCAAAAGTACATAAAAAGTATGCTCCTCATCAGTAACGACATCATCAGCTTTGATCAGTGTTTTAGCGAACTGAATGAAACTTAAACGCTCCTCTTCCGTAGAATCTTCAAGAAAACAGCGTCCGTGAAATTCAAAATGATCTTTCCATTCTTCCGGTTTAAGAAGTGCAATTGTTTCCAATTCGTTATCTAAATTCATTTTAAAAGGAAATTCATCAGCCAGATATTGCTGAACAAGCATACCTTCTTCCGGAGCAAATTCGCCGTCTACAGATGAAAGGATCATCAACAAGTGATAACCGGCGATTGATTTATTTGATTTTTGCATTGAATGATATTAAAGTTTAAAATTCTTAATTTAATGTTTAAAGAATTTTCCGCCCTTTAGGGTTGGGGGAAAAAAATTGCTGCTCATAGTACCTTAACTAATCCACATAGTTTTTAGCAGGTTGTTTGTCAATGATTTTACCGTTTTGCAGAGTTAGTACAAAAGGATTGCTTCTTGCAATTGTTTTGATGGCAGTAGCATCCATCATTGCATTTTTAATTGTTTTAAAGGTTGTCGGGATGATTGAAACGCCGTAAACGACTGCCGTTTTTTCGGTGTTTACTTTCGCTTCCACTTTTTTAAGTAAATCTGCCCGAACATCTTGCGGGTGATAAGAAAAAACCAAAATGGCTTTAGGAGCATTGATGATTTCATCCGTTAAATCAACACCAGTAGGATCTTCGATTTTGAATTTTACGATTTCAGATTTGTATCCTTCCTTGATAAGTTTAGACTCATTTTTACCTTCTTCAATCTTCCACGGTGTACCTTCTTCCCAATATTTTGTCTGGTTGATATAATCGTCCTGATTTACTTTTAAAACTTCTCCGGTTTTGGAGTTTTTAAGCGAGTAAAATGTTTTGTATTCTGAAGGGTTTTTATTAATTTTTACTTTTTCAGCTTTCAGATCTGTTCCGATTTTATAATCACGGAAATCGATAATCGGTTCATTGATTAATCCCTGACCCATAATGAAAATCATAATTCCTGAGAAAAGTCCGAACGCAATTGAGGAAAATTTATTGTTTTTCGATTGAGTTGAACTTGAGTAATCATCTTTACGGCTCCATTCTTTTCTGTACAGTACAAACAGAATCAGAAGCCCAATAAGAAGAACAATATCTTTTACAAAGCTTTGCCAAGGTGTGAATTTAATCGCATCTCCAAAACATCCGCAATCTGTCACTACATTGAAATAGGCTGAATAAAACGTAAGAAATCCAAAGAAAATACACAAGGCAATCAGTGCAGAAAGCGTGAATTTCAGTTTAAATTTAAGCAAAAGCATAAAGCCTAACCATAATTCTAAAACCACTACAATCACTGAAAAAAGCAAAGCGAATTTTGCAAAAAACGGCATATTGAAAACTGAAGGTTCAAAATATTCTTCCATTTTAAACGAAAATCCGACTAAATCTACTGCTTTTACAAATCCTGAAAGAATGAAAATGACAGCAACGATGCAACGTAATAAACCTTTAATCATATTAAATAATTTGATGTTCTAAATTGTTTTCTTTTTCTGAGAATTTGATCAGGCAAAACACTGCGTAATTCAGCATGTCAAAATAATTGGCATCTAAACCTTCAGATACGATGGTAACACCTTGGTTATCTTCTATTTGCTTTGTTCTTAATACCTTTTGGTAAATCAGATCGGTAATTGACGAAATTCTCATATCTCTCCATGCTTCACCGTAATCGTGGTTTTTTCTTTCCATCAAGGCTTTGGCTTCCTGAGCATATTTGTCATAAAGACTTAAAATTTCCTCTTTATTTTCGTTAAAATCATTAGAGAAACCCTTTTCCAGCTGAATCAAACCAATGATCGAATAGTTGACCACAGCTATGAATTCGCCTTCTTCGCTTTCGTCAATCATTTTCACATCCGTCATCTGTAATGTGCGGATTCTATTGACTTTAATATAAATCTGATCGGTGATTGAACTTGGTCTTAAAACCCGCCAAGCAGCACCGTAATCCTGTAATTTTTTGCTGAAAAGATCACGACACTCGCTGATGATTTTCTCGAATTGTATTGAAGTTTTTAACATACATTCTCTTAATAGCCCAAATATACGAATTAGGTTTTAGGTAGCAGGAATATCGCAGAGTGTTTTTGAGGTGTGGAAACTAGGTTAATGTGGTTGTAGTATTTTAGTTTATTATTTATAAAATCTAATTTCTAAAATTTTTTTAAAGTTTTAGTTTATTTTTGTAGGAATAAATCTGATGCATCCGGATGTCTACAAACACTGTAAATCTTTCGCCCTTCAATAGTTCTCAAAACTTCCACTCGATACACTGTAACGGTAGATTGGTAGATTTAAGTTCACCACAATTGATGGGAATTCTTAATCTTACCCCTGATTCTTTTTCGGATGGAGGAAAATTTAATAATGAAAAATCAGCATTGCAACAGGCTGAAAAGTTCTTAAAAGATGGTGCTTCGATGATTGATATCGGTCCGCAATCTACACGCCCGAATGCTGAATTTTTGAATAGTGGAGAAGAAATCAGAAGAATTGGAAACGTAATTTCTCTGATTAAAAAAGAATTCCCAGAAGCTTTAATTTCATTAGATACTTTTTATGCTGAAACGGTAAAGTTTGGTTTTAATGAAGGAATCGATATGGTTAATGATATTTCAGGCGGCCAGTTTGATGTCGAAATGCTTAATGCGGTTGCTGAAACAAAACTTCCGTACATCTTGATGCACGTGAATCCATCATATCAAACCATGCATGAAAAAACTTCGTTTGCTGATATTACTTTAACGGTCAACCAATATTTTTCGAAGAAAACCGATGAGTTATTAAAAAAAGGAATTAATGACATTATTCTTGACCCAGGTTTTGGCTTTGGGAAAACGGTCGAAGATCAGATGAAAATGATTAATGAAGTTGAATTTTTCGGCTTTGGAAATTTCCCTTTGCTGATCGGAATTTCAAGAAAATCATTTATTTACAAACCTTTAGGTAAATCTGCTTTGGATATTAATGAAGAAACGCAAAAGCTGCATATGAAGGTTTTACGGCAAGGAGCGAAAATTCTTCGTGTGCATGATGTGGCTGAAGCAAAAAAAACGGTTGACGAGTTTTTAAATAATTAAAATTTTATCATAGAAAACCTCCCAAGATTAAACTTGAGAGGTTTTCTATGATAATTTATTTAAAATGACTTTTGATTACTTATTACCAGAATTAAAATCCTAATAATTTTAATTTAAACTGGATGGCAAAGTTATCTTTAAATTTCGGTGTATTGTAATGTCCCACTCTGTAGAAGAATCCTAAATTGAATTGAGATGAAAGGAAATTATTCCATTCCAAACCTAATTCATTATACAGATGATCAAGTTTCTTAAATTCGAACTGATGGAATTCCGGATTTTTCATATCGCCTATGGTTCCTCTGTAGATAAAATCAAAGCTTGAAACGTTCTTCCCGAAACTTTTAAAATACCAAGGCAGTCTGTGTGTCAGATAGGCTCCAACAAATTTATCATTGAAATATTTACCACCTTCCATCGTTGCGAAACCGAGGTAAGAGGTCAGGTTGAAATTCAGACCACCATGACCGTTCCCTAAACCGTTCATGGTGAAGTTTTTCCATATGGGTGCGTCGCCGATGATTACGCCACCGTACGCTCTGATTCCGGTAACTCCTAGTTTTGTTTTAAAATTGTGAACGAAAAGTGCATCGAATCTGCTGAAATTAAAATCTCCGTCCAGTGTTTTAAATCCTTGTTCGTAGTTTAAGTAGACTTCCGGAAGGTTTTGTTCATACGTATATTTTCCGGTTGGCGTCATAATATTTTTAGACTTCGGAGAATATTTTAACGTGATTGTTGATGAAGCGATGTCAAACTGACTCCCTAAACCTTTGAAGTTATAAGCAAATTTAGATTCTTCCTGCGTTTTTTTTGCTGAAACATTCAGCGATAATCCGTTAGTGATGTCATTTTCATAGCTTAGTTTAAAGCCTTCATAACCGTAGAAAACTCCATTGTTTAGGGCAACTCCGGAATTCATGATTTTCATTCTGAAATTCCATAGATTTTCTGAGAAACGACCTGCCGCCATAACATCATTAAAATATTCCACGCGGAAAAATGAATTTTTATTTAAAGTAGTGCGGATATCAACTCCCGCTCCATACTTAAAGTCTTTATCATAGATTCCGTAGGCAAAATAAGCTTCAGGCGAAATGTATTTATTGAATTTCTCATTCAGTTTGGCTCCTGCTCCAAAACGGAAATGCTCATATTTATTATAGCCAATCAATCTCGCTAAATCAAAATCAACAATTCCTACACGGATTTTCCCTTTCAGTAGACCTGTCAATGCTTTTGCTTTTTGATCTAATTTATATTTGCTGCTCAGACTGTCTATTTTAGAATAAGTAGCAACTTCACGGTCAGTCAGATTTTCAGTACGATATTGATCGATCAGATTTCCATCCGAATTTTTTACGTCGATCGTATAACCTTTAAAATCCTGTGGTTTTTCTTCAATTGAAGTTTTAAAATCGAAGTAATCTGCAGTTGCAAATGCATAACTGCCGAATTTCTTTTTGGCACTTTTTTCTGCTTCTTTTTCTTCCTTGGTTTTCTTTTTATCAGATTTGTCATCACTCTCGAAAGTGGTAGATCCCATTTTGAGTTTGTAGTTTTCCTTTACTAAGAACCATTTGTTTTCAATGGGCTTCCAAATGCTGGTAATACTGCCCTCGCTTCTGATTTTACTGTTGCTTTCAATTTTTTTCAGAGCGTAGCTTTCTTTGTCTACGTAGATATATCCGTTAAATTTTCTGCTATCGGCTGTTGTTTTATAGCCGACCTGTCGGAATCTGATCACGTAATTTTGTCTTCCATCAATTTCAATAGAATCAGTCAGAAAAAATCGGTACAGATTTCGGTTTTCTTCACGGATTTCTTTAGGAATCACATTTCTGTTTGAACGGAAAGCCATCAACTCATAGATAGGCTCTTTCAAACCTGCAATTTTATTATCTAAAATATTGGTTTTTTCACCGTATTTTTTTGAGTATAAACTTTGTGAGGCTCTTTCCCAAAGAAACATCTTGCTTTTCCCAACCAATTTCATGAGGTTAACAGATTCTAAAGAATCTTTTCTTTCCTGAGCTTTCATTGGCTGCTGTGGAAGATTTTTCAGCGAATCAATTCTGTTGGCAATATATGCGTTGTATGCAATAATGCTGTCTTCATCAAAGTCTAAAGAAATTTTTTCGTAGGATTTAAATGAATACGAATCTAGACTCAGCGGAGAATTCTGCTTGTAATTATCATTAATTTTTCTCAGAATTTCTAGGGCCCGAGGATCACTTTTGTCTTCAAGAATGACAATTTGGATATTCTGAGTTTTAGGATCAGCTTTTGATAAGAAAACTTCCATTACCTTATCAACCACCACATCGTCTTCAAAAAAACCTTTTGCAGAAACCTCTACTTTTTTACATTTTGTTCTAAAGTTAAGAGTTCCGGAAGCATCGGTTTTCCCTATCAATTTATCGTTGCAAACTACCGAGACATTAGAGATCGGCGATTGATCTGACGAACTTTTAACGATAATTTTCGACTGTGAGAAAATGCTGATGTAGCCGAATGATAGCAGCAGGATATACAATTTTTTCATAAAGAATTTCTAACAATTAGATTTGATTGGCTGAGTATGAATTTACTTTTCCATTTGTTTCAAATTGAAAATCATGTAAAATCATAGCAGCTATGGCAAATAAAGTGCCGCAGATGTTAAAAATTCTTAATGTTTTTTTTAATCAATTCAGATTGGCCTGTTTTTCTGCAAATTCTTTAGAGAATTTTATTCTGTCTTCTTCCAGTTGTTCCTGATTATTGGGCAAGATATAATTGAATAAAATTTTATCTTCATTATCTAAGAAAATCATTTCTTTTTCTTCACCATCGATCATTTGTGAAAAAATCGCCCACATTGATGTGTCTTTTAGTCTCAATAATTCGAAAAACTGTTCTGCTTTTATTTCTATTTTTTTCATTGATTTGTTTTCATTATTTATTAATCGTTACCCAATTAAAACTCCAGTAGTTTTAATTTAAACTGAAGGGCAAAATTCTGTTTAAAACTGTACGTTGTATAATATCCGACTCTGTAAAAAATCCCGAGATTAAAATATGAAGAAAGGAAATTATTCCACTCCACTCCAACTTCCTGATACAGATGATCTAATTTCCTGAACCTGAAATTGTGATATTCGGGATGTTTCATATCACCGATTGTTCCTCTTAACACAAAATCAAAACTCGAAACATTCTGCCCGATACTTTTGAAATACCAAGGAAGTTGATGCGTTAAATAGTAGGCGACAAACCTGTCATTATAAAATTTTCCGCCTTCCAGTGTGGCAAATCCCAAGTAAGAAGTAAGGTTGAAATTGATATCACGGCTTGGCGACGCCAGTCCATTCATGGTAAAATGCTTCCAGATAGGGGCTTCACCTAAGACCAATCCGCCATACAACCTTACGCCTGTTGTTCCCAAGCGCGTTTTAAAATTTTGGACAAACAAAGCATCAAAACGGGTATAATTGAAATCTCCGCCCAAGGTTTTAAAACTTTGCTCAAAATTAAAATAAAGCTCTGGATATTTCTGTTCAATCAGAGATTTTCCTTGAGGCGTCATGATATTGGTAGAATTCGGAGAGTATTTCAATGTTACTAACGTATTGAAATTTTCAAATGTTGCACCGCCGTTTCTGAAATTATAATCGAATTTTGCTTCCTCGGTATTTCTTCTTGCGGCAAATGCCATTGTCAAACCATTGGTGATGTCATTTAAATAAGATATAGAAGCACCTTCGTAACGGTAGTATTTGTCGTTGTTGATGTTATTTCCGTAGTTCATCATACGCATTCTGAACGTCCACAGTCTGCGGTAAAATTCTCCAGAAGAATTCACATCATCATAGTACTCAATTCTGAAAAATGAATTTTTGTTGAGTCTTGTTTTGATGTCGAGACCAATTCCGTATTTCAATTTATCATCTCCCAATCCGTACGCAAAATAATAATCCGGAGAGAAGTACGGATTGAAATTTTCATTTAGCTTTCCTTTTAAACCCAATCTGAATCCTTCATACAAGTTGTAATTAATAATTTCACCGATGTCGAAATCGAAACTTCCTACACGCACCTGTCCGTTGATTAAACCGGTTAAGATCCTTGCTTTGCGGTCTACATTATATTTTTTACCCAAACTGTCGATGACGAAGTAGGTGTTTTTTTCACGATCTGATAAAGGTTGTGTTCGGTATTTCTGAAGTGTTTTTCCGTCGGCGTTTTTGACGGTGAAAGTGTACCCTTTAAAATCTTCGGGATTTTCTTCAATTGGGGATTCGTAATCAAAATATTTTGAGCTCAGATATGCATACGTTCCGAAACTTTTTTTATGATTTTTTGGATGATGTTCAGAATTTTCAGGTGATTCTGTATTGGTCATCATCATTCTGCTCATTCTCAGTTTTACACTTTCTTCAGATAAAAACCATTTGTGGTTAAAGAATGTCCAGGTACTGGAGATGTTACCGTCATTTTTATCTTTGCTGATGCTTTCTATTTTTTTGATGCCGTAGGTATCGGTATCAATGTATAAATATCCGCTGAATTTTCTCCTTTTGGCAGACTTCTTATAACTCACTTCACGAAAGCGGATGACAAAGTTTTTTCTTCCATCCACTTCAATAGTATCGGTGAGGTAAAATCTGTATAGACCACGGTTTTCAGGTTTGATCTGGTCAGGAATTTTATCTCGGTTTCCCTGAAGGGCAATCATTTCGTAGATCGGCTGTTTCAGTCCTGAAATACGGTTGTCTAAAATATTGACTTTCTCCCCGAATTTTTTTGAGTAAAGGTATTCCTGAGCCCTTTCCCAGAGAAATAATTTACTTTTCGAAAATATTTTCCGAGCCGAAACATCATTAATAGAATCTTTGGTCTTCTGCTTTTTAAAAAGATTAAAATTGTCATTAAAAATTTCATTGTAGGCAGATATACTGTCCTGATCAATGTCTAAAGAAACTTTTTCATAGGATTTATAGGCGTAAGAATCCAAACTTTGTGGTGAATTGCTTTTAAAAAGCTGGTCTGTTCTGCGTAAAATTTCCAAGGCCTGAGGATCACTTCTATCTTCAAGAATGACGGTCTCTATCGATTGTGTTTTGGCAGATGTGTTAATCAGCGTAACGGTCATTTCATCTTCTACCAGTGCGCTTTCCTTATAGTAATTGGTTGCCGTAATCTGAATGCTTTTGCATTTTGAACTGAATTCTACAAATCCGTTGTCGTTTGTTTTTCCAATGATTTTGTCGTTGCATGAAATAATGGCATTAGCTATTGGGGTTCCTTTTGCTTCATTAATTACGGTGAGTTTTGATTGTGAAAAACCAAAAACAAACATCCACATTAACAAAAAAATAAGGCCTTTTTTCATGAAAAAAATCTACCGCAAAATTACTGATTTATTTGGGTAAGAAAGTTTTTAAAATGAAGTTTTTTAATTCAATTCAGTGCAAAAATCGATGTGTAATTATTTTTCAACTGCAAAAGCAACAAAAAATTTTAAGAGTAAATTAGCTGTTCAAAAGCTAGCTTTTGTAATTCTCTCTTTCATATCTCTCTGAAATTTCTTTGAATCTTTTATGTTCAAAAAAGTTTTATTTATCATCTAAAGCACTCATGAAATCAATAATTTCATCAATTTCTTTTTCGGTTAAATTCAGTTTTGTATCTGATAGGGTTTGATTTTCCACTTTTAATCCTAAACCATTTCCGCCGCCTTTGTTATAAAAATTCATGACTTCTTTCAACGTTTTATATCCGCCGTTGTGCATGTATGGAGCGGTTTTACTGATGTTTCTAAGTGTCGGAGTTTTAAATGAATTATGAAGAAAAGCTACTGTTTCATGAAATTTCCCCCTGCCTAGATCTCGGTCCATCTTGCTGTTTGAGGCATTTTCAGCAACCCCCAAAACTTCCTGCTCGGTTTTATTAAAATTAGGAGGAACGGTACCATTGAACAAAGGAACAAAATGACAGATCGCACACTGTGCTTTTCCTACAAAAAGATTGAAACCTTTTTTCTGTTTTTCGGTCATCGCAGATGGGTTTCCGCGCATGTAATCATCAAAATCTGAATTGAATGTTGCCAATGAACGAATATAGCTTGCCAAAACATTCTGCAGCTGCCAAACTTCGGTCTTTTTTGTTTTGTAAATCTTCTTGAAACCTTTTTGGTATTTTTTATCCAGATTTATCTTGGCAATAATTGCATTCATATCGCCGTGCATTTCCTCTTTATTCGTGATCACGTCAGAACTTTGTCCTTCAAGATCATCTTTTCTCATATCCCAAAACTGACCGTGCTGAAAAGCGGAGTAGTTCAACGATGGTGTATTTCTCTGCAGAGCCACATTCTCCAGTGACATCGATTTTTCCATACCGTCGGTGAATGCTTTCTCAGCGATATGGCAGGTCGCACAGCTCCTGGAATTGCTGTTGGAAAGAATTTTATCACTGAAAAGCTGTTGGCCAAGACTTACTTTTTTAGGTGACATTTCATAATCCTTTCCGGGAACAAATGCGTTGGGATTGAAGGCTTCCTTAGAAAAGAAAGTCGATGCATTTTTATTTAAAGCTGAAGTCACTTCAACGTCCGGGATATTTTCTTCTTTTTTAAACTGAAGAAGCAAAGTTGATATTTTATTTAATTGGTTAGGAATAAAATTGATATAGTCGAATGTGTTTTTATCTGAGTTTTTCTTTAAAATGCCATTGGCAGTAACGATTTCACTGACGATTTGTTTTAAGGATTTCTGTTGAGATTGTTCTGTCGAAATTTGTTCTAAAGTCCATTGTACACCTTCCAAAGCAAAGGGTATTTCTTCTAAAAATGTTCCTGAAATCGGAGTGTCAAAACCGGCAATTCCCAAACTTGAAATCCTGAAAACCTGCTGTCTCAAAGCGTCAAAAACCTGATCTTTGCTAATGGTAATCACCAGAAAGTTCGCTTTGATGGTATTGCTTTTATTGGTAAGCTTTTTTAAAATTCTAATCAGTTCGTCTTTGTTCTGCTTTTCATAAGGATAAATCATTTCCTCAATTACCTGAAGACCTTCTGGTTCAATTTCGGTGTGTTCTTCCATTTCAATTTCAGGAAGAGCCGGACCGTTCATAAATCTGGCCGTGTTGGGAAGAAAATATTCTACCGCCCATTCCATTTTTTTGTAGGTTTTTCTCAACAGTTGAAATTTTTCCTGAAGAATTTTGCTTTCAGAATCTTTTGAAACCAAATCCATCAGTTCATTGGTCTGCCTGAGAAATTCAACATTATTTTTAAAGATTTCCTTTTTCACGGCAGTCAGGTCATTAACGATTGGTTTTTGATCGGTCTGACACTGTAAAATTCCAAAAAAGATAAATGTGATGATCAAAAAAAGGGCGAGAGGATATTTTAGAATCAATTTCATTGCTTATAAAAAAGCATCAATAGAGAAAACTCTACTGATACTTTGCTTAATTAAGGGTTATAAAAATTATTTTTGAACGTTTCTGATCAGAATGATCTGTCCGCCTTCTTTGTTGGTATTTACTCCTGCGCCGTCAGCATTTTTGAAACCGTCTTTCTGCCATGTGTGAGAGTGAATATTCACTGCAAAAGTATTTGGAACCCCGATAATATCAGAAACATCGATCATTGCTCCGTATTCCCAAGAACCGAATTTGTTTAAAGTTCCGGATTGGTTGTACGCAGTCTGCCATGCCGCATCATTTCTATTATGCTTCATATTTAACCACGGTTTGTACTGCTTTGTGCTGATATTCAGCTGCCAGATGTAAGAATCGTGCGCAGCAGCAGGGTAATAAGAATCACCGTCTTCCTGAATGTACACGAAATTTTCAGTTACACAAAGGTTGTCTGGATTGATCAGGTTATTTCCAGGGTTAGAATCTCCTTCAGCCACCACTTCCAGTTTTCCAGTCAGCATATTGTTTTCATTTAAAACCAACTTGTACACTCTTCCCCACATTGTTAATCCCGGTTTTGGGTTTACACCGTCTGAAGATTCGCCGGTTGCTGTAAAGTAAATTTCTCTTCCCTTTCCTGCACCCTTTCTGTAATCTACATCTTCAACTCTGGAAAAACGGATCGCATTAAGATCTAAATTTTTCTGATTGATCTGAGCTCCAGTGAGACTTTTCGCATTTGGAATTTCCACAAATTCTACATCATACTGAGAACCTTTCGTCATATTGGTTTCAGTGGTGTTGTTGTTGGTTCTTTTTAAAGAATACAGTTTCCCGTTTTCAAGATCACCTTGAGTATTGGCAACATACATGATCAACTGACCTGCAGATTGGTGAGCTGTAGAGTAGGATTGATCTTCACCAATTAAGATATAAGATTTTCCGTTAGAGATATCTCTGGGAAGTGGAACTGCGTTTTCCATAGAAGCTTTTCCCAATGCAGGTTTCACCCTTGTTTGGTCGGAGGCCTGTGAAGCTGCTGCCATTGGATTGATGGCGTGAACCATACTTTCCTCACCAGATTCTCCTGCCGTTAAGAAGGCACTGAAACCGTGTTCTTCAGGGGTTGCCAAAGTTGCAGAGCACAATCTTGTCATTCCACCGATACCGTTTAAAATATATTCTCCTTTTACAGGCTTGAATGTCTTGTCTAAATATACTCTTGAAACCGACTGTGTGATTTCATGGTTTGTCAACATCAAATATCCGTCTGATGCAGGATCTTTCATAATTCCCATTCCGTCTGGCTGACCTGCAAATACAAAGTTTGGACTTCCCGCCAAAACATCAGAACTTGAGATCAATGTAGTGATTTTCATATCTTCAAAACCGGGCATTCCGAATGCAAAAGCAGGTTCTTTTGAAAGATTTTCAAATTTAATGTTTTCGTTTACCGGATTTTCTGTGTTGTCTTTGTCATCATTACAACTCGTGAATAACGCAGTTGATAAAAATAATGCTGCAATAGATTGAGAAATTTTCATAATACTTTCTATAGTTTAGTTAGGACAAAACTATGAGTCTAGTATGAACTTAAGTTTACGGTGAGAACACAAAAAAATTAACTTTCATGTAGGATTTAGTTTACATTGTTACGGGAACTTCAATAATTAGAATCAGTCAAAATAAAAAAATCCCGAAACTTCGGGATTCTTATGTTTTTATACAAAAAGCGGTCTTACATCGCTTCTTCTTTAGTGATGGTGATTTCTTTCAACACCTTTCCTGTTTTGTCCGTGTACAGATATTTGATGTGTTTAATTCCCAACACAGAAGTCTGAGTAAAAACCTGCTTGATCTGTCCGGATTGCAGCATGGCATCTTTCATTGCTTTTTCTGTTCCTGCTATTGCCAGTGCTTTTTTGAAACTGTCAGGAACTTCACAGGTATATACCAGATTGTTTTCTGCATCTGCTTTGATACTTGTAATTTTTGTCCCTGTTGAAGGGTCTTCAATAGGTAGATTTTTGTTGAATGATTCAAGAATACTGTTCAGTTGCGCATTGTTGGGTTTGTCTCCTGCAGCGATTGATTTAAAATCGACATCTTTCGCTAAGGTTTTGTTGTCGATGGTTTTATCTAAAATCACTTTAGAATTTAACCCATATACTTTAAGATTAAACTTCACTCCTCTGTCGAAAAGTTCCTGTCCCAATTTTTCGCTTCTTATTGCCTGGCCTATAAGATCGGGGAGTGCAGCTGTTACCAAGTCGCTTTCGATACCATTGCCTTCATAATCGGTTTCTACGGAAATATCAATCTGATCCGGATTTGGTGTGGTGGCTTTGGTTGATTTAATTTTGTTGTTGGCAATCATCCCCGAAGAACGGTTATACATATCCACAAATTCCTGAGTCTTGTCTTTTTCGCTCTTACAAGACATGAACAGCATCGAAGCCATTAAAATAAAAAGTAGTTTTTTCATAAATAATATTTTAGGAAAAGATAATGAAAAAAACAGAAACTCTAAGTTTCTGATTGGTTAAATTATACTTCTAGACTTCATTTTCCCGCAAATTAGAGAGAATGACACATCAGTCGCCCCGTCAGTTTAGAAAAATGTATCGACGAGAACCTGTCAACCACAGACAGCGGATGAATCAAAAAACTTCTCGATACGGTTTCTTCAAAATCCACTTGTAGTGACGGTGTCAGGACGGGATAAGTGAGATGTCATTAAAAACAAACAATCCCTTTCAAAACTGAAAGGGATTGTTTGTTATAAAAAACCGCTACACGGAATTAGAATTCATTAAATATTCAAAGCCTTCTGGTATGCATTCTCCAGACCATCAAGATTTTTTCCTCCTGCTGTTGCGAAGCCTGGATTTCCGCCGCCACCGCCCTGGATTTCTTTTGCTAAATCTTTTACAATGGTTCCTGCCTGATAGCTTGACGCCAAGTCATCAGAAATTCCAACAGTAATCATTGGTTTTCCATCGTAATCTGATAACACGATCGTCACAGAAGTGGGGATTTCTTTCTTCAGTTGGAATACGATATCTTTTACCGAACCTGCATCCAGAGAAGTTTTCTTTACCAAAAGCTGTTTGTCGCCTTTGTGTTCGTAAGAAGTTTTCCAGTCGCCGATTTCGCCTTTTGCTTTTTCTTTTTTAAGTGATTCAACTTCAGATTTTAAAGTTGAATTTTCTTCGATCAATTTCTCAATCGATTTGACAAGGTCTTTAGATTTCAGCAATTGAGACAACTCAACCACCTGTTTTTCTAAGCTCCTGAAATATTCTTCAGATTTATCTCCTGAAATCGCTTCAATCCTTCTGATTCCTGCCGCAACAGAACTTTCAGAATTGATTTTAAAATGACCGATTTCGCTGGTATTTTTTACGTGAGTTCCACCACACAGTTCTTTTGAACTTCCAAACTGGATCATTCTCACGCTGTCGCCGTATTTTTCGCCAAATAATGCCATAGCCCCTTTGTCAATCGCCTCCTGAATCGGAATATTTCTAAACTCCTGCAGTGCAATATTTTCTTTAATCTTAGCATTGACTTTTTCTTCAATCAAAGCCAATTCTTCCTCAGTCATTTTACTGAAATGCGAGAAGTCAAAACGCAGATAATCAGGACCCACAAATGAACCTTTCTGTTCAACATGAGTTCCCAAAACTTCTCTCAAAGCCTCGTGCAACAAATGCGTTACTGAGTGATTCGCCTGAGAATTTTTTCTTTCGGTAGCGTTGACTTTAGCATAGAAAACAGCTCCGGCATCCTTCGGAAGTCCATTGATCAACGAAATGATCAGTCCGTTTTCCTTTTTAGTTTCTAAAACTTCCAGACTTTCAACCGCATTTTCTAAGACACCTTTATCACCGATTTGTCCACCACCTTCTGGATAGAATGGTGAGTTACTCAACACCACCTGATAAAATTCGCCGTCTTTATTTTCTACTTTTCTGTATCTTGTAATGTACGTTTCCGCTTCAATTTGGTCGTAACCCACAAAAGTTTCAGGCTTTTCTTCCAAAACAACCCAGTCGTACACTTTAGAGGCTGAGTCTTTTTTAGAACGCTGTTTTTGCTTTGCCATTTCAGCTTCGAAACCGGCTTCATCAATCGTCAAACCTTTTTCCTCTGCGATAATTCTCGTTAAATCATCCGGGAAACCGTACGTATCATACAGTTCAAAAACTTCTATACTCGGTAAAACTTTAGAACCTTCAGCAATTGTTTGTTGAATTAATTTTTCAACACGAACCAAACCACTTTCAATGGTTTTTAGAAAAGATTCTTCCTCACTTTTGATCACTTCAGTAACCAGTTTGCCTTGTTTTTCCAGTTCAGGGAAGAATTTTCCCATCTGATTTTGAAGAACGGCCACCAATTCAAAAAGGAATGGTTCTTTTCTGTCTAAAAATCGATAAGCGTAAGAAATTCCTCTTCTTAAAATTCTTCTGATCACATAACCTGCACCTCCGTTAGATGGCAACTGTCCGTCTGCAATGGCAAACGAAACCGCTCTGATGTGGTCAACCACAACGCGGATGGCGATGTCTTTTTCGTCCGTTAAAATTCCTGTATATTTTTTACCTGAAAGTTCTTCCACCTTCGCAATCAGCGGTGTGAAAACATCAGTATCATAATTGGATTCTTTTTGCTGTAAAGCCATACAAAGACGTTCGAATCCCATTCCGGTATCGATGTGTCTTGCAGGAAGGTTTTCAAGAGAACCGTCCGCTTTTCTGTTGAACTGCATGAAAACGAGATTCCAGATTTCCACAACCTGAGGATGATCGTTGTTCACCAACTCCAAACCTGAAACTTTAGCTTTTTCTTCGGGAGTTCTTAAATCTACATGAATCTCTGAACACGGTCCGCAAGGTCCGCTTGCTCCCATTTCCCAGAAATTATCTTTCTTATTTCCGTTGATGATACGGTCTTCAGAAACGAATTGTTTCCACAGATCATAAGCTTCAGTATCTCTTTCCAGATTTTCTTTAGCGTCGCCTTCAAAAATGGTTACGTAAAGGTTTTCTTTCGGAATTCCGTAGACTTCTGTCAGCAATTCCCAAGCCCAGGTAATAGCTTCTTTTTTGAAATAGTCGCCAAATGACCAGTTCCCCAACATTTCAAACATAGTATGGTGATACGTATCACGACCCACATCATCCAAATCATTGTGCTTCCCTGAAACTCTCAGACACTTTTGAGTATCGGCAATTCGTGGCGCGGTAGGTGTTTTGTATCCTAAGAAAAAATCTTTGAACTGCGTCATTCCCGAGTTGGAAAACATCAAGGTAGGGTCATCTTTCAACACAATAGGTGCAGATGGAACGATGAGGTGTTGCTTAGATTGAAAAAAGTCTAAAAACTGTTGTCTTATTTCCTGTGAAGTCATTTTTTATAGCTTTAAATATCAAAAAAATTGATAAGAATGCAAATTTAATATTTTTAAGTGATTGTAAGATATTGTTATTGGGAATTTATAGATGTTCTGAATTGTTTTTACTAAAGTTAAGTTAGTTGTTCAGCGGTATCTTTGCCATTCCACAGGAATATCGCCACTGAGATTCAAATGTTTAGATTCCTCCGAAACGACAAACTTTGAAAAAAAGAGTGAAATTTTTCAATTAACTTTTAAATTAAAACCGTTCTGATTCGTTTTTTCGTATATACGATCAAAGAATGATTGTTGAAAATTAAAATTCAATCAAATTTAATTTTAGCGTGAAATTTGCATCTAACTAAAGTGTTCTAAAATGATATCAACAAAATGATTAAGTATAACCAACAAAAAATGAAAAATATATTCATAGTACTCGGAATGTTTCTTGGAATCGCTGTTTTTGCAGCAAGCTGCGGAGATTCCAAAAAAGCAAAACCAACAGAAACTAAAGAAGAAAATAAAAAAAATATGGAAGCAGGAAATGTAAAAGAAGTTTATTTTGCAGGCGGATGTTTTTGGGGAACCGAACATTTATTTCAGCAGGTGAGAGGTGTAGTAGGAACTGAAGTCGGCTATGCCAACGGGAAAACTAAAAACCCAACGTATGAAGAAGTAGTGAGTCACACTACAGGTTTTACGGAAGCGGTGAAAGTTAAATACGATGCTGATGAGGTAGATTTGAAACTTCTGATTGAACTTTATTTTAAATCAATTGATCCGACCACTTTGAACAGACAGGGAAATGATGTGGGAGATAATTACCGAAGCGGAATTTATTTCACGGATAAAAATACGGAAGCAATCGTAAAAGCTGAAGTGGAAAAATTAGCTAAAAATTATTCTAAGCCGGTTGTTGTAGAAGTCGAAACTTTAAAGAATTTCTATAGAGCAGAAGATTTTCATCAGGATTATCTGAACGCAAATCCGGGAGGGTACTGTCATATTGAACCGGGATTATTTGAAGAAGCTAAGAATGCAAACCCGCCAAAGGCGAAAAAATAAAACAAAAAAGTTGTCGGAAGGCAACTTTTTTTAGTTTGAAAATCTTTCTTTGATGCTGAACATGGAGATATTTAGGAAAATTAAGAAGCCGAAAAATAAATAAAAGGTTTCTTTTGGAAGTTGCTTTATAAAAAATTGAGTATTATCGAAAAAGGTGGGCTTATATTCATTATAGATCGTGTCATTATAAAGTAAACCATCATATTCAATTTCTTTTGCATTTGGGTCCTGATAATTAACGGTAGCAAAAAGATGTCCTGTTTTATCTAAATCTAAGCCGTAAGTTTCCTGTTTAGAAATGGCCATATCATTAAGCAAAGAAGCGAAATCGCCATAAGTATTGTTGTCATCTAAAATAAATTCGATACCGGTTTCTTTTTCATTTCTCTTTTGAAGTTCCTTAATTTTTGAAACATAAAATTGAGAATTGTTTTTTGCGGAATTTGGCTGAACGGTTATTTTCTGATACTTCCAATTTCTTACTTGCTCGAAAGTCTTGTCGTGTTCTTTTAAAGGAATATCAGGATTGTATTTTGCAGGCAACCCAAAATCCATGATATTGTTAATAGGCTCATTTAGTTTCTGATTCCCAAAATACCAAAATAAAACAGGAATCAATAATGCACTTATCAATCCCGGAACATAGTATATTTTCTTTCCTGAAATCATTGGTTTAAATTTAAATAAAAAAAGTGACTCAATCATGAATCACTTTCGTATTTGAATAATTTATATCTGATAACTAAAAAATTACCAATCTCTTTTCTTTAAAATCCAGTAAGAACCAACGATGAAAATGGCGCACCAAACCAGACAAGCGATAAGGCTTTCTGTAGGATAGGTGAATTCATATTTTAAACCCATCGCTTTTGCCATATTTAATCTTATTACTGGACTAGGAATTAAGCTTGACATGCTTTCTAATGGTAATAATCTACTGAAGAAAAAATCATTTTGAAGAATCTCGTTTCTCTGAGGTCCTTGCATTCCGCTTACTTTTGCAAAGGTTTCTATACCTCCAACAATTAACTCGACGACCCAAAGTGCAAAGAAAGCAAGGAATACAAAGATTGATTTTCTTAGCAAAATTGAAAGAAACATAAAGAAACAGAAAAAAGTGAAAAGTTTTAAAAAATAATTTCCAATAAAAAATATTTCTGCATACACTTGCGCAGATTCTGTAGTTTTTGAATATTGAAATCCTAAATACATAGTAATTGCCGAAACAACTATGGTTGAAATCACCGTGAAAATAGTAATGGTAATTAATTTTGAACCAATAAATTCTTCTCTGCTCAAACCGTCAATCGTATTTTGTTTAAACATTCTGTTGCTAAATTCCTGTGAGATTGAAAATACAATGATCAGTCCTAAGAATATCTTTAGTAAAGCAACTGTCCATGTTGTGAAATTCCAGATTGCAGGAAAATCATACATACCTTGTTCTTTAAAATTAATGGTACTACCAAATATTGTAAATTCTGCTAAACCAATAAAAAGAAGAGCAATCAAAATGGCAAAATAAAGTATAGTGAAAACCTTAAATGGTCTGTAATTCAGGTTTTTGTAATATTCGAGTTTTAATAATTTCAGCATGATTAATGAGTGTTTTTTACAAGTTCAAGGAATTGAGTTTCAAGCGATTGTTTTTTCTTAGCTAAATGGGATAAGAAAATACCTTTCTCAGCCAATTTTTGGTTTAATCCGGATGCAGAAATCGAAGCATCATCACGAATCTGTGCTTTAATGATTTCACCATCAATTTTCACCGATGTAAACCACTGAAGTTCTTCTAAAGCGCTCAGAAGTAAAGTATTATTGTCAGCTTTCAATTCAAAAAATCCGGTATTGGTGGTCATTCCGTCTACGCTTCCTGAGTAGATGGCGTTTCCTTCTTTCAAAACAATCACATGGCTGCATATTTTTTCAATCTCATCCAAAAGGTGGCTTGCAATGATGATCGTGATGCCTTGTTTTGCAATCGTCCCGATGATTTCTCTGATCTGAATGATTCCTTCAGGATCTAAACCATTCGTTGGTTCGTCCAGAATTAAGACTTCGGGATTATTAAGCAAAGATGAAGCAATCGCTAAACGCTGTTTCATTCCCAAAGAAAATGTTTTAAAAGTATCTTTTTTTCTTTCTAAAAGACCAACTGTAGTTAGAACTTCATTAATTCTTGAGTATGGTGTTCCTTTGATCTCGGCAACAATTTTAAGATTGGTTTCTGCACTTAAATAGGGATAAAAATTCGGCTGTTCGATGATTGCCCCGATTTTCTTAAGGGTTTCAGAATCTGTTCCTTTTTTGCCAAACCAGAACCAGTCGCCGCTTGTGGGATTAATTGTTGATAGAAGCATCCCGAAGGTCGTTGATTTTCCGCTTCCGTTTGGACCAAGAAGTCCGTAAACATTGCCTCTTTCCACATCAAAGGAAATGTTGTTGACAACGACTCTTTTGAATTTTTTAGTCAGGTTTTTGACCGATAAAACTTTTTCCATGTAATTTGATTGTATGTGTAATAGGTTTCTCTTTTTCGTGAAATGTTACAAATGATTCGAAATATAGGTAAAAAGCGGTAAGAGCCAAGGGAAAGTATAAAGTACTTCTTCATAAACTTTCAACTTCCAGTAATCAGCTTCTATTATTTAGCAATTAACATCCTGTATCCAACATCCAACAAACATGCATCTTCGCAAAATTTTCATTAAATTTGATTTAAAGATGATTTTATGAAGTTAATCGAACTTGCAAGGGAACTTAATGTTTCTGCAGAGGCTATTAAACAGTTTATTCAGGATTTTGATCTTGATTTAATCGACTGTATTTCGACCCAATTTGAAGTGAAAGAGGATTTTGAAAAATTTGCCCGTGAAAATGTAGATTTTTTAAAGCAGTATGAGATAGATTTAGATGAACATAAAACGGTTGAGCAAATCGCTGAAACCATCAATCAGCCGAAAGAAAAGATTGAAAAAGCCATTCAGGATGATCAAACCAATATTTATGACAACGGATTTTTCCGTTCTTCAGTTTCAAGCTATGGAATAGACAATAAATTAGGTGGAAATTATCAATTTGTCTACAATTATTTCGGAAACAAAACCAAACTTCAACAGAGAGATTTTATAGGCTACAGAGATTTATTTTTTTATATTTCAGAAGTTTTAGAACCTTTTTTAAATCCGCAGCAAATCAAAGACTGGGGCATCAATAAACCTGTCGGCATTATTCTGTACGGGCCACCGGGCAGCGGAAAGATTTTTTGGGCAAACAAGATTGCTGAAATTATTAATTATAAATTTAAAGAAGTCAAAAAACACTATCTAGGGACTTCATTTGTCGATGGAAATCAAACCAACTTCAATGATTTTCTTCTGAATATGATGAAAGAAGATAAAGTTTTGCTTTTTCTCGAAGATTTTGACGAAATTATGATGGCCAGAAGTGCAGAGAACAACGTTGCATCCTGCGATCTTGAATCTCAGGAAGTGATTCTGCATCATATCTCGAAATTTGAAAACGAAGGTGTTTTGATGGTAGGCTCGGCCACTACGGTGGCAGACATTGATGAAGAGATTCTTGCTCCCGGAAGATTTGATGTGGTCATTCCTGTTTTTCCTCCTAATGCTGCAGAAAGATCAGAGATCATTTTGTACTCAATGACCAAAAATTTAGATAAAGATTCACTGCTTTTTAAAATTCTTAAAAATAATAAGGCTGATAAAATTCCTTTTTGGAGCACGGTTGCTTCTAGAATGAAAGTGTTCAGCAATACAATGCTGATTGATTTTACCCAAAGTCTAAAAAAACGTATTAAAAACCGTTATCAGAAAACAAAAAATGAAAAACTGCTTATAGACGAAACTTTGCTGAACGGTGCGCTGCGTGATGCCAGTGCAAAGTTAACTGAAGAATATCTCAATCAGATTGCTCAGTTTTTGAGTGATGTTATCGTCAATAATTTAGATGATTTCCAGATGAGAATTCATTCTCTAAAATCCGAATTAGAATCTTACAAAGCTGTTGAAATACCAAGAAGAGAGATTGGCTTTCAACATAATGGAGAGGCTGAGGTCTAAGTTGTTGTTAGAGGTGCGAGTTTGGTGATTAATTAGTTCAGTTTTTAATGTAAATGAATGAAGAATCTTTTAGTGGTACTTGTTTTGGGTGTTTCTTGTTTTTCCAATACAAAATTTGAGAAAAAATCGAACTCAAATTTTTTAAAGTATGAGCTTGCTTATAATGCGTTAGCAAAAGAAGAAAATAAATTACAGCCTTTCTTAGAAGAATACAACTCCGACGCTTCAAGTGTGAAAATTATTCCATGGGTTTTTAAATTAAAAAAGTATTCAATTTATGGTAATGAATATTTTAAAGTTAAAAACTCTTATCAATCAAATGAAATCTTGAAGCTTTCAAAAAAATATACAAACTCAAAATGGAGAAGAGACCAAGATTTCAGAGTTCTCAAACCTGAAGAGGTTAGATGTTTTCACGGGCCTTTGAAATATATTTATTTTTCGGAAATTAAAAATGATTCTTTACGAGCAGATATTTTAGGAAATCCATTAACAGAATATTTAATGACAACTGGTGAGCATTTTTTAATTATTTTCAAAAAAGATTCTATAACATCAGTTCAGAAAAAAATCTCGAATTTTGATTAAAAATGCATAATGAATTTCTTTAAACCAAAATTTCAGAAATTACAAACTCTCAACTTTAAATCTTATTTTTGCAAAAAAGAAATATTCGTGATCAACAACGACCAGATAAAAGAAATTCAATCAAGAATTGAAGACCTTCATAAATATCTTCAAATCGACAAAAAGAAGATAGAAATCTCCAATGATGATGAAAAAACCGCAGCTCCCGAATTTTGGGATAATCCTAAAACTGCTGAGGTTTTCCTAAAACAACTTCGTTCAAAGAAAAAGTGGGTAGAAGATTATGAAGAAATAAATACTCAGTTTGAAGATCTGCAGGTTTTAATGGAATTTGCCAAAGAAGATCCCGATTCTGAAAAAGAACTTGACGAAAGCTTTCCGCTTTTGATGGAGAAAATTGAAAATATCGAGTTCAAAAATATGCTTTCCAACGAAGGTGATGAGCTTTCCGCAGTTATTCAGATCACAGCAGGAGCAGGTGGAACCGAAAGTTGTGATTGGGCTGCCATGCTGATGAGGATGTACACCATGTGGGCAGAAAAGCAGACTTATAAAATCAAAGAACTTAACTATCAGGAAGGTGAAGTTGCTGGCGTAAAAACCGTAACACTGGAAATTGATGGCGAATACGCTTTCGGTTATCTGAAGGGGGAAAATGGTGTTCACAGACTGGTAAGAATTTCTCCTTTTGATTCTAATGCAAAACGTCACACGAGTTTCGTTTCTGTGTATGTTTATCCATTGGTGGACGATACAATTGAAATCAATATTAATCCGGCAGATATTTCATTTGAAACTATGCGAAGCTCGGGAGCGGGTGGACAAAACGTGAACAAAGTAGAAACAGCTGTTCGTCTTCGTCACGCACCAACGGGAATTATTATCGAGAATTCCGAGTCACGTTCTCAGCTTCAGAATAAGGAAAAAGCCATGCAGCTTTTGAAATCGAGGTTGTACGAAATGGAATTGGAAGAACGTCTTAAGGCACGTAACGAAATCGAAGCCGGTAAAATGAAAATCGAGTGGGGAAGCCAGATTAGGAATTACGTTATGCATCCTTACAAACTGATAAAAGATGTACGTTCGGGTCACGAAACGTCAGATGTTGAGGGAGTCATGAACGGAAACCTTACGCCTTTCCTCAAAGCATTTCTGATGGCAGATGGAACTGCTGTTTCAGACGATGATCTAGACCTATAAAATATCATGTTTACATTTCTGTTAAAATATGCTAATATATTTTCAGCATAATTTTATTAAGCTTATTTTTGTTCATCATCATTACTTATGGAAGATTTCAATAGCTGGAGAGATTTATTAAACCCTGAATTTTATATTAAAATGGGTGGGTTTTGGCTTATTTTGTTTATTATTTTTGCCGAGACAGGGTTGTTTGTGGGGTTTTTCCTTCCGGGGGATTCGCTGTTGTTTGTTTCCGGAATTTATGCCGTAGAAATTATCAAAGAGACCTTCGGGTCAACAGGTAGTGAGCTTTTAGATACAACAATACTTGCAACTGCCGTAGCTTTCGCTGCAATTATCGGTAATCAGGTGGGATATTGGTTTGGAAACAAAACAGGACCTGCTTTATATAAGAAAAAAGATACTTTTTTGTTTAAAAAGAAATACTTGTTCCAAGCACATGATTTTTTTGAAAAAAATGGTGCATTAGCGATTATCATGGCAAGATTTTTACCTGTTGTAAGAACTTTTACACCAATTATTGCAGGGATAGTAAAAATGGATAAAAAAGATTTCTTGAGAGACAATATTATAGGAGGTATTTTATGGTCTTTTCTTTTGATTTTTGCAGGACATTATCTGAATGAATTATTTGCTGTGCAATTCGGCATTGATCTGAAGCAAAAATTAGAATATATTATCATCGTCATTGTATTGATTACAACACTTCCGGTAATTCTCAAATTTATGCTGGGAGCACCCAAAGAAAATCCGAAATTGGAAGATGAAACTTTGGACGATCTGATTGACAAAGAAAAATAATCAATTTAAAACATAAAAAAATAACCTGCTTGCTGAGCGGGTTATTTTTTTATCCATTCCAAAATATTGGGGTATATAATGCTGTCTCTTTTCTTTTTACTGAAAAATCTGGGAGCATGACCGGTATTTTTCATAAAAATCAATTTATGGGGAACATTCATTGCTGTCAATGCGGAATCTAAAGCCAAACCTTGTCTTTGGTTAACTAGAAAATCTTGGTTTCCCTGAAACAGAAGTGTCGGAACATTGGTGATGTTGGCAATCGGACTTGCACTTTGAAAGTCTTCAGATAGATTTTTTCGGTCAAATTTGCTTCCAACCATTTTCTGAACTGTTCCCGAAGTATATTTAGAATAAAACGAATTTAAATATTCCTTTGAATAAAAATCTGTGGGACCACTTAATGAAATAATTTTTTTAATTTTATCTGAATTCTGATAGCCATAAAGCAGTGCTAAATGTCCGCCTGCACTTTCACCCAAAAGAATGTAATTGTTGGGCTGTAATTCAGACTTTTCTGCTAATTCATTGAATTTTTCAATTACAGCATGAATGTCAGCAAGCTGCTCTTTGTAAGTCAGGTGCTTAGAAACCAAACGGTAATTCATATTAATGCTTGGGATATTATTTTCAAAAAGCATTTTCTGAATTTTAATCATATGTTCTTTTCTGCCGTATTTCCATGCACCACCATGTATAATAAGGACAACTGGTGCATCCCGGGGATATTGTGCGGGAAGAAAAACATCCATTTTCTGGCGTTTGTGGTCACCGTAATTCAAGTTATAAATTTTCTGACTGTCTTTTCCCACCCAAACCCGAAATTTAGAATTACAAGAATTTAATACAAAGCCTATCAATCCTAAAACAAAGTAATGGTAATTGAGAATAAGCTTTTTCATAGAGTAAAATTAATAAAATAATTTTTTAATAAACTTAATGATTAGCATTCTTCTTATTAATTTCATCAATCGCATTTTTTATTTGTATTTTTTCTTCACTATGCTTGTCGGCATTAAAAATTCTGTTTTGTGCGAAATAAATAATATCATTATGATCACAAATTAATACCCAATTTAATGTCTTGTCCCAAATTATTTCATCACTTGAAAAAAATAAATTTTCAGAAAATTTAATGACCATTTTCCAAGTTAAAATGAATGCAGTGTCAGGTTGATGTGACCAAAATACTTTCTGATTAAATCGAATATCTTTGTGGTAGAGCCATTTTTTAACTTTCTTATTTTCATTTTCTTTGAAAGATAGTTCACTGTATTGATTAAAGTATTTTTCTAAATCCAAAGTTCCATAAAAATTTTGATGCTTCAGAATTTAAAGCAATAATTTGATCTTCAAATTCATTAAATAATTCATCAATATCTTCGCTTTCAAATTTCCATTTTAGAGGGTGATCCGAAAGTGGAATTGAAAATTCACTTAAGTTCTCTAAAGTCATTTTAGTTTTCATCTGAGAGTTAAAAATTATATTGTATTTTAAATATATGAATTTAAAATCAGAAGTATTTCAATTAATAATCCTATTGATTAATCTTTATTAAAAGCGGTAATAATCCCAATTAAAATCTATATTTTTGTAAGACTTAACACTTATTAAAAAAATATTAAAATACTATGGCGTCTGGTTTTTTTGCGATTTTAGATGATATCGCTGCTTTGATGGATGATGTTGCTGTAACAAGTAAAATTGCAACCCAAAAAACAGCAGGTATCTTGGGCGACGATTTGGCGGTAAACGCAGAAAAAGCCACAGGTTTTCTTTCTTCAAGGGAAATTCCTGTCTTACTGAAAATTATGAAAGGTTCTTTTATCAATAAATTGATTATTGTACCCTTTGTTTTTCTTCTCGAATGGCTGTATTCTCCGGCAATCAAAATTATATTAATTATTGGTGGATTTTATCTGGCTTATGAAGGCGTAGAAAAAATAGTTGAATTTTTGTTTCACAGAGAGAAGAAGGGGCACGAAGTTATTGAAGAATCTGATGAAGTCATTGAAGAAGGTGAAGTTGCTGAGGCTGCGAAAGTGAAATCTGCGGTGACCACCGATTTTATTTTATCTCTAGAAATCGTCATTATCGCATTGGCAGCAGCAAAGGATGGCTATATAGCTTTAAAGTCGCAGTTTAACCCTCTGCTTGTAGAAATTGTTACTGTTTCTATTGTGTCGATTATCGCAACTGTCGGCGTTTACGGAATTGTTGCGCTTATTGTGAGAATGGATGATGCGGGTTTCAAATTAATTAAAAAAAGCAACGATAAAGGTTTTTTTGGAAAATTAGGACACCTTCTTGTGAAAGCTCTTCCTTGGGTTATAAAAATTTTGGGCGTGGTTGGTACTCTCGCACTAATTTTGGTTGCTGGTGGAATCTTTGACCATAATATCGATTATCTTCATCATTCATTACCTTCATGGCATGAGACACTGAAACAAGTTGTTTTTGGTATTGTTGGGGGATTGATGGCACTGTTTTTAATTTCTGGTGGAAAGAAAATTTACACAGTGGTTACAAAGAAATAAATTATGTAGCTTAACAAAAATCCTGCATCAGTTTTCTGAAGCAGGATTTTTGTTATCAGGGAAATTTTTACTATTATAACAGTTTGGCAAACAGGATGCTATGGGCAGAAATCTAACGATTGATATATTAAAAATTGTATTGGCTTTTTTTGTCGTGTTTCTGCACATGAATTTTTTAAAAGATTCATACCCTACGATAAGTTATGTATTGGTCAACGGCTTGTTTAGAATTGCAGTTCCTGTTTTTTTAGTAATTACAGGCTTTTATTTTTTACACATTGATCATTTGAAGAAACTGAAAAAGTGGCTGTTCAGAACCTTTCTTCTGTATGCAATCTGGATGTCAATCTACATTTCATATTGGAAAGACGATGAGCAGATTATATTGACTGTTGTTTTCGGATATCATCATTTATGGTATCTCATCGGGACATCTTTTTCAGGAGTGATTCTCTTTCTTTTGCGCAAACAGAGTTCATTATTACTGATTTTTCTTTCAATATTTTTATTTGCAGTTGGTTATGCAGTGCAGATTCTGGGAAATCTTCATTATTTTGAAAAAGAGCAGGATTCAGTTTTGAATATGTATCTGCTATACAGAAATTTTCTTTTCGTTTGTTTTCCGTTTCTTACGATTGGTTTTTTGATCAGTAAGCATCATACTGCTTTGTCAGAATACGGTCAGACGTCTATTTTACTGATTCTGGCGGTATGCTGTGTCATTTCAGAAGGTTTTGTCAATTATTTTTGGATAAGCTCAGAAAGTACAGATATTTTATTTTCACTAATTTTTACTTGTCCGCTTGTGTTTTTGTTTTTTAAAAATCTGTACATTAAAACCAATTCTAAAATACTAGCTAATCTTTCTACGGCTATATACGTTGTACATCCTCTGATTATGAAATCGACCTTTTATACAGAAATTCAATCACCATACAAAATTCTGATTTTTTTAGCGATTTTAATTCCGGTAA
Organism: Chryseobacterium sp. JAH; assembly: GCF_001507335.1. Taxonomy (GTDB): domain Bacteria; phylum Bacteroidota; class Bacteroidia; order Flavobacteriales; family Weeksellaceae; genus Chryseobacterium. The sequence continues at coordinate 394,325 of NZ_LMAH01000002.1, read as the reverse complement.
GTTTTGCTTTGGTCTATGTCAACAAAAAATTGAAATATCTGCTTTAAATTTAATCCTGACCGTTCATCGTTTCTATCAGCCCGTTAACGTCATATTTCAGTTCACGAACCTTTAAGCTTCTTAAATAGCTTTTTCCTCCGGAATTTTTGCTGTCATGATAAAATAGGTACCACTTTTTATCAATTTCCAGGATACTGTGATGAGTTGTCCAGCCCACAACAGGTGTCAGAATTTCACCTTTAAAGGTAAATGGTCCGTAAGGATTATCACCGATGGCATAAACGAGTTTGTGGGTTTCTCCGGTAGAGTAGGAAAGATAGTATTTGTTATTGTACTGATGAATCCAGACTCCTTCAAAAAAACGTCTGTGCTGGTCAGCTGATTTCAGCTGGTTCCCATTTTCATCTAAAATTAAAACATCTTTGGGCTCTTCAGCCAGTTCTTTCATGTTGTCTTTCAGCAGTGCAATCTTGGGTAATAAAGCATTTTCCTCTTTTTGGAGTTCTGGGTAATTTTTAGAATGCTTATTGTTTCTATACTCCTGAAGTTGTCCGCCTTTTAAACCACCAAAATAAATATAATATTTTCCATCAACATTAAGGACTGTCGGATCAATGCTGTAAGTGCCGGAAATAGGATTTTTCTCTGCTTTAAATGGTCCTATCGGGCTTTTGCCTGAAGCTACACCAATTTTAAATAAATCATTTTTATCTTTTGCCGGAAAGTAGAGATAGTATTTATTTCCTTTTGCAGCAACATCAGGTGCCCAAAGCTGTTGTTTTGCCCAGGAAACATCTTCGAGTTTCAGTGCAATTCCTTGATCTTCAGCTTTCCCATTAATGTTGTCTAAAGTAAGAACATGATAATCTTTCATGTTGAAATGTGCTCCGTTGGCCGCATCTTTTACATCGGTCTGAATATCGTGTGAAGGGTAGATGTAAATTTTGTCTTTGAATACATGAACGGAAGGATCTGCAAAGTATAAATCATCAAATAAATATCTTGGACTTTCCTGTGCGTAACCGATTGCACTAGTAAAAAGTAGAATTAGAATTTTTCTCATAGAATTTATTTTCCGTATTGCTTTACGAAAATAGAGAAAATTTTTAGTTTAAATTATAATTCATAATTACCAGCCTCAAAATAAAGTGCACAAAGTCTTGTTGCGCATCATTTCTGCTGATAAGCTTGTTTTTATATTCGTAAGTGCTGAAAACTTTTATCAAGTTTTTGTAGGTTTCATAATCCTGATCTTTAATTCTTATTTTCACATGTCCGTCTTTTCTTTTGATCAGTTGGTCATCTAAAGTTCTTACCTTGAATAGAACATCGCATGATTTCGGGACAAGGCCATAGTATCTTTCTACAATATTTACTTTGAATGCATCGAAAATGATGGTATTAAAAACAAGATTACCGTTGGAATCTGGCGTACGAAGTTGAAGTTTGTAATTCATATTGAGTTTCTACCGTTAAACAGGTAAGTAATTAAATATAGGGTTGAATGGAAGTGAAAAAAGAGACTTCCTAAAAAGTCTCTCTTCATATTTAGTTGAATAAATCTTTCACTTTGTCAAAAAATGTTTTTTCCTTTCCTGAAGGCTCTGCAACCATGTCACCACTGGACATTTGCTTCTCAAAGAAATCTTTTTGTTCCTTGTTCAGCGTCTGAGGCGTCCATACATTGATGTGGATAAACATATCTCCTTTTCCGTAGCTGTCAATACTAGGCAAACCTTTCCCGGCTAATCTCAGAATTTTTCCGGATTGAGTTCCTGCATCAACAGTGATCTTTACTTTTCCACCAACAGTAGGAATTTCTTTTTTAGTTCCTAAAGCTGCTTCTGCAAAAGAAACATACAGTTCCTGATGAAGATTGTCCCCTTCTCTTTTGATCGTTTTATCTACTTCCTCTTCTACAATTACCAAAAGATCTCCAGGTACTCCACCAAATGGTGCGTCATTACCTTTTCCTCGTACATTCAGCTGGATGCCGTCTCTTGCTCCTGCAGGAATGTTGATGGCAATTTCTTCTTCATCTTTTATCAAACCTTGTGCATTGGCTCCGGCTGGAATTTTATCAGCAACTTTACCAATTCCCTGACAGGTTCCGCAAGTAGTTTGTGTCTGCATTTGTCCGAACATAGTGTTCATCACCTTCATCTGAACTCCGGCTCCGTTACATGTAGGACATGTTTTTGAAGTGGCACCTTCTGCCATCTTCATCTTTTTTACTTTAAGAGTTTTTTGGGTTCCGTTTACCATCTCTTCAAGATTCAGTTTGATTCTGATTCGTAAATTCGAACCTTTCACCTGCTGACGACCTCCGCCGCCACCGCCAAATCCGCCGAAACCTCCGCCACCGAAAATATCACCAAACTGGCTGAAGATATCTTCCATGTTCATACCTCCACCAAAGCCTCCACCACCGAAGCCTCCTGCGCCACCAACTCCTGCATGACCATATTGGTCATAGCGGGCTTTTTTATTGTCGTCGCTCAGTACTTCGTAAGCTTCTGCAGCTTCTTTAAATTTTTCTTCAGCATCTTTATCTCCCGGATTTTTATCTGGGTGATATTTGATCGCCATCTTTCGGTATGCTTTCTTTATTTCGTCGGCACTCGCAGATTTGCTGACTTCAAGAACCTCGTAATAATCTCTCTTTGACATATATTTATAAGTAATGAGCAGTGATAAGCAATTATTGATTACTTATTACCCACTGCTGATAATTAATTTCCTGTTACTACTTTTGCAAAACGAATCACTTTGTCACCCAAAGTATATCCGGTTTCAATCACATCTACAATTTTACCTTTCAAATCTTCAGAAGGAGAAGGGATTTGTGTAATCGCTTCATGATAGTCAACATTGAAGTTGTCTCCTGCTCTTACCTCCATAATCTTTAAACCTTTTTCTGTCAGTTTGTTTTTAAACTTGTTGTAAATCAATTCTACTCCCTGTAGATCGGCTTCATTACCGTTTTTAGCAATTTCTTTCAAAGCTCTTTCAAAATCATCCAAAACACCCAGCATAGAAACCATCATTTCCTGGTTAGCGTAGGTAAAGAATTCCATCTTTTCTTTTGAAGTTCTTTTTTTATAGTTTTCAAACTCTGCATACAATCTGATGTAACGATCTTTTTCTTCTGCCAAAAGTTCTTCCGCAGTAGGCGTTTCTGTCACATTTTCTTCTGTTGTTGTTTCCGTTTGAGGAGTAATTTCTTCCTGATTATTGATATTTTCTTCGTTGATATCCTGATTTTCCATGTTTCAATAACTTTTTATACTCCATGTTTGTCAAAGATTTTGCCAAAGAAAAAATCTGGACATTTAGGCAGATATGTATTGAATCACGAATAAAGGTGTCAATGTTGTGAACACTATTTTTAATATAAAATTTACCATTATTTTCAGGAGCTGATCCGGCTTCCGCTCATACTCCTCGCGCGGCCGCAAAGTCATCATCTGCTGTGGGGTAACCGCTTCTATCCGGGCTAGAAAGGATATGTGTACATTTCAATAATGATGTAATCAATAAATAATAGATTTTTAGGTATTGTTATTTTCTAAGTAAATATCTGATAAAATACTCATGTTATGACAAACCCTATTGTAAGATTAATTTTATTGGCGACGCCATTCTTTAATCTTATCTTTATATTCGTCGATGTTAATGTTTACGTTTTCAATAATTTTTCGATCCCGAGTTATTTTTCCATCTGTTGATTGGGTATAAATCTTTACCTGCTTTGAAGGTAATTGAATGACATAAACTGAATCAAATGGTTTTCCGCAATGATCACTGAAATAATCTTTTTCAACTACTATTTTGGTGAGTTTTTCGTTTCCATCTAAAAAATATCTTCGGGTGTATTTTCCACACTCTGGATTCCCATTAAATTCAACACCTATAATTTTCCCATTTTTCAAAAAAGCATAGCTGGGATGTAAAAAATCATCATCGCACAAAATTGAATCACTATTTAAAGTATGCTTTTTAAACTCATTTTCAAATTGAAGTGGCTTCAAAAAAACAGAATCACAACTGATGAAAAAGAATAGAATAAGATTCAAATTGAGTAATGATTTGTTCTTCATCTTTTTAATTGAATGTTGACAGTACCTATAATAGGTTCTCTATCTAGTTTTTTGAAACAGCAAGAGTTCAGTGTAAAAATTCACCTTCTATCTATACCTCTTTTCCTAAACTCCAAAAAAAGTTTGATACAGAAGGTATAAGTTTAAAATGACTATTACGGCAGTAATAATCCAGACACAGATTTTTAGAAAGGGTTTATTCACAAAATCACCCATTTTTGCTTTATCGTTGGTGAATATAACCAAAGGAACAACTGCAAAACTCAATTGCATCGATAAAATTACCTGACTTAGAACCAAAAGATCGGTCGTTCCTTTTTCTCCGTAAATAATCGTCACAATCAATGCAGGTATTACGGCGATGAGCCTTGTAATGAGTCTTCGCAACCAGGGTTTTAATCTGATATTAAGAAAACCTTCCATCACAATTTGTCCGGCAAGAGTTCCTGTCAGTGTAGAGTTTTGTCCAGAGGCTAAAAGGGCAATCGCAAAAGCTATGCTCGCCATCGATGCTCCCAAAATCGGAGTCAACATTTTATAAGCATCGTGAATATCAGCGATGTGTTCATTTCCTGTTGTGTGAAAAGTTGCTGCTGCTAAAATTAAAATGGCTGCATTAATGAAAAACGCTAATAATAAGGAGACTGTACTGTCTAAAGTTGCGAATTTTATGGCTTCTTTTTTTCCTTTAGTGTCTCTTGTGTAATCTCTCGTCTGGACGATGCTGCTGTGAAGATATAGGTTGTGTGGCATCACGGTAGCTCCCAGAATTCCAATACCAATATAGAGCATTGCTGGGTTAGTAATGATTTCCTTTTGAGGAATCAATCCACCCAAGATAGCGTTAATTTCAGGCTTAGAAATGATAATTTCATATCCAAAACAAACAAGAATAATAAACATTAATCCTGCAACGATACTTTCGATCCAACGGAAACCTTTTGCCTGAAGCAATAAAATAATCAAAACATCAATCGTTGTAATTACAATCCCCCATGTCAGTGGAATTCCAAAAAGTAAATTTAAGGCAATTGCAGAACCGATGACTTCTGCCAGGTCGCAGGCGGCAATGGCAATTTCACAAAATATCCAAAGAATAAAATTAGTAGTTGGTTTGAAATGATCTCTACAGGCCTGAGCTAAATCTCTTTCTGCAACTACACCCAGTTTTACCGATAAATGTTGCAGAACCATTGCGAAAATATTAGAAATAAGAATTACAGAAAGTAGAGTATAACCAAATTGGGAACCTCCTGCAATATCGGTTGCCCAGTTTCCGGGATCCATATAACCTACTGCTACCATTAATCCGGGACCGGCAAATGCCAAATACTTCCTCCAAAAACCTGAGCCTTTAGGTATAGAAATAGAGGAAAATACCTCTGGTAATGAGTCTGATGTTTTATCTTTTCGCCAGGCGTTTTTCATACTGAAGTTTCATTTGTTAGAAATGACTAACAAATTTAATTAAATAAATGAAATGAAAGTGAGGTTCACATAAAAAAATCCTGAAAATATACTTTCAGGATTTTTTTATTATTTTAAGATGATTATTTTGCAAATCGTACAGACATTTTTCTGTCTACAGCTCTTTCTGCGTCAGAAGCACTTGCGTCAACAGTAGCAAATTTTCCACCGTAACCTTCTGCTCCTAAGACCTGAGCTCCCACACCTTGTTTAGCCAACCAATCTTTAATGTAAGTAGCTCTTTCACCGGAAAGTTTTACATTAGCAGCTTCGTTACCCACTTTATCGGTGTATCCGCCAATTTTGATTTTAGCTTCAGGATATGCCTTCAAGATAGCAACTAAATTTTCTAATTGACCTTGAGAACCTGCTTCCAATTCGGTTGCACTTCCCATTTTGAAATTGACATGGTCAAAATCGTACCACTGATCTTTTAAAGCTGCATCATCAGCTGCACTAGCATACGATCCGCTTTTTAGGAAGGTAATCATATTGTCTTCCATTCCACCTCTGTAGCCTTTCAATACTGTACCGTTTAAATCGATGTTTTCGTCAACTTTAGCAGTTGTTATTGCAGATGCTGTGTCATTCTGCATTGATGCAGTATCAGTTGTTGTACTTAACGAATCACCAACTACCGTTGTTGTAGCTGTGGTTTCTTTTTTCTCACATTGCTTCCATATAAAATATGCTGCCGCAACAAGTAGTAGTAATGGTAGCAACCATTTCCAGATAGATCCTCCGTCTGAAGTTGTTGTAGGTCTGTCTGGGAAAGTTCCGCCATCTGCAACACTTTTCGTCACTTCTATCTTTGGTTCGTCGTGTGAAGTTGGAGTAGAAATAGGAGTTGTGGGTGGAGTATGTATGGTATCGTTGTCATTGTCGAATTTGTATCCTTTTGCCCAGTCTCCAACATTTAAAGATGCTAAAGAGAGACCTGCAGGCAATAGTGAGGAAACAATTCCTTTCTGGTCATTCAGTAAACTAGAAATCCCCGACTCATCAAGATTGTTATCGGCTGCATATTTTCCCACAGAACCAACGGTTGCTCCGGTTACCAGATTAAGTAACGAAGCCGATGAGTTATTGCTTATTCCTGCATAAGTTGCAATGGAATTAACCAAGCCACTCAGTTTATCACCAAAAATTGATGTTAATAAACCTTGTACCCATGTATTGTCTGAAGCAAGTCCTAACAAATTGCCCAAAACCCCTTGAGAAGGAGCTGTTTTGATTGCATCTAGAACCGAGGGGTTGTCTGAATTGTTTGCCAGACCTCCCACCACTGCGGGTAATAATCCTCCGATAGCTTTTGAAATACCGGATTCGCTTTCGCCCAACTGCGATGCAGCCTGCGTTACCAATGCGGAACCAAGCTGACCTTTAATTAAATCGATAATGTTTAATGACATAATAAATTATTTGAGATTAATGTATTATAAAATTAATCAAAAATCTATCCAAATGGTGATTTGAAAAAAAAATCTTTAAAAATCTCAACGATTTTTAAAGATTTCCTAATTATATAATATTTAAATTTAATATGCTTTCGCAAATAAAACTCTTCTTGCAGAAGGTTTTCCTGAGATAAGAGAAACACCTTCCTCAATATCGTCGTCCAAAGGTATACATCTGATGGTAGCTTTGGTTTCCTCTTTGATCTGCGCTTCCTCTTCATCCGTTCCGTCCCAGTGTGCATAGATGAAACCAGCTTTCTCTTCTAAAACTTTTTTAAACTCTTCGTAGGTGTCCACTTTCGTGATGTTATCTTTTCTGAAGTTTAAAGCTTTAGTATACATGTCTTCCTGAATAGTTTTCAAAAGATCTTCAATATAAGAATCTAAACCTTCCAACGGTCGTGTTTCTTTTGTAAGTGTGTCTCTTCTTGCAATTTCTACTGATTTGTTTTCTAAATCTCTTTGGCCCATTGCAATTCTCAAAGGCACGCCTTTCAATTCGTATTCAGCAAATTTCCAGCCCGGTTTGTTCTGTGTGTCGTCATCAAATTTCACAGAAATCCCTTTTAATTTTAATTTATTCTGAATTTCCAAAGCGACTTCGCTGATCTGATTTAATTGCTCTTCTCCTTTGAAAATAGGAACAATTACCACTTGGATCGGCGCCAATGTTGGAGGTAAAACCAAACCGAAATCATCAGAATGCGTCATAATCAAGGCACCCATCAAACGGGTAGAAGTTCCCCAAGATGTTGCCCATGCGTGCTCTATTTTCCCTTCCTTGTTGGTGAATTTCACATCAAATGCTTTGGCGAAATTCTGTCCTAAGAAGTGAGAAGTTCCCGCCTGCAGTGCTTTTCCATCCTGCATCAATGCTTCGATACAATAGGTGTCATCAGCTCCTGCAAATCTTTCTGAAGGAGTTTTCACACCCATTACAACAGGCATTGCCATGAATTTTTCTGCAAAATCTGCATAGACATTATTCATCTTTTCTGCTTCTTCCAAAGCTTCAACTTTTGTTGCATGAGCGGTGTGGCCTTCCTGCCAAAGAAATTCTGAAGTTCTTAGAAACAAACGGGTTCTCATTTCCCAACGGACAACATTAGCCCACTGATTGATCAAGATTGGTAAATCTCTGTAAGATTGAATCCAACCTTTATAGGTATTCCAGATGATAGCTTCAGAAGTCGGGCGAACAATCAGCTCCTCCTCCAATTTTGCTTCAGGATCAACAATTAGTTTTCCTGGATTATCCGGATCATTTTTTAAACGGTAATGGGTTACAATTGCACATTCTTTGGCAAAACCTTCAGCGTTTTTTTCCTCAGCTTCAAATAAACTTTTGGGAACGAAAAGAGGAAAGTATGCATTGACGTGACCTGTTTCTTTGAATCTTTTATCCATTTCGTCGCGCATTTTCTCCCAGATCGCATACCCGTAAGGTTTAATAACCATCGATCCTCGCACGCCGGAGTTTTCAGCTAAATCTGCCTTTACAACCAACTCATTATACCATTTGCTGTAATCTTCGCTTCTTGAGGTTAATTTTGCCATTAATTTTATTTTAATATTTTTAACTATTCTCTATTATTGTAATCTAAAAATAAAAATCTATTTTTGATAGATATTTGTTACCAAAGATTTGGTATATTTTTGGTACAGATTGCAAATATAATTTAAATTAAAAATTTTTCCATTATCATGAAAAGAAATATACATAAAAATTTACTTGGGATACTAAAATCTAAAGGGGTTTTAGCCATTTCGAGTGGTTTGCTATTAATGTCTTGCGGAGCTCAGGTAGGAGGTTATAGTGAAACAGACGGAGTATATTATGATCCCAATAAAGATACACTTCCTGAGGGAGTAATCATCAACGGTGATCAGGGAAACAGAGTAGGAGATTATTACGATTACTATTCTGAATCTAGTATTGTAGAAAATTCTCAAATCAATGCCTCTGAATACGACAACAGATTTGATACTTGGAGTAATACTAACAATGGTAATGCTACAGATTCTGACTGGGGTAATTTTGCAGGGAATGAAACCAATATTTACGACAACTCATGGGGTTGGGGAATGGGATTTGGTTCACCTTGGGGATGGTACGGAGGCTACAGCCCTTACTGGGGATCTGGCTGGGGCATGGGAATGTCATTCGGCTGGGGCAATTCTTGGGGCTGGGGTGGTTATAACCCTTATTGGGGTATGTGGGGAATGTATAATCCTTACTGGGGTTATGGCGGATATAGCGGCTGGTATGGTGCAGGATATTGGGGAGGAAACTATTACAGACCTACATACAGACGAAGCGCAGCAAATGGCAGAGGATTTACCAATAATACGGTAGGTATTAATAAATATAACGGTAACGGTTCTGGTTTCAGAAATGGAAACAACGGGTCCGGAATGAGAAACGGCCAGGGGCAAGGTGGTTTTAGAAATAATACAGGAGGTTTCAGACAAGGAACATCTAATGGAGGTTTCAGAAATCAATCTGGTACAAGAAATCCTTATCAAACAAGACCGAACTATCAGACAAGACCAAATTACAATCAACAACAGTCTCAACCTCGATATAGAAATGATAGTGGCACTAGACCAAGCGACAACGGCGGCTTCAGATCCGGAGGTTTTAACTCTGGAAGCAGCGGTGGCGGTGGATTTAGATCCGGTGGTTCTTCTGGAGGCGGTGGGATGAGATCCGGCGGCGGAGGCGGCGGTTTCAGATCCGGCGGTAGATAATATTTTAAAACTCAATAACTATTAATAAAATAATGTTAAAAAAATCTTTAATCATAATGAGTGTTTCTGCAGCATTTTTTCTGCAGGCTCAGGATATTTCAGTGATTAGAAACTCGATTGATGTATATTCAAATACGCCAATGGTAGGTTCTTCGAAATTTAATGCAATGGTGGGTTCAAATGGAGCCCTAGGTGGAGACGGTACTTCTTTGATGACCAACCCGGCAGGTATCGGTGTTGCGATAGCTGGAGATATTTCAGGAACATTATCAATAACTAATAATAAGAATACTGCATCATTGGCCGGCTCTTCTGTTAACTATAATATTAATAAGGTTAATATAGGTAATGTGAATGGTGTGGCAACTTTCCAGCTAATGACAGAGACTCCGTGGAAGTTTATTAATGTGGCAGCCAATATTTCAACCACTTCTATTGAAGATTACATAGAATCACCTGGAAACTCAGATGTTTCTATCGCTAAAAATCTTGTAGATCAAGATGGAAACAATGTTGTAGGAAATATGTCTTATCTGGGGCACGCATACAACCGATATGGGACTCAGACTAAATTTAATGTGGGTGTCGGGGCCAATTACAACAATGCCTTGTATTTCGGAGCAAGTTTGAATATGCACGGGGTTGACATGGAACAGTATGACAGTGCTGTTTTCGGTTTAGATTTGGATAATTCTGTAACTACTTTTGATAAGCAATATACGCCGTATTCTGAAAAATCAAGTGGAGTATCCGGGACTTTAGGAGTTATTGGTAAAGTAAGCAACCAGTTAAGATTAGGTGCTTCTATAGAAACTCCTACATGGTGGTCGATTGACAGAGCCTACAGAGATTATTATGATGGCGGAGACGGAATTTACTATGATAATTTTGTTGAAGACAGAACATTCAGATCACCAATGAAAGCAACTTTGAGTGGTGCCTTTGTACCTAATAAAAATTTCGCAATCAATGTTGATTATACTTTAGGTCTTACGAAACCAAGATATAAAGTGCAAGGTGATGCGGAAACTGAACTAAACTCTTTTTTCAGCGACAACTACAAAAACTTATCTGAGATAAAAGTAGGTGCAGAATACAGAATCAAAGCTTTACGATTGAGAGGAGGTTATTCTTATGCATCTAGTCCGTTTGATACGATGACTGTAAGTGCTTTTTCTAATGCAGGGAGTGTAGGAAACAATAATTACAGCAACTTTATTTTAGGAGACAGAAATACAATTGGTGCCGGTATCGGATATGATTTTGGTAAATTCTATATCGATGCTGCTTATCAGAATATTACTTCAGAATATAAAAATCCGTTTTTGGCAGGATATGAATTTGATAATTACAATACAGGATATTACTCAGGAGATTTTGATGTTACATCACCAAACTCAGTAGTATCTGATGTGAAAAATGTGAGAAATAATTTCTTCCTTACTGTAGGTTGGAAATTCTAATCAGACATTTTCTTTAAATAAACAAGAAAGGCTTCGATTGATTTCGGAGCCTTTCTTGTTTATTTAAACTAAAATTATTTTGATTTACTTTAAAGATTTTTCTCACAGATTATAAATAACTGAATGTCTTTAATTATTATTTTTTAAGTGAAACAAAAAACTCTTTAATGATGATGACCATGCGGATGTGTATGAAATAAGTGCATCAACAAAGCCAAAGAAACACCTAAAATAACCAAACCAATCTTCGACCAGTTGATGTTATGATTTTTATTGCTTTCGAAAATAATAACCGATGAAATGTGAAGAAAAATACCGCCTACAATTGCCAAGAAATAAGGTTGCCATTCAGGATTGAAGTAATTTCCAAGCAACATTCCCATAGGTGATGCTAAAGCGAATAAAGCAACAATCAATAAAGATGGATATGACGCTTTTGAACCGGATCTGTTAAATAAAAATGCTCCCAAAATAAACGAAATCGGTAGGTTGTGAAACAAAATTCCTAAAAGATAGGGTGATAGTGGATTGGTTTCATTAGCCAAAGGAATTCCTTCGATAAATGCATGAATAAACAATCCGACCATCAATGCGACAGGTAAAATATTGCTGCTTTCATTATGATGATGAAAATGCCCGTGCTCAAAACCTTTCGTTAATGCCTCTAGAATCATTTGAAGCAAAACGCCGCCAATCACAAAAATTCCCAGATTTTCACTGACATCAGAAGTGTAAACTTGTGGGAAAACTTCATTCAGGCAAATGGTAATCAGAAAACCGGCACTTAAAATCAATAGATTTTTTGCAAACTGTTCTTTTTTACCAAAGAGTTTTCCTAGGAAAACACCGGCAATAACGCTTAAAATTAATAATATTATAATCATTTCAAAATGGTAATAGTAAACAATAGAGAACAATCAATAGATTTAAACCTGTAAAAGCTATATGGACTTGATAGCTATATTTATCTTTAAAAATGTTCTTTAGAAAAATTAAAATAGTTCCAACAATTAATAACAGGCCCGAAACAACAAATGGCAAAGGAGGTGTATGACTACCAGTAAAACCAAATTTTAATCCAAAAAATAAAGAGCTTAAAGTCAGAATGATGAAAACTATATTTATCTTCACTGCAAAGTTTGATTTATTTTTTCTTAAATAAATTAATGCAACGTGGTGAAATTTCCTTTTCAAAATCATTAAGCTGATAATCTCCCCAAATTTTCACTCTTTCAAATCCACATTCTGAAGCGTAGTTTTCAATCGTTTCTAAGGTATGAAGTTTTACTTTTTCAAAAAAATGTTTAGCTTCTCCATTAATCTCAAAACGAATGTCTTTAATGATATGTCGGCCCTCAATTTTTTTAGAGATATGAAAATCAATTCCTTCTCTGTGAATCGTTGTTTCTGGTACTAAAGTTCTTGTTACAAATTCTTCATTCAGATAATCTAAAACAAAAAAACCTTCCGGTTTTAGGACATTGTAAACCGATTGGAAAACATTTCTGTCATCCGTCTCATTATCAAAATATCCAAAACTGGTAAAAAGATTGAAAACTGCACGTACAGGTTCAGAGTCAATAGGATTTCTCATATCATGAACTTTGAAAGCCAGACTTTCGTTCTCAAACTGCTTGTCAAATTCAATACTTTGTTGAGAAAGGTCTAAACCAAGCACATCATAGCCTAATTTATTAAGAAAAACCGAGTGTCTTCCTTTTCCGCACGCGAGGTCAATTATTTTTGAAGATTGAGGCAGCTGAAGCTCCTGAGTGAGTTTTGTGATAAAGTTTTCTGCTTCCGTGTAGTCTCTGTTACTGTAAAGCAAATGATAATAAGGCGTATCAAACCAAGATTCAAACCATTCCATAATGCAAAAATAACTAAATTTGCGGTGTTAAAAGAAAAGTATTTTAAACATTAAGGTATTGAAAAATTCAATTTAGTAATAAATTTAGATGATAATTCTTTGATTTTTAAATGGTTAAATCTTTTAATTATAACTTATGGATACAGAAAATATTAAAATTCAGATAAAAACATTCTTCGGATTAGAAACAGTTTTGGGTGAAGAAATCAAAAAACTGGGTGGAAGAAACGTTGAACTTAAAAATCGTGCAGTCAATTGTGAGGGAGATTTAGGTTTTCTTTATAAAATCAATTACTCGGCAAGAACGGCTTTGAAAATTCTTGTGCCGATTGATGAATTTAAAGCATACAACGAAACAAAATACTACGACAGACTTTTCAAATTTGAATGGGATGAGTTTATGGATGTCAACCAGACTTTTGCCATAGATTCTACAGTGAATTCTGAAAGATTCAGTCATTCTCAGTTCATGACTTTCAAAATGAAAGATGCGATTGTAGATTATTTCCAGAATAAATACGGAAGAAGGCCGAGTATTGAAACGAAGTCTCCGGATATTAAATTCCACCTTCATATCGACAGAGAATTGGTAACAATTTCTTTGGATTCTTCGGGTGATGCTTTATTTAAAAGAGGTTACAGAAGAGAGCAGGGTGAAGCACCAATCAACGAAGTGTTAGCAAGCGGTATGTTGCAATTGGCAGGTTGGGACGGAAAAGGAAATTTCCTTGACCCGATGTGCGGTTCCGGAACGCTTTTGATTGAGGCTGCGATGATTGCGATGGATTTGCCAGCACAGCTTTACAGAAGAAGATTTGCCTTCCAAAACTGGAAAAATTATGATGATGATTTGTTTGCAACCATCAAGCAACACCGTGTTGACAGAATCAGAGAATTCCACGGAAAAATAGTGGGTTACGATATCGACGGAAGAATGCTGGATGCTGCAAGAACCAATGTAGAGTCTGCAGAAATGGAAGACGTTATCGAAGTAAGAAGAGAAAATTTCTTTGATACCAAAAAAGATATGTTCCCATTGTTGATGGTTTTCAACCCGCCTTATGACGAGAGAATTTCAATTAATGATGACGATTTCTACAAGAAGATTGGAGATACATTTAAAACAAGTTACCCTAACACTTTGGCGTGGCTGATTTCTTCTGATCTTGATGCACCAAAGAAAATAGGATTGCGACCTTCAAGAAAAATTAAATTGTTCAACGGAAAACTGGAAACCAGATTTTTGCAGTATGAAATGTATGAGGGAACGAAGAAGTTGCATAAACTGGAGAATAAAGACTAATAGGAGATGCCTTTTGATTTTTTTGACGGTTTAGGATTTATTGGTGATTTGTTGAGTTTCTTCGGGAGTTTTTCAGATTCAAAATCCTTTGATGAAAATAAAAATCCAAAGAAAAGATCAAAATATAGAGTAGAATTGTGGAGTGGAAGCCTGCTAATTGTATCTTCCATTTTCTATTTTATCGTTTTTAAAGATCCGCTACCGATGGAAAATTTTGTACAGACTTTTATTGTTTGTCCAATAATTGGACTGGTAGTTTCCTTTGTTGTGTTTTTTGTGCTGTATCATTTAGGGCTCTACTATTTTAAAAGTCTTTCTAAATTACTGTTTCTGAGTGGTTCGGTCATTGCATTTTCAATTTCGATTGTTTTGTGTATCTATTTTAAATCAAGTTTGTTTTTTAATTAAATTTTTATCACTTTGAAACCAACCATTTCCATCGTTGTTGCTATTTTTAACCGAAAAGACGAGCTTTTCGAACTTCTCAATTCATTAACCTTTCAAACAGATAAAGCTTTTGAAATCATTATTGTTGATGATGGTTCTTTGATTGATCTGAAACCTACCATTGGTAATTTTGATGGAATTTTAGATATTAAATATTTCAGAAAAGACAATTCAGGTCCTGGTTTGTCGAGAAATTATGGTTCAAAAAGAGCTGCAAATGAATGGCTTGTTTTTGTAGACAGCGATGTGATTGTGGAGAAAGATTATATTCAAAATATTAAAAAAGATACTCTCATGATTCCTTGTGATGCTTTTGGTGGTGCAGATAAGGCGCATAAAGGTTTTAATCTGATGCAGAAAGCGATTTCTTACTCTATGACTTCCGTTTTTACAACGGGTGGAATAAGAGGGAATAAAAAGGCAGTTTCAAAATTTCAACCTAGAAGTTTCAATATGGGAGTGAAGAAAGAAGTGTTTGAGAAAGTAGGAGGTTTTTCTGAAATGAGAATCGGTGAAGATCCAGATTTGTCGATGACGCTTTGGGAAAACGGTTTTACCACTGCTTTTTTCGATAATATCGCTGTTTATCACAAACGTCGTGTAGATTTTGGTAAGTTTTCAAAACAGGTATATCAGTTTGGGTGTGCAAGGCCAATTTTAAATCAGAGACATCCGAAATATGTAAAGATCTCTTTTGCATTTCCAACTTTGTTTCTACTGGGATATGTTTTAGGTTTTATTGAATATTTTATTCTTGGACGAGGAATTATTTTGGCGTTTTACGGTCTTTATACTTTCATGGTTTTAATTCACGCTATGATTGTGACAAAGAACATTGCAATCGCCGGAATGGCTGTTATTTCGACTTACATTCAAATGTTCTCTTATGGCTACGGTTTTTTAAAATCGTGGATTTTGCTGAATGTTTTCAGAATGAAACCTGAAGAAGCTTTCCCGAAACATTTTCATAAAAATTAATGTAAGCTAACTTATTAAAATAAAAAAATGCTGTTGAAAGTTCAACAGCATTTTTTAATCAAGATGTATAAATAGTTTCATGGTGTAGAACGCCAGTTTTGAACATGCATTCTTTCATTTTTTTATAAGTACGCTCAATATCGTGGTCTAGGCCTATAGAGAATCGTATAAGTCCGTCTGAAATTCCCATTTCTTCTCTTTCGTCTTCAGGTATTTCAGATGAAGTTGAGCTTCCTGAGCACGAGAATAATGTTTTGTAAAATCCTAAACTCACGGCAAGATATCCAAGATTTTCGTGCTGCATCATTTCCATCAGTTCGTTTGCCTTTTCAGTCGTTCCGGCGTCTACGGTGAGAAGGCCACCAAAACCATATTCTTTCTGCATCATGCTCTTCATCAGCTCATGATTTTTGTGAGATGGTAAACCTGGATAAGAAACTTTCAATCCATCATTTTCAAATCTTTCAGCGAGATACATTGCATTGTGGCTGTGCTGTTTCATTCGGATGTGAAGCGTTCTCAGATTTTTAAGAATACTTGCAGACCTGAAGCTGTCCATCGTAGGACCAAGAAGCATACAGGCTCCGTTATTTACATTTTTTGTGTCATTAACAAATTCCTGAGTACCGCAATAAACTCCGCCTACCGTATCACTGCTACCATTAATAAATTTAGTTAAACTGTGAATGACAATATCAGCACCTAAAAGACTTGGTGAAATGGAAAGCGGAGAAAAAGTATTGTCTACTATAAGTTTTAATTTATGTTTCTTGCAAATTGAGGAAAGTTTTCTAAGGTCAGCAACCTCCAACAGAGGATTGCTCACACTTTCGCAATAGATTATTTTTGTGTTGGGCTGAATCGCATTTTCAATTGACTCAAAATCAATGATATCTAAGAAAGTAGTATCAATATTCAATGGTGGAAGGAAGTTCTTTAAAAAGGCATACGTCCCACCATAGATGGTTCTGCTGGAAATAATATGATCACCACTTTTGCAAATCTGCATCAAAACCGAAGTAATCGCTCCCATTCCGGAAGCAGTCACGTTAGCTGTTTCTGTATTTTCCATTTTGGCCAATGCCTGAGAAAGATACAAATTCATCGGGGAAGAATGCCTTGAATATAAATAACAGCCATCTGCATTTCCTTCAAAAGTATCAAACATAGTTTTTGCAGACAGAAAAGTATAGGTTGAACTGTCTGAAATCGATGGGTTTACTCCGCCAAATTCGCCAAAATATTGCAAATCCTGAATTTCGTTTGCTGCATTAAAATGATCCATATTTTTTTGTTTTAAAAGTGAATCATTTTATGTTTTATTACAACAGAATATTCAATATTTAGATTTTAAATCTATTAAATTTAAATTTTAATGATAAAAAGTCTATTTAATTTAAATTTAATAAATTTAGCCAAAAAATTTTCTATGCAATTTGACGAAATCGATAAAAAACTGCTGCTTTTTCTACAACAAGACTGTAAGCAAACCACCAAAGAGTTGTCTTATAAACTCGGTTTGTCAATTACTGCAGTCTATGAACGAGTAAGAAAGCTTGAAAATAATGGCGTAATTTCAAAGTACGTGTCCATTTTGGACAAAACTAAGATTGATAAAAATTTTATTATTCTC
Organism: Chryseobacterium sp. JAH; assembly: GCF_001507335.1. Lineage (GTDB taxonomy): Bacteria > Bacteroidota > Bacteroidia > Flavobacteriales > Weeksellaceae > Chryseobacterium. Next base: position 376,856 of record NZ_LMAH01000002.1, on the reverse strand, counting down.
TGTCATGTAAAATTGACTCAGCATAAAAAAGAATATGTGCTTCGGTTTGAAAAAGAAGTGATGACTTTAGATGAGGTGACAGAATGCTTCCATGTAAGTGGTGACTATGATTATATTCTGAAAATCTGTGTAAAAGACATGGAAGATTACCGAAATTTTATGTTGAGCAAGCTTACCACAATTCAACATATTGCGAGTACACAAAGTTCATTCACCATTTCTGAAGTGAAAAATACGACCGAATTAATTTTGTAATTTATTTAAACCAAAACCCCATTCTTAGAAGCGATAGGTTCCGGAAGATCATCATGCTCTCCAATCATTTGAAGAAGGTCGATCTCAATTGTTCGGCAGATAGATAGCATGGGAATGTCAAACATTAATCCGCCAAAAGGATTTTCAGAATAATCACCCACCAGTTCCATGATGATATAAATCCAGCCTACAATCACACAGAAAGGAATACAGGTCCAGATTCCCCAATCGCCTAATTTGCTGAATTCGCTCACCAAACCTAATGGTAAAAGAATAATGAAGATGACGATGAAAATAAATCCAGAGTTGGCAAACTGTCGTGGTGAGGGGAATTTTTTAATTCTTTCTGCCTGTCCCTGATAATCATAAAAATCATTCAGGCAATTCTGAAGTTGCATCTGATCAAAATCAGTAATGACTTTTTTATTCTTTAAATAGTTTAAATCTTTTGCCTGTTTTGAATTGAGGTATGTAGCGAAATTTTTATAGTCTTCCTGCAGTTCAAATTCGTCTTCCGAAAGATATTTTTGTTGGAAAAGGTGTGTTCTTACATAATCCGGAAATCCGGCTTTAATCAATCGGTTTCTTTTTGTATTGATCTCTCCGAAATGTCTGTCAAGACTCATATGTTCCCATTCTGTAGGAATCAAAAGCTGCTCCCTCAATGTGTAAAGCCATGCAATATGACGGTAAACGAGCTGTTTCTTAAAGTCTTTAATGTAATGCATTTCGCCTTTTTCTGTGTCAAATGCACAAAGCATCGATGTAAATGATCGGCTAGAATTGACGATGGCTCCCCAAATTTTTCTGGCTTCCCAAAGTCGGTCGTAAGCCTGATTGCTTTTAAAACCTACGAAGAATGCAACTGCTGTACCCACCAACGTCAATGGAACTAACGGAATCGTCATCCACTGCCATTCGAAAAAGTAATAGATAGCTGCTACAAAAGTGCTCCATGCAGTTAGCCAGATAAGATGGATCCCTGCAAGATTGGCAATTTGTTTATAGTTGAAATATTTTGTTGTGATCATTTTAAAAATAGATTATTACTCCAAGTTAACAAAAACCGTACAAAAAAACCTCTAAAAATAATTTAGAGGTTTTAATTTTTAATATTTCAACATTTCGTCGATTTTCTTCGAGAGCTTTTCAGCATTTGGAAGCATTTCTTTTTCTAAAATTAAATTAATAGGAACTGCCGGGGTGTCTAATGAACCCATCGTTTCTACAGGAGCATCAAGATATTTAAAACAGTTTTTAGAAATCCTGTGTGCAAAAGCTTCGGCAAATGAATTATTCAGTTGTTCTTCTGTTAAAACAATACATTTTCCGTGGGCTTTTACTCTTTCAAAAACCAGTTCTTCATCCAGAGGAATGATGGTTCTTAAATCGATTACTTCCACTTTTCCACCGAAGTTTTTCACGGCTTCTTTTGCCCAGTAAACTCCCATTCCGTAAGTGATTACGACAACGGTATTTCCTTTTTTAATTTCATTTTCATCAGCCTCAATCACTACTTTTCCTTTTCCGAAAGGTAAAATGTAATCTTCTGCAGGTTCGATGGTTTTTGCATCTTCAGTTCCCGGAACTTTACTCCAGTACAAACCTTTATGCTCCAGCATCACTACAGGATTCGGGTCATAATAAGCTGCTTTCAATAAACCTTTAAAATCGGCTGCATTGCTTGGATAAGCAATTTTAATTCCTTTAATATTCGCTAAAATACTTTCAACACTTCCACTGTGGTAAGGTCCGCCGCCGCCGTAAGCTCCAATCGGAACTCTGATGATATTGCTTACAGGAAATTTCCCGTTGCTTAAATAATTTGATTTTGAAATTTCGGTAATCAACTGGTTAATTCCCGGATAAATATAATCGGCAAACTGAACTTCAACAATCGGTTTTAAACCAACTGCACTCATTCCAGTCGTAGAACCAATGATATAAGCTTCTTGAATGGCTGTATTGAAAACTCTTTTGCTGCCGAATTTCTTCCCTAACGTTACCGTCTCACGAAAAACTCCTCCGATTCTTTCACCAACATCCTGCCCGTAGAGTAAGGCTTCAGGATGTTTCCACATCAATTCCTGAATGGCATGAATAGCTGCATCAACCATCACTATTTTTTCGCCTCCTTCTGGTTCGCGGGTTCCCACTTCTTCTGTAATCGGAGTCGGTGCAAAAATATGTTGCATCACGGTTTCAGGCTTCGGGTCTTCGGCTTTTTGAGCTCTTTCAAATGCTTCTTCAGCTTCCAGTCTTGCCTTTTTGGTGATTTGCTTTAATAATTCTTCATCGGTACCAGACTCCAGCAATTGATTTCGCAGGATTTCTCCCGGATCTTTTGCTCTGTGTTTTGTTAAATCTTCTTCGTCTCTATAAAATTCTCTTCTTACTCCCGAAGTGTGGTGACCAATCAAAACTGTTTTTGCACAGACAACCAATGGTTTTCTTTCGGTTCTTACAAAATCAACCGCTTTTTTCATTACCTCAAAACTTTCCGCGAAATTAGTTCCGTCTACTCTCATTCTTCCCAAACCTTCAAAACCAGCCACAAAATCATAAGCATCTACAGTTCTCGCTTCTTCTTTGGTCACAGAAATTCCCCATTCATTATCCTGAACTAAGAAAATGATGGGAAGTTGGTGCAAAGCCGCAAACTGAAACGCCTCACTCACTTCACCTTCCGTTACAGAATTGTCTCCCAAACTACAGATGACAACAGGATTGTTTTCAAATTTTTCTAATTCAAAATCTTCAATATATTTGATTCCCTGAGCAACTCCTGTCGTAGGAATCGTCTGCATTCCTGTTGCTGAACTCTGGTGGATCATCTTCGGCATATTTTCGTTTCTGCTCGAAGGGTGAGAATAATATGATCTTCCACCCGAAAAAGGATCGTCAGCTTTTGCTAACAACTGAAGCATCAGCTGATAAGGCTCGAAACCAATTCCCAACAAAATACTTTCATCTCTGTAATAAGGAGAAACCCAGTCTTCTTTTTTCAACTGATAAGCTGTTGCCAACTGAATTGCTTCATGGCCTCTCGAAGTACTGTGTACATATTTGCAAACATTTCTGTTCTCCTCATAGATATCTGCCATTGCTTTGGCAAGCATCATGTGGTTGTAAGCTTTAAGTAAAATATCCTGTGAAACTTTTTCGTGAAGTGTATTTTCCATAGAAAGCAAAGATAAACATATTTTGGATTTTTGAAAATAATTACCTAACAATTGATAGGTAAAATTGTTTTTTGCGTAAAAACTTTAAATGAAACCAATGTGAATAAAGTAAATAGCTCAAAACGTATGTGTGCTAACATATTAAATTTTGTATTTTTTTTTAGAATATCTCAACAGATTCCCAAGCCTGAAATTATGATAAAGAGCAAAATTTAAACTAACTTTACATTCTTTTTTTAATTAAAAGTCAGACAGAATTTATGTATTTAGTTTTTGACACAGAAACGACAGGTTTACCAAAAAATTTCAATGCACCGCTTTCAGATTCAGACAACTGGCCGAGAATGGTTCAGATTGCATGGCAGTTGCATGATGATAACGGGCAGTTAATTGAAAACCAGGATTATATAATTAAACCGGAAGGTTACGACATACCATTTAATGCCGCAAGAATTCACGGTATTACAACAAAAATTGCCAATGAAGAAGGTCGTGATCTGGAGGAGATTTTAAATGAATTTGCCCAAGTTTTAGAAAGAGTAAGAGTTGTTTCTGGACACAATGTGGAGTTCGATTACAATATTGTCGGAGCAGAATTTTTCAGAAAAAATATTCAGGATAACCTTCAGGAAAAGCCAAAAGCTGATACCATGATTCTGGGAACAGATTACTGTCAGCTTGGCGGGGGGAGAGGCGGAAGATACAAATCTCCGAAACTTGAAGAGTTGTATGAAAAATTATACGGTCACAAGTTTGACGAAGCACATAATGCTGCAGCTGACGTAAATGCAACGGCTCAGGTTTTCTTCGAAATGATGCGTATCGGAATTATTCCTTCTGAGGTTTTGAAAACTTCAGAAGATCAGTTGGCATATTTTAAAACGCTTCATCCGAATCCTATAAAACCTTTCGATATTGTTATCAGAAGACAGGTTGCAGATTTTAATAATAAGAAAAAACAATCTGATGTAGGGAGTATTGATGATATTGATTTAGGTAGATATTTCAATTTCGATAATAAAAGTGTTTTTTCAACATTGACTGCGACATCGAGCATAAACGATTTAATAAAAAAGGCCACCGAAGAGAATTTTCCTGCCGTAGGAATGGTCGATTTGGGAAATATGATGGGTGCTTTTAAATTCGTTTCTGCTGTAGAGTCTGCCAACTCGGACCGTTCAAAAAAACATAAAGAATATTTAGCCAAAAAGCAGGAAGCTGAAGAAAATAAAACTGAGTTCAATGAAACTGAACCTATTTCTGAGCCTTTAATTCCTGTCGTTGGTTGTGAATTTTACATTTCAGACCGTTACGAACAGAAACAATTTACTAAAGATGATCCTGATAGAAGGACGCAGGTTGTTTTATTGGCGAAAGATTTCAACGGATATAAAAATTTAGCAAAACTGTCAAGTATAGGTTTCTTGAAAGGATTCTATTTTGGAGTTCCAAGGATTAGCCGTGAATTGATTGCTGAATATAAAGAAGGATTAATTGCTTTGACATCGGGTATTAATGGAGATGTACCTGATGCGATCTTAAATACGGGTGAACAAAAAGGGGAGGAGCTTTTTAAGTGGTGGAAAGAAACTTTTGAAGATGATTTTTATGTACAGATTCAAAATCATAAACTGCCAGAGGAAGAGCATTTGAATGATGTTTTATTACACTTTGCAGATAAATATGGTGTTAAACTTTTAGCGCAGAATCAAACGTACTATACAGAAAAAGACGATTCCAATATTCAGGATATTGTAAGCTGTATCAAAGATGGCGAAAAGCTTACAACACCTGTTGGAAAAGGCTTCGGAAAGAGAAGGGGTTTAGCGGGCGGAGAATATTACATCAAAAATGCCCATGAAATCAAAGAGACTTTTCTGAATTACCCTGATGCATTTGATGCTTACGAGGAGTTTACGGCAAAATTCAGTCCTTATACTTTAAAGAGAGATGTTCTCTTGCCTAAATTTGATATTCCTGAAGAGTTTCTTCATGCAGAAGATGAAGTTGATGGAGGAAAACGTGGTGAGATGGCGTACTTGACGCATTTAACTTACGAAGGAGCAAGAAAGCGCTATGTGGAAACAGGAATCACCGATGAAATTAAAGAGCGTCTTGATTTTGAGCTGGAGGTCGTAGCCAATACAGGTTACCCAGGGTACTTTTTGATTGTGCAGGATTTTTGTAACGAAGCAAGGAACATGGGAGTTTGGGTTGGTCCCGGTCGTGGTTCTGCTGCAGGTTCTGTAGTTGCCTACTGTACAGGGATTACCAACGTTGACCCCATTAAATACGATTTGCTTTTTGAGAGATTCCTAAATCCTGAAAGGATTTCAATGCCCGATATTGATATTGATTTTGATGATGAAGGTCGTGATAAGATTATCAAGTGGGTAGTTGAGAAGTATGGTAAGAATCAGGTAGCGCAGATTATTACTTACTCAGTTTTGGGAGGAAAATCGGCGATTAAAGATGCCGGAAGGGTTTTAGACTTGCCAATTCCCGATACGAATAATATTGCAAAGTTGATTCCGCCAAGTCCGGGAATGAATATTGCCAAAGCGTTAGCTAAATATGATAAGCTGAAACCTGAAGAGCAGCAGCTTGTTGACGAGATGAAGTACGTTCTCAATACACCAGATGATGCGCGCCACGGTGTTCTTGCAAGTGCCAAAAAGATGGAAGGCTGTATCAGAAATACAGGAATTCACGCGTGTGGAGTCATTATTACACCCGAAGATGTAAGTAATTTGGTTCCGGTAACGATTGCGGCAAAAGATGCGGATATCTTGGTTTCTCAGTTTGACAACTCGGTTGCAGAAAGCGCAGGGCTTCTGAAAATGGACTTCCTGGGTCTGCGGACGTTAACGATTATTAAAGATGCTTTAAAATTAGTAAAACAGAGACATAATGTAGATATTGATCCCGATATGATTCCTCTGGACGACAGTAAAACCTATCAGTTATTTAAAGAAGGTCGTACGGTCGGGATTTTCCAGTATGAAAGTCCGGGAATGCAGAAGTATATGCGTGAGCTGAAACCAACCGTTTTTGCTGATTTGATTGCCATGAACGCTTTGTATCGTCCGGGACCGATTAAATATATTCCAAACTTTATCAACAGAAAGCACGGAATTGAAGAAATTATTTATGATTTACCTGAAACTGAGGAGTATTTAAAAGAAACCTATGGGATCACTGTTTATCAGGAGCAGGTAATGCTTTTGTCTCAAAAATTAGCCAATTTTACAAAAGGTGAGGCAGATACTTTGAGAAAGGCGATGGGTAAAAAGCAAATTGAAGTCCTGAACAAAATGTATCCGAAGTTTATTGAAGGCGGAAGAAAAAATAATTTGGATGAAGGCCCTTTAGAAAAAATATGGAATGACTGGAAAGCCTTTGCAGAGTATGCTTTCAACAAATCTCACTCCACCTGCTATGCACTAATTGCCTACCAAACGGCATATTTAAAAGCTAATTATCCAGCAGAATATATGGCGAGCGTGATGAGTAACAACATCAACAATACAGATTCTATTACTATGTTTATGGAAGACTGCAAAAGTATTGGTGTAGATGTTTTAGGACCTGACGTCAATGAATCTCAATATAAGTTTTCTGTAAATGAAAAAGGTCAAATTCGCTTTGGTTTGGGAGCAATTAAAGGAATTGGGGAAGGGCCAAGTGAAGGAATTACCAAAGAGAGAGCCAACGGAAGATTTAAAAATATTTATGATTTCTTTGAAAGGATTCTGCCATCACAAATGAATAAGAGGGTAGCGGAAAGTTTGGTTTTAGCCGGTGCTTTTGATGGATTTACTGCTTATCACAGAGGTCAGTATTTTGATATTGATATGACAGGCAAAACAAATTTGGAACGACTGATCAGGTACGGACAGAGTTTTCAGGAAAGTAAAAATGAGATGGAGAATTCTCTTTTTGCAGATTTTGCAGAGGAAGTTCAGATTGAGCAACCCAAATTACTACCCTGTCCGGAATGGCCAAACATGCATAAATTAAATAAAGAAAAAGAAATCATAGGATTTTATCTTTCTGCACATCCGTTGGATGAATTTAAATATCATTACCAGTTTATGCAGGGTAAACTTTCGAAAAAAGCCGTTTTAGAAAAAGAAGATGAGGTAAAAGCGGTAATCGATGATGTGGTTCCGATTTTAGAAGCTGATGATAAAGATGAAGCAGTAGATATTGCAGAAATTATTTCTGATGATATCGCTGCAGGTGAAGAAGAAATTATCGAAGAAACCGTCAAAAAAGCTGAACCAAAAGGCAATTTTGGATTTTTGAATCTTGATGAAGTTGATGCATATAAGGAACAGGCTTTTGCAAACAAGCCTGCAGAATTGTTTGAAGAAAAAAAGAAAGATTGGAAAACGCTGCAGAAGGAAAGAGAAAACGGTGGTGGTGGAAAAGAATATACCGTTGCGGGATTGATAACGGAATATGTAGTAAAGGACGGTTTTAAAAGTGGTGAAAAAGTAGCATTCTTAACTGTGGAAGATTACTCCGGTTCCTATTCTTTCAGATTAGGAGACCGAGATTATATGAGATTGAAAGAAAAGTTAGAAGTTCAGCGTTTTGTTATATTAAAGATAAAATTTGCTCAAGTGAAAGATGGACGTGTCTTCGTGAATGTAGTTGATGTTATTGAGCTACAGGAAGCATTTGAAAAGTATGCAAAAAGTATTTCATTGGTGATGGATGTGATGGATTTTAGAAGAGAAGATCTGGAATTTTTTAGAAATGTTCTCGATCAGAATAAAGGAAATCAAAAATTTAAAGTTTTAATTAAAAATTCTGATGAAAATTCTGATATGGAACTGCAGTCTATGAGATATTCTGTTGATTTAAATGGTGATTTAATTAAAGAGATTCAACTGTTGAATAAATATGAGTTTTATTTAAACTAAGTTTCATTTTTATACCCCATATTTTTGAGTGTTTTACTTTTGACAAGAAAGATAGGAAACACTATTTCTATATAAAATTTATGAGAGACAGTCAGTTTGACTGTCTTTTTTCTTTCACCTAATCACAAATTGATGATTTTTTTGTTTCATTTAATGATTACTTACGGTGTTTATAGGTTACAATTAAAAAAAACAATAAACATTTTCTGGAATAGATAGTGTCTGTGAACGTTGAGTGAATTAATTGTTATAAGAAATGTGTTAATATCTTAAAATAGTTTATGTTTTGCGTAATAAAACGTTTTTAGTGTTGTCAATCGTAAAAAAAATATTTACTTTTATTTAATAATAGTTAAAATAGATATTAAATGAAAAAAGCTTATTTTTTGGTACTTTTCCTGACAATGATCAGGTTAAGTGCGCAAACTTATTGTACTCCGAATTATCCAAGTGGATGTGACGGTGGTGATCAAATAGATGATTTCACAATCTCCACTGCGGGATTTAGTCATCTAGATACGGGATGCTCCGTTGGAACCTATGGAGATTACTATGCAACACACACGATTACATTGTCGCCCACAATTACCTATTCATTTTCTGTAACTCATAATTATTCCAGTCAGTATGTGAAAATTTGGGCAGATTTTAATAATGATGGTACCTTTGATGAAACTACTGAATTACTTGGTTCCGGCTCTAGCGGTAGTACAACGACAACCAATGGGACTGTAACATTACCTGCTTCGGCTACACCAGGAACTTACAGGGTTAGAGTTGCCGACCGATGGAATATTGATCCTATACCATGTGATGTAGGTGGTTACGGTGAAGCACACGACTATAAACTTATTGTGACTGCACCTCCAACATGTATTGCTCCATCGGCTTTGGTAGTTTCCAATATTACAACAAGCACTATTAATCTTGCATGGACTGCACCTGCTACCTTGCCAAGCTTAGGATACGATATCTTTTACAGTAATACAGGAGTTGTTCCTACAGCTACAACAGTACCAAATCTTAATTCTACTACAACTAGTGCTACAATAAACCAATTGGCACCAGGTAGCAACTACTGTGTTTGGGTGAGAGCAAAATGTACTACTACTGATGCAAGTGTTTGGGTAAATACTTGTTTTGTCACTGCTTGTGCTACGGCAACTATTCCTTATTTCTTAGATTTTGAAAATGCGACAGCTCCTGCAATGCCAATATGTACGCTTGCTACAAATGGTGGATCTGCTAATAATTGGGTAATCAGTGACGATCCAGGAAATGGTTTTACCAACAAAACATTAACCTATTATTACGATTCTCAAAACCCGGCCAACGCATGGTTTTTCACGCAAGGGATCAATTTAGTTGGTGGAACTACTTATAGAATCAAATATAAATATGGTAACAATAGTGCTAGCTACTCTGAAAAAATGAAAGTTACCTACGGTACTGACGCAACTCCGGCTGCACAGACTACAGTTTTACATGATTATACCAATATTATTGATGTACAAACTCCAGTAACTGATTTTTATGCATTGACTCCAGCTACCAGTGGTGTGTATTATTTTGGATTTAATGTGTATTCAGATGCTAATATGTATAACTTATATGTTGATGATATTCTTGTTGAAGTTAATCCTTCTTGTGCTGAGCCAAATGCATTATCAGTGACAGCAGTTACTGCATTTACTGCTACAGTATCATGGGCTGCTCCAACTCCGGTACCATCTATTGGATATGAATATTATCGATCAACAAGCAATACGGTTCCATCTGCAACAACGGTTGCTACAGGATCTGCTAGCAGTGCCACTGTAAATCTCGCATCACTATTGGCGTCTACTACATACTATGTATGGGTACGATCAGTATGTACTTCTACAGATAAAAGTGCCTGGTCTTCAGTTGCTACTTTCACAACTGAATCTTTCTGTCCGGTTGTCACGAGCCCTGCAGATGGCCTTATCAATATGCCTGTAACTCCTACGATCAATTGGACAACTATGGCTGGAGCTACAGGGTATAGAATTACAGTAGGAACTACATCAGGAGGTTCGAATGTTCTTAATAACATTGATGTAGGAAATGTGACTTCATATACTTTTACTGTTCCGTTAGCTAATAGTACTGAGTATTTTTATACTATTAATGCTTATGGCGCAGGTGTTATCTCAAATTCTTGTTCTGTAAGAAGCTTTACAACCGCATGTGCAGCGATTACTCCAAATTATACAAATGACTTCACAAGCATTGCCGCTTCTTGTTGGGGGCAGGCATCAGGAGGTTCTGCAACTGGCGGATCAACAGGTAATACTGAGTACTGGGTTGAAGACGGATTTCTTAATAATGGTTCAACCGGAGCAGCTAAAATTAATTTGTATTCTGATAGTAAAACTGGTTGGTTATTATCACCGACTTTCAATTTGTCAGGAGCATCTTATGACTTGAAATTTGATTATGGAATGACAGAGTGGAATACAACCAATGCGTCAACTTTGGGATCAGACGATGTGATACAAGTTTTAATGTCAAATAACAATGGAGCAACCTGGACGGTTATTCAGACATGGAATTCATCTACAGTTATCTCGAATACCTCTACTCAGTTTACATATACTGTATCGGGCGGAACTAACCAAATGAAATTTGCGATTTTCGCTACCGAAGGCACAATAGATGATTCAGCGGATATTGATTTCTTTGTTGATAATTTCTTAGTTACGCAGTCTGCTTTATCTACAGTAGAGAATACTTTAACTAAAAATAACATAAAGGCATATCCTAATCCATTTACTGATGTTTTAAACATCTCAGATGTGAAAAATGTTAGATCAATTTCAGTAGTAGATATCGCAGGTAGAGTTGTTAAAACATTCGAGAAACCAAGCTCTGATCTTCAGCTGCGCGAATTAAATGCAGGAATGTATTTAGTGGTTCTTACGATGAATGACGGTTCCAAGCAAACTTTGAAGGCGATTAAAAAATAATTATTTAATTACATATCAAATTTAGTAATGGCGACTTTTTAGTCGTCATTACTGTTGTTATAGATATTCGGTAAATTATCAGGAAAAACAAAATCAATTCCTTCTGTACTAGGGAATATGACAAAGTTGAAATTTTAGATAAATCCAAATGTACATTTTATAAATTCTTTAATCTTGGTAATATGTAAGGAACAACAATTTCATAATTACCTGCGGTATTTTACAATGAAAATCTAAATGTTGATATCTCTCTAAGTTTGTAACGACTGTAATTCCTTGTGGAATTTCCTTCAATCAGATTGTGTTGGTTATGACATTCAATAATGATCACATGTGCTTTTAGTATTTATTGTTATGCTTAAGCAGGAATTGATAAGAGTTTTAATATCTGTACAGAAAAACTGCGCCGCCATCGGTCAATAATGGCGGCGCAGTTTTCCTTATAAATTACATTCTTTCCGGTTGCAGGATTATTTGCAAAGATTTAAAAGCGTTCTTAAATAAAAAAGAGTGTTTATTCAGTTTGTGGAACTGGTTGTATATCTCCAGTATTCATCAGGTCAAAAACAGTCGGGAAAAACATCACGAGTATAAAATAGATGATGATCATCAATATGATTAAAGCGAATAAGATAATCACTAAACTGTTGGGTCTGTTTTTCTTTTGTGGTTCCATGATTTTTGAGGTATTAGATTAATAGATTAATTTGATAAAAAATACTATGCTAATTTCTTGCCACACTGCTTGCAATATCTCGCATCATCGTCAATATCTTCATTTCCACATCGTTCGCAGATCAATTCAAGGTTTTGTCTTTTGTTTCTCATTTCGGCAGTTACAATTCCGGTAGGGACTGCGATGATAGAATACCCTGCCAACATCAAAATCACAGCAAAGAATTTACCCATCGGGGTAATAGGAGAGACATCGCCGTATCCTACTGTTGTCACTGTAACCACTGCCCAGTAAATCGATTGCGGAATCGTCTCAAATCCCGGTCTTCCACCTTCTACCATAAACATTAGAGAACCAACGATAACCGAGAATATGATTAAAAATAAAAGGAAAATGTAAATTTTCCGTGAACTGTTTTTCAAAGCTCTCACAATGACAAAACCATCGTTCATAAAATCCAGCAAATTAAAAATCCTAAAAACTCTCAACATTCTCAGCATTCTGAAAATCAGAAAATATTTGGTGACAGGAAAAAAGAAACTCAGATAAAACGGAACAAGAGAAAGAAAATCTATGATTCCAAAAAAACTAAAGATGTAATGTTTTTTATTTTTAACGACTGCTATTCTCATCCAGTATTCTGCCGTGAAAATTACAGAAATAATCCATTCACAGATGATGAAATAAACGTGGAATTTTTTGTCGAGTTTCGGTATGCTCTCCATCATGATGATCGAAGTACTTACCAGAATCAGAGAGAGGAGTGCAACGTCAAACAATTTGCCCAACTTAGTGTCTGACCGGTAAATTACACGGTACAGGAATCTTTTCCAGAGTTTATCTCCCGGTACAAGATTATGTTCTTTCTCCATGATCAGAGTTTTTTTTAAATTTAGCAAATTATCCCTATTTTCGTAAACAAACTTACAGAATAAAATGACAATACAAAAAGTAATTGCAGAGATTGAAAAGCATATCGCAATGCCACAAGCAGAAGACTTTGATAATGTAGGACTTCTATGTGGTCTCTCTGAACGTAATGTTTCCGGAATTTTAGTATGTCACGATGCTTTGGAAAGTGTGGTTGATGAAGCTGTTCAAAGAAATTGTAATTTGATTGTTTGTTTTCATCCGATCATTTTTTCTGGTTTAAAATCTCTTACAGGTAAAAATTATGTAGAACGAGCAGTTTTGAAGGCTATTGAGAATAAAGTGGCAATTTATGCCATTCATACCGCTTTTGATAATGATTTTCGTGGAGTAAATGCAGGAATCTGCAATCTTTTAGGTTTGAAAAATCTAAAAATTCTTCAGCCTAAAAAAAATAATTTGAAACAGCTGACCGTTTTTGTTCCCAGAGAATATTCTGAAAATGTAAAAGAGGCGCTTTTCTCTGCAGGAGCTGGAAACATTGGTTTTTATGATGAATGCAGTTTTAAAATTGAAGGTAAGGGAACTTTCAGACCTACTGTAGGTTCGAATCCTTTTTCAGGGCAGCAAAATATTCGTGAAAATGCAGATGAGGATATGATTTCTGTTATTTTTGAATCTTTTAAACAAAACCAGATTGTTGCAGCAATGAAAGCAGCTCATCCTTACGAAGAGGTGGCACATCAGATTTATCAGCTGGAAAATGAAAATCATTATTCTGGTTTAGGAATGTATGGTGAATTTGAAACTGAAATGGATGAAAAAGATTTTCTGAGTTTTGTAAAAGATCAATTTAGTTTAAATATCATTAAACATTCAGATCTAAATAATAAAAAAATTAAAAAGGTCGGCGTTTTGGGAGGTTCGGGCGCAAGCGGAATAAAAGCTGCGGTTTCAAAAAAATGCGACGCCTATCTCACCGGAGATCTTAAATACCATGATTATTTTCTGGCAGAATCTAAAATGCTGATTTGTGATATAGGACATTACGAATCTGAGCAATTGGTAAGTCAACAATTATTTGAAATTTTGTCACAAAAATTTAGTACATTTGCAGTCTTAAAATCTAGTGAAAAAACAAACCCAGTAAATTATTTCCTATAGATATGGCAAAAATCACCGAAATTTCAGTTGAAGAAAAATTAAGAGCTTTATACGATTTGCAAATCATCGATTCAAGATTGGATGAGATCCGAAATACAAGAGGAGAATTGCCAATCGAGGTTGAAGATCTTGAAATTGAGATTGAAGGCCTAGAAAAAAGAGCGGAAAAATTTCACGCAGAGATTAAAGAACAAAATGATCAGATCAGCACCAAAAATGAAGTGATCAATCATGCTAAAACTTTGATCGATAAATACAAATCTCAACAGGACAACGTAAGGAACAATAAAGAATTTGAAGCTTTAGGAAAGGAAATCGAATATCAGGAACTTGAGATTCAGCTTTCTGACAAAAGAATCAAAGAATTCGGAGCTAAAATCGGTCATAAAGAGGAAACTTTGAATGAACTGAACTCTAAAATTGAAGATTTAAAAAATCACCTTAAATTCAAAAAAGAAGAATTGGAAGGTTTAATCTCTGAAACGCAGAAAGAGGAAGATTATCTGATTACAAAATCTGAAGAATTTGCTTCTAAAATTGACGAAAGATTATTGGCTTCTTACCACAGAATCAGAACAAACTCTTCTACAGGTCTTGCAGTTGTAGGTCTTGAGAGAGGTGCTCCAAAAGGATCTTTCTTCACTATTCCACCACAAAAGCAGATGGAAATTGCTCAGAGAAAGAAAATCATCATCGATGAGCATTCTGGAAAAATTCTTGTGGACGATGAGTTGGTAAACGAAGAAACTGAAAAAATGAATGCTGTGATTAAATTCTAATACAGACTTCTTATAAACATAAAAAACGGCTTCAAATTTTTGAAGCCGTTTTTTATTGTTTTAAACTTTATGGCTGACGATATTATTATCACTCCATATTTTTGAGAGACGATTTTATTTTATATATTGACTAATCTTTATTATTATTAATCTTATTAGAGTTGATTTTTATTTCTGACAAAACTATTTTTGCAATTAATGTTGATAAAAAAAACCGCTTCGAAACTGAAACGGTTTTTTATTTTAGTCGTGGTGACCATACATTTTATCATAAAGGTCTTTGAACTTCTCTTTCACCGCCTTTCTTTTCAGTTTAAGAGTAGGAGTCAGAAGTCCGGCTTCAATGCTCCAGACTTCAGGAGTGAGCTCGATTTTTTTGATCTGTTCCCAGTTTCCTAAATGCTCGTTGATGTTGTCAATTTCTTTTTCAATTCTTTCTTTTAGTTCTGGACTCTTAGCAATTTCCTGTGGAGTAGAACCGATGCTGAGGTTATTTCTCATTGCCCAGTTTTTAGCAAATTCAAAATCCGGCTGTACAAATGCACAAGGCATTTTTTCACCGTCACCAACCACCATTACCTGCTCAATAAACTTAGAAGCTTTGGCTAAATTTTCAATGGTTTGAGGAGCAATGTATTTTCCGCCCGAAGTTTTAAACATTTCCTTTTTACGGTCGGTAATCTGTAAAAATCCTTCGCTGTCGATGTGCCCGATGTCTCCTGTTTTGAAAAATCCGTCTTCTGTGAAAGTTTCTTTGGTTTGTTCTTCGTTTTTAAAATAACTTTTAAATACAGATGGTCCTTTTACCGTAATTTCACCATCTTCCTGAATTTTTACAGTTAAATTGTCCAACGGATGTCCTACAGTTCCCACTTTCATTCTGCCGAATGAGTTTACTGAGATTACAGGTGAAGTTTCCGTTAAACCATACCCCTCAAGAATTGGAATTCCTGCGTTTTGGAACATTAAATTTAATCTTGTTGACAAGGCAGCAGAACCTGAAACTAAAGTGATAATTTCACCTCCTAGACCTTCTCTCCATTTTTTGAAGACCAGTTTGTCAGCAATAATTTCAGAGAGACCCGAAGGCTTTGTTACCTCTTTCTTTTTCTGAATTAAGTTTAAGGCCCAAAAGAATATTTTCTGTTTTAGACCACCGGCCGATGAACCGGTATTGTAAATTTTGTCATAAACTTTCTCTACCAATCGTGGAACTACACTCATGTAATGAGGTTTTACTTCTTTTACATTTTCGCCCATTTTTTCGATGCTTTCAGCGAAATAGATTGAAAAACCATTGTATTGGAAAAGATAGAAAAGCATTCTTTCAAAAATATGGCAGATCGGCAAAAAGCTGAGGACTCTTGTATCCTTATAATCTAAACTTTTTCTTTTTGGGATTCGGGGGATTGAGCCTAAAACATTCGATACAATATTTTCATGAGTCAACATCACCCCTTTCGGTTTTCCTGTGGTTCCGGAAGTATATATTAAAGTGGCTAAATCTTGAGTATTTATAGCTTTTGAAAGATCTTCAACTTCAATTTGTGTAGAATCATCGTCTCCCAAATCTAAAATTTCTTTCCAGTTTGCTGCACCTGTAACGTTGTCAAATGTAAAAACACCTTGTAGTGATGCTACATTATGTTTAATTTTCATCACTTTGGCAAGAAGCTCCTTATCTGAAACGAAACAGTATTTTATTTCTGCATTATTAAAGATGAATTCATAGTCTTCCGGCGAAATACTAGGGTAGACGGGAACAGATACAACACCAATCTGCGAAAGGCCAAGATCCATAACTGCCCATTCTGTACGCGAATTGGTCGTAATTAATGCTATTTTATCACCTGGTTTTATACCGAGCTTCAAAAGACCTCTGGAAATCTTATTTCCCTGATTGATAAATTCCTGTGTAGATGTTTTTTGCCATTCTCCCTGATGTTTTGTGGCAAACATGACATCATTAGGAAATTTTTCCAGAGCAAGGTGTGGTATATCGAATAATCTTTTAATTGACATAATTTATTATATATTTAGTAAAGAATTTAAATATAAGCATTTTTTTTAATTATAAATTGAGAATTTTCAAATAAATAATTAAGTACAAAAAGAGCACAACTGTAACGATGTTTTTAGTATTTGTTTCCTTCGTAAAACCTTATGAATAAAGGAAAATTGCAAGTTCATACCACTTAATCCCGTTAGTGTTTTCAGATTTGGTTAAAAAGTGTAAATTTACGACCATCTAATTATAATTTTATGGACTTTAATTTATCAGAAGAACAGCTGATGATTCAGCAGGCAGCAAGAGATTTTGCACAAAACGAGCTCTTACCGGGAGTAATAGAAAGAGACCGTGACCAGAAATTTCCTACTGAGCAGGTGAAGAAAATGGGAGAAATGGGACTTTTGGGGATGATGGTTGATCCTAAATATGGCGGGGCCGGGATGGATAGCGTTTCTTACGTTTTGGCCATGGAAGAAATTGCAAAAATTGATGCTTCTGCAGCAGTTGTGATGTCTGTAAATAACTCATTGGTTTGTGCAGGTCTTGAAAAATATGCTTCTGAAGAGCAGAAAGTAAAATATCTTACGCCATTGGCAAGTGGTCAGGTAATCGGAGCATTTGCTTTGTCTGAGCCAGAAGCTGGTTCTGATGCAACTTCTCAGAAAACAACTGCAGAAGACAAAGGAGATTATTATCTTTTAAACGGTGTGAAAAACTGGATCACCAACGGAGGAACAGCTTCTTATTATATTGTTATTGCACAGACTGATCCTGAGAAAAAGCATAAAGGGATCAACGCTTTCATCGTAGAAAAAGGATGGGAAGGTTTTGAGATAGGACCAAAAGAAGATAAATTGGGAATCAGAGGAAGTGATACCCATTCTTTACTTTTCAATAACGTAAAAGTACCTAAAGAAAACAGAATCGGGGAAGACGGTTTCGGTTTCAATTTTGCAATGGCTGTTTTAAATGGTGGTAGAATCGGGATTGCTTCACAGGCTTTAGGAATCGCTTCAGGAGCTTACGAAATGGCTCTGAAATATGCCAAAACAAGAAAAGCATTTAAAACTGAAATCATCAATCATCAGGCAATTGCTTTTAAATTGGCAGATATGGCAACTCAGATTACTGCTGCGAGAATGCTTTGCTTTAAAGCTGCTGTAGAGAAAGATGCTGGAAAAGATATTTCTGAAATTGGAGCAATGGCTAAATTGTATTCTTCTCAGGTTGCAATGGATACTACCATCGAAGCAGTACAAATTCACGGAGGCTATGGTTACGTAAAAGAATACCACGTAGAAAGATTGATGAGAGATGCGAAAATTACTCAGATTTATGAAGGGACTTCTGAAATTCAGAAAATTGTGATTTCGAGAAGTATTTCAAAATAATCAAAGTAAATGTAAAAACACTAAATATTCTGTATGAAAAAATCTTGGTTGCTCACTTTGGGAGTTGTTTTACTTCTTGTAGGAGTTTTTATCTGGTATAAGTTTTTCTTCGTTTTTGGAGAAGGTGTGAAATCCGGATATCTGAATTATGCCATCAATAAAGGCTATATTTTTAAAACTTACGAGGGTAAACTGATCCAGGAAGGTTTTGGAAGAGGAAAAACAGGAACGGTAACTAGTTATGAGTTTGAATTTTCTGTAAAAGATCCTGAAATCTTCAAACAACTGGAACTCAACAGTGGTAAAACCTTTGATCTTCATTACAAAGAATACAACGGAACTCTGCCTTGGAGGGGAAATACAAAGTTTGTTGTAGATAAAATAGTGAATATGAAATAATCATAAAAGGCTCTCAAATTGAGAGCCTTTTACTTTACACCAAATCACAAACATTAATATGAAAATTCTAATTGTTTACTTTTTGATTCAAAATATACCTTGAGGTTAAATTGACTTCTGTTCTTTAGTGCAAAATTAATAGTTTTCTGTACTACAAATCTATAAGGGTTTTCTGTTCTGATTGAAAATTGTACTTAAAATTAGATTGAAATTTCTTTTTAAGAGTTTGAATTATTTTCCGAAGAATTTTTCTTTTTGTAAAAATAATATCCGATTCCGGCAAGTAAAAATATAGGCCAAAGCGGAAGGATAAACAGGAATATTGAAGTGATAACATTCCAGCCTGACGAAACTGCAGCAAGAGATTTTGCTCCGAAAGTTTCGGGTTTAGATGCTTGGATTAATTCATTATTTCCTGTTCCGTATAAAGTAATTTCTATATCACATAAAGTATTGTTTACAAAATCCTGTCCGGAAACATCAATTCCCTTATTTTCAATTTCACCAATATTATAGCTCAGATCTTCCATCAGATAGTCAAATTTTTGAATAGGCACCTTCACCTTCAGATATGCGATTTTTCTATCGTCGTTATTTAAAGAAATGTTCTCGCTTCTTATAAATCCATCATATTTTTTTACTTGTTCTTTTACGATCTCTTTTGCCGTTTCTGCGTCATTTACATTCAGTTCAAGGATTCCTGATTTGAGTATTTTGTTTTTAGAAACTGCTAAGGTTTCACTATTGCTTTTAGGCTTGTCTTTATAGATGATTTTAGTTTCTTTAATGATTTTTGGTGCAGGAACATTAACTATTATTTTTTCTGATGTTTTTTTGGCAGAGTCTTTTTTCTCTAGTTTAGACACCAGTTTCATATCAGATATTATGTCGGAGAGAGAATCAATGCTTTTTGAAGTTGATTCTATTTTCTCAGTAACGTCACTTTTCGCTTTTTCAAAATCTTTAATTTTAATGTTTGCTGAGTCATAGATAGCTTCAGCATTATTGCTTACTTTTTCAATTTCATTTTTTACGTTTGTTGCTTTACTGCTTGCTGAATCAATGGTGTTTTCCAATTCAGATTGTATAGCTTCACCTTTCTTACACATGGTTAAACAGTTTGCTACGGCTAATAATAAAATATACTTTTTCATAAAATTTTTTTGTTGAAGTAAAATTAGCAGGTAATTGACACTGCAGTTTGTAAATGAAATGTATGAGTTTAGTAAAGTTTTATTATTTTGAATATCAGTGTTTTGTAAATTTATTTAACCCGTTTTACAAAGTTTTTATTCGTCTGAGAAAGAATGGGAAGCTATTTTAATTACAATTATATCCACAATTTGATGTGAAAGATTAAGTATTATTCTTACAGAGCAATAATAAGCAACGAAATATTTTTAATTTAAGTTATGCAGCAACTTGGTCCTGTTGCCCATATTCTGCTGTGGTACTCAATACAAGCATACTTTTATGACTGTCTTAGTACCTATCTATAAAGTATAAAAAAGTAAAATCTTTAATTTTTATGAAATATTTCTTAATATCTCTAAAAGTTTCTTAAATAATTTTGTTTTTAATGTCATAAATTTCATTAATTTTGACATTTCGTAATCAAAATAGAATTTACATGAAAAAACAACTACTAGTGATGGGAGTATTTTTTATTTCCCATATTTTTTCAGCACAAACAAGCCGACTTTGGAAGCAAGTTTCTCAAAAAAATACATCGGAAATATTTGAAAATAAAGCCAGTATTCTTCACCCAAAAATTTATAATCTTGATTTTGAAGGTTTGAAGACTGCTCTTGCAAAAGCTCCCAAAAGATTCTCAGGGAGTGGTAAATCAGATATTATCATATCGTTTCCAAATGCTGATGGTCAGATTGAAAATTTTAAGGTCAGAGAAAATTCTAACTTTGCTCCGGAATTGGCAGCAAAATATCCGGATATAAAATCTTATGTAGGTGAGGGTCTTGAAGATTCAAGCTCTACCGTTTATTTTGGCATTTCATCGCTGGGTTTATCTTCAATGGAGATTTACGGAGATAAATCAGCTGTTTTTATTGAACCGTACACAAAAGATCTTTCAACTTATGTTGTCTATAAAAAATCAGACAAAAAAGATAATTTAGATAAATTTGAGTGTACTGTGATTGATGTAGCTCAAAAAGGAATTGATCATACAGACCTTACTGCAAGACCAAATGCCGATGATGGAAAACTAAGAACTTTCAGACTCGCACTATCTTGTACAGGAGAATACACTACATACTTTGGTGGAACTGTAGCGAATGCATTAGCAGCAATGAATAACACAATGACTCGTGTGAACGGTGTTTTTGAGAAGGATTTTGCCGCAAGAATGATACTTATTGCAAATAACAATACAATTATTTATACCAATGCAACTACCGATCCTTATTCTCCTTCTGCTCAGATGAACAACTGGAATGCAGAATTACAATCCAACTTAACTACAGTGATTGGCGAAACAAACTATGATGTAGGTCACTTATTCGGTGCAACTGGCGGTGGTGGAAACGCTGGCTGTATTGGTTGCGTTTGTACTAATGGAACGAAAGGAAGAGGATATACATCTCCTGCAGATGGTATTCCGTCTGGTGATAATTTCGATATTGATTATGTAGCACACGAATTGGGTCATCAGTTTGGAGGAAACCATACTTTCTCAATGAACCTTGAAGGGACGGGAGTAAATATGGAGCCAGGATCAGGATCTACAATTATGGGGTATGCAGGTATTACCGCTCAGGACGTACAGCCACATTCGGATGCATTTTTTCATGCAGTAAGCATTCAGCAGATTACTAATAATATAAAAACAAAAACTTGCCCTGTAACGACAAACACAGGAAATGCTATTCCAACAGCGGATGCAGGTTTAGATTATATCATTCCAAAAGGAACTCCATTTGTACTTACAGGAACAGGTACCGATGCAAACGGAGATGCACTAACTTATATTTGGGAGCAAATGGATAATGCTGTTACTGGTCAGACTGGGATGAATTCTGCAGCTACCGCAACAAAAGCTTCGGGGCCAACTTTCAGATCTTGGAAGCCGGAAACAGTTGCTTTTAGATATTTTCCAAAATTAGACAGAATTGTTGCAGGAGCTACCACTACCGCTGGTACAGAAATTAATGTTGAAGCTTTATCTAATGTAGCAAGAACTTATAATTTCAGGTTTACAACTCGTGACAACAGAGCGGGAGGTTCTGGAAATAATTCTGATGACATGGTAGTAACAGTGAATGCTACTGCAGGACCTTTTATTGTTACTTCTCAGAATACAGCAGGAGTAGTATGGAATGAAGGTCAGGCACAGACAATCACTTGGAATGTCGCAGGAACAACAGCTGCTCCTGTAAGCACACCAAATGTAACCATCCTATTATCAAAAGATGGCGGTCTTACTTTCCCTACAGTGTTAGTTGCCAGTACACCTAATACAGGTACATATAGTTATACTGTTCCAGGTGGTCTTGGAACCATTACCAATAATGCAAGAATTATGGTTAAAGGGGTTAATAATGTGTTTTTAAATGTAAATTCACAGAACTTTACTATCAATTCTTCAGCGGTAATCATTCCTCCAGGAGGTGGAGGTAACCCAGGAGGAGGTAATCCTGGTTCTGGAGGTGCAGGAGCTCAGTCACCAATATTCCAGGGAATGATGATTTATCCAGTTCCTTCTAATGACGGATATGTGTATATCAAAACTGATTTTCCTCCAAAATACGATGCCAACAGACTTCCGACTCCATATAAAGTAACTTATGAAATTTACTCAATGGACGGAAAGTTAATTGTACCTAAAAAGACCCGTCACATTTTCTCAAGAACTGTTGATAACAGAGCAGATGAGAAAATTGATTTAAGAGATCTTCCTACGGAAGCATACATGATTCATGTAACAGTAGATGACGAAAAAATCGTTAAAAAACTATTGATGTTACATAAGTAATTCATCAATAATATGATAAAAAAAACCGTTCATTTGAACGGTTTTTTTATGTTTAAAAAATGAAATTTAATTCTGTCTGAATTCACTGATAAAATGCAGTTTCACATTCGGAAATTTCTCCTGCGTCATATGAATCGTAAATGACGAGTCGGCTAAAAATACCAGTTGATTGTATTTGTCTCTTGCCAAAAATCGTTGCTTTAATCTAGCAAATTCTCTGAATTCTTCCGATTTTTCATCAGCTTCTACCCAGCATGCTTTGTGCATAGAAAGTGGTTCATATGTACATTTTGCACCATATTCATGCTCCAAACGGTATTGGATAACTTCGTACTGAAGTGCGCCCACTGTTCCAATGATTTTCCTGTTGTTCATCTCTAAAGTAAACAACTGTGCAACACCTTCATCCATTAACTGATCGATACCTTTTGCCAATTGTTTGGCCTTTAAAGGATCATTATTATTAATATATCTGAAATGTTCAGGCGAGAAACTAGGAATTCCTTTAAAGCTGATTTTTTCACCTCCCGTCAAAGTATCACCAATTCTGAAACTTCCAGTATCATGAAGTCCTACGATATCTCCAGGGAAACTTTCGTCCACTACCTCTTTTTTATCTGCAAAGAATGCATTGGGAGAGGAGAATTTCATCTTTTTACCTTCTCTTACCAATAGATAGTTTTCGTTTCTTTTAAAGGTTCCTGAAACGATTTTTACGAAGGCCAAACGGTCTCTGTGCTTAGGATCCATGTTGGCGTGAATTTTAAAAACAAAGCCCGTAAATGCTGATTCCTCAGGTTTTACCATGCGGGTTTCGCTTTCTTTAGGTTGCGGCATTGGAGCAATTTCGATGAAAGCATCCAATAATTCACGAACACCAAAATTATTTAAAGCTGAACCGAAGAAAACTGGCTGCAAATCACCATTCATATAATCTTCACGGCTGAATTCAGGATAAACGGATTGAATTAATTCTAATTCATCTCTCAGATTCTTGGCAGCTTTTGTTCCGATAACCTCGTCTATAGAAGAATCGTTGATATCGTCAAATTTGATAGCTTCACCAACTTTCTGTTTCTTTTCTTCTAAAAATAACTGAATGTTGTTTTCCCAGATATTATAAATTCCCTGGAAATCTGCGCCCATCCCAATCGGAAGAGAAAGCGGAACAACTCGTAAACCTAATTTTTGCTCAACTTCATCCAATAAATCGAAAGCATCTTTACCTTCACGGTCTAATTTATTAATGAAAACCAGCATCGGGATGTTTCTCATTCTACAAACCTTCACTAATTTTTCGGTCTGTTCCTCAACCCCTTTTGCAACGTCAATCACGACGATTACAGAGTCTACTGCAGTCAGCGTTCTGTACGTATCTTCAGCAAAATCTTTGTGACCTGGTGTATCTAAAATATTGATTTTATAGCCTTTATATTCAAACGCCAATACGGAAGTCGCAACTGAGATTCCTCTCTGTCTTTCGATTTCCATAAAGTCGGAGGTTGCTCCTTTTTTAATTTTGTTCGATTTTACGGCTCCCGCTTCCTGAATTGCGCCTCCGAATAGAAGTAACTTTTCTGTAAGCGTGGTTTTTCCGGCATCGGGGTGAGAAATAATTCCGAATGTTTTTCTTTTCTCTATTTCTTTGATTAAGTCTGACATAGTGTATTTTGAATTTGCAAAAATCGTGATTTTTATCGGATTCTGAAAATCGTATTTTAAGACTTTTTGAAACCCAATTTTGTTTTAAGAAAATAAGCAACTCCTAAACCGATGAAAACCATCAAAGCACTGAAAGGAAAGATGTATTTCATTCCCCAAATATCAGCAACACCACCTATTAGGGGACCTGCAACACCGAGAGAAAGATCAATGAAAAGTCCGTAACCTGCCAATGCAGAGCCCTGACTTGACGGAGAAACACTTTTTATAGCAACAACACCAAGTGCAGGAAAAATTAATGAAAATCCTAATCCTGTAACTCCCGCTCCAAAAAGTGCCATCTCAGAATTCGTAGCCAATGATATGATTAAAAGTCCGATTGTTTCTACTAAAAGACAAGCGATTGCAACTCTGATTCCACCATAATTATTGATGACGTTGCTGAAAACTAACCGTCCTGCAACAAACAATCCTCCAAAAACGGTAAGGCAAAGCGCACCATTATTCCAATGGAAAAAATTATAGTAAAGTGTAATAAAAGTAGAAATACTTGCAAAACCAATTCCTCCCAAAGCGAGACAGATTCCGAAAGGAGAGACTTTTCCTAAAACCTTCCAGAAAGATTGAGATTCCTGAGTATGAGAATTGGTGTAGTTTCTCTTAGTTTTAGCAAAAAGAAAACCGATCATTCCAATTAAAATAGAAAGAACTCCAATGCCATAAAGACCAAATTGATGTTCGATTAGTACTCCCAGTGAGGCTCCGATCGCCAATGCTCCGTAGCATGCAACACCGTTGTAAGAAATGATTTTCGCAGTATGTTTCTCACCAAGAGCCATAATCGCCCAATTAATCGGACTTGCACCAATCATCCCTTCACCGCAGCCGGTAAGCAAACGAGTAATAATAAGAAAGCTTAAACTTAGTAGTGGTGAAAATTTAAAATAGTAAGCCACAATAAGGAAAATTCCTGTGAGAGAAAATCCTAACATGCTTGATAAAACAGCTGGTTTCGGACCTTTCCCGTCAATGATTTTTCCGGAGTAAGCTCTCAGGAAAAATGTGGCGACATATTGCAGACTGATAACGAGCCCGGCAATAACCAGGCTGAAACCCAGGTTTTTAGTGATGAAAATTGGCAGAACAGAAAGTGATAAACCTATAATAAAGTATCCTAAAAATGTAAAGCCAACGTATGTTAATAAAGGTAAATTTACATTTTTTTGTTGAGCGACAGCATGATCCATATTCATAAAAATTTAAGGCGCAAAGATACTTCAGAAAAATAATTTAAAACGGGTTATAAATTTTAAATAGATAAGATAAATCGTTTTTTAAATAAATGAGAGGTGCTTATAGCAGCTTTATCTCCTGTGTTTTCATAAAATCAATTATCTTTGTTTTTCAAATTAAAAAAATGGAAAACAGCAGATACCCGAAATTTAAATTTACCTGGCTTGGAGGTTTGATATTATTCGCAGGTTTTGTGGTAGGATCTTTAGCTGTCGGATTTTTCAACGTTTTCTGGATGATGATTTTTAAAGAAAATCTGCAGTACAAAGATTGGTTTTTGATGGCCTCAAATGCATTGGTATTTTTAACCTCGATTGCGTTTTTTGATTTTTTTGTCGTGAGATTGCAAACAAAACAAAAGTTAAATTTCAACTTTTCTCCGACCAATTTCTATACTTATCTGCTCATTTTCCCTATGATGCTGGGAATGATGTTTATCGGTGAGTTTGTAACATCACAAATTCCGATTACAGGACCGTTTTTTGGAAAGTACTATGATTTTTTTACAGATTTAATGAGCCAATTGACTGATAATCCTGTGATAATGATTTTGACAGCAGTGATTATGGCGCCGATTTTTGAAGAAATTATTTTCAGAGGAATCATTCAGAAAGGAATGATTAATAATGGTATGCATCCCTGGAAAGCGATTGTCCTTGCTTCAGTTATTTTCGGGTTAGTACACGGAAATCCTTGGCAGTTTGTAGGTGCGGTTTTGTTGGGTTGTGTTTTAGGTTTGGTTTATTATAAAACGAAATCTCTCCTTTTACCAATGCTTTTGCATGGTTTTAATAATCTTTGCTCATCAATTTTAATACTTTATACCAAAAATGAAAGCTTTGCTGAAGCTTTCAAAGTTTCAGAATGGATCATATTAGGAGTTGGAACAGTACTTTTTTCTCTCTTTTATTATTTGTTTATAAAGAAATATAAAGTGCATTATTCGGAAATTTAATTTATGAAAAAGAAATTCAGAATAATTGCATGCATTTTTTTTCTCACGTCAATACTTGTTTTCTTGCTAACTTTTACTTTTTTTAAATTTAATTTTATTGAAGTAAAAATTCCTGGAAAATCTGAAATTAATCTTGATAAGGGCGCATATACTGTTTATCTTATGAATGACAATTATAAAGAGTCTAACTATCAAAATTATTTTTTTGAATTGAAAGATGTGCAAAATAGAATAGTCAGAAAATTTCCCGACTCACTGAATCCAAAATGGATATCCACGACAGATATTATTAGAATTAAGGATAAAAAATACACATCTTATTCAGAATTTAATATTAGTCACGAAGGAAAATATTTTCTTAAATCATACTCAAAAAATAATCATATAAAAGAAGTGACCATATTAAAAGATGAACATGTGAATTCAAGGATTATATTATTCTATATCATTTCAATAATCTGTTTATTCTTATCGTTTATTACATTAATAATAAGTTTCTTTCTAAAGAAATAAAATTTTAAAAATATCATGGAATTATTAGTTGCTACCCACAACGTACATAAAAAAGAAGAAATTCAGCAGATCTTAGGAGATCAATTTACCGTTAAAAGTCTTACAGATTACCATATTCACGAAGAAATAATTGAAGACGGTGATTCTTTCAACGCCAATGCTTTGATTAAAGCTAGATACTGTTTCGAAAAAACAGGAATTCCAAGTTTGGGCGACGACAGCGGTTTGGTTGTAGAATCTTTAGACGGAAGACCGGGAATTTTCTCAGCTCGTTACGCTGGAGATCACGATTTTGCCAAAAATATTGCAAAAGTGTTAAGCGAAATGGAAGGTGTTGATAATAGAAAAGCTTATTTCATTACAGTTTTATGTTACTATGATGAAAACGGTGCTCAGTATTTTGACGGCAGAGCTCACGGAAATTTGCTCAATGAAAATAAAGGTCACAAAGGTTTTGGCTATGACCCGATTTTCGTTCCGGAAGGATATGAAATGACTTTTGCAGAGATGAATCCGGAAGATAAAAACCAGATCAGCCACAGAAAACAGGCATTAGATTTATTTTTACATTTTTTGAAAGTCAAACGATAGTCAGGTGATGAGCTCAGGTTAACATGATGCTGTTAAATAGCATTGGTTTTTAGCGTAAACCTGACCTTAATCTCAATCTTAACCTCAAACTTTTATCGTACATTTACCCCAATAAACTATTGATTTGAGTACTTATTTAACCATTTTAGGCTTTAATTCAGCAATTCCAACTGTCAACACATCGCCGACGTCTCAACTTCTTGAAATGGAGGAGAGATGTTTCTTAATCGATTGTGGCGAAGGAACGCAGGTGCAGCTGAGAAAAGCAAAAGCAAGATTTTCAAAAATCAATCATATATTTATTTCGCATCTTCATGGCGATCATTGTTTTGGATTGCCAGGACTGATTGCGTCTTTTCGTTTGTTGGGACGAGATATTCCACTGCATGTTTACGGTCCGAAAGGGATTAAAAAGATGTTGGAAACAATTTTTACCATTACGGAAACCCACCGAGGTTTTGAAATTATTTATCACGAGCTGGAAAAAGATTACTCCGAAAAAATCTATGAAGACAATAGGGTGGAAGTCTACACTATTCCTCTGGATCACAGGATTTATTGTAATGGCTATCTTTTTAAAGAAAAGATGAAAGAGAGGCATCTGAATATGCAGGAAATTTCAAAGTATAGTGAAATTGAAACGTGTGACTATCACAACCTGAAAGCAGGAAAAGATTTTGAATTAAGTGATGGATACATCCTTAAAAATGAAATTTTAACCACAGAGCCAACACCCCCGGTTTCCTACGCATTCTGCAGTGATACCAGGTATTTAGAGTCGGTCATTCCGATTATTAAAAATGTGACAGTTTTGTATCACGAGTCTACTTTTTTGCATGATTTAAAAGAAATGGCAGATTACACTGGGCATACTACAGCGCTTGAGGCAGCTAGAATTGCAAGACAAGCGGATGTGGGTAAACTCATTTTAGGTCATTTTTCAAACAGGTATGGTGATCTTACAGTGTTTACAGATGAAGCAAGAACTGTTTTTCCAAATGCATTTTTGCCCAAAGCTTTAGAAGTTGTAAAAATCTAAATTTCTATGTTGAATTTTGAAGAATTAAGAGATTTCCTGAATGAAAAGGCGGATGTATACAACAATTCTGAATTTATTCAAGACGATCCTATACAGATTCCACATCGCTTTTCTTTGAAGCAGGATGTAGAGATTGCGGGCTTTTTGGCTGCAACTATTTCTTGGGGAAACAGAAAATCGATCATTAAGTCTGCGGAAAAAATGCTTGATGTCATGGGTAATTCACCTTATGATTTTGTGATAAATCATTCGGAGAACGATTTGAAATCCATTGAACAAAAAAGTATTCACAGAACCTTTAACGGTGAAGATTTTACTTACTTTATCAAGCAGTTCAAGAGGATATACAGTGAACATGAGAGTCTGGAAAATTTATTCATTATCAGGGATTCTGAAATTAATTTCTATCACGCCATTGAAAGATTTAGAAAAGATTTTCTTCAAACTGACAAGCACAGAAGTCACAAACATGTCAGCTCACCTTACAAAAATTCATCATCCAAAAGGATTATCATGTTTCTACGTTGGATGGTTAGGAATGATCATCGTGGAGTAGATTTTGGAATATGGGATCATATTGAATCAAGACATTTATCGATACCGTTAGACGTTCATACAGGAAATATTTCGAGAAAATTAGGTTTGATTTCCAGAACTCAAAATGATTGGAAAACTGTTTTGGAATTAGATTATATAATTAGAAAATTTGATTCTGAAGATCCTGCAAAATATGATTTCGCACTATTTGGTCTTGGAGTAACAAAAGAATTATTTTAAATAAAAAATAATGAAAACATCACACGAAAGAAGAGAGTCTCTTGAGAAACTGGCAGATGGTATCACATCTTGGATTGGCTCTGTACCGTCTCTCATTATTCATACAATACTTTTTATCACATCGTTTTTATTACCGTTTTTTGGTGTTGTTGATTTCGATAAAATGTTGCTGGTATTGACGACAGTACTTTCTTTGGAAGCTATTTATCTATCAATTCTTATTCAAATGTCGGTGAATAAAAGTCATGAGAAAATTGAAGATATTCAGGAAGATATTGAAGAAATCAGCGAGGATATTGAAGATATTCAGGAAGATCTAGAGGAGATTAGCGAAGATATTGAAGAAATTACCGAAGATATTGAAGATATCCAGGAAGACATTGAGGAGATTAACGAAGATGAAGATGATGATGATCATATTGAAAGAGCTAAAAAAGCAATTTTAAAGAGTAATGTCAACTCAAACAAAAATGAGATTAAAGTTTTGAAAGATAAAATCCAGGAACTTCAGAATATGATTGATGATCTTAAGAAAAGTTGATGCATTTTTTTTCGTGTAATAGTTATGATTTAGTATTCAATAATAAATTTTTTATCAATATTGCAATGATTTTATAAACTGCTGAGGATTTTGAGAATTTTTTGTTATTTTTGACGAAACAATTATAAAATGCTAAATTATAGATTGAAAAACTACTTTAAATTAAGTTTCTTTTTGTTATTTCTCATCGGTACCTTCTCGTACGCACAGACAAAGAAACTAAGAAGGGTAGCATCAACAAAAAATTTAATTCCGTCAACAGCCAAGGCTGGTGATTTGATAGATGTCAATGTCACTCCTTATCCGGCATCTAATTTCACTCCTACGCAACTGGTTACCAATGTATTGGTTGGAAATTCAGCTGGCTGTGGAGCACCAAATATTTCTAATGTTACAATTTCACCTAGTCAACCAGTAACTGATACGGAGAGATTTTGGGGATATTTTCACAAAGCCACTTCTAATTTTCCTTTTAATGAAGGTATAGTATTGACTACAGGTACAGCACGTCTTGCAGGAAATGATCCTGAACCGCAGCTTGGAGTTGATCTTACCACAGGTACTGATGCCGATTTGGAAACCGCTTTAGCAGGTAGTACACTTGATTTGGAAGATGCTGTTGTTTTGGAGTTTGATTTTGTGCCATCGAGTTCACAAATGACATTTAATTATATTTTTGCTTCGGAGGAGTATGAGGGGGGATTTCCTTGCTCAGGATATGAGGATGCTTTTGCTCTGCTTCTAAAACCTAATACGCCGGGAAGTACTTATACCAATCTGGCTGTATTACCTGGAGGTGCAGGTCTTGTAACCGCCACGAATATTGTACCTGCAAGTTTTTCTTGCGGGCCGATTAACGCACAGTATTATGAGGCAGCGTCACCCAATAATCAGACAAACCTTTTTGGGAGAACTGTTCCGTTAACAGCTTCTGCAACTGTTATCCCAGGACAATCTTACCACATAAAAATGGTAATGGCTGATGATAATGACGGATCTCATGATTCAGCTGTTTTCTTAGAAGCCGGATCTTTTGATATAGGAATAAGTATTGTTGACGGTGCAGGAAATCCCTTACCGGAAACTCTTAATATTTGTGATAATATACCGCAGGTTTTACATGCTCAGATAGCAGCAATGCCAGGTATGACATTTCAATGGTTTAAAGACAACGTGGCTATTCCTGGAGCTACTAATATTAATTATACGGCTACTTCACCAGGTGTCTATATGGTACAGGTTGCGGTACCAGGTGGAACTTGTCCCGCATCTGCAACAATTACAATAGTAGGAGGTACTAGCCCGGTTGCACAAAATGCGATTTTAAAGCTCTGTACTACACCAAGTGTTTCTACTTTTGATCTTAATTCAGCAAAACCTTCTATAAGCACTACTCCAGGAGCTGTGTTTAAATTTTATATAAACCAAGCAGATGCAGCAGCTCAAAATGGGAATTTCATTTCCACACCTGCACTTTTTAACGGAAACGACGGGCAGGTTTTATACGTTGTGGTTTCTAATGGTGGTTTCTGTAGTAAGTTGGTTACTTTAACATTAAGAAAGGAGGCTACACCGATAGCTGTTCTTACGGCAACGAAATTGAAAATTTGTTCTGGTGAATCAGTGACTTTAACCGCTTCAGGTGGTGTTACTTACCAATGGGAAGGTTTTTCAGGAACAGGTGCGGTACGTACGGTTTCTCCTACACAAGATACCACTTATACTGTTTATGCGATCGGTGCTCAGGGATGTAAATCTTTACAGCCGGTTTCAGTTATTGTAGAAGTGGTTCCAGCAATTACTTCAAATCTTACAGGAGGTTATATTTGTGTAGGTGATAGAATAACTTTGGATGCAGGCGCAGGGCCTAATTATACTTACCAATGGAATAACGGTGAAACGGCACAAACAGTTGCTGCAGAATTACCGGGAATATATTCTGTTACGATCAGTAACGGTGTATGCTCTAAGGTTTTTTCTACTCAGGTTTTCCAGGCAATTATCCCTCAGATCATAAAAGTTGATTATAATGAAAGTGGGACAATGGTTGTCACCGTAAGTAATCCTAGTAACGGACAATTAGAATATTCTAACGATAACGGTGTTACATGGCAATCATCAAATGTATTTACTAATGTTCCCAATAATACATTAGTCTCTATCAGAGTTAAGGTCAAAAATACAAGTTGTGTAGGATTCTTAGAATATTTCACATTTGTTATGAAGAACGTAATTACTCCGAACGGTGATAATGTAAATGATATGATTGATTTCAGAGGTATCAGTGATCTTAAAGATTTCCAGGCAGTGATTTCAGATAGATATGGTAAAGCCGTATTTAAAGCTGAGAAAATAAGACCTTTCTGGGATGGTTTCTTCCAAGGTAAAAAATTACCAACTTCATCTTATTGGTATCAGGTAACATTTGAAGATCCTGCCACTAAAAAATTAACTGTAAAAACAGGATGGATTTTACTTAAGAATTTTGAATAAAATTTCTATATAACTGAAAAAGACCGATTTTTAAATCGGTCTTTTTTTATAAATGATAGTTTAAAATAAGATAATAGGGAATTGTCTGCGATTTTTGTGTTAATAATAATATAAATATTTTTGAATTAAATTTAAATCAAAAAAAATAGTATTTTTGTTAAAAATAATACAAAATGTTAAATAAAAGTGCAGGAAGTTTATTTTTGGCTTTATTTTTAGTTCTAATTGGAAATTTTACATTTTCTCAGACTAGAGAAAGAGGTAAAAGTACGAAGAAGGCTTCTTCTCAAACAATGAAAGCAGGGGCTTTTATAGATGTCAATACTGCTAACTACGTAGAATCTTCTTACAGCATAACTCAGTTAGTGCAAAATGTTCTAATTGCAGGTGGATCCGCCTGTTCTACAGCCAATGTAAGTAACGTAGTGGTTTCACCTGATTTAGCAGTGAGCAATCAGACGAGAACATGGGGCTTTTTCAATAAAGGAACAACGAATTTCCCTTTTGCAAAAGGTATTATTTTAACAACAGGACATGCAAGAAAGGCAGGGAATGTATTTCAAGCGACAGAATTAAGTGATGGTGTTCCTACACAGGGAGACGCAGATTTGGCTACAGCTTTGAATGTTGTTCCAGGTAATTTGAAAGATGCAACTTATATAGAATTTGATTTTATTCCTACCGCAACTGAGGTCACTTTCAGATATTTGTTTGCGTCAGAAGAATATGAGGGTAATTTCCCTTGTAATATTGGTGATGGCTTTGCCCTGTTGCTGAAAAAAGTGGGGGATCCTACATATACCAATTTAGCTGTGTTGCCTGGTGGTGCGGGTCCAGTGAGTGTAACTAACATTCGTCCATCCACAGAATTTGATGGTTCACCACTTACTTGTGGTGCAATTAATGCATCTTATTTTGGAGGCTATAATAATGCTGCAATTGAAACTAATTTTAGTGGACGTACAGTACCTCTGACAGCAAAAGCAACTGTAATTCCTGGCCAAACTTATCATTTTAAAATGGTTTTGGCAGATTTTCAGGATGCAGCTTTCGATTCCGGTGTTTTTTTAGAAGCTGGATCTTTTGATATTGGTGTTCAGATTTTAGGTCCAAATGGTGTTCAGCTTCCAGCTTCAATTAATGTTTGTGATAATGCTCCGCAAACCTTCACTGCATCAGCACAGATTCCTAATGCAACCTATCAGTGGTTTTTAGGTACAACAGCAATACCTGGTGCAACTACACCATCATATACTGCAACGCAACCAGGCGTTTATTCTGTCGAGGTTACAATTCCAGGCAATTCTTGTCCCGGTAAGGCTACGATCACCATTGTTGGCGGAACTTCACCAACGGTTCAAAATGCTACCTTAACAAGTTGTTACACTTCAGGTAATGCGATATTTAATTTAACATCAGCTCAGGGGTCAATCAGTACCACTCCGGGAGCTACTTTTTCCTTTTATTTAAATCAGGCAGATGCCAATGCTGGTAATACTAATACAATAGCTGCACCTACCGCATTTTCAAGTGCAGGAAATCAGACCGTTTATGTATTGGTTAAAAGTGGTTTCTGCTCTAAAGTGGCCCAGCTGCAATTGGTGAAAGCTGCCGAAATTACTGCAACTATAGCAGTACCCGCAGCTTTAACCTGTACGAATGCACAGATTACATTGAATGCTTCAGCTTCAGTTTATCCTACAGGGGCTACATTTGCATGGACAACTACTGGAGGCAATATTGTTTCGGGAGCAACAACTTTAAATCCAGTGGTAAATGCTGCTGGAACTTATGTGCTGACTATTTCTAATACTTTTGCAGGGAATGTAACCTGTACAGGAACAGCTACTGTTACAGTAGTTGGAGATAGCGCTCCGCCTGCTACAGGATTGACTGCAAGTAAATTAATCATTTGTCTAGGTGAAACAGTAACTTTAACTGCAACTGGTGGTACCACATACAATTGGGTAGGACTTACTGGGAATGGGCCAACACAAACCGTCACGCCTACCACCAATACAACATATACAGTAACCGCTGTCGGCGCAAACGGATGTGTTTCAACGACTCCAGCAACGGTGACGGTTCAGGTTTCTCAACCTTTTACCGCTCAAAATGCAAGCCTTTTAAAATGTTATCAGCAAGGAAATATTACGTACGATCTTACGTCTGCTCAAAGTCAGATTACGACTTCAAGTACAGGAATAACTTTTACTTATTACGTTAATCAGGCCGATGCGAATGCAGGAAATACCAATAATATTACTGCACCAACAACATTTCAAAGTCCCGGAAATCAGACTATTTATGTTCTGGTAAGCAATGGTGGATGTAAATATGTTGTAAATCTTCAGTTACTGACTACTGCAGCAACAACGTTAACGATAGCCGCACCTCAAACGATAACTTGTACAACAGCTCAAGTAACTTTGAATGCTTCATCATCTGTAGTACCGGCAGGTTCTACAATACTTTGGACAACTACTGGCGGAAACATCGTATCAGGAGCAAACACATTAAATCCTGTAGTTAATGCTGCGGGAACCTATACCTTAACCATAACTAATATAACGCAGCCAGGAAACTTAACTTGCTCTTTTACTTCAACGGTAACAGTTGTTGAGGACAAAGTTTTACCAGTGGCCAATTTAACTTCTACATTCCAACAAATTTGTCCGGGAGAATCTGTTACTTTAACAGCTTCGGGGGGTGCTACATACAATTGGGGGAATGGTCTTCCAGGAAATGGCGCTACACAAGTAGTCTCTCCAGCAAACAATACAACATACACGGTTTTTGCAGTGGGAGCCAATGGATGTATTTCTGCTAATCCAGCAACTATCTCAATTGTTGTGGGACCACCTACAGCAGTAATTGCTGCTTCAAAAAGTAAAATTTGCGCAGGCGAATCTGTTACTCTCACCGCGAGTGGAGGATTTACATACAATTGGGTAGGTCTTTCTGGAAACGGAAATTCTCAAGTTGTTACACCTTCTGTTACCACAACTTATTCTGTATTTGCATTAGGCGGAAACGGATGTGTGTCTAATACCCCAGCAACAATTACTATTGAAGTGGTTCCGGCCATTGTCTCTACATTACAAGATGTATATGCTTGTGCAGGAGATCAAGGAATCTTAGATGCCGGAGCAGGACCAAACTACACATATTTGTGGAGCACAGGTGCTACTACTCAAACGATTTCAACAAATATTCCGGGATCATATTCTGTAACAATCAGCAATGGAACTTGTTCAAAATTATTTACCGCCCAATTGATTAATCCTGATCTTCCTCAGTTTACAAATGTGGTGTACGAAAATAATGTATTAACGGTAACTGCAACAAATCCTACCAACGGCGCTTTGGAATATTCAATTGATGGCGGCGTTACTTGGCAGTCGTCGAATATATTTTATAATGTTTTAAATAATACTAATTACAATATATTGGTGAAAGTTAAAGATGCTAAATGTGGCAATTCTTTGCAGTACTTCACGTTTGTTATAAGTAATGCCATTACACCAAATAGTGATGGTGTGAATGATTATATTGACTTTACGGGAATCAGCAATTACAAAAATTTTGCTGCATCAATTTTTGACCGATATGGAGCAGAGTTGTTTAAAGCAGATAAATCAAATGTCATGTGGAATGGTTCTTTAAAGGGTATTAATCTGCCTACAGCAACTTATTGGTATAGAGTTCAGTGGGAAAACCCAGCAAGTAAAAAACTAGAGCTGAAATCAGGTTGGATTTTACTTAAAAACAGAAATTAAAAATAAGGTCTCCTACTGGGAGACCTTATTTTTTTAGAAAGATTATTTTTTTTACAAAGCTTAGCAGGTCTCAACTAAAAACATAGATGAAACAAGAAAATCTCCATTAATTTGTTTTATATTTTTTTTAAAACCTTTAAAATATTGATATTATTGATCTTAAAATTTTGAGATAATTGTGCTGTTTATTTAAAAAAATACTAAATTTGTTGAAACAAAATTATTATGAAGAGATATCTACTATTGTTTTCGTTATTTTCAGCCTCTTTAAACATTTATTCACAAAATGTAAAGCCTAGAGTTCCTCAGAAGGAAGTAATTTCTGCTCAGTCTAAAAAGGCAGGTGTGTTTATTGACGTTAATGCTGCAGCTTATCCAGCATCATCTTTTACACCTTTACAATTAGTGAAAGATGTTTTAATATCATCAGGAACAAATACGTGTTTGGTTCCTCAAGTTTCAAATGTTACAGTAAGTCCTAATCTACCAATTACAAATACAAACAGATCATGGGGTTATTTTCATAGAGGTACTACAAACTTTCCATTTAAGGATGGTATTGTTTTGTCTACAGGATTTGTAAATAAGGCAGGAAATACCGCTAATGGTAATTTAAGTGATGCGTTAACATCGGGTAGTGATCCTGATTTGGTTGCGGCAACAAACCCACAGGGTACATTGAATGATGCTGTTCTTTTAGAGTTTGATTTTGTACCTACTACAAGTCAGATTAAATTTAATTATCTATTTGCATCTGAAGAATATACTGGAGGTTTCCCATGTAGTTTTTCTGACGCATTTGCTTTATTACTAAGACCTGTAGGAAGTACTGCTCCTTATGTAAATATGGCAGTTCTACCAGCTGGTGCAGGACCAGTGAGTGTTACCAACATTCACCCTGCTAATCAGGATAACGGAAATCCTCTTACTTGTGGTGCAGCGAATGCCGCATTTTTTGCAGGATATAATCCTGCAGCTATTGAAACGAACTTTGGAGGCCGTACAATACCGCTTACAGCAACAGCAACAGTAGTACCTGGGCAAGCTTATCATTTTAAAATGGCAATTGCAGATGCAACAGATAGAAGTTATGATTCTGCAGTTTTCTTAGAAGGGGGTTCTTTTAATATTGGTGTAGAACTGTTAGATCCTTCTGGAGCACAATTACCCGAAGAAATTAATGTTTGTGATAATGAACCTCAATTAATTACAGCATCTGTAAGTGATCCTAATTTATCATATCAGTGGTATTTTAATGGATCAGTTATTCCGGGAGCGACTACTAATGTCGTTACTGCTGTACAACCAGGTAATTATATGATTGAAGTAAGTGTTCCAGGGAATCCTTGTCCTGGAAAAGCGTCAATTAAGATCAATGGTGGAACAACACCATTAGCACAAGATGCTAATTTCCTACTATGTAGTACGCCAGATATTACAACTTTTGATTTAAATAATGCTAAACCACTCATAAGTCCTACACCTAATGCGGTATTTAGATTTTATGAAAATCAGGCAGATGCGACAGCACAAAATGGGAGTTTCATTCAGAATGTTGCCAATTATAACGGAGCAAATGGACAGATCTTATATGTAGTAGTTTCAGACGGAAATTTCTGTAGTAAAATGATCAAATTGACTTTGGCTAGAGAAGTAACACCTATCGCTCAAGTGTCATCAACCAGAATTAGAGTTTGTCCTGGTGAATCGGTAACACTTACTGCAACCGGAGGTGTAACGTATTTATGGGATAATTTTACAGGAAATGGTAATACTCAAACGATTCCTGTTTTTCAGACCACAACATTCACTGTTTATGCAATCGGGGCACAAGGATGTAAATCTCTATTACCTGCGAAAGTAGTAGTAGAAGTAGTTCCTTCGATCACTTCTCCTTTAATGGATGTTGAGATGTGTATTGGTGATAAAATCGTTTTAGATGCAGGAGCAGGAACTAATTATTCTTATGTTTGGAATACGGGTGCAGAAACGCAAACCATTGTTGCAGACCAATTAGGAGTATACACTGTAACCATTAGT
Organism: Chryseobacterium sp. JAH; assembly: GCF_001507335.1. GTDB lineage: Bacteria > Bacteroidota > Bacteroidia > Flavobacteriales > Weeksellaceae > Chryseobacterium. Next base: position 338,534 of record NZ_LMAH01000002.1, on the reverse strand, counting down.
AATGGTATTTGTCAAAAATTATTTACTGTTAAAGTACATGGTGCATCATCGCCGTTCTTTACAAATATTAGTTATGAAAACAATACACTAACAGCTATTGCGACTAATCCTTCGATTAATAATATTTATGGGACCTTAGAGTATTCTGTAGACGGAAATAACTGGCAAGATTCAAATGTCTTTACCAATCTTACAGATAACATGACATACAATGTTCAGGTAAGAATAAAAGGCACAAGCTGTGTAGGTGCAGTTGAATTCTTTACACTAGAAATTAACAATGTTATTACTCCAAATCAGGATGGTGTGAATGATGTGTTGGATCTTACTAATCTAAAAGACTTTAATAATTTCCATGGATCAATCTACGACAGATATGGAGTTGAAATTTTCAGATTCTCAAAAGAGAAACCAATCTGGGACGGAACAGTATCAGGAAAAAGATTGCCAACGGCAACTTATTGGTATAAATTCGGCTTCGACTACAAGAAGACTAAAATACAAATGAGTAGAGCTGGATGGATTATGTTGAAGAACAGAGAATAATCTTACAGTATATATATAAATATAAATAGCCTTTCAATTTTGAAAGGCTATTTTTTTTTGATTCATTAGATTGTTACATATTCTCTTTCCACAGTTGGGTAAAATGAATAAAATCTTCAACACTTAATTCTTCAGCTCTTTTATCTAAAAATTCGTGAGTTTTTAATGCTTCAGGAATATTGAGAACTTTCCAGGAATTGGATAGTTTTTTTCTTCTCTGACCAAATCCGGCTTTCACGATTTGTTTAAAAAGAACTTCATTTCCGGCAAGACCCGCTTTAGGATTTCTCGACAGTCTGATGACTCCTGATTTTACTTTTGGTGGCGGATTAAATACATTTTCATGCACCGTGAAAAGATATGTCACATCGTAATAGGCCTGTACCAAAACTGAAAGAATTCCGTAATCTTTTGTTCTCGGAACCGCTGCAGTTCTTTCAGCAACTTCTTTCTGAAACATTCCTACCATTTCCGGAATAATCTGATAGTAATCAATAATTTTAAATAAAATCTGCGACGAAATATTGTACGGGAAATTACCAATGATGGCAATTTGCTCAGTATTGATGAAATTAAAATCCTGTTTCAGAAAATCACCAACAAAGGTTTCTTCGCTAGTTTTAGGATAGTTTTTTTTAAGATAATCAATAGATTCGGTATCAATTTCAGCCAGATAAATAGTTTGATCCTTTTCAAGAAGGTATTTTGTGAGTACACCCATTCCGGGACCTACTTCCATGACGTTGTTGTAGTTTTCGTAGCTTAAGCCTTCTACAATATTTTTTGCGATGTTTTCATCGGTCAAAAAGTGTTGACCCAGATGTTTTTTTGCTCTTACACTCAAAGTTTATTTATGATTTCGTTAACAATGATTTTCTCTTATTCGTTCCAAATTTCGGTAGAATTTTTCTATTTTAGCCAAAAATTTTAATATTAATGGCGAAATCTGTAGAAGAGTTTAATAAGAAAAGGCTTCGGTCTAGCAATATTACTGTTGTAATAAGTATTGCCCTTGTGTTATTTTTGTTGGGGTTAATGGGCTTAATTTTGATCAATGCACAGAAATATTCTGATTATCTTAAAGAGCAACTGGTTGTAAATGCATACTTTGATGAAAATTATGACGTTAAAGATTCTGTGAAAATCGTGAAGCAGGAGGCGGAGGCAGTCGAGCAAATTCAAAAACTGGAATCTGTAAAACGTACAACGTATATCTCAAAAAAAATGGCTTCAGCAGAAGCTAAAAAAAGTTTGGGTGTCAACAGTGAAGCACTTTTTGAAGACGATATTTTCCCAGCTTCTGTAGAAATTGCCCTAAAACCTGAATATACCGATTCTACTAAAATCGGTGCTGTTTTAACTCAGATCAAATCAGTTCCTGGAATTGTTGACGTAAAAAACGATTCAGATTCGCAAAAGATTTACGACAAATTAAATAAGATCCTAAAGTGGATTTTGGCATTTTGTGTTCTGTTTTTAGTTTTGGCAATTGTTTTAATTAATAATTCGATAAGGCTAAAAGTTTTCTCAAAAAGATTCATCATCAAAACAATGCAGTTGGTGGGAGCAAAGAGAAGATTTATCTTGACACCGTTTATCAAAGAAGCTTTAATTCTTGGTGTGTTAGGAGCCGTATTAGCTCTGTTAGCATTATCAGGACTTTGGTATTATTTTACCACCACGATCAAAACCCCTTTCGTACAAGAGACCAACCAGTATTTCTGGCTAGTACTTCTGGTTTTCGGAGTAGGTATTTTCATCACAGTATTAAGTACTATCGTTGCAACATGGAGATTCTTAAGATCAAATGTTGACGATTTATATTATTCTTAAAAAAATGGGCAAAAAAACACATAAATTTTCCGCATCAGACTTTGGCACGGAAACAGAAGTTTCAAAAGAGCAGACATTCTACTTCGGAAAGGAAAATTACAAATGGATGCTGATTGGTTTAGCTTGTATCGTTGTCGGATTTCTTTTAATGATGGGTCCTGATGCCAACACTGTTGATGGTAAATTAGATCCGAATTCTTGGAATGATGACATTTTCTCAATTAGAAGAATCAGAATTGCACCTTTATTGATTGTTATTGGATTTGTGATTGAAATATATGCAATCCTTAAAAGGAAAAAGTAGAAGATACACTCCAAAGGTAAAAAATAACAAGAGCCATAAAAGGTTCTTATAAAAAGAAAAGTCGGTTGTTCAACAATTGACTTTTTATTTAAAATTTAAAAATTAGGCTGAAAGCTATTCGCCGGAAGCCACTGCAAATTATGGATTTAATCAAAGCAATCATCATAGCGATTGTAGAAGGACTTACAGAATATTTACCTATTTCATCAACGGCTCATATGGGCTTTGCAGCCAATCTGATGGGTTTAGATGATACTGAGTTTCTTAAAATGTTTCAGGTTTCCATTCAGTTTGGAGCAATTTTATCGGTTGTCGTTGCCTATTGGAAAAAGTTTTTTGATTTAAAAAATCTTCAGTTTTATTTCAAAATGGGTTTTGCGGTCATTCCTGCCTTGGCTTTAGGATATATTTTTGACGATAAAATTGAAGCAGTTTTAGGAAATCAGATTGCTATTTCATCAGTTTTAGTTCTTGGAGGTATCGTTCTTTTGTTTGCAGACAAGTGGTTCAAAAATCCTGTTATTCATGACGAAAAAGAACTATCAATAAAGAAAGCCGTAATTATAGGATTTTGGCAATGCTTAGCAATGATGCCCGGAACAAGTAGAAGTGCAGCTTCAATTATCGGTGGGATGACTCAGGGGTTGACAAGAAAAGCTGCCGCAGAATTCTCATTCTTTCTTGCAGTTCCCACGATGTTAGCAGTTACCGTTTATTCGGTTTTTGTTAAAACTTGGGGCAAAGCAACTGGAAATCCGATGAAAGGATATGAGATGATTCTTGAATCTCAGGATCATATCACGATATTTATTGTTGGGAATGTTGTAGCATTCATTACGGCACTTATTGCAATCAAAGCATTCATTGGTGTTCTGAATAAATACGGATTTAAACCTTGGGGCTGGTACAGGATTATCGTAGGAATTGCACTGTTGATTTATTTTTATTGGTTTAAATAATTTCGGGACAGCTATTGGCCTAACGTTCCCGCTATTTTGCTTGAGCTTTACCACAACAACAAGAACTCTGTTCAAACCTGACGAAATCGTTTGACTATTCAAAATTTAAAATAGATAAATGTCATCAGGTCGAGCTGCAGAAGACTCAGCATAGATAAAATATTACTCCTTACCAATTACTTATTAGTTATCAGATTTATGACAGCAGAAAAACTTCTAGAAGGCTACGTCTTTCTTTTGGACAAACCTCTGGACTGGACTTCTTTTCAGGCGGTTAATAAAATGAAATACAAACTCAAAAGTGAGTTTGGCCTTCCGAAAAAATTTAAAATAGGTCATGCGGGAACTTTAGATCCCAAAGCGACAGGTTTGCTCATTGTTTGCACAGGAAAATTTACAAAGAAAATTCCCGAAATACAGGATGCCCCAAAAGAATACTGGACAGAGATAAAGATAGGAGTGCAGACAGAATCTTACGACACAGAAAAACCTGAAATTCTTCAACAGGATATTTCGCATATCAGTGAAGAGAATGTAAAAGAAGTTTTAGAAAAATTTTTAGGTGAAATCGAACAGACTCCACCTATTTTCTCTGCCATTAAAATTGATGGAAAAAGAGCTTATGATATGGCGAGAGCAGGACAGGAGGTTGAGATGAAATCAAGAAAAACTACTATCAATTATATTAAAGATGTAGAAATCAATTTTCCATTAGTTAGTTTTACGGTTGGTTGTTCGAAAGGGACATATATTCGCAGTTTGGCGCACGATATCGGTCAGGAATTAAGAGTTGGTGCATATCTTACACAACTGAGACGAACGAAAATTGGAGATTATACTGTTGAAAACGCTACTGCAAACTTTTTAGACAACGATTACAGATTTGAAAATTTTTAATAAATTTATTTACGGAAATGTTGTTTTCTGTAATGAAAATTACATCATAGAAAGAATAAACTAATGGAAAAAACACGTATCAATAAATACCTTTCGGAAGTTGGTTTTTGTTCAAGAAGAGCTGCTGATAAGCTTTTGGAAGAGGGAAGAATAAAAATCAATGGTAAAATTCCAGAATTGGGAACTAAAGTTTCAGATGAAGATATAGTAGAAGTTGACGGGAAACCCATTCGTGAATCTGAGGATCAGCCAATTTATATTGCCTTCAACAAGCCGGTAGGAATTGTGTGTACTACAGATACCAAACGTGAGATTGATAATATCATCGAATACATTAACCATCCTAAGAGAATTTTCCCGATCGGAAGATTAGATAAGCCAAGTGAAGGTTTGATTTTACTGACTAATGACGGCGATATTGTAAATAAAATCCTAAGAGGAAAAAATAACCACGAAAAAGAATATTTGGTAAGAGTTGATAAACCTCTGAACACGAAGTTTTTGGAAAAAATGAGAAATGGTGTTCCGATTTTGGATACTGTTACCAAAAAGTGTGAAGTTGAGAGAATTGATGATATGACTTTCCGTATTGTATTGACTCAGGGACTAAATAGACAGATCAGAAGAATGTGTGAGTTTCTGGGGTATGAGGTTAAAAAATTAAAGCGTATAAGAATCATGAATATCAAACTCGACCTTCCCTTGGGAAAATGGAGAGATCTTACGCCCAACGAACTTTCTGAACTGAATGCTCAGCTTGATGGCTCATCAAAAACCTTTGAATAAATCAAAGGTTTTTATTTTGTGTTAATTCAAAGTCTATTGATTACAGTTAAAACGTTAATTCTTGATGTAGAAGTATTTTGATTTTATTAAAATACTTGCGGGCAACAATTTGTAAAACAGTGAGGTAGGTATTTTTAATTTTGATATAAAATGTATTGTTGTAATTAAAAAAAGTTGTACTTTTGCAGTCACTTTTGTGAACGTACTTTTGGCGAAGTAAAACATTAGCAATTAACAACTTCCATATTTTTCAGGATTCACAGCAAAGCCAAAGTCTGTAAGAATAGGAATACAAATTTTAAAAGAAAATGTCAAAAGAGACAAATTCAGCAGAGGTTATTCTTAACCAAAACGTAGCACCAGAACAATTTGATTGGGATTCTTTCGAATCAGGTCTTGATGCAGATGCGAGAAAAGAAAAAAGCGATCTTGAAGAAATCTATAACGGATCTCTTAGCAGCTTAAACGACAACGATGTAATCGTAGGTAAAGTTGTAAGATTGACTGACAAAGAAGCTATCGTAGACATCGATTTCAAATCTGAAGGTGTTATTTCTCTTAATGAATTCCGTTACAACCCAGGCCTAAAAGTAGGTGATGATGTTGAAGTAATGGTAGATAGAAGAGAAGACAAAACTGGCCAATTACAATTATCTCACAGAAAAGCTAGAACACTTAAAGCTTGGGATAGAGTAAACGAACTTCACGAAACTGGAGAGATCGTTAACGGTTTTGTTAAGTCTAGAACTAAAGGAGGTATGATCGTTGACGTACACGGTATAGAAGCATTCTTACCAGGTTCTCAAATCGATGTTAAGCCAATTAAAGATTACGATCAGTTCGTAGGTAAAACTATGGAGTTCAAAGTTGTGAAAATCAACCCTGAGTTCAAAAACGTAGTAGTATCACACAAAGCATTGATCGAAGCAGATATTGAAGGTCAGAAAAAAGAAATCATCGCACAGCTTGAAAAAGGTCAGGTTCTTGAAGGTACTGTTAAGAATATTACTTCTTACGGTGTATTCGTAGATCTTGGTGGTGTAGACGGATTGATCCACATTACAGACCTTTCTTGGTCTAGAGTGAACCATCCATCTGAAATCTTAGAAGACGGACAAACTGTGAAAGTGGTTATCCTTGACTTTGATGACGAGAAAACAAGAATCCAGTTGGGTATGAAGCAATTAGAAGCTCATCCTTGGGATGCTCTTTCTGCTGACATGAAAGTTGGTGATAAAGTAAAAGGAAAAGTAGTAGTTCTTGCTGACTATGGTGCATTCGTTGAGATCGCTCCAGGTGTAGAAGGATTAATTCACGTTTCTGAAATGTCTTGGTCTACTCATTTGAGAAGCGCAGGAGATTTCGTAAAAGTAGGTGACGAAGTGGAAGCTGAAGTACTTACTTTAGATAGAGAAGATAGAAAAATCTCTCTAGGTATGAAACAATTGTCTAAAGATCCTTGGGAAAATATCGAAGCTAAATATCCGGTAGGTTCAGAGCACGTTGGAACTGTAAGAAACTTTACAAACTTCGGTGTTTTCGTAGAATTGGAAGAAGGTATCGACGGATTGATCTATATTTCAGACCTTTCTTGGACTAAGAAAATCAAGCATCCATCAGAATTCTGTGCAGTAGGTGATAAATTGAATGTTATCGTTCTTGAACTTGACATCCAAGCTAGAAGATTATCTTTAGGTCACAAGCAATTGACAGAAAACCCATGGGATAAATTTGAAACTAAATATGCTGAAGGAACTGTACACGCTGGTAAAGCTGTAGAAGTACACGATAAAGGTGCTTCTGTACAATTCGAAGATGCTGAAGTAGAAGCTTTCTGCCCTTCAAGATTATTAGAGAAAGAAGATGGATCTAAAATCAAAAAAGGTGAAGATGCTCAATTCAAAGTTATCGAATTCAACAAAGAATTCAAAAGAGTAGTAGTTTCTCATACAGGAATCTTCAGAGACGAAGAGAAAAAGAATGCAAGAGAAGCATCTAGCAACAGATCTAATAACAACAGTAACACTTCTTCTTCTTCAAACAACGAAGAAAGATCAACTCTAGGTGATATTGATGTATTAGCTGAATTGAAAAAGAAAATGGAAGGAGGTAAATAATCTCAAACTATTTTATAATATGAAGCCACTCTTATGAGTGGCTTTTTTTTTGCTTAGAAAACACTTTTTAGCAACCTCTTTTGGTGAAAAAAAAGGGTGAAATTTTATATGATTTACTAAAAAGAAAACACTTACTAGTGAACTGATACTCAAATTTTTAGTTGATTTAAATTTATTTGCTAAAAATTCAAGAAATATATTTTTTGATTGAATAATATTTGTAAATTTGGAGCTTTAATAATCAATATGAAAAAGATAACTCTACCTCTTTTATTTGCAGTATTTGCAATTTTTCCATCTTCAAAGCTTGCAGCTCAAGATAATCAAAGTTTAATTAATAATTATATTCAAACAAATCATCTCAGAGATTATAAAAAGTCTGATTTGATGAATTTTACAATTGATAACGTTGATCCATCAAAGTCTTTGAATGGGGACGTTGTGAAATTTCAGCAAACTTACAATGGATTTCCTATTTATAATGCTGTAGGTACTGTTCTTATTAAAGACAGGAAGATTACATATTATAGTGATGGTTTGGTAAAAGACTATAGCTCAGCTAATAACAATACTCCTTCTATTAATAAAGCGGGAGCACTTTCTAAGATTGCTTCAGATTTAGGAATAGATGAAATAAATTCTTACCTTATTCTGGATTTTTCAGATGTTGAACCTAATGATGGTAAAGCAGCAAAACAAAGATTAGTGTATGCTAATGATAAATCTACTTTAAAATTAGCATATGAATATAATGTTCAAGAACCAAAATCTCCACACTTTTGGAACTACCTCATTGATGCTCATACAGGTGCTATAATCAGTAAAGTAAATTTGAACTTATCATGTACTTTTGCTGACGGTGCTTATTCGCATGATCACACTAATTACAAAGAGACTCTATTCGTTGGTCCTCAATTTGAAGCTCAAAATAATAATTTTTCTTTGTTAGTTCCAGACAACGCTTCATATAATATTTTTGCATTACCTATTGAAGCTCCTACTTTTGGATCTAGAAGTATCGTAAACAATCCATGGATTCTTGCATCGTCGCCAGAAGGATGGCATTATGACGGAACAACTCACTTTACTATTACAAGGGGAAATAATGTATACGCTTACGAAGATAGAGATTTTAATAATATTGCTGGTGCGTCTCCTGATGGTGGAGCTACAAGAAATTTTAATTTTCCTTATGATGCGACACAAACTCCATTTAATAGTCTTAATGCATCTACCACTAATTTGTTTTACATAAGCAATAAAATACACGATATATTTTACAAATTTGGATTTAATGAAGCTGCTAGAAATTTTCAGCAAAGTAATTTTGGAAACCCAGGTCTTGGTAATGATGCTGTAAATGCGGAATCACAGGATAGAGGTTCCTATAATAATGCGAATTTCTCTACACCTAGCGATGGATCTAAACCAAGAATGCAGATGTATCTGTGGCAAGCTTCTAATAGACGTTTTTTCTATAATGCACCTACCGATGCAGTTCCTAGAACTCCTGTAGCTGGAACAGCTGATTTCGGTGCTCAATTAGATGATGTAGGAGTAACGGGTGATGTAAAACTTTCGTTAGTTCTTGATGCTTGTACTGCTTTACCTGCAGGATCGATGACTAATATGATTACACTTATCGAAAGAGGGACTTGTGCTTTTACAATAAAGGTGAAAAATGCACAAACGGCAGGTGCTAAGGCTGTTATTATATATAATAATGCTGGAGCTGCTGCAGTAGGAGGAATGACTGGTGTTGATGCTACAATTACAATACCTTCTGTTATTGTAGATACTGCTGAAGGAGATTTTATCAAAGCTAAATTAGCTGCCAATACAGCAGTTAATGTTACTTTGAAAAGAGATGTTAGATACGACGGAAGTTTTGACAACGGTATTGTAACTCATGAATATGGACATGGAATATCAAATAGAAATACTGGGAATGGCTTTACTTGTTTATCTACAGATAGTAGTTACGAACAAATGGGAGAAGGTTGGTCCGATTTCTTTGCTTTGATGCTTACAAATAAACCTGGGGATAATGCAACTGTTGCAAGAGGTATAGGGACTTATCCGGCCGGTCAATTAGTAACGGGAGGTGGAATTAGACCGGCTAAATATACTCCAGATTTCGCGGTAAATGATTTTACGTATGGTGATACTAACGGTATGGAGTACGATCCGGATGGACAAGGACTATTTTTCGTTCCAGATGTTCATTCAATCGGTTTTGTATGGGCAACAATGCTTTGGGATCTTCATTGGGATTATGTAACTAAATATGGTTATGCATCTGATGTTACTGCGAATACTACTAGTGGTAGTGCACGTGTTTTGCAATTAGTAACAAACGCTCTTAAACTTCAAGTATGCAACCCAACATTTGTTAACGGTAGAGATGCTATTTTGGCTGCAGAATTGGCGACAACAGCAGGGGCAGACAGATGTATGATCTGGAGAGCTTTTGCAAAAAGAGGCTTAGGGTCAGGCGCTTCTGCTGGAGTTAAAACAGATATCAATGATCAAGTTGAAAGTTTCGCAGTTCCTGCCGATTGTGTACTATCTACTAACGAAACTACCTCAGTAAAAGATAATGCTATTTCAATTTATCCAAATCCTGCTAAAAATGAATTCTTCATCAACTTCCCAAAAAATACTTTAGGAAAAGTAAATGTTGAAATTTATGATATGTCAGGGAAATTAGTTTCTACAGAAAATAAAGTTTCTCCTGATTCTAAAAAAGCAATTTCTACAAGTAATCTTGTGAACGGAACTTATTTAGTAAAAGTGAATGGTCTTGGTATTGATGCGACATCAAAACTTTTGATCAAAAAATAGAACTAAGAATTTTCTATAATCTATCACCCCAGAATTTTCTGGGGTGATTTTATTTTAAATAGAGTTTTATATAACTACGCTTTATATTGTATCTTTGCCGGCTGTAAAAGTGATATGGAGAAGAAGAATATTTTAAAGGGAGTGTTGTTTGTTGGGATTGGTGCTAGTATTTATGGGATGTTGGCAACTTTTGTGAAGATGTCATATAATGAAGGTTTTACAACTTCTGAGGTGACAAGCGCGCAATTTGTGATGGGATTTATTGGGTTACTAATTTTAAATTTCATTCAAACCATTACGTCGAAAAAAAAATTAGCATCACCGAGTGCAAAAGACTTTAGAATACTGATGTTGGCAGGTACATCTTTGGGATGTACGAGTTTATTTTACTATTTGTCAGTTCAATATATTAATGTTTCTATTGCGATTGTACTTTTGATGCAGTCTGTTTGGTTTAGCGTTGTAGTAGAAAGTTTTGTAACTAAAAAATTACCAACGCTCAGAAAAGTTATTTCTGTTGGTATTGTTTTATTAGGAACAGTCCTCGCAACCAATCTGATCAATCTTGATGTGAAAATTGACTGGCACGGTATCTTTTGGGGGTTGTTGGCAGCAGCTTCATTTACGATGACGATGTTCACCTCAAATACATTAGTAACAGGTTTGCCAGTTCTTAGAAAAAGCATAATCATGCTTTCTGGCGGTGCGGTTGTTATCCTTCTATTTTTATTTTTTGCACAAATCGGGCCTCTTCATTTTGAGGGTTTAAAATCATTTTATCTAAATTTCACAGAAAACACACAGCATATTCGACCATTTGATTACTCTATTTTTTGGAAATATGGATTCATTTTGGCACTTTTCGGAACGATTATTCCACCAATTTTATTTAATCTAGGCTTTCCAAATACTGGCTTGGGATTAGGAAGTATTATTTCATCATTGGAACTTCCGGTTTCTGTAACAATGGCATTCGTTTTACTAAGCGAAAAAGTAATCCTCATTCAATGGATTGGAATCATTTTAATTCTTTTTGCAATTGTTTTGATGAATTTACCTGCAAAAAAAGAAAAACCTGCAGAACAACTCTTTTAAAATTATAATCTACTGCTATGTTTACGATATCAGTAAGTATATAATAGGGGCAGATATTCATAATTAAATGATAAATAATACCAAAAACCGTTTCTTTTGAAGCGTTTTTTTTAAATTAGATCTAAAATCGATTTTTCATGAAATATTTTAAAAATGTTGCCGTTGTCATGTTGTTTTCATTAGCATCAGTTTCTGGGTTTTCTCAAATAAAACCTTTAGACGCGACGCTTTCAAATTACCAATATCCTTTTGAAGTTTATTTTAAAGATTTGAATTCTCAAAAACAGAATCTGAAAATGGCGTATATGGATGTGAAACCCCAAAAATTGAACGGGAAAACCGTTATGCTTCTTCATGGGAAAAACTTTAATGGTGCGTACTGGGAACAAACGGCAAAAGATTTATCAGCTAAAGGTTTCAGGGTAATCATTCCTGATCAGATTGGCTTTGGGAAATCTTCGAAACCTCAAAGTTATCAGTTTTCATTTGCGCAGTTAGCAAGTAATACCAAAGCAGTTTTAGATGATTTAAAAATAGATAAAATCATTGTTCTCGGACATTCCATGGGAGGGATGGTCGCTACAAGATTCACTTTAATGTATCCCGAAACCGTTGAAAAATTAGTTCTCGAAAACCCAATCGGTTTGGAAGATTATAAAGCGTTGGCAAAGTATCAAACAGTTGACGAAGCTTATCAATCAGAATTAAAAAACACAGCAGAATCTTATAAAAATTATCAGCTTAAATTCTATTATGACAACAAATGGAAATCAGAATATCAACCATGGCTAGATTTAATAGCAGGCTGGACTTTACACAAAGACTACCCGCAAGTCGCTTGGAATGCAGCTTTGACCAGTGATATTATTTTCAACCAGCCTGTTGTTTATGAATTCAAGAACATCAAAACACCAACGTTACTGATTATCGGAACAAGAGACCGAACTGCTATTGGTAAGGATCGTGCTCCAAAGGAAATTCAGCCAACCATGGGGCAGTATCAGGAGCTGGGAAAGAAAACACAGCGACAAATTGCAGGCTCAAAACTTGTCGAATTAGAAAACGTAGGACATCTTCCTCATATTGAAGTTTACGACAAATTCTGGAATGCTCTATACGACTTTATTAAGTAGGATAGAAGGTGGATGCGGGAAGGTTACAAAATTGAGAATAAACTTTAAAAATTAAGGGTGGCAAAGATTCAAAGAATTTTTGCCGGGGTTGGTTTTGAATGTTTTCTTTTCTTAGCCCCGATTGCAGTGGAAATCCTTTTTTGCAAAAAAAAGATTGCAACGGAAAGCGGGAAATAGCTTCTTGAAAAAAATATTCTTCAAAATAAAAAGAGACCGCTAAAATTAGCAGTCTCTTTTCGTATGTGTTGTTGTCTGAATTATTTCTTCTTGTAAGCAGCGTCTTTAATTCTCGCTTTTTTACCTCTAAGGTCTCTGAAGTAGTAAATTCTAGATCTTCTAACTTTACCTCTTCTGTCAACTTCGATTTTTTGAAGAGCTGGCATGTTGATAGGGAAAACTCTCTCAACACCTACATCACCACTCATTTTTCTGATTGTAAAAGTCTTTGTAGAACCTGTTCCTCTCAATTGGATTACAGTTCCTTTGAAGAACTGAGTTCTAGTTTTTTGACCTTCCTTAATCTCGTAATACACAGTGATTGTATCACCAGCTTTGAATTCAGGGAATTCTTTTTTTGTAATGTACTTGTCTTGTACGTACTTTAATAAATCCATTATTAATAAAATAAAATGTGTTACGCTAAGCAACTTACACGGACTTCGTCAGAGGTTGAATAACAGACTGCAAAAATAAAATAAATTTTTCTGTTAGCCAACACTTTATAAAACAATTTTTAATTTATTTCAATCATATAACCTATCTTTATTAAAGAAAACCCCTCCAACCCTCAACTCTCCAACCAGTCATGGCGTGTCCTTCACTCTGTCATTCCGCTGCGCTCCATTTCCTCACTCAGGTCGGGCTGTCCGCTGTATCTTTTTGGGAGTTGCGGCGGCTTTGCCGCCGCAACTCCCAAAAAGGATGTCGCTTCCATCCCTCACGCAAAATACAGCCTTTCAAATCAAAAGATTACAAAATTGAGAAAATTCACAAAAAAATTGTAATTTAAGACCACAAATTTTAAGCAGTACAATGATAGATAAGAGAGTAAAAAATGCTAATGAAGCGATAGAAGGAGTCAAAGACGGAATGACTTTAATGTTGGGCGGTTTTGGATTGTGTGGAATTCCTGAAAATTCAATTAATGCATTGGTGGAAAGCGACGTAAAAGATTTAACCTGCATTTCAAACAACGCCGGAGTAGACGATTTCGGATTGGGATTATTGCTTCACAAAAGACAGATCAAAAAAATGATTTCATCTTACGTGGGCGAAAACGCAGAATTTGAAAGACAGATGTTATCGGGCGAGCTCGAAGTTGAATTGACTCCACAGGGAACTTTAGCAGAAAAATGCAGAGCCGCCCAGGCAGGAATTCCCGCATTCTACACACCCGCAGGTTTTGGAACTGAGGTTGCAGAAGGGAAGGAAGTAAAAGATTTTAACGGCAAACCTCATATTTTAGAGCATGCCTACGACGCAGATTATTCCATCGTAAAAGCATGGAAAGGTGACCATGCAGGAAATTTAATTTTCAAAGGTTCAGCCCGTAATTTCAACCATCCTATGGCTGGAGCGGGAAAAATTACCATCGCCGAAGTAGAGGAGCTGGTAGCACCTGGCGAATTAGATCCCAACCAGATTCACATTCCCGGAATTATGATCCAGAGAATTTTCCAGGGCGAAAAATTTGAAAAAAGAATTGAGCAACGAACGGTTAGAATAAAAGAGTAATTTTCTAATCAGTTTCTTAAAAAATAATGCCCCGAAATCAACTTTCGGGGTATTTTTTTCTTCAGTTCAAAGCATACAGAAGAATCTTTATCCGCAATCACGAAAACTTTTATCATCAAGTCTCACTGCAATCTGTAACCAATTCTGAAACCCCAACAGAAATTAGTGAAGTTACCCGTATTACTTTCTAATCTCGAGTTTATACTACTTAATCCATCGATGTCAATCACATGCTTTGCCTCATCATATTCCAAATCACTATTTCGGGTTTTGATATAAAGCGAACCAATACCGATAAAAGGTTCCAAAACAAGTTTTTTTGATACTGAAATTTGATTACCTATAATAATATTAAAACCATGTGCTGTCTTCTTTGCTCCAAAATCATCACTGTATAAAGTGTTGTTGTCACTTGATATAAATTTTAAATTATAGGTATCTTGGTTTTTCCGATGGAAAAGTTGTAGTCCGACATATAATTCGCTTGTTTTAGATTGAGTTCTGGATTTAAGTAACTTAAATAAGTACAGACGACCTTCAAGATTTACTTTAAAACCTTTAGATTTTAACAAGATTGTATCTGCTTTATTAAAATCATACAGTTGGTATCCAAATTCGGCATTGACACTGAAGTAGGGATTTATTTTTCTCTCAGCTGAAATTTGTAAAGTGGGATAGGAGACTACATCAACTAATTGCGCAGCATTTAACTTTAATATCCATTTACTATCTTTTAATTCCTGTGCAAAAATGATAGTTGAGAACATCAAAATGATAACAGATAGTATTCCTTTCATCTTCTATAAGTAGTTTTAATAGGTATTATTGTTTTTTTACTAGGTTTAAATAAAAGCCTAATGTAATAAAAATTTCATTTCTAAGGGATTAAACCCACAGATTAAAAAATCGACCGATAAAATTTATGATAAACTTAAAAAAGAAAAAATTTCATAATTCTGAAAAAATGGCTAATTTGGCGGGATAAGATTATGTTATGCTAACGAAAGAACAAATTGCAAAGAGAATTTCAAAAGAAGTAAAAGACGGATATTATGTAAACTTAGGAATCGGGATCCCAACATTGGTGGCCAATTATGTTCCCGACAATCTTTCGGTAGAGTTTCAAAGCGAAAATGGAGTTTTAGGAATGGGACCTTTTCCCTTTGAGGGCGAAGAAGACGCCGATGTTATCAATGCCGGAAAGCAGACGATTACTATTTTAGAAGGTGGTTCTTTTTTCGATTCTGCATTTAGTTTCGGGATGATAAGAAGTCAAAAAGTAGATTTGACGATTCTTGGTGCAATGGAAGTTTCAGAAAAAGGTGACATTGCAAATTGGAAAATTCCCGGAAAAATGGTTAAAGGAATGGGCGGAGCAATGGATTTGGTCGCTTCCGCAGAGAATATTATTGTAGCGATGATGCACGTCAACAAAGCCGGAGAAAGTAAAATCCTGAAAAAATGTACACTTCCTTTAACCGGAATCAACTGCGTTAAGAAAGTGGTAACAGAGTTAGCTGTTTTAGATGTAACTCCAGCCGGATTCAAGCTTGTTGAAAGGGCTCCCGGAGTTTCGGTAGAACATATTATAAAATCTACAGAAGCAGATTTAATCATCGAAGGAGAAATTCCGGAAATGCAATTCTAAATAAAGCAAAAACCTTGTCACACTGACAAGGTTTTTTTATTGTAAATATTTATTTCAATTAAATCGACATAGGAAACTGAGGCGTTAAAAAAATCTTTAGAAATTCCGTTAAGAAAAATCTATTGTTCGAAGCGCAGGTGGTCTTAATCTTAATAAAATCAATTTTGAATCTGCGCAAGTTTAGATTTTTTAGGAATTACTGAAGATTTTTAGTTGAAGTTTCCAAGTCTTGAATTTTTGGTTCTTTTGTTTCAAGACAAAAGAACTACTTACCATCCTGCGCTCCAAAAACTTTCTGCAAAATACTCGTCGTTCTCATTACCGAATTATTTCTGATGCCACTTTCCTTCTCCGCTACCATTTTAAAAACACCGTTAATGGTTTCGTTGGTAACGTATTCATTAAGATCAGTGGAAACAGCATTTCCAGTTAAGGTATTATATTTTGAAATTAATTGAGTCCAGACTTTATCTGCGCCGACTTTCCCTAAAGAAGCCTTTACTTTAGGCTGGAAAGCAGTAAATAATTGAGATTGAGTTTTACTCTGTAAATAGTTTGTCGCAGAATTATCACCTCCCAACAAAATATTTTTAGCATCGGTAATTGTCATTGAGGTAATGGCTTTTGTGAAAATCGGAGCAGATTGTGTAACTGCATCTTCGGCAGCTCTGTTCAATAATTTCACGCCCTGATCAGCTAAACTTCCTAGTCCGATAGCGCGGAGTTTGGTATCGATAACTCTTAATTTTTCGGGCATTAAAATTTTCACAGCTTCATTTTTTAGGAAACCATCAGTAACGCCCAGTTTTTTCACACCTTCAGTAACTCCTAAATTTAGAGCTTCTTTTAAACCTGATGAGATTTGGGTTGAAGTCAGACTTCCCAAATTGACTGAAGAATTGTTTTTTGTTGGTGTTTGCTGAGTTGTTGTAGGCGTACTTGTCGTCGTTTTAGGATTATTCAGATCAACGCCTGTTTGATTTTTAACTGTAGATTTAATTATATCTAAAATCTGTGCCTGCGCAGAAACCGAAAATAATAATCCGGCAGCCAAAAGAAAAGTTTTTTTCATCATTTAATTTTATACAAAATTAGATGTTTCGAAGCTGAAATAGTTAAATGATAGACTGAATTTTTCAGAAAAGAATTATATTCGCTAAAATCTAATTCCACCAAAAAATGCATCGTTTTTTACTGATCTTACCTTTTTTATTTTCAAGTTTATTTTTTTCTCAGAACAAACTGAATTTAATTCCTTATCCTCAAAAAGTGGAGTATCACAAAGGAGAATTTTCATTAAATTTTGACACGGCTGTAAAAGGTGATGAAAAATCTTTTGAATACCAATTTTTTTTAAAATCTCTAAATAAAATTAAAGGTTTTGATTTATCAAAAAACAATCAAAAAAGTGGAACTAATGTCATTTTTTTAAATCTTAAAAAAGAATTAAATAATGAATACGAAATTCAAATAGTAGCAGATTTTATTTCTGTCACAGGAAAAGATAGATCAGGATTATTTCAGGGTATTCAAACTTTACTTCAACTTATTCAAACTTCTCAAAACAGCAAAATTCCTGCACTAAAAATCGAAGATCAACCCAAATTCGCCTGGCGCGGAATGCACCTTGATGTTTGCCGACATTTCTTTACTGTAGAAGAAGTAAAGCAATACATCGATTATCTGGCCATGTATAAATTGAATACATTTCACTGGCACTTAACCGACGATCAGGGCTGGAGAATTGAAATTAAAAAATATCCGAAACTTACTCAAGTCGGTTCAAAACGTAAAGAATCGATGATTGGAGCTTACGTTGATGATACTTTTGACGGAAAACCTTACGGTCCCTATTTTTATACTCAGGAGCAAATTAAAGATGTCGTAAAATACGCTCAGGACCGACACATTACGGTCGTTCCTGAAATTGAAATGCCTGGTCACGCTCTTGCCGCTCTTTCTGCGTATCCTGAACTGGCTTGTACCAAAGGACCTTTCGAATCAGCGACAAAATGGGGCGTTTTTGATGATGTTTTCTGTCCGAAAGATGAAACGTTTACTTTTTTGGAAAATGTTTTGGATGAAGTGATTCAGCTTTTTCCTTCGCAATATATTCACATCGGTGGTGACGAATGTCCGAAAACAAGATGGAAGGAATGTGCACACTGTCAGGCTTTAATTAAAAAACACAATCTTAAAGATGAGCACGGCTTACAAAGTTATTTCATCCAGAGAATTGAAAAATATGTCAACTCAAAGGGTCGAAAAATCATCGGCTGGGACGAGATTCTGGAAGGTGGACTGGCACCAAATGCTGCGGTGATGAGCTGGACAGGCATTAAGGGAGGAATTGAAGCCGCAAAAACCAATCATTTTGCAGTGATGACACCGGGAGCATATTGTTATTTTGATCATTATCAGGGCGATCCTCAGACCGAACCGAATGCGTTCGGAGGTTTTACGCCTTTAGATAAAGTGTATTCTTACAATCCGATTCCTGTTGAGTTGAATGCGGAGCAGTCGAAATACATTTTGGGAGTTCAGGCAAATTTATGGACGGAATATATTTTAGATTTCAAGCAGGTTCAATACATGATTTTCCCAAGATTATTTGCACTTTCCGAAGTTGGTTGGGGAACTTCTAAGTTGGAAAATTACAAGGAATTTGAAAACAGAGTGGTGGAGCATTTTAAGATTTTAGATAAAATGAACATCAACTATGCAAAAAGTATTTACAACATTTCAGGAAAGGTAATTCCTGATAGCAAAGGTGTTTCTTACGAACTTTCAACTTCACAAAATCCAAGCGGAATTAAATTTACGACAGATGGAAGTGAGCCAACATCAAGTTCTTCAAGCTATCAGAATCCGATTCCGGTTTCAAAAGCGATGACCATTAAATCTGCTTATTTTGAAAATGATGAATTAAAATCTGCGGTTTCTTCTCAGAATTTTTCTACCTCAAAAACGACAGGAAAAAAAATCGCTTTGGAGAATCAGCCGAGTGAAAATTATTCTTTCGGCGGTGCTTTTACGTTGGTTGACGGAATTATCGGAAATGTAAAACAATTAGGAAAAACATGGCTTGGTTTTCAGGGAAATGATGTTGTGGCAACGATTGATTTAGGCGAGAAAACAAATTTCTCGGAAGTTTATTTCAATACATTAGACAATAAAGGAAGCTGGATTCATCTGGCAAAATCAGCGGCTGTTTCCATATCGGATGACGGCAAAACTTTCAAAGCCATCAAAGAGATAGGGAAAGCGGATATTCTTTCAGCAAAAGGAAAAATCAGTCTTAAATTCGGAAGTCAACAAGCAAAATTTATAAAAGTAAAAATAGAAAACGCAGGAATTATTCCCGCAGGAAATCCCGGAGCAGATTCAAAAGCATGGCTTTTTGTCGATGAAATCGGAGCAAAATGATTCAAGATTCAAGATTTAAAATTTACTATTCAAGATTAACCTTAAAAGCCTCAACCTAAAAATATGAATTCAAGAAGAAAATTTTTAAAGACAACAGGTCTATTATCATCCGCATTGTTGCTGAATCCATTAGATTTAATAGCTAAAGAACTTCCTGAAAATGAAAATACGTTGGTCAGTAAACCCATCGTTCTTTCAACCTGGGATTTTGGTTTAAAAGCCAACAAAGAAGCGTGGAAGATTTTAGGAAAAGGTGGAAGAGCTTTGGATGCGGTTGAAAAAGGCGTGCGTTTGGTTGAAAATGACCCGAACGAAAGAAGTGTTGGCTACGGCGGACGCCCCGACAGAGACGGAAGAGTGACGCTGGATGCCTGCATTATGGATGAAAATTACAACATCGGTTCGGTAGCGTGCTTGGAAAATATTAAAAATCCGATTTCTGTAGCGAGAATGGTTATGGAAAAGACACCTCACGTGATGTTGGTAGGCGACGGAGCTTTTCAGTTTGCCATTTCACAAGGTTTTAAAAAAGAAAATATTCTCACAGCAGAATCCGAAAAAGAATGGAAAGAGTGGCTGAAAGACAGCAAATACAAGCCAATTGTTAACATCGAAAATCACGACACGATTGGAATGATCGCTTTGGATGCTCAGGGAAATCTCTCAGGAGCGTGTACAACGAGCGGAATGGCTTTTAAAATGCATGGCAGAGTAGGTGATTCGCCGATTATCGGTGCAGGTTTGTTCGTCGATAATGAAGTTGGTGCTGCAACGGCAACCGGTCATGGTGAAGAAGTCATCAGGACAGTCGGAACTCATCTTGTTGTCGAACTGATGCGACAGGGAAGAAATCCGCAACAGGCTTGTAAAGAAGCAGTTGAAAGGATTGTGAAAATTACTCAACGAAGAAATAAAAATTTAAAAGATATTCAGGTGGGCTTTATTGCCATTAATAAAAAAGGGGAATATGGTTCATACTGTATTCAGGACGGATTTAATTTTGCTGTTTACGACCAGAAAGGAAACCGCCTTGAAAAACCTGATTTTGCTTTGAAATAGTTTTAAAAGAGCCAGGTAAAAAGTAAAATGTGAGAAGAGCCAAGTGAAAAGTCACTCCGAACGAAGCGATCTGTTGAGCATATTTCCACAAGTCGAAAAGATTGCTTCTTCGTTTCTCTTCGAAAAGACATCCATCCCCCATCATCAAACATCCAACAAAACTATGTTTTTAGAAATAGCCACTTTTGATATCACTTCCGCTGAAATAGCCTTAAATTCCGTTGCAGACAGAATTGAATTCTGTGCCGACATCAATTCAGGAGGAATCACTCCAGACCTTGAAGAATTAAGATACTTAAAAGATAAATATTCAAAACCGATTCATGTGATGATCCGCCCTGTAGGTGGCGGTTTTATGTACAGTGATTCAGAATTTATGCGGATGCAGAGAGATATTATTGAATTTTCAAAGGCGAAGGCTGATGGTTTTGTTTTCGGCATTCTAGATGAAAATCAGGAAATCGATTATGAAAAAAACAGACTCTTGGTTGATCTGGCCAACGGTAAACCCTGCGTTTTTCACCGCGCAATCGACCGAACTAAAAATATTTTTGAATCTACGGAAAAACTGATTGAATTAGGTTTCAAAGAAATTCTCACTTCCGGCGGCGAAAATTCTGCGATGGAAGGAAAAGAAATTTTAAAAAAACTTATTGAGAATTGTGGTGATGATATTAAAATCTTAATCGGTGGCGGAGTACGTTCGAATAATATATCAGAGTTGGAAAATGTGACGGACGGGAGATATTTTCATTCTTCGGCGGTGCTGCCGTATGAATCTTTTGCCAATGCTGAGGAGATTAAAAAGCTAAAGTCTAATATTTAAATTTTCACTTTGAAAAATCTGATTTCATTCATTTTAACTGTACTTTATGTAGTTTCATTTTCACAATCTTCAGAGCGAAATCTTTCGCCAGAAAAGTGGCAGTTTAAAAATGCAAAAGAAAATTCTTGGCTTACCGCCACGGTCCCGGGAACCGTTCATTTGGATTTGATGGACAATAAAGTAATTCCCGATCCGTATAAAGATGAAAACGAGAAAAAAGTACAGTGGGTAGAAAATGAAAACTGGGATTATCAGACGGTTTTTAAAATTTCATCTGAAGAATTAAAAAACCAAAATGCCAATTTGATTTTTCATGGACTAGATACTTTTTCTGAAATTTATTTGAATGGAAAACTGCTGAAGAAAACAAACAACATGTTCAGAACATGGAAAATTCCGGTGAAAAATGAATTGAAAGTTGGAAATAATACGTTGCAGATTAAATTTAAATCTTCAGTCAATGTCGGAAAAGAATTAGCCAAAGAAGTTCCGTTCACCATGCCGGAAACGCCGCGAAGTTTTGTAAGAAAAGCGCAATATCAGTTTGGTTGGGATTGGGGACCAAGATTAGTCACTGCCGGAATCTGGAAAGATGTCAAATTGAATTTCTGGAATCATGCAAAACTTGAAAATGTAAAAATCGAACAGAAATCTTTAACCAAGCAAAAGGCAGATTTAATAATTCATGCCGAAATTTTTGCGGAGAATGAAGGCAAATATATTTTTACAACGGATAAAGCAAATCATGATATTGTTCTAAAAAAAGGTTTAAACAAAATTTCAGTTCCATTTAAAATTGAAAATCCACATTTCTGGCAACCGAATGGATGGGGAAAAGCAATGACTTATGTTTTAAAATTTGCTCTGAAAAAGGATGCTCAAATTATTGACCAAAAAGATAAGACGATTGGATTGAGAACCATCGAATTAAATCAGGAAAAAGACGGAAAAGGAAAATCATTCTATTTTAAAGTGAACGGAAAACCAATGTATGCAAAAGGAACCAACTGGATTCCATCTGACAGCTTTACGCCGAGAATTACCAAAGAAAAATATCGAAAACTCATCAAAGACTGCAAAGATGCCAACATGAATATGATTCGTGTCTGGGGTGGCGGAATTTATGAAGATGATGAATTCTACAAGGCCTGCGATGAAAACGGAATTCTCGTGTGGCAGGATTTTATGTTTGCCGGAAGTTTTTATCCGTCAGATGAAGATTTTTTAAATAACGTAAAAGAGGAAGTCAGAGATCAGGTCAACCGGCTTCAAAATCATCCGTCCATCGCTTTGTGGTGCGGAAATAATGAAATTGACGAAGCGATTGTCAACTGGGGTTATCAGAAACAGTTCAAATATTCAAAAGAAGATTCTCTTCAGGTCTGGAAAGATTATAAAAAGGTTTTCCATGAGATAATACCATATGCTTTGAAGGAAAATTTAACCTCAGAAAAAAATATCTACTGGCCGACATCACCGTCAATCGGTTGGGGACACAAAGAAAGTTTAACCGAAGGCGATTCTCATTACTGGGGTGTTTGGTGGGGCGAATTTCCGTTTGAAATTTATAACGAAAAAGTGCCTCGCTTTGCTTCTGAATACGGTTTTCAGGGAATGCCGAGTTTAGAGGCTGTTAAATCCATGTTTTCTGGAGAACCAGATTTAAGTTTAGAAAATTCAACGATCAAAGCGCACGAAAAAAATGCACGTGGTTTTTATATCATCAACGAATATATGAAGCGGGATTATGTGGTTCCGAAAGATTTTGTGAAATACAATTACGTTTCCCAGCTGCTTCAGGCTCGTGGAATGCAGATTGCCATAGAAGCTCACCGCCGCGCAAAACCTTACAATATGGGAACGCTGTATTGGCAGTTGAATGATTGCTGGCCTGTAATTTCGTGGTCGTCGATTGATTATTTAGGAAATTGGAAAGCTTTGCATTATCAGGTCAAAAGAAGTTTTGAAAATCAGGTGATTTTAACGGAAGAAATCGACGGTTTTTTGAACTTTTACGCCGTTAATGATGAATTAAAAAAGTTTGAAGATATAAAAGTAGAAATTCAGGTTATTGATTTTAATGGTAAAATTTTAAATGATTTAACGACGGTTCAGAATGGAAAAACATTGGAGGGAATCGCGAAGATCGATCATGTAGAAATTAAAAATTTAATTAAATATTCCAATAAAAATGAAGTTTTTTTAAAATTGATTTTAAAAGATGTCAATAAAAAAATCATTGCAGAAAATCTTCATTTCTTCGCAAAACCAAAAGACTTAAAACTCACAAAATCCAACATCAAAATCAAAAAAATATCTCCTACAGTAATCGAAATCTCCACCGATGTTCTGGCAAAAGATGTTTATTTAATGGGCGACACCCATTTCTCTGACAACTTTTTTGATCTGCTGCCGAAAACGTCAAGGAGAATTAAGTTGTCAAAACCTGTAAAAAATGTTGAGGTAATGACTTTGTGGGACACGATGAATTAATTTTAACCTTGAAGCTTTTTTGAGCAATATCACTAAATTTGCAGAATACTTTTTAGAATTATGGTAAATTTTGTTTTAATCGGCGTCTGCATTCTTGCGGGAATGATCCTCAAAGAAACAAAATCCATCCATCCCGACGCTCACAAAGGCATCAATACTTGGATTCTTTATCTCGCATTGCCCGCTGTTTCATTCAAATATTTGCCCAAAGTTCAGTGGTCTCTGGAGATGCTTTTCCCGATTTTCGCAACGTTTCTGACTGCAGTTTTTGCCTTCGTTTTTATGAAAATGTACTGTAAAGCGAAAGGATATTCCGAAAGATCACGAAGTACTTTAGAATTAGTCAGCGGTTACAGCAATACTTCTTTCATAGGTTTTCCTTTAATCAGCGCATTTTACGGGGAAAGTCTTTTAAGCATCGCCATCATTTGCGACCAGACGATGTTTTTTTCGCTTTCCACTTTGGGAATTATCACAGCGATTCGAGGTGGCGGAAAATCAGGCGCAGTGAGTGCGAAGTTTATTTTTAAAAGATTGATCACCTTTCCACCGCTCCTAGGTTGTATTGCTGCATTGGTTTTGTCTCCATTTATTGATTTTACTTTTGCAGAACCGCTTTTTGACAAACTGGCCGCAACTTTAAGTCCGCTTGCATTATTTTCCGTCGGCTTGCAGTTGAAATTCAACGGCTGGAAAAAGTTGATTCCACAGATGTCTGCGTCTATGTTTTATAAATTGATTTTGGCTCCGATAATCAGTCTGGGATTGGTTTTTCTATTTGGAATCACGGGCAACGTTGCCAAAATTACCATTTTTGAATCCGCAATGCCGACCGTTGTAACTTCCAGCATTATTGCCGAACAATTCAGACTCAATACCAAACTGACCAATCTCACCATTGGGTTCAGTATAATTCTGGGCTTTTTTACTACAGCGGTTTGGTACCAGATTCTCGAATTTATTTTTTAAAAGACTTTTTTAGGAGCTTTTCCTGCTCTCCACTATATCTTTTTTGTAACCACTTCCTTTCGGTATTTCAAGGATTTTTCAGCCACAAAAAAGGATGCCGTTGCGATCAGGGCTATTAATGATTCGGTAGCAAATCAAAATCATATCACGAACAAAAAAATTGCAGTTGTCTTCAGAAACATTTAATTTTACATTTTAATTTTTCCCTTGCAGTACGCCCAGATCATTTTGCCGCTTAATTTAAAAGGAACTTTTACCTACAAAGTTCCCGAAGAACTCGCTTTCAAAATTGAAAACGGAATGCGTGTCCTTGTACCGTTTGGTGGAAAAAAAATTTATACAGGAATTGTTTTTGAACTTCACGATCAGACACCGGAAAATTTTGTTGCCAAAGAAGTTATCAGCATTTTAGATGAGTATCCAATTGTTACTACGGAGCAAATCAAATTTTGGAACTGGCTTTCTGGTTATTATCTCTGCAATTTGGGCGAAATTTACCGCTTTGCTTTTCCGTCTTCTCTGAAACTGGAAAGTGAAACCTATTTAAAGCTGAAGCCCCACGCAGTCATTGAATTTGAAAATCTGGATGTCAACGAGATGTATCTCATTCAGGCCTTGGAAGTTCGTCAGTTGATTAATCTGACCGATATTGAAGCGTTTATTCCCAAAAAGGAAATCATCAAAACGATTAACTCATTAATTGATTTGCAATATATTGAGATTGATGAAAAAGTTGCTGAAAAATATAAAGCCAAAGAAGTTGCCTATGTAAAAGTGAAAGATGAGGTTTTGGAAAATCATAATCTGACCGAAATTCTTTTGCAACTCAACAGAGCTAAAAAGCAGAAAGAACTTTTCCTGAATATCACTGAAAAACAAACTGAAAATCCTGACGCGCACATCAAAAAATCGGAATTATTTGAGGACGGATACTTTGGCAGTTCGCATTTCAAAGCATTGGCAGATAAAAATCTGGTGGAAGAATACTACCTTCAAAAAGACAGAATCGAAAGCTATGAAGGAGAGATAGAGGAAATTGAAGAATTGTCTGAGGCGCAGAAAGAAGCAAAAACAGAAATTGATGAAGCTTTTAATGAAAAGAAAAATGTTCTGATTCACGGTGTTACATCTTCTGGAAAAACGCATTTGTATTTAGAGAAAATTGAAGAATCGGTAAACGAAGGCAAAAATGTTTTGTTTTTACTTCCCGAGATTTCTTTAACCAAACAAATCACCCAACGTTTAGAAAAAAAATATGGACGCCAACTTGGTTTTTATCATCAGAAATTGACAGATTTTGAAAAAGTGGAGGTTTGGAGAAGAATCAAAAATAACGATATCAAAATTCTTATTGCCACAAGAAATGCTTTGTTTCTGCCTTATCAGAATTTAGGTTTGGTCATCGTGGATGAAGAACATGATTCAGCGTACAGACCGAGAGAAGTTTCTCCATTTTTTAATGCGAAAGATGCAGCTTTGGTTCTAGCAGGATTTTACGATGCGAGAGTGATTTTAGGTTCGGCTACACCTTCCGTGGAAAGTTATTATTTGGCCAGAAAAGAAAAATTACACTATATTTTCTTAAACGAAAGATTCGGGAATGTGAAGTTGCCTGAATTTGAACTCATTAATTTTAAAGAAGCCCAGGATTCGAAAAAAGTTTCAGGTAACTTTTCTTTGCAGCTGATTGATGAAATTAAGAAAACATTAGACGAAAAAAATCAAACGATCATTCTTCATAACAGACGTGGTTATGCAAGTGTGATAGAATGTGAGACTTGCGGTTATGTTAATTACTGTTCAAACTGTGATGTTGTTTTAACCTATCACAAAGCGGCCAATGAAATGAAATGCCATTATTGTGGACAGCGAGCTTCAAAACCGAGAGCATGCCCAAAATGTCATTCCGAAAATTTGAATGAAAGAGGTGTGGGTGTAGAGCAAATTCATGAAGAGATTTCAAAGGTTTTCCCTGAAAATGAAGTCGACAGGATGGATGTTGATTCGATGCGGAAAAAATTTGCCTACGAAAAATTATATGAGAAGATAGAAGATCGAGAAACTGATATTATCGTTGGAACACAGATGATTTCCAAGGGCCTGGATTTTGATCATATTGAACTGGTCGCCATTCCAAAGGCTGATTCTATGTTATATGTTCAGGATTTCAGGGCAGAGGAACGTGCCTATCAATTGATTACCCAGGTTTCAGGTCGCGCGGGGAGAGTTTCTGGCAACGGGAAAGTTTTAATTCAGACCTACAATCCGGATCATTCTGTTTTTCAGTTGATTAAAATGAATAATGTGATGAAAATTTATAAATATTTTCTCACCGAGAGACAAAAATTTCATTATCCGCCTTTCACCAAATTAATAATGATTGAGCTGAAGCACATCAAAGATGATAAAGTCAACCGTGCTTCCCAGTTTTTAGGTTCAATTTTAAGGAAATATTTGCCTGAAGACTGTATTCTTGGTCCGGAAAGAGCGCAGATTGCTCGATTGAATAATCTGTATCAGTTTCAGATCTTGTTGAAGCTACCGCGAGGTAAGAACTATGAAAAATTTAAAAGTCTTGTATTATTAAGTTTGAAAGAATTTGACGAAATCACTGCGTATCAAAGCATTAAAAAAGAGGTTTTTGTGGATTTTTAACACTCTTTAACAAACTTTATATGCTTTTATCATACTTTCATAGGTTGGTTTGTCACAATAATATCTACATTTGAACGTTTATTATGTGTTTTTGGACTCTAAGAAGTGATTTAACTAATCGTTTTTTATCTCATCCAAAATAGAACAAAAGAAAAAATTGATGATAAATTACAGAAAGTATATTTCAGGTATTACGGTTTTGGCCACTGGTTTTTTCCTTGCTCAATCTACTGTATCTACGGTTCTTTATTCTCCTAATTTCGACAGTCAAAAAAGCGGATTAAACTTACCTTCTCCCGCAACAGCGATTGAAAAAGCTTTTTTGTCTCCCAAAGAACTTGTAGACGTAAACCTAAACACAATGATGACGGATCCTGTGCTGAAAAATGCAACTTGGGGATTTGTAATCTTTGATCCGAAAACGAAGAAAGTAATCTCTTCGTACAACGAAACTACTCCGCTTGTTCCTGCTTCTACCACAAAATTGTTGACCACAGAAACTGCTTTACATCTGTTGGGAGAAAATTACCGTTGGATGACACAGCTAGAATATTCAGGAGAAATCGATGAGAATGGAGTTTTAAACGGAAATCTTTACATTGTAGGAAGTGGTGATCCATCTTTGGGGACCAACAAAGCGGGAGCCTGGTCTTACAAAGAAATCGTTTCAGACTTCTTGAGTGGAATATCTCGTGAGGGAATCAAAAAGGTAAATGGTGATATTATTATTCAGACAGCGCTTTTCAAAGGTAACATTTCGAGACTTCCGGAAAATGTTGTGTGGCTAGAAAACAATAATTACTATCTGCCGGTTGGTACAACACGTGAGATCAATCCTGCGAACGAAAAACTGATCGTTAAGAAAGGGAATAATCTAGCTTCGGACAAAAAATATTTCTATGTTTCACCTTATGCCAATCAAATGGTATATGCTGAAAAGTATGATGGTGATGGAATTTTAACAACTAAACTTCCTGATGCACCCGCATTTTTAGCCAATAGCTTCAGGGCTACTTTGGTGAAAAGTGGAGTTGGTGTAACCGGAAAAGTAAGTCCGAAAACGACTGATGGAACTCCTGAAGTTAGAAAAATGATTTCTGCGTACAAATCTCCAACACTTTCCGATATTGTGTACTATACCAATCAGCGTAGTGATAACGGATTGGCAGAAGCTTTGTTAAAAACAGTTGGTTTCCAGAAAATGGGCGACCAGACAACAGAATCGGGAAGAATTGTAGTAAACGAACACTTAAAAGATGTCGCTTTTGATGTAGAAGGTTTAAATTATATGGACGGAAGCGGCTTATCAAGAAGCAATCATGTAACTCCGATTTCTCAGGTGAAGTTTTTGACATCATTGATGAATCAGAAGTACTACAAAACGTATTTTGATTCTCTACCGATTGCAGGACAGACGGGAACTTTAAAAAGAATGTTCATCGGTCAAGGAAACGGACAGATTTTCGCTAAAACCGGAACTTTAAATAAAGTAAAAGCATTGACCGGTTACATGAAAACAAATACAGGAAGAACGCTGGTTTTTTCTATCTTAGTTAACAATTATTCAGGATCTGTAGATATGGTGAAAAACAGAATTGAAAAAATTCTTCAGCCTGCTTTAGACCTTTAGAAAAATATTAAATCATATGATAAACCTTTTAGTCTCAGATTGAAAGGTTTTTTTTATCTTTAAACTTTTATTTGTTGATAATGAATTTGATTCTATTTCAATCAAAAGCTATTTCATTTAGACAATCGTATATTTAATGGATATGAAAAAATTTTACCTTCTTTTTTTAAGTGTTTTAGTATCTCAAACAGTCTTCGCTCAGGAAAATATTGAAATGAAAGGATTGATGGCAAAGGAGATGAAATCTTATGCTGCCAAAATGAGCACAGGAAATACCAATCCTAATACTCTTAATTACGACCTACAGTACCAAAGAATGGATGTGTCTATCAATCCTTCTGTTTATCAGATTTCTGGCTCTGTGACTTCTCATTTCAAACCAAATCAGGCAATGAGCAGTATTTATTTTGATTTAACTAATCAGTTGACTGTCTCACAGGTTACTTTTCACGGGCAACCCTTAGTTTTTCAGCAGTTGGCTACAAAAGAAGTCAAAATCGATTTTACATCCGCTCTTCCTGCAAACGTTTTAGATTCATTGACCATTGAATACAACGGAGCTCCTCCTACTAATAACAATGCTTTTTTTACCAATACTCAGGGAGGAGGAAATCCTGTGCTCTCTACTTTAAATGAACCGTACGGAGCGCAAGATTGGTTTCCTACAAAACAAAGTTTAAATGATAAAATTGATCGGTTCGATATAAAGGTTACCACTCCGCCACAGTACAGCGTTGCTTCTAATGGAAAGTTGATGAGTGAAACAATTCTTGGAAGCGGACAGAAATTAACCTTCTGGAGAACTCAATATCCTACGGCTGCCTATTTGATAGCGCTATCAATAACAAATTTTGTCAAACTGAGTGATACAATGGGAACGCCGCCTTTTCCTTTTGTTAATTATATTTATCCGGGAACGTCTACCAATACGACAAGTATGGCCAATATAGAATGGACAAAAACGGTGATGAATACTTTTGAGACTTTCTTCGGACCTTATCCTTTCAGAAACGAAAAGTACGGTCATATGGAATTCACTGCTGGCGGCGGTATGGAGCATCAGACCATGTCTTCGATGGGCGCATGGAGCAGACAATTAATTGCACATGAACTCGCTCATCAGTGGTTTGGTGATAAAGTAACCTGCGGAGCATGGAATGACATCTGGCTGAATGAAGGATTTGCGACCTTCGGGGAGCATGTTGCCAATGAGAAGTTATTACTAACCAATCCGCAGTTTTTGAGCTATTTGCTTGATCAGAAGAATTTTATAACAAGTCAGCCAGGTGGAAGTGTTTATGTTACTGATGCCAATTTAGGCAGTGTTGGAATGATTTTTAATGGAAGACTGTCTTATTCTAAAGGTGGTTATGTAGTAAGAATGATCAAGTGGATTTTAGGTGAAACCGTATTTTATCAGGCTCTGAAAGATTATCATGCAAGACCAAATTTAGCATACAATTATGTGAAAACTTCAGATTTGACCTCATCATTACTGCAATCTACAGGGAAAGATTTTACGGTTTTTTTTGCTGATTGGATTTACGGTCAGGGATATCCTACCTACGATATCCGATGGAAGCAAACCGGAAATACATTAACTTTCAAAGCTGCTCAAACTCAAAGTCATGCATCGGTAAGTTTTTTTGAGATGCCTTTACCAATCAAAGTCAACGGAACAGGAGGGCAGGTTGCTTATTTTGCTCTAAATAATACATTGAACAATCAATATTTTACAGAGACAGTTGCGTTTCCAATAGCAAGTGTAGAGTTTAATTATGAATATCAGATTTTGGAGAAAAACTCTACGGTGACACAGGATAATACCCTAAGTACATATGATATCAAATTGGATCAGTTTGCTATTTATCCCAATCCTGCAAAAGATGAGTTATTTGTATCAGGTTTAAAAAGACAGACTGAATACTCCATATACACATCAGATGGAAGGTTGGTGAAAAAAGGGAAAACAGAGAAAAAGATTGATGTTTCTACTTTGTCTTCAGGAGTTTATTTTATTGATATTGAGCAGGCTAAATTTAAATTTGTAAAAGAATAAACTTTCAGATTAATTAAATAAACTTTTAAATACAGAAAGCCTTCAGTTTTGGAGGCTTTCTTTTATGTTTTAGTTTTATCAATGGATTCTATTGTAAAATATTTCACTCAAATTAAACATCGCAATCAAAATTTAGAATTATAAATGAAAAAGCAGATACTTTAAAGGCTTTTTATTAAATTAGCGAACCTAAAAAATTATTATAATGATCTCTGAAAAGTATCTTGAAAATCTACAGAACGAACTTAAAAATATCGAAAACGATGGTCTTTTTAAAAAAGAAAGAATCATCACGTCACAACAAAGTGCTGAAATTGAAGCCAACGGAATGAAACTGCTGAATTTCTGCGCTAACAATTATCTGGGACTATCAAACAATCCGGAAGTAATGAAAGCTTCTCAGGATATGATTGAATCTCATGGTTACGGAATGTCTTCGGTACGTTTTATCTGTGGAACTCAGGATATTCACAAGCAGTTGGAAGAGAAAATCGCTCAGTTTTTAGGTCTTGAAGACACGATTTTATACGCAGCGTGTTTTGATGCGAATGGAGGTGTTTTCGAACCATTATTTACCGAAGAAGATGCAATTATTTCAGATGAACTCAATCACGCGTCGATTATTGACGGGGTTCGTCTTTGTAAAGCGGCAAGGTACCGTTATAAAAACAACAATATGGCAGATCTTGAAGCACAGCTGATTGCAGCTTCAGAGAAAAATCATCGATTTAAAATCATCGTTACTGACGGTGTTTTCTCAATGGACGGAATTGTAGCTGACCTAAAGGGAGTTTGTGATTTAGCAGACAAATACAATGCTTTGGTAATGGTTGATGATTCTCACGCAACCGGTTTTATTGGTAAAACGGGTCGTGGAACTCACGAAGCTAACGAAGTGATGGGTAGAGTAGATATTATTACTTCGACTCTTGGAAAGGCTTTAGGTGGTGCTTTGGGTGGATTTACTTCTGGTAAAAAAGAAATCATCGATATGTTGAGACAGCGTTCTCGTCCCTATTTATTTTCAAACTCATTAGCTCCCGGAATTGTAGGTGCTGCATTGAAAGTTTTGGAGATGATTTCTGATGACACTTCACTTCGTGATCAGGTGATGGAAAATGCAGAATATTTTAGAACAGAAATGAAAGCGAAAGGTTTTGATATTCCGGAAGGCGATGCTGCGATTGTGCCTGTGATGTTGTACGATGCAAAACTGGCTCAGAAGATGGCTGAAAAGTTGATGGATGAGGGAATTTATGTAATTGGGTTCTTTTATCCGGTAGTGCCGAAAGAAAAAGCGAGAATCAGAGTGCAGCTTTCTGCAGCTCACACAAGAGAACATTTAGATAAAGCTATCGTTGCTTTTGAAAAAGTAGGAAAAGAACTAGGGGTGATTTCTTAATTTTACATACCGATGAAAAAACCGATAATCGTTTTTCTGATTTTGCTAGGTCAGTATTTTTACGCTCAGGAAGAGAAAAAGTCTTTTGCTACTTTTAGTGTAACCAAGCCTTTTCTTTCTTTTGCACCTAGAGTTGCAATTGGCTACGTTCATCAGCTTACAGAAAGGTCCTGGTTGGGTATTGAAGCTGGCTATGGTTCTGATGGAACCAGACTAGACGAACGTACAAAAAATGGGTACAGAGGTTTTGAAATTCGTCCGGAGTTTTATTATGATACGAAAGCAAGTGAAAGAATTAAGCATTTTATTTCATTTTCTCTTTTTTACATTGAAAAAACTCAAGTGAAGACGTATGATGAATATACGTCGGATGATGGAGATTTTACCTTCGACAGAGCTGATTACATGAGAAATAAAAAAGGGTTTACTGTAAGTTATGCTCCAATGATTCCTTTTGGAAAGTCTACATCATTTTATTTCATGCCAAAAATTGGAGTTGGATTATCGAATTCAAATGTTCAATATAGCAATGTAATTAACAGGCAGGAAACATCGGATAGAAGTGACGATTGGTTTTCTTTCGGTTATTTTGGATCGACAGAAAGAAACGGTGTTGTGGGAGATTTTAATCTTGATTTTAAAATTGTCTATAGATTTTAAATAGCATTATTAAATTGAACCAATTTCTTGAGAAAGATTTTGTGAGATTACGTAAAGTTACGTACTATAAATATTCATAAATTGAAGAAAGCAGATATTCTTTCTTAAAAAAAATAAAGAGTTCTACAATTGTAGAGTAAAAACAGAATTTCTATATTTACTGAAATTCTGTTTTTTTATGATTAAAAATCTCTTACTTGCAAGTCTTATATTTTTTGTCTCTACTTCCTGTAAAATAAAGGAAATCAATCAATATGTAAAAGTTGAAAACAAGTGGCAAAAACGCCACGGAAAATGGAGAGAAGAATATTCATCTGATCAGGGAACTTTAACGGCGGTTGGAAAATACAAGATGGGTGAGAAAGTAGGAGTGTGGAAAACCACTTTTGGTGGTAACTTGTATCAAAAAGATAAAATTAGAAAGAGTGTAACCAAGACAAAACTTTATCATCTTAATGGTAAAATAATGGAAAAAGGTCAGTCTAAACTAGATGTTTCCGACGTACAGAGGCATTGGTATTACTTCGGTGACTGGAAATATTATGATGAAAAAGGAAAATTAAAATACATTAAGAAATATGCTAACGGCAAGAAAATCGATAGTATTTCTTTTCAAAATTGATTGCTTTTATAGTTTTATATAATTTTTCCTTAGGTCTACAAAATTGTACTATTTTTATCAGATTCACCTGTTGAAATATTTTATGAAAAACTTTTACTTCTTCTTATCTTTTTTTAAGAATCCAAAATTTAAGCGCTCAGAAGTTCAATTATATGGTGACTTTCAGCCCTTTTAAACAAGTAGTTTCGATTGCGCCGCGATGGCAAGGTGGCTACAATTACAGATTAAATAAAAGATTTTTAATTGGTGCCGAATTAGGGATCGGTTTTAGCAATCTCAATATTTTCCCACTTTTGAAAGAAATGAATCATGGTGGTGAAGTAAGAGATTATCAGCGCATTGAGATTGCTCCAGAATTATATTTTCAGCTCAATCCAGATAGTAAAAAGATTCTAATGTTCGTGAGCGGGGGGAGTTTTTTTAGGTTTATCACCAACAGAACTTAGATAATATAGAGTTACTCCTGTAAAATCAGAATCAGATTATTTCGAGGTTTATATTGCTGAAAGAGCAGATTATAGAAGAAGAAAGTACGGTTCGAATATTAATTTCAACGCATTTTTTCCAATAGACAAAAGATTTGGTCTTATGTTTAAAACAGGATTAGCGGTTTTAAGAAGAAACGTACAATATTCAAACCCAACCAATGTGCAAATAAGGAATTACACTGACGATAATGAAGGTTTTTTTCTAGATCCTACTAATTCTGCTTTTACAGAAAGGCAGTATTTACGATGTAAGTGTACGTGCAGATTTGAAGCTTGTTTATCGCTTTTAATATAGCAGAATTCAAGTACAAAATCATTATATTTGCGCTTATTTTCAAAGCACATGTTTGTTAATTCAAAATACAGTTTAGAATTTTCGTTGCCTAAAGAAGAGGTTTTACAAAGGATTGAAAAAAGTATATTTGATACTTTTCCGAATTATAGTGGGAAATATTTTAAAGGAAAAGTTTTTGAAAATGGTTTCACTCTAGAATTAATGGGCAAAGATTTTCCAAGCTTTAAAGGGCGTTTTACTGGAAACAAATTCAATAAAGAATATGTTGAACTGTCAATAGGGCTAAAACTTTTTAATCTATTGATTTTATTATTTTCTTTAGCAGTCTTGTTATTTGTTAATTTAAATAATCAAAAAGCTGAATTTTCCATCTATATTGCATGTTTTGCTTCTATTTCATTTTCTATATTTTCTAATTACAGGAGCTCTAGAAATGGTAAGCAAGAATTTTTTAAGTATTTGAAAATGATAGATGCTCATTGTGAAATAGTTCCAAAAACTAAATCGATTTAAAATGCTATATACTATCATCAAGGCGTTGCATATTATTTTTATGGTTAGTTATTTCGCAGGAATTTTTTATCTCGTTAGAATTTTTGTGTATTATAAAGATACCGATGCTTTTGAGGAAGATAAAAAGAGAATCCTAAGAGAACAATATACCTTTATGGCTCGCAGGCTATGGAATATTATTACAGTTCCGGCAGGAATTATTATGGCAGTATGCGGTTTAATTCTGATTTTTCTGAATACAGGACTGATGAAAAGCCCATGGTTCCATTTAAAGCTTACTTTCCTCATCGGGTTGGCAATTTATCATTACTGGTGCTGGAAAAAGGTAAATCAATTAAAAAATCTTAACGGAAAGACTTTAAGTATAGCCAATATAAAACTAAGACAAGCTAACGAAATTGCTACTTTCATTTTATTTCTGGTCGTATTTACAGTAATTTTAAAATCTTCCGTAATCGAATACTGGTGGCAATTAATTACCGGATTTTTCGTTTTGGTATTTTTAATCATGATGACGGTGAAGATGGTGAATAAGAGTAAAAAAAATAAATAAAGTTATCCGTTAAGTGTGATGAATTGTAAATTCAGTAATTGCTCATAACTAATAACCTATAACTCATAACTAAAAAACATGATTGCAATTTTTAAAAAAGAACTTTGGAGTTATTTCGGAAACTGGAGCGCGTGGGTGATTATCGCGGCATTCAGTCTGATAACGACCTTGTTTTTGTTTTTTTTCGAGAACGAGTCTAACATTTTTGACATCGGTTTGGCTTCTTTACAAAGCTACTTTGTTTTGGTACCTTGGCTTTTAATGTTTATCATTCCAGCATTATCTATGAAAACTTTTGCGGAAGAACAGCAAACCGGCACCTTAAACTGGCTGTTTTCTCAACCTCTGAAAGTTTCAGAATTGGTTTTTGGGAAGTTTCTGTCGGTGTGGGTAGTTGGTATTTTGTGTCTCATTCCGTCGTTGATTTATTTATACACCGTATATGTTTTGGGAGTTCCGGAAGGAAATATTGATTTGGGAATGACCTTCGGAAGTTATTTCGGATTAATGATCCTGATTGCAGCATTTGCCGGCGTGGGGATTTTAGCATCTTCGCTTTCACAAAATCAAATCATGGCTTATTTGTTGGGTGTCTTCATGTGTTTCATCATGTATTTTGGGATCGAGCAGTTGGCGAGTTACAAATTATTAGGTGGAGCAGATTTTATCCTTCAGAATGTTGGGTTTTATCAGCATTTCTTGGGTTTCACCAGAGGTTTGATTGATTTTAAAGATGTTGCTTATTTTGTATTCATCATCGGTCTTACGTTAGCATTGTCCAATCATTTTATCAATAAAAAGAAGTAAAAACATGAAGAAGATATCCCTTAAATCTCCATTCGGAATTTTACTGTTTGTCATTTTGCCATTAAGCATCATTTTGATGTTCTCAGGAATTCGGTTGGATTTAACTAAAGAAAAAAGATACACGCTTTCTGAAAGCACTGTAAAGATTTTAGAATCGATTAAAAAACCGGTTACTGTAGATGTTTATCTTGAAGGAGATTTCCCAGCAAGCTTTAAACAGTTACAGAGCGAAACCAGATTTATGCTTGAAGAATTTAGAAAGATCAATCCTAAAATTGACTTTAAATTCATCGATCCCATCAAGACAAAAATGTCTCAGGACACATTGATGGCAATGGGAATGCAGCCTTCTGTGCTTCCGGATAATAAAGATGGAAAGATTACACAGATTTACTTATTTCCGTATGCGGTCGTAAAACATGGGCAGAATGGAGCTTCTATTCCATTGGTTGTACAGCAGGCTAATATCAATGCAGATGAACAGCTGAGAAAATCGATTGAGAATTTGGAATATAATTTAGTCTCCAATATCAAAGCAGTATCTACCAATCAAAGAAAAAAGGTGGGAGTTTTGGTGAATCAGGATGAGCTAAGACCTGAAGAGTTTCAAGGTTTTATGAATTTGGCTTTAGAAAGTTATGATGCAGGTCCGGTGATTCCGAAAAATAATGTGGAGCTGACTTTGGCAGATTTACCTCTGTTAAAGCAAATGAGTGCTTTGGTCATCGCAAAACCTAGGAAAGCATTTACAGACGGTGAAAAAGTAATTTTGGATCAGTACATCATGAATGGTGGAAAAACTCTTTGGATGATCGATGCCGTGAATGCTGAAATGGATACGCTGACAAGATCTAAAAAAGTAATGCCGTTTCCGGTTGACATCAATATGACCGATTTCTTTTTTAATTATGGTTTGAGAATCAATCCTGCTTTGGTAAAAGATGTAAAGAAATTTGCTCTGCTGAAATTGGTAACCGGTGATGTAGGAGGGAATCCTCAGTATACGAGTCTTCCTTGGCCTTACTTCCCATTGGGAATTGCTGAAAACAATAATCCGATCACTAAAAATATTAATCCGGTAAAGTTTGAATTTCCAACATCAATCGATACGTTGGGCGGAAAGAAATTTAAAACCAATGTTCTTTTTGAATCGAGTGAGAGAACTTTATTAAAGCAGGTTCCGAATTATGTACAGTTGGAAGAGATTGCGAGTGTCGACAGCCTCGGACAAATGGAAAAACCAAGCACACCGAAAATTTTCGCCGTTGCTCTGGAAGGAAAATTCTCATCAGCTTATGCATCAAGAATTGAAAGACAAAATTATCCTGGCTTTAAAGCGACAAGTCCGGAAAATAAAATGATCGTTATTGCAGACGGTGATGTCGGCAGAAATAAAACCCATAAGGGTGAGCCTTTACCGCTGGGTGTAGACCGTTTAACTGACGAGCAGTTTGGTAATGAGCAGTTCCTAAGAAATGCATTAGATTACCTTCTCGATGACAGCAATCTGATGGAACTAAGAAACAGAAACATTGAAGAACGTCTTCTGGACCGCCACAGAATCAGCGAAGAAAAAACTAATTGGCAGTGGTTTAATTTACTACTTCCTTTAGCAATTATAGGACTTTTAGGAGGGTTATTCTTCTGGTTAAGAAAAAAGAAATTTGGATAGAAATAGAAAAGAGAAACTTAGGTTTCTCTTTTCTTATAATTTTTAGTCAATTTTTTGTCCTGATATCAGATAACAATCTACAGGCTTTTGTTTTCCGTTATTGGAAGATTAAAGATTTCCATCGTCATAGTATTTATTTTTCAACTCGTTTGTTTGCATTTTTTATGAGAAAAAAGATTGAGAATAGAAAAATAATAAAGTAAACTCCTGCCAGAATAGGTTTCTCGAATGTTAGCGTTTTAAAATCGAATTGCTTAAACAATATCACTCCTAATATGATTGCTATAATGCTAAATGGAAAAGTTAATGGATTTTTATTTTTCATATTCTATTAATTTTATATAACAAGCTCCTTACTTATCTAAATCATAAACAGGCTCAGCCTTACAAACGGCTCTTCGCAGCTGGGTTGGCAATCCATATTTTTCTGTAAGAAGTATTTTCGTTCAGAACATATCTTAAAGGAGCCAAATTCATTTTGTTATTCGTTTTTGTTCAAATGCTCATGTCAATCCAAATTTATAAAATGTTTATAAAAT
Source organism: Chryseobacterium sp. JAH (assembly GCF_001507335.1). Classification (GTDB taxonomy): domain Bacteria; phylum Bacteroidota; class Bacteroidia; order Flavobacteriales; family Weeksellaceae; genus Chryseobacterium. The sequence continues at coordinate 299,970 of NZ_LMAH01000002.1, read as the reverse complement.
ATCACAAGCAAAAGAAAAGTTCTTTGTAAATCATCAGCATTTTAAATTTAAAAACTATAGTCTGTCAGCAGTTTCATTCACCGTATTCTGCTTGTAATTTGATTGGAGCAACTTTCCGAAATTATATTTTACTGCAAATGATAGAGTAGGTGTGTTCCCAAAAAAAGTTCCTTTGGAAGTCATTTGATTGTAACTCATTTTCTGGACGTAGTTCATTTGATTAAAAATATCATTGTAGCGAAGCGTAAAATCAAAATTGGAAACGGAAGAAGTGAGACCGAGGTTCACCAGACACATATCATTCACCTCATACAATCCTGCTGTGCGTTGTGTGATGTAAGAGCCGTCAAGCAGAAAAGATAAATGCTTCAACAAAGTAAACGTATTGTTGGTGGAGAAGTAAAGGTAAGGTGTCGATTTTTTGATGACGGCTAAAGAATCTTCGGTCTTATCATAATTTAAAGACAAACTGTTTTGTGAAGTCCATTTTTTCCATTCAATTGGGAAATCTAAGCCAATGTTGGCGCCGAGTTCTTTATCGAAATTAACCATCGTGAACTTTGAAATATTTCTGCTTTCATCATAAACCAAAGTGTAACCAATCGGATTTTTATTGGTGTAAAAAGATGCATTTAAAGACCATTTTTTAAGATTCGTTGTAAAAGAAACTGTATTTGTATAAGTAGGAACCAAATCAGGATTTCCTACATATTCTACATACGGACTTCCGTATAATCCGCCGGCAGCAAGATTTCCATAGTTGGGTCTTGAAATGCTTTTTCTGAAATTTAAAGTATACGTGTAATTTTCATTTTGCTTAAAATTTACTTCAGCATTGGGAAACCAGTCCAGATAATCTCTTTCGATTTTGGTTTCATTAATAATCGGTTCAAAACCTTTTGTAGAAGTGGTTTCCATTCTTATTCCACCTTTGAGGTTCCATTTATTGATATCCAAACCAAAGTTGGCATAAGATGCTAAATTACTTTCTTTAAATTGATATTTATAGTATTCAATTGCCTGATTATTCCGGTAATCGGTGGTATTGTCTGTATTGGTTTCGGCACTTGTGTAGCTTCCTCCCAATTCTAAAATATGTTTTTCATTAAATTTCTTTTCAAAATCAATTCTCCCGGAATACACGTTTCCGGAGTACAGTCGACGACGAAATTGACTGAATTCATATCCTGAATTATTAATATCGTTGTAAAAAATATAGTCGACATAATTACTTTCTCTAGTGTATTGCAATCCGGTAAAAATGTTGGCATTCCAATTCGTTAATTTTTTATTGTAATTAAAGATGGAATTAATAGTTGATCGTTTACTGTCCTGCTGATTCAATGTTCTGATGTAAGAAGAATTTTCATTTTCAGAGTACAATGTGTTGGTATTATTATCACCTTTATCCGGTCTCAAATTACTGTTGACCGTTAAAGTAATATAATCGCCATCGTTTAATTCATGATATAAACTTCCTCCAAAAATCGTTTGCGGACGTTTGGTAATCGAGGTGATCACATAATCAGAATAAATGTTTTTGCTGGGAACCAAATATTCAAACCCATTGCTTTCCCAATGATTAATCTGATTGTATGCAGCATTGAGTTTCCATTCGGTTTTATTCTTTTTCTGCTGATAATTGGCGGTTAAATGATTTCTAAAACGTTTCTGAAACGTCGCCGTTTCTGAAATACTTAGCTGAGCACCGTCTTTTCTACTTTTTTTGAGATTGATTTTAATGACAGCTTTCCCTTCAGACTCATATTTTACGGAGGGATTTCGGATAATTTCTACAGATTTAATGTCATCTACGGCAATGCCTGATAAGGTCGCGAAATCTACTCTTTGGTTATCAATATACAATAACGGAACGCCTTTTCCAACAAACGAAAGTCCCTCACCGTTGGCATCCATCATTACAAAAGGTAATTTTGATAATAATTCGGTAGAGGTTGGTAGTTTATTGAGCTGAGAGTTGGCGACCTCCAAAGTGATATTTCCATTTTCAACTTTGAAATTATTTTTCTTTCCGACGAGATTAACTTCCTCAATCTGTTGAACTTTTGGGTTGTAAATAATTTTTAAATCTAAATTTTTCTCTAAATAAAATGGTTTTTCTTTCTGAACAGTTTCATCCGAAGAAATTTGAAGATAATAATTGTTTGACTGTAACTGATGAAACTCGAATTTTGCATCGTGAGTAATCGTAGATTTTATCAAATGATTTTCATGATCAAATAAATAAACCACAATGGGTGAGGTCATTTTTTGCTGATTATGATTGATAATTGTTCCGTTGATACTTAAATTTTGTTGAGCAAAAGAGTAGATGAAAGGAAAGAATAAGAGAAAAAAGAAGTTAAATTTCATGTTGGTTTTTAGATAGAACAATTGGAGGAGGTTGGATATTACATCTAAGATCTATTTCTTTAACATTTTCAACATTTCTGATTCGTCATACAGACCGGTTGAACTTGACAAAATTTTTAAGTCACTATTAACTAGAACTGAGTAAGGAATAGCTCCGCCATACTTTAGAATTATCTTAAATTTTTCACTTTCCTTTTCTGATAGAATAAACTGTTTCCAGTTCATTTTTTCTGCAGCAAGCGCTTTTTGCCAGTCAGATTCCTTTTCATCTATTGAGATAGATATTATTTCGGTATCGCTAAGCTTATTCTCAGATACAATTTTTTTCAGAATAGGAATCTCTTGTCTACAGGGCATACACCAACTTGCCCAAAGGATAATTAAATGTTTATTGTATCTTTTGTCTAAAATTTCATTCACTTGATTATCTGAATTTTTCAATTTCAATAGCTTGGTATTTATGTTTTTTTTCGAATCGACGACATACTTTTGAAGCTCTTTGAAATGTGGATATGCTTGCACAGACTTGTCAAATAGCTTTAAAAAATCGCCAACATCTACTGAAGAAAATGTGTATTTATTTTTCACCATTTCAGCTAATAGATGAAAGGACTTAGGGTATCTTTTAATTAAATTTTGAATTTCAGAATTTTGGGTATTGCTTTTTCTACTGAATAAATCATAATTGGTTTTTTGTAATGCATAAGTTTGTTCCCCGGCTTCTAAAATAATGACATTGACAGGTTTAATATTATCAGGAAAGAATGAGTTTTTACCGAAATCAATATATTCTATAGAATCTTTTAGATAAATCTTTTTGTCTGAAAGAAATAGCGAAGAGCTCCATTTATCTTTTTGTTTATTAAAATAAGAATCTGTAGGAAATTGGAAACAAATTTTATCACCATTTTTCGCAAAAAGATCCATACCGATGTAGTGAGGGATTTTATCATCGAATATAAGCTCAATATCAAATTTTCCATCTTTCACTTCTACACTATCAAGTTTATTAGACCATACCTCTTCGAATAATACCAATTTTCCATCAGGTAGATTCGGGATATCTCCTGAAATTTTTGTTGAGTTTTTTTCACAAGAAATAAACGTGAAGATAATAGCAGAATAAATAAGAAATTTTGTTTTCATATGATTTATAATTTATGATATTGTATTTTCAGCCAGTTTTTGTGCATTAGTACAAACTGTAAAACTCAAATATAGAGTAATCTAATAAAAAATCACACACAAAGGAAATGAACCTGTAATAAAGAAATCAAATTTTGATAATTTGTTATGCAGGAATTTTTCTTTCATTAATCAAAAATGCCAAAATGAAAATTTTTTCATTTTCTTATCCTATGTTAATGACACAAATCATAAATTTTTCCGAGGTTTGCACAGTTAAAAATAATAAAACGGTATTTTTGCTGTTTAGTAAAGCAATACTTAATCAATAACAATATTAAATTTTAAAAAAATGAAAAAAATCAGTGTAATCGCTTTAGCAGGAATGGGTCTTTTATTGGCTTCTTGTGGAGACAAAAAAACAGAGACTGCAACTGCAGGTCAAGAGCAAACTGTTGCTGAAAAGAAAGGTGATGTTTTAGCAGTTGATGTGGCAGCATCTAAAGTAAACTGGAAAGCTTTCCACAAAGGAGGAATGGCACCACGTTGGGGAACTCTTGCGATCACGTCAGGTGAATTATCTGTTGCTGATAACCAATTGGCTTCTGGAGAATTTGTAATTGATATGAAATCAATCAAAGTAGATCCGGCTTCTGTTACAGAAAAAGACAAAAAATATACTGATCTTGAAGGTCACTTGAAGAATGAAGATTTCTTCAATGTTGAAAAATTCCCGACTGCTGATTTTAAAATCACTAAAGTTGAAGATTTGGCAACTCCTGGAGCAGACGCTGTAGCCGGAGCTAACAAAACAGTAAGTGGAAACCTAACTTTAATGGGTAAAACAATGAATGTTACTTTCCCTGCGAAGGTTGACGTTGTAGATAAGTCAGCGAATGTTGCTGCTAAATTTACAGTAAACCGTGCAGACTGGGGAATCAAATTCGGAACTTCTGAAGCAGATCCTGCAGAATGGATGATCAGCAAAGACATCGAAATTGCTATCGATGTGAAAGCTGCAAAAAAATAATTTTTTTCTCAAAAATATTTGAAAAGACATCCGCATTTTGCGGATGTCTTTTTTTTATACAATTAAAATTTAATAATTTAAAACTTTGGGTTCTTATTAAGTAGAACGCCTTGGTCTAACTTAAAAGCGGTCAGTGGTCAAAAAACTTTACTGACTTTGCGTGTAAATGAATTTTAGATATTAAAAACAACAATATTAATGGGGATTAAAAAACTCCAGCATTGTATTTAATGCATTTTCCGAGTGCATTTTCTCACCATTCTCAAGCGAGTCCTGCGCTGCATTTGCTGCTCTCTTGCGCATTTTTGTTTCATAACCTAAAATAGCTTCCTGCAGAGAACTGTACTCATCAGAAGTCAGACATTCACTAAGTTCAAGAGCATCAAGCATCGCCATATTTGCACCTTCTCCTGCAAATGGCGGCATTACGTGAGCAGCATCACCAATAATGGTCAGATTCGGAAGAGTTTTCCAGGTTTGGTCTAAAGGCGCACAGTAAATCGGACGTGGAATAAACGGAGTTGCAGCTTTCTCAATTAATTCATACCAGATATTGCTCCAGTCAGAATATTCTTTTTTAAACCAATTCAGAATCTCAGTTCGAGCTGAGAAATCAATTCCGCTTTCTATTGCCCAGTTTTCATTGGTTTTAAAACTTACATAGAATCCAAGATCACCACCGCCTTTTTGTCCCATCAGAATATTTTTTTTGTTTCCGAAAGCCATGATTTTCCCACCGTTAATTAATGAATGCATTTGCGGAACCGCTTTTTCTGAATCATAAACATTGCCTTCCAGCATGGTCACTCCAGAATAAAAAGGTTTAATATCTGTGATGTAAGGTCGGATTTTAGAATTTGCACCATCAGAACCAATGACGAGATCTGCATAAATCGACAGACCGTCTTTAAAATGCATCATCCAGCCTTCGTTTTGCGGTTCCATAGAAATAAAATGACTGTTCCAGACAATAGTTTCGGGCTCCAAAGACTCTAATAATATCTTTCTTAAGACACCGCGGTCAATTTCAGGACGAAAATGTTCGTTGCCGAAATCTTCTTCGATATTGTTTTCATGATCAGTGAAAAGGATTTTCGCCTGATCGTTTAAGATCAATGTTTTGTCTGCACCCGGCATGAAATTATTTTTAAACTCGGTTAAAAGATCAGCCTTGATTAAAGCTGCCATTCCCGATTCTTCATGCATATCGAGTGGTGAGCCTTGTACACGTGCATCCTTATTGACATCTCTTTCGTACACTTTCACATCGGCTCCTTTAAGCTGTAAAAGTCTGGCTAAAGTCAGTCCACCGGGACCACCGCCGATAATTGCGATTTTTTTATTACTGATTTGCATATTCTTTCTCGTTTTGAATGATGCAAAATTATTCTGTCTTGAAGGAAGATAATAGTATAAATCGGTCGTTTTTATTTTTAAAAAGTTCTTTGGGAACTACCCCGGAAAACTTTTTTATTTCTTTGATAAAATGGGTTTGATCTGTAAAATTAAGCTCCGGGAAAAGTTTTCCCTTCGCAATATGTTCGAGTGAAGCCCGAAAACGGAGTATGTTGCAAAATGATTTTAAAGAAATACCAAATTGCTGATTAAAATACCGGTTTATCTGTCGACTGCTCCAGCCAACTTTTTCGGAAAGATCTTTTACGGTAATAGAACCGTGCGTGTTGTAGATGAGATCAAATAATTTCTTTTTGCGAAGGTCAATTTCTTTTGGGATGAGAGATCTTATTTTTTGTGATGCCTTTTCGCAAAAGCTTTCAAAATTGTTGAGATCTTGAAGATTAAAATCCCAAAAATCATCAGATAATATTTTTCCTTTATCAACAATATCTGAAATGGTTTCATGAAAGACATATTCTACGGCAAGCGGTTTGAAACTCACTGCAAATCTCAGACTTTTCGCAGGTATTAAACCTTCATCATGATATTGCGTACCTAAACCGAGAAGTACAATTCTGAAGGGTTGGTCATCTGATTGTATAAGAAATAAATCTATCCTTCCATCAGGTAATCCTACCGTTTCCTTATCGTTTTCTGAATCATTGTGCAGCACCCAAAAACTTTCCACAAAGTCTGAAAGTGACTCATCTGGTTTGATTTTTTTATAATAGATGCCGTTGGTCATTGTTAGTTGAAGTAAATCTTCAGATATGAAATGTGATTTTTAATTCTGAATAAGGATCAAATCTAACAATATTGCAGAAAATAAAAAAGAGAAACCCGAAAGTCTCTCTTTAACAATATAAACATACATTATACTTTTATACATTTACAAAAAAAATCTACCACGGACTGATTCCGGTTTCATCCTCAATGTCATTGCTGAAAAACTGTCCGGTTGGTGCATCTTCATCTGTCAGTGTATGTTTGATGATAAAATTGGCTGCACTTTCTACAGAGCCCGGACCGCTGTGATGATTGAAATCTGTCGCAGTATAACCCGGATCGATAACATTTACTTTGAAAGGTAAATCTTTCAGTTCGTAAGCCAACACGATGGTGTAAGCGTTCAAAGCAGTTTTTGAAGGACCATAAGCTGCCGCTTTTACCTGATAATATTTCCAATTTGGATCGCTGTTTAAGGTTAATGAACCTAATCCTGAAGTAATATTGCTAATTCTCGGGCTGTCAGATTTTTTTAACAAGTCTAAAAATGCCTGTGTTACACTGATGACTCCAAAGAAATTGGTTTCAAACACTTCCTTAATATCATCCACAGCGGTTTCGGTGGCTGTTTGAGGATTTATACCCAGAATTCCTGCATTGTTGATAAGGATATCCAGTTTTCCCTGTTCTTTTTCTACAATGTTTTTCGCTGCAAAAATTGATTCAATATTCGTCACATCTATTTCAATCGCTTTAATGTTTTCAAATCCCTGCTGAGAAAGTTCTTTTACAATAGCTTCACCTTTTGCAAGATCACGGCTTCCCAAATAAACGAATAGGCCCTTCTTTGAAAGCTGCTTGGTAGTTTCTAAACCAATACTTCTGTTGGCTCCTGTTATCAATACTGTTGTCATTTTTCTTTTTTTTAATTGAACAGTACAAATTTGCCAAGTTTAAGGATGATATCATTTGCCATTTGGCAAAAAGCGATTTTATGATTAAAAAATTACGGTTTTTGAAGTTATTTAGAATTTAAAAATAAAATTAAACAGCGAATCCATAAACTTCCAGCATCCATCACCCAACTTCACTTCCCTATAAACTAATACTCTTCCTGATTCTGCTTAAAGAAGACTGAGTAATCCCTAAGTATGAAGCAATATAAGAAAGCGGAATGCGATTGACAACATTCGGATAGATTTCCAGAAACTTTAGATATCGTGTTTTTGCATCTTCAGAAACCAGCGGACTTCTTCTTTCCACTTTCTGCATCAATGCTCTGGAAATTATTTTACGAACAATTGCATCAAAACCCACAATCGTCTGTAGAAGCTCGAGCCAGTCTTTTCTCTGAAAAACAATAAGTTTACAGTCGGTAATAGCCTGTACATAGGCAACTGATGGAAGTTCGTTGTCAAAACTTTCAAGATCTACTACCAGATTATTTTCTTCGATAAAATATTTCGTGATTTCTTCTCCTTTGTTGTCGTAGTAACACACCCGAAGAATTCCTTCATGAATGAAGCCAACCTGTCTGGCGATTTTTCCGGCTTCAGAGAAATACTCATCCTTTACAATGGTAATTTCTTTTGCCTTGCTGGTGATAAAATCAATCTGCTGCTGGTTGAGGATCCCGAATCTCAAAATAAAATCAAACAATTCTTTCATGGTGCAATTTAGGCAAAGCAATTTTTGTGGGATTTGTCATTTGGTAAAAAAATAATAAGAGAAACTCGAAAGTCTCTCTCATTTTCTGAATTTACTCTTAATAATTTTCTTGCTCTGATCTAGAAGCATTCACTACTTTTTCTTTTGAGATCTAGCATTTTTTCTTGGGCTTTTTAAAGACCTTTTAAAACTTTTGTCTTTCTCTAGCAATGATCGTATGTTTTGTTATTATCGCTTTTAAATCATTAAGCCTTGTATATGAGCAATTTAATTCTTTTACAAAACCGGAATCAGATGCTCCCAATTCAATTGCTTAGCATAATCCAAAGCCGTTTTTCCGTGATTGGTTTTGATGTTTTTATCACCTCCGGATTGCAAAATCACTTCAACGGAACTTAGGTTTCCAGCGATGGTTTCGCGGTGTAAAAGTGTAAATCCGTTATCATCAACATTGGTGAGCTCTGCAGGATAGTCATTCAGAAATTTTACAAAATCTTCTTTCATATTTCTGCTCATCGGGTGTTCAATAAGATTTTCAGGCTTTTCTTTTTGTTCGTACACAACTTCTATTTCATTAAAATCTCCGAAATCAAGCTGCCAAGCATCGTCATGATCTTTTCTTTCGGATGGTGACATATCTGCACGCATTTTCTGAATGGTAAATCCACCATAAGCTTTTGGAAGTGGAGTAGAAGATGAAGAGAATAATTTAGAAAGTTTCGATTTTTTCTCTGGCTGAGTCATTGCAAAAAGCCAGTCGCTGATTTCGTTTAATGGAATTTCAAAATAATCGCCGGGTTGTATATTGGTCAGCTCGTTCGGCTCATTGATGAGGTAGCCTTTTACAGAATCTCCGTCAAAATCTATGTCATTAATCCACATGTGTTCGACTATATTTTCACCGGTTTCGGGATCTTCTTGTGAGAAAGCCACTTTTACGCAAGCCAGATTCAGTCCCGGAATGATTCTACGATATTCCCAAGATTGCTCTCTCCAGAAATATTTAAAAGTTTCCTGCGCTTTTTTATAAGCTTCAATCATTTTGGGGTCGGTTCCGTCTGTGAAGATAAATGAATTGTCTTCCATTGTATTTAAGAATTTTGTGATTTAATTTAAAACTAAAATACAAAAAACATTAAACAATGGTTTAAAATTTACATGAAATTATATCACTCTTTTGTTACCACATTTTACACATAAGGTTGCAGTTTCTGTTCTGTAAGGTTTTCCACAGTTTTTACAATCAGGTCCATACATATCAATGAAGTGATGCATTATTGCATTTGGATTTGTTTCTTCAAAACCCGTTACCTCTTTATAATAATCAAGTAGTTTACTGAAGTTCGGAGCCTTTCTTAATTTTCTAGCTTCTTGAAATCCTTCGGATAATAATTTTGATGCAATTTTTCCTTCTTCGGAATCAAGCATTGGGATGTCCATTCTGCATCTCCAGCAATACCTGATTTTCATATCTAAACATCCTTTATAAAATCCTCATACTCATAATAAAACCTCTCAAAACCATCCATTTTTTCCACAAAAAACTCGAAAATCTGCTGCCATGAATTTTTATTCAAAACAGAAACTCCGTCTTTCTCTATCCAAATTCTGCTGATGACTTTTCCGTTTTCCAAAGTGTAGAATTCTTCCTTGTGAAAATCACCAATGTAATCTTTCAGAATATCTTCCAACGACCAGATTTTATTATAATACGCATCTCGGTAGACTTCATCTTTCATTTCGATGTCTAAAGAAACTTCTGCTTTTTTGTTGTCAGCATTAAATTTAAATGAAAAATCTTTGACTTTGGTATCATACAAAATCCATTTTCTCGGAAACGACTTTCCGAAAGCCGTCCAAAATTCTTTTTTGAGTTGTTGTGCTTCCTGTTTACTGAACATTTGACAAAGATAAAATTTTTAGCGGGAAACGGAATGGTAGAAGATGGAAGTCAAATGTTTCTCATCACAAAAAATTATTATTAAACTGAAAGCTTCCTTCTTTAAAAAATATTTACTTCGATCATTGTGCTTCAAACTTGCAACCATAATATTCTAAGTTTTTTCTTACTTTTGTTTTACAATGCTGTCAAAAAAATCTCAATATGCGTTTAAGGCACTTTCATATCTCGTAGAAAAGAGAAATGAAGGACCTGTTCTTATTTCAGAAATTGCTGAGCACAAAAAGATTCCTTTGAAGTTTCTTGAAAATATTTTACTTCAATTAAAAAAATCTGATATTCTCGACAGCAAAAAAGGAAAAGGAGGCGGGTATTTCTTAAGAGATCTTCCCGAAAAGGTAACACTGGCGAAAATTATCCGTATCGTCAATGGACCGATTGCAATGCTGCCTTGCGTAAGTTTGAATTTCTATGAAAAATGTGATGACTGTAATGAAGATCACTGTGGTCTGCACGATGTTTTAATAGAAGTACGTGATGCATCCCTGAAAATTTTAGATGAAAAAACATTGCTTGATCTGATCGACTGATCTTCTTCACTTTTTTAAAATTATTAGTCCACCTATTTGGTAGGATAATAATTTTATCTGATATTTGCATTACTTCAAATGCATAAACGATGATTTCTAAAGAAGATGCAGATATACTAAAACAACTTTCCGCAGAAGACGGATTGAAATTAATTTCAGAAAAATTCTCAGAAGGAGTTGTCTTTTCCACATCGCTAGGTCAGGAAGATCAGATAGTTACAGACATGATTTTCAAGCAAGGGCTTCCTGTAAAAGTTTTTACATTAGATACGGGCAGACTTTTTTATGAGCATTACGATTTACTTTCAAAAAACAATTCGAGATACAAAACCAAAACCGAAGTTTATTTTCCGGAAGCTTCTGATGTAGAAAAATATGTGAATGAAAAAGGCATCAACGCTTTTTATCATTCCGTAGAAAACAGAAAAGAATGTTGTTTCATCAGAAAAGTAAAACCTCTCAACCGCGCTTTGGAAGGTGCACAAGTATGGATTACCGGACTTCGCTCCGAGCAATCCGAAAATCGTGAAAATATGCCGATCATTGAATGGGATGATGACCGAAAATTATTTAAGTATAACCCTTTAATCGGCTGGTCTTATCAGGACGTTCTTAATTATCTTGAACAGCATAATGTTCAGGAACTCTCTTTGCATAGAAAAGGATTCATCAGCGTAGGTTGTCAACCATGCACAAGAGCGATTGAAGAAGGTGAAAATCCGCGTGCCGGCCGTTGGTGGTGGGAGAATTCACAAAAAGAATGCGGTCTGCATACACATTAATTCAAATTTTCAGAAATAAAAATGATTACACATAAATTAGACTATCTGGAACAGCTGGAAGCCGAGAGCATTTACATCATGCGTGAAATTGCGGCGCAGTTTGAAAAACCGGCTTTGCTTTTCAGTGGTGGAAAAGATTCGATTACATTGGTACATTTGGCTAAAAAAGCTTTTGCTCCGATGAAAATTCCTTTTCCCTTGGTCCATATCGATACGGGACACAATTTCCCTGAAGCATTACAGTTCAGAGATTATTATGCTGAAAGCATCAGTGCAGAACTGATTGTCAGAAAGGTTGAGGATACTATTAAAACTAAAAATTTAACAGAACCAAAAGGGAAATTTGCCTCAAGAAACTGGCTGCAGACGCATACCTTACTAGAGACCATTGAAGAATTTCAGTTTGATGCCTGTATTGGTGGTGCGAGACGAGACGAAGAAAAAGCAAGAGCAAAAGAACGTTTTTTCTCTGTTCGTGATGAGTTTGGTCAGTGGGATCCAAAATTACAGCGACCGGAATTGTGGAATATCTACAACGGAAGAATCAACAAAGGTGAAAACATTAGAGTTTTTCCGATTTCAAACTGGACTGAACTTGACGTCTGGAATTATATTAAAAAAGAAAACATTCAGTTACCATCCATTTACTTTGCTCATAACCGAGATGTAATAAAGTATGATGAACAGCTGATTGCAGTTTCAGATTTTATTCAGATTGATGAAAATGATGAGATTTTGAATAAGAAAGTTCGTTACAGAACTGTTGGCGATATGACTTGTACTGCAGCAGTGGAAAGTGCAGCCGAAACTTTGGATGAAGTTATTACAGAAATCACCGCTTCAAAAATTTCCGAAAGAGGAGAAACCCGAATTGATGATAAAGTAACAGAGGCGGCAATGGAAGACAGAAAAAAAGGAGGTTACTTTTAATATGGGTGATGAGTAATTGATTATAAGTAATTTGAAAGTTACTGCTTATTTACTCATAGCTTAAATTGAATAAAAATCACAAAATATAAAGAAATGAGCAATTTTATAAGATTACTCATTGTCATTTATTCATTACTAATATAACAAACGTGGACATATTAAGATTTATCACTGCTGGAAGTGTAGACGACGGGAAAAGTACCCTGATCGGAAGACTCCTATATGACAGTAAAAACATATTGATTGATCAGCTTGAAGCTTTAGAAAAACAATCAAAAAATAAAAACGAAAATGGTGTTGATCTGGCGATTCTTACTGATGGGTTGAGAGCCGAAAGAGAGCAGGGGATTACCATTGACGTTGCATACCGCTATTTTTCTACACCTAAAAGAAAATTTATCATTGCAGATGCTCCGGGACATATTCAGTATACCAGAAATATGATTACAGGTGCTTCCAATTCGCAAGTGATTGTGATTTTAATTGATGCGAGACAGGGTGTGATTGAGCAGACCAGAAGACATTCAATCATCGCTTCATTACTGAAAATGAAAAATGTTGTGGTAGCAATCAATAAAATGGATTTAGTTGATTATTCTGAGGAAGTTTACAATGATATTAAAGCTCAGTATGATTTGGTTGCACAGAAATTAGGATTAGAAAATGTCAACTACTTTCCGATTTCTGCTTTTTATGGTGATAATATTGTTGATCAATCATCGAGAACAGATTGGTATAAAGGTTCTACACTTTTAGATTTCCTTGAAACGGTAGAGATTGATGAAAATACACATGTTGAAAATCCTAGATTTCAGGTGCAATATGTGATCCGTCCGCAAACTGACGAGTTTCATGATTACAGAGGTTATGCAGGAGAAGTTATTTCTGGAATTTATAAAAAAGGAGATGATGTGACTATTCTTCCACAGAATATTCAAACAAAAATATCAAAAATAGAAACCGGCGGGAAAGAAGTCGATTTTGTTTTTACCAATCAACCTGCCGTTTTACATATTGAGGATGATATTGATATCAGTCGTGGCGATTTTATCGTCAAAACAGATAGACAGCCCAAAGTAGACAATGAGTTTGAAGCAGTGGTTTGCTGGCTTGATAAAAAAGAACTGAATGAAGGAAATAAATATTTTATTCAACATAAAAGCAAAACTTTAAAAGCAATCGTCAAAGAAATTGAATATAAAATTGATGTCAATACTCTAGAGAAAATATCGCTCAGCAACAGTATTAAACTGAATGAAGTGGTGAAAGTTCGATTTAAAACCGCTTCACCGTTGGTTTTTGACAGTTTTGAAGACAGTAAGTCTACCGGAAATGCCATTCTTATTGATGAAACCAGTAATTCTACAGTGGGAGCTGTAATGATTTTATAATATGGTAATCACACGAAAAGTTCAGCTCAGATTAAATGTTTTGTTAATCACAGTGGCCATAGTTTGTATCGTGGTTTTTTCACTTTATAATTTGGGGTATCTGGATGAGCTTTTAAATGTGTTAGCAAAAGACAATTATATTTTTTATTGGATGATGCTGGTAGGTTTTTTAGCGGAAATCGTTGCAGGATCAATGGGAATGGGATATGGCGTTATTTGCACAACCACACTGCTATTCCTGAATATTCCACCCCATATTGTCAGTGCGAGTATTCATTCGGCAGAAAGCTTTACAACAGCCGCAGGGAGTATAAGCCATATTAAACTGAAAAATGTAAGTAAAAGTTTGGTCAAAAAATTGGCGGTTCCGGCAATCATCGGTGCAATCATTGGTGCGTTATGTCTTACCTATGTCGGAGAGTATTACTCTAAAATCACCAAAACAATTATTGCTTTTTACACCTTGTATCTGGGTTTTCAGATCTTGTCGAATGCTTTTAAACCGAAACGGAAAAAGTCATTAAAGAAGACAACAAATCTCACAAGACTAGGGTTGATAGGTGGTTTTATAGATTCGTTTGCCGGTGGAGGATGGGGACCCTTGGTAACGGGAACTTTAATAAAAAATTCTTTTACACCAAGATTTGCGGTTGGCAGTTCCACCGTAGCTAAATTTATTCTAACCCTTACTGCTGCAATCACTTTTATTTTCACATTGGGAATTCAGCACTGGAATATCATTTTGGGACTTTTGGCTGGAGGTATCGTAACCGCTCCGTTTTCGGCGATGTTAACTTCAAAATTACATGTAAAAGGGATGTTTATTGTCATAGGAATTTTGGTGATCATCATGAGTTCTGTAACGATTTATAAATCTGTGTTTTAATTAAAACTTGATCTTATAAAAAAAAACTTTAGGATTTAAACTTAAAATAAAAAGCGAAATTATTTTACATTTACATTCTAAAAATAAAGCATGAATTTACACATTGTTGCACTTTTCAAGTTTAACGAAAGCTATCTGATGGAGGCGGTTGAACTTTTCCAGACATTGGTGAGAGAAACAAGAAAAGAAGAAGGTTGTCTTCAGTATGATCTCATTGAGGATAACGAGCAGAAAGGAACTTTTTTTCTGATGGAACTATGGGAAAGTGCAGAACATCACAATCATCATAATGGTAGCGATCATTTGCTGAATTTCAGAAGAGATGCATCAAAAATCATGACAAGCAGCACTCAGGTTTATAAAGGATTTAAAGTTTATTAATTACAAGTAAATCTTAAAAAAAATGCAAAAGGCAGTTTCATCATTTTGAAACTGCCTTTTTATAGAAAAAATAGAAAGTATTGAAAATTGCGACAAATTTTTTAAGATAATAAAACTTCAAAATGTTTTTTCACTAGATGAAATTGCTATTTAGAATTATTCTATAAAATTAGTTATTTATTTTTAATAAGTCTAAATAAATTTATATTTATTTGCTTTTTTTATTTTAATGCACTGTATTTCGATAGGGCAATAAAAAAATGCTGATTACTATTTGTAGTCAGCATTTTATATTTTAATTGAGATGTGGTTATCTTTTAATAAACTTTGATTTTACAGCTTTTCCTTCTGTAGTTTCAAGCAGAATATAATAAATTCCGGATTGTAATGTGTTGATTTCGAATCTTGAATCTTTTACTTTACCAGAAGCAACTTTTTGTCCCGCAGGAGAGTAAATGTCTATGGTTTTAGGCTGTGATTTTCCTGTAAACTGAAGCGCCGTGTTTTCTGTGTTAACTGCAAATCTGATCTGGTCGTTTGCTTTTTTGATATCTCCAGTTGATAATACTGTTGCAGTATTATACTTCACATTGTCAATCGATAAAGCTGAATGAGATACCGTGCTTCCTGGAGGGCCCATAAGTTGTGGACTATGAAATCTAAATACGATAAACTGTTTAGTAGAAGCAGGTACGGTTACAGGTGTGATTGTTGGAGTGTTTGTTGCAGAAAACACGTAAGTCTGAATAACCTGATAAGATGCAGGTACGCCGTTATTTGCAATAAGACTTGCGGGATTATCTATTAAAGCAACTTCTAAAGTAGCTCCTCCGGTTGGTGTGGCTGTAAATGTTATTTGTTTAGATCCATCGGGTGCTGCAATTTGAGGAGATACCAGAAAAACGTCAGTGCTCGTAGATCCTGCTGCATAAAACTGAGCATATTTGTTTCCGCTTGCCTGGTCGATATATACGCTGTGCGGTGCAGATGCTGTGGTCTTTTTAGTCCATCCGTTAACCAGATTATTGTAATTAGCTGGTGTTGATACGATTGCGCTTTCGAAATTTTCATCCAGAGTGGCAACTTGAGCGTTTGTCGTGATGACTGATAGCATTAAAGTCCCGAAAAGTATTTTTACTTTCATAGCATTTTTTTATTTAGAATTATTCTACAAAAGTAATAAATTATTTTTAACTATTCTAAATAAAGCATATATTTGTCAAAAATTTTGAGTTTATGAAGAAGAAAGTGCTTTCTGTGATAACGTTATCTGCTGGTTTTTGGATGCATGCGCAGGATAGAGATTCTCTCAATCAGAAGAAAATAGAAGAGGTGGTCATCACTGGGCAATATATGCAGCAATCGATTAACAAGTCAATCTATAAGGTTGAGGTAATAGATGCAGAGCAGATAAAAAATATGGCGGTAACCACGGTTGCAGAAGTTCTTAATCAAAATCTAAATATCCTTATTGTACCGGATGCCGGAGACGGAAGTTCGCAGGCGAACATTATGGGTCTCGGTGGAGCTTACACCAAGATACTGATTGATAATATCCCAGTAGTGACAGACAGGGGAAGCGGTAACCAAATGGATCTCAGCAAAATCAATGTCAATAATATTGAGCGCATTGAGGTTGTAAAGGGTGCCATGGGAGTCGAGTACGGAAACAATGCCGTGACCGGTGTAATCAATATTATCACTAAGAAAAACTACAGTAAAAAGGTCAATATCAATCTTTCTCTTCAGGAAGAAACGGTGGGTAAAGACTACGATTGGTTCAAAAAAGGAAACGGAAGACACATTCAGTCATTAAATTTAGGATATAAAATCAATGACAATTGGACGGTAGCTGCTGATATTAATCATAACGATTTTCAGGGCTACCAGGGAAGGTACAACGGTTACAAATATTTTTCTCAGGCCAACGACGGTTTGAGAGGGTATGAATGGCTTCCGAAAGATCTTTTGTCTACGAACGCCACCGTGCGATATGCAAAGAATAATACCACATTATTTTATAAAATAAATTATCTTAAAGAAGATATCAATTTCCGAAACCAGGTTGTGCAAGAACTTCCTTTGACTGGCGGAAACAGAACATATGTAGCAGACGATACAGATTATTTTACCAACCGCTGGATTCATCAGTTTAATATTCAGACAAAGCTTGGTAGAATAAATTATATGGGTGATTTCTCTTATCAGACACAAAAAAGAGAAAGCCAGAACTATGAATATGATGTTCCCAATAGAACAGAGATTTCAAGAGGAGCAAAGGATGCTTACTATGATTCTAAAGTTTTGTATTCGCGTGGAATGTTCAGTAATTTTTTAGACAGTGAAAAATTCAACTTTCAGCTGGGGTATGAATTAGATAGAACCAGTGGTTATGCAACAGCAGCTACTGTTACCAATAATACTGCAAATATTGATAATATCAATCGGGCAATCTTCAGCTATGCCAATTTTATTTCAGCTGAATGGAAATTTTCTGATGACTTCTCACTAAGACCGGGTTATCGCCTTGCATTGAGTGACAGGTTTGATTCTCAGCAAAATTACTCTCTAACGGCAAGATACAGTCTTTCTCAAAAATCTGATCTTCGTGCTGTCTTTGGTTCATCCAACAGATTTCCAACGTATGAAGAGCTTTATACATATGTAGTAGATGCTAACCACGATATCAGAGGAAATGAAAATCTGACGCCCGAAACCGGATATTCTGTAGGAGTTTTTTATGATTTTAAATCACAAGATAATAATGCGTGGAAGTTTGATGTCAATCTTTCAGGAATGTATCTGGATGTAAAAGACAGAATAGAAAATGTGGTGATCAGCAATAGCCCTTTAAGATATACTTATCTCAATGTCAATCAATACAATTCATTATTGTTTGGAGGTGGATTTACAGCAAAGCACAACAATTTTTCACTAAATGCAGGTGTTTCTGTACTGGGAATTTCTCAGGAGCTTATTTCCGGTAACGTCACTTCTCCAGATGATTATAATTTTTACACGGAGGCAAATTTAGCTGCGAACTATACGGTTCCTGCGACAAAAACTTTATTTGCTCTTTATTACAAATACACTGGTACCAGAAAGCAGTTTACTTTGGAAGAAAACGGGAATGTTTCTGCTGAACCCGTTTACATTCTTGGAGAAGTGGGAAGCTTTAATATGTTTAACTTCACTGTTTCTCAGCCATTCTTCAACAATCATTTTGAAATCAGCGCAGGTGTTAAAAATATTTTTGATGTAGGTACGATCAGAAATACCGTATTGCAGGGCGACGCACACACTGCTGCTGCAGGAGATCAGAACCTTTTCTATGGCAGAAGCTATTTTGCAAGACTAAATTATAACTTTTAAAGTATTCGATAATGAAAAAAATATTAGTGAGCTTATTAATAGGAACTTCTTTGGTTTCTCAGTCATGTATCAGTGATAATGAAGATTTAGTAGCTGTTGCTCCTGTTGACGGTGCCTCGGTCAATGTAAGTGTAGGAGGAGCAACTCAGCCCAATCAGGTATGGTTTGACCTAAGTGAAAATAAAAGAGTGTTGACCAAAAGAACAGACTGGGATCTCGCATTTTATTCAGGAACTGCTTTTAAAGTGGTTTTAAATTCATCAATCATGATGGGAGCTACAAAAATTCCTAATGCTACCAATATTGATGCAGTGACTTCTGCAAGTGTTGTAGCTCTTCAGGCTCAGGTTCAGGTAGCCAATTTTAATCCGGCTAATGAAATTTATATTGATGATGTAAAAGGAAATTTTCCTTCAGGGTATACGGCAATTGGAGAAGTAAAAGCCGTGGAGGCAGACAACGGAATCTATCTTGTCAACATGGGTAAAGATGTCTATCAGGGTACTGTAGCGATAGGTGCAGTTACTTATAGTGGTGATTCCAGAGGATGGATGAAAGTACAGATTACAAGAACTTCTGATGGGTACAAAGTGAAATATGCCGAGATCGATGCAACGGCTCACAAAGAAATTACGGTTACTAAAAATGCCAGCTACAATTATAATTTTGTCAGTCTGAAAAATAACAAAGAGGTTTTCATTCAGCCAGAAAGGAAAAAATGGGACCTATGTTTTTCTGTATTTACAAACACAATTCCGGGTGCAGGGAGCTATGCATATGCTGATTTCGTTAACAATAATAATGTAGGTGGTGTAGCTGCTTATGAAGTAAAAGTGACAGCTCCTACAACGGGAGTAGATGCTTACAACAAGTTTAAAGCGTCAGACATAGATCAGTCTCAATTTGTTATAGACGATCACAGAATTATCGGTTCCAACTGGAGAGGTACAGCCAGTGGTGCTGAAGTGTATGGTGACCGTTTCTATGTAATTAAAGATTCAGACGGATATTATTTTAAACTGAGATTCACCAGACTTACAAAAGCCACTACAGACAGTGAAGGTCAGGCCGGCGAACGAGGCTTCCCGTCTTTCGAATACAAACCATTATAGAATAATCTAAAATAATTAGTAAAATATGAAAAAATTCATCCTTGCAGTTTCTGTTCTTGCAGCAGTGTATTCTTGCAAAAAAGAAACTTCAAAACCAACTGAAAATACAACGGAAGTTTCTTCTGAAACCCCGAAAACCAATAATAAAATAGTTTCCATCAGTGGTGGTATTACAGAAATTGTAGCGGCTTTAGGACATGAGAGAGAAATTGTAGCAACAGACGTTACCAGTACTTATCCTGAAACTTTAAAAGCTACCGCTAAAGATTTAGGTCACGTAAGATCTATGACGATCGAGCCGATTATGGCAGTAAGTCCAACTTTAATTTTAGCTTCAGACAAAGATATCAATCCGGATTTATTAGGAAAAATCAAGACTTCAGGGATTAAAACTGAATTGTTCAAACAGGAATTTTCTGTTGAAGGAACCAAAAAATTAATTTCTGATGTTGCAAAAGCTATTGGAAACAAAAATTATCAGAAGTTAAATGATAAAATTGATGCGGATTTAAAGAACATACAGCCGATTGCTAAAAAACCAAAAGTACTTTTCATCTATGCGAGAGGAAATATGATGATGGTTTCCGGGAAAAATACTCCAATGGCTGCCTTAATTGGTCTTGCAGGTGGTGAAAATGCAATCAATGATTTTGAAGATTTCAAACCTTTAACTCCGGAAGCGGTAGTAAAAGCAAATCCTGATGTTTTATTCTTCTTTACAAGCGGATTAGAGGGTTCAGGAGGAAACGAAGGAGCTCTTAAAATGCCGGGTGTTTCTCAGACCAATGCCGGAAAAAATAAGAAGATTATTGCAATGGACGGAGGTTTGGTTTCAGGGTTCGGTCCGAGATTAGGTGAGGCAGCAGTTGCATTAAATAAGTTATTAGTTGAAAACACAAAATAAACTATATTTTTATCTTATTACAAGTGCCCTTTTGCTGGTTATTCTGGCAATTGGGGCACTTTTCATCGGAGTCTATGACTTCAATGGCGTTTCACCATTTAGAGTTTTAATACAGTTTATTACAGGCGATCCTAATTTGGCATTAAATGACAAATATGTCATTTGGGATGTTCGTGCGGCCCGAATTATCATGTCAGTTCTGATAGGAAGTATGCTTGCTGTATCGGGAACGAGTCTGCAGGGTTTATTTAAAAATCCTTTGGCAACCGGTGAAGCAATCGGTCTCACTTCAGGAGCGACTTTACTTGCAGCAATTGCAATTGTTTTAGGAGGACATTTCAAACAGTATCTTCCTGAGATGGTTCAGTTTTCACTGACAGGTATTTCAGCTTTTATCGGAGCTTTATTGGCCATGATGCTGGTGTACAGAATCTCTACAAGTGCAGGGAAAACAAACGTCGTCATGATGTTGTTGAGCGGTGTAGCCATTACCTCAATCGGTTTTTCAATTACAGGATTTCTGATTTATATATCTAAAGATGAGCAATTGAGAGATCTTACCTTTTGGAATATGGGGAGTCTTGCCGCTGCAACATGGACAAAAAACATCGTTCTTGCAATAGTTATTGCAATATCCTACACCGTTTTACTACCGAAAGGAAAAGCATTGAATGCTATGATGTTAGGGGAAAGAGATGCACGGCATTTAGGTATTAACGTGGAAGGATTAAAAAAGCAGATTGTGATTATCACTTCATTAATGGTGGGAACCTGCGTGGCATTTTCAGGAACGATTGGTTTTGTAGGTCTTATTGTACCGTATATTTTGAGACTTTTATTTAAATCAAATTATACATTCATCTTACCTCTGTCGGCGGTGTTGGGAAGTATTTTACTTTTAATTGCAGACACCATCAGCAGAAGTATAGTTGCACCGTCAGAACTACCGATCGGAATTTTAACATCATTAATTGGCGGTCCGATTTTCATCGCTATCTTAATTAAATTTAAAAAATCACTCTAATGTTAAAGGCGAATCAGATCAATTATAAGCACAAAGAATTTTTTATTCTTGATGAGGTTGATGTCTCTTTAGGCTACGGAGAATTTTTGGCAATTGTGGGTCCCAACGGAGCAGGGAAATCGAGTTTGCTGAGTGTTTTAGCCAATGAAGTGAAGCAGGGAATGCAGAGTGTACTATTTAAAAAGAAAGAAATTTCTGATTGGGAAGTTCGCGAACTGTCAATGCATAAAGCAAAGTTTTCTCAGCATAATTCCAACGAGATTCCGCTTCAGGTAAAAGATGTGGTGATGATGGGGCGTTATCCTTACTTCAATTCACAGCCCGGGAAAGAAGATTTTGAAGCCATGAATAAGCATCTTTACGAAAGCGACGTTTACCATTTGAAAGACAGAGACTATAATACATTGTCCGGTGGAGAAAAACAGAGGGTACATCTTTCCCGAGTAATGACTCAGGTTGAAAATGAGATTGAAAAAAAACTGATTTTCTTTGACGAACCTCTGAATAATTTGGACGTGAAGCACCAGTATAAAGCTTTGGAAATCATTAAAAAATTTACACAGAAGCAAAATTCAGCCATTGTTGTTTTGCATGATCTGAATTTGGCTGCGCAGTTTGCAGACAAGATTTTGTTAATGAAATCAGGGAAAGTTTCAGCATACGGCACTCCGGAAGAGGTTTTTACTTCGGAAAATATAACTCATGCCTACAATTTTCCTTGCACGATCTGTCCGCATCCTGTCAACGCAAACCCAATGATTATTTTTGGATAAATATGGAAAAAGATCAACTAAAAATATTAGCAGAAAATTTAGCAAACCCTCAGGGAGCAAAAGGGATTGAAATCGGCGAGATGATGCATGCCACAAACATCGGAATGACGATGGAAAGTATTCATGCTTTAATCATCGAAGACAGTAATCATATTCTCGAAATAGGTCACGGAAATGCAGGCCATCTGAAAAGTCTTTTAAAAATTGCCAAAGATTTGAAATACACAGGAATTGACATCTCTGAAACCATGCACAACGAGGCTGGAAATTTAAATATTGAATTTAAAGATCAGGCTGATTTTGTATTGTATGAAGGCGAAAAACTTCCTTTTGAAGATGAAGTTTTCGATAAAATATTCACCGTCAACACGGTTTATTTCTGGAAAGAGCCTGTAGCTTATTTAAATGAAATTTACAGGGTTCTAGATGATAACGGAACCTTTGTTCTTACTTTCGGTCAGAGAGAATTTATGCAAACTTTACCTTTCACAGAATACAATTTTAAACTGTACAGCAATGATGAGATGGAGGAATTGGTTTCTAAAAGTCATTTTAAAAGAATGAAAATATCGGAAAAAGAAGAAGCAATAAAAAGCAAAACGGGAGACGAATTAATTAAAAGAATTTACACAGTTTTAACCATAAAAAAATAAAATAATGAGCACATTAGTTAACGAGCTGAAAGAAAGATGGGAAGCTCTGAAAGCAGAAAACCCACATTTGAGAATAAGAAATGCCGCAGAACAGCTGGATGTAAGCGAAGCAGAATTATTACTGACAAACGTAGGTGAAGGTGTTACCGTTCTTAGACCTGAATTTGCCAACATCTTAACAGAGGTTGAAAAATTAGGTAAAGTAATGGCTTTAACAAGAAACGACGAGTGCGTACATGAGAGAAAGGGGACGTATTTAAACGGTGATTTCACTAGTCCTCATGCACAGCTTTTTGTAGGTGAAGATATCGATTTGAGAATCTTTCAGAATCATTGGAAATTTGCATTTGCCGTTGTAGAAGGTGATAGAAAGAGTCTTCAGTTCTTTGGAAAAGACGGTTTGGCACTTCATAAAATTTATGTAACAAAAGACAGCAACGCCGAAGCTTTTGATACAATTGTTACTCAATTTACTGCTGAAAATCAAACTGAAATTTTTGAATTCGAAGCAGTGGTGCTAAAAGCTACTGAAAAAGAAGATGCAGAAATTGATGCTGAAGGTTTCAAAAAAGCATGGACTGAATTGAAAGATACCCACGATTTCTTTATGATGACCAGAAAATTCGGAGTTTCAAGAACTCAGGCTTTGAGATTGGCTCCTGAAGGGTATGCTAAAAAAATCGAAACTTCAAAAGTGGTAAATGTTCTGGAAGATGCATCTGAAAAGAATTTACCCATCATGATTTTCGTTGGTAACAGAGGAATTATCCAGATTCATACAGGCGAGGTGAAGAAAACAATGTGGCACCAACAGTGGTTCAACGTAATGGATCCTGATTTTAACCTGCATCTAGATGTAACTAAAATCGCAGAAGCATGGATCGTGAAAAAACCAACAGAAGACGGAGAAGTAACTGCTATTGAAGTATTCAACAAAGAAGGTGATTTTATCGTTCAGTTTTTCGGTAAAAGAAAACCGGGAATCCCTGAATTGCAGGAGTGGAAAGATCTTGTAGCAGATTTAGAAAAATAATTGATAATTGATTTGTTGAAGACCGTTTTGTTTTTGTAATTCAAAGCGGTCTTTTTTGTTTTGATGAAAATAAAAATCGTGCAAATATTTTTTCATGAACAGTATAAATTTAAATATTTAGATGTAATATTTATTTGTGATATTTGTGAAAAATATTCGTGACATTCGTGTTTAGAAAATAAAATTTTAGAAATGAAAAATAGTTTAATCACCATATTTTTGATTAGTTTTTGTTATGTAAATGCACAAAACCTTAAAGCTTTTCAGTTTTACAATCAAAAAGGAAAGGAAATAAAGACAGATAAACTAGTCAAAGAATTGGCTGAGTATGACGTTGTTTTCTTTGGAGAAAATCATAACAATTCAATCAATCATTGGCTTCAACTGAAAATCACAGAAGCTTTATTTGTAAAGAAAAATGAACAGATCATTTTGGGAGCAGAAATGTTTGAAAGAGATAATCAATCCCAGCTGGATAATTATTTAAGCGGAAAATTTGATGCTAAAACATTTAAAGATTCAGCCCGCCTTTGGAATAATTTCACCACAGATTACAAACCTTTGGTTGATTTTGCGAAAGATAAAAAACTCAAGTTCATAGCCACTAACATTCCGAGAAAGTACGCGTCTCAAACCGCAAAAGAAGGTCTGGAATCATTAAATAAATTGAGTGAGACAGAAAAAAGCTATATGACTCAGCTTCCCATCAAAGTTACCTTAGACACTCCCGGTTATCCCGAAATGAAAACCATGATGGGTGAACATGCTGAAGGTACCAAAGTGATGAATTTTATTTCTGCGCAGGCAATAAAAGATGCGACAATGGCAGAATCTATTCTGAAAAATTTTGAAACCGGAAAAACATTCATTCACTACAACGGAAACTTCCACAGCAAAGAATTTGGTGGAATTTACTGGTATATCAAACAGAAAAATCCGAACCTTAAAATGGCCGTCATCTCCGTTTTCGAATCCGAAGATCCTGAATTAAAAATTCCTGAAAAAGAATATATTCCGACAGATTTTAATCTGATTATTCCCGCAGATATGACCAAGACTTATTAGAAGAGTAAATGGAAATGATAAAGCTCTGATGTGACTAATGTGTTAAATATTTTTGTGGTAAAATGTCTTAAAGATTTCATTGTTTTTCACAAATGATAATGCTGAAAAAATCTACGATGGAAAGTTCAATAGGAACAGGCTTTAGCCTATTATTTAATGGAAATGAATTCAATCGGCTTTAGCCAAAACATAAAAACATCTTTATATTTGTTTAAGATTCCAACAAAAATGAAAAAAATCTCTTTACTCCTCATATTTTTCATCAGTTTCATTAATGCACAAAAACTGACCTCAACCGAAATTTCTTTAATCAATCAAGGCGACATCAAAACCGCTTTGCCTATTTTTCAAATAACCGATTCTCATCAGCACACGACTTTATTAGATCAGTCAAAAGAAATCGATCCTAGCGATCCGAACACTGCAACTTTGGTTTCAAGAATGAAAGAATCTCTTTTGTCAACCGACGGTGGAGTAGGAATTGCCGCACCACAAGTCGGCATCAACAGAAAAGTAATCTGGGTTCAGCGTTTTGACAAGCAGGGAGAACCATTAGAATATTTTATCAATCCGGTCATTACATGGAAATCTGAACTTCAAAATCTTGGTCCGGAAGGTGATCTGTCGATTCCAGAATTCCGTGGACAGTTTTACAGAAGCAAAGTGATTCAGCTTCAATATGTAGATTTAAAAGGACAAAAATTTACAGAAATTGTTGAAGGATTTACGGCAGTGATTTTCCAACACGAAATCGACCACCTTTTTGGAGTTTTAATTTCAGATAAAAAAGAAAAAGAACTGAATGATGAGTATATAAAAGTGGATGCTTATAAGAGAAGTGATTCTGTGGGAAGGGGATAATTTGAATTTAAAGATATACTTTCCTATTTTTCGACAATTGTATTCTTATTAATTAGTTTTTCAAAACAGAAGAAAATAATAATGAATGATATACAGGAAATGATATGAAAGGGTGAATTTTCAAATATATTGCAAAATCCAAGTATTAGATAAATTAATATACTGCCAATCAGACTTGTGAAAAAACCTAAAATAAAAAAAAGAAATCTTTTAGTTTTAGCCATCACTAGAAAAAATAGCGAGCCCAAAATTAAAATTGATTCAATTATAAGTATTATTCCTCCATCTTTCCCATAATGAAAGTTTGGATCACCTTCAGCGATTTTATAGTCAAAATATACGATAGTGTATGATATTACTATTATTAAAATGCAAAATTTTATTTTTCTTATCATGAATAAGCTTTTTGATCGAAACCTTTTACAAAAGTAGATAAATCAATAAGTTCAGATAGAATAAAAAATCTGCTCCCAAGGAAGCAGATTCATATAATTTAAAGAGGAAAATCTTAGTTATTCGTCACCGAAAGTTTCACTTCCATATTATTTCTTGTCGCATTAGAATATGGGCAAATCTGATGTGCTTTTTCAGTCAATTCTTGAGCTTCTTCCAAAGAAACTCCTGGAATATTCACATCTAATTCCGCAGCCAGGCCAAAACCACCATCTTCATTCTGTCCGATGCTTACTTTTGCGGCTACAGAAGTTTCTCCGGTTTGAATTTTAGATTTGCTGATGATCAAATTCAATGCGCTGTCAAAACACGCTGCATATCCTGCTGCGAAAAGCATTTCAGGGTTGGTGTAATCGTCATTGGCTCCGCCTAATCCTTTGGGCATTCTCACTTCAAGATCCAAAACTCCGTTATCGCTTTTTACCTGTCCGTTTCTTCCGCCTTTTGCGGTAACGTTTGTTGTATATAATGTTTTCATTTATTTTTGAATTTTACTTAAAATTTTCTGAATGGTTTCCTTCAGCTCGAATAAATCTTCTGTTGTCAGATTGAGTTTCTCCTGCATTTTTGCCGGAATCTCGCAGGCTTTCTGCTGCAAGTCTTTACCTGCCTGATCTAAAAAAACTTCAACCACTCGTTCATCTTCCTTTTTTCTTTTTCTGATGACGAAACCTTTGGCTTCCAACCTTTTCAGAAGTGGAGTTAAAGTTCCGCTGTCGAGATACAGTTTTTCGCCAATCTGATTAACGGTCAATCCATCCTTCTCCCAAAGCACCATCATCACAAGATATTGCGGATAGGTAATATCAAGCTCATCCAGAAACGGACGGTATAAACCGGTGATTTCTTTTGCCATGACGTATAGCGGGAAACATAGTTGGCTTCCTAATTGGGGTGGGTTGTACTTTTCCATAATGTATCGACGAAAAATAAGTTGAAAATATTATTTTCTGATGATAAATTCCTCCATCGGAATTCTTACTTTTTTCATATGAGAAAGGTAGTCATTCTCGATATCTTTATAACCTAGATATAATAGGCTTACACTCTTCAGACCTAATTCTTTTAGTCCAAGAATTTCATCAACCACTTCGTTGCTGAAGCCTTCGGCAGGAGTAGAATCTATTTTTAATTCGGCAGCCTGTGCCATTGCCAAACCTAATGCGATGTAAGTCTGTCTTGCAGTGTGTGCAAAATGTTCTTCAGGAGTCTGAGCTCCATACAGTTCTTTAATTTTATCGGTGTAGCTGCTGAATCTACCTCTTGGTAAATCTCTCACATCGGTATGGTGATCGTACACTTTATCAATTTTTTCATTAGAATAGCTGTCCCATGCTGCAAAAACCAACACGTGAGAAGAATCTCTCATTACTTCAGGATTTAATGCACCTTTTACCATTTTCTCTTTTAATTCCTGATTTTCTACAACAATCACACGGAAAGGTTGTAATCCTGATGAAGTAGGAGCCAATCTCGCAGCTTCTAAAATTGTATTTAAATCTTCTTCCGATACTTTTTTTGTTGAGTCATATGCTTTTACAGCATGTCTCCATTTTAAGTCTTCTATTAATGACATTGTTTAATATTTTAATTAAAAATTTGATTCTGAAAATTGTCTGAATCAAATAACAATACAAATATACGGAACAATTAAATTGTGTGCAATTTAATTTTGTAAAATGAATTTTAGATGAAATCTATGATGTTTGTATTTCTAATTTTAAGCTAAAGATAATCCATTGAAAACAGACGATGAACTAATTTAATCTGATAAAGAATAATGCCGTTTAATTTTTGTTATTAACCAATTCCGCTTCAAAAACATCTGTAAAATGCTTTCTAATCTTGATTTTAATATCTTCAACTTCTTCCGCAGTCAGTTCTCTTTCCAGTTCTCTTTTCAAAGAAGTTACCTGTTTATCTTTAATTCCACAAGGGATAATGTATTCAAAATAACGCATATCTGTGTTGACATTAAACGCAAAACCATGCAAAGTCACCCAACGGGAAGCTTTGACCCCCATTGCACAGATTTTTCTGGCGTAAGGTTTTCCGACATCCAGCCAAACTCCGGTTTCTCCCGGTGAACGTTCACCTTTTAAGCCAAATTCAGCCATCGTTCTGATAATCACCTCTTCAAGATTTCGCATGTATAAATGAATATCGGTGAAGAAATTTTCAAGATCTAAAATCGGGTAACCCACAATCTGTCCGAAACCGTGATAAGTAATGTCTCCACCCCGATTTACCTTTACAAAAGTGGCCTCGATTTCTTTTAATTTATCAATTCCTGCTAGCATATTTTCTTCATGGCCGCTTTTCCCCAATGTGTACACATGCGGATGTTCCACCAAGAGTAAATGGTTGGAGGTAGTAAGACGTTCTTCGGTTGGTAAGTCACGATTTTTGATTTTGGTATCAATGATTTCTTTCATTAGACTTTCCTGATAATCCCAGGAAGACTGATAATCTTTTACGCCCAAATCTTCAAATGCTACGACTTTATTTTGATGTGTGTTCATGCCTTTTATTAACAGACAAATTTAGTGAATTTTAATTTTTTATGGAATGAATAAAATCTATGGCATTTATCTTCCAATCTTTATCGTTCAGCAAAATATTGACGAATGCTGTTCCGATGATTCCGCCATCTGCTTTTTCTGTGACATTTTCAAAATCATCTTTAGATTTAATTCCAAAACCGATCATTACCGGATTTTTTAATGGAAGAGAAGCTACCCTGGAAAGGTAGTATACATTTTTTAAAACGGCATTTTCGTTTCCTGTCGTGGAGGAAGAACTTACCGCATACAAAAATCCAGAACTTAAAGAATCCAAGTACAAAATTCTTGCATCTGAAGTTTCAGGAGTTATCAGAAATGTAAAGTTCAGATTGTATTTTTCTAAAGTTTTCTGATAATTCTTTTCGAATTCGATGGGTGGTAAATCGGGAATGATTAGCCCGGCAACGCCACTTTCAGAACATTCTCTGCAGAAATTTTCAAACCCAAAACTTAAAACCGGATTGATATAACCCATCAAAATAATCGGAATTTTAATTTCATTTTTAATTGATTTTAATTGAGAAAAGAGTTTTTCAATCGTCATTCCGTTTTTTAAAGCCAGTTCGTGTGCTTTTTGAATTATGGGTCCATCGGCAACAGGATCAGAATAGGGCATTCCAATTTCCAGCATGTCTGCTCCGGAATTTTGAATGAGTTGTATGATATCGGGAGTGTCTTCAAGTTGTGGAATTCCCGCTGTAAAATAGATATTTAATTTTTTCATAGATGTAAGTATTTTAATAAGTTGTTGATAATTAATAGCAATATTTCAATACCGACAATAATCAAAACAGCAACTGGAATATATATTAATCTTATTTTATAATTAAACTGACACTGAAGTGCACGGAATGAATTGATAATTTTATCACGATGTTTAAAGAAAACAATCAAAATCAAAAGCTGGAATAAAACAGCATTGCCTAAAGCTCCCACATTTACTTCGAAGAAATAATCCTGCAAAATAATGTTGATGAGAATGCAGCTGAGTATAACTCCACCAAATAATCTTGTTCTAGGAATCAAAAATAAAATCGCTCCCATAGTTTCAAAAATCCCAATGATTATCGCATAAGTTTTTGAAAATGAGTAAAAAGCCCACATCAAAGTCATAGGTTTCATGGCATTGATAGGTTCTGTATACGATGAAATTTCATCAAATTGTACTGGTTTTGCAAGCCCATAAATAATCATTTGTATGGATACAATTCCGACAGCAAGCCACTCGAAAATATTGAAAATTTCAAGTTTTGATATCTTAATCATAGATTTTTCAAATACGTTTCCATATCCTTATCACCACGACCGCTTAAACAGATGACAACAATATCATTTTCATTAAATTTCTTTTTATTTAAAACGGCCAAAGCGTGAGCACTTTCCAGAGCGGGAATAATTCCTTCCAGTTTTGTCAGTTCAAATGCAGATTGTAACGATTCATCATCATTAATACTGAAAAATTCTGCACGGTTTTCCGTAAATAAATGCGCATGAAAAGGCCCGATTCCCGGATAATCCAACCCTGCAGAAATAGAGTGTGGCTCAATTACCTGTCCATCATTGGTTTGCATTACCAAACTTTTACTTCCATGCAAAACGCCTAAAGTTCCTAAAAAAGTAGTCGCCGCAGATTTTCCTGATTCGACGCCGAAACCTCCCGCTTCTGCCGCAATGATTTTTACATTTTCTTCATCTACAAAATGATAAAAAGTTCCTGCAGCATTACTTCCACCACCAACACAGGCAATCACATAATCAGGATTTTCTCTTCCGATTTGCTCGTGAAGCTGTTCTTTAATTTCTTTTGAAATCACACTCTGAAATCTCGCCACCAAATCCGGAAACGGATGCGGACCAACAACGCTTCCGATTACGTAATGTGTTGTGGTTGAGTTATTAATCCAATCTCTTAATGCTTCATTGACGGCATCTTTCAAAGTTTTCGAGCCAGAAGTTGCAGGAATTACAGTTGCTCCCAACATTTTCATTCTTCCAACATTCGGAGCCTGTCTTGCAATGTCAACCTCGCCCATGTACACGATACATTCCAAACCAAGCATGGCGCAAGCTGTAGCGGTTGCCACACCGTGTTGTCCGGCTCCTGTTTCTGCGATAATTCGGTGTTTACCCAAACGTTTTGCTAATAAAACCTGACCAAGAGCATTGTTGATTTTGTGAGCTCCGGTGTGATTGAGATCTTCTCTTTTAAGATAAATCTTGGTATTGTATTTTTCGCTTAAATTTTTAGAAAAATAAAGTGGAGTAGCGCGACCCACATAATTTTTTAATAAATCCTGATATTCATTTTGAAACTCTTCGGAATTAATAATTTTAAGATAATTCTTTTGTAGTTCTTCAACATTGGGATACAACATTTCGGGGATGAATGCGCCGCCGAATTCTCCGTAATATCCGTTCCCGTCTGGATTTTTATAATTTGACTTAATCATTTTTATACGTTATTTCAGGATGATGTTTCACTTCAAAATTTAATGAATTCGCGATGAAACAGTATTCATTTGCTTTGTGATGGAGCTGTATTGCTTTTTCAATCATTTCTTTTTCTGCAACTACAATTTTGGGTTTCAGAATTATCTCAATAAATTTTCCGCTTCCATTTTCACTTTCTATCATTGTTCCTTCTGCACAATCTGTATATTCTAAAACAAGAATTTTATGAACAGCACAGAAGTGCAGATACCATAACAAATGACAAGATGAAACTGAAGCTAACAATAAATCTTCGGGATTGTGAAGTTTAGAATTTCCTAAAAATGCAGGATCAGAAGAACCATTTATTTCTGCTTTGCCATCAACCGAAATGGTATAGCTTCTTTCGTATGAACGGTAGCTTTTGGTTGATTCTCCAACATTACCTGTCCATTCTGTTTTTAATTTGTAGTTGTGGTTTTTCATTGATTGTGTATGAGATTTTTTATTTTTTCCAGATCTTTAACTCCGGGTTCAGTTTCAAATTTTGAATTGATGTCGAGGGCAAAAGGTTTTTGATTTAATTTGTCAATATTTTCGATGTTTATCTCTGAAATTCCGCCGCTTAAAAAGTAAGAACACGGAATTTTTATTTCGTTTAGTATATTCCAATCAAAGGTTTTACCAGTTCCGCCGAAAGCTTTTGAATTGGTGTCGAAAAGTAGGTAGTTGACGGTTGTCGGCTGATGATTGATCATTTCTTGTAATTGTTCTGCATTCTGATTTCCAACTCTGATCACTTGTATAATTTCAATTTTGGGATTCAGTTGTAATCTTAAACATGAAATATAATCTTCATTTTCGTCGCCGTGAAGCTGTATTAAATTTAAACCTGCTTTCTCTGAAATTTCTATTATTTTATTTACCGTATCATTCACAAAAACACCGACTTTTCTTCCGTGATTTATTTTTGAAATTTCATCTAAACTCAAATGATTCAAAACATATCTTGGTGATTTCTCATAAAAAATAAAACCTAAAAAATTGATTTTTATTTCCACTAATTCACGAATTTGGCCGAGTTGTGTCAGTCCACAAACTTTAAGTTGCGATTGGCTTTTGGTGTCTTGCTTTTGGCTCTCTGTCATTGGTAAATTGATAAACTGTTACGTTGTTACATTAGAAATAAATTCACAGAATTTCTTCCCCGGATTTTCATTTTTCATAAAATATTCTCCCATTAAAAATCCGTCGAAGCCTTTTCCTTTTAAAAATTTGAAATCCTGTTCACTGTAAATTCCACTTTCTGCGATGGATAAAACTTCTTCTGGAAGCTGATTTTTTAAATTGACAGAATGTTGCAAATTCACTTTGAAATCTTTTAAATTTCTGTTGTTGATACCTACAAAATCTATATTTTTATTGATGTGTTTTAACTCATCTTCTGAGTGAATCTCCAATAAAACTTCCAGATCCAATTCCTGAGCAAGCTCAGTAAATTCCAAAACCTGGGAGGGTGAAAGACAAGCTGCAATCAATAAAATAATGTCTGCTCCCAAAGACTTTGCTTCATAAAATTGATATTCATCAATCATGAAATCTTTTCTTAGAATCGGAATGCTGATGTGATTTCTAACATTTAAAATATCTTCAAATAAACCTCCGAAAAAAATTTGATCAGTCAAAATAGAAACCGCACTAGCTCCGAAGTTTTCATAGGCTGAAACAACTTCTATCGGCAAAGCCTGATTATTAATTGTTCCTTTAGATGGAGATTGTCTTTTAAATTCGGCGATTATTCCTGATTTTGATTTCAAAGTCTCTTTTAAGGATAAAGTTTTTCTGCCGAAAAATTCTGAATCTTTCAGTTGCTGCAGAGAAATTGTAGATTTTAAATCTTCAATTTCCTGTTTCTTTCTTTCTATAATTTTATCTAAGATGTTCATTTTTCCTTTTTTGCGTGGAATTATTTGAAAATTTTATCCTATCCTTCGTTAGCTCTCTTTGTTTTTTAACGAAGATTTCTTGTCATGGAGAAATTGCGATCCGTCTTGAGCGGAACTCCTTTTGCGAAGCAAAAGAGTGGGAGTGGTAGACGGAAATTGTCGCCATAAAAAATTCATCGTATCAAATTATTCAAGCTTCTCAGGGCTTTTCCGCTTTCTAAACTTTCCTGTGCAAGAAGAAGGCAGTCTTCATAGGTTCCGAATTTGTCGGTATGATGAAGGGCAACCGCTGCATTCGCAAGTACAACTGCATTCTGCTCAAAAGTTCCGTTTCCTTCCAGAATATTTCTGAAAATTTTTGCTGATTCATATGCTGTTTCACCAGCCTGTATGCTTTCGGGCAGTAAGGTGTTAAAACCTAAATCTTTCGTTGAATAAATTTCTTCGCTGTTTTTTGTGATCATTTTGCTGTCACTGGTTAAACTTATTTCGTCATAACCATCTAATCCATGCACTATGATGAATTCACGATCGTCTTTTTGCAGTAAATATTGATATATTCTTGCAATCTCAAGATTGTAAACACCAATCACCGAAAACTGTGGTTTTACAGGATTAACCAAAGGTCCGAGTAAATTGAAAAACGTGCGTAAACCTAGAGATTTCCGCAAAGCTACCACCGACTGCAATGCCGGATGAAAATACGGAGCATGCAGAAAACAGATGTTGGCATTTTCCAGATCGTAATTGAGTTCTTCTGAAGTTTTCTTGAACTGATAGCCTAACGCTTCCAATACATTCGATGAACCAGTAATTGCTGAAGCGCCATAGTTGCCATGTTTGGTCACTTTCTGTCCGGCTCCTGCAATCACAAAACTTGCTAATGTAGAAATGTTGATCGTATTTTTTCCGTCACCGCCTGTTCCTACAATATCCAGAGCGTCGCTTGAGTCAATGTCAACGGAAACGGCCATTTGTAGCAACGCCTGTCTGAAACCTTCCAACTCATTTAAGGTGATATTTCGCATCAAAAAAACGGTGATGAATGCAGTTACTTCTGCAGTATTGAATTTATTTTGAGCAATCTCAATCATAATCGCTTTTGCCTCAGATTTGGACAAAGTGTGATGGTTGAATAGATATTCTAGGATTTCTTTCATAATGGTGAGATTGGAGATTAATTTAAAAGAAAATTTTTCATAATTGCTTCTCCTTCAGGTGTTAAAATGCTTTCAGGATGAAACTGAACTCCGTGAACATCATAGGTTTTATGTTGTAACGCCATGATCATTCCGTCATTATCGATTGCCGTTATTTCTAGTTCGTCAGGGAAATTTTTATTATTTACAGCCCAGCTGTGGTATCTCCCAACCTCGATTTCTTCAGATAAGTTTTTGAAAAGTTTAGTATTCTCTTTAATTGTTTTAGAAGTTGTTGCCACACCGTGAAAAATCTCTGAAAGATTAATCAGGTTTCCACCAAACGCTTCGGCGATTGCCTGCTGACCGAGACAAACACCTAAAATACTTTTTGTTGGAGCATATTTTTTAATTAAATCCAATAAAATTCCCGCTTCTTCAGGGATTCCGGGACCTGGCGATAGAATGATTTTGTCATATTTTTCGATGTCGTCCAATGAAATTTCATCATTCCGGTAGACATCAACTTTATCATTTGTGATTTTTTCGATCATCTGGACGAGATTATAAGTAAAGCTGTCGTAATTGTCGAAGACCAATATTTTTGTTGATGGTTTATTTATTTCTGTTGTCATCGTTATTTTTTTACTAAATTTTTAATTGTTATCAGATGCTGAACTGAGGTCAAATATGCGACCTGGCTTGAGCGGAACTCCTTTTGCGAAGCAAAAGAGTGGGAGCGGAAGACGGAAATTGTCGCCATGAAAGTTCTAAACCAATTTTTCAGCTTTTTCAACAGCTCGTTTCAATGCATTCAGCTTATTGTTAACTTCTTCCAGTTCATTTTTGGGAACTGATTTCGCTACTAATCCTGCTCCGGCCTGATAAAACAAAGTGTTGTTTTTGCTTAAAAAGGTTCTGATCATAATGGCCTGATTACAATCGCCATTTAAACCAATCATCCCAATGCAGCCTCCGTAATAGCCTCGAGAATCTTTTTCATATTCATTGATAAGTTCAAGGGCTTTATATTTTGGCGCTCCGCTTAAAGTTCCCTGCGGAAATGTGGCAGAAACCACTTCAAACGGATTGGTATTTTCTTCTAAATCAGCAGTCACTTCGCTGACCATATGAATCACGTGAGAAAAAAGCTGGATTTCTTTCAGTTTGGTTACAGTTACATTTTTCCCAAGTTTTCCCAGATCATTTCGTGCTAAATCAACTAACATTGTATGTTCTGCATTTTCTTTCGAGTCTTTTTTTAAGGCCTCAGCAGATTTTAAATCGGTTTCAAAATCATTTGTTCTTTTAAAAGTTCCTGCAATTGGATGAATAATGGCTTTGTTATCTTTAATAATCAACTGACTTTCAGGACTTGATCCGAATAATTTGTAATTTCCGTAATCAAAAAAGAAAAGATAAGGTGAAGGATTGATATTTCTCAAAGCACGATAGACATTAAATTCATCTCCTTTAAATTTCTGCTCAAATCTTCTGCTTAAAACCAATTGAAAAACATCGCCTCTCATGCAGTGTTTTTGGGCAAGCTTGACCAATTCAAGATATTCTTCATCTGTAAGATTTGATGTTTCTTCATCTGTTTTTTCAAAAGGAAAAACAACAGAGTTTTTATTTTTGATTAAATTTTCCAAAGTGTACACCTCAGATTTTACGCCACTGATTTCGTTTTCTATTAAATGCATCTCGTCATTGTAATGATTGATAGCAATCACATACTGATACAATCTGTAACGAAGGATTGGAATTTCAACTTCTTTTGTTTGGGGTTTAAAATCAATTTTCTCAAAAAGCGGAACAGCATCAAAACTTGTGTACCCAAAAAGGCTCTGAGCGATTTCTTCTATTTTTTCATTGGTTTTTTCACATACAAAAACTTTGGAAAAATCATTAAGCAAATCAGTCACTTTGATGTTTTCTAAAGGTTTTTTTTCAGGACTTTCATTCGGAAATTTGATTTCAAACTCATGAAGATTTTTAATTTCAATTCCTGCAATTGCATTGATGGCAATAAATGAAAAGTTATTGTCTGTACTTTTAATATCCGAACTTTCAAGCAAGATTGTATCTCTGAACTTGTCGCGAATCTGAAGATAGATATTCATCGGTGTCTGAAGATCACCTAATGACTTTCGAGATGTTGTTTTTATATGAATTTTGTTGCTAAACATTTTGATAATTTTAAATTTTGACAAAAAAAAAGACTTCAACGAAATCGTCAAAGTCTATATATTTTTCTATAATATTCTAGTCGTAAATTAACAACAAGATAATAGCATCAGACCCGACGAAGAGTTTGAGTGCCACCACCAAAAATTGTTAGTTGTATTAAACATATGGCAAATGTAGATAATTTTTTAATATCACAAACAAAAAAAAGAATTTATTTTTTTAAGGCTTGTGCTTCTTTTTTTAAGTGATTAATTTTAGTTCTATACTCCACATTGTCATGTAATTTCAAATAATCTTCCAATGCAGAGATGTATTCTTCAATGAATTCTTTATTAGTAGGATCGGCTTCGTATTTTATTTTTGCGGAATTAATCGGTTCCTGTAGTTTGTACTGTTGAAGTTTTTTTCCTTCATCAGATTGCTGATACAGAATGACGATGTTTTTTTCATATCCGGGAATAAATTTTACAGGAAATTCTTGATCTGCATCGGGTATTTTAATCGCATTTTCAATGGGATAAATAGCGGCAGACATCGTCGAAAAATTGGTTTCAACATATTGACCATTTTGCTTCTTAACAATAGCTTCATACTCGTGGATATACTTATTATTCAACGTTGAATTGGTTTCAATATCTGAAGTCACAATTGCGGTGCTTTGCACACCATATGTGTTGAGGAACCATGCGTTAAGAAACTGGCTGGCTAACCCGTTTGCGATAGATAGTGGTATAATAAAAATCAGCAGCCAGAATTTTTTGGTGACAATGGATAAAAGTCCAAAAAACAAAATAAAAATCAGCACAGAAGAGAAACCATGGTGACTTAAAAAGTATAAAATTTTGGACAAAATAATCATAAACTCTATTTAAATAATGATACTTAAATGTAATCATTATTAATTAATATAATATTGTACAAATATGATTTAAAAAAGCCCGCAGTTCTCTTATTTCAAACTTTATTTTTATACTTTTGCCTTCAAATAAAATCATAAATCGGTGAATGAATCATTCGATTTTTAATTGCAAAAAATAATAATTAAAATATACCTATGAAAAAAGTATTAGCAATCGCATTTATCGGAAGTTTGTTCGCAGTAAGCTGTTCAAAGAAAACTGATAAATCATTACAGGACAGCAATACCATGTTACCAGAACCGGAAGCTGCTACCGTAGTAACTGATTCAACTGCCAAAACAGAAACTGCTCCGGCAACTGCAATTCCTGCTCCATCACCGTCTACAGATTCTACGGCATCAGCTAAATAATGAAAAAACTATTTTTAACAGGAGTAGTAAGTTTGCTTATTATTTCTTGTTCTAAAAAAGAAAATTCAGAGATACAACCATCATCAGATGCTTCTACACCTATCGCGACCAATATTTCGGGACAGAGTTTAATAGAGACATCTGACTGTATGGCTTGTCATAATGCTGAAGAAAGACTGATAGGACCTTCATACAAAGAAATCGCAGCAAAATATTCTCAAAAGGATATTGAATTGCTGGCTTCAAAAATTATTGAAGGTGGAAGCGGAGTTTGGGGAAGTGTTCCGATGCAGCCTCATCCTCAAGTGTCAAAAGAAGATGCTAAAAAAATGGTGGAATATATTCTTTCACAGAAAAAATAATTCATGGCCACCGAAAAATCAGTACTGCACACAAGAAATCTCCACCGAAATCCTTACGATTTTGAACAGTTGATTTCCTGTGTGCCGGAACTGAAACATTATGTTTTTGCCAGTGCTTACGGGAATTTAACTATCAATTTCAGTATTCCCAAAGCAGTAAAATTGCTTAACAAAGCTTTGTTACAGCATTTTTATCAGATTAAAAACTGGAATATTCCAGACGAAAATCTTTGTCCGCCCATTCCGGGACGTGCAGATTACATTCATTATATCGCTGATTTACTGGCAGGAAATTCTAAAGAAGTCCCGAAAGGTTTATCTGTAAAAGGTCTGGACATCGGAACAGGAGCCAATTTGGTTTATCCGCTGCTTGCACATCAGTCTTATGGCTGGGAAATGTTAGGAACAGATATCAATCAAAAATCTTTAGACAATGCCCAAAATATTTTGGATGAAAATCCGGACTTTTCTGAAAATATTCAATTGAAATTTCAGCCGGATTCAAATTTTATCTTTAAAAATATTCTTACTTCTAAAGATAAGTTTACTTTCTCCATGTGCAATCCGCCATTTCATGATTCTGAGGAATCTGCGTTAAAAGGTAACCTGAGAAAAACAAAAAATCTTAAAAATTCAAAAGTTCAAAAACCAAGTCTCAATTTCAGCGGGCAACAGGCTGAACTTTGGTGCGAAGGTGGCGAACTGGCTTTCGTCTCAAAAATGATTGAGGAAAGCGTTTTGTACTCTTCTCAAATTCTTTGGTTTACCTGCTTGGTTTCAAAAAAGGAGAATTTATTTAAATTAAATTCACTTTTAAAGAAAATAGGCGCTCTCGAAGTAAAAACGATTGATATGGCTCAGGGCCAGAAGGTCAGCAGAATTTTAGCCTGGACTTTTATTCCTAAAAACAGGAGAAATAGTTTTTGAGTGTAATTTTCTTTTTCGCCAGTAGTTTATCCTGAGCTTGTCGAAGGGGTTCCCTCTTTTTTGCTCGTCGTTCCTTCTCACAAAAAGAGCTCCACTCAAGTCGGGCTGCGATTTTGTAGCAATCAACTAAATTTTATCAGAGACTCAGCATACTACTTTTGCAAAATCTAATGGAAACACTTCCGTTCAAAATCGAAATCGAAATCTTGAAACATTTTTTGTTGAAGTATTTTGATTTAAGAACCTGAGTTATGTTAGTAAATTATTTTTCAATTATCAATAGGAACGGGTTTTAACCGGTTTTCTAATGAATATTTTGAAACTGGCTTTAGCCTAAACCTACTGTGAAGTTTTGGCTAAAGCCCTTTGATTCTGTAAATATACATCGAGCTAAAGCCCGACGCTATTGATTGTTTTTCAATAGATTGATAATCAGTATTGTTAAAGTTGATTCGGTTTAATAATTAAAAACCAAAATTTTTGAACATTATACCGAAAATCATCACATCTTCAATCTAATACGAAACTTTTGTGACTTTTGTGGTTTAAGTAAAATTCCAGTTTCATAAACGCTTAAATTTCCTTATTTTTGCAATTCGAAAAAATTGAATTATAATGCAATTATCAGAACAAGAAATCATTAGAAGAGAAAAGCTGAATAAGCTTGTTGACATGGGAATCAACGCATTCCCTGCAGAAGAATACACGGTTACAGATACTACAGAATCTATAAAACAGGATTTTTCTGAAAGTAAACAGGTGAAGATTGCGGGCAGATTGATGTCTCGCCGTATTCAGGGTAAAGCTTCTTTTGCTGAATTGCAGGATTCTACAGGGAAAATTCAGGTGTACTTCAACAGAGACGAAATCTGTACGGGAGAAGATAAAACTTTATACAACGATGTTTACAAACATCTTTTAGACATCGGTGATATCATCGGAATCGAAGGAGAACTGTTCACGACTCAGGTTGGAGAAATGACGGTTTTAGTGAAAAACTTTACACTTTTAACGAAAACTTTAAGACCACTTCCTCAGGCAAAAACTGATGAGAACGGAGTAGTGCACGATGCTTTCAACGATCCTGAATTAAGATACAGACAGCGTTATGTAGATTTAATTGTAAATCCTCAGGTTAAGGAAACTTTCGTGAAGAGAACAAAAATGTACACCGCAATGCGTCAGTTTTTCAATGATGCAGGGTATATCGAGGTTGAAACTCCGGTTTTGCAGGCGATTCCAGGAGGAGCGGCTGCTAGACCGTTTATCACGCATCACAATGCTTTGGATATTCCTTTATATATGAGAATTGCTAATGAATTATATCTGAAAAGATTGATCGTTGGTGGTTTTGACGGAGTGTATGAATTCTCTAAAAACTTCAGAAATGAAGGGATGGACAGAACGCACAACCCAGAGTTTACAGTAATGGAAATCTACGTTGCCTACAAAGATTACTACTGGATGATGGATTTCACTGAGAGAATGATAGAACATTGCGCCATCGCGGTAAACGGAACTACAAAAGCAAAGTTTGGAGATCAGGAAATTGATTTCAAGGCACCATATGCAAGAGTTTCAATGACGGAAGCGATTCAAAAATATACTGGTTTCGACATTACCGGAAAATCTGAGCAGGAATTGTTTGATTTTGCCAAATCTATCGGAATTGAGGTGAATGAAACGATGGGTAAAGGAAAATTAATTGACGAAATTTTTGGTGAAAAATGTGAAGGTAACTTCATTCAGCCGACGTTTATTACTGATTATCCTGTAGAAATGTCACCTTTAACCAAGAAACACAGAAGTCAGGAAGGTCTTACCGAGCGTTTTGAATTGATGGTTTGCGGTAAAGAAATTGCCAATGCATATTCAGAATTAAATGACCCAATCGATCAGAGAGAGCGTTTTGAAGATCAGTTAAAATTAGCTGAAAAAGGAGATGATGAAGCAGGACAATTTATTGACGAAGATTTCCTGAGAGCTTTGGAATACGGAATGCCGCCAACTTCAGGAATGGGAATTGGAATGGACAGATTAATTATGTTTTTAACGAATAATGCATCCATTCAGGAAGTATTGTTCTTCCCACAAATGAAGCCTGAGAAAACCGTTCCTCAAGTTGAATTGGGAGAAGATGAGAAAGTGATTCTGGAGATTTTAAATTCTCGTGAAGAGGTGTTTTCTTTAGCTGAAGTAAAAGAAAGAAGTCAGTTATCAGGAAAAAAATGGGATAAGGCTTCTAAAACTTTGACTAAAGGAGGTTTGGTGAAGGTCGAGAAGATTGATGAGAATGTTTTGATGAAATTGGCATAAAAACAAGTAAAATATAAATTAATTAAGAGCGGACTGAAAAGTCTGCTCTTTTCATTTTTAAGTGAATTTTTCTGTCGTAAACAATAAATCAGTATTTTTCCGTTTATTATAAAATCAAATAATGATGAAATACTTTGTGACACTTTTTATTCTTCTTTTTTGTTTTAAAATCGATGCACAGACGCTTACATCAATTTATTTTAAAAATAATTCTTTCGATTTAGATTCAGAATCAAAACAGAAATTAGACAGTCTCTCTCAGTTAAAATCGAATTTTACTTTTAGAATTTTCGGCAATTCCAATCCGCTTGGAAATGAAGATTTAAATAAGAAACTTTCTGAACAACGGGCGAACGCAGTCAGCGACTATTTGCAAATGCGAGTCGGCAAAAATATAAAGCTTTCGACCTCAGTTGGATTAGGAATTACAAAGCAGATCAACGATAACAGTACAGAAGATCTGCGTGCAAAAAACAGGAGAGTAGATATTTTTATTGAGCGATTATTTAATAAAGGAGAGAAGATTTCAAGGAAAGCACCTCCAAGTTTTCTTGATTCAAAAACCACAACAATGAAAGTGAAAGATACTTTTTCACTGCCTAATGTAAATTTTTTTGGAGGACGACATGTCTGGCTTCCAAATGCGAATACAAATTTATTTCGATTATATAAAATTCTGAAAGAAAATCCTGACTTAGAGGTTGAACTTCAAGGCCACATTTGTTGTGACTATGAAAATTTTGATGGTGAAGATGCAGATTTAGGAACGTTCAATCTTTCTTGGACGAGAGCAAATGCTATCAAAGAATATCTTTTAAAACAAGGCATAGCATCCGCAAGAATAAAGGTTATTGGATTGGGACACCTTAATCCGGTTGTATATCCGGAAATCACCGAAGCAGACAGGGTTAAGAACAGAAGAGTAGAGTTGGTTTTGTTAAAAAAATAATTTATAATCTGTTATTTTTAGCCTTAGTAAAAGAAAACATCAAATAAAATAAGAACGGTAAAATAAATAGTGATCCTAAAACTAAAGCCCATCCTAAAGCGGAAATGGTCTTCGGAGCTGCAATATGCTTCAATAAAGAAAGATGTTCGCCGTTATCTAACAAGATAATATCTGGATTGTGCTGATACGTTGCTGCTATCAAAATCATAATGATCTGAAATCCTGCTAAAGCCCTTACCGGAAGCAGTTTTCTATTATGCATCGCTCTTAAAATTAATCCTAAAGAAACCGTTGCAAATGAAATTGACATCACACCCAAAGGTTTGGAAAAAATCCATTTAGTTAAAGGAATTCCGGAAAGATAAGCCGCAAGAAAAACCAATAGTCCTGTGATCACCACAAAAATCATGGTTTGATGTGCTTTTTTAATCATTAAGCCTAATTCTAACTGGTCACTAGTTTCCCGTAAAGAAAAAATGGAAGCTAAATATGCACAGAGAGAAACGGTAAACAAACCTACCGCAACACCAAACCAATTGAGCCAGCTGAAAACATACAGACCTAAAAAGTTATTGGCATCAGGGTTGATCGATTGGGAAACAGTCGCAGCAGCAATTAAGCCTAAAAAAAATGGCGTTAAAAGACTTGCATAATAGAAGATCTGCGTATAAATAATCTGCCAACGGTCTTCCACTGCGTCGTAATGTCTGAAAGTAAATGCTGTTCCTCTGGCAATAATTCCTACCAACATCATCACCAAAGGAATGTGAAGATAAGTCGACATCGTCGTATAGATTTCAGGGAACCCGACAAAAAGAATGACAATCGCAATAATCAGCCACATGTGATTGGCTTCCCAGACTGGAGCGATTGACTCATACATTATTTTTTCGGTATATTTTCTGTTTTTCTTTTTGGTCATGAGTTCTACAATTCCTGCTCCGAAATCAGCACCGCCTAAAATCACATACAGACATACGGAAAGCCATAGAAAACCAATTACAACGTAGATCATGATTGTTTGTTTTTAGAGTTAAACTGCGCGTCAGTTGGGTCATATAGTTTAGGAACCATCTGTATTTGTCTTCTCAAAAGAAAAATGATAATTAATGATAATGAAATAAAAATAGCCGTAAAGAAGTAAAATGAAT
This sequence comes from Chryseobacterium sp. JAH, assembly GCF_001507335.1. Classification (GTDB taxonomy): domain Bacteria; phylum Bacteroidota; class Bacteroidia; order Flavobacteriales; family Weeksellaceae; genus Chryseobacterium. The sequence continues at coordinate 256,296 of NZ_LMAH01000002.1, read as the reverse complement.
ATTGAATCCCCGGCATTGGGGTTACTGCGTCTGCAGTTCTCATGATTCCGTAAATAATCCAGGGTTGTCTTCCGACCTCAGTGACTGTCCAGCCTGCTTCCAAAGCAATATATCCGAAAGGTGTTGCGAAAAGAAAGGTTTTCAGCAGCCAGTTTTTATTAAGCCAATCTTTTTTGAAAAAGAAAGCGTAGAGATACAGACTTCCAATGGAAATCATCACCACGCCAAAGAAAATCATCATCTGAAAAGCATAATGTACAACGGCGACAGGTGGCCATTCGTCTTTTGGAAAATCATTTAAACCTTTTATTTCTGAATTAAAATCATTAGTGGCTAAAAAGCTTAAAACTTTTGGAATTTTTAAAGCATAATTAATTTCACCTTTTTCTTCATCAGGAATTCCGCCAATCACGAAAGCTGCCCCTTTTTCAGTTTCAAAATGCGCTTCCATCGCAGCTAATTTTATTGGTTGTCTTTCTGCAACAGATTTTGCAGCAATATCACCACTCAGAGGAGCGCCGAAGGCCCCGATCATCGCAAAAGCAGCAGCGATTCGAAATGCTTTGGTGTGAAATTCAACATTCTTTTTTCTCATGATTAAAAAAGCATGGACTCCCGCAACAGCAAATCCGGTTGCACAAAAAGCAGCAACTGTCATGTGTAAAGCCTGCGGAAACCAGGCTTCATTAAACATTGCTTTTATAGGGTCAATATTAACGTATTCTCCATTAATATAATCAAATCCGGTAGGTGAATTCATCCACGCATTGGCAGCAACTACCAAGATTCCTGATGCTAATCCGCTTAAACCAACCAAAAATCCGCAAAACCAATGAAACCATTTGTTGAATTTATCCCAACCGTAAAGAAAAAATCCTATAGCGATAGCCTCAATAAAAAATGCTGTTCCTTCGAGAGAAAATGGCATTCCGAAAATCGGTCCGGCATGTTTCATAAAACCTGGCCAGAGCAATCCCAGTTCGAACGAAAGCATTGTTCCTGAAACGGCACCTGTAGCAAATAAAATGGCAACTCCTTTGCTCCAGGCTTTGGTAAGACCTTTGTAGATTTCATTTCCGGTTTTTAGATATTTCCAGTGGGCGAACGCCATCAGAAAAGGCATTACCATCCCTACGCAGGCAAATATAATATGAAAGCCTAATGAGAGTGCCATCTGTGCTCTTGCAGCAATGAAATCATCCATAATGTCAATTTTTCAGTTTAAAGTTACGGATAAAATCGCGCAAATTAATATGATTTAAAACATTGCAATCAATTCAAATCTGCATCGTAACTTTATTGGTTTTTTCCTCAGATTAGGCAGTTAAACTTTAGCATAAATTCTGATATTTTAAGAGGTAAATTACTTTCATAAGTCGAAAAAAATCACGATATTTGTAGGTCTTTGCATTAAGCAAATATTTCAATTTTAATATGAGTCAAAAACAATATACAGCTAGTAGTATCCAGGCATTAGAAGGCATGGAGCACGTTCGTCTAAGACCATCTATGTACATTGGAGATGTAGGAGTGAGAGGTCTTCATCATTTGGTTTATGAGGTAGTAGATAACTCGATTGACGAAGCTCTTGCGGGGCATTGTGATACGATTTTAGTTACAATACATAAAGGAGAAAGTATTTCTGTAAAAGATAATGGTAGAGGGATTCCTGTAGATTTCCACGAAAAAGAACAAAAATCTGCATTGGAGGTTGTAATGACCAAAATTGGAGCGGGTGGAAAATTTGATAAAGATTCTTACAAAGTTTCAGGAGGTCTTCACGGTGTCGGAGTTTCTTGTGTGAATGCACTCTCTACATTATTGATTGCTACAGTAAGCCGTGATGGTAAATTATATCAGCAAAAATATTCTGAAGGAAAAGCATTAGCTGATGTGGCTGAGATTGGTACAACAGACGAAAGAGGAACTGAAGTATTCTTTCAGCCAGATGGTACTATATTTCAGGAATTGGTTTATAATTATGACACTCTAGCAGCGAGAATGCGTGAGCTTTCTTTTCTGAACAGAGGAATTACTATTACTTTGGTTGACGAGAGAGAACCAAATGAAGACGGATCTTTTGCTTTTGAAGTTTTCCATTCTGAAGGTGGTTTGAGAGAATTTGTAGAATTTATTGACGGAAACCGTGAAGCAATCATGGAAAACGTAATTTTCATGGAAGGTGAAAGAGATGATATTCCTGTGGAAGTTGCAATGCGTTACAATACTTCTTTCAGCGAAAATCTTCACTCTTATGTTAATAATATCAACACCCATGAAGGTGGAACTCACTTAGCAGGTTTCAGACGTGCTTTGACGAGAACATTGAAGAAATATGCAGATGATTTGGGGATTCCTGCTAAAGAAAAAGTAGAAATTACCGGAGATGATTTCCGTGAAGGTTTGACTGCTGTAATTTCGGTAAAAGTAATGGAACCTCAGTTTGAGGGACAGACTAAGACTAAATTAGGAAATTCTGAAGTTTCTGGTGCGGTGGATAAAATCGTAGGGGAAATGTTGACGAACTTCTTGGAAGAAAATCCTAACGAGGCTAAAATCATCGTTCAGAAAGTTGTTTTGGCGGCGAAAGCAAGACAGGCGGCGAAAAAAGCTCGTGAAATGGTTCAGAGAAAATCTCCGATGGGAGGTTCAGGTTTACCTGGGAAATTATCTGACTGTTCATCAAAAGATCCTGCAGAATCTGAATTATTTTTAGTTGAGGGAGACTCGGCAGGTGGAACAGCAAAGCAGGGTAGAGACAGACATTTCCAGGCTATTCTTCCGTTAAGAGGTAAGATTCTGAATGTTGAGAAATCAATGCTTCATAAAGTTTACGATAATGAAGAAATTAAGAATATTTATACAGCGCTTGGAGTCTCTGTAGGAACTGAAGAAGATAGCAAAGCCTTAAATATGGCTAAGTTAAGATATCATAAAGTGGTGATCATGACCGATGCTGACATCGATGGTTCTCACATTTCTACTTTGATTCTTACGTTCTTCTTTAGATTCATGAAAGAAATGATCGAGAACGGGTATATTTATATTGCACAACCTCCTTTATATTTATTAAAGAAAGGGAACAAAAAAATATATGCCTACAACGAAAAAGAGCGTGAAGAGTTGACTTTAGAAATGGCTCCGGATGGAAAAGGTGTTGAAGTTCAGCGTTATAAAGGTCTTGGGGAAATGAACCCTGAGCAGCTTTGGGAAACAACATTGAATCCAGATCACAGAATTCTGAAGCAGGTAACTATTGATAATGCTGTAGAAGCAGACTCTGTTTTCTCTATGTTGATGGGGGATGAAGTACCACCAAGAAGAGAATTCATCGAAAAGAATGCAAAATATGCGAAGATTGATGTTTAAACATCTTTTAAAATATTATTTTCAAAGACTCCATTTTATGGAGTCTTTTTTTTTCTTAAAAAGATGATAATTCTCGTATTTATGAGATTTTTTTAACATTTTATTAAGATTTTTTATATTTTTGGAAAAATTAATAACCATGATGAAATTTCTTTGTCTAGGTGTCGTTTCATTGGCATCTGTTTACTATGCACAAGGTTATCCCGTTTCAGAAATCACTGATAATTTAAAGAAAAATGCAAGTGCTGTCATACGAAATGAAAATACTGTAGTTGAAATCAATAAAATTGATGAAATTATTTATAGAAATCTATCAGTAATCACAATTTTAAACAAAGATGCCATTAGTTTTTCTGTCCCTAAAATTTATTACGAAAAAGGAGATGTAATTTCAAATGTGAAAGTTAACGTCTATGATGAAAAGGGAGTAAAGCTAAAAAGTTTTTCAAAGAGTGACTTTACAGATATGGCGGCCAACTCTCAAGGAACATTTTATTCAGACAGCAGAGCGATGATTCTTCCTTACACGCCTTCTACATTTCCATACACAGTAGAATTTAGTTACGATCAGAAAGATCAGAATACTATTTTTATTCCGGATTTTACGCCATTTAATTCTTTTAATATTTCTTTGGATAAAAGTAGCTTTAAGATCATTAATAAATCAGGAATTAATCTCCGCTCCAAAATTTACGATTCACCATTCAAATATACTTCTGTAGCCCTTCAGGACAACGGAACCGAGAAAATCTATACCTATCAGAACGTTCCGGCAATTGATAATGTCGAATTGATTCCCAACCCGCAGAAAATTTTGCCGAAAGTGAGCTTTTCTCTCGATCAATTCAATTTAGTGGGTAAAAAAGGAAATATCACTTCATGGAAAGACTTCGGACTTTGGTATCACAATAATCTTTTGACTCCTGTATCTGTTTCCACACCACAAATCAAAGCTGAAATTGCTACGCTCAATTTATCAGGAAGTACAGAAGATAAAGTGAAAAAAATATTTCAGTACATGCAGAGTAAAACAAGATATATTTCTGTGGCATTGGGAATAGGAGGTTGGCAGCCGATGATGCCTGAAGAAGTTCAGAAAAAGGGTTATGGAGATTGTAAAGGACTTACCAATTACATGAAAATACTTTTAGATGAGGCTGGAATTAATTCTTACTATGCCATTATCAATTCAAATTCTTCACCTGTGAGTTTTGATGTTGATTTTCCTAAAATGGCTGGTAATCATGTGATTCTGGTTATTCCGACTGAAAAAGGGAACATTTGGCTCGAGAATACTTCGCAGGATATTGCCTACAACCATTTGAGTTACAGTACAACTGATCGTAATGTTTTAGCAGTAAAATCTACTGGAATAGATATTATGGAAACTCCTTCCTATACGGCTCAGCAAAGTAAGGAGAAGCAGATTTTGAATATTCAGATCAATCCGGATAAAACCATTTCGGGGAAGGGCAAGTTTTCTTATACAGGAAATCAATATGACTTTAATTTATCTTATGTCTCACTCTCTCAGAAAGATAAAAATGAAGCATTAAAATCAAAGTTTTCAAGTCTTAACTTCGAAAATGTGGAGATGAATAATTTTGTCAACAACAGAGATTTAGCTTCGATAGATTTTGATGTCAATTTTAAAGCAACCAATTATTCTAAAATGATGGGTGATAGTTTTATTTTCAGAGCTGTACCTATTTATTCTACGGGATTTTATCATACTGATGAGAACCGTCAATTGCCATTTGAAAACAGATTTTCTTATGAAGATGAGTATGAAATCGTTTATCAGATTCCTGCAAATTATGTGGTAGAAGAGATGCCGGAAAACGGTCTTCTTACTTCAGATTTCGGTACTTATCTTATTTCTTTTGAGAAAAAAGATGATAAAATTATTGTAAAAAGAAATGTGAATATTAAAAAAGGAATTTATTCTAAAGAAAAATACAACGATTATGTCGGTTTCAGAAAAAAGATAATGAATGCCGACAACTCAAAAATCCTAATTTCCAAAAAATCATAAGATGAAAAAACTTGTTTTAATCTTCTGTGTAAGTGCTATGAATTTGACGCTTGTGGCACAAAAGCATCAGTTTCTAAAAATGCCAAAATTCACCATTGAAGATTTAAAGAAAACAAAATCCGATATTGATGAAAAGGCTCCGGCGGAAATACTCTACCGGTCTATACACTACAGGGTTGACCCATATAGTGGAACATTGATAAAAAAATATGCGTACAGAGTGAAAATTTACGACAAAGACAAATCTGAAGATTGGTTAAATCTCGATATCTCTTTGCAGGAAAATAACGCAGGAAGCCGTGAAACTTTAAATTCTGTAAAAGCATATGTTTACAACCTTGAAGATGATAAAATTGCAGAAACAAAAGTTGATAAAAGTTCGAAATTTAAGTCAAAGGAAAACAAATATGTTACGGTAAATAAATTTGCTTTTCCAAATATCAAGAATGGCTCTGTTATAGAGTATCAGTATGAGGTTGCTTCACCATTTATGTATGAAATTCCATTGATATATATTGAATTGGATACGCCTTCATTATATACCGAGTATGTTTTAGATTCGCCGACAAATATGTCTTATCATATAGATCTTACTGGAGGCTTAAAGCCAAAGTATCAGAAAGTAGGAGAAGAGTTTTTGTATGGAACAGATTCTAAGACATATAGATTTGCCTATGAAAATGTAAAAAGTTTTAAGATGGAAAAGTTTGTAAAAAACAATGATAACTACCGAACAAAGCTGCGGGCAGAACTTCACTCAACTTACTTTAATAACGGATTAAAAACATACACATCAACGTGGGAAGATATCCGAAAGATGCTTTGGGATCATGAAGATTTCGGGAATCAATACAGAAAAGACAGATTGGTTAAAGATCTACTTCCTAAAACTGTTTCCGATGAAACAGATGAGATGAAAAAGGCCAATGCAGTTTTAGATTTTGTTAAAAATACCTACACCTGGAACGAAACCAATAGCTTCTATACGGAAGTTGGGCTTAAAGAGCTTATCAAAACAAAGACTGGAAACGCGGGTGATCTGAACTTAATGCTGATCAATTTGATGAGGAATGCAGGTTTGAAAACGTATCCTATTTTAATATCGACAGTCAGAAATGGCTCTGTAAATCTTACTTTTCCAAACATTGGAAACTTCAATTATGTGATTGCCGCGGTTGAAATCAACAAAAACATGCATCTTTTTGATGCCACATCTAAGCAATCGAGAGAAGGAATTCTGCCTGCAAGAGTATGGAATAACAACGGGCTTTTACTAAAAGATGATAAGGCTGAAGTTATTTCGATAAATAATATTAAAAGCAGCCATAACAGTCATACAACAAAAGCGAAAATAAACCCTGATGGTACGGTATTTGGCATTTATCAGGATCAGGATGAAGGATTACTGGCTTTAAATGCGAAAGAAAGTTTTGACGAAAATCCCGATAAATATACAAAACAGTATAAAGAGAATTTTTCAGTCGATTTTTCAGATATCAATTCAAAAGTGTTGGATGATGGTAATTTTCAGTCAACGATGAAATTCACCTCCAATAATATGATTGATAATCTTGGGAAACGAAAAATCATAAACCCACTACTATTTTTGCATCAAAATACCAACGATTTCGACCAGGAAGAAGTGAGAAAGTATATGATTGACTTTATTTCTCCCATCAGCAAAAAAAAGATTGTTGAAATTGAAATACCTGAAGGATTTGACGTGGCAGATTTACCAAAAAATAAAAAAATAGTTACTGAAGATAAAGAAATTACTTACTCATACATTGTTGAGAAGAAGGGCAATAAGATTATTACCGTTTCAGAATACAAAATCGCTAGTGCAGATTATCCGAAAGAATATTATCCAGCATTCAAGCAAATTTGGAAAGTAATTTCAGATAGCGAAAACCAAGTGATGAGTTTAATTAAAAAATAGGAAATGACAGTAAAAACTATCGCAACATTAGTACTTTGTATTTTTGCTCAAAATCTTCTTATATCCCAGAATAATAAGTTTTTGATTCGGCCATCTTTTGATGAAAAAGATTTAAAAAAAGAATATTCTGCCATTGAAAAAAACGCTCCCGCAGAAATAATTTATAACAGCGTACGTTACAACATTAAGGGGCTTTCTGCTGAGAAAACTTTTTTTTCCAAAATTAAAATTTTTGATAAGAAGAGATCAGAGGAATGGCTCAATATTCAAATTCCCGTTTTGGAAGGGGAGAAACTTGATGATTTTGAAGTTAATGTTTATAATTACATTAACGGTCAAGTTGACAAGATATCCATAAAGCAAAAAGAGCAGCTTAAAGAAAATTTTATAAAAGGTTTGAAATTTTACAAGTTGGCGATTCCAAATATTGTTGATGGTTCTGTAATAGAATATTCTTATAAATTAACAACAGGAATTACCAATCTGACTTACTATTTGCAATACAGTATTCCTGTTATTTATCAGGAATATAGCCTTGAAGCTCCAGAGGCTTTAACGTATTTGTTTGACAGTACGGGAAGTATTTTAAATCCCAAATATTACATTTCAACAAATGAGGATAGGTTACGGGTAAATTATAAAATTTACAGGTTTGGATTTGATAATATGAAATCCACTCAAAATGAAAAGTACGTAAAAAATATTGATCGATACAGATCCAAAGTAAAGCCTGAATTGAAAAAGTTTCTGAACATTGAGATGGCTGAAAATTGGAATAAAGTCGCTGAAAGATTTAATGATAATGAAAAATTCGGAGGTTTTTTGAAGGGAAACGTCAAAGATGTTGTTCCGGAGAACATCAGAACATTCTACAATCCCCTTGAAAGAGCGAATAAAATTTTTGATTTTGTAAAATTTGAATACAAATGGAATAAGTATCCAGGGTTTATTGCCAGCCAAAGTGTAAAACAACTCATTAAGAGCCGATCGGGAAATGCAGCAGACATTAATTTATTATTAGTATCACTTTTTAGAAATGCAGGACTTAATGCGAATCCTTTTTTAATTTCGACGGTTGATAATGGGATTCTAAACATTTTTTCACCGAATGTTAATTCTTTGAATTTTGTTATTGCCTGTGTAAAAATAGACAACATCCTTTATTTATATGATGCAACATCGTTTAATTCTAAAGTGAATATGCTTCCTGAAAGAGATTGGAATGACTTCGGGATTCTGTTTGAAGGTAAAAAAGCTACAGATGTGTCACTCTCTAATACAAACGTAAGCAAGAAGAATTTTGAAATTGAAGCGGTCATTGATGTGGTAAATTCATCTGTAGAAGGGAGTTTCGCAAAAAAAGAGACTGGTTTGTATGCTATTGAATCTTATGATTCTTACGATATAAATAAAGATAAATACAATCAATCATTCAAAACAGAATTTAATTCAGATATGAAGGATGTCGACTCAAAAATTCTTAGTAACGGTGATTTTGAATCGAAAATGAGATTCTCAAGTACTGCTGCACTTGACATGGTAGGCAAAAAAATTATTATAAATCCATTATTATTTCTAAATTCTGAAAATGAAATATTTGATCAAATTGAGGAAAGAAAAAATCAGATTGATTTTATTTCTGCCTTTACAAGAGAGAAAAAAGTAGAGATTACCATCCCTGAAGGTTACGAAATTTCTGAAGTTCCAAAACCGAAGAAAATCAGTACAGATGATAAAGAAATTATTTACAATTATACCGTCAATATAGTAAATGATAAGATAACGGTAATCTCAAAAGTTGAGGTAGCCAGCCCAACATACGTGAAAGAGTATTATCCTATATTCAAAAAAATCTGGAAAGTAATTTCAGATAGTGAGAATCAAGTAATGAGCCTTATTAAAAAATAAAATGTACAAATTTTAAGTAAAAAATAAAAAAACCATTCATCTTTTGAATGGTTTTTGCATTGAGAAACAAAATAATAAATTTATGAAAAATTCCATTGCCATTTTCACAATATCCGCAGTACTTGCGGTTACTTCTTGTAAGAAAACAGATTCTCAGAATGCACAGATTAATGCAGAAGAAGTTAAGGCACCAGAAAAATTTGTTATCGATTCTGTCAACTTCAGTGATTCTACAAAGATTAACAATCTGCTTTCTTTGAAATATGAAGCTAAAATGCTGGTCTTTCCTTCGATTAAAGATAAGTCTCTTTTAGACAGTATTTATTATGACAAAAAAGGAATTGTTGATTTTTCAAAACAGGGTTTACAGACTTTCTTAGATAAAGATAAAAATGAATATTTTAACTCTGTAAAAGGAAAAGACAACAGCTGGATCAATGATGTAGCACGTGCTCAGACTTGGGAAACAGGATCTTTTATGAAATTGAAATCAAATACCAATAATTTTTTACAGATTGAATATTTTTATTCATCCTATGAAGGAGGAGCTCACGGAAATTATGGTTTTGCAGAAAGAGTTTTTGACCTGAAAACCAACAAGAAAGTAGAATTGAAAGATATTACTACCATGCCTAAAGCTAGATTAGAAGCTCTTTTGACGAAAAATATCAACAAAATTCCAAGCGGAACTACAGATTCTCAGGGAGCCGTAAAAAATTCAGATATGCTTCTGATTGAAGCCATTCCAGCAAATGAAAATTTTTATTTTGATGACAAAAATCTGTATTTTCATTACAGTCCTTATGAAATTGCTGCCTATGCTGCTGGAGATATCGTAATTCCTGTATCTTGGGAAGAACTTAAAAGTACGCTTACTCCACAATTTAAAGAAAGAATTAAAATAAACTAATATTAATGCTTCCAAATCGCGAAGCATTTTTTATTTTTGTGTCAATGGAAAAAGTAGCTTTTATTATCAATCCTTTTTCGGCAAAAAAGAATTATCAGCCATTTCTCGATGAGCTGACGAAGAAAGTCAAAAATCCGTTATATTATATCTCAGAGTCTATTCAGGGAACAGAAGAATTTATTCAGAAACATTTTCCGGATACCGATATTTTTGTTGCGATTGGAGGAGACGGTACGATTTCTACGGTAGCGAAAAATCTGATTAATACCAATAAAATTCTCGCTATCTTTCCGGCGGGTTCAGGAAATGGTTTTTCGAATGAAACGCAATTCAGTAAAAATTTAGATGGCCTTTTAGAAAAATTAAAAGATAGAAAATCTAGAAAAATAGATACTTTCACTGTTAATGGTAGACTATCAATCAACGTCTCGGGAACAGGTTTTGATGGAAAAGTGGTGAAGGAATTTGAAAAAACTGACCGTGGATTTAAAAATTATATCAAAGTTTCGCTCAAAACTTTTTTCAATTACAAACCTATCAAGCTCAAGTTTTTCGATGAAAGATATCAGCAGCACAACGGAAAATATCTGATGGTGAACATTGCAAACACACGCCAGTTTGGGAATAACGCTTATATTGCTCCAATGGCGAGCAAAAGTGACGGTTTGGTTGATATGGTTTTGGTTAAAAAATTTCCACTGACTTATTCGCCTCTGTTTGCTTTCAGAATGTTTACCAAAAAACTCAAAGAAGATGATTACATCACGTATCTACCAGTTTCAGAAGTGGAATTTAAAGTCAATACCAAAAACTGGCATCTCGACGGCGAGTTCAACAAGATTAAATCTCCTATTCATATAAAAGTTCAGCCTGCAAGTCTTACGATTTTGATTTAATTTTTTTCAGGAGCTTTTTCTTTAATTACATCGAATCATATCTGACAATTTAATGTGCTTTATCGAAGTAAGAGTTAAACTTCCAACTTCTTCTCTACCTCATTCGGATGATCCAGACAATATTGTAACTGATCTTTATCCAACTGTTTTTCCCAATTCGCTACGACTACAGTCGCTACAGAATTTCCAATCACATTCGTCAAAGCTCTGCATTCGCTCATAAATTTATCAATTCCTAAAATCAAAGTCATTCCGGCAATAGGAATTTCAGGAACTACGGCTAATGTTGCAGCTAAAGTTACAAATCCTGCCCCGGTAACTCCTGCGGCACCTTTAGAACTTAACATTGCTACAAGAAGAAGAATCAATTGTTTTTCAATTGAAAGATCAACATTTAAAGCCTGAGCAATAAATAATGAGGCTAAAGTCATATAAATATTGGTTCCGTCGAGATTAAAAGAATATCCTGTCGGAACAACCAGTCCTACAATTGCTTTTGAGCATCCTGCTTTCTCCAATTTATCCATAATTCCCGGAAGTGCAGATTCTGATGAACTGGTTCCTAAAACGAGTAGCAATTCTTCTTTCAGATAATACATTAATTTGAATATATTGAAGCCATTGTACCAGGCAACTGATCCTAAAATAAGCACAACAAAGAGAGCCGAGGTGATGTAGAATGTTCCTACAAGGAAAATTAAATTCAAAACCGACGAAAGTCCGTATTTTCCGATTGTGAATGCCATCGCTCCAAATGCTCCAATCGGAGCCAGTTTCATCAGCATATGGACAATTTTGAAAACCGGTGTCGCCAAATCCTGTAAAAAATCAGTAACCTTTTGACTTTTTTCTTTTGTCAAAACCAAAGCAATACCCATCAGGATTGCCACCAGAAGTACCTGAAGAATATTATCACCTACTAATGGACTGAATAAAGTTTCAGGAATAATGTTCATGATAAAACCTGTAAGTGTTGTGTCATGAGCTTTTTGTTGGTATTGTGAAACATCTCCGGAAAGACTTGCCGGATCAATGTTTAAACCTGATCCAGGATGTAATAGATTCCCTACAATTAATCCGATGATTAAAGCCAGCGTAGAAAATGTAAAAAAGTAGATCATTGCTTTTAAAGCAATTCTTCCAACTTTTTTCAGGTCAGTCATGTGGGCAATTCCTAAAGTAAGCGTAATGAAAATTACCGGAGCAATAATCATTTTCACCAATTTGATGAATCCATCTCCCAAAGGTTTCATTTTTTCTCCTAGTTCAGGATAAAATTTACCTAAAAGAATTCCGGCTATGATTGCAACAATTACCTGAAAGTAAAGTTGCTGGTAGATTTTTTTTGCTTTCAAAGCGTATGTATTTAAAGGTGGAAAAGTAAGGAAATTACTTGGGAAAAGAGGAGGGATGAGATGAGAAGTTTCGGCGGGGCTGAAAGCCCCGCCGAAACTAATTTTTAATTCGCTTATCATTCTGAAAGGAAGATCTCAGCAACAGAAATAGATTCTTCATTACTTTCGTTTCATTCAAAATGAAAAGAAATCTTAATCATTCCACCGAAACGGAATCGTCACCACGACCATCTGCAACGGCATGAATATTTCCGTTATCATCAATAAGAATCATTTCCGTCCTACCTAGTTGTCCCCATCTTTCGGCTTTGTAGCCTAAGTTTTCCAAGTCCTTAATGGTAGTCTCAGGAAAGTTTTTCTCAAAAGCAACACTTTCAGGCAACCACTGATGATGAAACTTTGGACTGTTAACACAAATATTAGCATTTAGTTTAAAATCAACAACATTCACAATAGACTGATAAACAGACGTCGGAATCGTAGTGCCACCGGGAGTTCCGACAATCATATATGGTTTACCGTTTTTTAAAACAATCGTCGGAGTCATTGAAGAAAGCATTCTTTTATTTGGTTGAATGGCATTGGCTTCTCCGCCTACTGCTCCAAACATATTCGGAACGCCGGGCTTTATAGAAAAATCGTCCATTTCATTATTAAGAAAAAAACCTGCTCCGGAAACTATAACTTTGCTTCCGTAAAGACCGTTTAGGGTGGTTGTAACTGCTGCTGCGTTTCCTTCTTTATCGATTACTGAAATATGAGTGGTTTCTGTAGATTCTTTGGGTTGATTGATGATTTTTCCGACTTCCGAACTTGCGGTTGCTTTTTTAAAATTGAAACTTTTCCATCTGTTTTTTAAATATTCATCAGAAATCAAGTAAGAAGTTTTATCCTGAATAAAATCTGGATCACCCATGTATTCAGCTCTGTCTGCAAAAGCTCGTCTTTCAGCTTCCACCATAACCTGAACTGCGTGAGTAGAATTTTGTTGATATTTTTCTAAATTTTCAAAACCTGACATTTTAAGCATCTGAGCCAATAGAATTCCGCCGCTTGATGGCAATGGCATAGATATGATCTGTGTCCCTTTATAATCAAATTCCAAAACTTTTCTTTCGACCACTTTATAATTTTTAAGGTCTTCCAAAGTGATGATTCCTTTGTCTTTTTTCAACTCATCAATCATAAGTTCTGCAGTTTTTCCTTCATAAAAACCTTTTAAACCAAATTTTTGGATTAATTTCAAAGTTTCTGCCAATTCTTTCTGAATCAAAATATCTCCTGATTTCCAATTCTCATTTTTAACAAAAGCGTTTGAGGTCTTGTTGTATTTCTCGAAATATTTCTTGCTGGAATTTAGTAAACCTGCTTCCTGTTCAGTAATGGCAAATCCTTTCTCGGCTAAATCAATTGCTGGTTGAATGATTTGATTCATAGGAAGTTGGCAATGTTTTAAGGTTGCGAAAAATCCGGCAACACTTCCGGGAATTCCTACCGCTAATCTTCCGTTTTGCGATAAATCTGTATTTGCGTTACCTTTTTGATCGAGATACATTTCTTTTGAAGCTTTTTGAGGAGCTGTTTCGCGATAGTCTATAGTGAATTTTTCTCCATTTTTTTTAACTCCAACCAAAAATCCGCCACCACCAATATTTCCGGCTTGAGGATATACGACAGCCAAAGCATATTGTGTTGCTACAATTGCATCGTAAGCATTTCCGCCTATTTTTAGAACCTTCGCACCAGCTTCGCTGGCAAGAGGGTGAGCAGAAACCACCACACCTTTTTTCTTTACCTTGACTTCTTTTACAATATTGATATCAGTGAATTGAGCATTAATAAAAGATGATGACAGTAGTATGGTGAACAATATTTTTTTCATTCTTATTTGTGGTTTTTGGGGTATTTAATCCTGTGTTTAATTAGTTGTGACGCTGATGTCAACTTTTGCATGATAAATATTATATCCGAATTTACAATTTTGTTTTCTTATAGTATTCAAAATCTCTATTTTTGCTTTTACTCATCTAATAAAAAAATAACAATGGAATCTTTCACGGAAAAAATTCTTATCACTGGTGCTTTAGGTCAAATTGGCACAGAGCTTACCAATAGGCTTGTAGAAATTCACGGAGCCGAAAATGTAGTCGCTTCTGGACTGGACAGATGGCAAAAAGGCATTACTTCTGCAGGATATTATGAAAGAATGGATGTTACCAATACCCAATTGGTAAGACAGGTCATTAAAGATTACGATATCACAACAGTTTATCATCTAGCTTCACTTCTATCGGGAACTTCTGAAAAGCAGCCTATTTTTGCGTGGAAACTGAATCTTGAGCCTCTTCTTCATTTTTGCGAGCTGGCAAAAGAAGGTTTGTTAAAAAAGATTTTTTGGCCTAGCTCGATTGCTGTATTTGGTAAAGGGATTCCTAAAAATGACGTTGCACAGGATGTTGTTTTAAATCCTACAACGGTTTACGGAATTTCTAAAATGGCAGGTGAAAAATGGTGCGAATATTATTTTGATAAATATGGTGTTGATGTAAGAAGTATCAGATATCCGGGTTTGATTTCATGGAAAACTCCAGCAGGTGGTGGAACTACAGATTATGCAGTGGAGATTTTTTATGAAGCTGTGGAGGAGGCTAAATATACAAGTTTTATTTCTGAAGACACCGCAATGCCTATGTTGTACATGGATGATGCCATCAACGCAACTTTGAAATTAATGGAAGCTCCTAAGGAAAGTTTGACGGTACGTTCATCTTATAATTTAGGTGGAATGTCTTTCACTCCAAAAGAATTGGCTGCTGAAATTAAAAAGGAAATTCCAGAATTTGAGATTGATTACAAGCCAGATTTCAGACAAGCAATTGCAGATTCATGGCCATCATCTATTGATGATTCTATTGCTAAAAAAGATTGGAATCTTTCGTATGATTTCGGAATTTCTGAAATGTCTAAGGATATGATTAAAAATCTAAAAGTAAAATTAAATAAGAATCAGTAGTTAAGTTATGCTTTAAGTAAAAGTAATTTTAACTATTGACTGCTAATTTGTTACATTCTCTATCTTAATTTTAATTTAAGTGATATTATTGACCTTTAATATTGTAAATATCGAATCTGAAACTAAAAATGGGTTTCATATCTCTTATAATGATAGGTTGCAAATCACAGAATCGAATGCACAATCTGTTCTAAGAATTTTACATATTCATGAGATTAAAGCAAGTTTCTTTATTGAGATTTCGATTGTGGAAAAACTCAAAAATCTAATGAAAGCAATTTCTGCTCAAGGGCATGAAATTGCTTTTTACAATAAAAATTCTTCGGGCTCACAAATCGAAGAAACTAAAAAATGGGCAGAAGATTTTCTTGAAAAACAGATTAAAGGAATCCGTCAAAAGGAATTTAAAATAAGCGAAAATGATTTGAAATTAATGGGATTCAATTATATCTCGAATATTGATAACGCAGATATTTTGTTTCCTTTTAAACGTTTGAAGAGGGATTCTGAGATTACTGAAGAAAACGGTATCAGTATTGTGCCGGAAAGTATTTCTCCATACAGCCAGCTGCCCTATAATGATTTTATATTCCAAGTTTTACCGATGAAATATTATCAGAATATGGTTTTTGAGACCTTAAAAAACGATGATTTTGTTTTAGTTTATCTTGATTCATGGCAATTCACCGATGTGAAAAAATACAAGTTTAAAGTTCCGTTTTATAGAAATTACAACTCTGGAAAAAAAATGGAAGATAAACTGGAAGCTTTTCTAGTTTGGATTAATGAGAAAGAACTGGCAACTTCGAGGATGAAGGATTATATATTTTAAGTAAAATATTAATTGTTACTTTTCTCTAAGAAGTTGATGATAGAATCGTTCGCTATCCTTTCTATATCTCCTTTTATATTTCTGTCTTTGTAAGTGGAAAGAGCATACTGCTGAATGTCTTTTACGAGAAAAATCAGGTAGTCTTTCCCGTTATTTTGATATTCATGAAGTTCAGATTTGTTTAATTGAATTAGCATATTAAAGCCAACGAATGAAAAATTGCAGCTGACGTCAATGTAGTAGTCGTTTTCGTGATTTAGAAAGAACCAGGATTTAGATTCAAAATCAATTATTTTCATAGTTCTTTTAGATAATTAATTTCTAAAAAAGCTCCAATAAAGTAATCTCCGGTAAAACCCCAACTCTTCCGGGATAGCCTAAAACTCCGAAACCGCGGTTCACATATAGTAATTTACCTTCGCTTTCGTACAAATCAGCCCATTTTGGGTAACGGTATTGTACAGGTGACCATTTGATATTTTTCAGATCCAGGCCAAACTGCATTCCGTGTGTATGACCTGAAAGCGTTAAACTAATGTCTGCAGGGTGTTTTTTAACTACATAATCAAAATGGGTAGGGTCGTGACTCATCAATATTTTTGCAGCATTTTGCGGTACGTTTTCTAATGCTTTATCAATTTTTCCAAATTGTGGAAATGGCTTCAGTCCCCAGTTTTCTACTCCTAAAATATAAAGTTTTTCTCCATTTCTGTCGATGGCGCGGTTTTCATTCATCAACATTTCGAAACCTGCCTGTCTTTCGTATTCAATCAGGGCTTCGAGATTTACTTTTTTTGCATTAGGAGAATCCCAAGTTACGTAATCGCCATAATCGTGATTTCCCAACACTGCAAACTTGCCGTCTTTCGCTTTAATTTTAGAAAAAAGAGGAATAAATGGTTTGAACTCTTCAGAAACATTATTCACCATATCTCCGGTAAATAAAACCAAGTCTGCGTTTTGTTCATTTATTAAATCAATAGCATGTTGTAGTTTGCTTGGGTCAGAGAAACTTCCACTGTGAACGTCCGAAATCTGAATGATTTTATATCCTTTAAAAGTGTTCGGAAGATTTTTTATTTTCACTTTAACCTTTCTGACTTTATGTCTGTATTTACCAAAGGTAATCCCGTCTATAAACAATGCCGAAAGCACGCCGCCCAGGCCGAGTCCCATAATGCTCAGAAACTTCCGTCTTTCTGGGAAGAAGTTTTCTGTTGGTCTTGTTAAGCCTATTAAGTAACCTCCCGTTCTGAAAATATCGTCGATCAATAAAAATAAAACGATGAAGATTTTAGGTAGAATAAAAACTAAAAACAATGAAATCATAATTTGAGCTCTCATCGTACTTCTGTCTGATCTTTGAAAATGAGAAACTTCATACGCAAAGAATCCGTATACAGACAAAGACATAACCACGTATCCCAGTTTCACCCAAAAATTATCAGTTAAAGTTCTTATAGCCTGGTAAATATAAATCTCTAGGAATAAGAATATGGCAGCTATTATTAAAAAATTTCTTTGCATAACTGAGTTTTAAAAAAAGCACAAAAGAAATCTCCTCTGTGCTTTTACTATTTTTTTAAATTAATTTAGTATTAAGGAAATTTATAAACGATCGCATTGATGTTCATTCCGGCACCTACCGAAGTCATCACAATGTTCCCTTTTTCTTTAAACGTATGACCATTCATTTTTCCTTTAATTATTAAATCAAACATGGTAGGAATGGTGGCAACGGAAGAATTTCCAAACTCCTGAATCGTCATTGGAGAGATGGAGTGGTCATAATCTTTTATATCATATAGCTTGTGAAGTCTCTCAATCATTGCGTAATCCATCTTTGCATTAGCTTGGTGAATTAAAATTTTGTCGATGTCTTCTATAGAAAGTCCGGCATCATCGATGGTTTCTTTGATGGCAGTAGGTACGTTTTTGAGTGCGTATTCATAGATTTTTCTGCCCATCATTCTGATGTACAGTTTCTGATCGTCAAATTCTTTATTGATAGAAGCCCCGTTTCTCAAATATTCTAGTTCAGGACCGTTGTCACAAATTGTATTGTGAGAGATGATTCCTACATTCTCTTCATCGGTTGCCTGTACAACAACAGCTCCAGCACCGTCAGCAAAAATCATTTTATTTCTGTCGTAAGGATCTGTTACCCGACTTAAAGTTTCTGCACCGACTACCAAAATAGTTTTAGCAACGCCTGCTTTGATAAGGTTGTCTGCCAAAATCATCGCTTCGACCCAACCCGGACAGCCAAAAATCATATCATAGGTGATACATTTTCTGTTTTTGATGCCTAAATGGTTTTTCACTCTTCCTGCCATATTCGGCATAAAGCTTGCGGCACCATTGGTTCCTACTTCTCCGAAATTACTGGCGTAAATGATGTAATCGAGATCTTCACCATTAATATTTGCATTCTCAAGCGCAACTTTTGAAGCTTCGTACCCTATTTTTGAATTTGAAGTGTCGTCTTCAATGTATCTTCTGTTTTCAATTTCTGTAATTTCTACAAATTTTGAGATGATTTCTTCTGTTGGCTTGTCAATTTTTTCGCCCTCATCGGTATAGAATTCAGAATTTAGAAAATAATCTCTACCAATAACTCTGTTAGGAATGTAAGATCCAGAACCAATAATGATCGTATTCGGCATTCGTTCAAATAATTTTAAAGATGCAAAGTTAATAATTAATATTAATAAGAAAGAATTAAAAATATTATTAAATTTGCAAAAATTGTTCTTAACAATCTATGAAAAACAATCCGTCTTTAAAAGGTTTACTGATTGCATCGGTAGTGTTTATATTTGCATTTGGTATTTACTTCTTCTTTTTAGCAAAAAAAAATTATTACCTCGTAGATAATCCTACTCCCAATACGTATTTTTATAAGATTAATAATGGTTCTGAAGGAATTATTTCGGCTGGCCAGTATGTGAAAGTTGATTTGAAAGATGGTAAAAATTCTATAAAAGTTTTTGATCAGAATAAGAAATTATTGTACGATTCAGCCTTTGAAGTAAGTAAGATAAGAGGTCTTATCAACATTGCGCATGAGGATTATTATGTTAATCGTCAATATTATGGATACAATCTTAAAAAAGATTCATTACTTTTGGCGTTGGATAAAACGATCATAGACGGAAAACCTTACTTTGGTGGTGCTAAACACTTCAATAAGCTGTATACAGAGGACTTTTATTATAATGTGGATGAAGATTATGATAAGCTGATAAAGAATATTGATAAAGTAGAATCCCGATCAAAGATCTTCAGAAAGCAAGATTACCTTAATTATTATAAAGAATATTACAAGTTTTGACAAACGATATCAACAAAGTAACTCCCTACAACTCTGAGGCTACAAAAAAAAGCCAGGTAGAGGATATGTTCGACAATATAGCGCCAAAGTATGATTTATTGAATCATGCATTATCTATGAAGATAGATGTCCTGTGGAGAAATAAACTGGTTCGCATGATGAAAGAAGATGCACCTCAGGAAGTTCTTGATGTAGCGACTGGAACCGGTGATTTGGCAATTGCAGTAGAAAAAGGAACCAATGCGAAAGTTGTTGGTTTGGATTTATCGCAACAAATGTTAAATGTTGGCGTTATTAAAATAAAAAAACTTAAATTAGACGGCAAAATTTCTATGCAGAAAGGAGATGCAGAAAATTTACCTTTCGAGGACAATAGATTTGATGCTGTTTCCGTTGCATTTGGAGTGAGAAACTTTGAAAATCTCACAAAAGGTTTGGCAGAGCTGAGAAGAGTAGTGAAAGAAAACAAGAGTGTATATATTCTTGAGTTTTCAAAAGTAGAGGGTTTTTTGGGACCGTTTTATATGTTTTATTTCAAAAATATATTACCGGCAATCGGTAGATTGGTTTCTAAAGACAATAGGGCGTATACATATCTTCCGGATTCTGTGAATGCTTTTCCATTTGGAGAAAAAATGAGACAAATACTTTTAGATACAGGATTCAAAAAAGTAGAATATAAAAAATTAAGTTTAGGTATAGCCACAATTTATAAAGCAACAAAATAACCTATGAATAAATTTCTATTAAAAGCTCTGGTTTTAGCCTCAGTTAGTATTGCAACTTTTGCAGATGCTCAATTTAGAACTCGTAACAGGATGGATAAGCTGGAAGACTTTGACCAGCAGAAATTCAGTTGGGGTTTCTTTTTAAACGGAAATAGACTAGACTATCGCATCGTTCTTCATCCGAGATACGGGATGAACGAAAACCAGAATCTTGTTACTTCAAAAGAAAGTATCAGTTTTGGTGCTGGTCTTATCACAAAGTTCAGATTAAATGATTATTTAGATGTAAGAGTAGAGCCGGGTTTGCAGTTTGCACAAAGACAATTGATCTTCAATACACAATCTAATGATATTTACCAAAATGGTAACCCTCAAAACCCTGCATTTACGCCTATTACACTGGGAGAGAAAGATAGAGTAAGAGAAATTAAGTCTACTTTGGTAGATGTTCCTGTGCTACTGGAACTGCATGGTGAAAGATGGTATAACTCAAGACCTTATATCGCAGCAGGGGTAAATTACATCGTTAATTTACAGTCTAACTCCGATTCTCAAGATGATAACCAGCAGCAGGTTTTTAGATCAACAACGCACAACTTTGCTTGGTCTGCAGAGATGGGAGTGCAGTTCTATTTTAATAAATTTAAACTTACTCCTGCAATCAGAGGTACATTCTTTATGAATAACGAAATGGTAGCAGATAATGCAACTACACCGCCTTACTGGTCTGCTGCAGTTTCTACTTTACAGACGAGAGCTGTAATGTTTGTTCTGAAGTTTGAGTAATAAAACAAAAAATTAATATAGAAAGGAGGTGCTTTGGCATCTCCTTTTTGTTTTTAGTCAAAATATAGAGACTTTTATTTTTGTTAGTCTTTTTATTTTCATATTTTTGCTATTAGTTAGAATATTTAGAAACCTGAAATGCTTCAAGAATTAGAAAACAATTTTTCAGAACTGGAAAAAAAGATTTTGAATCTTCATAAAAGTCATCAAAATCTTTCTGAAAAGTTATCAGAATTGAATAAAGAGCATGAAGACTTGAAGAAGAAATATGATGAAGAGAGAAAGAAAAATCAGGTATTAGCAGAAGAACAGAAAAATATAAAATTGTATTCAGCAATATCAGGCAATCCTGAACACAACAGACTCATGAAAAACCACATCAACAGATTGGTAAAAGAAGTAGACTTTTGTATTGCACAGCTTCAAAACAGTGGACTATAATGGAGGTAAGGAGAATAACCATCAACATTGCAGGAAGAGTATATCCGCTGAATGTACCCGCAGCAGAGGAAGAAACTCTACGCAAAGTGGGGAAGCAGATTGAAAATATGATTAAGGATTTTGAACAAAATTTCGATGTGAGAGATAAACAAGATGCTTTGGCAATGTGTGCCCTTAAATTGGGAACTAATGCAGAAGTGGTATCTATGAACTACGAAAAAAATATACATTCAACCAACGAAAGATTAGCTAAAATTAATCAGACGCTGAATGAAGTTGGAAAATAAATTTTTCCACAAAAACTGCCTACAGTAATTCTAACACATTAAGGTAAACTCAACACTAAACAATTAATGTTCGAAAGTCTTTTCAATGGCGTGCTGCATTACGCAGATTACAGAGAGAAGAAATCAGATCAAATCGTGGAGATCAGGAGTTTACTCTAAATCACTGGATTATTGTAGGTTTTTTTATTTTAAATTTAGACAATTAAAACTCAATATATATATGACAACAACCGCTATTATTATAGGCGTTATTTGCTTAGTGATAGGTGCTGTTTTAGGAATGATATTTTCTAAAAGTTCCCTTAATGCTAAAGGTAAATTTATTATAGACGATGCGACCAAAAATGCAGAAAACCTTATAGAAAAAGCTAACGTACAGGCTGAATCGATAAAAAAAGAAAAAAATCTTCAGGCAAAGGAAAAGTTTCTTGAGCTGAAATCTCAACATGATGCAGATATTCAGCAACGAGAAAGAAAAATGCAGGAGGGTGAAAAAAGAATTAAGGACAAAGAAAACAAACTTAACGACGAGCTTAGTAAAGCTGGGAAACTTGAAAAAGATCTTGACAGACAAATTGCTGACTACGCTAAGAAAACAGAAGTTTTAGAAAGAAAGCAACAGGAATTAGACTCAGCGACTTCGAAAAAAGTTGAAATGCTGGAGAAAATTTCAAACTATACTGCTGAGGAAGCAAAATCTGAATTGGTAGAAACGATGAAAGCTGAAGCTAAAACAAGAGCTCAGGCGCATGTTCAGAGTATTATGGAAGAAGCTCAGCTGAATGCAAAAAGCGAGGCGAGAAAAATCGTTATTCAAACCATTCAGAGAATTGGTACTGAGCAGGCTATTGAAAATTCAGTGTCTGTTTTTAACATTGAGTCTGACGAGGTAAAAGGTAGAATTATCGGTAGAGAGGGTAGAAATATTCGTGCTTTAGAAGCGATGACAGGTGTTGAAATTATCGTAGATGATACTCCGGAAGCGATTCTTCTTTCATGTTTCGATCCTGTAAGAAGAGAGATCGCAAGATTGTCACTTCACAGATTGGTAACAGACGGTAGAATTCACCCGGCAAGAATTGAAGAAGTGGTTGAGAAAACAAAAAAAATGATAGAAGAAGAGATCATTGAAGTTGGTAAGAGAACCATCATTGATCTTGGAATCCACGGTTTGCACCCAGAATTGGTAAAAATAGTAGGTAGAATGAAATATCGTTCATCTTACGGACAAAACCTATTACAGCACTCGAGAGAAGTAGCAAATATCGCTGCAACAATGGCTGCTGAATTAGGATTGAATGTAAAAATGGCCAAAAGAGCAGGTCTTTTACACGATATAGGAAAAGTTCCTGAGCAGGAATCTGAACTTCCTCACGCGTTATTAGGGATGCAGTGGGCTGAGAAATATGGCGAAAATCCTGAGGTAATCAATGCTATTGGTGCTCACCATGACGAAGTGGAAATGACATCATTATTATCTCCGATTATTCAGGTTGCAGATGCTATTTCGGGAGCAAGACCGGGAGCAAGACGTCAGGTTTTAGAATCTTACATCCAGAGACTGAAAGATCTTGAAGCTGCTGCTTTAAGCTTTGAAGGAGTTTCTAGTGCTTACGCAATTCAGGCAGGTAGAGAATTGAGAGTAATGGTGGAAAGCGGAAAAGTAAATGACGAAATCGCTTCTCAACTCTCTTATGACATCTCAGAAAAAATTCAGAATGAATTAACGTATCCGGGACAGGTAAGAGTGACCGTAATCAGAGAAACAAGAGCTGTAAACATTGCGAGATAAGTTGAAGCTTATACATACTAAATCCTTTCAGAGAAATTTGAAAGGATTTTTTTTGAGAAATGGTCTAGATAGCATTTTTTACTATGTTTACATGATCAAAGAAATTCCGAAGAGAATTGCAGAACTGTCATCTCTTTAAAGAGCTAGGACATGGGAAAGTACGTAAGATTATTTTATCTTTAATTTTAAAAAAATGCTTTTGTGAAGAGATCAGGTACATGAAATATTTACATGGTTTATTTAAAGAAAAAAGCATGATTATCGATGTATTTTTTACTCATCGAAATACTTTCAAAAATATCTTTGTTACTAGAATCCTGCTCCACAAACCAATGCTTTAATCCAGCTTTTTTTCTTGCTTCAAAAATACTTTTGAAATCAATGGTTCCGCTGCCAATTTCTGCGAAATTTTTGGTGCCTTTCTCCATGTCTTTCACATGCCACAGCGGGAATCTTCCTGGGTGGTTTTCAAAATAGGTGAGTGGGTCAATTCCTGCTTTTGTGATCCAATATAAATCGAGTTCCATCTTTACCAAATCAGGAGACGTATTTTCTAAAATAAAGTCATAGAAATTCTTCTTATCATCCATTTTTATAAATTCAAAATCGTGATTGTGATATGCTAGTTGAATATTATTCTGCTTTGAAGTGTTACCGGCATTATCTAAAACTTCCGGAAGTTTTAGATAATTTTCAAGACTTCTTTCGGCTTCGGGAAGATAAGAACAGACCGCGTATTTTGCACCGATGTAATTCAAATCCTCTAAAGTTGTTTCCCAGTTTTTCAGCAGTGTTCCGTTTTCTTTATCGGTGATTCCTGTACGGTGATGAGAGCTAATAACTTTTAAACCTGTATTTTTTAAAATAGATTGAAATTCACTTCTGTTCTTTCCAAAAAAAGTTCCGTTATAACCATAGATTTCCAAATCTTTAAAACCCAAAGCCGCAATTCTTTCTAAAGCTTTTTCTACATTCTCAGAAATAGCTCCTCTAATAGTATAGAGCTGTATTGCCAAGCTTTTATTTTGTTTAAAAGAATTTGAGATTCCGCAAGAATATAACCCAACAAAACCTAAAGATGATAACTTTAAAAAATCAATCCTTCTCATGACTCATTTATAGAAAAGGTTTCATTTCGTCTTCAATCTGTGTTCTTAGTTCCATCAGTCTTTTGGCGTACATCTCCTGTTGTTTCTCTTCATTAGTTTCCGGAATCCATTTTGGAACAGGTAATTTTTTACCATTTTCATCCACAGCTACGAACACAATGATGCAGTGTGTTTTTTTGTCGAAAATAGGCTGTTTTAGGTTTCTAGAGAAGACATTAATCGAAATGTGCATACTTGATGAGCCCGTATAAATCACTTGAGCCTCAACTTTCACGATTTCCCCAATTTTTATCGGCTCATAAAAGCGAATTCCGCCTACGTACACTGTTACCGAATAATTTCCGCTCCAGGTAGTAGCGCAGGCGTAACCTGCCTGGTCAATCCATTTCATAACGCTTCCACCATGCACATTTCCCCCATAATTGACATCCGAAGGCTCAGAAATAAACTGAAAAGTAACAGGTTTATTATCCATCTTAATTTAAATTTTAATAAAGATATTCATTAAATATCACAAAGTGAAATTAAATAGGTCTTTTTCCATATTAAAGTGGTATCTTGTAATAATATCCAATTTGGAGTGAAATTTTTAAAAAATAATTAATTAATATATAGATGAAGAAAGTATTTTATCTTAATAGTTGCGACACATGCAGAAAAATTTTAGCAAAATTTGATCTGAGAGACTGGGAGATGCGCGAAATAAAAAAAGAGCCTATCACACAGGAAGAAGTGGAAGCAATGTATAAAATCACCAATTCTTACGAGGATTTGTTCAGTAAAAAATCTACTCAGATCAAATTGAGAGAACTCGATTTGAAAACAATGGGTGAAGATGATTTTAAAGAATTGCTATTAGATCATTATACGTTCTTAAAGCGTCCGGTTTTCCTTACTGACACTGAGATTTTCATAGGGAATGACAAGAAAAACATTGAGAATTTAAGAGCTCATTTTAACGGAAATAATTAAAAAAATCTGTCAAAAAAGTAAAAAAACCACAGAGCAATCTGTGGTTTTTTTATCTAAAAGTAATCTTGATACCGATCTTAAAAGAAGAAATTGCTATACAATTTAATTAAGATGATAACCTTTTAGCATTGATTTTAATTGAATTTTTTTAAAACAATTATTACACGAAAGGCATTTTTACCACTTTCGCGGGAATGTTTTTATTTCTTACCTGAATGAAAATTTCTGTACCCAATTTGAAATGAGGTTTGTCAACATAAGCGATACCCAAACCGATTTTTTTCATTGGCGACTGAGTTCCTGAAGTTACTTTTCCAATCAGGTTTCCTTCTGCATCTACAACAGGATAATCGTGTCTTGGAACTCCTTTGTCAGTAAGTTCAAAACCAACTAATTTTCTTGTAACGCCTTCTTCTTTCTGTTTTGCAAAAATTTCTTTAGAGACAAAATCTTTATCAAACTTTGTGATCCAGCCTAAACCTGCTTCAATAGGAGAGGTTGTGTCATCGATGTCCATTCCGTACAAACAGAAACCTTTTTCTAATCTTAAAGTGTCTCTGGCAGCCAATCCGCAAGGGATAATTCCTTCGTCTGTTCCAGCTTCAATGATGGCATCCCAAAGCTGTTCTGCATTTTCATTTTTAAAATAAATTTCAAAACCTCCACTTCCTGTATAGCCTGTGTTTGAAATAATCACATCGCTTACTCCAGCTACAGCACCCACTGTAAAATGATAGTAAGGAATGTCAGATAGATTGGTTTCAGTTATTTTCTGAAGAATTTCTGTAGCTTTCGGACCTTGAACTGCCAATAAAGACATTTCGTCTGAAGCATTCGTCATCTTTGCTCCAAAACTATTGTATTTTGAAATGTGATTCCAGTCTTTTTCAATGTTTGAAGCGTTAACAACCACAAAATATTTATTATCCTCCATTTTGTAAACGATAAGGTCATCCACGATTCCTCCATATTCGTTCGGAAGGCAAGAGTATTGAGCTTTCCCATTTTCAAGGGCGTCTACATTGTTGGTCGTAACAAATTGCAAAAGATCTTTTGAGCCTGCACCTTCAATGAAGAACTGTCCCATGTGAGATACGTCAAATAATCCTGCTTTTTCTCTTACTGCAAAGTGCTCTTCCGTCACTCCGGAATATTGTACAGGCATATCAAATCCTGCAAAAGGTACTATTTTCGCTCCCAAAGAAACGTGTTTATCGTACAAGGCTGTTTTCTTCATTTTTATTATTATTTATAGTTTGAAATGTGAAAATCTTACAATCAGATTTTTATTTTTTAATTTTAAAACTGTCAAATGTTTCGTTGAATACTTTCATATAATTTCCGTTCCAGTATTTCTGTTGGCAATTGATGCTGACGATATATAATTCTTTATCTTTTTGAAATACTTTTGTAAGCCAGAATAGATTCTCTTTCTCATCAAAATATTCATATACATACTGGTTAAAACCTTTTTTTCCTCCGCTGCTTTTAATTTTATCCTCATCATCTGACGAATCGTGAAGTGCCAGAATAAATTTCTTTATTTCTGTTTTCGGAAGTGCAAGATCATGATACTCTGAAATGGTAACTGCACCAATTTGATTGGTCGGGAAAATGTTTACGATTCCCTCATCATTGGTCGCTTTCCATGTATTGGGCATTGTGATTGAATAATTTTCGCTTTCATACACTTGAGTGTCAGTTTTTTGAGCAAAACCGCAAAAGTGAAATAAGAAAACGAAAAGAAATATTATTTTTTTCATCTTTAAATTTAAAAATGGTGTTTATATTCTTCAAGAATGATTTTAAACCATTCTGTAAAATATTCAGGATGTTCTGAAATTTCACGGTCAAGATCGGCCATAGAAATATAGCGAACTTCTTCAACCTCATTTTGATTCAAACTAAATTTGTCATCGTAGGTTCCTGTAAAAACGTGATCGAGTTCATGTTCCCAAAGTCCGCCTCCAACGTCCGCTTTGTAAATGAAATTAAATTTTTCTGAAAGTTCAGTTTCAATTCCCAGCTCCTCATTTACTCGCCTTTTGGCTCCCTCTAAATAAGTTTCACCATCACGAGGATGAGAACATACCGCATTGGTCCATTGATTAGGAGAATGATATTTCTCTGATGCACGCTTCTGCAGAAGCATTTCACCTTGGTTATTAAATAAAAAAACTGAAAACGCACGATGAAGCAGACCATTGATATGTGCCTGCTGCTTTTCCATCAAACCTAAAACTTTATCTTCAGAATTTACTAAAACAACATATTCTTCCATTCCTACAAATTTAAGTTTTAATCATGATTTCGTAAAATAATTGTGCAAGATTTTTAATATTTATGAAATATTGGCTTTTTTTTAAATAAAAATAACATCTTAATTTTATTAAAAAAGCAATGGAATGATGGTTTTAATAAGTTAAACATATTTATTGTGTTAAAATTTTAACATAAACGAATATTAACACCAGTGTTTAATCATTAATGATTAACTTTGCGCTTTAAAAATTTCAACGATGGAGCTAGATTATATTGAGCATATTAGTCCGATTCTGAAAGACGGAGTTAAAAATTATTTAATTGATATTGACGGAACTGTCACGGATGACGTTCCCAATGAAGAGCCTGAGAGAATGGTAACTTGTCTGCCTTATCCGGATGCTTTGGCTACGGTAAACAAATGGTACGATGAAGGTCACCAAATCTGTTTTTTTACTTCTAGAACAGAAAACCTTAAACAGATTACCATTGATTGGTTAGACAAACACGGTTTTAAATATCACAGTGTTTTATGCGGAAAACCAAGAGGAGGAAATTACCACTGGATCGACAATCACTTAGTGCGAGCTACAAGATACAAAGGGAAATTCACTGATTTGATAGAGAAACAAGTGACCATTGAAGTTTTTAAAGATTAACATCTAATAGAAGATTTAAAAATTGAATTTACAGGATTGTATTTTAATTTTTAAATCTTTCATTTTTAATATATAAATAGTATTATGAAAGTTTTAGCAAACGATGGCCTAGATCAGTCTGGGATTGATGCATTGACGGAGAAAGGTTTTGAAGTAATCACTACGAAAGTTCCACAGGAGTTTTTGATTGATTATATTAATGAACATAAAATCCGTACGATTTTGGTGAGAAGTGCAACGCAGGTGAGAAAAGAATTGATTGACAGTTGCCCATCGATCGAAATCATTGGTAGAGGTGGAGTAGGAATGGATAATATTGACGTAGAGTATGCAAGAGGAAAAGGTATTCATGTAATCAATACACCATCAGCTTCTTCAGAATCTGTTGCTGAATTGGTTTTTGCCCATTTGTTCTCAGGCGCAAGATTTTTGCAGGATTCAAATAGAAAAATGCCTCTTGTAGGGGATACAGAATTTGCTTCACTTAAAAAAGCGTATGCTGCTGGAATTGAATTGAAAGGGAAAACCATCGGAATCGTTGGGATGGGAAGAATTGGCCAGGAAGTAGCGAAAATTGCTCTAGGTCTTGGTATGCGTGTGATTGCTGCTGATAATATGATTGGTAAAGCGAGCATTAAAGTAACATTCTATAATAATCAGTTCATTAATGTTGATATTGAAACTGAACCATTGCAGGAGGTGTTGAAACATTCGGATTTTATCACGCTTCACGTTCCAGCTCAGAAAGAAGGTTTTATGATTGGCAAAAATGAGTTTGAAATCATGAAAGACGGAGTAGCCATCGTAAACTGCTCAAGAGGTGGTGTGATTGACGAAGCTGCTCTGATTGATGCCCTAGATGCTGGAAAAGTAAAATTTGCTGGTCTTGATGTTTTCATCAACGAACCGACACCGTCAAAACAGATTTTAAATCATTCTAAAATTTCTTTGACACCTCACACTGGTGCATCAACGTTAGAAGCTCAGGACAGAATCGGTCTTTCTTTAGCTGAACAAATTTCAAGTATTCTACAGATTCATTAAGAATAATTCTTTATAAAATAAACTCGCCGTAAATCAATTTGCGGCGAGTTTATTTTTAAATGTTGTTTTTACTTTTCAACAAGTCTCTGATTTCCATTAATAGTTTTTGATCTTCAGTAGGTCCTGCCGGAGCCTCTACAACCGTATCTTCTTTTTTGCTTAAGCTTGCAATTCCTTTAATTAATAAAAATAAGACAAACGCGACAATTAAGAAACTAATGACTGATGATAAGAAATTTCCATATTTTACTCCACTCCAGGAAAGTTCTGCAATGTTTTTTACGTTTGCCTTTTCCAATGCAGGGTTCAGTAATAAAGGAGTGATAATATCATCCACAAATGATTTTACAATTGCACTGAATGCAGCACCAATAATTACACCGACTGCAAGATCAACAACATTGCCTTTAAAAGCAAAATCTTTAAAATCTTTAATAAATCCCATAATTTATATTTTTTTAATGTTTAACCAAAATTATAATTTTAAAATAGTAATCTTGTTAAATTTATCAGATTTTTAAGTTGACAAACCCAATATTTTTAAATTTTAATGATTAAATTTATGTAAAACAATGTTCAATGAAAATTTTTGCAGCAGAAGAAATAAGAACAGCGGACAAATTTACTATTGCAAATGAGCCAATCTCTTCAATTTTATTAATGGAAAGAGCGGCTTCTCAATGTGCAGAATGGATTTTTCTGCATTGTAAAAACCATTCTAAATTTGCAATCTTTTGTGGGAACGGAAATAATGGCGGAGACGGATTTGCTATTGCAAGAATGCTGTATCTCAAAGGTTTTGATGTGGATGTTTTCATTGATTTGTCAAACGAGAAATTTTCTAATGACGCTCAAATTAATTATAAAAGATTAAAAGAAATTTCCGGAATTTTGATTCATGATTTTAAAGCTATTGATTCTGTTCGATTTGATCATCAAACGATTATAGTAGATGCACTTTTCGGAACAGGATTATCACGAAAATTAGATGGAGTTTATGCGAAATTAATTGACAAGCTTAATCAATTAAGTCAGATTAAAATCTCTGTTGATGTTCCTTCCGGACTTTTTTCAGATAAGATTTCGGAAGAAATGCAAACTGTTTTTCAAACAGATTATACATTAAGTTTTCAATTTTGGAAACGAAGCTTTCTTCATCCTGAAACCGGAAAATTTGCAGGAAAGATTGTCATTTTAGATATAAACTTAAGCAAACAATATATTAACGAAACTGAGACTGATTATTTTGTAATTGATGATGAGTTTATAAAGGAAATTTTCAAACCAAGAAATGATTTTGCGCATAAAGGAACTTATGGTAAAGCCATTATCGTTGCAGGAACTTATGGTAAAGTAGGTGCAGCAGTTTTAGCAACAAAATCAGCCTTAAAAACCGGAGTGGGGCTCACCTTTACGATTGCACCAAAATGTGGATATGAAATCCTCCAAACCAGCTGTCCTGAAGCCATGTTTATTTCAGGGGGAGAAAAATTCATTGAAAAAATTGAAATTCAGAAAGAGACGGTGTATGGAATAGGGCCGGGTTTGGGTACAGACTCTTTAACAGAGATAGCTATTTTAGAGTTTTTGAAACGCGCTGAAAATCCTGTGCTTTTAGATGCAGATGCATTGAATATTATTTCTAAAAATCAGGAGAATCTCAATTTAATTCCCAAAAACTCTGTTATCACACCACATCCAAAGGAGTTTGAAAGACTTTTCGGTGCAACACAAGATTCTTTCCAGAGATTAGAGTTGGCGAGAACTAAAGCAAACGAATTGCAAATCTTTATTGTTTTGAAAGATCATCATACACAGATTATTAATCCCGATGGAAAGGTTTTTTATAACATCACAGGCAACTCTGGTCTTGCAAAAGGAGGAAGTGGTGATATCCTTACTGGAATCATTACCTCACTTTTAGCACAAAAATATTCTCCGGAAAACTCCTGCATTTTGGGAGTCTGGTTGCACGGAAAAGCTGCTGATTTGGCTGCTGAAAAATTCTCAAAAGAAGCAATGCTTCCTACTCATGTAATCGGCGAGCTGGGAAATGTTTTTCTTTATCTCAACAAAAAAGTCACAACAGAGTTGTGACTTTTTAAAGATATATACATCTTTCTTAAACAGTTTTTTCTGCTTCGGGAGAGATTCTGTTATTTTTAGAATAGAACATAATGACCAATCCAGCGATCATAAAAGGTATTGATAAAATTTGTCCCGTATTCAATCCTGCAAAAGAGATAACTTCTTTACCTTGAGGCATTTTAAGGAATTCTACAAAGAATCTGATTGCCCAAAGAAGGAAGAAGAACAATCCGAATAGCCATCCCTGCTGATATTTTTTGTCCGTTTTTCTATATAAAACCCATAGAATTACAAATAATGTTACATAACCTGCAGCTTCAAACAATTGAGTAGGGTAACGAGGTACTGTAACACCGTATTCGCTACTTTGTTGAGGGAAAAGTAATGCAAAAGGGGAAGTTGGATCAACCGGTTTGCCGATAATTTCAGAATTGAAAAAGTTACCCATTCTTACAAATGCTCCACCAATAGCCACCACAATTCCCAATCGGTCAAAAACCCAAAGTGGATTCTTTTTTACGATTTTATAAGAATAATAAAGTGTTGTCGCAATGACTGCCAGTGTCGCTCCGTGACTTGCCAATCCTGCGAATCCTGTGAATTTTATTCCGTTTTTGGTGCTGATCGGTAAAAATACACTCCAAAAATCTTCTTTGAATAATTCAGGCTGGTAAAAAATAACATGCCCTAATCTGGCTCCTAAAATAGTTCCTATCAATGTCCATGTGAAAAATGGTTCCACATATTTTGTATCAACACCATCGATAGAGTACATTTTTATCATCAGAAAATATCCGATTCCAAAAGCGAAAATGAACATTAAACTGTAATAATGTAAAGTAACCGGTCCCAAATGAATTCCTGTTGAAGGATCCCAGATTTTAAAAGGAGTTTCTAGTTCCACTTTATCGGTAGTTCTTATCGGGCTTGTAGCTTTTACAGCGTATTTTACAGTTTCAATATTTTCTCTGGTAATATTGAAGTTTGTAAGTAATTTAAAATCCTTATCAAAAAACTGATAGCTTCCATTTTTTAGTTTACTTAATACAATTAAGCTGTATTCGAAATGCGAAGTTTCTAAGTTAGATTTATTTAGGATCACCAAAGTATTAGTGTTGGTCTTGAGATCAGCAAAATTACTCAGGTTTCCCACTTCAGAGTTGGTATATATTTTTACAGGAATTTCTGTCGAATTTATTTTTAAAGTTGCATTTGATAAACTGTCCTGTACGTTTTGTGCAAAAAAACATTGTGTAGTTATTGCGAAAATGAAAAGGTAAATTCTGAAAAAAATATTGCTCATTTCTATTTTTTATAGTTCGTGTGAATGTAATTTATTTTTTTGGTGGTACAGGATCGTAACCGCTTCCTCCCCATGGATGACACTTTGCAATTCTTTTTATACCAAACCAAAATCCTTTGAAAATACCGTGAACCTGGAGAGATTCTACCATATAATGTGAACAGGTAGGCTCAAATCGACAGTTTTTTGGAAGTAAAGGCGAGATAAACCACTGGTAAAATCTAATTAAAATTACCAAAGGTGATGTTATGATTTTATTGAATGTAAGTTTCAAAACAATGCAAAAATAGGGTAAAAAATTGAAAATTAGTTTAAATTTGTTAGAAGTTTCAGAGTCTTAAAGTGGTACTTCACTGTATTATTCGAAGTGGTAAATGATTTTAATTATTTCATTTAGTACAAGAACTAATAATACACCTGCTCTGTTGTTTATCAGAAGAAAACTAAATTTAAATCAAATCATACAATTTTGAGTCAAAATACACCTTTAGCCGAAAGAATGCGACCTAAAAATCTGGATGAAGTTTTGGGGCAGGAACATCTTACCGGAGAAAAGGGAACGATACGGAAAATGCTGGAGAATGATACTCTGAATTCTCTCATACTTTGGGGGCCGCCCGGAACAGGAAAAACTACATTAGCAGAAATCATTTCAGAAAAATCAGGACGTAAGTTTTTTAAACTTTCTGCCGTTTCATCAGGTGTGAAAGATGTACGTGATGTAATTGAAGAAGCAAAAAAACAGAATCTTTTTTCAGGGAAATCTCCGATTCTTTTTATTGATGAAATCCACAGATTTAATAAGTCACAACAGGATTCATTACTTCACGCTGTTGAAAAAGGCTGGATTGTTTTAATCGGTGCAACGACGGAAAATCCGAGTTTTGAAGTTGTTTCGGCTTTACTTTCGAGAAGCCAGGTTTATGTTTTGAAAGCGTTGACCCATGAAAAACTGGAAGAACTGATTGATATTGCGCGTGAAAGATTTAATAAAGATGAAAAAACTGATTTCACGATTAAAGAAAAACATGCATTTATCCAGTATTCAGGAGGTGACGGTAGAAAACTGATTAATTCTGTTGAGCTGGTTCTGAGCCAGTTTATCAACTCAAACACAAAAGAAATTTCAAATGATAACGTGATGGAAGTTCTTCAGGAAACCATGGCGTTATATGATAAAAATGGAGAGCAGCACTATGATATCATCTCAGCCTTTATAAAATCAATGCGGGGAAGTGATCCTAATGGAGCGGTTTATTGGCTTGCAAGAATGATTGCAGGCGGAGAAGATATTAAATTTATCGCTAGAAGAATGCTTATTTTGGCGTCAGAAGATATTGGTTTGGCAAATCCAAATGCTTTAGTGATTGCAAACAGCTGCTTTCAGGCAATTAATGTAATCGGAAATCCTGAGGCCAGAATTTTATTAAGTGAGACGGCAATTTATCTTGCAGTTTCTCCTAAAAGTAATTCTGCATATATGGCAATTAATGATGCTCTAGCTTTTGTGAAAAAGACCGGGAATCTGCCTGTACCTTTACATTTAAGAAACGCTCCTACCAAATTAATGAAAGATTTGGATTATGGTAAAGAATATAAATATGCGCATTCTTATGAGGGGAATTTCGTAGACCAGGATTTTTTACCGGAAGAAATAACAGATGTGAAATTTTATGAGCCTGGAAATAATGCCACAGAAAAGAAAATTCGTGATGAACTGAAGAAAAAATGGGATAGTAAATATTAAAAATAAAAAACGGATATTCAATGTTGAGTATCCGTTTTGATATTGTAAAGGTATATGATTATTTTTTCATGGTTTTGATCACCAAAGCTTTTTTACCGTCTACAGTTTCAACTTTAGTGTCAGTAATCATATCAGCGAAAATTTTAGTCTCAGGATTTTTAAACTCATATCCTTCGATGAAAACAGAAGCGTTTTGTGGAAGTCCATTTTGAATGTTGAACTCTCCCAGAGTCATAAAGTCTAATGTTCCGAAATCTTTTTTGAATTTTACTTCAGCCAATCCGTTATCAGCTAAGTAATCAAATTTTTTCAGATTTTGTGGAAGATTTGCTTTAGCTTTAAAAACATTTACGCTTTGAACAAATTCTTTTCTCGCATCAAACATTGCTACAGTACCCACAGCGTCATTACAGATTGCAAATTTCACGTTTGGATTTTTTTGAGCAAATAATGTTGCCGATGCGAAGATTAATAGAGAGTAGAGAATTTTTTTCATAGTCAAAAATATAAGTATTAAAAACGTGATAAATATACTTATTTTTTACAAATAATCAATAAAAAATCAATATAATTTAAAAATAATTGCAAATAATAGAATTTAATGGTGCTTCTAAAAATTTTTGTCTGAAAATTCTTCCCTTTTATCGACCAGATTTTTAATTAAATTTTTCAATCTTTGGAACATAAATGAACTCAAGAGCAAGATAATTCCTAAAATGATAAAAGCAATGATTCTAGATACGTTATCCATTTGCCAGACATCGAAAGCATACAATTTAAAAATCATAATTCCGAGCAGAGTAAAACCAATTTTATTGAATTCCGGAAGTTGTTTTTTTAAACCAAAATAAATAAAAATGCAAGACAAAATTGCCCAAATTATGGGTAGATATAACATGTTAAAATGTTTTTGAAGCTGATAAATCTGATCCCGATTGTCAGCATATAATAATAAGTACGATCGATAGAATTCAAAACTAACAGCCAAGATAATAATCAGAGAAATCGCCCAATATGAGATGTGCACTTTAATAAACTCCGATTTAGGAAATATTTTTATAATTAAATAAATGAAAAGAGGAACATACAGCAGGTGAACAAAGAAAAAAGCCGAATTGATTTTTGTGCTGATAGTTTCAGTGGCTACTTGTGAAGTTAAGATATGAATAAAAAGCAACAGCAGAAATAGATAAATCATCCACGTTTGAAAATCTTTGCTGATGCTGATTTCTTTGTTGAAAAGAATTAATACAAATAAATAGAATTGGGTAAACAAGAAACCAATGGTCAACATAAAAACCCAACTCTGATCAGAAATATGATAAATGATTTCAAATAAGAAAGAAAAATAGATTACTGAAATACATAGTATTTTAAATATATTTTCATAAAATTCAAGGTTGTATTTTTCTTCTTCAGAATCTTTTTTCAGAAAATGTAGATTCATAAAACAGCTGCCAATCACAACTAAACTTGTGATGAAAACCGGATTAAAGACAATATGCAGTGTTACTGCATCAAAATACCTTGCCCAGGTCATCATCTGAGATAATATGACCATCGGAAACAAAATATAAAAGAAAATTTTAAAAATCTTATGATTGGTTTTTTTCCAGATATAAAGAAGAAGGCTCGCCTCTATAGCCCAAATACTGGTGATGAGATGGGTTTTTAATTCAAGTGCAAAAGCAAGAGTGATGAGACTGATTGTGATACTTGCAAAAACTGAATAGTTGATTCCGAAATTTTTCTTCTGATATTCTTTATACCAAGCAACTGCATTGATGAGCG
This sequence comes from Chryseobacterium sp. JAH, assembly GCF_001507335.1. Classification (GTDB taxonomy): domain Bacteria; phylum Bacteroidota; class Bacteroidia; order Flavobacteriales; family Weeksellaceae; genus Chryseobacterium. The sequence continues at coordinate 219,696 of NZ_LMAH01000002.1, read as the reverse complement.
CGAAAATAACTGGGAAAACCGATACAGGCAGCAGTTGTAATTCGTTGACGATAAAAACTAAACCAGCCACGCTTGAAAAATTAATTAAAATAAGCATTAAGATATCAAGCTGTTCTACAGTATTTTTTTTGAAATAATGCTGCAGTGCAAATGCATAGAAAATAAGATAGGTAATGATATAAAAGAGAACGGCAGTGATTTCTGCTTTCTCCATAGTCCAGAAGAACAGATATATTGCAGTGAAAATAAATGAAATCCAGCCAATACTTTTCCACTGCTTGAGATAAGCTATGATGAGCATTCCTGCATTTAAAACAGATAAATAACTGAACAGGAAAAGATAATTGCTTTGTCCGGTACTGATCATTAATGGTGCTAAAAATCCGCCAAATAGAGAAAAAAGGATTAAAATTTCACTTTTATAATAATAGGAGAGAGCAATAGATGAGATGGTGATTAAACAGGTCATCAAAAAGCCGGTACTTTGCGAAAAGATATGATACTCACGAAAAGCAATTGTGGTCGTAAAATACAGTACAGCAACACCGCCGCCAGTAATGATTGATGAAAAAACCGTGTAGTTTTTTCTCAGGAAATGTCCTACTGCTATAATGGCGATACCAACGATGAATCCGATTGCGGCTCTTGACGTTTCTCCAATCCAGTTTTTGTCGATGGCATATTTTACAAAATATCCAATTCCCAAAACCAGAGTGAAAATCCCGATGATAGTGAGAGCATTTTGTTTCAGAAAATCAAAAACCGGAGCGAGCCAGTCTTTTTTAGGTTCAGTTTCCTGTAGTTCGTTTGTCGTTAAATTGGAATTCTGAACCTGAATTTTCGCACTGTGTGAAATAATAGGTATCGTAATACTTTCTTTGTCTGTTGCGTGGTCAGCATGAGAAATTGCTTTTTGGGACAAATCAGAGATCTGCTTTTCCAGCATATCAATTCGCTTACTCAATTTATGATAAACCAATATCAGAATCACAATCAATATGACAACTATAGCAAAAACAGAACTCATAGATTATATTTGTGTCAAATATAAGGATTTGGAAATTAGGTCTTAAAAATTTATCCCAATGTTTTAATTATGAGAGTAAGTCTTCTTTCCAATTTTCTTTAATCAATTCCATTAAAAAATCGGGGCATTTGATGATTTTATTGCTTGCAGCATCAAGAAAAAAAAGAGTAGTGCGGGCCTCTGTAATTTTTATTTTTTCTTCGTTGTAGATTTCGTATTCAAATTCAATTCTTACTCCCGGAATTTTTTTAACGTAAGTGTGAATTTCTAATTTTTGATCGTATAAAGCTGGTTTTAAATACTTAATATTGTAATCAGAAACCGGTAGCCAGATTCCAAGCTTTTCGATCTCATCATATGATATTCCAATGCTTCTGAAAAGTTCTACTCTCCCCAGTTCAAAATATGTGGCATAGTTGCCGTAATATACATATTTCATAGGGTCTGTTTCTGCGTAACGTACTCGTATTGTGTGAGTTGTGTGTATCATCTTAGGATTCAAATTATACATACAAATATATTTTTTAATAATCAATACTTGCAATATTTTTTTTTAAAGTTAAAATATGTGACCTTTGTCTTCCCAATAAAAACAAAATAACCAAAGAATTAATCAGGGCATAAAAAATGGATGAAAATTTAATGATGATATGGCAGAAGTGCCTTCAGTTTATGCGAGATAATTTAAACGCAGCTGAAGACAATTCTGATCTTAAAAAGCTTGAAAAATCTTTCGACTTACTGTTTGATAAAGTGCAGCCAATTTCATTGGTTGACAACAATCTTACATTGATGGTTCCCAGTGATTTTTACAAAGAATATATTGAAGATAATTATTTGTCGTTGCTTTCTGCTGCCCTGAAGAAAAACATCGGTAAAGGCGTGAAACTTTGGTATTCGGTAATGGAAAATAAGCCGAGCGGCTTAGAAAAACCCGTTACAATGAATATGAAGGGTAAAACCGTTCCTACACCTAAAATGCAGGAAACAATGCCTCAAGGTTTTTCATCCAATATTGTTAATCCTTTTGTTGTTCCGGGAATCAAAAAAGTAAATATTGACTCTAATCTGAAAGCTGATTTTTCTTTTGATAATTATGTGGAAGGAGAGAGTAATAAATTTGCATCTACAGTAGCGAGATCTATCGCTAAAAGACCTGGTGCAACAGCTTTTAACCCATTGTTTTTATATGGAGGTTATGGAGTAGGCAAAACTCACCTTGGTCAGGCTGTTGGTCTGGAGGTGAAAAGCCAGTTTCCTGATAAAGTGGTTCTTTATCTATCGTCAGAAAAATTTATCCAGCAGTTTATTTCTGCTGCTAAAGCACATAAACAAACAGAATTTGCCAATTTTTACCAAATGGTAGACGTTCTGATTATCGATGATATTCAGTTCCTGTCAGGTAAGTCGGCAACACAGGATAGTTTCTTCCATATTTTTGATTATTTGCATCAAAACGGAAAGCAGATTATCTTAACTTCAGATAAGGCTCCTGTTGATATCATGGATATTCAGGATAGAATTGTTTCTCGTTTTAAATGGGGACTTTCTGCAGAGATCAAATCTCCGGATTTGGATACCAGAAGAAAAATTATCGTTGATAAGCTCAGTAGAGACGGAATTGTTCTTACGGATGATATGTTGGATTTCTTGGCAGCTGAGGCAAAAACCAACGTTAGAGAATTAATTGGTGTCATCAATTCAGTGATTGCTTACTCTACGATTTATAAATCAGATCTAAGTCTTGAATTACTAAAAGAAACCATCAATAAGATTGCTGCGAATCAGAAAAAAATCATCAATATCCCTTACATTCAGGAAGTTGTTTGTGAATATTTCGGAATCAAAAGAGAGCAGCTTTTATCTAAGACCAGAAAAAGAGAAATCGCTTTACCAAGACAGTTGGCGATGTATTTTGCAAAAGAATTTACCAATGCAACTTTTACAAAAATTGGTGAAGAAATGGGAGGTAAAGATCACTCTACAGTAATGTATGCTTGTGACACAATTAAAGATGTTTCTAAAATCGACAAAGAAGTTAAAAAATACGTAAAAGAACTGACAGAGAAAATCAAGCATTAATCTGTCATCAAATCATAAGGAAAATGGAGAATAAATTTTGTTCTCCATTTTTTATTTAATTTTGTCAGCTGAAAATATTTAATTTTAAATTACATTTCAATGAAAATACTGATGGTTTGTCTTGGGAATATCTGCAGAAGTCCGCTTGCTCAAGGAATTTTACGATCTAAACTTCCTGACAGTTTTCTGATTGATTCTGTAGGAACAATTTCCATGCATGAAGGTGAAACACCTGATAAAAGAGCCGTGAAAACTGCAGCTCGCCATGGTATTGATATTTCAAAACAAAGATCCAGACCTCTTTTGATTTCAGATTTAGACACGTTTGATAAAATCTACTGTATGGATTTGAAGAATCTGGAAGATGTAATTTCGATGACTAAAAATGAAGAACAGCGCCAAAAAGTTCATCTGTTTTTGAAAGAAGCAGGAAATCATCAGAATTCTGAGGTTCCAGATCCATATTGGGGTGACATGAATGATTTTGAAAATGTATTTCAGTTACTTGATGACGCTTGTAATAAAATTTCACATCAATTGCAACAACATGTTCTGACCAATAAAAATTAGAATCTATATTTTTCATTAAATTTCAACATATAATTTACAACAATGCTTTTTTTAATTCCGGCTTATCTTTCAGAAAATACCCCAATCACTCATTTTTCTCCCGTGATCAAAGATTATATCATGCAGACAGACTTTTTCTTTGTTGAAAACGAAAAAACGGCTAGAAAAGTGATTAAGTTTTTCGCTCCTGAGAAAAAGCAGGCAGATTTAAAGTTATTTCTTTTAGATAAATACACAGAAAATGCTGACATCAAGGAGGCTCAGGATAGAATGCTGAACGGCCAGGATTTCGGATTATTATCAGAAGCCGGACTTCCATGCATTGCAGACCCAGGAAATCTCATTGTAAAATGGTGTCATGAGAAAAAAATAAGAGTGATTCCTATTTCTGGCCCTTCTTCAATTATTTTAGCTTTGATTTCAAGTGGATTTAATGGACAGGAGTTTACTTTTAACGGTTATCTTCCGATAGAAAAAGGTGAAAAGAAAAAGAGAATACAACATTTGGAAACTGAACTTCAGAAAACCGGTTACACCCAGATTTTCATGGAAACGCCATACCGAAACAATGCACTTTTTGAAGATTTGTGTAAATTTCTTTCTCCTAACACGAAGCTATGTATTGCCGCAAATATTAATGATGCAGAACATGAATTCATTAAAACTTTAAGCATCAAAGATTGGCAGAAGCAAAAACCTGAATTGCATAAAGTTCCTGCAGTATTCGTTTTGGGAAAATAAATTGAATGTTTTTTCTTAGAGTAGTATTGAGAAAATTACTTAAAATATAATTTAACAGCCATTAACAGACCTTTAGCATCATTCTTGTCAATACATATATAACATTAAAAAATATTATATGTCAGACAAAAAATTAGCAGGTCTTTGGATCGATACGCAGAAAGCCGTAGTTGTAAAAAATCATGATGCTCAGAATGCATTCAAATTCTTTCTTTGTAGTCCTGTAAAAGCAATTATCCAGCACGGGAACTCAAGTGAGAATGCAGGAAATAACGCTGAACAAACCAATAAAGTGAAATTTTTCAAAGAGGTGGAGCATCTTCTGACAAATTCTGAAGAAGTTTTGATTACTGGTCCAGGAACAATCCAAGAGGAGTTAAAAAAGTATCTGCATGACACCGCTCAGTTTAAAGATTTAAAAATCACTTTAGAAACTTCGCAACAAATGTCTGATGAACAGGTTTTAGAAACTGTAAAAACGCATTTTAATGCTTAAATAAATTGTTTATTGCAATAAAACATCCGAGTACCAAAAGTATTCGGATGTTTTTTTTATGGTTTCATTTTTTAACTCTGGTTTTCCTCCACTTTTTCCAAACAAAAATGACTATTGGAATGAATAGCAAGAAAGGCCAGAAAGAAATAATACCTAAGAAGAAAGCTATGAAACTATTCCAGCCTTCTGTAATAGAATCTCCAAAGCGACTTCCGAAACCAATTTGTGAGGTTGCCGAACTTCTTGCTTTTTCTTTATACAGCATTAATTCCAAAGTACTGTAGTTGACTCTGTCGTCAATAAAACGAAGTCTTCCTTCCGAAACATCAATTTCATCTTCCAATTCCCGAATGTTTTCCTGAATTTCCAACATATCTTTTGTGGTTTTTGCACTTCGCAACATGTTGCGATATTTTTCAAGATAAATCTTCTTGTTATCTAACTTGATGGAAACGTCTGTATATTCTTCGGTCACGTCATCAGAAGAAATATTTTTAGATACAACAGAACCAACGCCATTAGAAAAAGAATTGATTAATGCATCAAAATTTTTATGCGGAACACGGATTGTGAAAAATTGTTTTTCATCAATATCAGTATTGTTAAAACGTTCAGCTTGGATGTATGAGTTATTGTTTTTTATAATTTCATTTACCTGTTGATGAGCTTTTTTTAAATCTCCAACGTGAATTTCAATTTCACCATTTTTAATGATTTTCTTGGCTATACTATTATTTTGTGGTGCTGAAATATTTGGTGCTGAATTTACGGCTTTTTCCGAAACGGAATTTCTTTGAACTTCTTCTTTTGGTGGCGGAGGCGGAGCCATCATAGCCATTGACGCACTTGTTGCTTTGTCGTCTTCGATGATCTCCACTAAATCCGCATTTACTTCATGTTGATTTTCAGCTTTGTTACAATTAAAAAGGATCAGACAAAATAAAGGCAAAATTATCTTTTTCATAAATGAATTTTTCAATGAGGCATCAAGAAACGTGCTTAAAGTTTATTATTTTGTAAATATCTCAAATATATTTCAAGTATTAGAGTGATTGCTTAAATATATGCAAATGAGTTTTATTAAATTAAAAATTAATATTTTTATGAAATGAAAAAAAGTCTTTTAGCAATTGTCTTTTCTCCATTTCTATTTTTTGCTCAGGAATCTCCAAAACTGACAGATGAAATGGCCGTAAAGCTCTCAGAAAAACCACTTCACTGCATCAATCAGGAATATCCGAATAAAACAGCACACATCATCAATGCTGCGAATGAGGTTCCATTGAGTCCGAAAGATTTACACCCAAGTTTTTACGGCTGTTTCGATTGGCATTCCTCTGTTCACGGACATTGGATGTTGGTTCGTTTGTTAAAGACAAAACCTAATCTGTCGGTTGCCAAAGACATTGAAAATATCTTAGACAATTCATTTAAAAAAGAAAATTTGCAGGTTGAGGCAGATTATTTCACTAAATATCAGCTGACAACAACTTTCGAGCGTACCTACGGTTGGGCTTGGCTCCTCAAGTTAGACGAAGAATTGATGACTTGGAATCATCCTAAAGCAAAAATCTGGCATGAGAATTTAAAACCTCTCACCGATAAAATTCTTGCTTCATGGAAAACTTATCTTCCTAAACAAACTTATCCCAACAGAACCGGAGTTCATCCCAACACTGCATTCGCAATGGTTTTTGCACTTGATTGGGCACGAGCTGCAAAAGATAAAGATTTTGAAAATCAACTGACTGAAAAAGCAAAATATTTTTATTTAAACAATACAAAAACGCCTGCATATCTCGAACCGGACGGTTCCGATTTCTTTTCGCCAAGTCTTGAAATTGCAGATTTAATGCGTAGAATTCTGCCACAGAAAGAATTTATAAAATGGCTGGATAACTTTTATGAAAAAAGAAGTTTAGAAAATATCGAAAAGATTCCTGTTGTAAGTGATTTGAGTGATTACCAAACAGTTCATTTGGTTGGTTTGTCATTTACAAAAGCCTGGTGCATGAAAGGAATTGCAAAATCCCTTCCTGAAAATCATCCGTTGAAAAAAGAATTTCAGAAAACGGCAACCATCTTTTTAAACAATGGACTTCCGTTATTGTTTCAAGGAAATTATGGTGGTGATCATTGGTTGGCGAGCTTTGCAGTGTATGCTTTGGAAGATTGATTTTTCTTATTAAATTTTAATACGTGTAATTATTTTTAATCTTGGTATTTCTTCACTAAGTGAAACGCCTCTGTTTACCTTAAAATAAGCGCAAAGTTTTAAAGAAATATTGTCTGACCTTGCGTTTAGAACAAACTTAAATATCGCTTAATTGGTGTTTTTTTCCTGATAAGATTTATATCCTGACATTCACTAAGAATTTCAGAGAACACAACGCTTGATAAACCTTGTGAAAAACCTTTGTCATCCTTGTGGTAAAAAAATAAAGTAAAGGATTTAAATATCAAACAATGATAGAAATTAATATCTAATCCCCAGTTTCTTCAAAACAAAACTCAACAACCAAATAGGTCCAATTAAAAGAAACTGTAAGTCTTTCAAAAATGACGGTTTCTTACCTTCAATCTTATGACCCACGAACTGCATAATCCATGTGATAATAAACACTGCAAGAAAAACTATCCAGGATTTATTTCCAAAATGAATATTAATTGCATACGCCAAATGTTCCATTAAAAGCATCGCAAAAATCATGATGAATCCAATCAAAACAGAGAGTCTGAGATAAAATAAAGTTACTAGAATCACAGCAATTAAACTCACCAAACTGATACACCCAAAGTATGGTGCACAAAAATGCGGGGAAGGAATCAAAGAGATAAATCCTAAAATCGTCCAGAATATCAGCGGAACGCAGATCCAGTGAATCAACTTGTTGGTGGAGTTTCTGTGACTTTCGGCATATTCAGCGAAAAGTAAATCAATCTTTCTCATAGCTTTGAAATTGGGTGTACTAAAATAATAAATTTTTGCAATCGGAAAAGAGAATGTTTACATTTGCCTTATGTCTGCTTTAGAAAAATTCGGGGTGGAGATTTTTACGCAACACAATATCTTTGAAAGAATCTCTGCCGACAAACCTTTCCGTCCCGATAATCCTGCTTTTATCTTTATCAGAAGCGGTTCAATCAAACTTCGACAGCATTTCAGCGACCTCGAGCTGTCTGCCAATATGTTTATGGTGACCGACCCGCAGACTGTTTACGAACTCATTTCCGTAAGTGACGATTTCCAATCGAGAATGGTTTCTTATAAGAGAGAATTTATTTCAGCTTTGTCATTGAAATTCAATCGTTTAATAACATACCGATATTTCCGTCAGCAGATGAATGTGGGCGTTCCTTTTCATCAGGATGATATGGATGTAGTTTGGAAAAGTGTCAATTTTTTAAAATATATTCTCGATTCTCAGACAGAGATGAAGTATAAAAAGGAAATGGTGGAGCACCTTTTCTCGGTTTTCTGTTACCAAATGGCTGGGATTATATCCAACGAAGACAGCAATTCGATGAATCAGATGTCGAGACAGGAGGAAATTGTTTTCGTTTTTCTCAATGATTTGGCTTCTCATCATCATAATAACAGAACGGTAGAGTTCTACGCCGAACGCCAGTCGATTACAACCAGACATCTTTCGTCAGTCGTTAAGGCCATTACCGGAAAGTCGGCGAGTCAGATTATTGCTTTAATTGTAATCAATGAAGCAAAAGTTTTATTAAACTCTTCTAAAAAGCCAGTTTCAGAGATTTCTACAATTCTTGGTTTCAGCGACCAGTATTCGTTTTCTCACTTTTTTAAGAAACATTTGGAAGTAAGTCCTTCTCAATACCGAAATCAGTTCGAAGGTTAGAATCCTACATTTGAACATCTTTTTCCAAATCTCAAACATTTGTTTGAGATTACATCAGTCGTAACTTTGCTTCGTAAAACAAGGTAAAATGACAAAGAACATAAAAACAGCACTATCACTCGTGATAGCTATTTTTCCTGCGCTGTTTTTTTCACAAGAAATAAAACAGATGACAGCGAATGAAGTCGCCGAACTGGCGCTTCAAAACCACTACCAATTAAAAGTTTCGGCACAGAATATCAATATTGCCAAACAGCAGACGGATATTACAAAACTTCAGAAACTTCCTTCAATCACAGCTTCAACAACTCAATTTTATTTGGGAAACGTAGTAGCAATCGACAAAGATTTCTCCAATTCTACAACCATTCAGATGCCTCATTACGGAAGTACGTACGGTGTGCAGGCTACTCAACTGATTTTCAAAGGCGGATTGGTCAATAAATCGATTGAATTGGCAGGTCTTCGTGAACAGCTTTCTGAATTGGATTTAGAGAAGAATCAGCAGGATGTGAAATTTTTAGTGATTTCAAATTATCTGGATGTTTATAAAATTATCAACCAACAATCGGTTTTTGAAAACAACAAAAAATTAGCTCAACAACGACTGAAGAATATCAATGATTTCTACAAACAGGGAATGGTAACGAGAAATGAAGTTATCCGTGGAGAACTTGCGATTAAGAATCTTGACCAAAGCATTCTGACTTTAGCCAACAACAGAAAAATCCTCAATTATAATTTAAATATTGGTTTAGGATTGCCTGCCAATACAGAAATTATTCCGGTTGAAAATTTAGACAATAAAGAATCAGGAATTGGGATGGATTATTATTTAAATCTCGCTCACGACAGCAATCCACAATTAAAATCTGCGCAAACCAACATCGGTGTTGCTGACAAAAATATTGAAATCATCAAAACTGACAGAATGCCGACGCTTTCAGGTTTTGGAGGTTATACGGTTCAAAGACCGATAACCAACAGAAATCCAGTGGTTGATATGTATGGTAACGGATGGCAAACGGGAATTTCTTTAAGCTATAATATCGATAATCTGTATAAAACCAAGGAAAAAGTAAAGTTGGGCGAACTGCAGAAAACGCAGGCTAATGACGCTTTAACTTTGACACAGCAGAATATTGATATGAACGTGAATGCTTCTTACGTCAAATATCAGGAAGCAATTCAGCAGGCCGATATTTTAAATGATGCGAAAAGGCTGGCGGAAGAAAACTATAAAATCACAGAAGCAAAATACCTTAATCAGTTGGCGGTGCAGGCAGAAATGATTGATGCGCAAAACCAGAAACTACAATCTGAACTGGACTATGCGAATGCAGAAATCAATGTGCTGTATCAATACTACAACTTATTGAAATCTACTGGGACGCTTTGATTTCGCGTGTGAATTTCAAGAGCATTTTTCTTTGCCACAACCCTAAAGGGAGGAAAAATTCTCTTGAAAATTATTCAAAATTACACCCTTTAGGGCTGGGGAAATAATTTTGAACAATTTTTAAATGACTTAAAGTAGTTAGTTCAAAATGTCTTTTATAAGTGAAAGTAAAAATTCGACGAAGTCAAACGGCTTTGTGAAACTATAGAAGCATTAATTAAAAAAAACTCCGAGAACTTCGTGTTCGAAAAAGATATAAAACAAAAAAAATGGAAAACAAGGAGCAAAATACTCAAGATACACAACCACAAGCACCGGTAAAACCTGTGGTTTCAAGTGCTGAAGCCAAAAAAAAACAAAACAGAAAAAATAAAATCAGAGCCATCGTTTCAAACGTTATCGTTTTTGCGGTGATTGGTTTCGGATTGTTTTGGCTGATTCGTCAGTACTTTCACATCGGCGACAAAACCTATACGGAAGCGGCTCAGGTGGAGGAATTTATCAATCCAATCAACACAAGGGTTTCGGCTTACATTAAAGAAATAAAATTTATCGAACATCAGCAGGTGAAAAAAGGCGATACGTTGGCCATTTTGGATGACCGTGAAATTATCACACAACTCGGACAGGCGGAAGCGGCATATCAAAATGCTTTGGCGCAACGGTCAGCTACAGGTTCTTCAATCAATACAGTTTCCAACAACGTCAGCGTGATGGAATCCAATATTGCTGGTGCAAAAGCAAGATTGTGGAATGCCGAACAAAATTTAGGACGATACAAAAACCTTTTGGCAGCAGAAGCGGTGACAAGACAACAATTTGACCAGGCCAAAACAGAATACGATGCGCAAAAAGCAGCCTACGAAACCTTGGTCAATCAGAAACAGTCGGCCAACCTTTCTACAACAGAAGTTAAAAGTAAGTTAGGCATCAACGATGCTGAAATCAAAAGAACAAAAGCCGCATTGGATATGGCGAAAATCAATCTTTCATATACCGTAATTACTGCGCCTTACGACGGCGTGATGGGAAGAAGAACGATTTCTGAAGGACAGTTAATTCAGCCGGGGCAGCAAGTTGCCACCATCGTTCTGAACAATCAAAAATGGGTGACCGCCAATTTCCTTGAGAGCCAGATGCCGAATATTAAAATAGGTGAAAAACTGATGATGACTGCCGATGCTTTAGGCGGAAAACAGTTTGAAGGAAAAGTCACCGCAGTTTCAGCCGCAACCGGTTCAAGATATTCAAGTATTCCAACCGACAACTCAACCGGCAACTTCATCAAAGTACAACAGAGAATTCCCGTAAGAATCGAGTTTACAGATGCCAATAAAAAAGAAGATGTGGCGAAACTGAGTGCGGGAATGAATATGAATGTTTCTTTAAATGCAGACAGATAGAGAATAGACGAATAGATAAGATTCTTAAAAACAAAGTTTTTAAGAATCTTATCTATTATCTATCGGTCTATTATCTCTTAGTCTTTAAAAAAAATTATGTACAACAAAGGTCTTTTCAGCGATTGGGTTCCGAAACCCATACAGCTTCTGATGATGGTTTTACTGCTTATCGTGGTGATGCCGTTAGGAGGAGTTTACACCGGAAACATCAGTTTTATGGTGGGCGGAACCGGCGTGATGCAGGAATATTTTCTGTGGGCAAACTACGCCACCACCATTGGGATGGGAGCGTGTATGCCTGTGGTTTTAAGAATGAAAATGCGGTTCAAGGTCCGTGATAAATTGGTGATGTTATTGGTGCTTCTCGGTGCATTAAGTTATATCAACGCCACCACTTTTGAACCGATGGTTATTGTAATGACCTCTTTGGTTATCGGATTTTTAAAAATGATGATTACCATCGAATTATTCCTTCCGTTAATGGCAATGCTGGGCGGACGTGGAATTTTTTACGGCGTCTTCTACACATTTGTTTTGATATTAAATCAGGTCTCTGCGTATTATGCAGTGGATGTTTCGATACTGTACAACTTTCAGCAGTTCTTTATTTTGGCAGCGGTGTTATGCTTTGTCCTGGCATTGTTGTGTTGGGTTTTGATGCACGACAAATACTTTGCTTTAAAAGTTCCGTTGCATTACATCGATTGGCTGAGCATCATTCTTTTTGTGTCAACGTTTATGTTTTCGGCGTATGTCTTTTCGTTTGGGAAACAGCTGGATTGGCTCAATTCCAAAAACATTATTAACGCCAGCATCGCCGCATTTGTGAGTTTTGCTTTGTTGGCCATCCGTCAGCTGACTTTGAAAAGACCTTATATTTCATTTCATATTTTCACCAAAAGCAACGTGCTGAACGGACTGTTTATGCTCCTGTGGCTGGGAATGTTTTTGGGAACAACGTCAATTCAAAACATCTATTCCGTCGGAGTTTTGGGCTACGACCAATTAACCAATGCCAAACTGAATGTGATGATGACACCCGGAATATTCTTAGCCGGAGCGATCGCCGTATTTTGGTTTAAAAAAGAGCGACCGCTCAAAATGTTCATCTTTTCAGGCTTCGCTTCAATGACGGCTTACTCCATCATTATGTACTTTTCAATGGTGCTGGAATTCAATTACGAAAACTGGTACTTACCGATGTTCCTGAAAGGCTATGGAATGTGCTCGCTCTTCATCTCGGTCTGGTATTACACCTTAGACAAATTGGAACTCAACGAAATGCTTGCCGCCATCGGACTGGTTTTGGTATGGCGAACCTTCCTTGCAGTAGGATTTTTCTCAGCCCTGTTTTCGTGGTTTCAGTATCAGTTTCAAATCGTCAGTTTGGGAGATTTGGCAGTCTATATGGACGGAATGACCATCACGCCACAAACGGTTGCCACCAATATGAAAACCATTCAGCTCAACGCCATCATCTCTGCCAACAAAAAGATATTCGGATACATTATCGTTGCCGGTTTCGGCGTAATGCTCTATGTAATTACCCATCATTTCGGAAAACGTACAGAATATTTAAAAGTCATCAGAATCCTCAACGGAAAATCGGTTATCGCCAGACGCAGAGCCCGTGAAAGAAAAAAATTAGAAGAAGACCTCAAAGGCGCCACCGGTCCGGCCTTATAAAGAAACCTTGTTTTTACCCGTAAAGTCTCGTTTTGTTTTTCAAAGCGGGGCTTTACTTTATATGTATTCTAGACATTTGATCCAAGATGTCGCGTGGGATTTGAAGATCTAGATGATTTTTGTTGTACTGTCCGTCATTCGTCAGTTCGAGTGCTTTTCGACGCAAAGCGAAGAAAAATGTATCGAGAACTTATGAACAATAGATAGTCCCTGAATCAAAAATTTCTCGATATTACTTTTTCAAAATCTAAATAAAATGACGATCTTTTGTCATTGCGAAAATGGTCTATTCAGACTTCGTGAAATCGATATTGTTCTGTTCTATTAAGCCTGAAATATTTGGTTATTATAATAGAGATTTTAACAGAGATGAAGGGTTGATATTATCAAAAGATAACTAATAGCAGAAAATTTGAAAAGCCACTCAGGAAAGTCTGTCGTATCCTAGTTATAAACTTTCTGGAAAAATAGTATACAATTACACTTTTTAAAATCGTTTTGGTTTGCATTACTTTAAAGTTAAATCAAAAATTTTGATTGTAGACCCGTATAGCATTCATTAGATTAATAAATTGGCAAAATGCCTGAAAGTTTTCTATATTGCATTCTATTAGATCCTTTTATCTATTTATGAATGGGAGATTTAAATGTAAATAAAAACTATGAATCAAGGACTTTATGAGGAGTTAGTGACGCAACTCATCAGCAAAAAATTAAATGCGCTTGAGAAAGATCATTTTCAGGTGAAGAAAATTTCGATTGACAAAGCAGAGGCAGCTCACTTATTATCTCAGCATATTGGTAAAACAATTAAACAGGCCTTTAATTTGATAAAAGGCGAAGACATTCTAGAAATTCAAATTGAGATTGCAAACAAAATCATTCTATTTTTAAAAGAAGAACTGAAAAAAGAAGAGTTTGAAGATGATTTAATTGAAACTGAAGGTAAGATACTGAAAGCAGTCTTTACAAACGTTGATGCTCATTTTACAGACTTAGATCTTCATTTAAAAACAATTACTCCGTATACCAGATTAATTCACAGCGAACTTTTTACTGGCGGAAACTCAGGCACAACTTTGGAAAGTGAGCTACGAAAAGAAATACTATCGTCGAATAAAATTGATCTTTTAGTTTCATTCATAAAATGGAAAGGTATAAGAATTCTTGAGCGTGAGTTGAGAGAGTTTACTGACAGAGGTGGAATCTTGAGAGTCATTACTACAACTTATATAGGAGCAACAGATGCAAAGGCAGTAGAATTCCTTTCATCGTTAAAAAATACAGAAGTCAAAGTTTCTTACAATACGGGAAATGAAAGATTGCACGCGAAAGCTTATTTGTTTCAACGCAATACAGGTTTTCATACAGGCTACATCGGCTCATCTAATTTTTCGCGCTCAGCATTAACTGATGGCTTGGAGTGGAACTTAAAAATTACAACCAGAGAAGTTAGCCATATCATCGATAAATTTAGAAAGACTTTTGAAGCATATTGGCAGAATTCAGAGTTTGAGTCTTATCAACAAGAAACTCATTTTATAAAATTAGTTGATGCATTGAAGCACGGAAAATTTTCAAAAGAATATAATTTTGCAACTTCATATTTCAATATTAAACCTTTTCATTATCAAAGTGAAATACTTGAAAAGCTGGAGGTTGAACGTACTGTACATAACAGAGACAGAAATTTGTTAGTTGCTGCAACAGGTACTGGAAAAACTGTTATTTCGGCATTTGATTACAAAAACTTCAGAAACAATAATACATCGGCAAAATTGCTTTTTGTTGCACATCGAAAAGAAATCTTGCAACAGGCGAGAGCAACTTTTCAAGGAGTGTTGAGGGATAATAATTTTGGCGATTTGTGGGTTGACGGACTCGAGCCAAGATCGCATGAGTATTTATTTGTTTCTGTACAGACTTTGAATAATAGGTTAAAAGATCTAAATCTTTCAAAGGATTATTTTGATTTTATCATATTAGATGAAGCACATCATGGACCGGCTTCCAGTTACAGGCCATTTTTAAATTACTTCCAGCCCAAAGTCTTGCTTGGATTGACAGCTACACCAGAGAGAATGGATAATGAAAATATTCTTGAAGATTTTTGTAACCGTGTGGCAGCGGAAATTAGACTTCCCGAAGCTCTGAATAAAAAATTGTTAACTCCTTTTCAATATTTTGGTATTACAGACAGTATTGATTTAACAAATGTGAAATGGGAAAAAGGAAAATATGCAGTAAATGAGCTCGCTGGCTTGTATATAAAAAATGAAGCGCGAGTAGGTGAAATCATTAATAATCTTCAGAAGTATACAACAGATTTGAAGGATGTTCAGGCAATAGGTTTTTGTGTAAATATTAATCATGCTGAGTATATGTCTCAAAAATTCAATCAAGCTGATCTTAAAGCTGAATTTCTAACCTCTAAGAATGCTAGCGACAGAGATGTACTTAGAGAAAGATTTAGAAAAAAAGAGTTCAACTACTTGTTTGTCGTTGATATATTCAATGAAGGTGTTGATATTCCGGAAATTGATACCGTTTTGTTTTTGAGACCTACTGAAAGCTTAACTGTTTTTCTTCAGCAGTTAGGTCGTGGTCTTCGCTTAGCAGAAGGAAAAGATTGTTTAACAGTATTAGATTTTGTTGGAAATGCAAGACCTGAATATGATTTTGAAAGTAAATTCCGGGCTTTGATAGGGAAGACCACAACTTCTGTACAAAAGGAAATTGAAGACGATTTCCCACATTTGCCCTTAGGTTGCTCAATAGTTTTAGAGAAAAAAACGAAAGAAGTGATTCTTACAAATATCAGGAAAGCCACTTCTCTCAATGTTAATCAAATAATTGCCAAAATAATAAATTTTCAGTATCAGACTACTTTGCCATTGACACTTAGGAACTTTACAGAACTGTATCATATTCCGCTTGAAGTTATTTATAAAAAAGGAAGTTGGTATAGACTCTGCCAAAGAGCTGTTGTCATCGAAGATTTTGAGGATAACGATGAGAGACAAATCTACTCAGCAATTAGCAAGAAATGGTTATCAACCAATTCTGTGAGTTACTTTAATTTTATTTTAGAAATTGCCAAACGGTCCTTCGATATACGAATTGAGGATTTTACTGAGAATGAAAAAACAATGCTTTTAATGCTTCATTACGACATTTGGCAAAAAGCAGGAGGTTTCGGAAGTTTAGAAGAAAGTATAAGAGAAATAGGAAAAAATCAGACTTTGATAAATGAAATTATAGAAGTGCTGGAAATTTTAATTGATAAGATTGGTTTCAAGGAACTCGATGTTGATTTGCCTTATCACCAACCTTTAAAGTTACATTCGCGATATACCAGAGATCAAATTTTAGTTGCATTTAAAATGTCAACATTTGAAAAAAAATCGTCTAATGCAATTGGTGTAGGTGTTGCTGAAAATAAAGATCTTAATACAGAGTTATTATTTATTGATCTAATAAAATCCGAAGAAGATTACTCACCAACAACTTTATATGATGATTATGCTATCAGTGAAACATTATTTCATTGGCAATCACAAAATCAAACAAGAAATGATATTGGTAAAGGACTTACATATATCAATCATGAAAAGTTAGGTAAAATAATACTTTTATTTATAAGAGAAAAATCAACAAACGAATTCAAAAATACAAATGGTTATGTTTTCGTTGGAGAAGGTAGTTTTATTGATAGTGATGGCTCAAAACCAATGAACATAAAATGGGAACTTAATGAACCGATACCTAATTACTTATGGAAGGAATCTGCAAAAATGTCAATCGATTAAATATGTAAAATGAAGTATTTTATTTAGAGCAGTAAGGTTAAAACTAAAATCCCCAGAATTCATTCCGGGGATTGATTATTTTAATTCAATTTTTCTAATTTCTCAAATACTGTCCAATATCCGCAGAATCAAAAGTATACGCATTAGAATTTTCAGACTTATCTAATTTCTTGCTGATCGTCAATGCCCATAACACCAATTCTTTGCAGAAGTTTTTGTCTTCTTCACTTAGTTCAGAAGCATTTTCTTCAATGACCGTTGCCAAAGGAGTAATGCTGTTAAGTTTGTTGTAGAATTCTTCGTCGGTATCGGTGTAATTCAGCTCCAAATGATTTTTGTTGAACCACTTTATTAAATCGGTGTAAGGCGTTTTTATTCCTTCTTTTTCCAGTTTAGAAATTCTTGGGAAAATACTTTCAAACTGTACCATTACGGCTTTATCGATTAATATTTTCGCAACATAATCTGCACCTTCCTGTTCGCCTTCATACACCAATTCAATTTTCCCGGTAATCGATGGAATGATCGACATAAAATCTAGCAAACGAACAGTGGTTTTTGATGCATCTGTTTCTATTAAACGTAATTTCGCTGCAGCAACTAGGTTTTCCATCGCACTGATCGTCAATCTCGCACTGACGCCACTTTTTGCATCTACATATTCGCTGTCACGGGCTGCAAAAGCTACTTCTTCCAATAGGTTTTTTGCCAAATCAGGAATTTGAATTTGGGCTTTATCTTCCGCGGAAACTTGTGCCTCCTGTTCGGTAATATGTTTTGCCAATTCGATTGTTTTCGGATAATGCGTGAAAATCTGTGACCCGATTCTGTCTTTCAAAGGTGTTACGATGCTGCCACGATTGGTATAATCTTCAGGGTTTGCGGTAAACACAAACTGAATATCCAAAGGCATTCTCAGCTGAAATCCACGAATCTGAATGTCTCCTTCCTGTAAAATATTAAACAGAGAAACCTGAATTCTTGCCTGCAAATCGGGTAATTCATTCAATACAAAAATCGAACGGTTCGCTCTCGGAATCATTCCGTAATGCAAAACCCTTTCGTCAGAGTAGGGAAGTTTTAAAGTGGCTGCTTTAATCGGGTCGATGTCTCCAATCAAATCCGCAACATTTACATCCGGAGTTGCCAGTTTTTCAAAGAAACGGTTTGAACGATGAACCCAAGAAATCGGAGTTTCCTCCCCCAGTTCAGCAATCAGATCTCTTGCAAATTTAGAAATCGGCTGAAACGGACTGTCATTGATTTCCGAACCTTTTACAATAGGCATATATTCATCCAAAAGATTGACCATGCTTCTTGCGATTCTCGTTTTTGCCTGTCCGCGCAAACCTAATAAATTGATGTGATGTCCCGCCAAAATTGCCTTTTTCAATTGCGGAACTACAGAGTCTTCATAACCCCAAAGTCCTTCAAATACAGGTTCTTTTCCTTTGATCTTAGCAATTAAGTTCGCCTGAATTTCCTCATTAATGGTTTTATCGGTATATCCTGATTGTTTTAAATCTTTAAATGTTGTATCGTTTTTCATTTTTTAATGATGTAATTTTTAATTGAAAGTAAAATATTTTAACGCAAAGTGCGCAAAGATTTTTTTACTACTAACTGTTTTATTTTTCGTTCGCAAAGGCGTTTCACTTAGCAAAGGAAATTTTAATTATTTAAAGGAATGTTTTTTTTGACTAATTAAAAATGACCTAGGAAGCGGAGGCGTTAAGAAATTTTAAAGAATTTCCGTTAAAAAATTTCCACTGTTTGAGCGCGCAAAAATTTTAAATCATAAAACTAATTTTCTATCGCGCGAGTTTTGGAAATTTTAGGAAATTATTTAAAATTTTAGCCGGAGTTTCCAGTCTTGAACTTTTGGTTCTTTTGTTTCAAGACAAAAGAGCATAATCAAATCCTTTTTATTCTATTCTTCTCATAATCCTCAAAAATCATCTGTCCCAAACCTGAAAGTCCTGTGAGGAAAGCTTTTCCTTTATTTTGTGCGGTAAAAGCATTCACAAACTGTCTGAGATAAGAATCCTGGGCAATCATAAAGGTGGTGATTGGAATTTTCAGTTTCCTTGCCTGAGCCGCTTTATTGAGACATTCGGTCACGATTCTCTGGTCGAGTCCGACACTGTTCATGTAATATTCTCCATTCGGAAGTTTCAGACAGCTCGGTTTTCCGTCGGTAATCATGAAAATCTGCTTGTTGGTATTTCTTTTTCTGCGGAGAATATCCATTGCCAATTCCAATCCTGCAACGGTATTTGTGTGATACGGACCGACCTGCAAATAGGGAAGGTCTTTGATTTTAATAGGCCAAGCTTCATTTCCGAAAACAATAATGTCGATGGAATCTTTCGGATATTTTCGCTTGATCAATTCCACCAAAGCCATCGCCACTTTTTTGGCTGGTGTGATTCTGTCTTCGCCGTACAAAATCATCGAGTGACTGATGTCGATCATCAAAACCGTGCTCATCTGCGCTTTGTGCTTGGTTTCTTCTACGATGAGGTCGTCTTCGGTCATTCGAAGGTCAGAAATTCCGTTGTTGATTTGGGCGTTTTTCAGACTTTCGGTCATATTGACTGTCGATAAATCGTCGCCGTATTGGAAGTTTCTGTTTTCACCATCACGTTCGTCGCCGACTCCGGCTTTGTTGGTTCTGTGATTTCCGATACCGCTTTTTTTAAGCTTACCGAAAATTTGGTCTAAAGCATATTCGCGCAAAGCTGCTTCCAGTTTGGCGGTCAGAATATTTTTACCTTTCCCTGGTCCGGTATTTCCATCTTCGGAATCATCTTCTTTTTTGATGTAGCCTCGCTTTCTAAGGTCTTCTTCAAAATCTTCAAGCGTATATTCATTGGTGAAAATATCGTATTCTTTATCGAGCATATCGAGCCACTCAAAAGCTTCTTCAATATCGCCGGAAGTGTGTGTCAACAAATCTTTGAACACATCAAAAACCCGGTCAAAATGTGATATTTCTTCCGGAACGTGTTTGCTGAATGTAAAACCCTGTTGAAAATTAAATTGTTTATCTGTCATGAGATGAATCTCGTTTTTAGAAAAGACAAGTTAGGGAAATTTTGTACCAATACTATATACTGGAAATAGAAAATACTTATGACAGTGATAGGAATAAGGATCTTGCCCAAATAAATTGTCATTCTGAAATCTTAACCAATCACTTGAAAGGTTTTTATTTAGATTTCCAAAGAATGACAAAAATTTATTTAAAATTAGACGTTAAAGAAACAATTTAAATCTACTTTAATTGATAAGAAATACCTAATTGCATCAGAAAATGAATATCTTCTTTTGCTAAATTTAATTTATTATTGCTTAAACCATTTATCGGGTCAAAGAATTGGAAGCTTGGCTGTAGTTTCAGAGAAAGCTTATTGTTGAGTTTATAATTTATTAAACCGCCAATTTGTATACTCGGAAAACTATTATTAGTCGGCAAATCTTCATTTTCAAAATTAATGATCTGTTTTGTGTATCCCATTCCGAAATTTGCTCCAAAGTTTAATTTTTTCTCATTTCTTTTTAGATATTCCAGCAAAAGAAGAAATGTGTTGTCATTCACACGCGCTTTAAAATATGATTCTGAAAGATCAAACCATTTATTTCCGTCAACAGAAGTACCCGTGAATTGATATCTTACAACAACTCCGAAATTTGAATTTTCCGGTGTGAATTTTAGATCGGTCGAAATTGTTGCAGGAGTTTTGTAATTAATATTCACATTTTCATCAGAATTTTCCACCAGATAAGTTGCTCCTGTTCCGACGTTAAATCCGAATTCTAAAGATTGAGAATAAGATAATGCATTGACTGTTAAGAGTAAAACAGCTAATTTAATTTTCATCATATAGTTTAAATTTAGACATAATTTTGTTGGCAAATATAAATAAACTTAATTCTCATGAAAGTGTATAATTTTAAATTTTAAGTCTCATCTAAATTTTTTCTGCTTAAACTTCTATCTTTACAGCTTTAAATGTTGTTATGAAAGACTTAATGGGACGTGCAATCTGGGATTATTTCAAAAACGAAAATCCTGAAGATATGCAGACTGAAACTTCAATTTCCGAACTTGATGAGCTTCCGGTAGACTATCTTTTCAGAGATTTTGAAGAGATGAACAAAATCGAACAAAAAGCTTTGAAATTAGCTCAGGGGAAAATTCTTGACATCGGAGCAGGAGCGGGTTCGCATTCGTTGTATCTTCAGAATGAAAGAAATTTAGATGTTACTGCATTGGATATTTCGCCAAAGTCGATTGAAGTTTGCCAATTGAGAGGAATTCAGAAAGCCGTTGCTCAGAATATGCTCGAATTTTCTGGTGGAACTTTCGATACTATTCTTTTGCTAATGAATGGAACTGGAATTTTTCAAAGTCTGAACGTGATTGATATTTACCTCAAAAAACTTCATTCTTTATTAAATAAAAACGGACAAATCTTGATCGACAGCACCGATATTTTGTATATGTTTGACACCGATGAAGATGGTGGTTTTTTGATTCCGGCAAACGGATATTATGGAGAACTAGATTATGTGGTTCACTATAAAAACGAGTCTGAAGACCCGATCAAATGGCTATATCTTGATTTTAATACTTTACAAAATGCAGCAGTAAATAATGGTTTTAAAATTGAAATGATTTTGCAGGATGAAGATTCTTATTTGGCTAAATTGACTAAAAAATAAAACCCTTGTCATTGCGAGAATAGCAAAGCAATTTCAATGCTTTTTTTAACCAATAAGGTCTATTAAGGATTTAAGAAAAGTTAAGTTTAACTGCATTTTAAGTTGGATTAAATTGTAAATAAATTTTATTAAGAAAATCTCATTAAAAAGTAGCTTGAAAATAACCCGTAATAATTGTTGACAATCAGAAACAACATGATGACTGCAAACAGAATAGGAAGTAAGTAAGATTGGGATCTGTACACGATTTTCTTAGGCATCGCAGTTACCCAAATTAGAATTAAAATTATCGGACCTACAATAATTGGTAAAGTTCTTAAGCTGTATTTTGATGTGGTTACTAAATGGTTTTCGACCAAAAAATTGTAAGCGTAATGTTGTAAAGTCAGATAGATCGTTCCAAACAGAAATGTGAAAACTGCAGGAATGTATTTTTTTAATTTTAAGAAATTTAAACTTAATAAAACTGCTCCAAAAAATGTTCCCAAAAAAAAGCTTGAAACTAAAATCAATGTTCTTGAATATAGTTTGACAGCGGATAGATCAGTTGTGATATGATCTTTCCAGTTTTCTGTTTCTTCGTGCTTTTTTGCTGCTTCAGTTTCTATTTTTTGCTGAATAATATTTTGAATGTTGATTTTTTCTGATTCATTGAAAATCCGTCCCCTTTCTTCAAGAATTTCAAACGCTATCTGAACAGCTTCAGGAACGAAGCGGTTTTCGGGGTTTAAATAATTTTCCAGTTCCTTATTGGAGAGTTTACTTAAAACATTTTTTTTGACCATTATTCAGAAAAAATGGGCATCAGAAAATGCCCATTGATATATTTAATATTTAGAAATTATCCGATCTCGATTCCGTTTTCCACTGTTTCATCAGGTCTCACAAAAGATAATTTTCCGTCAGCTTTTGTTGTCAATAACAACATTCCCTGAGATTCAATTCCTCTGATTTTTCTTGGAGCAAGATTTAATAAAATCATCACCTGTTTTCCGATTACTTCTTCAGCGGTAAAGCTTTCTGCAATTCCTGAAACAACTGTTCTTACATCAACACCTGTGTCAACAGTCAGTTTTAATAATTTATCTGCTTTTTCTACTTTTTCAGCTTCAAGAATGGTTGCTGTTCTCAAGTCGATTTTTGTGAAATCATCAAACTGTATTTCGTCTTTCATTGGATTGGCGTTAGGGTTTGTTTTTTTATTGCTTTGTTTTGTATTTTCTAATTTCTGGATTTGAGCTTCGATAACTTTGTCTTCAATCTTGGTGAATAATAAAGGAGCCTCCTCAATTTTATGCCCAACTTCAATTTGAATTTCAGAATTTTTTAAGTCCTCCCAATTCTTCTTTTCAATATTAAAATATCCAAATAATTTTTCTGCACTGAAAGGCATAAATGGTTCACATAATTGTGCAACAACTGCTGCAATTTGTGCACCAACAAACATGGTTTGCCCAGCTGCGTTTGGATTATTATTAATAGTTTTCCATGGTTCAGCATTTTGAAGATACAAATTACCATAATCAACAAGTCTCATAAATGCACTTAAAGCATTTCTAAACTCATACTTTTCTAAATGATTACTTACTTCATCTATTCCAATTTTGATAGCATTTTTGCTTTCATCATCTAAAGTACCATACGGAACCTTTCCTTCGAAATTTTTGTTAGTGAAAGAAATTACTCTATTAATGAAGTTTCCGAATTTATTTACTAGCTCAAAATTATTTTTTGCCTGGAAATCTTTCCATGTAAAGTTGTTATCCTTTGTTTCAGGAGCTGAAGAAAGCAATGCGTAACGCAAAACATCCTGCTGTCCCGGGAATTCTTCCACATATTCGTGTGCCCAAACCGCCCAGTTTCTTGAAGTTGAAATCTTATCGTTTTCAAGATTCAAAAATTCAAAAGCAGGAACATTTTTAGGCATAATAAAATCTCCATGAGCTTTCATCATTGCAGGGAAAATAATACAATGGAACACAATATTATCTTTTCCGATAAAGTGAACTAAATCAGATTCTTCACTTTGCCAGTAATCTTTCCAGTCTTTTCCGTTTTTCGCTGCCCATTCTTTGGTGAAAGAAATATATCCGATCGGTGCGTCAAACCAAACATACAACACTTTTCCGTCTGCATTAGGAAGAGGAACAGGAACGCCCCAGTTCAAATCTCTGGTCATCGCACGAGGTTTCAAGCCATCGGTTAACCATGATTTTACCTGTCCGTAAACGTTGGGTTTCCAGTCGTCTTTGTGACCTTCAATGATCCATTCGTTTAAGAAATCTTCGTAATCGTTTAATGGTAAATACCAGTTTTTAGTTTCTTTTAAAATAGGAACATTTCCGCTCAGCATTGATTTTGGATTGATCAATTCTGATGGCGAAAGGGTAGAGCCACATCTCTCACACTGATCTCCGTAAGCATTTTCGTTACCACAGTTCGGACAAGTTCCTACAATGTAGCGGTCTGCTAAAAATTCATTGGCTTGCTCATCAAAATACTGCTCAGACATTTCTTCTGTAAATTTCCCTTTTTCGTAAAGTACTTTGAAGAAATCCTGACTTGTTTCACGGTGATTAGTCGATGTCGTTCTCGAATATTCGTCAAATGAAATCCCTAAATCTGCAAAAGATTTTTTGATGATTTCGTGGTATTTATCGACAATGTCCTGTGGAGTAACTCCTTCTTTCTTAGCTCTTATGGTGATAGGAATTCCGTGCTCATCTGATCCACAGATAAAAGCAACATCTTTTCCCGATCTTCTTTGAAATCTTGCATAAACATCTGCAGGAATGTAAACTCCCGCCAAATGCCCAATATGAACCGGTCCGTTTGCATATGGCAAAGCCGCCGTAATCATCTTTCTGTTTGACATTTATAGTATAGTTTTAAGTCTGCAAAGATAAAGATAATTTGGGAATACCTGTTTTATAAATGGTTTATGTGCCAAATTCTGGTATCATCTCAAAATGATAGATTAAATAGTTAAACATTTGTTTAATTTTTTAAAGCTTCTAGGATGATGTTATGCGATGAATAATTGTATTTAAGTATTTGTATTTGAGTGTTTTAAGTAAAATAGATGGTTTAATTTACAACATATTAACGAAAATTAATATAAAATTAAGATAATTATAATTTTTTTCTAAATTGCAAGACTGCTGTGGCAGTTATTTTCAGACAAAAAGAAACTATATAAAAATAATATTTGTGAAAAATTTTACAACGGTATTAAAAATTGCACCTGCATTTTTATTGGCAAGTTCCATGATGCACGCGCAGACACAAGACTCTACAACTAAGGAGAAAGCAATTGAGGAGGTTGTATTGATTGGGTATGGAAAGCAGAAAAAATCTGATTTGACTGGGGCAATTACTTCAGTTACTGAAAAAGAATTTAATAAGGGAGCGATTGTTTCTGCAGATCAATTAATTAATGGAAAGGCACCTGGAGTCAGGATCACAAATAGTGGTGGCTCACCAGATTCTGCTCCAAATATTAGAATAAGAGGAGGTTCTTCTATTTCTGCACAAAATAATCCTTTAATTGTAATTGATGGAGTACCATTAGATTTTGTGACTGCTGCAGGTTCTGCAAATCCTCTAAATTTAGTTAACCCAAATGATATTGAGTCTTTTTCCATATTAAAAGATGCTTCAGCAACAGCTATATATGGGTCTAGAGCATCAAATGGTGTAATCATAATAACTACGAAAAAAGGAGGAGGTAAATTGAAGGTTAATTTCAGTACCAACATGTCTGTTGGTGAGGTTACAAAATTTGCCGATGTAATGAATTCTTCTGAGTTTGTTGATTATGTAAGTAAATACTTCCCACAAAGCAGGTGGAAACTTGGTGTGGCAGGATTAGCAAGTTCACCCACTACAACAGGTACAATTTACGATACCAATTGGCAAGATGCTATTTACAGAACATCCGTATCTACCGATAATAATGTAAGTTTGTCTGGAGCACTATTTGATAAAAAGTTACCGGTAAGATTATCATTAGGTTATAACAGGACAGAAGGTGTTGTTAAAACGAGTGATTATGAAAGGTTTTCTGGAGCATTACGAGTAACACCAACGTTATTTGATAAGCATTTAAAAATTGATGTTAATGCCAAAGGTATTATTTCAGATTTAAATGCTGTTGATCAGGATGCGGCGATAGGTGGAGCAATATCGATGGATCCTACCAAACCAATTTATGTTTCTGAAACGGGTTTAAACGGAAATCCTTACAATAGATTTGGAGGTTTTTATCAGAATACTGCTTTAGTAAGTAATCAGTATACAACCATTGGACAGTCAAATCCTTTGGCTGTTCTACTTCAACGAAACTCTCCTCAGAAAATAAAAAAATTACTTGGGAATGTAGAACTTGATTACAAAATGCATTTTTTACCGGAATTAAGAGCGGTTGTAAATTTAGGAATTGAAACGTCAGAATCTAATCTTGAAACAGTGTATGGTGATAATGCTATCCAAACCTACAGGCTTATTAATAAAGCAGTGACACCAAATGACTATGTTTTTAATCCTGGGGTAGACTATAGAGAAAGACAAAATATATTAAACAAAACCTTGGATTCATATTTAGTTTACGAAAAGAATTTTTCAGGTTTTATTTCTCATTTTTTGATTCAAGGAGGATACTCTTATCAAAGCTTTAGAAATGAAGGACATAAAGATCAGTTCAGATACAATAATGAGAGTGGTTTAAGAGAGAGTTTTGTACAGTTTCCGTTATTAAATCCGAACAACAACTATTATAATTTAACTAATCTTCAGTCTTTCATTGGAAGAACAAATATTGATTTGGTGAATAAGTACTTGTTTACTGCTACGTTGAGAGCAGATGCTTCCTCATTATTTAGAAAAGACATCAGATGGGGATACTTTCCATCAGTTGCTTTTGCATGGAAGATTACTGAAGAAAATTTCCTGAAAGATTCTAAAAGTGTAAAAGAGTTGAAACTAAGATTAGGATGGGGACAAACTGGTCAGCAGGATATCACGCAAATTGCAGGTTATTATCCATCAAGAGCTTTATTTCAAGAAGGAAATGCAGGATCACAATATTTTCCGGGAATCGGAACTTACAGCGCAATACCTTTCAATGATGAACTTACTTGGGAAAAAGCTACTACCATGAATGCCGGATTAGATTTCTCTTTATTTAAGAATAATCTTATCACTGGAAGCTTAGATGTATATCATACGGAAACAAGTGATCTGTTAGCTAAAGTACCGTATCCGGCAGGGCAGTTTTTAACAAATGAATTTGTGAGAAATATTGGAAGTACCGAAAACAGTGGGGTAGAACTAAACTTAACTTTAAATGCAATAAAAACAGATCATGTTATCTGGAGTATTTCCGGGAATATGGGTTATAATAAAGGTAAAGTTAAAAATCTTGATCAGTTAGAATTGATTCAGGGGCAAGACGGTGGTTTACCGGTGGGTACAGGTAATATCTTAGCATATAATGCAGTAGGTTATCAGCCTTTTTCAGCAAATGTTTACGAGCAAGTTTATGATGCTAACGGCAATCCTTTAGCGGGTGTTGTGGTAGACAGAAATAATGATGGAATTATTAATACAGAAGATAAGTATTTTACAGCGATAAGACCAAACTGGACGTACGGCTTCAGTACATCTTTCAATTATAAAAAATTTGATTTCAGTACAAGTTTGAGAGGTCAAATAGGAGGAAAGGTCTTCAATGCAAGAAAATTGTCGCAAGGCTACAGACAAAGTTCTGTGCCACAAAATGGTTTATCAGTTAATAATGCTAATTCCTATGCTGCTACATCACCTTTTGATAATATTACGGATGCAGTAATTTATTCGGATTTCTTTTTAGAAGATGCTTCTTTTTTAAGAATGGATAATGCAACGATTGGATATTTAGTTGAAAATGCCTTTAAAAATACCAATATCAGAGTTTATGCTTCTGTGAATAATGCATTTGTAATTACTAAGTACAAAGGCATGGATCCAGAAAACTTTAATGGTGTCGACAATAATTTTTACCCAAGACCGCGAGTGTATACTATAGGTTTTAATCTTAACTTTTAATTACAAATAATGAAAAATATAAAATTTAAATTGCTTGCTTTAGGTACAGTATTTTTGTTAGCGACGAGTTCTTGTATTGGGGATTTGGATACAGAACCAAAATATGATTATACCTTAGAGCAACTTATTGCGCAAGATCCAAATGCAGTAGAAGGATTGCTTTCAAGACTATATGCTAGCTACGCATTATCAAGTGTTAGGGGATCGGGTGAATCTGATGTTGCTGGTGCAGACCCTGGTGAGTCACCTTTTATCAGAGGACTGATAAATCTTGAAGACTTTACAGCAGACGGAATGAAAAACAGATGGGGAGATAATGGTCTAGACCAGTTAACGACGACCTCAAACTGGACAGATAGCAATAAGTTCTTCAGATATGTTTATGATAGATTATATTATATCATACCTCAAGCCACTAATCTTATTCTGATTCTTAATAAAGATGATGTAAACTATGCAAAGAAAACAGAGGCAATCGGAGAATTAAAATTCCTAAGAGCTTTATCTTATTATTATATCATTGATTTATTCGGTAAAGGGGCATTGGTTACAGATACTAATTTTGGAACAACAGCTCCTCTTCCACAATCTTCCAGAACAGAATTATTCAACTATGTTGAAAGCCAGCTAATTGAAGCCGAAACAGCATTGCCAGTTACTAATTCTTATGGAAGAGCAAATAAAGCTACTGTACAGTTTCTATTAGCTAAATTATACCTTAATGCAGAAGTATATACAGGTGCAAACAGATATAGTAGTGCGGTACCTTATCTAAACAAAGTTATCGCAGCGGGTTATAGTCTTGAAAGTAATTTTTCCAAAAACTTTAGAACAGATAATAATACTTCAAATGAAATTATATTTCCTTTAATAGCAGATGCAATTTCAAGTCAGAGTTTTGGAAATACAACTTACATTATACAAGGCAGTCTTAGTATAGAAACAATGACACCACAAACCTATGGGTCAGTAGGACCGGACGCAGGAGCGTGGGCTGGGCACAGAGCTAGTAAAGGTTGGTACGGTTTGTTTGGAAACTCTGCGGCAGCTCTTGATGCAAGTACAGATCAGAGGGCAAAACTTTTTTATACTACAGGGCATAGCTACGAAATGACTGATTACAAAGTATGGAAAGACGGATATCCTTCTATAAAATTCCAAAATGTAAATAGTTCAGGAACAGGAACTCCTTCAGTCTTTGTATCTACAGATTTTCCTCTGTTCAGATTAAGTGATGCTTATTTAATGTATGCAGAATGTGCAATGAGAGGTGCTGCTGGAGCAGATATGGGATTAGCTCAAACGTATTTTAATCAGGTAAGAAACAGAGCAAATGCTGGAAATTTAACGTTGTCACTTCAAAATATATTAGATGAAAGAGGAAGAGAGCTTAATTTAGAAGGTATGAGAAGACAGGATTTAATAAGATTTGGTAAATTTACAGGAGGTTCATATTTGTGGCCATGGAAAGGAGGTGCTAAAGATGGCGCATCAATTTCTGATAACTATAAGGTTTTTCCTATTCCGGCAACAGCGCTTCAATCCAACCCCAATTTGACACAAAATACAGGATATTAATTACTAAAATTATTTAGAATGAAAAACATATTTAAAATATTTCTTTTAGGAATAGTATCTTCTTTGTTTATTTCTTGTGAAGGTGATGAAGATAAAGTAACGCTTAATAATACTTCTTCAAGTAATTTATCTGTCACTAAAACATCTATCGTTTTAGATGAAACTATTGCAGAGCAGGCGGCGCTTGATTTTACATATAAAAATCCGACTTTCAGTCCAGCTGTACAGTTTACAAACGCTTTAGAATTTGCTGTTGCAGGAACCAATTTTAATCCAAGTGCTACTAAGGAAGTTTCTATGGATAAAAATACACTTTCCGTAACCCATCTTGAATTAAACAATGTTTTAGCAACATTAAATGTAGCACCGAATTCTGCAAAGGCAATAGAGGTTAGATTAAAGTCAAGTGTAAATAATGTTACTTCATTTTATTCGAATGTATTAACAATAAATATTACTGGCTATATTCCAAACCCAGATTTAATTTTTCCTAAAATTAATGTTCCTGGCGGATATGCGGGAGCAGCTGGATATGCAGATTGGACTCCGTCCAATACTCCGAATTTATTTTCTCCTGGCAAAAACAGTCAGTATAGAGGGTTTATTTATGTTAGTACGCCAAATAGTGAGTATAAATTTACTATCAATCAAGATTGGGCAGGAGATAAGGGTGATGACGGTACCTTGACAGGAAAACTAGTTGAAACCGGTGAGCAAAATATAAAAGCTTTGATAGCAGGAACATATTATCTTAAAGTTGACTGGACGGCAAATACCTATTCGACGACACTTCTTAATTTTGGTGTGATTGGTGATGCAACTCCGACAGGTTATGCCTCAGATACAGATTTCGTGTACAATCCTACAACAAAAACCTATGTTATCAATTCGATTGCATTAACCAATACAGGTGTATTTAAATTACGTGCCAATGATGCATGGGCAGTGAAAATACAGCCTTCAAGTACTGACCAGACGTTGGCATCCGGAACAGGAGTTCAAACGTACTTAAGTGCAGAAGATACTGTGACAGGTGACCCTAGTTATAAAGTAGCAACATCAGGAAATTATAAAATCGAATTAGATTTACATAATTCAGCTTTTTATAAGATCACTGTTACAAAATTGTAAAATATATCTAATTTTCATAGCAAAGTGTTGCTGTAAGGCAGCACTTTTTCTATTTTTAAAGTTTATAATAATCAATATGAAGAAAATGACAATCGGGGCAGTTTTGCTCTCAATGATGTTTGGAATTGCGAATGCACAGTCTATAAAATCGCCGGACGGAAAATTTGAAATGGATTTCCAGTTGAAGAATGGCGTGCCGTATTACAATCTTAAATTTGAAGGTAAAACCGTAGTTGAAGATTCAAAATTAGGACTGAGAATCTTTAAAGAATCTTCTATTAAGTTTGCTTCAGAAATTGCAAAACCTGAAGATGCTAAATTTGATTTGAATAGTGGATTTACAAAAACAGCAGAAAAAACTGATTCAAAAAACGAAACCTGGCAACCGGTATTAGGAGAGAAGAAAAATTATATCAACCACTACAACGAATTGGCGGTTACACTTAATCAAACAAGTACTGACAGAAGCATTATCGTAAAATTCAGATTGTTCAATGACGGATTAGGATTCAGATATGAATTTCCTCAGCAGAAAAATTTAAATTATTTCGTGATCCGTGAAGAAGATTCTGAAATCGATTTTCCATCAGACATGAAAGCATGGTGGATGGTTGCAGATTATGACTCTCAGGAATATCAATATCAGGAAACAAAAGTTTCTGAAATCCCGGGTAGATGGGCAAAAGCTGCGGATGCCAACGCTTCTCAGACGCTAATCAAAAATGCAGTGCAGTCTCCATTGATGTTGAAAGTAGAAGGAAAAACTCCTTTATATATCAACGTCGCAGAGGCAGCTGTTTTAGACTATCCGGCTTCTCATCTTGAAGTAGATGCACAGAATTTTAAATTCAAAACTCATCTTACAGCCGACAGACAGGGTGCTAAAGGATACATGCAGACTCCGATGGTGACACCTTGGAGAACTATTATTGTAGCTCCGAAAGCGGAGGATGTAATGGCTTCTAAAATGATTTTTAATCTAAACGAACCGACAAAATATACTGACACTTCTTACATTCACCCTACAAAATACATGGGCGTTTGGTGGGAAATGATCATCGGAAAATCTCAGTGGGCATATGGACAGCCTGAATCAAATGTACGTTTAGGCGAAACTGATTTTTCCAAACTGACACCGAATGGAAATCATGGTGCCAACAATACAAAGGTAAAAGATTATATCGATTTCGCTGCAGAAAACGGTTTTCAGGGACTTCTGATTGAAGGCTGGAATGTCGGTTGGGAAGACTGGTTCGGCCGTTCAAAAGAATATGTTTTTGATTTTATTACGCCTTATCCGGATTTTGATATCAAAATGTTAAATGAGTATGCTCATTCAAAAGGAATTAAGCTGATTATGCACCACGAGACTTCAGGTTCTGCAACGAACTACGAAAGATGGGCTGATAAAGCATTCCAATTGATGAACAAATATGGGTATGATGCGGTGAAAACAGGTTATGTAGGCGATGTTATTCCTAGAGGAGAACATCATTATTCACAATGGATGATCAACCATTATTACAGAATCGCTGAAAAGGCGAATGAGTACAAAGTGATGGTAAATTCTCACGAATCAGTTCGTCCGACAGGTGAAAGCCGTACGTATCCAAACTATATTTCTGCTGAAGCAGCTCGTGGAACAGAATACGAAGCATTTGGAGGAAATAATCCTGATCACCAGACGATTCTTCCTTTCACAAGATGGATGGGAGGTTCTATGGATTATACACCTGGAATCTTCCAGACCAAGTTAGATTACTATTTCCCTGGAGACAAGCGTTTTGTAAAAACAACATTGGCAAAACAGTTAGCATTGTATGTAACGATGTATATGCCACTTCAGATGGCTGCAGACTTACCTGAAAACTACAAAAAGCACATGGATGCCTTCCAGTTTATCAAAGACGTGGCTGCAGACTGGGATGATACCAAAATTTTATCGGCGGAGCCTGGAGATTATGTAATTACGGCAAGGAAAGCAAAAGGTACAGAAAATTGGTTCGTAGGAGGAATTACCGACGAAAACAAGCGTGAATATACAGTTGATTTTTCTTTCCTTGATAAAGGCAAAAAATACGAAGCGACAATCTATGAAGATGGAAAAGACGCAGATTATATCGACAATCCTCAAAGCTACAATATTTACAAAAAGCAGATTACGAGCAAGTCGAAAATTCCTTTCAAAATGGTGAGAAGTGGAGGTTTTGCAATCTCGATTAAACCTGTGAAATAAAAGTGAACGCAGCATAACAGGTTCAGGTAGTTCTTTTTTAAGAAGCTGTTTCCTGCTCTTCACTATATCTTTTTTGTTACTGCGAATAAAGTGAAGCAATCTGTTGAACTTTTTCGCAATCGCAATACCAAAAAAGGATGCCGCTGCGATCAGGGCTAGGAAAGTCTACTTTTATAAAAACTTTGTCAGGGGCTAAAAGCTCTGACAAGGTTTTTTTTTGTAAATTGAATGTTCAAAATTCTTAGCAATGAAGTTGATGACAACCATATTCAACAAACAGAATATTTTTCTGCTTCTGTTGATTGTAATGGTTTTGATAGCAAAATTATTTCCCTTTCACGAATCTTATAATCAGTACGTTAATCTCTCCGGTTTTATTGATTGGGGAATTGCAGGTATTTTCCTCCTGTATGGACTGAAATTAAATTTAAAAGAAGTTGTTAAAGACGTTTCAAACTGGAAATTACATCTTCTGATTCAATCAGGAACGTTTCTTATTTTTCCTCTACTGGTTTTCATTTTTTACCCTTTGGTCAAAGATTCGGAGTACTACAGCATTTGGCTCTCAGTATTTTTTTTGGCGAGTCTGCCATCAACGGTTTCATCTTCGGTGGTCATGGTTTCTATTGCAAAAGGCAATGTAACTTCAGCAATTTTCAACGCTTCCATTTCGGGATTAATTGGAATTATCATAACACCTCTTTTCATGAGCTTTTTCCTGAAACCAAATGCAGAAGCAGGAAATCAAGGTGAGATTATTCAGCAGTTATTAATCAAAGTTTTACTGCCGATTATTTTGGGAGTTGTACTAAATCCCTTCTTTAAAAAATGGGTCACCAAATATTCAAATGTTATCGCAGAATTCGACAGACTCATTATACTTTTGATTGTGTACGAAAGTTTCTCTACAGCGTTTGTAGAAAATATTTTTGTATCTGTTCCGTCTATTGTTTTTCTTGTTTTGGCCTTCAGTGTCGTATTTTTATTTTTTTCGGTCTATCATATTTTGCAATTCATTTCTACAAAATTAAAATTTAAACCAAAAGATATTATTACGACAACATTTTGTGGCTCAAAAAAATCTCTTGTGCATGGAAGTCTTTTCTTGTTGGTTTTGGGAATTCCGGACAATCATAAAGTGCTTTTTCTTCTTCCTGTGATGATTTATCACAGCTTTCAGCTGTTTTATGTAAGCTGGCTCGCCAATAAAATTGCAAAAAAAAACATCGATGCCAGAGTGTAAAATATATTTGATTATCTTTAAATCTATGAATTTTATTTCGAAAGCTATTTTCACGTCGGTACTGTTCTTTGTAGCGGCAGTCAGTGCACAAAGTGTAGCCACTGTTTTGAATGAGAAAGGCTCATTTAGAAAAGATTTGAGATTCTCAGTTAAAACAGCTTCACAACAGGAAACGTTTGTTCCTGTTACGGTTATCAAAGGTGCTCAGAATGGTCCGGTTTTCAGTATTGTAGCAGGAATTCACGGTTACGAGTACCCACCGATTATTGCTGTTCAGGAATTACTAAATGATATCAAACCTGAAAACCTTAGAGGAACTATAATCATCGTGCCTGTTGCGAATGTTGAGGCTTTTCAAAAGCGTACTCCTTTCATTAATCCTTTGGATCAAAAAAATTTAAATAACGCTTTTCCGGGCTCATCAAACGGAACGGCAACTGATCAGATTGCCGACATTATTACCAAAGAAATTATCTCTAATTCTGAAATATTTTTAGATATTCATGGTGGTGATGCGAATGAGGATCTGTTGCCTTTTGTATGTTATTATGACAGAAAAGATACTCCGGACAACACAAAGTTGGCCCAAAATTTAGCTTCTAGGTCTCAAATGAGTCCAATTGTTTCTTATCCTTATAATTTAACACAGACTGACCACGCAAAGTATGCGTTTAAACAGGCAACTCAACAGGGAATTACTGCCTTGAGTATTGAAGCCGGAAAATTAGGAACCGTTCAGAAAGAAAACATTGACATGATCAAAAATGCTGTCTATAATATGCTTGAATATTCCGGAAATTATCATAGAGTGGGATTTAAAACGACAGAAAAAAAAGCAAAAGTTCTCAATCGGCAGGATTATATCCGTGTTCCTGAGGACGGAATTTTTTACAGCCATCTGAAAAGTGGAGAATCTGTTCATGTGAGTCAGGTGTTAGGCTACATCACCGATGTATTTGGTAAAAAGAAACAGGAGATTCTTTCAAAAACAGACGGAGTAATTTTATATAAAGTAGGAACACCACCCGTGAATAAGGGAGAGACATTATTTTGTATCGGGTATTCATCTAAAAAATAAAATAATTAAATGAAAAAAATATATTCAGTAATTGCTATTTCTGCAGCAGTCTTAGCCTTTTCTCAAAAGCCTTTAGAAAAAGTGGAACCTGCATTCTGGTGGAAAGGAATGAAGAATCCTGAAGTTCAGCTCCTTATTTACGGAAAAGACATTGCTAAAAACGAGATTGAAATTTCAGATGAGATCAAAGCAAAAGACATTCAGAAAGTCGAAAACCCAAATTACGTTTTTGTAACTTTAAATACGAATGAAATCAATGTTTCAAAGTTTAAAATCAACGTTAA
This sequence comes from Chryseobacterium sp. JAH, assembly GCF_001507335.1. Taxonomy (GTDB): domain Bacteria; phylum Bacteroidota; class Bacteroidia; order Flavobacteriales; family Weeksellaceae; genus Chryseobacterium. The sequence continues at coordinate 184,255 of NZ_LMAH01000002.1, read as the reverse complement.
AAACGGAAAGAAAAACGTCGGTTCATATACCTATGAATTAAAAGATAGGAATCCAAATTCTGCCAACAGAAATTCTTACACCTCAAAAGATCTGATGTATCTCATCATGCCCGACCGTTTTGCGAATGGCGACGAAAAAAATGACTCTCAGCCCAACCTTACTGAAAAAGCAGACCGAAGTCTTCCCAGCGGCCGCCATGGTGGAGATCTGCGTGGGATCATCAATAATATTGACTATCTTCAAAACTTAGGAGCGACTGCAATCTGGCTGACACCGGTAAACGAAGACAACGAAAAAGGATATTCTTATCACGGTTATGCACAAACTGACCTTTACAAAATCGACGGAAGATACGGAACCAACGAAGAGTACAGAGAACTTTCTCAAAAGCTCAACAAAAGAAATATGATGCTGGTGATGGATTATGTGACCAATCACTGGGGAATTTCGCACTGGCTCATTAAGGATTTACCAACAAAAGACTGGATTCACTGGTTTGATGATGGAGATAAAGGTTTCAAACGTTCCAATTACAAAATCACGTCTCAGTTTGATCCGAATGCTTCCGAAGCAGACAAAAAAGTAGCGCTGGATGGTTGGTTTGATACTTCGATGCCCGATATTAATCAAAGCAATCCTTTGGTTTTAAAATACTTGACTCAAAATGCGATCTGGTGGATTGAATATGCTGAACTAGGAGGTTTTCGTGTCGATACCTATCCGTACAACGACAAGGAAGCAATGGCGAAATGGGCAAAAGCTATCACCAATGAATATCCGAAATTCAATATTGTAGGAGAAACATGGTTGAGCTCTGCCGGACAAATTTCTGCTTGGCAGAAGGACTCTAAAACAGGAGAAGCCGTCAATTACAATTCAAATTTACCATCGGTAATGGATTTTCCTCTGTATGATGAACTTCCGAAAGCCATTAAGGAAAAAGAAGGCTGGAACAACGGAATGAATAGACTTTATAATAGTTTCACGAATGATTTCCTGTATCCGGACATCAACAATCTTCTCGTTTTTTTTGAAAATCACGATACCGAAAGGTGGAATGAAATGTTTAATAATGATCCAAAGGCTTACAAAATGGCAATGACGATCATATCGACCGTTCGCGGAATTCCTCAAATCTACTACGGAACCGAAATCGGAATGCGTGGCGATAAAAATAAAGGTGGCGACGCAGACATCCGAAGAGATTTTCCTGGAGGCTGGAAATCAGACAGGCAAAATGCTTTCAATACGGCTTCTCAAACCGAAGAACAGAAGGAATTTCATAGTTTTACACAGAAACTATTAAACTGGAGAAAAGGAAAAGATGTCATCCACACTGGGAAAACTAAAAATTTCGTTCCTCAGAATAATGTTTTTGTTTACTTTAGATACAACGAAAAAGAAACGGTAATGGTGGTAGTGAATGCTAATGAAAAAGAAGAAGTTGTGGATTTAAAAAGATTTTCAGAAGCTATAAAATCTTCATCTAAAGGAAAGGATATAATCTCAGAAAAAGAATTGTCACTCCAGAATAATCTTACTGTTCCTGCCAGAACTTCGATGGTCATTGAATTGAAATAAGTACGAATTATATAAATAGTTCCAAAATTTCAAAATCATGAGTTTCATTCGTGAAAAAAATTAGCGCTATTTAGTGAGTAGAAAAAGAAAATAAATTAAAATGAAAAAAATAATATTATTCATAACAGTTTTCCTATTAGTCGGGAGCTTTACAACAATTTCAGCACAAGCGAAATTTGAGAAAGACAAAAAGGACATTGCTACAATGCTCGATGCTTTCAATATTGCTGCTGCAAAAGCAGATTACAAAACGTATTTTGATTTTTTCGCTGAAGAATCTACTTTCATCGGTACCGATGCAACAGAGGTTTGGAGTAAAAAGGAATTTATGGTTTGGGCAAAACCATATTTCTATAAAAAGAGAACCTGGAATTTTAGTTCATTAAAAAGAAATGTCTACTTCAGCAAAGACGGAAAACTGGCTTGGTTTGATGAATTATTGAATACTCAGATGAAAATCTGCCGTGGTTCGGGAGTAGTAGAAAAAATCAACGGACAATGGAAAGTGAAACAATATGTACTTTCAATGACAATTCCAAATGATGTGTCGGATAAAGTTGTGGTCGAAAAAACAGCAATCGAAGATGTATTAATCCAAAAACTGAAGCAATAATGGCAGAGATGGTAGGAAAACATGATGCGGGTAAATTTGGAAGAGTAAAAAAACCGAATCTTTCAATGGCCCAGATCATCAATATCAGCATGGGATTTTTAGGAATTCAGATGGCTTTTGGCCTTCAGAACGGAAATGCAAGCCGTATTCTTGGAAATTTCGGTGCTGATGTACATGAGCTTTCTTGGTTTTGGTTGGTTGCGCCCATCACAGGTTTGATTGTTCAGCCGATTATTGGTCATATGGGCGACAATACTTGGAGTCCTTTGGGGAGAAGGAAGCCCTATTTTCTGATCGGAGCGATTCTCTGTGCCATCGGTTTGGTTTTACTTCCCAACGCAGCTTCAGCAACACAGATGATGGCGGCCAACGTTTTACTTTTGGCTGTTATTTTCTTAGCAATGATGGACGCTTCCATTAATATTGCGATGGAGCCGTTCCGTGCGCTGGTAGGAGATATGCTTCCAAAACATCAGGGAACTTTAGGGTTTTCAGTGCAGACCATTTTGATTGGGATTGGTGCCGTGATCGGATCTTATCTGCCGGATTGGCTGACCAAATTAGGCATCTCGAATGTCGCTAAAGAGGGTTTCGTTGCCGATAATGTGATCTATGCCTTTTACTGCGGTGCAGGAATACTTTTATTAACCATTATTTATACAATTGTTACTACAAAAGAATACTCTCCGAAAGAATTTGCTGAATTTGAAGGACAAAGTGAAATAGTAGAACAGCCGTCAAAACTATCAGATATTTTCAGTGACTTTGCGAAAATTCCAACCTTAATGAAAAAGTTAGGAATAGTTCAGTTTTTCTCTTGGTTTGCACTGTTTACCATGTGGGTTTTCACGACAAGTGCTTTAGCCACGCATCATTTCGGATTGTCTCCTGAGGATACGCATTCTGTTGAATTCAACAAAGCCGGTGATCTTACAGGTAAATTATTTGGAATGTACAATCTCTGGGCAATCCCGTTTGCATTTCTATTAACTCCGATTGCGAAATGGATCGGTAAAAAACAAACGCATGCATTAGCGTTATTTTGTGGAGGTTTAGGACTGATTTCAATGTATTTCATTAAAGATACTTCACTGCTCTGGATTTCGATGATCGGACTTGGTTTTGCGTGGGCAAGTATTTTGGCAATGCCATACGCAATGCTGATAGACGCAATTCCGCAAAGAAAAATGGGCGTTTTTATGGGAATTTTCAATTTCTTCATCGTTATTCCACAAATCATCAACGGTGTCTTTGGTGGCCCGATTGTAAAAGGTGCCTTTGGAAATTACGCAATAGGCTATGTTGTCGTTGGTGGAATCTGTATGCTTCTCGGCGCAGTCTTAACAATGATTTTTATTAAATCGGATGACGCAAATCCTCAGGAAATCGAAGAGGAAATTCAGCAGGTACATTTTTAAATTTGAGATTTGGAATTTGAGATTTGAAATTTGCAATTCAGAATTTGAAATTCAATATTAAGATTCAATATTGAAAATTAGAATTAAGAATTTGATTTAAATAAAAAATTTACATAAAAATATCAACAGGAGCGGACTTTAGTCCGCTTTTTCATTACATAGCTGGGATGGGCTTTAGCTAAAACTTACTATTCACAAAAAATAATCCAGGCTCTAAAATTCACTTCGAAGAAAATTGACCATTCACAATTCACATAAAATCACTTCTTACCTTACATCAATATTTTCCGAATACACTAACTGTACATTTGTACTATAAATAATCAAAAAAATATCTACAATATGAAAACAGTATATCACAAAGCAGATTCAAGAGGTCACGCAGATCACGGTTGGTTAAATTCTTACCATACTTTCAGTTTTGCAGGCTATCAGAACAAAGAAAGATCAAACTTCGGAGTGTTGAGAGTTTTAAATGATGACACGGTTTCTCAGGGAATGGGCTTCGGAACGCATCCTCACAAAAACATGGAAATCATTTCAATTCCGTTGGAAGGAAACTTAGAGCATAAAGATTCTATGGGAACCACAGCTGTTATCAAAAAAGGAGAAATTCAGGTGATGAGTGCCGGAACTGGTGTAATGCACAGCGAATACAATCAAAATAAAGATGAAGCAGTAAAATTCTTACAGATCTGGGTTTTCCCGAGAGAAGAAAATGTAGAGCCAAGATACGATCAGAAAAGTATCAAAGACGGAGAGAAAATTAATGGTTTTCAACAAATATTATCTCCAAATAAAAACGATGATGGTGTTTGGATTCATCAGGATGCCTGGTTTAATTTAGCCAATTTCACACAAGGAAACGGTAAAAACTACACGATTAATAAAAAAGGAAACGGAGTGTATGCATTTGTATTAAAAGGAAGCGCAAAAGTAGGCGACAGAATCTTAAAAGAAAAAGACGGATTAGGAATCTGGGACACCCAAAGTTTCAACATCGAAGCAGTAGAAGATACCGAAATTCTTTTAATGGAAGTTCCTATGGATTTACCGGCGTATCTAAAATAAATAATCATATTTTCGCAAACCAATTTTTTAGTATAAAAATTATCAACTCAATTCCCCTCCTTTGGTGGGGTGGCGAAAATTAAGAATGAATTTTTGACGAGGTGGTTATTTCTTTTAAAATAAATTTTAAACCAATATAATTAACAATGAAAATCCTAGCCATCGCAGGAAGCAATTCCGACACATCAATCAACAGACAGCTTGTAACATACGCTACCACTTTATTTGAAAACGCAGAAATAGAAATCGTCGACATGAACGATTTTGAAATGCCTATCTACAAACATCAAAGAGAAGTAGAAAGCGGAGTTCCGCAGGAGGCAGTTGATTTTGCTTCAAAAATCGACGGTGCTGATGTACTTTTGGTTTCTTTAGCCGAGCATAACGGAACTTATTCAACGGCCTTTAAAAACGTTTTCGACTGGACGTCTAGAATTAAACAGAGAGCAGTCTGGAACGAAAAGCCTATGTTGCTAATGGCAACAGCTCCGGGTGGAAGAGGTGGTTTAGGTGTTTTAGAAGCTGCTGAAAAGCGTTTTCCTTTACATGGTGGAAATATCATTGGTACTTTCACACTTCCTTTCTTTAATGATCAATTCGATAAGGTAGCTCAGAAGATCTCTAATGACGAAAAAAACAGCGAGTTACGTGATATTGTAAAGAAGATTTCGGCAGTTGAAATAATCTTAGAAAAATAGCATTTGAATATTAACTTAAAATTAATATCTTTGCAAAAAGAAAAAAGATGAAGATTCAGTCCACTTTCAAAGAATGTTTTTCCCTTAATGGAAAAACTGTGGACTCTGAAACTCTCAGATAAAACATCAGCCGATAATCTACCAAGATTGTCGGCTTTTTATTTTCTTTAAATCAAATTAAAAGTTAATATAAAAAGATAAAAGATGTCAGTCTGTAATCTGAAATCTAGCATCTAAAAATCGAAATAATAATGAGCAATACGTACAAATCTGCAGGTGTAGACAAAGAAGAAGGTTACAAAACCGTTGATAAAATCAAAAAAGCGGTGGGTGAAACTCACAATTCCAATGTATTGAATCATTTGGGAAGCTTCGGTGCTTTTTACGAAATTGGAGGATACAAAAACCCTGTTTTAGTTTCTGGAACTGATGGAGTAGGAACGAAACTTAAAGTCGCTTTAGATTCAAAAAGATACGATTCTATTGGTGTAGACTGTTTTGCAATGTGTGCCAACGACATCCTTTGTCACGGTGCAAAACCCTTATTTTTCCTTGATTATTTAGCTTGTGGAAAATTAGATTCTGAAATCGCTGCAGAAATCGTTTTAGGAATGGTTAAAGCTTGTAAAGACAATAACTGTGCATTGATTGGTGGTGAAACTGCCGAAATGCCGGGAATGTATCAGCCAGGAGATTATGATGTTGCAGGATTTTGCGTAGGAATTGTAGAAAAAGACCAGATTATTGATGGTTCTAAAATCAAAACTGGAGATAAAATTATAGCATTGCCAAGTTCAGGATTCCACTCAAACGGATTTTCTTTGGTAAGAAAAATCTTCCCTGATTTTGAAGAAGAATTTGAAGGAAAACCTTTATATGAAACACTTTTGGTTCCTACAAGATTATATTTCAAAGATATTCACAGCGTAATCGAAGAAGTGGAAGTTTCAGGAATTGCTCACATTACAGGTGGCGGTTTGTATGAAAATATCCCAAGAATTATCGGTGAAGGATTATGTGCTTCAATCGATGCCTCAAAAATCCAGATTCCTAGCGTAATGTTAGAGCTTGAAAAAAGAGGAAATATTGCTCGTGAAGAAATGTTCGGAACCTTCAATATGGGTGTCGGAATGATTGTAGTCGTTGATCCTGAGCATGCTGAAAAAGTGCTTCACCTTTTAGACGACGCTTACGAAATCGGAGAAATCACAGAAGGAGCTGAAAAGATAGATTTGAAATTCTAAAAAGACATCAGAAGTTAGATATCAGACGACAGGCTTTTAATCTGAAATCTGGTATCTGAAATCTATTATCTAAATTAATGAAAAACTTAGTTATACTCGTTTCGGGTTCAGGAACCAATCTTCAGAGAATTGTTGATACCATTGACAGCGGAGAAATCCAGAATGCACAAGTATCTTTAGTTGTTGCCGACAGAGAATGTTACGGACTTGAAAGAGCAAAAAAACATAACATTGAAACGGTGTTGATTCCGAGAGGGAAAAACTTCAGCAGTGATTTGGGTGAAATTATTCCTGAAAATACAGACCTAATCATTTTGGCAGGATTTTTATCCATTCTCAAACCAGAGTTTGTGGAAAATTGGGCAGGAAAAATTATAAACATTCACCCGGCCTTACTTCCGAAGTACGGTGGAAAGGGAATGTGGGGACATCACGTTCATAACGCTGTAATCGAAGCTAAAGAAAAAGAAAGCGGAGCAACCGTTCATTTTGTAACCGTTGGAATCGATGAAGGAGAAGCAATTCTTCAAAAATCATTCGAAGTCACAGAAAACGACACTCCCGAAACCTTGGCAGAAAAAGTTCATAAAATTGAATATGAAATCTTTCCTTTAGCGATTAATAAAGTACTGGGAAATTAGTAGTAAAAGGCTTCGATATGCTCAACCTGATAAAGGCGAAAAAATACAGTTAGTATTAGAGATGTCATGCTGAGCTTGTCGAAGCATCTCTTAATAAAATAAAAGACACACTTAGATAAAAAAGAATATTTCGAAAAAGTTAAAAATCTAAGTAAAAGTAAGATCGGAGGTGAAAGAACCGGTCTACAGTTTGAAATAACTGTAAAAAGTAAAAGTTGAAAGAGTCCTGAAAAGGGCAAAAGTAAAAATGAGTGAAAATCGCAATCCTGCGATTTTCGCTTCAAAAAATGAAAAATCTATGAGCAAGAGAGTTTTGATCAGTGTTTCTGACAAAAGTGGATTAACAGAATTCGCACAGTTTTTAGAATCTCAAAATTATGAGTTGATCTCTACAGGAGGTACATTCAAACATTTAAAAGACGCTGGTTTAAATCCGATTCAGATTGATGAGGTAACCGATTTTCCTGAAATGTTAGACGGAAGAGTGAAAACTTTACACCCGAAAGTTCACGGTGGTTTATTGGCTGTTCGTTCAAACGAAGAGCACATGAAAACTGTTCAGGAGCACAATATCGGTTTGATCGACATGGTGATTGTGAATTTGTATCCGTTTTTTGAAAATGTAAACAAAAACATTTCATTACACGAAAAAGTAGAATTCATTGACATTGGAGGTCCTTCAATGCTTCGTTCGGCTGCTAAAAATTTCGATTCTGTAACCGTTATTACTGACGTTGAAGATTATGGAAAAGTAAAAATCGAAATGGAGCAAAACGGTGACACCTTCATTGAAACCCGTAAAAAATTAGCCGGAAAAGTATTTAATCTGACTTCAGCTTATGACGCGGCCATCTCAAGAATGCTTTTAGACGAAGATTACCCGACTTATTTAAGCGCTTCATACAAGAAAGTTTCAGACTTAAGATACGGAGAAAACCCACACCAGACTGCAGCATACTACGTTTCTACTTTTGAAAACGGTGCGATGAAAGATTTCGAACAGTTGGGAGGTAAAGAATTATCATTCAATAACCTTCGTGATATGGATCTTTGCTGGAAAGTGGTCACTGAATTTAAAGACGAAATGGCTTGTTGTGCAGTGAAGCATTCTACACCTTGTGGAGTAGCAATCGGAACTTCAGCTTTAGAAACATACAAGAAGACTTTCGAATGTGATCCGGTTTCTATTTTTGGTGGAATTGTTGCTGCCAACTTCAAAATTGATGCTGCAACGGCTGAAGAATTAAACAAAACATTCCTTGAAATCGTAATGGCTCCTGATTTTGACGAGGACGCGTTGGAAGTTTTAAGAAAAAAGAAAAATTTAAGAATTATAAAAATCGTTAATCCGGTTTCAGACAAGCAGACTTGGGTAAAAGTTGACGGTGGAATCTTGGTTCAGGATAACGACAGTATTTTCTCTGATGATATTAAAGTGGTTACTGAAACTCAACCAACAGAAGAGCAGAAAAAAGCCTTGTTGTTCTCTCAGAGAGTGGTTAAATATGTAAAATCAAACGCAATAGTTGTATCAAACGGAATCCAGGCTTTCGGAATCGGAGGCGGACAGGTGAACAGAATCTGGGCAACGCAGCAGGCCATCGAAAGAGCAAAAGAAAAATTCACAGGAGAATTGGTTTTAGCTTCTGATGCATTTTTCCCTTTCCGTGATGTGGTAGATTTCTGCGCTCAGGAAGGTATTACAGCAATTATTCAACCTGGTGGAAGTGTAAAAGATCAGGAAAGTATTGATGCTGCCAACGAACACAAAATCCCAATGATGTTCACGGGTGTAAGACATTTCTTTCATTAAAATTGAATTAAAATAGTAATTGGAGATTGTATTTATAGCATTCAAAATTATATATTTGTAAACTAGACTAGAAATAAATAAAGTATGAGAATATTAATCATAGGTGAAGGTGGAAGAGAATCTGCACTGGCAGCAAAACTTCAAAAGGACAATAGAGTTACTAAAATGTTTTTTGCCAACGGAAACGCGTCTACAGATGCAATCGGGCAAAATGTTCATATGTCAGAAATCAAAGAATTGAGAGATTTTGCGATAAAAGAAAAAGTAGATCTTACGATTGTAGGTCCTGAAGCTCCTTTGGTCGCTGGTTTGAAGGATGAATTTAAGAAACATGATCTTAAAGTTTTCGGTCCTAACCAGAAAGTGGCAAGTCTTGAAGGAAGTAAAGCTTTCTCTAAGAAATTTATGCAGACCTATGATATCAAAACAGCAAAAGCGGTAGTGTTTGATTCATACAATGAGGCGAAAGCATATGTACAGACTCAGGAATATCCTTTGGTAATTAAGGCTAGTGGTTTAGCTGGTGGAAAAGGAGTTGTAATATGTGATACAGTTGAAGAAGCTGAAGCTACCATCCATGATTTCATGATCAGAAGAATCTATGGAGATGCTGGTATCCGTTTGGTGATTGAAGAATTTTTACAAGGTTTTGAGGCATCAATTATTGCATTCTCAAACGGTGAAAAAATATTCCCTTGTATTGCTGCTAAAGATTATAAGAAAGCAGGAAACGGTGATAAAGGTCCAAACACAGGAGGTATGGGTTCTGTGGCGCCAAGTCCTGAATTTACAGCAGAGCATACTGCAGATTTTGAAAAAAATATTTTAGAGCCAACATTGAAAGGTCTTAAAGCTGAAGGTTTCAGTTTCAAAGGAATCATTTTCTTCGGATTGATGGTGACTAAAAACGGAACTTATCTGTTAGAATACAACATGAGATTCGGAGATCCTGAAACTCAGGTTTTGATGGCGTTGATGGAAAACAATCTGTTAGACGTAATCAACGACTGTATGAACGGAAAAGATCTGGATCTTAAATTCAAAGACGAAAAAGCAGTTTGTCTGGTAATGTGTTCTGGTGGTTACCCTGGAAACATCGAAACTGGCTTTGAAATCACAGGAATAGAAAAAGCAAAACACAGCCAGGTGTTGTGTGCAGGAGCTATCAAGAAAGGGGACAAAATTGTTTCTAACGGAGGTAGAGTAATGAACGTAGTTGCTACCGGAGCTACGTACGACGAAGCCAGAAAGAAAGTATATGAAGACGCACTTCATGTTCACTTTGATTATAGTTTCTACAGAGAAGACATCGGTAAATTTTAATATAATGCCCTGATTTTTCGGGGCTTTTTTTATTAGAAGCCGGGAACCTGCTGTCCACTGTATCTTTTTTGTCATTGCAAGGGACTTGAAGTAATTTATTAAACTATTTCGCAATCACAATAACAAAAAAGGATGCCGCTACCATCAGGGCTAGGAAGAAACAAGTTAAAAGTAAAAAGAATTAAGTTTAAAGTTATGTGATAAGTTTGAATGGCATCAAACATCTATCATCCAACATCCAACATTATAGAAAATGAACAACGGTATTATCATATTAGATTTCGGATCTCAGTACAACCAGCTTATCGGAAGAAGAATCCGTGAGATGGGCGTGTACTCCGAAATTTTACCATTCAATACACCATTAGCAACAATCTTAGAAAAACAGCCAAAAGGAATCATACTTTCAGGTGGTCCGAGCTCTGTAAATGCAGAAAACGCTCATTTGGTTGAAAAAGAATTGTATGAACAGGGAATTCCTGTATTGGGAATATGCTACGGAATGCAGCTTACCGCACACCTTTTGGGCGGAAAAGTACATAAAGGTGTAAAAGGTGAGTACGGAAAAGCACATCTAGAAATTGTAAAAGAATCTTCTCTCTTGAAAGGAGTGACAGATAATTCTGTCGTATGGATGAGTCACTTCGACGAAGTGGGAATGTTGCCTGCAGGTTTTGATTTGAACGCAAAATCTGGTGTAATTGCTTCTATTTCTAATGAAGAAAAGAAAATCTACTGCGTGCAGTTCCACCCAGAAGTTTCTCACACAGAAGAAGGTGAAAAAATGTTGGAGAACTTCGTATTTGCAATCTGTGACTCAGAGAAAAACTGGAAACTGACGAATTATATCGACAAAACAGTTGAAGAAATCAAAGAAAGAGTAGGAGACAACAAAGTGATCCTTGGACTTTCAGGAGGTGTGGATTCTTCTGTTGCTGCAGTTTTGATTCACAAAGCAATCGGTGATCAATTGCAGTGCATATTCGTAGATACCGGACTTTTAAGAAAGGACGAAGACGTTAAGGTAATGGAAAATTATGGTGAGCATTTTAATATGAACATCAAATTGGTAGACGCTTCAGAAAGATTCTTATCAAAATTAGCAGGAGTAGATGATCCGGAAACCAAGAGAAAGATCATCGGAAATGAATTTATCCATGTTTTCGACGAAGAATCTCATAAAATCGAAGGGGCAAAATTCTTAGCGCAAGGAACCATTTATCCAGACGTGATCGAAAGTCAGTCGGTGAACGGTCCTTCAGCAGTGATCAAGTCTCACCACAATGTGGGCGGACTTCCAGAAGAAATGGAATTTGAATTGCTGGAACCTTTAAGAGAACTGTTCAAAGACGAAGTAAGAAAAGTCGGTGAAGAATTAGGAATTCCTCATCATTTGGTACACCGACATCCTTTCCCTGGTCCTGGTTTAGGAATCAGAATTTTAGGTGCTGTAGATGCTGAAAAAGTGAAAATCTTGCAAGAAGCTGATGATATTTTCATCGAAGAATTATACAAAAATGATTTGTATGAGAAAGTTTCTCAGGCATTTGTAGTTCTCCTTCCGGTAAAATCTGTAGGAGTAATGGGTGACGAAAGAACGTATGAATACACAGCAGTAGTTCGTTCTGCCAACACCATCGACTTTATGACGGCAACGTGGAGCAGACTTCCTTACGAGTTTTTAGATACGGTGTCAAGCAGAATTATCAACGAAGTAAGAGGAATCAACAGAGTAGCTTACGATATTTCAAGCAAACCACCAGCAACGATTGAGTGGGAGTAAATCTTGACTTGAATTTTAAATATAATCCTGCCTGTTGGCGGGATTTTTTTGTATATTTCAGAAATATTTTTTATCACAATTCTATGAAAAATAAAATTCTTGCACTGCTGATTTGCCTAACCTTCGTTACAACCTATTCACAGAAAAGATTTGTTTACGAATATAAATTTGTTCCGGATGTTACAAAAAAAGATTCGGTGCTTACAGATTATATGAATTTAGATTCAGATATGAAAAATTCAGTGTTTTATAGTTCATTTAAAAATGTTTCAGACTCTTTACGACAAGAATTATTAAGTAATAAATCAATTAAGGTAAGCTATCCTTATTACAATCCAAATCTCATCTACACCGTTACAAAAAACTATTCTAAAAATTCAGTAGTCTATCATATCAAAGACAGCGGGATTAAATTTAAATTAACTGAAGCTAAACCAATCAAATGGAATATTTCTAAGGAAACGAGAACCATCAATAATTTGAAATGTCAAAAAGCAACTACGGATTTATATGGTAGAAAGTGGATTGCCTGGTTTAGTCCTGAAATTACCATTCAAGATGGACCCTATAAGTTTAATAATCTTCCCGGTTTAATCATACAAATTGAAGATACAGAGAAAAATCATTCTTTTGAGCTTACCCAAATTAAAAATATTACTAATCCAAAATTAGATGATGATTATAAAAATGAAAAAGAAATTTCCCAAAAACAACTGAATCAATTATTTGACGACCGTGCTAAAAATATAAATTCAAATATCGGACAAATGTTTGTTCAAAGCAATTCAATTGGATTCGTGATGAAAGATGGAAATGTTATTCAACTCAACAGAAATACTAAAAATGTTGAGAAAGAACTTGAAAAATCGGTTAAGAGAACTAATAATCCCATAGAATTGAAGGAAAAGTAAAAAAAAAGAATATCGAGTCAATTTAAATCCTGCCATTTGGTGGGATTTATTGTTAGTTTTAAAGATGAATGAACATGTATTATAATTATTGTAATATTTAGAGCAGCTTCCTCAATATTTTCTACATTTGTCTCATGAAGATAGCATTCCTTGGCCCACACGCCAGTTTCACGCAGCTGGCAGCCTCACAGATTTTCGCTGAAGAAGAATTAATTCCACAATCGAGTATTTTAGATTGCTTCAATGCCGTGAAAAATAATGAAGTCGATAAAGCCGTCGTTCCTTTAGAAAATTCTATTGAAGGCACCGTTTCTATGACACTCGATTATCTCTATGATTTTGAAGTTTTTATTGAAACTGAATTGGTGATGCCAATTGCGCATCATCTGATGATTCATCCTGATAACGAGACTTTTGATAAAATCATTTCGCATCCTCAGGCCTTGGCGCAGACTTTTCATTTCAGACATGATCATTATAAAAATATTCATTCACAGGATTACAGTTCAACAGCTGCAGCCGCAAAATTGGTTTCTGAAAATCCAAACGAAAAATGGGCAGCAGTGGCCAATCGATATTCAGCAAAATTGTATGGTTTAAAAATCGTCCATGAAAACATTCAGGATTTTGAGCAGAATCACACCAAATTTATTGTAATTTCAAAAAATAAGGAAAATTTACAGATCGATTTACCAAAAACTTCAGAAAAAACGTCTCTGCTTATTACGCTTCCCGAAGATCATGCCGGAGGTCTTCATCAGGTGCTTTCCGTTTTTGCATGGCGAAAAATGAATCTTTCCAAAATCGAAAGCCGAACACTGAAAACGGGCTTGGGAAATTACTTTTTCTTTATCAATGTCGCCAGTGAGTGGCATAATGTTCTGTCTCAAAATGCAATTGATGAAATAATTGCTTTAGGCTGTAATGTGAAATTTCTAGGACATTATGATGAATATGTTTTTGTTGAATAGTTTAATGAAATTTCATTTTTAAATTACAATCCAATAGGAATAATTTTTGAACTTACTTTGCAATTCAATTCATCCTCAAAATTATGTTTGACAAACAACAGCGAAAGCTGAAAAGATCCGCTCGTTTAATCTCCGTTTTAAGCAAATACGGCTTCAAAGATATGATTGCCAGAATGGGCAAAAAACCGGAAGAAAGTTCTGCGCCGTCTGATGAAATTATTTCTAAAGGAACCGTTTACGAAAGAATCCGTCTTGTTTTAGAAGAACTCGGTCCTACCTTTGTAAAACTGGGACAGACATTCAGCAACCGTGAAGATCTGCTTCCACCAGAATTGATTCAGGAGTTGCAAAAACTTCAGGATCGGGTAGAAGTGGTCGAAATGAATGTCGACGAAATTCTGGAAAATGAATTCAATATAGTTGTCAATGAGCATTTCTCGGAAATTATTGCAAAACCTTTGGCTACAGCTTCTATCGCTCAGGTGTACAGAGCTACTTTAATTTCGGGAGAAGAAGTCATTTTAAAAATCAAGAAACCTGACGTTCTCAGCGTCATTGAAGATGATTTGCTGCTCATTAAAGATTTGGTGAAGTTGATTTCGACTTATTCTGAAATTGGCTCAAAACTTAATTTAAAACAAGCCATCGCAACTTTCGAAAAGTCTTTATTGGAAGAAGTTTCACTAGTTAATGAAAGAAATAATATCAAACAGTTTGCTTTAAATTTTAAAAACAATAAAGAAACTTACGTTCCGATTATATATGACGAATTTTCGAACAATAATGTCCTTTGCATGGAATTCATTGACGGAATAAAAGTAACCGATAAAACAGAACTTTTAAAAAATCAAATTGATCCTGTTGTCGTTTCTGAAGTTGGTTTAAGACTTTTTGTTTCTCAGATTTTAGATTACGGATTTTTCCATGCCGATCCTCATGCCGGAAATATCTTGGTAAAAAGAGATGGGAAAGTTGTCTTCATCGATTTTGGAGCCGTCGGAAAAATTCAACCTAATGACAAAGAAATTCTTGAAAGTCTGATTGTCGCTTTTGTCGCTAAAAATTCCGGTAAAATTGTTAGGTATCTCAAAAAGATGGCGGTTAGCTATGAAATTCCTGATGAAAGAAGATTTGAAAATGATGTGGAGGAAGTTTTGAATTTCGTTCACAGTACTTCACTCAAAGATATCGATCCGCATATCATCATCAACAAGATGAAAGATGTGTTGAAAGACAATCAGCTCTACATGCCGGACTATTTTTACCTTTTATTCAAAGGAATTGGCTTAATAGAAGGTGTAGGCAGAACCATCAATCCCGATTTGGATATTGTAAAAAGTTTACATCCTTACACCAAAAAAATATTGACCAGAAAGATCAGTCCGAAAAAACTCTTCAAATCCGGAATGGATAAAATGATGAATTTCACGGATAATGTGGACGAAATTCCTAAAGAGCTGCGTTCTGTTTTACAGAAACTGGATGATAATAAGTTTACGATATCAAGTGAGATTAAAAATATAGAGAAAACGAACCAGCTGATAAAATCAAGTATTATCAATTTAATTTTAGCTATGATTCTAGGTGCAAATATTATTGCAACGGCAATTGTTTTTGTATCAGAATCAGGACCAAGAATTGGGGAGATGTCTTTGGTAGGGTGTTTAGGGTTTGTTTTTTCTAGTTTATTGGTTGTGATTCTTTTGTTGAGGATTACAAGAAAATAGCAAATTTGATTTAATTTTGATGAAAAAATTAGTTTTGTTATGTACCTTTTTAAGTTTATGTTTACATGCTCAAAAAGAACCTGACGAAGGTATTTTAGGAGATTTTGACGGAAATGGAATCAAAGAATATGCATACATCAAAATTAATGATTGCGGTGAGGAATGTGATGGAATATGTGAATCTCTAATTTATTTTAGTGATAAAAAATTAAAATCATTTACTATTTCTCCTGCAAAAGGTGGAACACTCCATAACCTTCAAGATTTAAACAACGACGGAAAAGATGATATAGGGTTTTATCCCGATTGGTGTACAAGTTGTTGGCATCCTTTTTATGTTTACACCTTAAATAAGACAGATTGGACTCCTTTGGTAGAACCTATTTCGACTCACTGTTCGCAATGGGAGAGTGATCAGTTTCCAATTAAAAAAGATGCAAAGAAGAAAGGATTTGTAATTGTTACAACAAGTGAGTTTGTGGACGATGATATTAAAATAGTCAGTAGAAGCATAAAGATTCAATAATTTCCTTGAGAATAAGAACATTGATATTTGATAAATTTCACTCATTTAATTTAAAAAACTAGATTTAATTTTTGATAATTATATTGTTGTTTTTGAGCCAAATTAACAATGGAAATAATTGACTATCTTTGCAAAATGGAAAAACTCACTTTTGCAGACTTTGACCTTCCGGTAAAAGTTCTTGATGTTTTAGCAGATTTAAACTTATTTGAGCCTACTCCAATTCAGGAGAAGAGTATCGGTCCGATCCTTTCAGGAAGAGACGTAATGGGAATTGCACAGACGGGTACAGGAAAAACTTTAGCGTATCTTCTTCCGGTTTTGAAGACCTGGAAATATAATAAGACAGGAAATCCAACGGTTGTTGTTTTGGTTCCTACTAGAGAATTGGTGGTTCAGGTAACTGAAATTGTCGAAAAACTGACAGAAAATATTACTGCAAGAGTAATCGGAATATATGGTGGGAAGAACATCAATACGCAAAAGCTTTTATTTAATGACGGTTGTGATATTTTGGTTGGAACTCCGGGTAGAATCATGGATTTAGCCATTGATAATGCCATTTCATTAAGAGAGGTTCAAAAGCTGATTATTGATGAGTTTGATGAGATGCTTAATTTAGGTTTCAGACCGCAGTTAACTCACATTTTCGAAATGATGAGAGAAAAAAGACAGAATATTCTTTTCTCTGCAACGATGACAGAAGCTGTGGACGAAATGTTGGACCAGTATTTTGCAGGTCCGATTGAAATTTCATTGGCAAAATCAGGAACTCCACTTGAGAAAATTGAGCAGACGGCTTATAAAGTTGAAAACTTTAATACGAAAATCAATTTGCTGGAGCATTTGTTGAAAAACAATGAAGATATGTCTAAGGTTTTGATTTTTGCCAATAATAAAAAACATTCAGACTTATTATTTACAAAAATCAATGAACTTTTTCCTGAAGAATTTGATGTGATTCACTCCAACAAATCTCAGAACTACAGATTGAAGGCTATGAAAAGCTTTGAGAAGGAAGAAATAAGAGGTTTGATCACAACAGACGTTATGGCGAGAGGGCTTGATATCTCCAATATTACGCATGTTATCAATTTTGAAACTCCTGAAGTTCCTGAACAGTATATTCACAGAATTGGTAGAACTGGTCGAGCAGATAAAGATGGTAAAGCCATTACTTTTGTAGCCAAAAAAGAAGAAACTTTAGTTTTAGATATCGAATTACTGATGGATAAAGAACTGAAGTATATCGGTTTCCCTGAAGAAGTGAAGATCAATCCTAAGAAAATTGTTTCGGAAGAGGATGTTATTCTGATGAAAAATCCGGCTCAGACAAAACTGTTTGATGGTGGTGGAGCCTTTCATGAGAAGAAAGACAAAAACAAAAAAGAAAACTGGGGTGGTCCTTCCAAAAGAAAAGCTCCTAAAAAATTCGGAGCCAACAGAGCGCAACAGAAATCAATCTCGAAATCAAAGAGAAAGAAATAAAAAAACTCCCGATTTGGGAGTTTTTTGTTTTTTAATCGAACTGTATGTTGTTCTTTTTCAGAATCTCTTTAAATTTATCCGTTTTGCCTTCATCTTTCATTTTTTTATAAACATATCCGATAATTGCTTCGGCATCTGATCTGTAAGGTGATTTTTGAGTTGTATAAATCGTATAGGCTTTGGCAATATAATCCAATGCTTTTTCATTGTCTTTAAGATGATCATAGTATACCTGACCAATTCCGTAATAAACTTCAGCATCATTAGGATACACTTTATCTAAATCTAAATAGGCGTCGATAGCTTTGGTGTATTCTTTTTTGTGGTTTAATAGTCAAAAATAGTTGGTGAAATTCATTGTAATACCGATTGTTACTGATGATACAGAAAGTTTATTGAACTTTGTTTCAATAAACTTTTTTTATGGCTGAAAATTCAAAAAAAATCGTTGTTGGAGTTGCAAAAGCCTGGATGTAATTTCCTGGGGAAAACAAAACGGTAAGCGTCGTTTTAAATGTAAAAATTGTGGCATTTATTTTACTGCAGAGAATAAATCTGTGAGCTTGAAAAACAAAGAAATTTGGTTTAAAAAATGGATTATCGGAAAACAAACTTATGAGCAAATTTCAGCAGAATCCGGATATTCGGTCAGTACTCTTCAGCGGTATTTTAATGTTATGCTTAGGAAAGCTCCAAAGCTCAGTTACAGCCAGAACAAGGAGGTTTATCTGCTCATCGACGGCACTTATTTCTCCAATGAAATCTGCCTGGTGGTTTACAGAGACAATGTTTTTAAACAAACCCAACTTTACAGAATTATAGACGGAGAGCATTATGAAGAACTGAAAGAGGATTTGGAAAACATTCTTAATTTGGGAATGAAAATTGGCGGCATAACCTGTGATGGTGACAAATCTTTACTGAAAGCCATCCGTAAAGTTTGCCCGAAAGTTCCTGTTCAAAGATGTCTTGTTCATATTCAGAGGATGTGCAAAATATGGCTTTCCGCCTATCCAAAGTCTGTAGCTGGTTTTGAGTTGCGTGAAATTGTCTGCAAACTTCATTTTATTGATAATGAAGTCAAAAAACAATATTGGATCAAAGAATTTTTGGACTGGTCTGAAAAGCATAAGGAATTTTTGAATGAAAAATCATACAGTCAGGAAACCGGAAGATATTGGTACACCCACAAACTGGTGAGAAGGTGTTTTTCGGTTATCAGAAAGGCTTTGCCTAATATGTTTATCTTCCTGCAAAATCATAAAATCCCGAAAACAACAAACGGAATAGAATCTTTTTTCGGCCATCTGAAAGGTAATCTTAATATTCATCGGGGACTTACCATAAGTCGGAGAAAAAAGTTTATTCAGTGGTATCTTTTTTATAAAAATCTAGAGGCGTAAAAGGTTTTTCTTAGCCATAGAGCTGTTCCAATAATTTACAAAAAAGGATGGCAAAAACCATCCTCTAAACTATTGTTTACAGCGCTGATTGTATTGCTGGTAAGTTGCTCCTCAGCATTGCTTACTTCCTCTTCTAATCAACGGCCAAATATTACGAATTATTTTTGTCAAAATCACCAACTATTTTTGACCACATTACCTTTTTTGTAAATATATGCAATAGGGATGTTCTGTAAAGGCATTTTTCCTTTAGGATCTATCTTTAGTGATTTCTTGTAAGCATCAATAGCTTTGTCAAATTCTCCTACTCTTCTATAACAAATTCCCAAATTGTCCCATGCATAGGTGTAGGATGGATCTTTTTTAACTGCTTTTTCGTAATTTTTTATTGCTTCTATCCAATCTTCTTTTTTTGATGCTTCAATTGCTTTGTGATAAAAGTCTAAAGCTTCTTCATTTTTAGTGACCTTTTCTATTTTACTTTCTGCGACGTTTACTGCTTTTTTTAGGCTGGGGCAATTTTTCATCATGTACCGTTCCATCTCATTATAGCTTTCTGTATACTGCTTAGAATCTTTATCAGTATTAAAATTAAGATTTACTTGTTTTTTACCATTAACTTCAGGTGCTGTTTTTGATAATTCATCAACGGTTGAAAGAAGTGATCCTAATTGTAACGCTCCTGTATATTTGTCAATACAACCGTGAATATCTTTTATGACATCCGATTTATTTCGGTTAAATATTTCTATTGAGTCCACGCATTTACAGGCGTTCTCAGATAGTTCCTGAGTTAATTTTTTTTTGTCTTCGTTTTTTTGTGCAAATCCTAAAAAAGAAATTAGACAAATGATTAAAATGGTTAGTCGTTTTTTTATCATGGTTAAAAATTATTTCATAAAAGGATTCATGACCTTTGTCCAAAGTTGATAACCTTCCGGAGTCATGTGCAGCATATCTTCCACAAAAAGATCTTTTCTTACATTGCCGTTTGCGTCATTCATAATTTTTGTGATGTCGATGAATTCTGCATTTTTTTCTTTCTTCATGAATTTTGCAATTTTTTTATTGGCTTCTTTCATTTGGGGCCAAAGCTTTTCTCTGCTTGGTGAATATTTAATAGAAATAAAATCAACCTGAATATTCGGAAACTTTTCACGTATTTTTTTGTAAAATACTTTCAATCTGTCAACGACAACATCAGCTTTCAATTGAGCATCATCAGCAAAATCATTTTCGCCACAATAAATAATAATTTGTTTTGGTTGATAAGGATTAAGCAAATCTTCAGAATAGGAATTTAAATCTGTCAATCTAGAGCCGCCAAAACCTCTATTGATGATTATTTTTCCTGGGAAATAGTCTGAAACATTTTGCCATTTTGTGAAAGATGAGCTTCCTACTAAAAGAATTGCGTTACTGGGAGGAGCAGACTGCTGATCTAATGTTTTAAAATTCTGAATGTCTTCCCAGAACATTGGTTTTTTTTCCTGTGAAAAAATAAGTGTAAAGGTCAGCAATAGAAATGCTGCAAAAATCTTCTTCATTGTTGTCTGAATTTTTATTGGAAATAAATATAATAAAAAACTCCCGAAATTTTCGGGAGTTAAGTTGTTTTATCTTTTATAACTTCTATAAACGTAATCGATGACCTGATCTCCGTTGTAATCGATACTGTCGAACATTTCCATCAATCGTAATTCGCTGCTACTTAAGATTTCCACTTTATATGGTCTTTCGTTATCATTATTATATTTTATAACCAATACTTTCGTTTCTGTATCGTAAGTATAAGTACCTTCCGTTTTGCTGCTTGTACATGTAGCACCGATCCCTGTCACTGCAGTATATGCTGCATAGTAATCAATTCTGAATTCTGTGGTGCTCTTTGCGCTACAACCTGTAGGAACGATCGAACTAATAACAGTTTTATTATCCTTTCCGGAGATTATTTCTTCTTTAGTTTCTTTCCATTCACCTTTTAACATATCCAATTCAAAGTTTTGAATATCATCATCTTCACATGAACTAAGAGCTAAGGCCGAAAAGGCAAATAAAAGTAAGTATTTTTTCATTTTCACAAATTTAACAATGTGCTAAAATATAAATAAATTTGTAATATTTGTAATGAATTTAAGCTTTTTTAAACTAATGTTTGTAAAAAATATAATTTTGAAAGCTGAAGGTTTACTATTTCAAGGTTAATCTGCCAAAAAATTTTTAAATGATTACTTTAGAGCTTCTAATAACTCATCTCCACGATCTTGTATGCATCATGTGGCGTAAGCTTTTTGTATTCACCTAAGCCAAGCCAATTTCGTTCTGTAAAGGCCTTCTCAATACGTTCTGCAGTATTTTGATAGTCTTCAGTATAATCTGAAAGTTTAGTCTTAATTTCAAGACTGTGAAAAAACTCTTCTAATTTTTTGATGGCTGCTTCCGCTTTTTGCTCTAAACTTCCTTCTGTAATTTTCCAGACTCTTTCTGCGTACTGAGCTAGTTTTTCTTTTTTAGATTCAAAATTATAACGGTAGTGCGACGGAGCGATTACGGCAAGTGTTCTTGCATGATCAATTCCATAATAAGCAGTCAGCTCGTGTCCCATTGCATGCACTGCCCAATCTGTGATGACTCCTTTTTGAATAAGTCCGTTTAAAGCCATTGTACAACACCACATAAAATTTCCTGCAGCATCATAATCAAAATTTTCAGCCATTACCTTTGGAGCGGTTTCCTGTAAGCTGATCAAGATACTTTCTGCAATTCTTTCCTGAAGATCAGCTGAAGAGGGTGATGTCATGTATTGTTCTAGTACATGTGTATACGCGTCAGCAATTCCGTTGGCAATTTGCTTTTTGGGAATAGATTTGATGACCTCTGGGTCTAAAACCGAAAATTGAGGAAACAATCCAGGACCTCCTGAAGACAGTTTTTCGTTAGTTTCTCTTCTCGATATGACGTAGCCAGAATTCATTTCTGAGCCGGTTGCCGGTAAAGTCAAAATAGTTCCGAAAGGCATTCCTTCACCTTCAAAAGTTCTGACAGATTGTTTCAATATTTCCCATGGCTCACCATCGTAATTGGCTGCTGCAGAAAGAAATTTCACACCGTCAATTACAGAACCACCACCCACCGCAAGCAGATACGTAATATTGTTTTCTTTAATGAACTGTAAAGCCTTCACCAGAACCTCGTATTCCGGATTTGCAGGAACACCACCGAATTCCTGAACATCATGATTTTTTAAAGCATCTTTTACCTGATCGTAAACGCCGTTGCTTTTGATACTTCCACCGCCATAAATCATCAAGACTTTGGCATCTTGAGGAACTTCTTTTGAAATTTTAGCGATCTCTCCTTTTCCGAAAAGTATTTTTGTTGGATTTTTTAACTCGAAATTAAGCATTGTTATAAATTTACTGTAGACCAAATTTACAAAATGACAGACGAAATATCGATTAATGAAATCTTAAAATGTATATGATTGAGTTTAATTAAAACTATGGGTTTGTTTTGTCTAATATGTCAATATGATTCTGAATCTCGTTAATGAAATATTCACGATATAATTTCAGGTATTGACTTAATTCAACATCAGTAATGTCAAGATCATCAATTGCGGTTTCAATTCTTTCACCTTTAAAATAGAAAGTACGTTAATATAATAACAGAGGAGATAGACTTAGAATTTTTAACTTCTAGTTCTTCTTCTAATCTCGGTGAATTTTCGTTAACTAGCAGATGATTTCGTAAATCATATTCTTTGTACAGAAACCAGATATGAATTACTGTAGCAATGAAAAAAATAAAAGAAAAAAAAACAACAGTTTTTAGAAAGTAGATACCGATTGCAAAATTAACCACGGCAAATAAAAAATGAAACAGTAAGCCAAAATTTTTATTCACACGATTTATTCTTAATATTTATTTACCTTCCTGCATTCTTTTTTGAAGAAAAATGTGAGCAGTTCTTACTCTGATTTCATCCTTTACTTTTTTCAAGTTTAAAAGCGAATAAATGTAGATAGGAGTAAATAAAAGTGGTAAAGCAGTATACATACTAATATCATTCTCAAGAGTCATGTAAACAGCAATCCCAATAAGTATGATAAAAGAAATAATATGGAATTTGATAATTGATTTATACTTTTTTTCAGTACGTTTCAATTCTTCAAGACTTTGATCTGAAAGTATTTTCTTTTGCATATTGTAAATTTGGTTTAAAGGACAAAATTAAATAAAAATAGCATTATCAGTCAAGTAAAATTCCCTTCTGGATGATTAAAATAATTTGTTTGTTGTGTAACGGACTGTTAATGAATTGTTTATATTGAGCTGGTTACTGGCTAATAAATTCAAATAAAAAAGAGTTTTAAAGATTCTTTCAGAATATTGGATAGTATCATTGTCCTCTTATTACTTAACATATTCAGATTCTCTTGATTTTATTTCTGTATTTACCTGATTTCGTGCTATGAATAGAGGAATTAGTGTTAGAAGACATCCAACACCAATGGGAATTAGCTTAAAGTTTTTATTTGCGATGGCAAAATAGAGCAATATCAAAAACGAAAGCAGCAACACTGTGCCGAACCCAAAGATTGCGTTTGTAATGGATTTCTTTTTTGTTACCAATTGTTCTGAGCCGAGATCAGACAAACTATTTTTTTTCATGATCGTATTTTTAATCTAAAATAATTTTATAATAGTTAATTTCTTTAGTGGAGCTGATGCTATCAAACTCTATCTGGTCGATTTTGAAACCTTCGCATTCTGTTGTTACTGCAGATGAACGTATGGAAAAATTAAATAATTTTATCGTTGAAAAGAATCGATATTTTTTGGTACCACTGAAGGATCCCACGCCTTCTAATTTGATTTTGAAATCTGCGGTTTTTGTAAGCTCAACTCCTGTTGATATTCCATTTACTGGCTCTTCCTGAATGGCAAATGTGGGTAGAGAACCATTTTGTATCAGGTTTTCACCCTGAGAATTTATAAATTCAAAAACAACAGGTTCCGGGTTGGTGTAGCATTCTTCTTTGCAGGAAATGAGAAGACTGATAATTGAAAATAGGGTCAGTATTTTCTTAAACATAAATATCTTGTTTTGGCTGAGCAAAAATACAGAAAATATGTTTAAGACCGAAGCGGAATTCCCTAGATGTTGAAAAAAAATAGTTGGGTTAGCCTTTTAAATGTAATATTCTTGATCTGATTTCTTTTCTGATTTCTTTTAATCTAAAATAACACGACAAAATAGAGTAACTGAAAAATACAGGAAAGAAAGTGAAAAAGCCTACACCTTTTTCTGAAGTGATGAATATGGAAATTCCGACAATACAAATCATTAAAATTGAATTTCTTATAAAATCCCTACTGGTTTTTTCTTCATTACGATACAACTCATCAATGCTTTGCTCTTTTAAGGGTTTCTCATTCATAATACGTGATTGTATGCCATTAATTAGATAAAAATAAGCTTAATTATTTGAAAGAACGTATTTATAACAAAATTGTTTTGTTAAATAAATCAAAATTTCATACTTTTTTAAACTTAATCTCTCGCAATTAAATTTAAAATCTACTACATTTGTTGTATGAGACACGACCAGCGCGCAGAAAAATTCAGGCAGATTGTAGAAAATAAATTCCAGATCTACAATTCATTATTTATGAGCCTGCCTTATGATAAAATGACCAATATCGGAATGCTTCTTCCTTTTCTTTATGAAGAAAGCAAAGAAGGTTATCAGGCAGGGAAGAATCCTGAACAGATTGTAGAAGAATTCTTTGCCAATCATACAGATTTACAGACTGAAGATCAGAAACTTGAATTACTTTTTAAAATCATTCAATACATAGAAAGACAGGTGGTATTGTTTGACAGTATCGAAGATGCGGCTTTTCCCAATTTACATTCTGAAAGTGACAGCGGAACGGTGACCAATCTTTTCGAGCGTTCTCAGCAGGATCATAAGCTTGAAAAAGTACGTGAGAAGTTAAGAGATTTTACAGTTAAGGTAGTTTTTACAGCTCACCCGACTCAGTTTTATCCGAGTTCGGTTCAGCGAATTCTCCATGATTTGAGAAAATCAATCACTGACGATTCGATTACCAGTATTGATATGCTTTTGCAGCAGCTGGGCAAAACACCTTTTGTTAATAAAGAAAAACCCACTCCGATTGATGAAGCTTTAAGTATTATTCACTATTTAAGATATGTATATTATGATACGATTGGAGAACTTTTTACCAAAATCAAAAAAACTTTCGGTAACGGACATTTTCATTTGCATGAAGATTTGATTCAGCTTGGTTTCTGGCCGGGAGGAGATAGAGATGGAAATCCTTTTGTGACGGCAGATGTTACGAAAAGAGTTTCTGAAGAACTGCGCTCTGCTATTTTAAAATCGTATTATGGTAATTTAAAAGATGTAAGAAGAAGATTGAGCTTTAGAGGTGTTTCAGAAGTTTTGGGACAGCTGAGCGCTGAATTATATACTGCAATCTTTAGAAACGAAAGAATCACCGCCCAAGATATTCTGAAAAGATTAGATGAAGCAGAAAAGATATTGGTTGAGGAGCATAATTCTTTGTTCTTAGATCTACTTGAAAACTTCAAAGATCGTGTGAAAATATTTGGAACTCACTTTGCGACTTTAGATATCAGACAAGACAGCAGAATCCATCAGCAGGTAATTGATGATGTCTACAAAGCTAAATTTGGTGAAGCTGAAGTTAGCAATGATGAAAAATTTAATCAGCTTATTCATTTATCAGAAAAAATAAATGTTGACGATTTTGAAGATATTGTAAAGGATACCTTAATCAATGTCAATCAGGTGAAAGAGATACAATTTGTGAATGGAGATCGTGGGATGAACCGATATATTATTTCAAATTCTGACGCTGTAAAAGATGTAATGAATGTGTATGCATTTTTCAAAATTACAGGTTATAAAGATGAAGAAATAAATATGGATATCGTTCCGCTTTTTGAAACGATGGAAGGTCTTGATAACGCTGAAAGTGTAATGAGAGATTTGTATGAAAATCCTGTTTATCAACAGCACTTGGAGCGAAGAGGAAATCAACAGACAATCATGCTTGGTTTCTCTGACGGAACAAAGGATGGTGGCTATCTGAAGGCTAACTGGGAAATTTACAAAGCGAAAGAAGTTCTTACCAAATTGTCAGAAGAAAATGGTATTAAAGTAGTCTTTTTTGACGGTAGAGGTGGTCCGCCGGCTAGAGGTGGAGGAAAAACACATGATTTCTATGCATCGCAAGGAAAGACAATTGCCAATAATAAAATTGAATTGACGATTCAGGGGCAGACGATTACCAGTATTTTCGGAAACAAGGAGCAGGCAAAATATAATTTTGAACAGTTGTTGACTGCCGGAGTTGAGAATGACGTCTTTAAAAATTCTAAAAAAGATTTAACGGAAAAAGAAAGAGCGCTAATTCTTGAATTGGCGAATATCAGTTATAAAAAATATTCAGATTTAAAGGCGCATCCTATGTTTGTACCTTATCTTCAGGAGATGAGTACGCTCGAATATTACGGGAAAACCAATATCGGAAGTCGACCTTCGAAACGTGGTGGCGGAAACGAATTGAAATTTGAAGATTTGAGAGCCATTCCGTTTGTGGGATCATGGTCGCAGTTGAAACAGAATGTTCCTGGTTTCTTCGGATTTGGTTTTGCGATGCAGCAGTTGAAAGAAGACGGTAGGTTTGATGAAGTAAGAGAATTATATAAAGGTTCAGATTTCTTTAAAACTTTAGTTTTGAACTCGATGATGAGCATGAACAAGTCATATTTCCCTTTGACTTATTATATTAAAGACAACCCTAAATTCGGTGAATTCTGGAATGTACTTTTCAGCGAATACAATCTTTCAAAAGATATCATGCTTGAACTTACAGGTTTTAAAATGCTGCAGGAAGAAGATCCGTTATCAAGAAAGTCTGTAAAAATCCGTGAGAAAATAGTGCTTCCGCTATTGAGTATTCAACAGTATGCTTTGATGAAAATTCAGAAAGGCGAAGGTAATAAAGCTGCGTATGAAAAGCTGGTGACAAGATCGCTGTTTGGTAATATTAATGCAAGTAGAAATTCTGCGTAAATTATTTACTTAAAACTTGAAATAAAAAAGCCCTCCAAATCGGAAGGCTTTTTTTATTTAATCTTTCAGAAATTTCTCATAATAAACCCTATCCTTAACCTGAATTTTCAGATAATAGGTTCCATGAGAAAAATCCTGAACATTAATAGATTTTTGATTTTTTGATTTTAAAACCAATCTTCCGAGATTATCATAGACTTCAAGAGACAAAACTTCTCCTTCAGTGGCAATATTCAAAATAGATTGTACAGGATTGGGAAAAATTGAAATCTTTTCTCTTTTCACCAATTCTGAAGTATTCAAAACCGAATTATATAAACTTCCAAAATTTAAAATTCCATAGCCCATTTGATCGGTATGGTTTGGGAAGAGTGATGCTGTCTGTCTTAGTTGTGTTCGCATCGTATTTCTATTCATGCTCGGAAAAGCTTGTATCAAACATGCAACTCCGCCTGCTGCAATTGGTGTGGCAATTGATGTTCCCGAAACAGTTGTGGTAATATTGTTATTAACTGTTGTAGACGCAGTTCCTCTTGCACTCGCATCTGGTTTTACGGCTCCAGATGAATTAGGTCCAAATGAAGAAAAGGTCGAAGAGATTCCTGCAGAATCCACAGAACCGATGGTAAAAACCTGCGCGTTATCTGCTGGAGTAGTAATGTAATGCCAGGTTTGCGCTCCCGAATTTCCTGCAGCTACTAAAACAAAGATTCCTTTACTCACTGCAATCTGGCTTCCTCGTGCGATGAAAGAGGTCGTACCGTTCATGTTGGCGTAGGTATAGCTATATTTCGGATCATCAAATGTGGAGTAACCTAAAGAGGTTGTAATCAAATCAACACCTTTTCTGTCGGCTTCCTCAGCAGCCTCAATCCAATATAATTCTTCTTCAGGAACTTCTGCTGCAGCGTTTTCACTTCGATATAAGTAAAAGTCGGAATCAGGGGCAGAACCTACAAAGGTGTTTTGTATATATCCACCGATTGCACCTAAAACCACAGTTCCGTGTGCGTTTAAAGTCGTATCATAAATATTGGTCGTTTTGGTGACGAAATCGTAGCCTCCTTTAATGCTGTTATTTGTCCATAATCTTGAAAAGGCAGAACCTGTATTGACGGTAGGGAAACCTGTATCGATGACGGCGATTGTAACGCCTGTTCCAGTAAATCCGGCTAGGTGAAGTGGCTTCAGGTTAATCTGATCAATCTGGTCTAATCCTGAACCGTAATTAAAGACTGTTAAATTTTTTTGAGCGTGTTCAAAACTTTTCCACTTATTGACCGTTTCAGTTTTTAAAACTAACGAAGAGTTTTTTGCAAAACTTTCTACTGACTGCACGAAAGATTGAGCTTTTATTAAATTGACCTGAGCCTGATTGGCCGTAAGAGCGACACCATTCAACCATTTTGAAGAGTCAATGATGGTAAATCCTAAGTTCTGTAAATTTTGAATAAAAGATGGCTCGATAGGAGCATCCTGGTCATTGAGAGGAATTCCTAAAGATGTTCGCCTGTTAAGTGATTTTTGAGTTAATTCTGATAATGGATTTGCATAAAATGTTGCTTTGTTGGGCTTGTCATTAAAATATACAAAAACCAATTCGCTCTGAGCCTGTGATAAACTGTAACCTGCTAAAAAACAAAATAATAAAATTTTTTTCATCTATTTATTTTGGATAAAGATAAAACAAATTCAATAAAATTTTTGAAAGGATTTTAAAATCCTTATTTTTACGAAAATATTTGTTAGTGAAATCGCTGCGCAACATTTGTGTTAAAGAATAATAATAGTAAAGTGATTTCATTTAACTTAGAAAAATAAATTGAAGTATGAAAAAAATACAGATGGTTGACTTGCAAAGTCAGTATTACAAAATAAAAAATGATGTAGATAATGCGGTACTTAATGTGTTGGATTCTGCGGCTTTCATCAACGGCCCTGAAGTAAAATCATTCCAGAACGAAATGGAAACTTATCTTGATGTAAAGCACGTTATTCCTTGTGCAAACGGTACAGATGCTTTGCAAATAGCTTTGATGGGGTTAGATTTACAGGAAGGCGATGAGGTGATTACTGCTGATTTTACCTTTGCAGCGACAGTAGAAGTGATTCATTTGCTTAAATTAAAATCTGTATTGGTAGATGTAGATTACGATACATTTACAATCTCGACTGAGCAGATTAGAAAAGCGATCACTCCAAAAACTAAGGCAATCATTCCGGTTCATATTTTCGGACAATGTGCGAATATGGAGGAGATTTTAAAAATTGCTGAAGAACATAATCTATTCGTAATTGAAGACAATGCACAGGCTATTGGTTCTCAGTTTACATTTTCAGACGGAACTGTACGACATGCAGGAACAATGTCAACCGTAGGGACTACTTCTTTTTTTCCATCTAAAAATTTAGGTTGTTATGGTGATGGTGGAGCAATCTTCACCAACAATGACGAATTGGCTCACCGTTTAAGAGGAATCGTCAACCACGGAATGTACGAAAGATATTATCACGACGAAGTAGGCGTGAACTCAAGATTAGACAGTATTCAAGCAGCCATTTTAAGAAAAAAACTTCCAAATTTAGATTCTTACAACGACGCAAGAAGAAAAGCAGCTGATTATTATGACGAAGCTTTTGCAGGAAACGAGAATATTCTGACTCCAAAAAGAGCTGAAAATTCCACGCACGTCTTTCATCAATATACTTTAAGGATTTTAAACGGAAAACGTAACGAATTGCAGAAATTCTTAACAGAAAAAGAAGTTCCTGCAATGATTTATTATCCGGTAGCTTTAAGAAAACAGAAAGCCTATTATCAGGAAAGCAATGATGCAGATTTTGTGAACACAGACAAGCTTTTGGATCAGGTGATTTCGCTTCCGATGCATACAGAATTAGATGAAGAACAGTTGAAGTATATTACGGATGCTGTGTTGGAGTTTATGGGAAAATAGATGAAAAAAAAGGTTTTCAGATATAAATTTGTTTATTGGCTTGCTCTTTTAGTCAATGTGATTTTTTTTATATCATTCGGATATGGGATTTATAATAGAGTAGTTCTTAATTCCGTTTTTGATCTATACTCACTAATAATATTTATAATTACAGTGCTTTCAGCTCTATCTTTCATATTATTAATTAAGAAAAATAAATTATCAATTTTAACTTTTTCAATATTATTGATTTTAATTTCTTCAACAATCACATTCAGTATTATTAAATCAATTCTTGAGGGAAGTTTTGGAGGTGACTCAATTGATTATATTATGCCTCCAATTGTTTATTTTGTATTATTGGGTTTACTTTTTTTAATTATAAAGTACAAATCTAAAGTTGACTATTTTCAATTAGAAATAAATCAGATAGGACAAAAGGAAGAATGAAAAATTACACACTACCAATTAAATATTACTTATAAAAAAATGGCAATACTTGTAACAGGCGGACTTGGATACATCGGTTCTCACACCGTGGTAGAACTGATCAATAATAACTTTGAGGTTGTTATTGTGGATGACTTATCCAATTCGGAGAAATTTATTTTAAATAATATTGAGGAGATTACAGGTAAGCGACCTATTTTTTATCCTTTCGATTTAAAAAGAAAAGAACTCTTGCATCAGGTTTTTGATGCACATAATATTGAAGGCTGTATCAATTTTGCTGCTTTCAAAGCAGTGGGTGAGAGCCAGAAAAAACCGGTTGATTATTATGAAAATAATTTGTTTTCAGTAATCAATGTTCTTCAGGAGTTTAAAGAAAGAAATATTTCAAACTTTATTTTCAGTTCATCTTGTACCGTTTACGGACAAGCTGACGAAATGCCAATCGACGAAAATACTCCGTTGAAAATGCCGGAAAGCGTTTACGGAAAAACAAAACAGATGGGCGAAGAAATCTTAAAAGATTTTGCTAAAGTTTATAAAAGTAAAATCTCATTGTTGAGATACTTTAATCCAATCGGAGCTCATCCATCAGCATTATTGGGAGAATTACCAATCGGAGTTCCTTACAATCTTGTATCTTATGTGATGCAGACTGCTGCGGGAATTCGTGAGAAACTAAGCGTTTGGGGAAATGATTATCAGACTGAAGACGGTACAGCAATCCGTGATTATATTTATGTTGTAGATTTGGCAAAAGCTCACGTTGCTGCTCTGAAAAACTTAATCAATAAAAATTCTGATGAAACGGTGATCGATATTTACAATTTGGGCACTGGAAAAGGTTCTTCGGTTCTAGAGGTTGTGCAGGCTTTCGAAAAGGCTAATAATGTTGTTGTTCCATATCAGATTTGCGATAGGAGAGAAGGGGATATCACAATTGCTTACGCCAACGCAGATAAAGCAGAAATGGAACTGAATTGGAAATCTGAAACTACTTTGGAAGAAACATTAAAAACGGTATGGGATTGGCAGAAGTATTTAGAATCTAGAGAAAATTAATTTTAACTCATATTACACCAAGAATTTATATGAAAACCGAAAGAATAGGAATTACATTTTCATCATTTGATTTACTTCACGCAGGGCATATCAAAATGCTGGAAGAAGCTAAAACAGTATGTGATTACCTGATTGTGGGATTGCAGATTGATCCATCACATGACAGACCAACGAAGAATAAACCAACTCAGACTATCGTAGAAAGATACATACAGCTCAAAGCTGTAAGTGCAGTGGACGAAATTATCCCGTATTATACCGAAGAGGATTTGGAAGATATTTTGAAATCTTTTGTAATCGATGTAAGGATTATCGGAGATGATTATATGGATAGAGACTTCACGGGAAAAAATTACTGCGAGGAAAAGGGTATAGAAATTTTTTATAATAAAAGAGATCACCGTTTTTCATCAAGCGATCTTAGGAAAAGAATCTACGAAGCCGAAATGGCAAAATTGAAATAAAAAAATTCCCGAAAATTATTTTTCGGGAATTTTTTTATTTATAGGACTTTTCTAAATTCCATTATTACATCGGACCTTGTTGTTCGTCTCCTGTAGCATTAGAATTCACATCTTTCTTTCTTTTTGGCTGCTCGATTTTTTCACCTTGCTTGAATCTGTAAGTCAATGATACTGCAAACTGTCTTGGCTGCCATTGCATATAAGAATCTCTGCTAAATTCTGCCGTATTGGTAGTACTTCTCATTGCACGAGTATTGAATATATCCTGAATGTTGAAACTCACTGTTCCGTTACCATCCCAAATGGTTTTCGATGCCCCTAAATTTAAAGCATACATATCATTTCTAGTTTGGTTTTCTGTTTTCTGAGCTCCTCTGTAGAAACCTTGCAGCTGGAAGCTGAATGTTTTATCAATCTTAAAAGTTGAGGTCAATCTGGCTCTTGTAGAAAAACCTGACCCTTCAAAAGATAGCGGTTTGCCTAATAACTCTGGAGCATTAGAAATTCCTGTTGTTTTATAGCCAAATAAATCCACGTTTCCTAAGAATTTCAACCATTTTGTAGCGTCCCAGTTGAAGTTTAAGTCTAAACCATAACGGTCGTCACTTCCTAAGTTGATAGGTTTCGTGTGGAAGGCTCCTGATAAATCAGAGTACACCAACATTTTTACATCATCTGTTGAATGCCTGTAATAAAGTGTGGGGTTGATCGTGAATTTACCTTTAGAAATACTGTATCCAAATTCATACGAATCTACATAAGAGGGATTTAAATCAATATTTCCGTCAAAAATATTCTGATTATCAGTATAACTAGGATTTGGAATCAAAAAGAAAGATCTCGGTCTGTCAATCCTTCTTGAGTAGTTGACCAAAAACTGATTGTCTTTTGCAATTTCGTAGCTTAAGAATACCGAAGGGAATAAGTTATTATAAGTCTTCTTACTGTTAATATTATCAGTATAGAAATCTAAATTTGAATACTTGATATCAACCTGAGAATACTCATTCCTAAGTCCCAACTGATAACCCAACTTACCAATTTTACTTCTGAACTGTACATAACCGGCATTGAAAATTTCTCTGTAATACGCATTGTAGGTGAAATTATTCAGAAAATGAAAATCAGGATTGTTGACAGTTCTTTCCAAAACATCGTTGTCATATACGTTTTGATTAATATCTAACCTGTAGCCGGCCTCAATTTTTGAATTTTCACCAATAGGCAGTTCATAATCAGCTTTACCTACCAATGTTTTATTTTTAGTTGTCTGATTAATTACGTTCTGCAGTTCAAAGACGTTGTTCTGGGTTTGGTTTACGTCAGTATCATTGTATGATCTGTTGCTCTGTAAGCTTGCAGATAATGATAAGTTTTGTCCCTTGTCATCAAATTTGTGATCTAAACCTAAATCTGCCTGAAACGCAAGATTATTGTTAGAACCCGTATTCATTCTATTTACAAACATGCCAGGATCTTTAAAGAAGCGGTATTCATAATTCACATTACCAACATTTTCGCTTTCAAAAGTTCTTACTGTAGCAGAAGCATTAACAGATGTTTTATCAGAAATATCATAAACGATACCTGATGATGCATTGTAATTATTGTTGCTGCTGTTTGTAATTGATTCCTGACCTGTGAAAGTTCGATCACTGTCTAAGGCAGCATTAAAAAATGTTGCATTATTTCTATTCGTATTCTTAGATTCACGATATCCGCCGCCGCCATTCAAGAACCAAGTTAAATTTCCTTTTCTCCAGCTCAAGTTGGTGTTTAAATTCGTTTGAGGTAAATACCCTAAAGTTCCGATTACACTTCCGTTGAAACCTGTTTTCTTAGATTTCTTTAAAATAATATTTAAAATACCAGCCGTTCCGCTTGCTTCGAATTTTGAAGAAGGGTTGGTGATGACCTCAATTCTTTCGATCTGATCAGCCGGAATACTTTGTAAAGCGTTGGCACCATCGTCAATTCCAAGAAGGGCAGAAGGTTTTCCGTTGATTAAGAATCTCACATTTGAGCTTCCTCTCATTGATACTGTACCGTCTGTATCCACAGAAACTGATGGTACATTTGAAAGTACATCCTGAAGGTTTCCTCCTTTACTTACGATATCCTGAGATGGGTCGTATGTTCTTTTATCTAATTCTACTTTATAAGGTTTTTGAGCAACTGTAATCGTTACGCCCTGAATATCCTGAGTTTTTAAATTGGTAGCAGAACCTTCAGCTTCAATTGATAAAGCACCAATATTTCCCGCTGCGGCAATCTGCTTATTGACGACACTTTTTTTGAAATCGATTGCCTCTATTGAGATATCATAATTTCCAGGTGTTAATTCTAAGTTGTACTGACCTTTTTCGTCTGTTAAAGTAGCATCACTGAAGAGTTTATTTTCTTTGTGACTAAAGGTAACAGAAGCATAAGGTACAGGCTGGTTGCTCTTGTCTACAATAGTTCCTGTAACACCTACTTTTTCCTGTCCAAAGGCAAAAGCCGCTGCCGATAATACAAAAGTAAGCCCTAAGGTTTTCTTTGTAATCATGCTGATTATTTCCGTCTGATTCATAAGTATTCTTTAAATGAAATCATGAAAAATACATTTAATATTATCAAATTATTAAACGCCGAATGTTCAGATTTTCAAGTTTCGTTTATTATTTTTAATAGATTGGTCGCATTTGAAGGCGATTTGTTAATTGCTAAATTGTTAAATTTTAGTTA
Source organism: Chryseobacterium sp. JAH (assembly GCF_001507335.1). Taxonomy (GTDB): domain Bacteria; phylum Bacteroidota; class Bacteroidia; order Flavobacteriales; family Weeksellaceae; genus Chryseobacterium. The sequence goes on along the minus strand of NZ_LMAH01000002.1, from coordinate 149,269 downwards.
AATATATTTTCTATTTGATATTTTTAGAATTAAGCCAATCCTGATAAGCTTTTGCATTTTTTACATGCTCCTCTGCATTGGCTGTAAATTTGTGGTAACCAAGCCTTGCAGGGTCTGCGCACATAAAAATATATGAGTTGTTTTCGGCATCCAAAACAGCATTCACAGCATTTTTATCAACCACACAAATCGGACCCGGAGGAATTCCTGCATTCGCATAAGTATTGTAAGGAGAAGGTGTGGTTAAATGCTTATAAAATACCCTTTTTATAGGATTCTTAAAATTAGTTTGTTTATTGATCGCGTAGATTACCGTAGGATCAGATTGGAGTTTCATGCCTTTTCGAAAACGGTTTAAATATAATCCTGCAATAGTTTTCATCTCGTCAGGTTTTCCTCCTGATTCTTTATAAACAATAGATGCCAACGAATAAATCTGTTCTCTGGATAGTCCAGATTTTTCTTCTTTCTCTTTTTTTTCAGCGGTCCAGAATTCATTGTACTGATCTTCAAATTTTTTGAAGAATTCTTTTGGAGTTACCGTCCAGAAGAAATTGTACGTATCAATGAAAAAATATTTTTTTAAATCTTCAGCGCTGCTGTATCCTTTTTCTGTCGCAATTTTATTTAAATCATTCACAAATGTCAAAGAATCAAGTTCAGTTTTTTTTGAAACTTTCCCAACCATCTGATAAATATCTCCGAAATCACCGATTCTGAAGGAGTTTTCGGTTTGATTTCCCGCTTTAATCATGTTCACAAGACTTGTGTTACTTGCTCCTTTATTGAAATGGTAACGCCCCGGTTTGAAATGTTGATCCATTTTCTTGTCTTTCGCTACATCATTAAAAGATTCTTTATTATCAATATATGGAGCAACAGAATCTAAAATTTGCTTATAGTCTGCCCCATGAGGAATCAAAACGTACCCGTCTTTCTGCACATTGTTTCCGTAATATTTTTTATAAAATTTAAAACCAAAAAATCCTGCAACAGCAAGAATAAGGAGTACGATAATGAGAATAGCTTTTTTCATTATGGATGAATTGATTAAAAGTTTTTGCTTTATTTAAATAAGATCTACCTTACCTGAGAAAACCTGCTTTGCCGGACCTTCAAGCCAAATTTCGCGGAAAGAATCTCCGTTTTTTTCAGCATAAACTTTAAGGTCGCCACCCAGCGTTTTAACTTTTATGGAAGTTAGATTGCTTTTTTGAAGAAAAGTTAAAGCAGAAGCTGTAACTCCGGTTCCGCAACTATAAGTTTCGTCCTCAACGCCTCGTTCATAGGTTCTTACGAAAATTTCATCGTCAGAAATATTTTCAACAAAATTTACATTGATGCCTTTTTCCTGATAATTTTCAGAGTTTCTGATGCTGTTTCCTTCTGCAAAAACGTTGAAATTTGAAATGTCTCGTACGTATTTTACATAATGGGGAGAACCGGTATCTAAAACTGAATCATCTCCGTCATTATTGATTGCATCAACATCCCCCATTTTTAGTTTTACAATATCACCATCGATTTCAGCTTCATGAAGTCCGTCAATTGCTGTAAATACTGTCTTGTTGTTTTTAAAAATAGAAAGGAAATTTGCAAAAGCGACCGAACAGCGGGCACCATTCCCACAAAAACTTTTTGAACCGTCAGAATTGTAGTAGTCAACTTCGAAGTCGACATCCTCAGCATTATTTATTTTGATTAAACCATCTGCACCTATTCCGAAACGGCGGTCACAAAGTTTCTGGATACTTTCAATATTTAGATTGTCCCATTTTCCTGAACGGTTGTCTAGCATGACAAAGTCATTTCCTGTTCCCTGATATTTATAAAATTCCATACTTTATTTTGTCTAAAAACCAACGTACAAAATTACTATAATTAAAACGAAAAAACGAACAGCTGCTGCTGTCCGTTTTCTTATTTAGAATGATTATTTTCTGAATCCGCCTCCTGATCTATTTGATTTCTCCTGGCTGTTATTTTGAGTTGCAGCAGGTGTGGCATTTTGTGTGCTTCTTGTACTGTTTGTATTATTTCTGAAACCACTGTTTCTGTTGGATCTCGGTGTACTTTGCTGCTGCGGTCTTTGTCCGTTGTTATTTCCGGAGTTTCTGAATCCGCTGTTTCTTCTTGGGGTACCCACGTTACCGTTGCTGTTTCTCGGATTGGTATAGGTTCCGTTATTATTGTTGGGTGTATCTCTGAAACTTGGAGCAGGTCGGTTTGTTGATGATCGTTTTTCAACATACACTTTGGTTCTGTTATTACCATAATAATAAGGAACCCCATTATCATAGTAATATCTCATATCATCTCTGTAATAATAGCCATCGTTGGCATAATATCCACCTGTATTGTAATAAGCTTGCGGTGCGTAATAATATCCATTGTTATAATAAGGATCACCGTATGTATCCGCGTATCCGCTGTTGTAAGACATACATGAAGATAAACTACATGCAATGACTGCTGCGAATGCTATTTTTATTAAATTTTTCATCTCTAATATGGGTTGTTTTGTTTAAAATTTTTCCTCCACTGAATGTAGCCAATGGTAGCCATAACAGTAAAAACCAAATACTGTACCGAAGTAATTCCGTATCCTTTATAAATATACATTGGGATAGAAATAAGGTCTCCCAAAATCCAGAAAATCCAATTATCGATACGTCTTTTTGCCATCAGCCACATTCCGACTAAAAATACGGATGTTGTAAAAATATCCATCCAATTTGCCCAATCCAGATGATGAAAACCATACTGCAGATTTTCTGAAACAAAATTGTTATCAAGCAAAGGTTTGTAATAATAAATCACCATCACCAAGAAAACACTCAGCAAAAAAAGCACTGCCGAAATAATCCATTCTTTCTTTGTAGCCCAAGAAACTTCAACGTGAATGTTGTCTTCGGAATTCTGATGCCAGAGAACCCAGCCGTACAGACTCATTACTGTATAATAAACGTTGATCATACAGTCCCCCAAAAGACCTGCAATAAAAAGGAGGTAAACATAAATAACTGTAGAAATAATCCCGGTAGGATAGACCCATATATTTTTTTTAATGGAAAAGTAGACGCTTAAAATTCCGAACAAAGTTCCGGTACCTTCCAGCAAAATTTGCAATTCTGTATAGGTTTCATACGGTTTTACAAAGAGATCATATACATTCATGAGATCAAAAATAAACAAAAAAACATCTAGTTTAAAATGTCTAAAACAAGTGTAAATCAGTTTTTTATATTTTTTAATGTAAATTAAATCATGAAATTTTATTAATAAATGTTAATATCGTTAAATTTTTTATATTTTCGTAAATCTTTAATAAATAAAAAAAATATGTCGAAAATTTGGGCTAAAAAGCCAATGAGTGCTTACGAAGCCGATATACAGAAAAGCGAACTAAAACGTGTTTTAGGAAAATGGAGCCTTACTGCTATCGGAATTGGAGCTATTATCGGAGGAGGAATTTTTGTACTTACAGGTACTGGTGCCTATTACAACGCAGGTCCTGCATTAGCACTGTCTTTTGTGGTAGCGGGTATTGCCTGTGTGTTTGCAGCTCTGTGTTATGCTGAGTTTGCATCAATACTTCCCGTAGAGGGTTCTGCTTATGCTTATGCATACGGAACGGTAGGTGAAATTTTTGCATGGATTATCGGTTGGGGTTTGATATTAGAATATGCCATGGGATCGATGACGGTTGCCGTTTCGTGGTCGGGTTATTTTGGTAAACTTCTCAAAATGTTTGGTCTGCATTTACCCTATTGGATGACCACAGATCCCGGAACTGCTCATAAAGCGTTCGGAGAAGCTACAAAACAGATCGCAGACGGAAAACTTCCTGCTGATAAATTATTAGGTTTTCAGGAAACTATTAATAATTTCAATGCTGCTCCTGAATTATTAGATTTTAAACTTTTTCTGAATCTTCCTGCTTTACTGATCGTTTTATTTGTAATCTGGATTTTATTGAGAGGTACAAAAGGTGCTGCTAAAGCCAACAACTTTATTGTAATTTTAAAAGTTTCTGCGATTATATTTGTAATTATTGCAGGTTTATTTTTCATCGATACTGCTAACTGGACACCTTTTATCCCTGAAGCAACAACCATTACAGAAAACGGAATCTCTCATAAGGCATATGGCTATGGCGGAATTATTGCCGGTGCTTCTGCGATCTTCTTTGCTTATGTAGGTTTTGATGCGGTTTCTACACAGGCTGGTGAAGCAATTAATCCTAAAAAAGATGTTCCATTTGCTATCATTACTTCGTTAGTAATTTGTACAATTTTATATATTTTGGTATCATTGGTTCTTACGGGGATGATGCATTATACAGATTTTAATCCTTTAGGTAAATATCCTGATGCGATTAAAGCTCCTGTAGCTTATGCGTTTGATATTGCAGGTCAGGCTTGGGCTGGTTACATCATTACGATTGCAGCAACCGTAGGTTTGATTTCTGTATTGATGGTAATGATTATGGGTCAATCCAGAATTTTCTTAGGAATGTCTAAGGATGGATTGATTCCTGCTACATTTTCAAAAGTAAATCCGACATCAGGAGTTCCTAGGAAGAACTTAATGATTTTGGGGACAGTTATTGCGATAGTGGCATCACTGACACCAATTAACGAGTTGGCACACATGACAAGTTTCGGAACTTTATTTGCCTTTACAATGGTTTGTGTTGCTGTATGGGTTCTAAGAGTGAAAGAACCGAATTTGGTAAGAAGCTTCAGAGTTCCTGCATTGCCGGTAATTGCTTGTTTAGGAATTGCAATCAATGTATACCTGATTTTCAACCTTAGTAAAGAAGCACAGATGTACTCTTTCGGTTGGTTAATTATCGGATTTATTATTTATTTCCTTTACAGTAAGAGAAATTCAAAACTGCAGAATGGCGGTTATGGAGAAACCTTTAAGGCAGAACAAAAACCTTTAGAAGATGTCAACATCAATATTGACAATAAAGAATAAATTTAAATTCCGCTTTATGCGGAATTTTTTTTGACTAAATTTGAGTGTTATGAAAAAATTATTCCCCACATTATTTCTATTCTTTGGAACTTTTATCTTTGCTCAAAATGTAAGTTTTGAAACGTTATTGAATGACAAAATCAGCATCAGAGCATTAGAGATCTGGGACGGAAAAGTCTGGTACAGCGGCACTGATTCAAAATTCGGATATGTAGATTTAAAAAATCCTAAAAATCAAAAACAAATCAGATTGTCTGAAAAGAAATTACAGTTCAGAACTCTGGCGCAGGATAAAAAATCGTTTTATGCTATTAGTATTGAAAGTCCTGCTTACTTTTTTAAAATTGATAAGAAAAATCTCACGCATAAAATTGTATTTACCGATACTGTGAAAACTGCCTTTTATGATGCTTTATATTTTGATAAGAATAAATTTTATGCTTTCTCAGATCCTTCAACAGATTTAAAGCTAAAACTGTTGCAATTCAGTTTAAATAAAGAAAAATTCGAAATTAAAAACTATTCGCATTTAAAATTGAATGCTGGTGAGGCAGCGTTCGCAGCAAGTAATACCAATATTGCCGTAGGACAAAATTATCTTTGGACTGGCACCGGAGGGAATTCTTCAAGAATTTTGAGATTAAATCTTAAAAATGATAAATTAGAAGCCTACGATACACCTTTCGTTCAGGGGATTTCATCACAGGGTATTTATTCCATAGACTTCTTAGATGATCAATTCGGGATCGCAGTCGGTGGTGATTATACCAAACAAGACGCTAATATCAACAATATTGCGACAACTCATGACGGTGGAGTAACTTGGCAGATTCAGGCTTCGGGACAAAATGCGGGTTACATGACTTGTGTTAAAATAAAACCAGGATCAAAAGGCAAAGAAATCATCACGGTTGGTGATCAGCACATCAGTTATTCCTCAGATTTCGGGAAAACATGGAAGAAAATTTCCGATGAGAAAGGGTTTTTTGTTTGTGAATGGGTTGATAAAAATACAGTGGTGTTTGCAGGAAAAGACAGAATTGTTAAAATGAAAATGGATTAGTATTGTGAGAATGAAGGATATATTGATCTCGGAAAACACTTTGACGACAAAGTATTTAGATTGATTATAAAATAAGACCTAATATAATTCATAGCCAAAAAGTCATCTGTAATGGTTAATTTTGCAATGTGAAAATCCTTGAAGGATTTAATCTTATTTAAAATTTCAGAATGAACTCTTTAATCGATAAATATAATATTCCAGGACCTCGTTACACGTCTTATCCCACCGTTCCTTATTGGGACGAAAGCACTTTTTCACCAGAAAAATGGAAAGAAACGGTCATCAGGTCATTTAATGAAACCAATGCTAAAGAAGGAATTTCTATTTATATTCACCTTCCATTCTGCGAGGCTTTATGTACGTTCTGTGCATGTCACAAACGTATTACCAAGCAGCACAGTGTTGAAATTCCATATCTTGAAAGTGTTTTAAAAGAGTGGAAATTATATCTTGAACTCTTCAGTGAAAAACCAAAATTAAAGGAACTTCACTTAGGTGGTGGAACTCCCACTTTTTTTTCTCCACAGAATTTAAAAACTTTATTGGAAGGTATTTTTTCAACCGTTGAAATTGCTGAACATCCTGAGTTTTCTTTTGAAGGACATCCGAACAACACGACGCGCGAACATCTGCAGACTTTGTATGATTTAGGATTCCGAAGAGCAAGTTTTGGCGTTCAGGATTACGATTTGAAAGTACAGAAAGCAATCAACAGAATTCAACCTTTCGAGAAGGTAAAAGAGGTTACCGAAATAGCAAGGGAAATCGGTTATACAGGAATCAGTCATGATTTGGTTTTCGGACTTCCACACCAAACCTGGGAAGCAATGGAACATACCATTCGCAAAACGATGGAACTGAAACCAGACCGTTTGGCGTTTTATTCGTATGCTCACGTGCCGTGGGTAAAAGGAGTTGGCCAGCGTGGTTTCGATGAAAATGATCTTCCAAGTGGTGAAGAAAAACGCCGTCTCTACGAAGAAGGAAAACAGTTGCTGGAGGAACTGGGGTATATTGAAGTGGGAATGGATCATTTTTCTTTAGAACATGATGATTTGTACCAGTCTTTGATTCAGAAGAAGCTTCATCGGAATTTCATGGGATATACATCAAGCAAAACCCAATTGATGGTTGGTTTGGGAATGTCTGCGATTTCAGATTCATGGTATGCATTTGCACAGAATGTAAAAACTGTGGAAGAATATCAGAAAATTGTGGAAGAAGGGGTAATTCCTGTTGTGAAAGGTCATATTCTAAGCAATGAAGATCTTACTGTAAGAAGGCATATTTTAAATCTTATGTGTCAGCTTGAGACGACTTTCGATATTCAAAACTCTTTCCCTGAGCTTGAAAATGCCTTTGGAATGTTGAAAGAAATGGAAAGTGATGAACTGGTTGAAATTCATGGTAGTCAAATAAAAATTACTGAAAAGGGTAGAGCATTCACACGAAATGTTGCGATGGTATTTGATCTTAGAATGATGAGAAACAAACCGGAAACCAGAATATTCTCAATGACAATATAAAAAAAAGCGATTCAATTTTGAATCGCTTTTTTTTCTGCATAAGTCATGAGCTATTTTATTATTAATTTTTGACTGTACTCTTTTAAATCTCCGGATTTTATATTGAGATAATAAACTCCCGGAGTAATTCCTGTAATGTCAAAACTTTTTTCGCTATCGAGTTTAATGTTTTCCAGAACTTTTTTTCCTTCCTCGCTGATTAATCCGATCCTTACATTGTCAGACTTTATTCCCTCTACAAATACTCTTTCGTGCGCCGGATTCGGATGAATTCTTACCGTCAATATATTCTCTTCCTGAATGCCTAAAGTCGCTGTTGTGATCTTGTAAATCTTTCCGTTATTGACGGCAGCAACATATAGTTCTTTCAAATAATCTTCTCCAAATGTTGAGAAATTGTTTCCCGCAAATGGGGTAGTCCATGTAATAGTATTGTTCGTGTCTAAAGTTCCGATCTGCTGTGAACAGTAATCTGCAAAAAAATATTTGCCCTGCAGACCAGGTGAAGCTGTACCTCTGTAAACGTATCCGCCGGTTATAGAGCATTTTCCTCCCGAATGATCATACACAGCAACTGGAAATGTCATCGTTGTAGAAGCGGCGCACCCTGCATTATTGTAGGTATTGTTTCCCTCATAACATCGCCATCCATAATTAAGTCCTGCAGTTGAGATCGGCATTTTATTGATTTCTTCGATTGCTCCCTGACCTACATCTGCAATTACTGCATTTCCTGTCGTAAGATCAAATGAAAACTTCCAAGCGTTTCTCAGCCCATAAGACCACACTTCATCTGCGCCGTCTACTCCTGCTCCGATAAATGGATTTCCGGATGGAATATTGTAAGCTCCGGTAGAGTTAATATCAATTCTCAGCATTTTACCCAATAGAGCATTTTTATTTTGTCCATTATTATTTGGGTCGCCGCCGCTTCCTCCGTCACCGGTAACAATCCACAAATTACCATCCGGCGCGAAATGAATGCTTCCGCCGTTATGATTATCAAAAGGTTTTGGGATGTTTAAAATAATTTTTTCAGTGCCAATATCTGCGATATTGGGATTGGTGGCATTTCTTGTGTACCGTGCAACGACTATATTTCCTGCAGTGTTATTGTAATACACAAAAAAGTAACCGTTGGTTGCATATTGTGGATGAAAAGCGAGCCCTAGAAGTCCACGCTCTCCACCATAGGTTATTTTAGAGCTAAGATTAATAAAATCAGCTGCGTTAACAGTTCCGGTTGGCAGAACTATTTTAATAATTCCGTTTTGCTGAACTACAAACAAGCGGCTGTCGTTGGCATGTGCAATCTCAACAGGGCTTGTGAATCCCGTTGCAAATTCCTGCAGTGCAAAACTTTGAGCATTGAAATACATGGCAGATAAGAGGGCTGCTGAAAGTAATAATTTTTTCATAATATTTTGATATTTAGTGTATTATGTTAAATGAAAATTTCATACCAAAAGGGTGTTGAAAATTTAACTAAAAAATATAAGATGAATTGATCAATCTTTAATTGAAGGCTAATGCCGATATATCTGAAAATAAACCATTTCTGTCCTTAAAAATTCATAAAATATCAAGAAAATCATTATATTTGCCGACTTAATTTAACGTAGTTATAACAAAATGCAAGGAAAAGGACTTATTACAATTGTTGCTATTGTACTAGGGTTAATTTGCTTAAATGAGCTATTACCAACATGGTACGCCAGCAAGATTGAAAAGCAGGCAACTGCTATTGCAGGAGACAATCCGGAAAAGTATCAAAAAGAAATCGCGAGACTTTCTAAGGATACACTGAATCTAGGTTTTACAGAGCTTTATTACACCAAAGCAAAAGACAAAGAAATGAAGCTTGGTCTGGATCTTAAAGGTGGAATCAACGTTCTTTTGGAGATCAATCAGAGAGATCTTGTGAATGATTTAACCAATTATTCTACAAACCCTATTCTGATCGAAGCTTTGAACAAGACTGACGAAGTTCAGAAAAATTCAACAAAATCTTATATCGACAATTTCTTTGTTGAGTTTGATGCTGTAAACAAAGCAAAAGGTGCAAACCTGAAACTTGCAGATCCTGAAATTTTCGGTAACACGAATCTTTCTGAGATTAAATTTAACACGACAGATGAGCAGGTTGAAAGTATCATCAAAAGGAGAATTGACCTTTCGGTAGGTACTGCTTTTGAAGTAATCAGAACCAGAATCGATAAAATGGGTGCTGTGCAGCCAAATGTTCAGAGAGTTCCGGGTACAGCAAGAATTTCTGTTGAAATGCCGGGAATGAAAGACATTGACAAGGTGAAAAAAATGCTTCAGACTTCTGCGAAACTTCAGTTTTGGGAAGTACAGCAAGTTCCTGAGGTGGCTTCGTATTTCCAGACTCTTACCACTGCCGTTTCAACCAAAGGAGATTCTATCGGAATTGCAAAAAACATCAATTTCCTAAGTCTTCTTCAGTTAGATAAATTGCAATCAAATGGCGTTGCCAATGTAAAATTATCTGATACTGCGAAGGTTAACAAAATTATAAACAGCAAGATTGCTAAATCATTACGTCCTGCAAATATTAAATATACCCAATTCATGTGGGGATACAAGCCAGAATCTACGGATACTAACAGCTTGGTTTTATACGCAATCAAAGGAAATATCAATCAAAAGGCTCCGGTAGATGGTGCAGTAGAAACTGCAAGTATCGGATATGATGATTTGAGCAGAGTGGTTGTTGATATGCAAATGGATTCTAAAGGTGCTAAAGAATGGAAAACTCTAACAGAGAGAAATGTTGGAAGACCAGTTGCTGTAACTTTAGATAACAGAGTATATACAGCACCAAATGTTGTAGGTGCTATTCCAAACGGTAGAACTCAAATCTCAGGTAACTTCTCTCAGGAAGAAGCTAAAGAATTGGTTGACGTTTTAGGAGCTGGTAAATTACCTGCAGGTGCAAAAGTAGTTCAGGCTACACAAGTAGGGCCTTCATTAGGTCAGGAATCTATCGACGCGGGAGTTATTTCATTCTCGATAGCATTCTTAATTATTATTGCATACATCATTTTCTATTACGGTGGGGCAGGAGTTTACGCTGTAATCGCAATGATTATCAACTTATTCTATATTTTCGGGATTATGGATTCCGGAGACTTTACACTTACGCTTCCGGGGATTGCAGGTATTGTACTTTCAATGGCGATGGCGGTGGATACCAACGTAATTATTTACGAAAGGACAAAAGAAGAATTGTTTGCAGGAAAAGGTATTCTTGAAGCGTACAAAGATGGTTTCAAACACGCTTTAAATGCAATTATCGATGGTCACTTGACGATGATTTTAACGGCAGTGGTGTTGTTCTTCTTCGGAACAGGTCCTATTAAAGGATTTGCATTAACGCTATTGATTGGTGCAGTAATGACGTTGTTTACTTCAATCTTACTTTCAAGAGTAATGATTTTCCATAGATTGAATAAAGGTAAAGGTCTTTCAGTTTGGACGCCTCCTACAAAAAATCTATTTAGAAATACTTGGATCGATTTTATCGGAAAAAGAAAATATTCTTACATCTTCTCTACGATTCTTACCATCATCTGTGTAGGATCAATGTTTATCAACGGATTCAAATACGGAATCGACTTTACAGGTGGTAGAAACTATGTCGTAAGATTTGATAAAGACGTAAATGCTGAGGATATTGAGCATAGCCTAATCAAAGTTTTCAGTACTGCAGACGGTAAAAACTCTTCTGTTGAAGCTAAAACTTTCGGTAACGACAGACAATTGAAGATTTCAACAGATTATCTTATTGATGACGAATCTTTAAAAGCTGACCAGACTATCGAGCAGAAATTATTTGACGGTCTAAAACAAAACTTACCTTCAGGTATCACTCTTGAGGATTTCAAATCTGCAGATAAAGATCATGCAGGTATTGTATCTTCTGAAAAAGTAGGACCTACAGTAGCTGATGATATTCAGTTGCATGGTACTTTGGCGGTAGTTGCTGCATTGGCAGGTATCTTCATCTATATTTTGGTAAGATTTAGAAAATGGCAGTTCTCTTTAGGTGCGGTTGCAGCGTTATTGCATGATGCAATCATTATCTTGGGAGCCTTCTCATTATTCCACACGGTGATGCCATTCAACATGGAGATCAATCAGGATTTTATTGCGGCAATTCTTACGGTATTGGGTTATTCAATTAACGATACAGTAATTATCTTCGATAGAATTAGAGAATATTTGAGAGAGAAGAAAGCATTAACATTATCTGGTTTATTTGATGATTCAATCTCAAGTACATTGGGTAGAACGTTTAACACTTCATTCACTACCATCCTTGTAATCTTGGCCATTTTCATCTTTGGTGGGGATAACCTTAGAGGATTTATGTTTGCGATGTTAATAGGTATTGCCTTCGGTACGTACTCATCCATCTTCATTGCGTCGGCGATTGCTTACGACTTCCTGAAAACAGGAAAAGAAGAAGAAGTACACGGTAAAACTTCTACAACCAAAGAAGTTCTTGCTTCAAAATAAATTTAAACTACATTAAATATAAAAGAGCCTTTCACACGAAAGGCTCTTTTTTGTAATAGGAAAAAAGAGAGTGGTTTTCATTTTCAATGAGTTTTTTGTTTTTCTTGGAAAAATCTGCACAGATATGCTTGATCTAAAGGAATAAATTTCTTACACTGCTTTCACAGTACACTATCTTAAATGATATTCGGAGTTTACTAATCGACAATGGATTAAATTTAAAAACTAAAGCTTACTGGGAATATTAACATTTACAACCAAGATATACCTTTTACCAATATTTCCTTACTTTTGCACCATTATGGAAAAGTCGAAAAAGAAAGCAGCCATGAGCTTTATTTTCATCACACTGCTAATCGATATTACAGGGTGGGGAATAATCATTCCGGTAGTTCCGGCGCTGATCAAAGAATTGATTCATGCTGACATCAGTGAAGCTGCCAAATATGGTGGCTGGCTAGGGTTTGCGTATGCATTTACCCAATTTATTTTTTCGCCTATTGTTGGAAACCTGAGTGATAAGTTCGGAAGAAGACCCATTATTCTGATTTCTCTTTTTGGCTTTGCTGTTGATTATATTCTTTTGGCATTGTCGCCCACCATTATCTGGCTTTTTGCGGGTAGAATTATTGCCGGAATTACCGGAGCAAGTGTGACTACGGCAAGTGCTTATATTGCTGATATTTCTACAGATGAAGACCGAGCTAAAAACTTTGGTTTGATTGGTGCTGCTTTTGGATTAGGATTTATTATTGGCCCTGTGATTGGTGGTGTTTTAGGCCATTACGGTGCGCGGGTTCCATTTTATGCGGCGGCAGTTTTATGTTTATTAAATTTCTTGTACGGATATTTTATTCTTCCTGAAAGTCTAGATAAAGACAAAAGAAGAGAATTCAGTTGGAAGCGTGCAAATCCGGTTGGTTCATTTAAGTTTTTAGGCAAGCATCCTGAAATTTCAGGTTTGATTGTCGCATTAATTTTAATCTACATTGCGGGTCATGCCGTTCAAAGCAACTGGAGTTTCTTCACCATGTATGAATTTGACTGGACAGAAAGAATGGTTGGGATTTCTTTAGGGGTCGTAGGGCTTTTAGTAGGCTTAGTTCAAGGGATTTTGATTCGATGGACGACTCCAAAATTTGGCGAGCAGAAAAGTATTTATTATGGCTTGGCTTTATACGCATTAGGAATGCTATTATTCTCTTTCGCATCAGAAGGCTGGATGATGTTTGTCTTTCTCATTCCCTATTGTTTGGGTGGAATTTGTGGACCCGCATTGCAGTCGGTGATTACCAAAAGTGTTCCTTCAAACGAACAGGGAGAGCTTCAGGGAGCGCTAACAAGTTTAATGAGTGCAACTTCAATTATAGGTCCGCCGATGATGACGCAGTTATTTTTCTACTTTACCCATAAAGATGCTCCTTTTAAATTTTCAGGAGCGCCCTTCTTCTTAGCATTTATTTTGATGACGGTAAGTGTAATGGTGACCTATTATGCTTTTCAGAAAAAGAAATCTTAAAATTTGTTTAAAATTAGACCACAAAACATCATTTATCTATAATCTTTTGTAATTTAGCATCATGGAATTAAGCATTGGAGAAATGGCATTAATCGCCATTGCGATTGTAGTTTTATTCGGTCCGGATAAGCTGCCTCAAATTGCCCGTGATCTAGGATCCGGAGTAAGAAAAATGCGTGGCGCAGTAGAAGATATCAAGACTGAAATCATGAAAGAAACGGATAATCCTGTTTCTGAAATCAAGCGTGAGATTGAAAAAGTAAAAGATGCTGCCAAAGATTTTGATCCTACAAAAAATATTCAGAAAGATATTATTGGTGAGCCTATGGCTAACGAAACTCCAAAATTAAAACCTTCAGATGACGATATGTATGAAGGCCCCGTAAGCAGATAATCATGGAGGAGATTATTCTTGAAGACAAAAAGGTATTTCTGTACCTTAATAATTTGGGAGATGCGCCATTTGACCAGTTTTGGCTGATGGTTTCCGGAACGTGGATCTGGGTTCCGCTTTACATTATTTTCTGTTATTTTCTTTATAAAAATTTTAAGCTTAAATCTTTACTGTACATCCTTCTTTTCGTTGCAATCGGGGTAACGGTTTCAGATCAGCTGGCCGGTGTTTTCAAATACGGAGTGGCCAGGTTAAGACCTTGCCATGACCCAAGTGTGCAGTCTTATATGAGAATTGTAAAATGTGGCGGACAGTTTGGTTTTTATTCTGCTCATGCGTCGAACACTTTCTTTTTAGCCAGTTATCTAAGTTTTCTGCTAAAAGATAAGCTCAGATGGTTTCCTTATATTATAGTTACCTGGGCGGTAGTAGTATCGTACAGCCGCATTTATTTAGGAGTGCATTTCCCGATAGATATTTTGGTGGGGGCGTTTGTTGGAATTTTATTGGGAGTTATATTTTCTATGCTCGCAAAAAAAGTCATCAACAAACAAACTATATAAAATGAAAAAACATCTATTACTACTAACTCTCGCATATTCTTCGCTGCAGGTTTTGTCAGCTCAAGACAAAAAAATCGCCGAAGAATGTATGAAAAAAGCCGATTTTAAATGCGCGGAGGAGCAGTACGCAAAACTGGCAGAAAAAGAACAGATTCAGAAATTTCAGTCTGATTATTACAATAATTTAGGAACAGCTCAACGTCGTCTTGGGAAAATTCCCGCAGCGTTTAGATCTTACGAATCTGCATTAAAATCAAATCCGATGTCAGCTTCTGTTTATTCAAATCTGGGTTCGTTACACAATCAAAAAGGGAGTAAAACAAAAGCACTTGATTATCTGAACAGTGGTTTAAAGATTGATGATCAGAATGCCGAGATGTATCTAACTCGAGCTAAAGTGTATGAGAATTTAGGTAAAAAAGAATTAGCCGAAAAGGACTTCAATCAGATTCTAAGTTTTGCTCCTGATAATATTTTTGCACGAACCGGTTTAGCCAATCTGAAAAAGAGAAACGGTGACCTCGAAGGTTCATTAAAAGATTATAATCAGCTGCTTTCAGAAAAACCTGAATCTCTGCTTTATAATGGTAGAGCGGATGTTTATCTAAAGCTTAAAAAGTATAAAGAAGCACTTACTGATGTAAATAAAGCAATTTCTATCGACCCAAAGTTTGCTCAGTCTTATGTTACCAAAGCATCGATTTTATTTGATACCGCAAAAGATAAAGAAGCTTGTGCCGCCCTAGAAAAAGCGGTTGCCACAGGATATGAAAAAGGAGCTTTGATAGATCAGTATGCTAAATGTGCAAAAAAATAGATATATAATTTTTCTTTTTAAATAAATTTAAATTCATACATGTTAAACATTGTTCTTGTCGAACCCGAAATTCCCAACAACACAGGTAATATCGGAAGGCTTTGCGTAGGAACCGAAAGTAGACTGCATCTCATTCATCCTTTAGGATTTTTAATTGATGATAAAAACCTCAAGCGTTCAGGTTTAGATTACTGGGTGCATCTTGATGTAACAGAATATGCAAATGTAGACGAATGGATGAAAGTCATACCAGATACTTCCAGAGTTTTCATGATGAGTTCTCATGCTGAGAAATCTTATCTGGAAATTGATTTTCAGGATGGTGACTGGCTGGTTTTCGGAAAGGAGAGTGTAGGTTTAAGCAAAGATGTCTTAAGCTTATTTGATAATCACTTAACCATTCCAATGTCTAAACTGATCAGGAGTTTTAACATCGCAAATTCGGTTGCATTCGTAGTGGGTGAGGCGAAAAGACAGATCAATCTAAAAGTTTAGTTTACATTTTATTAATCATTATGATAGGGTTTTCCCTGTAAAATCTGATCAGCACGATAAACCTGTTCAACGATAAATAACCGGATCATCTGGTGTGTAAATGTCATTTTAGAAAGTGACATTTTTTCGTTGGCTCTGTTGTAAATTTCATCTGAAAAACCATAAGCGCCTCCAATCAAAATATGAATTTTTTTAACAGAAGAATTCATCCAGTTGTCTATTTTCTGGGCAAATTCTCGGCTTGTAAACTGCTTCCCTTTTTCATCTAAAATAGCAACCCAATCGCTTTTGTCGATATGGTTTTGAAATAATTTTGCTTCTTCTTTTTTTAGCAAGTCAGGCGAAAGATTTTTAGCATTTTTAATATCAGGGATTTCAATAATTTCGAAATTCCAGTGCTTGGGAAGTCGGGTGAGGTAATAGCTGATTAAAGAAGTAATTTCTTTATCGTCAGTTTTCCCAATACATAATAGATTGATGCGCATTTTTTAGCTTTAAAAAAGAAAGTTCAAAGATACTTATAATTAAAAAATTGACGAATTATTTTAAAATCTGTATTTTTACCACACCATCACAGCTAAGATGAAATCTTCTCTCTTTAAATTTATTTTTTTATGCTTATCAGGAATAACTTTCGGTCAGGAGGTTATCGATACTGATGAAAAAAAATATCTTGAGGAAGACCGGAAAAAAATATCGCTTGTAGGTGGTGTGAGCTATGTAAATAATTCTTTCGGACTGTTCTATGAAGGTCAGACTTTTCTTCTGAAGCCCAACGATTCTTTCTACACAGAGTTTTTTCTCCGTTACCGATGGCTTGACGCAAGTCTATCTTTTGCCCCAAAGTTTGTAAGAATCAATAATGACGATGATGTAAAAGGAAGAACCAAATACTTCAATCTTGGGTTTGCTTTTTTCCTCGGTCCGAAAGTGCGACAGTCTGTCAACTTTAACCAGGTGAAAGGTCTGTATTTGGAAGATACCAAGCGATTTTTGGAAACTGTTTTGGGTAATGAATTTACCGCAGATTTAAGCAATGATCTCATGCAGTTTCCGGATGCAAAATTTCAATCATTCACAGGTGAAACAAGTTATCTCTGGCTTGGAAAAAAAGATAATTACAGAACATATACCAATATGACGCACAGACCTTTGAAAGATGATTTTGTATTGCTGACAGGTTTGGTTTATCAGTACAATGTAATGAAAGATACTGATCGTGTAAAGTATCAAGGCATGGAAATATCGGATCTTTCTGAAGATAATTCTGTAACAAAAGATGTCAGAGTAACGCTGAAAACCGGCGGTGGAATTCAACGTTTAATAGGTAAAAACTGGTATGCAATTGTGGAACTACATCCGCAGATTCACTACGGATATCTGATTGATGAGAATTATAACGAATTTAATTTTGGGGTAAATTCTTACTCCAGAATTGGTTTTGATAATGGAAAATGGTTTTTTGGTGGCGGCGCTCAACTCAACTGGATTAACAGTACGAACGAGAATTTTTACTCAACAACGAACTGGTTATTTCGTTTCGGATTGGGTTTTAGAATAAATTCCCCTAAATTTGTCAATCAACAGTTTGACAAGATTGATCAAATTTTAAAATAAGAAATGGCAATAAAAGTTCCGGGTTTTCTTTTGAAAGTTCAAGATTTTCTAGATGATATCCATATTCCGCTTTTGGGAATATCGCTCTGGCAGTTGTTTCAAATCTATTTTGCGGGGGTTTTCAAAGATAAGATAGGGAAGAAGGCTGCAGCAATTTCATGGAGTTTTACGTTAAGCCTTTTTCCTTTTATTCTGTTTTTGCTTTCTGTTTTGCCACACATGCCTTTGTATGACAAACTGCAGTTTTATATTTTTGAGGTATTGATGCACAATATCTTTCCCTCGAATATTGAAGGCGATGTAAGAAGCTATATTGAAAGCAGTATTATTCCTAATATGAAGGGAATCAGTAATTTAACGATCCTTATTGCTCTTGTATTTGCCACCAACGGAACGTTTTCTATTATCAACGGTTTTAATGAAAATTCTAAAGAGAAACTTCCTGACGTAAAAGAATTTATTTTATCTTTTTTTATTACAATTGGCTTTGTTACCATAGTATTTTTAGCACTTTTCGGAGTTTACTATTCTGAGGTGGTTCTTAAGCTTTTTACACCAAAGTACAATATTTCGTGGCTGGTTAACAACCTTTCCAAAATCATTGGTTTCGTCTCATTTCCTCTGTTCTTTTTCTTGTTGCTGACTATGTTTTACTGGTTGGGAACCGTTAAAATTATCAGGTTCAGGCAGGCAATTCCGGGAGCGATTCTTACGACGGTTTTATTTATTTTAACGACTTATCTCTTTACCCTTTACGTAAAAAATGTAGCAAGATACAACGTATTGTACGGGTCGATCGGAAGTATGATTTTACTGATGATTTGGGTAAATGTGAATGTTTATCTTCTGCTTTTCGGTAATGAGCTTAATATGGCCTTAAGGAAACTAAGGGTTGAAAAACTTTTGGCAGATGAGCTCAAAAAAGAAGCTTTAGATTATCACTCAAAGACTGAAGAGCCTAATCTGGAAAGTGATGAAGAACATACTCGCAGTTTAATAATTGACAAAAACGGAAAAAAATGATAAAAAAATATGCATTGAAGATTTTTCTTTTCTGCATCTTATTAAGCATGCAGTCTTGTCAGCATATTCTTGATCAGGCAGAAGAACAGCGGGCACAGGAAAACTTTACTTCAGAATTTATGGGCTACTATTCTGGAAATTATACCGGTGGGATGAGCGGCTCCCTGACGGTTAATGTGAAAAGATGCAAGTGTAGAAGTAATTAGAGGAACAACAGGGAATCCAGATTCCTATTATACACATTTGATTATGTCATCTTTCAACACAACGACAAAGTCACCAGAAGGTTTTATCCTATATGGTAATATGCAAACTAAAAAAGGAACATGGGAAATGGGTAATCTTAAAGGAACCTGGAGTTTGACCAAAAACTAAGCTTCCTTCATTTCTACAGTCTTAACAGTACGTAAGTTTAAAATAACATATCCGGTTACTGCGGCAATAAATGAAGCGATCAGAATGGCAAATTTGGCTTCATCCTGAATCTGAATTTCATCTTTAAAGGAAAGTAGTGCAATGAAAATTGACATGGTAAAACCAATTCCTGCTAAAAGCCCAACTCCCAACATCTGTATCCATGAAGCGTTTTGAGGAAGCGAGCTGATCTTGAATTTTATTGCAAGTAATGAGAATAAATTAATCCCTATAACTTTTCCTAAAACCAAACCGCAAATAATTCCCAATCCTAAACCACTGAATAAACCATCTACCATCCCGTTTGTAAAAGTAATATTGGTGTTAGTCAAAGCGAAAATTGGCATTATGAAAAAGCTTACCGGAAGATGAAGCTGATGTTCGAGCTTTTCTAAAGGTGAAATTTCTGTGCGTGAAATGTTCGTTGGAATCGAAAAAGCCAAAACAACACCAGCTATTGTCGCATGAATACCTGAATGATGTAGAAAGTACCAAAGAAAAATTCCTGGAATCAGATATACAATAATTGTTTTAACTTTAAAATAATTCAGTAAAAAAAGTAAAACTGAGGCTCCCAAAGAAAGGAAAATATACATCCAGTGAATCTGTTCTGTATAAAAAATCGCAATTACCAAAATTGCTCCCAAATCATCTACAATTGCCAGAGCAGCCAAAAATATTTTAATTGAATTAGGAACTTTATTTCCAAGCATAGAAATAATTGCTAATGAAAAAGCGATATCTGTTGCCATGGGAATTCCCCAACCGTTTCTGTATTCTGTTCCGGAGTTGAAAAGGGTATAAATAATAGCAGGAACAAGCATTCCACCAACAGCAGCAAATATTGGAAGAGAAGCATTTTTAAAAGACGAAAGTTCGCCTTCTACAACCTCTCTTTTTATTTCAAGACCTACTAAAAGAAAAAAAATTGCCATCAAACCATCATTAATCCAAATGCTTACAGGATATTTAAGATGGAAAAGATTGATTCCAATTTCTTTGTCTAAAAAACGCTGGAAATTTTCAGCCAATGAAGAATTTGCAATTCCCAATGCAATTGCGACACAAAAAATCAATAAAATTCCTGATGACTGACTGCTTTTAACAAATTTCTTAAAGTAAATGCTTAGTTTCATGCTTAAATTCTTGCCACCTTAGAAACACCGTCGATATCTTTTAGCTTTTTAAATGTTTCATCAAGTTGGCTTCTGTTTTTTACTTCAAGGTTTATATTACCTGTAAAAACACCATCATTAGATTCTATCGACATACTTTTCATATCCATACCCATTGCACCACTGATAACAGTTGTAATATCATTGATCATTCCCATTCTGTCAAGACCTTCAATCGTAATTTTGATACGGTTTTTAAAGCTTTCTTCATTTACCCATTTTGCAGGAATGACACGGTAATCATATTGAGCCCTAAGATTAATGGCATTCGGACAGTTGTCGCTGTGAACTTTTATTCCTTCTGAAATCGTGATAAATCCAAAAATTTTGTCTCCCGGAATCACGGTACAGCATTTTGCATAACTGTAATTCAGTTTTTCCTCATCTTTCCCGAAAACAATCATATCTAAATTGATCTCTTTAGGCTCGATATAATGCTGGTTTTTAGTAGGCGATTTTCTGAATCTGGAAAGTAGGTTGTTAAAGACGTTTTTACTTTCGATATATCTTCTTAAACTGCTTGCATCCAGTTCATTGGTCTGGAATTTTAAAAATAATTCCTGGGATGTTTTAAGATTAAAAAATTTCTGAAGCTTATTGATTTCTTCATCATTAAAATTAATTTTAGCATGTCTCAGTTTTCTCTGTAAGATTTCTTTTCCTTCTTCTACCAGAGAGTTTTTCTCAGAATTAAGATAGCCTTTGATTTTTGATTTTGCTTTGGAAGTCACCACAAAATCTAACCAGTCAAACTTCGGTTTTTGATTTTGAGACGAAAGAATATCCACCTGATCCCCGTTTTGCAAAACGTAAGAAATAGGAACCAATTTACCATTGATTTTTGCACCTAAGCATTTCATTCCTAAATCTGAATGTACCGAAAATGCAAAATCCAGAGCAGTTGCGTTGGTCGGCAATATTTTTATTTCTCCTTTTGGCGTAAAGACGAAAACTTCTTTAGAATATAAATTGAGTTTAATATTATCTAAAAGTTCAGAAGTTGATAGATTCTGTTGCTGCTCCAGAACCTCCCTTATTTCAGTTACCCAGTTTTCGAAATTTCTGTCGTCGTTGGTCTGTTTGTATCCTTCTTTGTATTTGTAGTGGGCTGCAACCCCTTTTTCAGCGATATCATCCATTCTCTCTGAACGGATCTGTACTTCAATCCATTTTTTATCAGGACCGAGAACTGTTAAATGTAAACTTTCATATCCGGTAGAACGCGGCTGGGTAATCCAATCACGCATTCTCGAAGGATTACTGTGATAAACATCCGTTACAATGGAGTATATTTTCCAAGCTAGAAATTTTTCGTTTTTAGCATCAGATTTATAAATAATTCTTATGGCGTAGTTGTCGAATACTTCTTCGAAGGAAACGCCCTGCTTCAACATTTTCCGGTAAATAGACGAGATTGCTTTTGCACGGCCTTTAATGGTGACATTAAGACCTTCTTCTTTCAATCTTTCAGAGACTTCTTTTTTAAATTCCTCAATATATCGCTCTCTGCTTTCTTTCGCAAGTTCGAGTTTTTGAGTAATTTCTGTATAAATGTCTGGGTTGTTGTATTTTAAAGAAAGATCTTCTAGTTCAGATTTTATATTATATAAACCTAAACGGTGAGCCATTGGAGCATAAATATATACTGTTTCAGAAGCAATTTTCTTCTGCTTGTCGGGCGCCATGCTCTGTAATGTTCTCATGTTATGGAGACGGTCTGCAATTTTGATCAAAATCACACGGAAATCTTCAGAAAGAGTTAACAGGAGTTTTCTGTAGTTTTCAGACTGTACAGAAATATTCTGATGATTCATGATTGAGATCTTGGTCAGCCCATTGACAATACCAGCGATTCTTTCTCCAAAAATTTTCTTAAGATCTTCATAACTGTAATCTGAATCTTCAATCACATCGTGCAGTAGGGCGCATGCGATAGACGTTGCTCCCAAACCAATTTCTGTGGCAACAATTTTGGCTACAGCAATAGGATGGTAAATGTAAGGTTCGCCAGTCTTTCTTCGCTGGTCTTTGTGGGCATCTAATGCGATATCAAAAGCCTTTCGGATGAGTTTATTGTTCTCTTCATCCAAAGTTCTGTATGTGTTAGAAATCAGGTCTTTATACCTTGCTAAGATTTCTTTATTTTCTTGCTCTAAATCGTAACTCATTCGTGTAAAAGGCTTTGTTTAAACGAAAATACGAAAAATTAAGGGATTGGTCAATTCCTGAAACTAAAAAATCCGTAGAAAAAAAATTCTACGGATTCTGGTTATGAGTTTTTAGTTTTAATTTTTAGAATTTCACTTCAGAGTCCATTCCATTATGCTGTGCTTTTTTTCTCACGTCAGGGCTGGTGTGGATTTCTGCCTTACTTCGGGCGTCAATATACTTCTTTACATTATTGTAAGAAGCGTCACCAATGCTCATGTTTTCAAATAAATATGTTTTCAGAACAGAATTCTGATGAAATATATCATGCGCTTTTTGTGTTTGTTCTTTATCTTTTACTTCAACACTCGCCATATACTGAGAATGGTGATGATCTTCGGTGAGATAAACTATGTAATCGGAGTTTTCAAATCCAGAAGTTTCCAGTTCATTTTCCAATCGTTTATAATCACTGTGGCGTTCAAATAGTCCTGCTAAAATGTGTGACATAGTAATCTTGTTTTTGGTACTTAAAGATAGAACTATTTTTTAAATAATTGATAAAAATTTAATAAAAATTTAAATATTTTATTTTATCTATAATTATTTGTGAAAATTTAAGATATTGTCTATTTTTCCAATGAATGTAATAGTGTCTAATTTATTTTTAAGAAAAAAGTAGTATAACGTTTTAGTTAATAATAATTAAATGTTTTTTATTTCTTTACATAGGGATATTTGTATGTCAGAAGCTTTGTGATTCCATAATTACATATCTATTAGCCCTGTTAAATAACAGAATATTTACCATTATGAAAAAAATATTATTTGTAGCTGCTCTAGGATCGGCCGGTTTAGTAAGTGCAAAAGATAATAGTTCTGAACTTCATAAAGATACAAATGCGTGTTCGTTCATTCTGACTGCGGAGAAGCTGGTTTAGTGTGTGGAGAAGCGAACTCTTATGGGGGGCTGCATCATTAGGTAACTGTTGATATGAGACAAAATTTGAATGAGATATTTTATGGATATGATGATTAAAAGAGTAATATTATTAATTAGTATAATTATCTCGATTTCATCATTTGGACAGGAGTGTATCTCCTGCTCAGAATTTTATTATAATCTAACATTTCAATCAGATTCACTAGAGGTTCATTCAAGAAATAATCATCCTTTTGTTCTCTAAAAAAAAAATGATAGTATAGTCTTTACGAGTTTGATTAACATTAAAGCTGATTCTTTAGAAGTGAAAGTTTGGGAAAATTATTCAAGAACAAAAAGCTCAAGTATTGATTTTGGTGGAATTCCTAAATCAAAATTTAAGTATTATATAATAAGAGAATTGTCAAAACCAAACGAACCTACAAGAGTAATTGATAAAATTGGAACGGGTAATTATGAATACTCTGATAATACAGATTTACAATGGAATATATCCAATGAGACTAAAAAAATAGCTGAATTTTCTTGTCAAAAAGCAATAGTCAACGCATTTGGCAGAGATTTTACTGCTTGGTTTACTCGTGAAATACCTATAAACGATGGATCATAAAAATTCCGAGGATTACCAGGGCTTATTATTGAAGTTTCTGACGATAGGAAGTATTTTGTGTTTTCTTTTGTAAAACATTTAAAAACCAATAATAATGTATCTTTAAAAATCCCATCGTTTAGAACAAGAAAATTAGTTTCTACATCCAGAGAGAAATTTTTCAAAGCTAAAAAAAATTACAGAGAAGGAATTATCAGTCGTATAAAAAATGGTTCTTTTTCAGAAAGTGTAACTGAGGAAAGGATAAGGCAAATAAAAAATGATTTGAAAAATAATAATAATCATTTAGAAGTTGAGCTATAAGAAAACAAAAAACCTTCTTTATTAAAAAGAAGGTTTTTGTTTAGAAAATGAACAAATAGATTATTTAAGAAATTTTTTAAATTCTCTCATTTT
Source organism: Chryseobacterium sp. JAH (assembly GCF_001507335.1). Lineage (GTDB taxonomy): Bacteria > Bacteroidota > Bacteroidia > Flavobacteriales > Weeksellaceae > Chryseobacterium. The sequence goes on along the minus strand of NZ_LMAH01000002.1, from coordinate 125,035 downwards.
TAATCTCCTCCACGATTTCAGGATTCAATAGAGTAGAAGTATCTCCAAAATTAGAGAAGTCACCCTCTGCAATTTTTCTTAAAATTCTACGCATAATCTTGCCGGAACGGGTTTTCGGCAGCCCGGAAACAAACTGAATTTTATCAAGCTTTGCAATCGGGCCGATCTGATCTGAGATCAGCTGATTGATTTCTTTTTTCAGGTTTTCTTTCTGACGGCCGGCTCCACTGTCTTTTAAAATGACAAAACCATACAGAGCACTTCCTTTGATATCATGCGGAAAGCCTACAATCGCAGATTCTGCCACCGCCGGATGTTCGTTGATGCTGTCTTCAATAGGAGCAGTTCCCAAATTATGTCCGGAAACAATTACAACATCATCCACACGACCTGTAATTCTGTAATAACCTACTTCGTCTCTCAAAGCGCCGTCACCCGTGAAATATTTCCCCGGAAACGCTGAGAAATAAGTTTCCTTATATCTTTGATGGTCGCCCCAAATGGTTCTCGCAATTCCCGGCCACGGAAAGCGGATGCAGAGATTTCCAGTTACCTGATTTCCTGTAATTTCGTTGCGTTTGTCATCCATTAAAACAGGTTGAATTCCCGGTAATGGAAGCGTTGCATAGGTCGGTTTTGTTGGTGTAACAAATGGGATTGGGGAGATCATAATTCCACCAGTTTCTGTCTGCCACCAAGTATCGACAATAGGACATTTTTTTCTCCCCACATGATCATTAAACCAATGCCATGCTTCATCGTTAATAGGTTCTCCTACAGAACCGATGACTCTCAATGAACTTAAATCATGTTTGTCTACCCAGTCAGCACTTTCTTTAGCCAAAGAGCGGATGGCAGTTGGTGCGGTGTAAAATTGAGTAACTTTATGTTTTTCAATCACTTCCCAAAATCTGTCCGGTTCAGGATAGGTTGGTACTCCTTCGAAAATAACAGTTGTTGCACCATTTAAAAGGGGGCCATAAAGAATGTAGGAATGTCCCGTGATCCAGCCGATATCTGCAGTACACCAATAGATATCGTTTTCCTGATAATTAAAAACATTTTTAAATGTATATGCCGAGTAAACCATGTAGCCTGCAGAAGTGTGAAGCATTCCTTTTGGTTTGCCGGTTGAACCAGAAGTGTACAGAATAAACAAAGGATCTTCTGCATCCATAATGATCGTTACGAAATCGGCAGATGCTTTTTCGTATAAATCGGCCATCCAGAAATCTCTGCCTTCCTTCATTTTTATCTCGTTGTTGGTTCTTTTGACCACCAAAGTTTTCTCGACAGTCGGGCATTTTTCCAAAGCTTCATCAATAATTGATTTTAAATCTAAAACCTTACTTCCTCTATAACTTCCGTCTGAAGTAATCACCATTTTTGCTCCGCAGTCATTCACTCTGGAAACTACAGCAGAAGCTGAAAATCCGGCGAAAATCACAGAATGAACTGCTCCTATTTTTGCACAAGCCAACATAGTGACAGCTAATTCAGGAATCATCGGAAGATAGATGCAGACTCTGTCGCCTTTTTCAATGCCCATATCTTTCAATACATTGGCTGTTTTGTTGACCCTTTCGTACAGTTCGTTGTAGGAAATGTGGTGTGCTTCTTCTTTCGGGTCGTTGGGCTCCCAAATGATCGCTGTTTTCTCCCCTCTTACTGACAAGTGTCTGTCGAGGCAGTTTTTAGTGATATTTAATTTAGCATCTTTAAACCATGTGATTTTCGCTTCATTCATATCATACTTTACCACTTTGCTCCATCTTTGGTACCATACAAAATTTTGGTCTGCTACTTTATCCCAGAATTTTTTCGGGTTCCTGATTGATTTTTTGTACTCTTCAAAGTAGTGCGGTAAATCTTCTATCACGTAATTTCTCATACTTTTTCTTTTTAGAATTATTTATTTTTTAATGTTTAAATTAATTTCTCATGCTTTACATTTGAACACAGAGTTCACAAAGCATTTTTACGTACACTACTATAAGTTTCACAAAGCCGTTTCACTTACATAAGTATAGTAGTGTCTATTCAAATGAATTTTCAAAAATTTAATCCAATTTGAGTTCCATAATTGGTAAAAATCTGTCTTTTATGGATGTTTCAATTTGTCCAATTTTTTTAAACCCGAAGCTTTCATAAAATTTTTGAGCGTTCGGGTCGGCATCAAGAATTATTCTTGATCTTTGACTCTGTTTTATTTTTAAAATGAAATCATTCATTAATAATTTACCATAACCTTTACTGATATTTTCTGGTGAAACGAACAGGTTGTCCAGCCTCACGCTGTTATTTTCAATGTCGAAATAAGAATAATAAGCAACAGTCGATTGGTTGACAATTAATTTATAAACTTCATTGTTTTGGATGTATTCTGAAGTAATGGTTAGCAAATCTGACCATTCCTTCATTTGTTCATCGGAATATCCCCAGTAAGCCTTTGATCTTTTTGTGATCTCGGTTAAAATCTTGGCGTCGTCGGCATTTGCTTTTATAATTTCTGTCATCACACTTAAGTTTATGAATTTCTGTACTGCAGAAGCTTCTCCTTTAATTCGTCAATAATCATTTCATCATCAATCGTCGACGGAATCTGAAATTCTTTACCATCAATAATCGTTCTGATTAATTTTCTTAAAATCTTTCCTGAACGGGTTTTTGGAAGCCTTTTTACGACCATCACAGATTTTAGAAAAGCCACTGCACCGATTTTTTCTCTGACTTTCAGAATAATTTCTTTTTCAACCACTTCTTCAGAAATTTCTGACCCATTTTTTAAAACGACTGTCGCAAAAGGAATCTGCCCACGCAAGTCATCATCAATTCCGACCACAGCACATTCGGCAACATCGGGATGAGAGGAAACGATTTCTTCCATTTCAGAAGTTGAAAGTCGGTGACCGGCTACGTTAATGACATCATCCACTCTTCCTGTGATAAAAATGTAGCCATCTTCATCTTTAATGGCACCGTCTCCGGAAAAATAATAACCTTTATACTGAGATAAATAACTTTTCTCGAAACGTTCGTAATCATTCCAGATTCCCAGCATTGCACCGGGCGGAAGCGGAAGTTTGATAACTAAATATCCTTCTTTATGCTCATCCACTTCATATCCATTTTCATCAAAAATTTTGATATCATATCCTGGAATCGGCTTACCTGCTGAAGCTCTTTTAATTTTATAATTATCATCAAAAGTTAGTAAGCCTAACATCGGCGAACCTGATTCTGTCTGCCACCAATGGTCGATGGCGGGAACACCGATGTGCTTTTCAAACCAATCCAAAGTTGCAACATCGCATCTTTCGCCTGCCAAAAACTGCTTTTTGAAATGGCTTAAATCGTATTTTTTAACCAGTTCTCCATTCGGATCTTCTTTTTTAATTGCTCTGATTGCTGTAGGAGCCGTGAACATTGCGGAAACTTTGTACTCAGAAATAATTCTCCAAAAAGTTCCTGCATCGGGAGTCATAATTGGTTTTCCTTCGAAAATGATCGTTGTGCTTCTGTTGATTAAAGGTCCATAAACGCTGTAGCTGTGACCCACTGCCCAGCCAAAATCGGAAGCCGCCCAAAACGTTTCACCCTGTTCAATTCCATAGATATATTTCATGGAAAATTTTAAGGCAGTTGCATAACCGCCGGTATCTCTCGTGATTCCTTTCGGTTTTCCGGTAGTTCCGGAAGTGTATAAAAGATAAAGCGGATGATTTGATTCCACAGAAATACAATCTGCAGGCTCAGACTTTTCAACCAATTCTTCATAATCGATGATTCCTTCAAAAATTTCATGCTGATTGTCGACCAATTTTCTGTTAAAAACAATGATGTTTTCGACTTTATCCTGCGCAAGTTCGATTGCTTTTTCAACCAATGGCAGATAAGGAATTCTCTTGGCAATTTCAATTCCCGCAGTGGCTGTAATTAGTGCTTTTGGCTTGCAGTCATCGATTCTGACCACTAATTCGTGCGGTGCAAAACCTCCAAAAACTACATTGTGAATCACGCCGATTCTTGCACAGGCCAACATCGCAAAAAGCGTCTGCGAAATCATCGGCATATAAATGACTGCAGTATCGCCCTTTTTTAAACCTAAAGAAACCAGTCCACCAGCTAATTTTGAAATTTCTTTTTTAGCCTGATTAAAGGTGTATTTTATTTTCTGATTGGTAACAGGAGAATCGTAGATAATCGCTGTTTCTTCTCCAAAACCGTCTTCAATATGTTTGTCGATGCAGAGATAAGACATGTTGAGTTTTCCGTCCGCAAACCATTGGGTGTAATCATTTCCGTCCTTTGAAATAATTGTTTCTGGAAATTCAAACCACGAAATCTCCTGAGCCTGCTCTTTCCAGAACTGCTCTCTGTTTTCTATGCTTTGTTTAAATAAATCGTCTGCATTCATATTTTTTGTGTTTGGTTTTGAACGTCTTTTGAACGAATTTTTTTCACGAGTAACACGAATTTATTTATGTTATTTGTGCAATCGTATTTACATATCAAACAGTTCCTCAATCTGAGAAATCAGTTTTTTTATTGAATATGGTTTCGTTACATACGCGTCAGCTCCCATTTCTAGGCCCTTCTCAATATCTTTCGGATTGTTTTTAGCGCTGAGGAACAGAACTTTTGTATTGTTTAAATTTTCATTCTTTTTAATTTCTTCCAAAGTGCTGTAGCCGTCAAGATTCGGCATCATAATGTCGAGTAAAATCACGTCTGGAACGATGGTTTTTAAAAACTCCAAAACCTCGGTTCCGTCTCTGGCGATAAAAACTTCGTAACCGATTTTCCGGAAACTGTATTCCAGAGACATTAATATCTTGTGTTCGTCGTCGGCGATTAAGATCTTTTTCATTGTGTATTTTCTTTATGATTCAACTTCATTGTTTTTTTATGTTGGGGAACCCGAAGGGTTCAATTTTAATAGCCGTAGGTGAAACCTATGGAATATGAATCATCATTCGCATCAAGACAACCCGATAGGGTTGAATTTTAAATAATTTCACCTTCAAATTTGATCCCATTCTCTTTCAATAATCTTTTAAATTCATTCATAAACGTCTCTTTCTTGTGATGTTCTTTTTGATTTTTAATATAATTTATAAGAGTTTCCTTTTCTCTCACCGATATTGTAAATGCTCCATAGCCTTCCTGCCATCCTTCGAACTCATCAAATAATCCAGATTCTTTCATCCACAAGTTTGATGCTACTTTAATATCCTTTACCAAACTGCTGAGATTTAAATTTGTATGTAAGTCACATAAAAGATGAATATGGTCAGGCATACCATTAATTCTGTATAATTTACATTTTTATTGTTTAAAATACCCCAAATATATTTGTACAGTTCGGTTTCATTTTCTTCATTAATCGTTTGTCTTCTATGTTTTGTTCCGAAAACAATATGATAGAATACTTGTTTGTATGTTCCCATTTGTGCTCTGTTGTTGAACCCTGTCGGGTTCATTATTTGTGTTTTTCCATATGCATGGGTTTCCACCCAGGTCTATGGTTGTTGAACTCTGTCGGGTTCGTAATTTGTGTTTTTCAATTTCCATGGATTTCCACCCACTGCTATTGTTGTTGAACCCTTTCGGGTTCGGTATTTTGCGTTTTTCCATTTCCATGGGTTTCGCCCACGGCTATTGATATTGAACCCTTCGGATTCTTATCCGCTGCTTCCAATATCGGGTTTGGCTTAGCCGAATCTCGTGCCTTGATTTCATCCAGGGCTACTTTTGTTGAACCCTTCGGGTTCTGCGTCATTATCTGTCATTTTTATGACGGGTAACATGATGGTAAACGTCACACCCAATCCACTGTTTTCTGCTTTTATGGTTCCGCTGTGGGCTTCTATGATTCTTTTTGAAATGGCCAATCCAAGGCCGCTTCCCGTAGGTTTTCTTATGTTTTGATTTTTAGCCTGATAAAATTTATCAAAAATCATGTCCAAATCTTCTTCGGGAATATGCTTTCCGGTATTGAATATTTTGATGATTAAAAAATTATCTTTTGCTGAAAATTTAGTTTGAATTGTACCTTGATCTTCGGTAAATTTAAGCGCATTTCCTAAAATATTCTGGAACAGCTGAATAAATCTGGGTTCATCATACTCAAAAATATAATTATTAAGCAAATCAACTTCGCTTACATGAATGAATTTCTGATGGATCAAATGCAGAATAGGATTTAAGGCTTTTTTATAGGTTTCAATAATATTATTTTCCTGAATGTGTAAAGCAATTTCTCCGTGCTGAAGTTTATCCAGATACAAAATGTCATTAATGATTTCGCTCAAACGGTCAGACTCTGTGATGATATTACTTAAAAATTCTTTTTTAATATCTAACGGAATATCGTCATCATCCGCTAAAATTTCTCCTGCCGAACGTATTGCTGTAATCGGCGTCCTCAATTCATGCGCAACAGAATCCAGAAAATCATCCTTCTGACGGTCTTTGACGATAAGATTTTCGTTTGCGGCACTGAGGTCGTTGGAAAGCTGTTTCAGTTCTTCAGATTTCTCGGTCAGTTTTTTATTTAGCGTGATATTTTCTTTTGATTCTTCCAAAATATTTAAAACTTCCTTCAACGAAATTTTATCTTCCTTGGTTACGCCTTCAATCAGGATTTTTGCAGAAGCCGTCCCGATTCTTCCAGCCAAAAGGTTCTCAGAAAACTTAATAAATCTGGAATCAGCTGTTTCGGTTTGTGAATCAATATTGTACTTAATATTGAAAATCCGCATTGCCTGTTCTGTTTTCTTTTTGCCTAAAAAACGCTCGAGAATATTTTGAATATCAGAAACATAGGCTGTTCCACGCCAAATAAATGCGTTTTCATGATTTTGAATGTATTTATCAATGTCAACATATAGTTCCGCGAAATTTCTCTCACGGTAATTTCCTTTCATGCTTACGGAAAGTATCGTAAATAGGGCAGTGTTAACCAAAATCGACCAAAAGAAAATTTCAGGAATTCGGGTTAAAAACGAAATGTCAAAAAACTGAAAAGCATTATACAAATCTCTTAAAACTCCCTTCAATTCAGAATTGTAGGAAAAATAATACTGCGGAATAATCAATCCGAAATAGCAGATAATTAATCCAGCTAAAAGTCCAGTCACTGCACCCTGGTAACTGCCCCTTCGCCAGAATATTGCTCCAAAAAATGCAGGTGCCAACTGAGCAATAATGACAAATGAAATCAGTCCGACAGAATCTAAAGAGGTTTTTAAAATAAAATATTTATAAAAAGCAAAAGCTACGATAATCAACCCGAAAATTGAGAATTTACGGATGTTCGTAATGTTTCTAGTATTTTGAACTTCATTTTCAGCTTTAAATTTCCCCAATAAACCGTAGGGAATAATTAAATTGTTTGATAGCATAATCGATAAAGTAATCGCCGAAATAATAATCATTGAAATACACGAACTCAAACCTCCCAGAAACACCAAAACCGTAATCAAAGTATTGTCAAAATGTTGCGGAATCAAAATAGAGTAGAACTCAGGATTCACGTTTTGTCCGTTGAAAATCAATCTTCCGCCCCAGGCAATCGGGAAGATGAAAATGGTAAATATCAAAAGATAAAGAGGGAAAAACCAAATTGCCGTTTTAATATGTTTTTCCTGTCTGTTTTCAACGATTGCGGTGTGAAACTGTCTCGGTAAAATACAGATTGCTGTTCCGGAAATCATACAGAGAACCATCCAATTCATCGCGCCTTCGATTCCGTTAAATGTATTTTTAGCTTTAAAATCAGGAAATTTACTCGCCTTCTGATACAGGTCTGAAAATCCGTCAAATGCATAATATATTACGAATAAACCTAAAATAATAATAAAGAATAATTTCAGAAAACTTTCCAAAGCAATGGCTGAGATAATTCCCAAACGCTTTTCAGAAGCGTCAACGTATTTTGTTCCGTAATACGATGAGAAAACTGCGATTAGTATAACAACAAAAGTTCCGCTGTCTGTTAAAATATTTTGAGAAAATTTAGTTTCTGTAACCAGATGAAAAGTCTCGGAAATCGCTTTGATCTGCAATCCGATGTACGGAATAATTGCAAACAGACAAACCAGAGTGATGATTGCGCTGAAACTTCGGCTGTTCCCATATCTTAATGAAATGAAATCGGCCAAACTGCTGATTTTGTTGACTCTCGAAATGCGGACAATCCGGGTATTAATGTAAATCCAGGCCGGAATTACCATGATCGGGCCAATGTAAATCGGTAAATAATTGAGTCCGCTGGTCGCTGCCACGCCGATACTTCCATAATACGTCCAGGCGGTGCAGTACACAGCAAGCGATAGCGCATAGATGTAAGGGTTATTAATCCAGATCTTACTCTTTTTCTTCTCTGCCAAATGGGCAACTAAGAACAAAAGTGCGAGGTAAATAAGGACAACGATAAATAATGCGAAACTACTCATCATATTTTTTTACGATTACAAAAGAAATAATGATGGAAATCATCCAGACTGCGAAGAAATAAACAAGAATCATCGGGTACCCAAAAACCTCCCTTTCACTGTTGAAAAGCAATGAAATCGGAATGCTGAACGCAATCAAAAGACCTACGCTCAGTATAATCAGTTTTTGCTCGTGACGCTTTTTCATAAGTTATTATTGATGATTTGTGAATGATTTGAATCTTTTAATATTATTGATTTCGAATGAGATTTAAATAGAAGTTTTCTTTTCCCAGCCGTAAGAGGATGAAAACTTCTATTAAAAACGATAATTGATGAACAGACCGAAATCATTCATCAATTATCATCTATCATTTATAATTTATTTCTCGTCAGAATATTCTCCAGTCAATGAATAATATCCAAAGATGGCCAATCCGCCTGTGACGATCGGAACCAATACAAAAAGTATAATAATGCCGAACACAAGGTCTTCCTGCTTTTCTGATGTGATTTTAGGGATGCCCATCACCGTTATTCCAAAATAGGCGACAATTAGGGCGGCTAAAATCCATACAATGCCTAATATTTTTTTTAATCCGTTCATTTTAGTAGATTTAAAATTAATAAATTTTTGAGTGATTATCCCTATTAATCGTGGATATTGTTGTTCTTATTTTTCAGATAAATTAATCCGATGACTAAACAGACTGCGGCAACTCCGATCGGATACCAAAGTCCTTCAAGATACCACGTCGCATGTCCTGCATCTTTTCCGGAAGTTACGAGATAGGTCGCTACTGCGGGAAGCAATCCTCCAAAAACCCCATTACCAATATGATACGGCAACGACATCGAAGTGTAACGGATTCTCACCGGGAACATTTCAACTAAAAATGCGGCAATCGGACCGTAAACCATCGTCACAAAAATCACCTGAATAAATACAAGGAAGACCAAATACCATCTCGTGTCGTCGTTTAACGTAATCGACGTTGAAACTTTTGGCTCTTCAGCTTTTCCGTCTTTCATTACCGGACCGGCTGCTGACCAGTGAACGATACTGTCTTTTTTAATTAAAGTTCCGTCTGTGTAAGTCGTTTCTTTGTGGAATGTCACTAAACTGTCTGTTGCAATCGTTTTGTGAATGGCTGCAACTCGTGTTTCTTTAATACCCTCACTTGCCACAGTTTTCGCTTCTATATTCACGCTTTTGTACATTGCGTCATAAATTGGTCGATAGGCTAAGATTGCGACCAGCATCCCTGTCATCATAATTGCTTTTCGGCCAATTTTATCTGAAAGCCAACCGAAAAATACGAAGAAAGGTGTTCCCATCAACAGTGCCGTTGCCATCAGGTAATCGACCTGCATCGAATTAATGTTCATTACTTTTTGAAGGAAACTCATGGCGTAAAACTGCCCTGTGTACCAGATTACCCCTTGTCCCATCGCGGCTCCGAATAAAGCCAACAAGACAAATTTGAAATTGAACTTATTCCCGAAGCTTTCTTTTAAAGGATTTTTAGAAGTTTTCCCTTCACTTTTAGCCTTTGCAAAAAGTGGTGATTCCTTCATGTTTTTTCTGATGAAATATGAAACTCCAACCATCAGAATTGAAATCCAGAACGGAACTCTCCATCCCCATGAGTCAAAGTCTTCTGCTGAGAGTGTATTTTTAGTAATTAAAATGACGATCAGTGAAATGAAAAGTCCTGCTGTAGCGGTAGTCTGAATCCATGAAGTCCAGTAACCTCTTCTGTGTGGCTGCGAATATTCCGCAACATAAGTCGCTGCTCCGCCGTATTCTCCACCTAAAGCTAATCCCTGTAAAAGTCTTAAGATTAAAACTAAAACCGGTGCCATAAATCCGATGGTTTCATATCCCGGAATACATCCGATCAGGAAGGTTGAGAATCCCATGATCAATAAAGTCACTAAGAAAGTATATTTTCTTCCGATGATGTCTCCCAGTCTTCCGAAAAACAGGGCTCCGAAAGGTCTTACTACAAATCCGGCAGCAAAAGTGGCCAGCGTAGATAAAAATGCTGCAGTAGGATTGTCTGCGGGAAAGAATTTGGTCGCCAAAACGACTGCCAGACTTCCGAAAATATAGAAATCATACCATTCTATCAAGGTTCCGAGGGACGATGCAGTGATCACGTTCCAGATGGTGCGGTTTTTCTGCTTATCTGTCATATTCTCGTAAACATCGTGGTGTTGTTCGCTCATATCAATAGATTTTTTTTGTTAATAATTAAATTTAAATGGAATTGGTTTTTATAAATAAATCTGAAGCTGTACAATAAATTCGCCTTTAGATTTCGGGTTTTCTGTTGGACTTGTGTAAACTGGTCTCGTAGAATATTGTGTCGTGATTTTTGCATGATGACCGTCCAAAAACCAGTTGGCTCCCACATCAAACTGCGACGATGGCTTATCAAACGCTTCAAAATCTTTATACGTATAAGCAGCAAAAGGCTGAATTCTGATTTTCGGTTTTTCAGCCTGGCTCGGCAATAACAGACCTGCCTGAGCATAGACCACATTTCCGGTTCCGATCATGGGTTGTAGATTTCCGGGACCAGCTAAAGCTCTTTGTCCGACAAAATTAGGGTCGTTGGCTGTGATGTTCATTGTACCTAAATTTCTCACGTAATTCGGTCCGAAATTATAGTTAAAATAACCTGCGTACGCCGAAACAGCCATTTTATTTTTTGCTTCACCCAAAGGAATATCAGCAAAAGCATCTACAGAAAGTAGGGTAATATCGTGTTTTTCGATGTTTGAATTGACTGAAGTTCTCGTTCCTTCCGCCTGATGGTAAAATCCTGCGCCCACGTTGAAAACTTTTTTGGTTCCCAGATAAGAACCCACTTTGAAAGGAAGAAGATTAGATTCTGTGTCTAAAAACTGATATTCAAAATAACCTGCTTTAGACCAGTTTGGATTTCCGTTGTTGTCTACAGCGACTTCATTTCCGGGAATTAATGTGTTGGCTGGAGCGAGATCTGTTGCGAAAGGTTTGTTTAAACTCATCCGGTACTCAAATTTTCCGTATTTACCTTTTGCGAAAAGTCCCATCTGCCTTGCAAACTGATCTGAATTATCAATCAGAGGCCAGCTGAAAATCGGTGAATCTAACGTCAGGAAGTTTAGTGTGGAAGCCATCGTCATACGCGAAAGTCCCATGTAATAATGAAGTCCGCCACCTAATGTCAAGCTGAATTTTCCTGCTTCGCCCGGCATTACAACGGCATATTCATTCCATGCATCGTGAAAGAAAAGCTGGGGTTTTTTACCATTACCGTAGCCACCGGTTCCTGTTGCTCCTGTCGAGCCACCGTTGATGAAAGTCTGATTGTTAATCCCGAAATGCGTAAGAATCATGTAACGCTTTGTGATTTGAGCATAGGCTAAAATACGTGCTCTCCGGTTTCCTAAATTCCAGGTATTGTCAGTGGGTTCGCCGCCTACCATACTTCCGGGGTTCATTTCGGTGTTCCTGATCCAAAACTGATCCCAGAGAATAAATCTAACATATTTATCTCCTTCAGGATTTAAATTTATTTTTAAACCATTTCCATAATCAGGTGAACCCTGACCGTATACAGAACTGCTGATTAAAGCTAATCCAATAAAACTTAATATTTTCTTCATAAATTATTAATTTTTTGGCTGTTATTTTGTGAAAGCCAAATTGGAATTAATAATTTAGTTATAAAAATTCAGTATATATTAATGGTTATGATATAGTTGATTAATGATCAATGATTATTGATAAGTCGTAAAATTTTAATGACAACCATCTAATATAATGCTTGTTAAATAATTTAATTGATGGTCTTGAAATTTAATTTTAGCAGAAATATGCTAGAAATATTTGAATTTATTTCTTAAATCTTTCCCATTTAATCAACATGTACTTGTCAGCAAATTGAGTGATAATTAGACCTGAATCTTTAATATTTTCTTCTTTGGAAATGTATTCGATCAACTCATTTTGCTTTAAAATTTTATAAACCGGATGAAAATCAGAGTGAGGTGGTCTCGTAATATTGTATTTCTTGATCCAGGAACTGATGGTTACATGAGAAACGCCGATAATCCTTTCTATTTCACGGAAACTTAAGCCTTCGAGATATAATTGTAGTGCTTTGGTCACATAGTAATCATCAATTTTTTTACCTAATTTTTTAACGGTAAAGTAATAATTACAATCCTTACAGTGGAATCTCTGTTTCTCATTAATGATTCCGCTTTTTACGACTTTTTCACTTTTGCATTTCGGGCAGATACTTTCCATATATAGCATTTTAGCAAATATATAACAATTTAGCAATATTAAATTTTAACAATAAGATAATTATACCTGCAAATATTAATTAAACAATAAAATTATCTTTTTAATTTGTTTTTTAAAGATAATATGTTTTAAATTTGCCAAAAAATTCAGATAAATAAATGGAAATACAAATTTCCTCATGCGAACATTTAATGTATGTGAGTGAAATACAGCAGGAAATGTATGATTCTGCACAGCGACGGGGAACGGGAATCGCTAAACGTTCCATCGAATATTTAAGTAAAAAAATTTCGGAAGGTAACGCTGTAGTCGCTACTGAAAATGGTGAATGGGTGGGGTTCTGTTATATTGAAACCTGGTCGCACGGTCAGTTTGTAGCCAATTCGGGGTTGATTGTTTCTCCAAAATTCAGGCATGGAGGTATTGCAACTTTGATCAAAGACAGAGTGTTTGCTTTGTCACGAGAAAAATTTCCGAATGCAAAAATATTTGGTTTAACGACAGGTTTGGCAGTGATGAAAATCAACAGTGACCTAGGCTATAAACCGGTGATTTATTCTGAATTAACGCAGGATGATGAGTTTTGGAGCGGATGCAAAAGTTGCGTGAATTATGAAATTTTAATGAAAAAAGAACGGAAAAACTGCCTTTGTACGGCTATGCTTTTCGTTCCTGAAAATAATAAAGTAAATGGCGTTGAGAATAATCAACCCGAAAATCAATATTCAAATGAGCAAGAAAGTAATCTTAGCGTTTAGCGGAGGTCTCGATACCTCTTACTGTGCCAAATATCTGAGTGAAACACTTGGATATGAAGTATATGCAGTCACTGTAAATACCGGAGGTTTTTCTCAAGAAGAGGAAAAAGAACTGGAGAAAAAAGCCTTTCAACTTGGGGTGAAAGAATACAGGTGCGTTGACGCTCAGGAAGATTATTATAATTCTTGTGTAAAGTATTTGATCTTTGGTAATGTATTGAAAAACAATACCTATCCGTTATCTGTGAGTGCTGAACGTACGGTGCAGGCGCAGGAAATCGCAAAATATGCGATTGAAATCGGTGCTGATGCGATTGCTCACGGAAGTACAGGTGCTGGAAATGACCAGGTTCGTTTCGATTTGATTTTTCAGGTCATGTGTCCGAATGTGCAAATTATTACGCCTATTCGTGATCTATCTTTATCCCGTGAAGAAGAAATTGAATTTTTGAAAGGTCATGGTTACGAAATGGAGTTCCAGAAAGCACAATATTCTGTCAATAAAGGACTTTGGGGAACTTCAGTCGGTGGAAAAGAAACCTTGACATCAAGAAACTATCTTCCCGAAGAAGCTTTTCCGTCTCAACTTAAAGAAACTGAGCCTTCAGAATTGGAAATTGAATTTAAAAATGGTGAGGTCGTAGCGGTAAACGGAGAAAATTTTGAACATTCTGTTTATGCGATTCAAAAAATTGAAAAATTAGCGTCTGCTTATGGAATCGGTCGTGATATTCATGTTGGGGATACAATTGTCGGAATTAAAGGTAGGGTAGGATTTGAAGCGGCAGCAGCGTCTGTGATTATCAAAGCACACCATTTATTGGAAAAACATACGCTTTCAAAATATCAGCAGATGATGAAATCTCAATTGTCTGACTGGTACGGAAACTGGCTTCATGAGGCACTTTTCTTAGATCCTGTGATGAGAAATATTGAGTCTTTCTTGAATGATTCTCAAAGAACGGTAAGCGGAAAAGTTTTTGTAACCCTTCATTCATACAGATTTATCTTAAACGGAATTGAGTCTAAGCATGATCTAATGTCCGATAAATTCGGAAGCTATGGCGAAGCAAACAGAGCGTGGACGGGAGAAGATGTGAAAGGCTACACAAAAATCGTAAGCAATTCTTTAAATATATATCATCAGATAAATAAGATTTAGGCAGCTTTATCAGCCTGCAGTTTATCCTGAGCTGGTCGAAGGGCTCGCGCAATCTTTTATTCGTCGTTCCTCCTCACAAAAGGATTTCCGCTTAAGTCGGGCTTCATGCAATTCAATGTTTAAAAACGAACTCGATGGGTTCAAATAATAATGGCCTCAGGTGCAATCTGTGGAAAAAAGAAAATGAAAAAAAATATCGGAATAATCGGTGCCAACGGCTACACAGGAAGCGAATTAGTTCGTTTGCTGGCTTTTCATCCCAATGTGACTTTGAGTTTTTTATATAGCCGTTCAAATTCGGGAATAAAGATTTCAGATTTGTACCCAGATTTAGCGACGGTTTGTGAAATGTTTTTAACAGATCAGCCTGAAGATGTAGACATTTTGTTTTTATGTCTTCCTCACAAAGAAAGCTGGAATTGGCTGACTCAAAATAATATAAAAGATGAAACATTAGTAATTGATTTAGGAAATGATTTTCGTTTAGATGGTAATTTCGAAAACAGAAATTTTATCTACGGTTTGCCTGAAATCAACAAAAAACAACTTGTAGGAGCAAAAAGTATTGCAAATCCAGGATGTTTTGCGACAGCGATTCAACTGGCTGTGCTTCCATTAGCTCAAAAAGGGTTGTTGAATGAGGTTTACACAACGGGAATCACAGGTTCAACAGGTGCAGGTCAGTCTTTACAGCCAACGACGCATTTTACCTGGAGAAACGATAATATTTCGGCTTATAAAACTTTGACCCATCAACATATAGATGAGATTTTACAGCAGTTAGTTTCATTTAATACTGATGAAATCAGTCTGAATTTTGTTCCGTGGAGAGGAGATTTTACGAGAGGGATTTTTACGAGTTCCACGGTGAAAACAGATGTAGAACTTTCAGATATCAATCAACTGTATCGGGATTTTTACGCAGATGAGCCTTTTGTAAAGGTAAGTGAGAAAGCAATTGATTTAAAACAGGTTGTCAATACCAATCGTTGTATGATTCATATAGAAAAGAGTGGAAATGTTGTGGTGATTCACTCAGCGATTGACAATTTGTTGAAAGGAGCTTCCGGACAGGCAGTTCAAAATATGAATATCGCGATGGGCTGGGACGAAAATTTAGGATTGAACTTGAAGCCTTTGGCTTTTTAATGTCAATGGTCAATAAGTCAATTGTGAATTTTTGCACCTCGAATCAAAAACCGACCTAGGAAACGGAGGTGTTAAGAAATTTTAAAGAATTCCGTTAAAAAATTTCCATTGTTTGAGTGGCGGTCAAAAACATCTTTGAGAAACAGGTTTTGCCTTCCGCCCGAGTTTAGAAATTTCAGGAAATTATTTAAAATTTTAGCAGAATTTTCCAAGTCTTGAACTTTTGTTTCTTTTGCTTCAAGGTAAAAGATAAATTAAAAGAATTTTAAGGATGAATTTGTAAATCATTCATCAAACATCAATTATCATTTATAACTAGACATGCATTTATTCAACGTATATCCATTATTCAACATTAATCCGGTAAAAGCTCAGGGATCATTTCTCTGGGACGATAAAGGAGAAAAATATCTTGATTTTTACGGAGGTCACGCGGTAATTTCCATTGGGCACAACCATCCGCATTATCAAACTCAATTAAAAAACCAATTAGATAAAATATCTTTTTATTCAAACTCGGTTCAGAATGAATTACAAACGGAGTTAGCTGATAAATTAGGAAAACTTTCAGGCTTGGAAGATTACAACTTATTTTTATGTAATTCAGGTGCTGAAGCAAATGAAAATGCTTTAAAACTAGCTTCTTTTCACAATGGAAAAAGCAAAGTACTGTATTTCTCAGGTTCATTTCATGGCAGAACTTCGGCGGCAGTTTCCGTGACCGACAATCCTAAAATTGTTGCTCCAGTAAACTATGATGAAAGATTTATCAAATCTGACTGGAATAATATCGAACAGCTTGAAGCCGTTTTTGAAAATCAGGGAAGTGAAATTTCATCTGTAATCATTGAAGGAATTCAGGGAGTTGGCGGAATTATGATTCCAACGGCTGAATTTTTAACTAAAATTAAAGAACTGTGTGAAAAATACAATGCGGTTTTGATTTTAGATGAAGTTCAGTCAGGATACGGAAGAAGTGGATATTTCTTTGCACATCAGGAATTTGGAATAGAAGCCGATATCATTACCACAGCAAAAGGAATGGGAAATGGCTTCCCGATTGGTGGCGTATTAATCCATCCAAAATTTCAGGCAAGCAACGGTTTGCTGGGAACGACTTTTGGAGGGAATCACCTAGCTTGTGTTGCTGCGATCGCGGTGTTAGACGTAATGAAAGATGAGAATCTCATCAAGAATGCTCAGGAAATGGGCGAATATATTGAAAATGAATTGAAAGATTTTCCACATATTAAAACGATCCGTAGGAAAGGCCTGATGATTGGAATTGAACTCGACAGGGATTGCTCAGAAGTGAGAAACAGCCTATTGTACAATCATCATATTTTCACAGGAAACTCCAATGATAAGGCTGTATTAAGGGTACTTCCAGCGCTTAACATCAAAAAAGAAGAAACCGATCTATTCATTGGTGCTCTGAAAACTGTTTTAGAAAATCTTTAAAATCAATTCAAAATGAAATGGATATTCCATTTGTCCATTGAAAAAATAAAAATTCTCAAATGAAAAAATTCACCTCTGTAAGTGATGTTAAAAACTTACAGGAAATCATAAAAAAAGCTTTACAAATTAAAGAAAATCCTCTTTTGGAACCCTCTAAAGGAAAAGGTAAAACAATAGGACTTGTATTTTTAAATTCAAGTTTGCGAACGCGTTTAAGCAGTCAGATTGCTGCGCAAAATTTAGGTTTAAATATTCTGACATTAAATGCAGCTCAGGAAGCCTGGAATCTGGAATTTGCAGATGGAGCTGTCATGAACGGTGACACTGTTGAACATATTAAAGATGCCATTGAAGTATTAAATCAATATTGTGATATCATTGCAGTTCGTTGTTTTGCAGGGATGAAAAGCAAGGAAGATGATGTTAACGAAAGTATTTTAAGCCAATTCGAGCAACATGCGAAAGTTCCGGTAATTTCTCTGGAATCTGCTACACGTCACCCTTTGCAAAGCTTGGCGGATTGTATTACGATTACCGAAAACTGGAAAGAAGAGCATAAACCAAAAGTGGTGCTGACTTGGGCTCCTCACATCAAGCCGATTGCTCATGCGGTAGGAAATTCTTTCGCTGAATGGATGCAGGAAATGGATGTTGAATTGGTGATTGCCAATCCTGAAGGCTATGATTTAGATAAAAACTTTACGAAAGATATAGAGGTGATTCATAATCAGGATGTAGCGTTGAAAAATGCAGATTTTATTTATGTAAAAAACTGGTCGTCTTTTGATGATTACGCAACAATGCCCGAAGTGAAAGAAAACTGGATGCTGACGAATGAAAAATTAGCCAGTACCAATCAGGGGAAAGTAATGCACTGTCTTCCGGTTCGTCGAAATGTAGAATTGAGCGACGAAGTAATGGATGGTGAAAATTCTATCATTTACCAACAGGCGAAAAACCGAATTTTCTCGGCTCAGGCTGTCTTCTCTGAAATTTTAGATGGATTGAACTCTAAGTAAAATAAAACCCGTTAGGTTTAAATTCACCTCAGTGAATTGAGTTCAATCAGATTTCCAAAAGAACGATTTAATAAAGGATAGGATAGAATCCTATCAATGATAAAATGAAAGAAAAATTATACATTATAAAAATCGGCGGAGCATTAATCGATGATGAGGAATTATTGAACGAGTTTCTTGATCAGTTTTCTGAAATTAAAGAACGAAAAATTTTAGTTCACGGTGGCGGAAAATTAGCAACAACATTGGCTGATAAACTTGGTGTTGAACAGAAAATGATCAACGGACGAAGAATCACGGATAAAGATACCTTGGATATTGTGGCGATGGTATATGCGGGAGGTATCAATAAAAATATTGTGGCAAAACTTCAGCAGAAAAAATGCAAAGCAATAGGATTTTCAGGGGCTGATGCCAATTTAATTAAAGCCAAAAAAAGAGATCATGCAGAAATAGATTTTGGATTTGTAGGTGATATTGAGAAGAAAAGCGTGAACAGAAAATTAATCTCGAAATTGATTAAGCTTAAACTCGTTCCGGTATTTTCAGCCATCACTCACGATAAAAAAGGTAATCTTTTCAATACCAATGCAGATACGATTGCTTCGGTGATTGCTCAGGCTTTATCTTCCAAATATGATGTTGAATTATTGTATTGCTTTGATAAATCAGGGGTTTTGGAAGATGTAGAAAATCCTGAATCTGTCATCAAAAATATTTCGGAAGGAGAATTTTCTGTTTTAAAAAATGAAGGAAGACTTCATAAAGGAATTTTACCGAAACTGGAAAACGCTCTTGGAGCCGTAAAAAATAATGTAAATAAAGTATTCTTAATTAAAGAAACCGAATTGAAAAATCATATAGAAAACCATCATGCAGGAACTGAAATCTGTTTATAGTAAAGAAGAATTACTGAATAATGCAGTGGATTTACTGAAAAAACTGATTGAAATTCCTTCATTCAGCAAAGATGAATATAATACTTCTGTGGAGATTGAAAACTTTTTTAAAGAGAACAAAATTCCTACAAAACGTTTTAAAAACAACATCTGGGCGGTGAATAAAAATTTCGACGTTTTCAAGCCGTCAATTTTGCTGAATACCCATCACGATACGGTAAAACCAAATAAAGCGTACACTTTAGATCCTTTTTTAGCGGTTGAAAAAGATGGAAAACTGTTTGGATTGGGAAGCAATGATGCCGGTGCTTCTCTGGTTTCTATGGCTCAGGTTTTTCTACATTTTTTCGATAAAGAAGATTTAAAATATAATTTAGTGATTGCTTTGACAGCTGAGGAGGAGATTTCAGGATTTGACGGAATTGAAGCTTTATTTCCGCAGCTTCCGAATATCGAACTTGCCATCGTAGGAGAACCAACGCAGATGAATCTGGCGATTGCGGAAAAAGGATTGTTGGTGATTGATGGTGAAATGAAAGGAACTCCTTCTCACGCCGCTCATCCGAATAATGATAACTCGATTGAAAAATGCATGGCAGATGTACAGCAGGTTTTAAATTTCAAATTTCCAAAAGTTTCGGATTATTTGGGTGAAGTTAAAGTGACTTTATCGGGAATTCATGCGGGAGTTCAGCATAACGTCGTTCCTGAATCGTGTCAATTCACATTAGATGTGCGAGTTACTGATGAGTATTCTAATCAGGAAGCCTTCGATATTATTCAATCACAGATGAAATCAAAGTTGACTGCAAGATCTTTCAGGCTAAATTCCTCAAAAATCGAAAAGGATCATCCATTTGTTAAGGCAGGTTTGGAAATCGGGAGAACAACTTACGGTTCACCAACATCATCCGATCAGGCAATTATTCCGTGTACATCGGTGAAGCTCGGTCCTGGCGACAGCACACGCTCTCACACCGCAGATGAATACATATATATAAAGGAAATAGAAGAAGGAATTGAGATTTATATTAAGATTCTAGAAAAGGTTTTATAGGTTGGATAAGGGATAATAAAGATTTAGTTTGTAAATAATCGACTTAGGAAATTGGAGCGTTAGTAAATAATTTTATGAACGTTAAGAAAATCCCACTGTTTGAGTGCGACACAAGTATTGAACTGAAGAACCAATAATCAATTCGCACGAGTTTTGGGATTTTTAGAGAATAAAAATATTTTTTAGTGGAAGTTTCCAGTCTTGAACTTTTGTTTCTTTTGTTTGACTACGTCGAATCTTCGATTTCAAGACAAAAGAAAAACTAATGTTTTAAAGAAAAAATTATGAAAAAAATATGGCAAAAAGACGATAATGCCACCAACATATTAGTCAATAAATTTACAGTCGGGAAAGATCTTGACTTTGATGAACGCTTAGCAAAATACGATGTTAAAGGTTCGGTGGCGCACTGCAAAATGCTAGCAGAAGTTGGAATCATTTCCAATGAAGAATCAGCGCAGATGTTGTCTGTTTTGGAAGAAATTTTGAAAGATATCGAAAACGGAACTTTTGAAATTGATAAAACAGCGGAAGATATTCATTCGCAGATTGAATCTATTTTAATTGAAAAATTAGGCGATACCGGAAAGAAAATTCACACCGCCCGCTCTAGAAATGATCAGGTTTTATTGGATATAAAACTGTATTTATTGGATGAAATCCGTGAGATCACAGCTTTAACGGATGAATTCTTTCAAATATTGATTAAACTAGCAGATCAGCATAAAAATGTTTTGCTTCCCGGATATACGCATTTACAGATCGCAATGCCCTCATCTTTTGGGTTATGGTTCGGAGCGTATGCGGAAGCATTGTTAGACGATGTAGAAATGTTGTTCTCGGTTAAAAACATCATTAATAAAAATCCATTAGGATCGGCGGCAGGTTATGGCTCATCTTTCCCGATTGACCGTGAGAGTACAACGTATAATTTAGGTTTTCAATCGATGAATTATAATTCGGTATATGCTCAAATGACACGTGGAAAATCAGAGAAAATGTTGTCGATGGCAATGGCAACATTGGCAGGAACGTTGGGGAAATTTGCCTATGATGTTTGCCTGTATTTAAGTCAGAACTTTGATTTTATAAGTTTTCCTAAGGAATTTACAACGGGAAGCAGCATTATGCCACACAAGAAAAATCCGGATATTTTTGAGTTGGTTCGTGCGCGCTGCAACCGAATTCAGTCGTTGCCGAATGAATTTATATTATTGACGAATAATCTTCCGTCGGGTTATCACCGAGATATGCAACTGACAAAGGAAATTCTTTTCCCTGCAATAGATTCTTTGAAAGAATGTCTTGAAATTTTGACTTATACATTGCCCAATATTCAGGTGAAGGATGGGATTTTGGAAGATGAAAAGTATCAATATCTTTTCAGTGTAGAGAAAATCAATGAAGAGGTGAAAAACGGAAGCTCATTCCGTGATGCGTATATAAAAGTAGGGCAGGAGATTGAAAATAATGACTTTGATTTTGAAATTAAAAATTTAAATCATACCCATCAGGGAAGTATCGGAAATCTTTGTTTAGATAAAATAGAATATCAGTTTAATAAACTAAAAAATAAATTATTAGGATAATTTAGATTAAAAAAAATGTCAATTTAAAGAAAATTATTTTAATTTATTAACTATTAATTCAGTTTCGTTATAAGGCAAAATACTGTTGTATTCTAGCTTACCATCTGATATCTCAGCAACAATCATTGGCATGGTAATTATTTTTTTGTCAACAATTATAGCGATTCCATTTCCAGAGTTCTTAGATGTAGTTTTCTTTAATTTTCTACTTCCTGTTTCATTAAATTAAAATACAACAGTTGGGAATTTATCGCCATTTTTATTTAAAATTATATTTTTATATCAGTTGAAGTAAGAAAAGGAACATTTTCAATTTCGAGAGTATTTCTGTTGCTGGGATTTCTTTGTTCGATAACAAGATAGAGTCCGTTAGGCTTTTCGTAAGTTTTATCAAAAAAATCAGTAAGATATCCTGCGATGTAATTTTGTGCGTCTTTATCTTCGTTATTTTCAAACCTTTCATTATTACCTACATCAACAACTTCGGAAGTATTTTGCGAAAAGAATGAGTTTGATATTATTATTCCTAGTATTAATAATATATGTT
This sequence comes from Chryseobacterium sp. JAH, assembly GCF_001507335.1. Taxonomy (GTDB): domain Bacteria; phylum Bacteroidota; class Bacteroidia; order Flavobacteriales; family Weeksellaceae; genus Chryseobacterium. The sequence goes on along the minus strand of NZ_LMAH01000002.1, from coordinate 102,650 downwards.
TCATTATAAGCGGGATATAGTATTTTTTAATTATTAAGCTAAATGTTTTGATTTAAATAAAAAATTAACCCAAATCAATCTTAAACTTAGTCGACTTCTTCACCTCATGAAGCACAATAGAACTGTGATATTGCCCGATACTTGGAATATTTGAAATGACATTGACGGTAAATTCGTTATAAGAATTAATATCTTTTGCAATAATTTTCAGCATATAATCATATTCACCGGAAAGGCTGATGATCTCCTGAACTTCATCGTGTTGCATTATGTTTTTCTCGAAAGTTTCCAGAACTTTTTTTGACTGTTCTTTAAGACGGACATTGCAGTAAACAACAATATTTAAACCGAGTTTTTCACGGTTCAGAAGACCGACATATTTCTCAATAATCCCCTGTTTTTCCAACTGTTTGATGCGTTCGTAGGTTGGGGTAAAGGTTAAACCTATTTTCTCTGAAATTTCTTTCACCGAGAAAGTAGAGTCTTCCTGAATTATACTGAGAATCATCCTGTCTTTTGCGTCCATAAACTGTATTTGAATTCTAACAAAAATATTAAGAATAAATGAGAATAACCAGCGATTGAAGTTTTTTAATTTTTTTACAATTTTTGCTTTGTCATGTTACCTTAATGTTATATCTTTGCACCTAATGAATAACACAGTATTTATATCATTAGAATTACCGGGCGTAGACGCCCTTTACGATATTTATTTATTTTAAGCGAAGATATTTTCTTCGCTTTTTTTATGTTCAAAAATTAGATTTTATGTTTACGATTACCGAACTAAGTACAGAGAAAATCAATAAGATACTGACGGAAGCTTTAGCTTTTGCCAACGGAAAAACTGCCAAAATTGAGGGCGAAGTGTTCTGTTCAAATCTGTTTTTTGAAGACAGTACAAGAACGAAAACAAGCTTCGATGTTGCCGAAAGAAAACTGGGTTTACAGGTCGTTCCGTTTGATGCTTCCAACAGTTCTGTCAACAAAGGTGAGAGTTTATATGATACCGTAAAAACGATTGAAAGTATCGGCGTAAATCTTGTCGTGATCAGAGATAAAAAAGACCGTTATTTTGATGAATTGAAAAATATCAACATTCCGGTGATCAACGGAGGCGACGGAACTGGAAATCATCCTTCACAATGTATGCTCGATTTACTGACGATCTATCAGGAATTCGGAACTTTTGAAGGTTTAAAAATAGGAATCGTTGGTGATGTTAAACACAGCCGTGTTGCCAATTCCAATGCAGAAGCTTTAAGAAGATTAGGCGCTAAAGTGTATTTCTCAGGACCTGAACAATGGTTTGATGAAGGAGCTTTAATTAACGGCACGTATCTTTCAGTAGATGAGATGATTCACGATGTAGATGTTTTGATGTTATTGAGAATCCAGCACGAGAGACATGATTCAAAAATGAGTTTTTCAGCTTCGGAATATCATAAAAAATATGGTTTGACGAAAGCAAGAGAAAAAACAATGAAAAAGGAAGCGATCATTATGCATCCGGCACCCATCAACAGAGGAGTAGAAATCGATACTGACTTGGTAGAATGTGAACGCTCAAGAATTTTTAAACAAATGCAGAATGGTGTTTTCGCAAGAATGGCGATTTTGAAAAATGCTTTGGAAGAGAAAGGTTTTTCTTTTAAGTAAAAAGGTAAAAGTTAAAGAGCCAAGTGTGACTGCTTTTGAGATTTCTTAAGATTCAATTTTAAATTGCTAAGAAATTTCTACAAAAAGAAATAATGCCAAAGAAAGCCCTTAAAGGGCGACCTGTCAATAGCCATGGGTGAAGCCCATGGAGTTAAAGAAAAAATTGATGTCCGTGAGCCCTTAAAGGGCGGAATCAGAAATCAGACAGGTCGAAAATATTTAGATAAAATAGAAATAAAGATAAAAGTTAAAATGAAGAAAAAATTAATACTGGAGTCCGGTGAAGTATTTCATGGAGAAGGTTTCGGAGCAGATTTGGAGACAGCAGGAGAGGTGGTTTTCAATACCGGAATGACAGGATATCAGGAATTGATTTCTGACCCGTCATACTGCGGTCAGATTGTTTGCATGACGTATCCGCTGATCGGAAATTACGGAATCAACCGTGATGACTACGAAAGCATCGAGCCTGCAATTAAAGGTCTTATTGTAAAAGAAATTTGCGATTTACCTTCCAATTTCAGAACTCAGATTACTTTACAGGAACTGTTTAAAAAGAAAAATCTTTCAGGAATTTCAGGAATTGATACCAGAAGACTGACTAGAATTCTCCGTAACTCAGGTGTGGTAAAAGGAAAAATAGTGAATGCAGATGCAGACGAAAACACAACCGTTGAAGAATTAAAATCAACAACTTTCTCAACGGATCAGGTAGAGCAGGTTTCAACAAAAACTTCTTACGCCAATCCGGGAAGAGGACTTAAAGTAGTACTTGTGGATTTTGGGTCTAAATTAGGAATAATCAGAGAATTATCTCAAAGAAACTGCGACATCATTGTTGTTTCCCATGATACTACAGCAGAAGAAATTTTGCTGATGGATCCGGATGGAATTATGTTATCCAACGGTCCCGGAGATCCTGAAGACAACCAAAAAGCTTTAGAAATGATCCGCGGATTGCTTGGTAAAGTTCCAATTTTCGGGATTTGCCTTGGACATCAGTTGATTGGCCTTGCTTGCGGTGCAAAAACTTTTAAATTAAAATTCGGTCACAGAGGAGGAAATCACCCTGTTTTGGATTTAGAAAAAAATAAAGTAGCGATCACTTCTCAGAATCACGGTTACGCAGTTGATCAGGAGAGCCTTAAAGAAACAGATTTGATAGAGACTCATATCGCATTGAATGACAGGACAAACGAAGGTCTGAAACATAAGATTCATCCTTGCTTCTCAGTTCAGTATCACCCTGAAGCGAGCCCGGGTCCTGAAGATGCGAATTATTTGTTTGATGATTTCATTGAATTAATGGAAAACTTTAAGAATAAATAAATGTCAACATTCCGTCAAATATATTATCAGATTGTATTCAGTACAAAACATAGGAAACCTGTTTTGGTTGAAGCGCATGAAGATCAGTTATACAAATACATTTGGGGAATTGTAAAGAATAAAAACTGCAGACTTTACAGAATTAACGGAATGCCAGATCATATTCATTTGTTTGTAGACTTACATCCATCGGTTTCATTGAGCAATTTTGTAAAAGATATTAAAATTGCAGGCAATAGTTGGATAAAGCAAAGCGGATTATTTCCTGATTTTGAAGAATGGCAAAGTGGTTATGGAGCGTTTACATATTCTGAAAAAGAAAAAGATGCAGTTATTAATTATATTAAAAATCAAAAAGAGCATCATAAGCATGAGTCTTTTGAGAATGAATATAAAAATCTATTGCGAACAAATGGGATTGAATTTGATGAAAAATATTTGTGGGCATAGTTCAACCCATTTCATGGGTTGTTGGGTTGTGATGTCAATATTCAGTCCATAGGTTTCACCTATGGCTAGTAATGTTCAGCCACGTTGTGGCTGTCAAAAAGGATGGCGCATCACAAATTTGGTATGTTGACATAATCATCCCCAAACCCTGAAAGGGTTCAACAACAATAGCCATGGGTAAAACCCATGGAAAAATAGAAATAATTAATTCACGAACCTGAAGAGGTTCAACATTAATAAAAGAAAATGAAAAGAAACGACATAAAAACAATTTTAGTAATCGGTTCCGGCCCAATTATCATCGGTCAGGCGGCGGAATTTGATTACGCAGGAACGCAGGCTTGTCTTTCATTAAGAGAAGAAGGGTACAAGGTGATTTTGATCAATTCAAACCCTGCAACGATTATGACGGATGTTGAAATCGCTGACAAGGTTTACATCGAGCCGATTTCACTTCAGTTTGTAAGTCACATCATCAGAAAAGAGCGTCCGGATGCACTTTTACCGACTCTTGGTGGACAAACAGGTTTGAACATGGCAGTAGAACTGGAAAAATCAGGTATTCTTGAAGAATGCAAAGTGGAAGTTTTGGGAACTACACTTTCAGCGATCAACAGAGCGGAAGACAGAGATCTGTTCCGTGAATTGATGAGAGAATTAAACGAACCGGTTCCGGAATCTGATATTGTAACAACAGTTGAAGGAGCGCTTCGTTTTGCTGACGAGATCGGTTATCCGGTAATTGTTCGTCCTGCCTTCACAATGGGTGGAACCGGTGGAGGAATCGCTGCCAACGAAGCTGAATTGAAGGAAATTGCTGAATTAGGATTGAAATACAGTCCGGTTACGCAGTGTCTGATCGAAAGATCAATCGCTGGTTTCAAAGAAATTGAATACGAAGTAATGCGTGATGCAAACGACAACGCGATTGTGGTTTGTAACATGGAAAATATAGATCCGGTGGGAGTTCACACAGGTGACTCAATTGTTGTGGCGCCTTCACAGACGCTTTCAGACAGAGAATATCAGCTGTTGAGAAACGCTTCACTGAAAATCATTAGGGCTTTAGGAATTGAAGGTGGATGTAACGTGCAGTTGGCTTTAGACCCACATTCATTCGATTACTACATCATCGAAGTAAACCCTAGAGTTTCCCGTTCATCGGCATTAGCATCAAAAGCAACAGGTTATCCGATTGCGAAAATTGCTGCAAAAATCGCTGTAGGATTGACTTTAGATGAAATTATGAATCCGGTTACAGGAAAAACTTACGCTTGTTTCGAGCCTGCTTTGGATTATGTGGTAACTAAATTCCCAAGATTCCCTTTCGATAAATTTGAAACGGCTGACAGAAGATTGTCAACTCAAATGAAAGCAACTGGTGAAGTAATGGCCATCGGAAGAAACTTCGAAGAGTCTCTACAGAAAGCAGTGCGTTCTTTGGAAACAGGCTTGAGACATTTAGGTTTAAAAACAAAACAGGCTGCAGCTTTAACTGAAGAAGATATCGAAAGAAGAATCAGAGTTTGTGATGACGAAAGACTGTTTATCATTTGTGACGCTTTAAGAAGAGGTTACGACTGGGAACAAATTGTAGAATGGAGCAAAATTGATAAATTCTTCATCTGGAAATTAAAGAAATTAGTTGATTTCGAAAAGACAATTGCAGCAAACAGATTTGACAAAGAAATTTTAATTCAGTCTAAAAAATTAGGTTTCTCAGATCAGAATATCGCTCATTTATGGGAATCCACGCAGAGGGAAGTGTACAATTTCAGAAAAGAAAACGGAATTGTGCCGGTTTACAAAATGGTAGACACTTGTGCTGCTGAATTTGAATCAGAAACCCCATATTTCTACGGAACTTATGAGGAAGAAAACGAATCTGTAGTTACCGATAAAGAAAAAATCATCGTTTTGGGTTCAGGACCGATCAGAATCGGGCAGGGAGTTGAGTTTGATTACGCGACAGTTCACTCGGTTTGGGCGATCAAAGAAATGGGTTACGAAGCGATTATCATCAACAATAATCCAGAAACCGTTTCTACAGACTTCTCAATTTCAGATAAATTATACTTCGAGCCTTTGACGGAAGAAGATGTGATGAGCATCATCGACCTTGAAAAACCTAAAGGAGTTGTCGTACAGTTTGGTGGACAGACGGCCATCAATTTAGCAGATAAATTAGCCGCTTATGGCGTTCAGATTTTAGGAACTTCACTGGAAGATTTGGATAGAGCTGAAAACAGAGATAAGTTTGAAAAAGCCCTTCAGGAAATGGGAATTCCTCAGCCTTTAGGAAAAACTTCAACTTCAAAAGAAGAAGCGATTGTGATTGCGAATGAGATCGGTTACCCGGTTTTGGTTCGTCCGAGCTACGTTTTGGGAGGTAGAGCCATGGAAATTGTCTACACAGAAGCAGAATTGGCGCACTATATGGAATTTGCGGTAGATGCAAGTCCGGATCAGCCGGTTTTGGTAGACCGTTACATTACGGGAAGAGAAGTGGAAGTTGATGCAATTTGCGACGGCGAAACGGTAATTATTCCTGGAATCATGGAACACATCGAACGAGCAGGAGTTCACTCCGGTGACTCGATTGCCGTGTATCCGCCACAGAATGTTTCTCAGGCAGAAATTGATACTTTGGTTGATTATACTCAAAGATTGGCTAAAGGATTGAATGTGATTGGTTTAATGAATATCCAGTACGTTCTTTTTGAAGGAAATGTGTATGTGATTGAAGTGAATCCACGTTCATCAAGAACAGTTCCTTTCTTATCTAAAATTACCGATGTTCCAATGGCAAACCTGGCTACAAAAGCAATTTTAGGTCAGAAACTGAAAGATTTAGGCTACAAAAACGGATTGGTTCCAAATAAACAAGGTGTTTTCGTAAAAGTTCCTGTCTTCTCTTTCTCAAAATTAACGAAAGTTGATATCTCTTTAGGCCCAGAAATGAAGTCTACAGGAGAAGTGATGGGAAAAGACACGACTTTGGAAAAAGCTTTGTACAAAGGATTGGTTGCGGCAGGAAGAAAAGTTCCGATGCACGGTTCAATTTTGTTCACAGTGGCTGACAAGCACAAGCAGGAAGCCGCTGATTTAGCTTCAAGATTCCACGAAGTTGGTTTCAGAATCTGGGCAACAGAGGGTACAGCAAAATTCTTCGAAGAAAAAGGCATTCCTTGCAAAATCGGATACAAAATAGGAGAGGAAAGTGTAAACCTAATCGATTTGATTCAGAAAGGAAAAGTTCAGTACGTTGTCAACACGATGACGAAAGGAAAACAGTCTGAAAGAGACGGTTTCCAGATCAGAAGAATGAGTGTTGAGAACGGTGTTCCTTGTTTAACATCAATGGATACAGTTGAAGCGATTCTGAAGGTGATTGAAAGTATGAGCTTTAAGATGGAGACGATGTAGTTTTCGGATTGAGATAAAGTAAAAGCGGAAGATTTTTTCTTCCGCTTTTTTTATTTGTATGATGCTCAATTTCATTTGAAATCTATTCATTTAAGATAAAATAAATTTTACATTGAGAAGTTAATTTTCCTCATCTGTTTCCATTTGATTTCTTTTCCATTCTCCACCAATGTGTTCTCTCTCTGCTTCTTCACCGTAGTCAAGGTCAAAAATCTCATTTAATGTTTTATCACTTTTTATCAATTGTTCTAAAGCAACAATTTTTATGTCTTCCGGCATTTGGTCTCCAGTCAAAAACTGCCAATCTCCTTCATTATCATGAACGACTCTCAAGATAGGTTTCTTTTCTTCAAGCCATTGTCGTGTTGTGAAGGTTGTCAAATTTTTCGGCTCATAAAATTTGAATTCACCATTTCTGTCTAATAGAGGTTGTTTGTAAAGAAATTCATCTTCAAAGCTCTCCTCCCAGGGAAATATGTCATTTCTATCAGTCCAAATAAGTTGCAAAGCATCAAACTTTTCGTCGCCATAATAATTCAAACACGCTCCAAAATAATCCGGAATATTTACCTTGTCCACATTTAAAAATACAGCTCGACTGTTGTCAAATATGTTGGTATAAATTTTTTTGCTGTTGATTTTCTCACCATTCTTTATAATTCTTGCAATATCATTTATAATTCCATGAGCTAGATTCGAAGGAAGTCCGAAGCAAATTATTTCAGGATGATTATAAGATTTTTGTAGACCTATACTGTATGCAAATGAGGGTAGATAATCAGTGGAGCCAACCAAAATCACTTGAAGTCCAAACTTATTAATATTCTGAACGGTTTGCTCACTTAAGTTGCTTTTACTGATACACTGATGTTGATTATCATCTTTCATAGTATGATTAATTTATTCAAATATCAATAATTATATTTAAATAATTATTAACATAAAAATATTTACCCCAAACTCCTGTCCAAATGTACATAGCCACCATCCACATGAATCAATTGTCCCGTGGTATGCGAGGACTTTTGAGATAAGAGAAACGCTGCCATATTTGCAATTTCTTCTGAGGTCGTCATGCGGTTTTCCAAAGGGATTTTTGAAGTAATACTTTTCAGTTTTTCTTCACGATTTTCAAAAGTAGAAATCCACGATTCGTAAAGTGGAGTCCATGCTTCGGCAACGATGATGGCATTCACACGGATGCTGTAAGGCAAAAGTTCGACTGCCCATTCTCTTGTCAAAGCATTTCTGGCACCATTGGCAGCGGCGTAACCTGATGTTCCGCCTTGTCCGGTTTCTGCGGTCTTGCTGCCAATATTTAAAATTGAACCTTTACTTTCTTTTAAATAAGGAAGAGCATGATGTACCAAAAGATAATAATGCACCACGTTTTTATGATAAGATGAAATGAAACCTTCATACGAACCGTTTTCCAAACCAACACCATCGTTCACACCTGCATTATTGACGATTCCATCAATTTTTCCGTATTTTTTTGCAACTGCATCGATCGCTTTTTTACATTCTTCGGGTTGTGAAAGTTCGGTAGTTACGAAGTCGGCATTTCTTCCGTTATCTAAGATTTCCTGAACAGCTTTTTTATTATCATTTTCATTTCTGCCAATGATTACCGGCAATGCCTTTTCTTCGGCTAAAATTTTCGCAATGGCGTTTCCGATGCCCTTTGCACCGCCGCTTATGATGATTATTTTATGTTCTAAATTTAAATTCATAATGTTTTTTTTGATGCAAAGTGCGCAAAGATTTTTTTGACTACTAACTATTTTTAAGTTCGCAAGGGAGTTTGAATACGTCAAATCTTCTATTTCACTCAGCAAAGACTACTACGTTTTGTTATTATAATTTTTAAGTAATTATTTTTTAAACTGCTGTGTTCACATTATTCTCAAAATATTAAACTTAAATCTAATGTGACTCAAGTTTCAAAATCCTTTGCGCCTTTTGACTCCGTCGAATCTTCGATTTGTGGTTTATAAATTATAGAATTTCACTGCATTTCCTGAGAAAAAAAGCTGCTGTTCTTCTTTTGAAAACTGTGTCAAATATTTTGAAATCAATTCTATCCACAAAGCATAATTTCCACCCAACAACATCACAGGCCAGTCGCTTCCGAAAACCAATCGTTTAATTCCAAATTTCAAAAAAACAGAATCCAAAATTTCAAAAATGGATTTTTCATCAGCCAAATTCCAGGTTCCCTGAGTCAAAAGTCCCGAAATTTTACAATAGACATTGGGATTGCGAGCCAATTCTGAAATATTTTCTTTCCAGTCTTTCAGTTTTTTGGTCTTCAGATCAGGCTTACCGCAATGATCCAGAATGAACGGCTGCTCAGGCAGTTTCTCCGAAAGTTTGACCGCATCTAAAAGCTGATCCTGTCTTAATAAAATATCGAAAGTATAATCAAACTGTTGAAGTTTCGAAATTCCATTAAGAACATTTTCTTTTAGTAAAAAACCAAGTTCTTCTCCTTCAGCGATGTGTCGGAAGCCTTTAATCAATTTTTCAGAATGATAATTTTTAAGCGACTCTTCCAGTTTGTCAGAAGCTAAATCAATCCAGCCGACAACTCCTTTAATCATCGGATTTTTTTTAGCCAAATCTACCAAAAAAGCAGTCTCTTCATCACTTTGGTCAGCCTGAACTGCTACGCATCCATCAACCTGATTTTCTTTTAAAAGCAACGAATAATCTTCGGGCAGAAAATCTTTCCGAATTGCCGTCATCTCTTCCGTAATCCAGGCATCGCGCACCGGATTAAAATTCCAAAAATGAACGTGAGAATCTATAATCATTTATTTCAAATCTAATTTATAACGTGAAAATTCTGTCCATCAACCGCCACTTTTCTCCAGCATTCGAATTGGGCAACTGCTGCTGGAATTTCCACATCAATTCTTCCCATTCCTGAACTTTTGGATTGTTTTTATCCAAATCATTTTTAGACTCAAAAGAAAAACTGTCGTCAGCTTCAATGATCATGAACAATCGGTTTTGAAAACGATAAATTTCCATATCAATAATTCCGGAATCCAAAATACTTTGTCTGACTTCTGGCCAGATATTCTGATGATGATTTTCGTATTCAGCAATCAGTTTGGGATCATCAATTAAGTCGAGAGCGAGACAGAATTTTTTCATTCATCGTATGCTTTTACTTTTTGAATACTGCTCCCTAATCGATCAATTCCCAATTCCACCACATCGCCTGGTTTCAGATACCAAGGCTCAGGTTTTTGCCCCAAACCAACACCGGCAGGCGTTCCCGTACTGATAATATCCCCTGGAAGCAAAGTCATAAACTGACTGATGTAGCTCACAATAAAAGGCACATCAAAAATCAGATTGGAAGTATTTCCATCCTGCAAAATTTCTCCGTTCACCTTCAGCCACAAACGCAGATTATGAACATCTTCAATCTCGTCCGGCGTCGCAATAAAAGGACCTAACGGCGCAAAAGTATCACAGCTTTTTCCTTTTACCCACTGTCCGTTTCTTTCCAGCTGAAAGGCTCTTTCGCTGTAGTCGTTGTGCAGAACATAACCTGCAACGTGTTCAAGCGCATTTTCCTCAGAAACATAGCTCGCTTTTTTTCCAATGACGATCGCCAGCTCAACTTCCCAGTCGGTTTTTGTACTTGTTTTTGGAATAATCAGATCGTCATTCGGACCCACAATTGCCGTTGTCGCCTTAAAAAACAGAATCGGTTCCTGCGGAATCGGAGCGTTGGTTTCTGCTGCGTGATCTTTATAGTTCAATCCTACACAGATGATCTTGGATGGTCTGGCCAAAGGGGATCCCAATCTTTCATCGGCAGAAATTTCGGGTAAATTCTGTGTATTTATCTCCGATTTTAAATTTTCAATAGCGTCACCGGAAAAGAAGTTTTCATCGTAATCTTTTACCAGATGAGAGACATCATATCTTTTATCATCAATAATGACTCCCGGTTTTTCCTGTCCCGGTTTTCCGAATTTTATTAATTTCATATTTTGATTATTGTTAAGTTTTGTTTGTAGAATTAAATCCACATATTTTTTTTAGGAGCTTAATCCCGCTATCCACTGTATCTTTTTTGTCATTGCGGACAATTGAGAAAGAAGTTGAACTGTTTCGCAACCGCAATGACAAAAAAGGATGCCGTTTCTATCGGGGCTAGGGTAGTGTAGCCCGAATCAAAGGTTTAGCTTAATTTACAAATTTTAATTGTTCAAAGTAGTAAAGCCACCGTCAATAGGATAATCTACACCCGTAATGAATGAAGCTTCATCACTGCATAAATACAGCGCCAACGAGGCAACTTCCTCAGGCTGAGCCATCCTTCCGATGGGTTGAGTTTTCGATAATTTCTCAAACATTTCTTCAATATTATCAGGATAATTTTTCTGTAAAAATCCATCCACAAAAGGCGTGTGCACACGTGCCGGAGAAATGGAATTGCAACGGATATTTTCACGGATATAATCTTTGGCCACACTCATAGTCATTGCTTTCACTGCTCCTTTTGCTGTACTGTACGCAAAACGGTCAGGGATTCCCACCAATGCAGCAATGGAAGCCATATTGATAATCACACCGCCACCGGATTTTCTGATCTGTGGAATCGCTGTGAACAGACAATTATAAACGCCTTTGATATTGACATTATAAATTCTGTCAAAATCTTCTTCTGAAGTCGTATCTGCTTTTCCGATGTGGGCAATTCCTGCATTGTTGACTAGGATATTGATTGCTCCAACTTGTTCAAAAACAGCTAAAACATCTTTTTGTTTTGAAACATCACAGGCGTAAACTGTAGCGTTTCCTCCTGCAGATTTTATTTTCTCTAAAGTTTCCTGTCCATTCTGTTCTGTAATTTCAAGGATATGAACTTCTGCACCATTCGCAGCAAGCTGAACCGCAATGGCTTGTCCAATTCCGCTTCCTCCGCCTGTCACAACGGCTTTTTTATTTTGTAATGAAAACATTTTTATATTAAAATTTGTTATTATTTTTTTTTTTAACGCAAAGTGAGCAAAGATTTTTTTTAATATCGTTCTGTATATTTTAGTCCGGATAATTTTAACAGTAAAAACCACCCCGGCAAAAATTCAAAGAAGGGGAATTGTTGACCGCATATTTTTCACTTGGCTCTTTTTACTTTTAATCTCCCTCTTCCCTTAAAGACTTACCCCTCTTTTCCAAGGGATAAAGTCATCCTGATTCAACGCCACCGCTTTAGGAACAATATTTCCGCTGGCAACGTCGATGCAGAAATCTAAAATATCTTCTCCCATTTCCTGAATGGTTTTTTCGCCACGCACAACTGCGCCAGTATCAATATCAATAATATCCGACATTTTCGTAGCTAAAACCGTGTTGGTGGCCACTTTGATGACCGGACAAACCGGATTTCCTGTAGGTGTTCCTAAACCTGTTGTAAACAGAATTAAAGTAGCCCCTGAAGCTGCTTTTCCTGTAGTAGCTTCGACATCATTTCCGGGTGTGCAAACAAGGCTCAACCCAGGTTTGGTCGCTGGTTCGGTATAATCCAGAACATCGACAACAGGGGAGGAACCTCCTTTTTTTGCTGCTCCTGCTGACTTGATGGCATCGGTGATGAGTCCGTCCTTAATATTTCCAGGCGATGGATTCATATAAAATCCTGAACCGACAGCGTGGGCAAGATCATCATATTCCGTCATCAATCTGATGAATTTTTCAGCGGCTGGCTGATCTACGGCACGATCTATAAGTTCCTGCTCTACACCGCACAGTTCCGGGAATTCGGCTAACAAAACTTTTGCTCCCAAAACTGAAAGGATATCCGCAAGATGTCCCACCGCCGGATTGGCAGAAATACCGCTGAAACCATCGCTTCCTCCACATTTTACACCGACACAAAGTTTGCTGAGCGGTGCATCTTCACGTTCAATTTTATTAATTTCTAAAAGTCCTTTCAAGGTTTCGAAAATAGCATTCTTTATCATTGTTTCTTCGCTGACCGCTTTCTGCTGTTCAAAAACGAGTAAAGGTTTATCAAAATCAGGATTTCGATTGTATAGATCTTTTCTAAAATTATCGATCTGAAGATGCTGACACCCCAAACTTAGCAAGGTGATTCCTGCAACGTTGGGATGGTCTGCATACGCCGCCAATAGCTTGCTGAGCGTATCCGCATCTTGTCTTGTTCCACCACAACCACCACTGTGATTGAGAAACTTGATGCCATCTACATTTTTAAAAATTCTGTCTTTTGACGGTATGTTTGACGGTGAAAAATTAAGATCATCCAAATTTTCTCCTTTAGAAATGGCTTCCACCAATTGTTGGGTATAGTCTTTGTATTTTGCGTCAACTGCATATCCTAAACTGTCATAAAGAGACTCTTTAATAATATCAAGATTCCGATTTTCGCAAAAGACAGTCGGGATAAATAACCAGTAATTGGCCGTTCCCACATCGCCGTTGGAACGGTGATACCCTTTAAAAGTTTTATGTAAAAATCTTGAAACATCGGGTTTTGTCCATTGATAGTCGACATCACGGTAGTAAAAAGGTTCGGCAGCATGCTTCGTATTATCAGTCGTCATACGGGTTCCCGCTGCCAGGTCGTACTGTACTTTACCAACAAGAACACCGTACATAAGGATCTCGTCGCCCTGTTTCATGTCATTCATAAAGAATTTATGTTTGGCAGGGATTGCTTCCAAAGTAGTGTATGTATTTCCTTCAAAGGCAATTTCAGTTTCTGCAGGAATATCCTGAAGCGCGACCAAAACATTGTCCTTTTGATTTATTTTTAAAATTAAATTGCTCATTTTTAGCATTAATTATATTAGAGATTTTTTATTTCTGAACCTTAGTGAAAACAGAAATACGATGACAAAACAGAGTAAAGGTACGATATAGGAAAAATGAATATTTCCAGATAGATCTGTAATTTTACTGGCCACAGGTGGTATAATGGCGCCTCCGACAATCGACATGATTAATAAACTGGACGCAGGTTTTGTATCTGATTCGGCTCCTTCAATTCCTAAAGCAAAAATAGTTGGGAACATAATGGACATGAAAAAAGTTAAGCCTACCAGAGCATATAATGTCGAATGTCCTGATCCGAAAATCACCCAGATTGTGAGAGCGATACTGATCACGCTATAAACTCTTAAAAGTTTTTGCGGAGAAATATATTTCATCAGGAAGGTTCCTGCAAAACGTCCGATCATAAATAAAAATCCGGCAATACCTGCATAATATTTTGCTTCCTGACCTTTCATATTAATAGCATCTTCAGCAAAAACCAAGAGAAAACTGAAGATGTAAATTTGTGCACCGATATAAAAAAACTGAGCGAAAACACCCCAACCCACATTTTTCACTCGTAAAACTTGCAGGAAATTCTTAGTTGATTTCTCATTATTATCTGTTATATCAGGCAGTTTTACAAATAAGAATAATAACATCACCAGCAGAATAATCACTCCTAAAATAATGTAAGGTCCTTTCACCAGTGAAGTCTCAGCATGAATGTAGGCCAGTTTTGCAGCCTGATCAAGTGTTGCCAGTTCGCTTTGTGATTTTGGTTCTTCACCCAAGATGAAAATTCCGCCAACAATAGGAGCAATAGATGCTGCTAAACCATTGAAGGATTGTGCAAAGTTTAATCTCTGTGTTGCTTTTTCTGGTGCGCCCAAGATGGTGATATACGGATTGGCTGCTGTCTCCAGAATTGCCAAACCACAAGATAATATAAAAAGAGCCCCAAGAAAAAATGGATAACTGATTGTATTAGCTGCAGGAACAAACATAAAGCAGCCAGCCGCAAAAAAGAATAAACCAACAAGAATTCCGGTTTTATAACCATATTTTTGAATGATTATTCCTGCAGGAATTGCCAGTAAAAAGTAGGCGGCAAAAACAGAGGAATCAACTAACGAAGCCTGAAAATGGTTCAATTGAAATGCACTTCTAAGATGTTTAATCAAGATTGGATCAAGATTGTGGATAAATCCCCAGAAGAAAAACAAACTTGTAATCAGAATGATTGGAAAACTGTAGTTTCTTTTTTTTGGAGTAGAAGAAAATGAGTTTCCGGACGGCGTTGTATTCATTGATCTGTTGATTATAAAAATTAATTCTTTCTTATTTTAGATCCATAAGGTTAATCGATTGCATTGTGCTTTTTCAATTTTTCAAAATCTAAATTCTTTCTGACTTTTTAAAAGTATGATAATTTTTCGAATAAAAATTTTTACATGCAGGATAGTACAAGATAGTTAATTTTTGAACAGATTTGTTTATGAATAGAGGCAATTGTTATAGTTTAACCGAATCAGATTTGAGTCTTATATTAAAAGCTGTATTCTATTTCAAAAAGCAAAGCTTCTCATGAGATAATGAGAAGCTTTGCTTTTTAATTTCTATTCTTCTTTCTTGAAGCTTACCACTTCATACTGATCGTCGGTGCAGTACTTTTTACAGCTTTCATCATTGAAAGCACTCGGGTTTTTTGAGAAATCTTCTATGTGTTTAAAACTTTCCTCTGTATTTGCAGGGGTAATGACTAGATGATATAATTTTAATAGTGACTCGTCTGCTTTTTTCAGAGATTCTTTTTTGTGTGCAACTGCTTCTTTGTAATTCATAATTTTAGATTTGTAGTTTAGATGTAGAATAAAACATGCCAACTTGTATAATTATGGTATGGTGTGACTGATTGTTATTTATGAAATATATCTATAATTCGATTGCAATTGATTTAATATTTACTTGTTGTGGTATTTTTAATTTACTGTTAATAAAATAATTACTTAAAATTTATTCGATCAATATTCTTAAAATAATCAACTGTTTTTTAAAAATTTGTGAGTATTTTTGGTAGCTAATGAAGTGTAACCTGTTACTAGATTATTTTACGTCTTATGATCCTAATTGTCGATGATAACCAAAACAATATTTTTTCGTTAAAAAAACTTCTTGAATCCAAAGATTTTCAGGTTGATACTGCAGGTTCTGGTGAAGAAGCCTTAGGCAAAGCGTTAAAAAATAATTATGCATTAATTATACTTGATGTTCAGATGCCCGGAATGGACGGTTTTGAAGTTGCTGAAACTTTTGCTGGATACAGCAAAACCAAAGAAATTCCTATTATCTTTTTATCTGCGGTCAATACTGACAAAAGATTTATTACCAAAGGATACAAATCGGGAGGGATAGATTATGTGACAAAGCCGATCGATCCTGATATTCTTATGCTTAAAGTGAAAACCTTCTATAATCTGCAAGAGAATAATCTTGCAATGAAGAAAACACAGGAAAGTCTGGAACTTGAAGTAAAGGGACGAAGAGAAGCTCAGGTTTCAATGAGGTCTGAAATTGATCACTTTCATCTGATGCTTGAAGCTTTGCCTCAGATTGCATTTACTTTAAACGAGAATGGACAAGTCAATTTTGTTAACAAAAAGTGGTTTGAATATTCATCTTCTGATCAGCAATTTCCGGAAACACATGTTGATGATTTAAATATCGAAGACGAGTTTCAGAGATGCAGGAAAAAAGGGAAAGGGCTTGAGCTGGAAATTAGGATTAAAAACAGAGACTCCGGAGATTACAGATATCATCTCTTGAGAATGTCGCCAGTTTATCAGAGCGAAAAGGTGAAAAACTGGGTGGGAACATTCACAGATATTGAAGACCAAAAAAAGGTCGAGAAAGAAAAGGATGAATTTCTAAGTATTGCCAGCCACGAACTGAAAACTCCATTGACGAGCATTAAAGCTTATATGCAGCTTCTCGACCGAAAACTGAAATTGAATACAGAAAATACGGAAGCTGTTTTTGTCACAAAAGCTCTTGATCAAATTGAAAAATTAAATACCTTAATCACAGATTTGCTGGATGTTTCCAAAATAGAAAACGGAAAACTGAAAATCAACAAAAAACCGGCAGATCTTGAAAAATTAATCAATAATACGATTGATACCATTCTGCAGACCAACGATAATCCAAACGTTAAAATAGACCGTCATATTGGAAAAATAAATCAACTGATCGATTTTGATGCAATCCGTATTGAGCAGGTATTGATCAATTTTTTAACCAATGCCATTAAGTATTCACCTGAGAATAACCAGGTCATCGTTACTACATTTGTAGATGATGATGAAGTCAAAGTAAGCGTCACGGATTTCGGGATTGGAATTCCGGATTTTAAACAGGATGCAGTTTTTCGTAAATTTTACCGTGTTGAGGAGTCTTCGGTACAATTTCAGGGGATGGGTATCGGTCTGTATATCTGTTCAGAAATCATCAAACAACACCACGGAACCATTGGTCTTTCGAGCAAAGTAGAAGAAGGTTCTACATTTTATTTCACACTACCTTTAAATTAATTTTATGCCGAAAAAAGTGATAAGAAATCTCCAGTTTGGAATTGGATTTTCATTATTAATCTTAATTGCGAGTTCGGTCGCATCATATTTAAGTATCCAGAATCAGATGCGACACCGCGAGAGTGTTTCAAAAAGCAGAAGATCGGTAACAGCCGTGAAAGATGTTCTCATCGCACTTTTGGATGCAGAAACAGGAAACCGCGGTTATCAGTTAACAGGAAAAGAAAGCTTTCTTGATCCTTACAAACGAAGTTTAGAAGCATATTCTGAGTCGATTAAAAAAGCAAAATCACTTGACATTACAGAACCTACTCAATTAGTCAGACTAAAAGATTTGGAGAAAAATGTGGATGCCAACATCAAAAACCTTAAATTTTTTGTTGACAACAGACGAAAAGGAATCTCGATGACTCAGGAGCAGATTGAAATGAGCAAATTGTACATGGACAAATGCCGTTCACTCGTTCAGGATTTTGTTCAGTTTGAGGAAAACGGACTCGAGAACAAGAATAAAGATCTGGACAGATCATCGAATACAACCGTACTTTTTATCGTTTTTTCCTCTCTTGCGGCAATGATCGTGACGATATTTTTCTATGTTAAACTGCGAAATGATTTAATCAGAAGAGATAAGCTTGAGAAAGAATTAAAGGCGAAAGATTTAGAAATTTCAAAACGAGTGAACGTTATTCAGCAGGTTGCCAACAGAGTGTCTAATGGTGATTATACCCAAAGAATTTCGGATGATTATGAGGGAGATTTAGGAGATTTAGTAGATTCATTGAATCATATGACAGATTCTCTTCAAACATCTTTCGATAAAATCAACAAAAGCGACTGGAGACAGAAAGGTTTAGCGCTGTTAAATGAATCTTTAGTTGGAAACAAATCTGTAAAGCAAGTTGCAAATGATGCTCTTAATCAACTAATTGATTATGGAAACTGTATCAACGGTGCCATTTATCTGCTTGATGACGGAAAGCTGAAACTGAACAGTTCTTTCGGTTTGGAAAACAATATGAAGCAGTTCTTCGATTCGGGAGAAGGTATGGTAGGACAGGTTTTTGCCCAAAAAAAGCCGAAAGCATTCAATGACTTAGATGAAAATGATTTTGCAGTCACGTTTGCAAGCAGTAAGATCAAAATCAATGCTATTTTACTAGTTCCGGTCATGTCAGACCGATTGACGGTTGGAGTTTTAGAAGTTAGTTCAAATGAAAATTTCGATCAGGACCGAATTGATTATTTTGTCGAGAGTTCAAGAAATATTGCCATCGCATTGCGCGCCGCAAAAGGTCGTGAAAAAGAACAACGTTTACTCGAAGAAACTCAGGCACAGTCTGAAGAATTGCAGGTGCAGCATTCTGAACTTGAGAATCTGAATACAGAACTTGAAGCTCAGACTCAAAAATTGCAGGCTTCGGAAGAAGAATTGAAAGTACAGCAGGAAGAACTGATGCAGACCAATACTGAACTGGAGGAACGTTCAAAATTACTGGAAGAAAAAAATCAGCTGATTGCTGAAAGGAATATTGAAATTCAACGAAAAGCTGAGGAATTGGCCTTGAGTACACAGTACAAATCTGAATTCTTGGCAAATATGTCACACGAACTGCGTACACCATTGAATTCAATTCTTCTTTTATCCCGTTTAATGGCTGAAAACCCTGATGAAAACTTAAATGAAGATCAGATTGAGTCGGCAAAAGTAATTCAAAGTTCCGGAAGCAGTCTGTTGACTTTGATTGATGAAATTTTAGATTTAGCTAAAATAGAATCGGGCAAAATGTCTTTGGAGTATCAGGATGTTGCCATTGACGAAGTAGTAAAAGATTTGAGAAATTTAATGAATCCTTTGGTTAAAGAGAAAGGAATTGAATTTAATATCAATATTGAAAATAATCTAGCTAATAACCTTGAGGTTGACCGCTTACGACTTGATCAGGTACTAAGAAATCTTTTGTCAAATGCTTTAAAATTTACAAAAGAAGGAAGCGTAGAATTAAACATTAAAAAAGATACAAAAGATAAGGACTTCATCATATTCTCTGTCAAAGACACCGGAATAGGAATTCCGGAAGATAAACAGAAAATTATTTTTGAAGCTTTTCAGCAAGCTGACGGCTCAACACAACGTAAGTTTGGTGGTACTGGTTTAGGATTGTCTATCAGTAGAGAAATTGCCAAATTATTAGGCGGTTACTTAGATTTAAAAAGCAAAGTCAACGAAGGAAGTGAATTCAGTCTGATTATTCCAATGAGTGAAAGTCTGAAAGGAAATCAGACAATTTCTGCAGGAAATTATGATCAGAATTTGGTTGAGGTTATTTTGGAAGATGTTGAAGAGATTAAACAAATAATTGATTACAGAGAAGATGAAATTTCAGTGGCATTTCATCATTTGGAAATTCCAGAAGACGTTGATGACGACCGAGACAGTATTTCAAAAGACGATAAAGTCATTCTTATCGTTGAAGATGACACCAATTTTGCTAAAGCACTACTGAAATTTGCCAGAATGCAAAATTACAAAGGAGTTGTTGTGGTAAGAGGTGATCAGGCATTGTCGGCTGCTATGCAATATCATCCGGCTGCAATTTTGTTGGATGTTCAGCTTCCTGTAAAAGACGGCTGGAAAGTGATGGATGAGTTGAAATCTAATTCACAGACAAAACCAATTCCGGTGCACATGATGTCTTCGCTACATGTAAAGCAGGAAAGTTTAATGAAAGGTGCCATTGATTTTATTAATAAACCTGTCGCAATGGAACAGATGACAGATGTTTTCAAAAAAATTGAAGATGCCCTGAAAAAATCGCCGCAGAAAGTTTTAATTGTTGAAGAAAATGCTAAGCATGCTAGTGCGCTTTCGTATTTCCTAAGCAATTTTGATATTTCGTTATCCGTTGAAGATAATGTTGAAGATAGCGTTAGAGCTTTTAATACCGATGGTGTAGACTGCGTGATTCTAGACATAGGAGCGAATAGAAGAAATGCTTATAAAATTGTCGAATCCATCAAAAGTTACGAAGGATTAGAAAATCTGCCAATTATTATTTTTACGGAGCGAAATTTATCAACCTCAGAGGAACTTAAAATTAAGCAATATGCTGATTCTATTGTTGTTAAAACTGCACATTCTTATCAGAGAATTTTAGATGAAGTCGGATTGTTTTTGCATCTGGTTGAGGAAAAAAGCAGTTCTGTAGAAACGATTAGAAATAAAACTTTAGGTTCATTAACAGAAGTTTTGAGTGGTAAAAAAATTCTCATTACCGACGATGATGTGCGCAATATTTTCTCATTGACCAAAGCTTTAGAGAAATATAAAGTGGAAGTTGTTTTGGCGATGGACGGTGTTCAGGCTTTGGAACAGATCAAAGAACATCCTGACGTTGACGTAGTTTTGATGGATATGATGATGCCGAATATGGATGGCTACGAAACCATACAAGAGATCAGAAAAATGCCTAAGTTCAAAAGGCTTCCTATCATTGCTGTGACTGCAAAATCTATGATCGGTGATCGTGACAAGTGTATTGAGGCAGGCGCTTCAGATTATATCACAAAACCTGTGGATATTGATCAGTTGCTGTCTCTATTGCGTGTTTGGTTGTATGAAAGTTAAATGACAGATTCTCTCATGAAAAAGAAAATTTTGATTGTGGATGATGATCCACGAAATATATTTGCTCTTAAATTAACATTAAAAGCGCGAGGTTTTCAGTTGGAAACTTCTACAATGGCGCAGGAAGCGATTCAGATTTTAGAAAATAATCCTGACATCGATTTGGTGTTGATGGATATGATGATGCCGGAAATGGATGGTTACGAAGCGGTAAGAATTATTCGACAAACCCCTTCTATTAAACATGTTCCAGTGATTGCGGTCACGGCTCAGGCAATGGAAGAAGACCGTCAGAAATGTCTGGATGCAGGAGCTCAGGATTATGTGAAAAAGCCAATTGATGTTGATGAATTATTAATCGCCATAGAAAAACTGTCTTAAATGCTGGAACCAAGTATCGTAAAGGACGAAGAAATAGAATTTCTGATCAAAGATGTGTACGACCTGTACGGATACGATTTTTCTTTGTATAGTAGGGCATCTTTCAAAAGAAGAGTCAACCGTATTTGTTTGATAGACCGTTTTACGAGCTTTGCAGAATTGCGTTATACGATTATTAATGATCCGGATTACCTCAAGCACTTCATCGAAGAAATTACAGTGAATGTTACAGAAATGTTCCGTGATCCTCAATTTTTTAAAAAGCTGAGAGATGAAATTTTACCTCAATTGGGAACATACCCTCTGATCAGAATTTGGGTTGCAGGATGCTCCACAGGTGAAGAAGCCTATTCGATGGCAATCTTATTAAAAGAAGCTAATTTGTATCATAAATGTCTGATATATGGAACTGATATCAATCCTTCGGTTTTAGAGACAGCAAGATCGGGTATTTTTCCCATGCATCAGATGAAAGTATATTCCGAGAATTACATGCTTTCTGGTGGTAAAGAAGATTTTTCAGATTATTATACGGCCAATTATGACAGTGCTAGATTTGATAAAAGCCTGAAGGAAAAATTGATTTTATCGACACATAATCTTGTTTCAGACAGTTCATTCAACAGTTTTCAGTTAATAATCTGCAGAAATGTTTTGATTTATTTTGACAAAGCTTTGCAGGAGAGAGTTTTTAATCTTTTTGATGCCAGTTTAGAAAACTTAGGGTATCTCGCTTTGGGTTCCAAGGAAACTTTACGGTTTTCCAATTTAGATAAATCATATCATCAGATTGAAGATCAGAAAATCTGGAAAAAAGTAGATCATCATTAATTCGGCATGAAGACACAAATGAGCAATACTGAATTAATCGTCATCGGAGGATCTGCAGGAAGTCTTCAGGTGATTATGGAGATGATTAAAAAGCTGGATGAAAATCTGGGTTTCCCAATTGTTTTGGTCGTCCATAGAAAAGCATATTCTACGAGTATTTTACCAGCTTTACTGCAACAATTTACTTCAATGAAAGTGATTGAAATTGAAGATAAAACAGAACTGCAGAGCAATGAGATTTACATCGTTCCGGCAGATTATCATTTGTTGTTTGAAAGTAAAAATACTGTTTCACTTGACAGTTCAGAAAAGATGAATTACTCGCGTCCTTCGATTGATGTAACTTTTAAATCTGCAGCAGAAACCTTCGGTGAAAAAGTGGTAGGAGTTTTGCTGTCAGGTGCGAATGCAGATGGAGTTGAAGGTTTAAAATATATAAAAAAAAATAAAGGAAAAATCTGGATTCAGAATCCGGAAACCGCTGAAGTTGATTATATGCCAAAACAGGCAATGGAACAGGTTGCTTATGATCTTTTAATTAAACCTAAAGATCTGGCAGAATTAATAAATCAATTACAAACGAAACAATAATTTCATTTAAATAAAATAAATAAAGATATGAGCAAGAAGAAGATTTTGATTTTTGATGATGATAAAGTGATTCTTGAAGTGATCAGCATCATTTTTGAAGAAGGCGGATATGACGTCGAGATTTCAGAAACGTCGCATGATATCATACAGAAAGTCTCAACGTTTCAGCCAGACGTCATTTTGATGGATAACTGGATTCCAAATATTGGAGGCGTAGAAGCAACTAAACTTCTGAAAAGTCATGAAGAATACAAAAATATTCCTGTAATCTACGTAACAGCCAATAATGATATTGTGGCTTTGGCACAAAGTGCTCAGGCTGATGATTACGTTGCAAAACCTTTTAATCTGGAAGATCTGGAGGAGAAGGTGGCGAAACATATTAAAGGTTTGTAATACATCTACTGGTTTAAAATCATAAAAATCCTCAATTTCACAGATTGAGGATTTTTTGTGAACAAAATTTCATATTATCAAAGACAATTTTAACCGTACTTATCCGTTTATTCACTTTCAAGTCCACTTAATAAAAGCTTATCTTTAGGCTTTCAAATAAACTATTTTCTTAATAAACATTGAAGAATGCAAGCAATCTATTGTAGAATTTTTACCACCATCGGGCTTTCGGTTTTCAGTATTACTGCTTATGCGCAGGAACAGAGAACGATCAGCGGAACGGTACGAGACGGAAAGAACGGTGAGCTTATTATAGGAGCCACCATCAAAGTAGAAGAAGATCCAACGATTAATATCACAGCCAATGAATATGGTTTTTATTCGCTTTCTCTGCCACAGGGAAATTACACGATTGCCGTCGTTTATGGAGGTTACGAAAACTACCGACAAACGGTACAGCTTGATCAGAATGTAAAATTGGATTTGATTCTCAGTCAGGAAAAAGAGCGAACTACACAGATTGACGAAGTCATTATTTCTGCAGTGAAGAAAGATAAAAACCTGAGTTCTGCCCAAATGGGAACCGAAACATTAAGCATTAAAAACATAGAAAAACTTCCTGTTTTGTTTGGTGAAAAAGATGTTTTGAAAACAATTCAGCTGTTACCTGGAATCAAAAGCAATGGCGAAGGAAGCAGCGGGTTCAGTGTAAGAGGTGGAGCTACCGACCAAAATTTAATTTTACTGGATGAAGCTCCCGTTTACAATGCATCACATCTTTTAGGATTTTTCAGCACGTTCAACAGTGACGCGTTAAAAGATGCAAGCATCATTAAAGGCAACAGCCCTGCGCAATATGGAGGTAGATTATCGTCTGTGATGGATGTGAAAATGAAAGACGGAAACAATAAAGACTACAATGTCAACGGAGGAATTGGTTTAATCAGCAGTAGACTGAGCGTGGAAGGGCCTATTCAGAAAGAAAAATCTTCATTTATCGTTTCAGGAAGACGAACCTATGCAGATGTTTTTCTTAAAGCAACAGATGATTTTAAAGACAGCAAGCTTTATTTTTATGATTTAAATTTAAAAGCCAATTATCAGATCAACGAAAATAATCGTCTGTACATGTCTGGATATTTTGGAAGAGATGTTTTAGGATTAGGTAACACATTTTCTACCGATTGGGGAAATACCACTGCAACTTTGCGATGGAACAGCATTATCAACAGTAAATTATTTTCCAATACTTCATTTATTTACAGCAACTACGATTATAAAGTCAGTCTTACGAGCAACGACAATACGTTTGGTTTAGATTCGCAGATTCAGGATTGGAATCTAAAGCAGGACTTCTCATGGTTTGCAGGGAATAAACATTCTGTTCGTTTTGGTTTACAGTCTATCTATCATACGATTACGCCAAGCAGCGCTTCGGGAACGAGTGTGAGCAGTTTTCCTAGAAATTCAAGATACTCCTGGGAAAATGCAGTATACATCAATGATGATTTTAAAGCCACAGAAAAGCTAACGGTGAATTATGGTTTGAGATTGTCGATGTTCAGTGTTTTAGGTGGAGATACTTTTAATACATATGACAACGGAGTTTTAGTTGATAGCGAGTTTTTAGAAAAAGGAAAATTCGGAAAAACCTATGTTAATTTGGAACCAAGAATTACTGCCAACTACAGAATCAATGAGGTGAGCAGCATCAAAGGTGGATATGCCAGAAATACTCAGAATCTTCACTTGCTGAGCAACAGCAGCAGTGGAAACCCTACAGA
Organism: Chryseobacterium sp. JAH; assembly: GCF_001507335.1. Taxonomy (GTDB): domain Bacteria; phylum Bacteroidota; class Bacteroidia; order Flavobacteriales; family Weeksellaceae; genus Chryseobacterium. The sequence continues at coordinate 77,781 of NZ_LMAH01000002.1, read as the reverse complement.
TCAGTGGATTGGAAGCAGTTACTCGGTAAAGCCAGAAATTGCAGACCAAATCAGTGCTGGATACAGCAGAAATTTCAATAACAATAATTACGAAATCAATGCAGAAATTTATTATAAATCAATGCAGAATCAAATTGATTTTAAAAACGGTGCCGAAATTACTTTCGATGCTGCAGCTGATGTGGAAGGCGAATTGTTATTTGGAAAAGGAAGAGCCTATGGTTTAGAAATCATTGCAAAAAAGAAAAGCGGAAAACTGACCGGCTGGATTTCCTACACTCTCTCAAAAACAGAAAGAAAAATAAACGGAATCAACGATAACGATTGGTACAACGCAAGACAGGATAAAACCCATGATTTATCGGTGGTTGCAACCTATGAGCTGAATCAAAAATGGTCTTTCTCGGGATTGTTTCTGTACAGCACAGGAAATGCAGTGACTTTCCCGACCGGAAAATATGAATTGCAGGGTCAAACAATTTTTCAGTACAGCAAACGTAATGCAGACAGAATGCCTGCTTACCACAGAATGGATTTGAGCGCAACGTACGAACCCAATAAAAACAAGCGTTGGAAAAGCTCTTGGTCTTTCGGAATTTATAATGTGTATGGAAGAGAAAATGCTTATACGATTGCGTTTGAAGATAACCCCGACAAACCCGGAACTACTCGTGCGATGCAGACTTCACTCTTCAAATTTGTCCCGAACATAACGTATAACTTCAAATTTTAAATTCTATGAAAAATATATTTTTAATCATCATATCCCTGTTTTTATTTGCGAGTTGTGAGAAAGAAATCGATTTAGATTTAGATGACCAAAGTGGAAATATTGTCATCGAAGCTAATGTGACCAATCTGGCAGGACCATATTATGTGAAAATCACAAAATCAGTTGCCTTCACTGAAGATAATACCTATCCACTAATCGCTGATGCAACAGTGGTTTTGAGTGATAATACCGGACAGACAGAAACTTTGAAGTACATTGGTGATGGATTTTACGAAACCAATTCTTTTTCAGCAGTTGCAGGTAGAACGTACACTCTTAAAATTACAGCGGAAGGTAAAGAGTATACAGCACAAAGTAAAATGCCGGAACCTGTAGTACTTGATGATTTACAGCAGGACTCTTTCATGGTAGCAGGTGAATTGTCGTACACACTTCTTCCAATATTTACAGATCCGCCGGCACTAGGTAATAGATATCTTTTTACGTATCAGGTAAATAATTCAGGTAAAATTTTTGAAGCTTTTTCTGATAATGTGAACAACGGAGCGGTCAACCAAAGGCCTCTACTGCTCCCGAATGACGATGAGGATGGAGAAGGTGAAAAAACCAAAGTAGGAGATACTATTTATGTAGAAATGCAGTGCATTGATTTAAATGTTTATACTTATTTTTCTGCATTGCTACAGATTATAGACGGTGGCGGTCCAGGCGGCGGTGTTACGCCATCTAATCCACCGAGTAATATCAGCAATGGAGCTTTAGGTTATTTTTCGGCGCATACGGTAAGTAAAAAAAGTTATGTAATTCAGTGAAAGTGAATCGACTGAGCGTTAATGAATAATTAACGCTATTTTTTTTCACTACAATAACAAATATGTTTTGAAGTATAATAAATCAAGATTTTAATTAAAGAGAAAATGATTGAGTAGGAATTTAATTTAAACAGAATTTGATCTAAAATACCTAAAATTTAAATCAGATATTTTTTAAGTCCCTCCATGATTCCCTGCCAAAGCATACTGAAGAAACTTCTATCTGCTTCTCTCTTTTTTTCGATGACTACGTGATCGGGTTCTCCTGTTGATTCATTTTTTACAAACCAGTTGGCAACCTTAGTCAAGAGTTTTCTTTCATTTCCCTTTTTATTGAGAAGATTCACATACATTTCATTATATTTAAAGTAGAAATTACCGGCGATTCCAGCATTGCTTCCATAATAATCAAACTTTAAGTATTCAATATTTCCATCCAGAGTTACATTAAGATAGGGACGTACAAAAAGATTAACATTATCGGCCGAAAGTTTAAGAATTTTCCCATTAATTGTAAATTTATCTTCAGGGTTTGAGACATCAAATTTCCAATTGACTGTAGTATCGGCAGTGCCGTAGAAAGCAAAATTTGCATCTGCGGTAATGATTGTTGGACGACCCTTCATTTTTCCATTATTCACATTGCTGATATTGATTGCGAAACGATCAAACGTAAGTTTCCCGGGAATCTGACTGTTTTCTGCATTTTCTTCATAAACTAAATTCGAGTTTTTAATCGAAACAGTTTTTACAAACATCGGAATTTTTATAGCTCGAAGTTTTTTACTGAAAAGAACTCTTGCTGCATTGTCGTCAGGTGGGGCAAGATCGTGGTAAATATTGCAACGTAGTCCGTCTATATCTACTTTACTTATATCGATTACAGAATTTTTAATAAATCTTGAGTTTGAATCTGTGATGCCGATTTTTTTTACCGTAATAGTGTAAAGGTCTGATTCTTTAGAAATGACTCTACTGAATGCCGCTCTTGAGTATTTTGGCAGGTACTGCAAATCCTTCATTTCAGTTTTTCTTCCCGTATTTGTAACCTCACCGACTTTCAGCGTATAATATTTTCCTGCATCAAGAAAAACACGTTGTGCGCTTACTGCATGATTGTTGACTTTAAATGGTAAATCATTTTTTAGATAATTATTTCCGGATACAATTTGGTTCAGCTGAACATTAAATTTCCCAACAGACAACTTTTCTTTTCCCTGACTGGTCTGTGTGAATTTTCCGTTTGATATTTTGATAAATCCTAGATTTAAAGCAAAATCCGGTGGTGTAGCGTTGTTTTTTTTCTGCTTAGATTTTTGGCTTGCGGAAATGAATTTAATGTCTGGTGTCTTAATCTCTAGTCCGTCAATCTGAACGTTCAGTTTCTGACCGATGTACTTGGTCTTATTATTAATGATTTTTATTTCTTCAGTGTCCACATTGAAAAGGTCTTTATGAGTACTTTTTCCCAATGCCATCATCTGAAATTTTTCGATTAAAATATCAGAATTCTTAGAAGAAATCTTCTTAATTTTTACAGCCTGCAAACTGTTAGCTTTAAGATAGATATTATCTGCTTCGATATCGTGATTCGTAAATCTGAATGGAATTTTCTCTTTAACCGTATTTTTATCAAAAATAATATCGGTGAGTTTAAAATTAAAATTGTCTACGGATGCTGTTTTATCTTGATTTGACTGCAAAACGACGATTTTACCTTTTTGAAAATCAATATTTCTCAACCCGATTTTCATTTCTATTTCTTTAGGATTTTTTTCCTTTTCAATAGTGTTTTTTCCGGTTGAGGTAACCTTGAGATTGGGCTGTGTGAAAATGATATCTGAAACAATCAATGAATCCTGACTGATATTAAAATCCTTTGCTAAAAGTCGTTCGGAAGCAAAATCGAAGACGTTTTTAGAATTGTATTTTGATGGACTCTGAATTGGAATCAAATGAAATTTTCTTAAATCTAAAGTTTTATTGGCCGCATAAATTTTATCTGAATTAATCTGATAGAAGTCATTTACACCTATTTTGACATCCTGTGCATCAATTTTAAATTCTTTAAAAGCGATAGGGATTTTGGCTTCATCATCATTCTGCTGAATGTCTTTAAGTTTAATATTAATATTTTTTCCTTTGAAAACCGGCTTTCCTTCAGCATTGGTTATATCTGCAAAAACATTGTTCAAAACGATGTTGTTGATATGAAGGTCTGTTTTTTTTACAGATTTTTTTTCTTTTTCAGATTTTGGTGCTAATCTCATCTCTACATTTGAGTCGTACAGAAGAAACTGATCAGCATGATAAGATTTGCTGAAAAGTGCTTTCCAAACTCCAAAATCGTGGATTTCTATCTTTTTTATCTCACCTTTAATTTGCGTTATCTTTTTATCTTCAGGATTTTTGGTGGAAATTTTAAGATCGGTAGCCGTAAAATCACCTGATATCAGACTGAGGTTAAAGTTTTTGAGCGTAAGCTTATAAGGCGTTTTTTTATTGATAATATCGGGTAGTTTCTTTTGAAGGTAAAAGTCTAGAGCAAATGGAAATACTGCGACAATTAAAAGAATGATGGCTGTAATTCCCCAAAACCATTTTTTGCGATTGGTTTTCGGACCAGAGTTGTTTTTTTTCATCGTTAAGTATTTCAGATGATTAGATAAAACAAAACATATTCCAATTCTTGTCAGATGCTATTAATAAAATGATTTTCCCATTTTATTTTTTAAAAATGAGTTAAAATAAATAACTAAAAATCTGATAGTGGAATCCTATTCAATTATACTTATAACTAAGAGTACTGAATATTTCGAAAGATCTGAAATTACCAGTTTTTTATTTCGATACATGAGCCAGATACACAATTAGATAAGTTAAAATGCAGATTAAACTTCTATTGGTGAACGGACGGAATACATTCTGTTTTAGACCCGCGGATAGTACAAAATAATGGGCAATTATCCAAAAAACTAGTGAAAAACCAATATCCCAAAAGTCAAACCTGCCGTTTGTTATATTTAAAAGTTGGAAAAATTCCAAACCAATTGAAAAAACTAACGGCATAAAGAGCAGATTTATTTTTGTTTTTGTGATTTTTAAATATAGATTTTTAGATGTCAGGGTAATACAGAAAACCCACAAACCTTCTGGTAGCGAATTGACAATGTGTTCATTCAGAGGAAGAATGTTGGTAATTCTATTTCTTAAAACCTCAAAATGTTCATGGGAAATTATGGAAATAAGTATCCGGGTAATAATCGTATTTTCTGTTCGATAAAACAGATAGATACAAAGGCTGATCATCAAAGGAAACAGGATAATAAAATAGTTTTTTTTCACGCCTTACAATAAATTAAAAGTTTGAAATAAGAGAATTTGCCAAAATTTATTTCGTTCAAAAGTGTGAATTTCTTTAAAGTGTTCAGACTTTCAACATGAAATAATGATCTGAAATGAAATATTTTTGAAAAATAAAGGAAAGAATAGTCAATATATCTCAGCCAATTCTTTGGTGTAAAATGATTGAGTATCAGTATTTTTCCGTCGGCTTTCAATACTCTGTAGCATTCTTCCAACAGTTTGTCCGGATGATCAACCACAGCAATTGTGTGTGATAAAACCACATAATCAAAACTTTGATCTTCAAAGAAAAGATTTTCACCATTCATTTGAATAAGTTCAATTTTATGACTTTGATTTTTTCTGGCAATCGCAAGCATATTAGCCGATGTATCAATTCCTATGACGGTATGCTTTTTATAAAGTGGTAAGTGGGATCCATTTCCGACACCTATTTCAAGTAGTTTTCCACTGGGTAATATGTTAATCTCATGAAATAATCTCTGTTTTTGTGGTCTCAAAAACAAATCTACACAAGGATAGAACCCTGAAAATTTATTGTAAAAATTGGCAGTACTTGTATTCACTTTTTTGTTTTTTCTTTTTGAATTATCAAGCAGTATGTAATTGAAAAGTTAGTGGATAATGGCTATGGTGTGCGTGAAAATACAACCAATATAAATTGCAATTACTTTTTCAATGAATCTAAATTACCCAAATTAGTTGAAGTACAAAAAATTGAATTGAATAATTTGTTGTAATATACATATTCATGACATACAAATGTCTTTTAAAGTTAATAGGGGAGTCTTCAATAATTTTTTGTTTTTTTGCAAATCGAATTAAACCCTAATAATTCTATGTCGAAGTTCGATCATATAAGGCCATTTTATGACAGTGAGGTCAATGAAGCTGTACAAAATATAATCCGTCATCCAATGATGAAAGCGCTGATGAATTTCACCTTTCCGAATACAGAGGATAAAGTTTGGGCAGAGAACTTAAAAAAAACGGTGTCAATTGGTGATTTTCAGAAGAATTTTATTTCTCATACTATTCAGAAGATTTTGGAGAGCAGTTCTCAGGGACTGACCACGTCAGGTTTCGAAAAACTCGATAAAAATACAGCATACCTTTTTGTGTCAAACCATAGAGATATTGTTTTAGATACATCACTTGTCAACTTGGTTCTTTTAGAGAAAGGTTTTATCATGACCTCTTCAGCAATTGGTGATAATCTTGTGAAGCAGCCATTTCTTCATACTTTAGCAAAACTGAACCGTAATTTTTTGGTACAAAGAGGTTTACCGCTTAGAGAGCAGTTGAAAAGTTCTCAGTTGATGTCTGAATATATTTTTCAGCTCCTAAAATCTGAAAACCGCTCTGTATGGATTGCTCAGCGTGAGGGACGCACAAAAGACGGTAATGATGCAACACAGCAGGGTGTTTTGAAAATGCTTGCCATGGCTTCAGAAAATTATTCTCTTTCAGATTTTTTCAACGAACTTAAAATAGTTCCGTTGTCGATTTCTTATGAGTATGATCCCACAGATGTTCTGAAGATGCCACAGCTAATGGCAAAGCAGAAAGACGAAGTGTATGTGAAAACAAAAGATGAAGATTTTACAAACATGATGAGTGGAGTATTGGGACAGAAAAAACGTATTCACCTTCATGCCGGGAGTGTTCTCAGCTGTGAATATGAAGATCTTGAATTAAAATTTGACAATAAAAACAAACAGCTTCAGGCAATTGCACAGATTATTGATGACTCAATCATCACAAATTATAAGCTTTGGCCAACAAATTATATTGCGTACGATTTACTGCATGACACCAATCACTTTTCTGAAAACTATACCCAGAAAGAAAAGCAGTTATTTGAGCGCCGCCTCGAAATGCGTATTGATATCAATAATCTTGAACTAAAAGATGGCTTTCTTGCAATGTATGCAAATCCGGTGATCAATAAATTTAAATCCGCTGTCAATAATTAACTTATTTACTAACTCGTTTCATTAATACTAAATATACTTATCTATTTTATGAATAGGTATGATGCTTCTTTCTGAAACATTTTTTCTAAGAAATGCAGTGACTTTCTGAACTAAGAGAATTAGTATATTCAAAAAAAAAAAGACAAAACATAAATGTTTTGCCTTTTTCAATATTAAAGATTTTGTGTGGTGTGAAGTTTATTGACAAGTCAATTATTTGTAATTCATGGTTTGGTGCTTAATCATCACAAAGCTGTCTTGCTTTTTAATTTCTTTTGTAAAGATAGACCAGATAACAAATCAACACAAGTGTATGCTGTGATGATTTATAAATTTTTACGTAGAAATTTATGAATTTTTGCATTATAATGAGTGTTTAAATCTTTTAAAATTAATGTTGTACATTTTATTTTTGAATGTATCTTATATTTTAAAAAAAAGATTCAAATCCAGTGATAAAATATGAAATAGACTTTCAAAACACTCAATTAAACTTTAAAAATGTAATATTCATGGCTGTTTGATGCTTTTTTATTTCATCTGAATATTTATATTTGTCACATGAGTTCGAGTTTTATTCATACATATGTTTCTGTTGATTGCGTTGTTTTCGGATTTGATCGCGAAAATCAACTTAATATTTTGTTGGTTCAGCGACACCTTATCGATGTTCCCGAGCGTGAAAAAAGATTGCCTGGAAGTCTTATTCTGAGTAATGAAGATGTAGATGATGCCGCAGAACGTGTACTTCATGAATTGACCGGGATTAAAAAAATGGTGTTAAAACAGTTCAAATGTTTCGCAGACCCAGCCCGTGCAAGCAGTGAATACGACATCAAATGGATGCAGAAAGAATACAATCATCAGATTGATAGGATTATTACCGTGGCTTATCTTTCTCTTTGTAAAATTGATCACAAAATCAACAGTACAAAATATGATACCGTAGACTGGTGCCCCATAGACAAAGTTCCTCTACTTCCTTTCGACCATAATAAGATCATCAAAGAGTCTTTGGTAGAGATAAGAAAATGGATAGAATCTGACTTTTCAATTATCTTTGAATTGCTTCCTAAAAAGTTTACCATCAGGCAGTTATATCAGTTATATAATGCATTAAGTGAAAAGCATATTGATATTAAAAATTTTCATAAAAAAGTATCATCATTCAATTATATCATCCCGCTTGATGAGATTGAATCTAATGTAGCACATCGTGCGGCGCGATATTATAAATTTGATGCAAAGCTGTATAAAAAAAGCAATAATAAACTGATAAAATAAGGCTGTCAAATCTGATTTTTTGTTAAAATATTGTTATGTTTTGTTTTCAAGCAATGAAACAAATTATTATCCACTATCTTTGATTTTTAATGATTGATTTATGAATGATATTAGGTTGATAGTGACGGATATGGATGGGACATTTCTTAACTCTGAACATCAAGTAAGCCCAGAATTTCCTGAAATTTATGAAGAACTGAAAAAACGGAATATCCTCTTTGTTCCTGCAAGCGGCAGGCAGATGTTAGGCATTACAAAATACTTCGGAGACAAAGAAAACGAAATGGCTTTTATCGCTGAAAACGGCGGTTACATGATTTACAAAAATGAAGAACTTTTTGTTGATAAATTAGAGGAACAATATGTAGCAGAAATCATCAATACCATCCGTGAAATTTCCGGAGCAACTGTCGTGGTATCAGGTAAAAAGAGAGCGTATTACGAAACCGAAAATCAGGAGTTTATCGATTATATTGCACAGTTCTACACCGGTAATCAAAAATTAGACGATCTCACTTTTGCACTTGATGACAGTATTTTTAAAATTGCGGTGTACCATCCGGAAGGATCCGAAGAACATTTGTATCCTGCTTTGGAAAAGTTTCAGAAGTACAATCTTGAGGTCGTTGTTTCAGGAAAATACTGGTTGGATATTATGAATAAAGATATCAACAAAGGCAACGCTTTAGAAAAGCTTCAAAAAACGCTCAATATCACTCCGAAGCAAACGATGGTTTTTGGCGATTATATGAATGATATCGAAATGCTTAAGAAGGCAGAATATTCTTACGCTATGGAAAATGCGCATCCGTCTGTAAAAGAAGCAGCGAAATTCGAAGCCGCAAGCAATAATAATTTTGGTGTTTTAAAAACCATTAAAAGCTATCTCAATCTCAATTGATTTTTTTTTTGAATTGATTTAAAGGAAAATTTATCTCACAATATCTATCTTTGATAAAATATTGAGGATAGTATATGTATTTGAAGTATGCTATTTTTTATATTAATTTAAAGTATATCACTCCATTGAATACAGTTTTAATCATTGACGACGAAGCGAAAATAAGGTCGCTTTTATCACGTATTATCAGTCTTGAAGGTTTTGAAGTCTTTGAGGCGGGAAATCTTAAAAGCGGACTCAAACGACTTGAGATCTCCGATGTTGACATTGTACTATGCGATGTTAAACTTCCAGACGGTAGCGGAGTAGACTTTTCAAAAACAGTGAAAGATCAGTTTCCCGCTGTGGAAATTATTCTTCTGACAGCTTTTGGAAATATTCCTGATGGTGTGATGGCGATCAAAAACGGTGCCTTCGATTATATCACAAAGGGAGATGACAATACGAAAATTCTTCCGTTGCTTTATAAAGCTGCAGAGAAAGTTTCGCTCAACAAAAGAGTTTTACAGCTTGAGAAACAGTTGGATTCCAAACAGTCCTTTAAAAGCATCATTGGTAAATCTGTTGAAATTACTAATGCTATTTCTTCGGCTCAAAAAGTAGCAGTTACAGATGCTACAGTTCTTCTGACCGGAGAAACAGGAACAGGAAAAGAGGTTTTTGCACAGGCAATACACCATGCAAGCAATAGAAGTAAGAAAAATTTCATTGCAGTAAACTGTTCGGCTTTTGGAAAAGAGCTGCTTGAAAATGAACTTTTTGGTCATAAAGCAGGCGCTTTCACTGGTGCCGTAAAAGATTCTAAAGGTATTTTTGAAGAAGCCAATCTGGGCACTGTTTTTCTGGATGAAATTGGCGAAATGCCTCTTGATTTGCAGGCAAAACTGCTCAGAGTTTTAGAATCAGGTGAATTTTTGAAAGTGGGAGACAGCAAACCGACTAAAACCGACGTCCGTATCGTTGCCGCAACCAACAGAGATCTTGAAACCGAAATTTCAAATGGAAACTTCCGTGAAGATTTGTACTACAGAATCAATATTTTTAATATTAAACTTCCATCTTTGCGAGAAAGAGTAGCGGATATCGAATCACTCGCCGGCTTTTTTCTGAAGACTTTTTCTCAGAAAATGGGAAAAAATATTACCGCTTTTTCTCAAGACTATCTAAAAGCTTTAAAACACCATCAATGGAAAGGTAATATCCGTGAACTTCGGAATGTCATCGAGCGGAGTGTTATTCTGACAGACTCATCCGAATTAGTGACAGACAGTCTTCCTGTAGATATTCTTTCAAAACAGGAACAGAACCAGTCTTTACAAACAAAAATGATGTCTGCATTTTCTATGGCAAGTGCTGAGAGAATGCAGATTCAAAAAATATTAAAGCATACCAATGGAAATAAAGCGGAAGCAGCACGGCTTCTAGAAATCGGTATTGCTACCCTGTATAGAAAAATAGAAGAATACAGTATTTCCTAACAGAATGATTCCATTCTGATAACGACCCTATCATTTTGATAGGGTTTTTTGTTTTTTAAAACTGTTACGTTTTGTCTTAATTAATTGTAAATTAAATGGTTGTGACTTAAATTTCTATTGAGGAATAAATCTTGGCATTACTGATTCAAAACAATTTAAAAAATGAATCATACAGATGCCGTTACAGAGATTATCAAAACGATCCCTGAAACACAGGAAGACTTTAAAGAATCCTACAAGACCAATTCGCCCTTCATGGTCATCAGTGTCTTTACCAAGCAGATCAAAAGACTGATTAAAGAAAATGATCAGAAAATTCTGATTAAATCTATTCTTAAAATGAATAAGCTTTACAGCAAAGGCGACGCAGCCTTAAAAAATGCAATAGAAAACATTTTCGTCTACTCTCTTGACAGTTTTACATTTTGCTGTGACCCAACTTACAAAAAAATGATTTTCAGTAAAATGTCTGCGCGTTTACAAGAAAACTATTTTCATCAGGTATACAAATCAGGAATTTAAAATTTAAGATAAAAAATCTACATATGAAAACAAAAATCAGAAAAATCGGAAGCTGGAAAGAATGGAAATCAATTCGTGGAAAACATGATTTTGAGATGGTAACCATCAACATAGCGGTCATTCTCGGAGTTTTTGTAGCAGCAGCAATTATTCAATTTAATTAAAAAAAAAGAAAATGATCACAATTATTTTATTGGCTTCGGGAGTATTACTGTTCGCTCTGTTTTACTTTTTGGTAGAATATTTTGAAAAGATTTAAAAAAATAAAAATATACTCATGACCCTATTATTTATCACAGCAATAGCCATCTTCTTCTACATGATTTATGTACTCGTAAAACCGGAAGAATTTTAAATAAAATTAATAATCAAATGAACCGTAAGATTTTAAATGAAATAAAAGAGTGGAGTATACTGATCTTTTGGATCTGCTTCGTGATCGCTTTTATCTATCTGATTTTTACGGTTAAAAAATTTGCTTTAATTCATTAAACTACTATGAACACTGAAATTTTTGGAATTATAGCCATGTTTTTGGTAACGCTATTACCAGCGATACCGTTTGGAAAATACATTGCTAAAGTATATGCAGGAGAAAAGACCTTTCTTGATCCTGTTTTCAAACCTGTAGAATCTTTGATCTACAAAATCTCAGGAGTTAATCCTGACAACGAGATGAACTGGAAACAGCATCTCGGCGCACTTCTGACGATTAATCTTTTGTGGTTTTTCATCAGTATGCTTGTGCTGATGAACATGAGCTGGCTTCCTCTCAATCCGGACGGTAATCCGGATATGTCGCCTGACCTGGCATTCAATACCACCATTTCATTCCTTGTGAACTGCAATCTTCAGCATTACTCAGGAGAAACAGGAGTAAGTTATCTCGGACAGATTTGGCTGATGTTCCTTCAGTTTGTTTCCGCAGCTACGGGAATGGCGGCGGCCATCGTTATTTTTAAAGCTTTCCGTGAAAAATCTACCGAAAAGCTTGGGAATTTTTACGATTACTTTTTGAAATCAAATACAAGGATTTTTCTTCCTCTATCGTTGATCATGGGTGCAGTTCTTCTTTTTGAAGGAGTACCGATGACTTTTGATGGGAAGGATAAAGTGATAACGCTGCAGGGAAGCAGTACCGAAGTCTCTACAGGTCCTGTTGCGGCATTTGTACCGATTAAACATATCGGAACCAATGGAGGTGGTTTCTTCGGAGCCAACAGTGCGCACCCACTTGAAAATCCTACCTATTTTACCAATATGGTTGAGATGTTTGCACAGCTGATCATTCCTATGGCTATGGTTTTTGCCTTCGGTCATTTTATCAGAAGGAAAAAATTTGGATATATGATTTTTGGAGTGATGACCGCAGGTTTTCTTCTGTTGGCCATCCCAACCATCACTATGGAAATGAATGGAAATCCTGCCATTTCAGCAATGGGAATTGATCAGTCACTCGGCGCAATGGAAGGAAAGGAAATCCGTTTCGGCGCGGCAGCTTCAGGCTTTTGGAGTATTGTAACAACCGTAATTTCTACAGGATCAATCAACTCAATGCACGACAGTTCTGTTCCTCTTTCCGGAATGACACAGATGTTGGCAATGATGGTCAATGCGTTTTATGGTGGTGACGGAGCAGGTATTTTAAACATATTTATCTACATCATTCTTGCAGTATTCATCAGTGGTCTTATGGTGGGAAGAACTCCGGAATTTTTAGGTAAAAAGATTGAGGCAAGAGAAATGAAGATTGCAATGATTGTTGCACTTTTTCATCCTTTTTTAATTTTGGCGGGAACCGCTATTGCAACTGCTTTTCCGGACGTGGGAACAAGTACGCTCAACAATCCCGGATTTCATGGTTTCAGTGAAGTGCTGTATGAATTTACCTCATCTGCAGCCAACAACGGAAGTGGTTTTGAAGGTTTAGGCGATAACAATCCTTTCTGGAATATCTCAACCGGAATTGTGCTGTTACTTGGTCGTTTTTTACCAATTATCGGTCCAATTGCGATTGCAGGCTTACTGGCTCAGAAAAAATACATTCCCGAAGGTGAAGGAACGCTGAAAACAGACACCTCAACTTTTGGACTCATGATTTTCGCAGTGATTGCGATCATTGCAGCCCTGGCATTCTTTCCGGCCCTCGCATTAGGTCCGATCGCCGAATATTTTTCACTGAAATAAAATAGATAAAGAAAATAAAATGAAATCGCCATGATTTGGAAACAAAACCAAATAAAGATTCGGCGATCGCATTACCTGTCCCGACTATTGGGATGGCCTTCAAATAAAATAAATATCTCCAAATGAATAATAAATCATTGTTTCAAAAAGAACTGATGCAGGAAGCTCTTGTGCAGTCTTTTATAAAACTCAATCCCAAAACGATGTTCAGAAATCCAGTTATGTTTCTGGTCTGGATTGGAACTCTCGTCATGTTCATTGTAAGTATATGGACTTTAACAGGAGAAAAATCTCAGGGTAGTTTTGCCTATAATTTCACGGTCTTTATCATTCTGTTACTTACTGTTGTGTTCGGAAACTTTGCAGAAGCCATCGCGGAAGCGAGAGGAAAAGCTCAGGCAGACAGTCTTCGTAAAACGAGAGAAGAAACGCCTGCCAGATTACGTGACGGAAGTATTATCTCTTCCTCAAAACTACAGAAAGGTGATGTCTTCGTTTGCGAAGCCGGAGATATCATTGCTTCGGACGGAGAAATTATCGAAGGTTTGGCAACTATTGATGAAAGTGCCATTACCGGAGAATCGGCTCCAGTCATTCGTGAATCTGGTGGCGATAAAAGTTCTGTGACTGGTGGTACAAAGGTTCTTTCAGACAGAATTGTTGTAGAAGTTACCACGCAGCCTGGCGAAAGCTTTTTAGATAAAATGATTGCATTGGTAGAAGGTGCCTCAAGACAGAAAACACCTAACGAAATTGCATTAACAATTTTACTTGCAGGATTTACTTTAGTGTTTATCATCGTCTGTATCACGTTAAAGCCTTTTGCGGATTATGCCAATGTAAGCATTACCATTGCATCATTTATCTCACTTTTTGTATGCCTTATTCCTACTACAATTGGTGGACTTTTATCCGCCATAGGTATCGCAGGAATGGACAGAGCGCTGCGCGCCAATGTCATCACTAAAAGTGGAAAAGCGGTGGAAACTGCAGGAGATATTGATGTTCTTCTTCTTGATAAAACAGGAACCATTACGATTGGAAACCGTAAAGCAACTCATTTCTATGCAGCCAATAATGTAGATGAAAAAGCGTTGATAAAAGCTGCTGTATTGAGTTCGATGACCGATGAAACTCCTGAAGGAAAATCGATTGTTGAATTAGCTGGAATTGATCCTGCTATTTATTTAATGGAAAATCCCGAATACATTAAATTCACTGCTGAGACTAGAAGTTCGGGAGTGAACTATGATAACTTCAGAATCCGAAAAGGTGCCACTGATGCGATTAGAAATATTGTTCTGACTGCAGGAAATACATTTCCACAGGAAACTGATGATAAAGTAAAAGAAATTTCACAAAACGGAGGAACTCCTCTTGTTGTTTCTGAAAACGAAAAAGTATTAGGTGTGATCGAGCTTCAGGATATCATTAAACCCGGAATCAATGAGCGTTTCGACCGTCTTAGAAAAATGGGTATAAAAACAGTGATGGTAACAGGTGACAATCCGCTTACTGCAAAATTTATTGCAGAAAAAGCGGGAGTTGATGATTTTATCGCTGAAGCAAAACCTGAAGACAAAATGAATTACATCAAGAAAGAACAGACTGAAGGACGTCTGGTTGCGATGATGGGAGATGGTACCAATGACGCACCTGCTTTGGCACAGGCTGATGTAGGTGTTGCGATGAACAGCGGAACTCAGGCTGCAAAGGAAGCTGGAAACATGGTTGATCTCGACAATGACCCCACGAAACTTATTGAGGTTGTAGAAATCGGGAAACAGTTGTTGATGACGAGAGGAACGCTGACCACATTCAGTATTGCGAATGATGTTGCTAAATATTTTGCCATTATTCCTGCTTTATTTATCACAGCAATTCCTGCTTTGCAGGGTCTCAATATTATGAATCTTCACAGTCCGGAAAGTGCAATTCTTTCAGCCGTAATTTTTAATGCGATCATTATTCCGATTCTGATTCCATTGGCTCTGAAAGGAGTGGCGTACAAGCCGATCGGTGCATCAGCATTGCTGAGACGTAATCTGTTGATTTTCGGACTTGGAGGTGTCATCATTCCATTTATCGGAATTAAAATCATCGATCTTATCGTTTCATTATTCTTTTAAAATTATTAAAAATGAAAAAACATATTTTACCTGCCATTAAATTAACAGGATTGTGCATTGTACTTCTTGCAGTTATTTATCCGGCATTGATTTTCGCAATGGCTCAACTTTCACCTAATCACGGGAAAGGAAAAACCGTGGAGTCTGGCAATAAAACATATTATTCAAACATTGGTCAGTCTTTTACCGAAGATCAGTATTTTTCCTCAAGACCTTCTGCTGTTGATTATAATTCTTCAGGGTCGGGTGGAAGCAACAAAGCACCGTCAAATAAAGAATACCTTGATCAGGTTCAGGCTCGTATCGACACTTTGATGATGAAAAATCCAGGACTTGTAAAATCTCAGATTCCTGCAGATTTGGTTACGGCAAGCGGGAGCGGACTCGATCCTAATTTCTCTGTGCAAGCAGCAAATATTCAGGCTAAAAGAATCGCTAAAATCAGAAACATAGATGAGTCAAAAGTCAATGCACTGATTGATGAGAATATTGAGAAACCTTTCCTGGGAATGTTCGGTCCTGAAAAAATTAACATTCTCAAACTGAACATAGCACTGGATCAACTTGTCAAAAAGTAATTGCAAGAGAATAAATAAAAATACTTAAATTAGAATTTAATGAAAAAAACAATATTTGGACTTTTAGCGGTATTGAGTATATCCGTGAAAGCTCAGAATGATTCACTCAGAAAACCGCTTACTATAAGTGGGTATGCAGAAGTTTATTATCAGGCAGATTTTAATAATCCTAAAAATAATACACGTCCTTCATTTGTATACAGTCATAACCGAAATAATGAGGTTAATATTAATCTTGCTTTCATAAAAGCAGGTTACAGTACAGAGCAAGTCCGTGCAAATCTTGCAATCGCAGCAGGAACGTACATGAATGCAAATTATGCTGCTGAGGAAGGAGTCATGAAAAATGTTTATGAAGCCAACGCCGGAGTGAAAATTTCTAGAAAACATAATCTCTGGATAGATGCAGGTATTTTCTCTTCGCATCTTGGTTTTGAAAGTGCTGTCGGAAAAGATAACTGGACTTTGACAAGGAGTCTTTTCGCAGATAATTCTCCTTATTTCGAGACTGGAGCTAAGATTTCATACACTTCGGAAAGCGGAAAATGGTTTTTCAGCGGACTTGTTTTAAACGGATGGCAGCGAATAAAAAGAGTGGATGGAAACACAACTCCTGCTTTCGGACATCAACTAATTTTTAAACCTAATGAAAAACTGACACTGAACAGCGGATCGTTTATCGGTAATGATAAACCTGACAGTCTGCGACAGATGCGCTATTTCCACAATTTATATGGAATTTATCAGATCAGTAAAAAATTAGGAATTACAGCAGGGTTTGATATTGGCGCTGAACAGAAGGCAAAAGGAAGCGAGCAGTACAATGTTTGGTACACACCGGTTTTAATTGCTAAATATTCACCTACTGAAAAGTTCAGCATCACGGCAAGAGGAGAGTATTATCAGGATGAAAAGGGAGTCATTATTTCAACAGGATCTGAAAATGATTTCAAAACATTTGGTTATTCTTTAAATGCTGACTACAATATTCTGCCTAATCTCGTGTGGCGGACAGAAATTCGGAATCTTAACAGTAAGGATGCTATCTTTATGATGAGAAATGATGGTTTTTCAAAAAACAGTCTTACTGCAGTCACCGCGATTGCTGTTTCATTCTAAAACAACCACAATCTCCCTGTCATTTTTAGCAGGGAGTTTTGTAAATTTTATTAACCGTAAAATGGACGAACCCAGAAAATCAGCACAAGAGTTTTTGCAACTCATTAATACATCAAAGCGGGGAAAACTGAAAATCTACATAGGCATGAGCGCCGGTGTTGGCAAGACCTACAGAATGCTGCAGGAAGCGCATGTACTTCTGCAAAACGGAATTGATGTAAAAATAGGTTATATAGAAACCCATAACCGCAAAGAAACCCATAACTTACTTCAGGGATTACCTGTAATTCCTCGAAGAAAATTGTTTTATAAAGGGAAAGAGTTGGAAGAGCTTGATGTTCCTGCAATCATTGTTTTAAGACCTGAGATTGTTATTGTCGATGAACTCGCACATACGAATATCGAAGGAAGCAAAAATAAGAAGAGATGGCAGGATGTGCTGGAGATTTTAGATGCAGGAATCAATGTGATCAGTGCTGTTAATATTCAGCATATTGAAAGTCTGAATGAAGAAGTAAAAGCAGTGACAGGAATAGAGGTGACCGAGAGAATTCCTGATACAGTGCTTTCCGTGGCGGATGAGGTAGTGAATATTGATCTCACTGCAGACGAATTGATTTCCAGATTGAAAGAAGGTAAAATCTATGATAAAAGCAAAGTACAATCTGCTCTTAATAACTTTTTTAAAAATGAAAATATCCTTCAGCTTCGAGAATTGGCTTTAAAAGAAGTTGCCTCTCAGGTCACGAGAAAAGTAGAAACTGAAATTGTAACCGGAAAAGTCTTAAAAAAAGAAAGATTTCTTGCCTGTATCAGTTCAAATGAAATTACAGCTAAAAATGTGATAAGAAAAACAGCAAGACTGGCCAATTATTACAACAGTCAGTGGTTTTTGCTTTACGTTCAGGTTCCAAGAGAAAGTGCAGACAGAATTTCGCTAAGCAAGCAACGCCATCTGATCAATAATTTTCGGTTAGCAACAGAATTGGGAGCCGAGATTATAAAAATTCAAAGTAAAAATGTTGCAATGAGCATCATGGAGCAATGTGACGAAAGGAAGATTACCACTGTCTGTATAGGGAAACCGCATATTGACATCTGGCGAATTATTCTGGCGACAGATACTTTTAATTCGCTACTCAAAAGACTTTCAAAACAAAATGTAGATTTAGTAATTTTGTCCTGATGAAAATAAAAACAAAGCTTAATGCAGGAGTAGGTCTCCTGTTTTTAATGATAATCATACTTTCTGTACTTGGCGGCTGGTTCATCTATCAGCTGAAAAAAGACACACAGAATATCCTTGTTGCGAATTACAATACGCTGCAATACTCACGTAATATGCTGCTGTCTCTTGAGGAAATTGACACACAGCCAGCTTTTGCAATAAAAGAATTTCGAAAAAACCTTACTCTTCAAAGCCGAAATATCACAGAAAGCGGTGAAAAAGAAGCTACCCGAAATATCATCAGTCACTTTTCAGATTTAAATAAAAATCCAACAGATCAACATCTCAAATCTGTGATCAGAAAGGATATTACCGAACTGATGCAGCTGAATATGAACGCTATTCAGATCAAAAGCGGAATTGCCAATACCACAGCAGAAAATGCGATCGCAGTGATTTCTATTGCGGGAACACTTTGTTTTCTGATTGCATTTATTCTCATGATTAATCTTCCGTCTAATATTGCCAACCCTATCCGTGAGCTAACTTTCAGTATTCATCAGATTGCAAAACAGAATTACAGAGAAAGAGTACGTTTTGAAGGAAATAGTGAGTTTGGAGAACTGGCAAAATCTTTTAATACAATGGCCGAAAAACTTCAGGAATATTCTGAAAGCCGACTGGATAAGATTTTAAAAGGCAAAAAGCGTATCGAAACGCTGATTGATAATATGCATGATGCTGTAATTGGGATTGACGAACACCGAAAAGTTCTTTTTGTAAACGATGAAGCTTTAAAAATCAGCGGACTGAAAAAAGAGCAGTTTGTAGGAAAACTGATTCAGGATGTAGCGGTAGGAAATGATCTTGTGCGTGATCTTATCAGAGAAATCATTGATCCTCAGATCCTGAAAAAAAACGAACCGGAGCTGCTGAAAATTTTTGTGGAGGGAAAAGAAAATTATTTTGAAAAAGAAATTTTAGACATTAACGTATTGCCTACCGGGGAAGACAGTAAACGTTTTATCGGACAGGTCATTATGCTTAGAAATATAACTCCCTTTAAAGAACTTGATCTTGCCAAGACTCATTTTATGGGAACTGTTTCTCATGAGTTTAAAACTCCGATATCATCCATTCAGATGGGCGTACAGTTGCTTGAAAATGAGAGAATAGGCAACCTTAATGACGAACAGCAAAAATTGGTTGTTGGAATTAAAGAAGATACGGTAAGACTTCTGAAAATTACTGGTGAACTCCTTAATCTCACGCAATTGGAAACCGGAGTGGTACAGCTCAATATAAGACCTTCGGAAATCAATAAAATGATTGAAAGTGTGATTGCAGCCAATCAGTCAGCTGCTGATAATAAGCAGATCATCATTAAATTTAAGATTAATCAAAACGTTGAGTTGGTGAACGCCGATTATGAGAAGACATCTTGGGTTTTGAGCAATATTGTTTCCAATGCAATCCGTTATTCCTATGAAAACTCAATGATAGAAATTAATGTAGAAAAGGATAACGATGAGGTAAAGTTTTCTGTCAAAGATCATGGATACGGAATAGAAGAACAGTATCTCGACAAAGTGTTTACCCGCTATTTCAGAATTCCGGGAACTAAAGCTGACGGTACCGGCTTGGGTTTAAGCATCAGCAAAGAATTTATTGAAGCTCAGGGCGGCAGCATTTCTGTGAAAAGTGAGATTGGTGCAGGAAGTACATTTTATTTCAGTCTGAAAGCTTAGAATTATTTATAATGTTCATTAAAAATTAGTAAAGATAAAAAGAGGGTGAACCCACAGATTCACCCTTTCATATTTTAATTTGTATTAAACTTAAGCTTCAATAAACTCCAAAAGATCTTTGTTAATAGTCGCTGCTTCCGTAGTCGGCATTCCGTGAGGGAAACCAGGATATGTTTTGATTGTACCGTTTTTCAATAATTTAATTGATTTTAAAGCGGCATTTTGATAAGGAACGATCTGGTCATCCTCACCGTGAAGCACCAAAACCGGAATATCTACATTTTGTAAGTCTTCTCTGAAATCGGTTTCAGAAAAAGCTTTGATTCCGTCGTAATGAGCAACGATTCCGCCCATCATTCCTTGTCTCCACCAGTTTCTTTGCACACCTTCTTTCACATCTGCACCCTCTCTGTTGTAACCGTAGAAAGGAACGGTCAAATCAATATAGAACTGCTGTCTGTTATTCAAAGTCTGTTCTCTGATACCATCAAATACTGACATTGGAACCCCATCAGGATTACTGTCGCTCGCTACCATAATTGGCGGAACTGCGCTGATTAATACAGCTTTTTTTGCTCTTCCGTTAGAATATTTATTGACGTATCTGATTACTTCGCCCCCACCTGTAGAGTGACCAATGTGAACCACATCTTTCAAATCTAAGAATTCTACCAATTCTGCTGCATCAGAAGCATATTGCTCAATCGTGTGGTTGTAGATATCTTGGCTAGATCGCCCGTGACCTCTTCTGTCATGAGTCACAACTCTGTAACCTCTCTGTAAAAAGAAAATTACCTGTGCATCCCAGTCATCTGATGACAGAGGCCATCCGTGGTGAAACATTAATACTTGGCCTTCTCCCTGATCTTTGTAAAAAATCTCTGTTCCGTCTTTTAATTTAAGTGTACTCATAGTTTACATTTTTAAATGTTTGTGATTAATTGATGTCAGAATTTTATTCTCCTAATTCTTCAACAAATATAGGACAGTTAAATCCATTCTATCTTGATCTAAGATAACATTGTAAATATTTATTGAATTTAGTTTATCATTCAGTAGAAATAGGCTCTTGGTTGAAGATTAATAAAAATCATATGAATCTCACTACATCGATCTTAAGTAGTAGGGATGAATCAAAATCTTTTATTTTCTAAATAATTCAATTAAAATTGCTGATGGTTAGAAGTTTTTTAAATTTTGGTCAACAAATTGCATATACTCAATCAATAATTGATTTAATCATTAAAAAACTCAGCTATGAATATTTCTTACTACGAATTTACAAATCTACCTGATGAGATACAATATGACATGGTACTAAGACAAGGTAGAATGATTAATGAAAATACCGTGAGCAATTCGCGATACGTTTTGTACGAATTTTCCAGTTTCTCTGTTGAAATTATCTACAGTTTAACAAAAAATAAGATTTCAGGAAAAAATATTTTTCTCAACAGATCTGCTTACTCTGCTTAAACTTTGAAATAAAAATAATAAAAACTCGGTTGCCTACAACCGAGTTTTTTCTTTAACTATTGTCCCAGAATAAATTTACTTGATTTTATCATAAATGAATTTTGTCACAAGAGCTCCAAAAAGATAATATCCCACTGTCATTAGTTTTTTCTTGGTATTCTCAGCAACAGGCTCATCATTAAGACCAATTTTCTTTGGAAGTGCAATCGCACCAATACCCGCAAGCAATCCTGAGCTGAGATCATTTTTGGTCGCTGTGGTTGCGTAGTACAACCCATTACTTACCACGTCACCCAACAATGTCGCTGCATAAAGAGTATTCTCACCCTTAATATTGACTGTGGTATGTTCCGTTAATTTTAAAAGTGCTTCTTCGCCCACTTCATTGATATGAGGAACATTGTCGAAATTTTTTCTGATGGTTTCGTGAAGAATGTTTAATGCGATGGCGCCGCCTAGTCCGGCTAAAATTTTCTTGTACATAATATTTTGAATTTGATTGATGAATAATTGAATGAAAAGATATAAACCTTTAATACATGGCTCTCAAAATTTAGACCATTGAGAAATATAATTACATTTTGAGAATAAAAACAGCATACATTGGGAATTCCATTTTGGCCATCACTTTAGCTAGGTAAAGAACTTTTGAAATCTGGCAGCTGTTTCTAGAAATACCAACAAAACCTATAACTTTGTATAGCAGGAATTCTAAAAAAAATACCGGAAACTGTGGAGTAAATTTGGACTGAGACTATTGAATGTTTTTTTTAGAACGTGTAAATAATAGTGTAATGGTCTAAATTTTAAGAATCTTTACACTGAAATAATTAATGAATGGCAACAAAATACAACTTTGATGAAATCATCAATAGGAAAGGTACAGATTCTGTAAAATGGGATCTTGCAAAAGATGAGCAAGTATTGCCCATGTGGGTTGCAGATATGGATTTTAAAACAGCACCGGAAATTACGGAAACGATTTTACATAAAGTATCTCAAGGTGTTTTTGGCTACAGCCTTCTTCCGGATGATTTTTTTGATGCAATAATAAACTGGTGGATAGATACTCATCACTTTGTCATCAGAAAAGAGTGGATTTTACCAGGTCCTGGGATGATCCCTACACTTTCTGCAATTTTAAGGACCTTTGTGAAAGCTGATGAAAATATTATTATTCAGCCTCCGGTTTACAATCATTTTTATCATCTTTTAGAAAACTGTGATTTTGGAATGGTCGAGAATAATCTGATCTGCCAAAATGGAACATATCAAATGGATTTTGATGATCTTGATCTAAAGGCTTCCGATCCGAATACAAGCCTTCTTTTATTATGCAATCCGCATAACCCAGTCGGACGAGTATGGAAAAGATCAGAGCTAGATCGGATTGCTGAAATTTGTTCAAAGCATAACGTGATGGTGGTTTCAGATGAAATTCATGCAGATTTGATTTTTGAGGGTCATACCCATATACCTTTCGCTGCAGTTGCAGGAAATTATGAAATACAAACGGTGACTTGCGGATCACCGTGTAAAACTTTTAACCTTGCAGGTTTGACGATTTCTTACATTATTTCTCAGAATAAAGAAACTTTAAATAAAATTCATAGAACATTCGAGATTCAGGAAACCAGCTATCCCAATCCTATGGCTGCCACTGCACTGATTGCTGCTTATAGAAATGGAAAAGAATGGATGGAGCAACTGAAATATTATCTCCAAGACAATTACAATTATCTGCTGGAGTTCTGCACACAGCATTTGCCGGAAATTAAAATCATTCCTCTTGAGGCTACTTATCTTGTCTGGCTAGATTGCCGTGCTCTAGATAAAAATTCTGAAGATTTATCTCAAATTTTACTTAGTGAAGAAAGGCTTTGGATAAACCCAGGAACGATGTATGGTAAGGCCGGTGAAGGTTTTATTCGGATTAATATTGCCTGCCCAAGAAAATTGCTTACAGATGGACTTATCAAACTGAAAAACGGAATTCAAAGAAATCGTTAGTTTTTGAGAAAATCTTGATTTTTAAAGATAAAGATGTTTAAGTAAGACGGTAAGATAGTTACTGCGACATTTTTAATGCGCCCGTTTTTAATTTCTTTCTGAACATTAAAAACTGTATGCCTGTAAATACAAGATAGATAAGTGAAAAACCAATAAATTTTAAAAGAATGCTTTGGTTGAACGAATAGATGTCGGCTATCGCAGCAATCAACAGTATAATGATACAAAGTGAAGGGAGACCCAAAAATGAGAGGAGTGAAAAAAAGTAATTATTTCTGATTTTTTCAAAAAGATTCAAAAATAAAATAAATGAGCAAACGATCATTCCTATAAGATAAACAAGCGAAAAACCAAGCTGCAAAAGTATCGATAAAATAGACAGAATAACTTGAAGGAAATTTTCATCAGCAGGATTTTTGGATTCAGCAAGTAAAATTCTGTAGATAACAAACAAACAAATACTTATCAAAATATTGATTACCCAGAATTTTAAAAGTGTTTTTTTCATTTTTTCACAGTGATGATTTACAATCTCTACACTACTTTATTTCCTGCTGAAAAACCTTTGTAGTGGTAATTCAAATTGAGATCAATTTTTACTCAATATGATTTTTAATAATGAACAAAAATGTGTCACCCCTTTTTTGTTATTTTGATAAAAAAGCAGGTCGGAAGATCATATTTTTACACAGTTTTCAACACTCATTTAAATATCAGTATTTTTCTTAACGACATCGATCATTTCATCAATTCCAAAGGGTTTGGCAATATAGTCATCGGCTTTACATTCTGCAGCTTCAGAAGCCAGATTGCTTGAAGTTGAGGTGAGAACTGCCGGTATCTCATCAGTCTTCGGGTCAGATTTTAAATCCTTTATGACTTGTGAACCCTTCACAGATCCTTTAATGTGATCATCTACAATCACAACGTCTGGATCTATGCTTTCAATATTTTTTATAGGTTCAGTTGTGAGAGATCCTGTAACTTCATATCCTTCGTCTTCTAATACCTGATCCATAATTTCAAGTATCTCTTTATTATCCTGTACGAGTACGACTTTTTTCTTCATGGCAGATTAATAATAATTCTACGAATATAGGCAATATTTATGCATGTTTGAGTGCCTATTTTTAATTTGATATTTCTTTGATTTTAAGTTTAAATCAAAGAATCGGTACTGTGTAAAAAGCCATTAAAATCAGGTGGATTTCAGAAAAAAAGATCTATGTTTTAAGAATTAATTTTATACGGAAGAAGCCTCATTAATCTCAATCATCACTTCAGCAAAGAGGCGGGTAGATTTAATTCGATCTTCGATGGAGTAAATAGTAGAAACCATAATGAGTTCATTAACATTTGTCTCAGTAATAAAATCTTGAAGCTGTGTTTTGACTGTTTCTTTGGTGCCTACAAATGAATATTTCAACATTTGATGCAGACTAGGATGCTGTACGATATCTCTGAGATCTTGAGTCATCTCTGTTGGCGGATGCAGAGGTTGGGAATTTCCAGTCAGTACGCCAAAAAACATTCTGATCAGTGAGGTGTAAACTCTTTCTGCCTCTTCTTCAGTATCCGCAATCACAACATTCACTCCGGCGATTGTGTAAGGATTTTGAAGAAATTCAGAAGGCGTAAATTCATGTCTGTAAATATTAAGAGCATTCACTAAGTGTGTTGATGCAAAATGACTCGCAAAGGCATAAGGCAATCCTTTGGCTGCTGCTAGATGAGCACTGTCTGTACTTGATCCCAGAATGTAGATGGGCACATCTGTTCCTTCTGCGATGGCAGCTCTCACCTTTGACGTTTTGTTTTCTTTTGAGAAGTAATTTTCAATTTTCTCAACCTCGGCGGGAAAAGAATGAGCGGCTTTCATAAAATCTATTCGAATTGCCTGCGCGGTAAGTGTATCTGTGCCAGGAGCTCTTCCCAAACCTAAATCGATTCTGTCAGGATATAAATGCGCAAGGGTTCCAAATTGTTCAGCAATAATTAAGGGTGAATGGTTAGGAAGCATAATTCCTCCGGAGCCCACTCTGATCTTTTTTGTATTTTCTGCAACATAACCTATTAGAATAGAGGTTGCACTACTGCCCACAGATTCAGAATTGTGATGTTCGGCAAACCAATATCTCTTATAATCAAGTTCTTCGGCCACTTTTGCTAAGGTCACAGAATTATTCAGCGTTTGTTTAAAGGTGCTTCCTTCTGATACGATGGCCAGTTCTAAAATAGAGTAGGATACAGAATTTTTCATAATAGATTTATTAAGTCATTTAATTTAATAATGTAAAGTTACTAAAAGTAACTAATGATGACTTATCAAATTTCTTGTATAGTTTAATTGAATATAATGATCTATTTAGGAAGCATAATCATTTTTGCATTTCCTCCCTCTCGAATAACAATCAGTTTCCTGATGACCATATTTTGTAGGAAAGCATTTCTTTCAGGAATCGGCATATTCAGAATATGATCAAAGTCTCCGAAGAAATTGCCATTGTTTCCACCTGTCTCATCATGTTTTTTCTTTACGATTTCAAGTATTTGATTTTCCATTTCTACCGGATCCATTGTGCTTTTATCTTATTGTTATCAGATTATTTTACTAAATACAAAGATAACCTTAAAAAATGATGATCATGTTCATAGAAGAGATTTTATGTTACTCCAGAAATAAGTATTGGTTAACTGGTTGACTAAATTTAATCGGCTGTTTTTTAATTCTATAACTTTTTACTTTGTTTTCCATTTGTTATTTTAACTTATGTTTAACTTCTTAAGCGATTTATTTTGGCAAGTATTTAAAAGTAATAGACGTACATTTGGCGCCTAATAATGAATGTACGATGGGGATTTTTGATATGTTTACGGAAGAGATTGCGATTGATTTAGGAACCGCTAATACCCTGATAATACACAATAATAAAATCGTCATCGACGAGCCTTCTATTGTTGCTATCGACCGACTGACGGGAAAAGCCATTGCTGTCGGAACACAGGCAAAATTGATGCAGGGCAAAACTCACGAAGATATAAGAGTTATCCGACCGCTAAAAGACGGTGTCATTGCAGATTTTCATGCTTCTGAACACATGATTAAAGAATTTATCAAAAGAATTTCTGAAATCAAGGGTAAATTCATACAACCTGCACTGAGAATAGTGATATGTATCCCTTCGGGAATAACCGAAGTTGAAAAAAGAGCCGTTAGAGATTCTGCTCAAAAAGTAAATGCTAAAGAAGTAATACTTATTTATGAGCCGATGGCCGCAGCGATTGGAGCGGGGATTGATGTTGAAAGTCCGGAAGGAAATATGATTGTAGATATCGGAGGTGGAACTACTGAAATAGCTGTTATTGCATTGGGCGGAATCGTCTGTGACAGATCGCTGAAGTTGGCGGGTGACGTTTTTACCAATGATATTAGTTACTTTATCAGATCTCAACATAATTTGGATGTAGGTGAAAGAACTGCCGAAAGGATAAAAATTGAAATAGGTTCTGCATTGGAAGAGCTCGATTTTCCTTTGGAGGATATTTCTGTTCGCGGAAAAGATCTTCTTACAGGTAAACCAAAAGAAATCATGGTCAATTATAGGGAGATTTTTAAAGCTTTAGACAAATCCATTATTCGTATTGAAGATGCTATTATGGAGACGCTTTCGATAACTCCTCCTGAACTTGCAACAGATATTTATAAAACAGGAATTTTTCTTGCAGGAGGTGGAGCACTTCTCAATGGATTAGCTGATAGACTACATAGAAAAACCGGATTGCCGGTATTTGTAGCCGAAGATCCATTAAGAGCCGTGGTACGCGGAACCGGTATTGCTCTCAAAAACATCAATAGATTCAGATTTCTGATGAAATAATATGATTTATAGACACATCCATATCGACTTCTGGAAAGAGGTAATTGTATCTGGTGAAAAAGAAAGTGACTAGACTAAATTTAAAAAGAATATTCCGTAAAATTTAAATATAAAAGAGATTTACCACACTGGTAAATCTCTTTTAATTTGAGATATCTTTATTACTTTCTCAAGAAAAATATTATGCCCAATGAGGATCTGTAACGGTAGGTTTTCCTGATTCTATTCTTCCCGAAAAATGCCAGCTGCTGTTTCCTGATTTTATTTTGAGATCATACCAGCCTTTTGTTTTGTCCAGATTGATCCGTATTTTTTCTAATGAAGAATCTATGTCAATATCACGTGTTAATCTTTCGTAAAGATTTTCAATACGGATTGTCTGCTTTTTATCTCTCTTGTTTTTCAGATTAAGTTCTACCTCATTTTTAGTACTTTTATTTAATAAAATTACATCAAGCTCAGGATTTTCTGTGCTTTTAAATTTTCTTACAAAACCATTAGGCCCGATCACTTCATAATGATAATGCTCTAAATTTACTTCATTCGAAATCTCTTTTTTTGGATATAAAGCATACGAGAAATAATAATCGCTTGTATTCAGTTTGTTTTTATCATAAATAATTAGAGGTACTGCGGTATCTGTAAGATTAGTCATGACAATCTTATTATTTTTAAGATTCACTTCATAATCATAGGGTAGAGGGTTTGATTGTTTGATGCCTCTCTCCTGAATTTGTAATAATTGTTGATTGAGCTCTTTTTCATTATACCATTTGAGATGAGGTGTAGGTTTGTTTTTTGCCGAATTAATGGTCTTCGTGTAGTCTTTTTGATCCAGATAATTCATTTGTGGGATTTTGCTTTCAGATTTGTTGAAAGCCGATGTAAGATCTCCGCAGATTGCTCGTCTCCAATCGCTTATGTTTTGCACCGTTACATCTTTACTGTATTTTTTTTGAATGAATTTTTCTAAAAACTGCAGTACTGACGTATGATCAGAAACCTGAGAGTTTACAAAACCACCTTTTGTCCAGGGTGAAGCGATAATCATTGGAACACGGAATCCCAAACCGACAGTTCCCTCAATTTTCTCGTTGTCACGAAGGTTATGAGTCGACATATATTCCTGGGTTTTATTGACGTATTCTACCCCTTCTTTTCCGTTCATATCAACAGGTTGACTCGGATTAACAGGTGGTGCAAAAGGAATCACATGATCAAAATAACCGTCATTTTCATCATAATTAATAATGAAAATTGTTTTTTTCCAGGTTTCAGGATCTTGGGTAAGAATATTCAGAACTTCAGAAATATACCACGCTCCGTACCAAGGGGAACTCGGGTGGTCAGAAAATTTTTCAGGCGCAACCAACCAAGATACTAATGGAAGCTTTTTCTCCGCAACATCTTTTCTAAACTGATGCAGGACATCGCCTTTCGGAACAACCAGTCTTTCTCCGTTTTCATCAGTGTCAATTTCTAAATTCCAGTAATCGGGATCATCAGAATTGATTGTGAAAGCTTTCTCGTGAAGATTTTTTTCTTTTTGTGAAAGCTTTGAATAATTATCAGGATGATATTTTAGGATATCTTCATCAAGTTCTTTGATTAAATTTTCAAAGTGGGTTTTGTGTTGAGGGTTTTTCTTAATTTCGGTTTTTAAACGTTCAATAAGATTAGGAATGTTTTGATGATAGCCTTTCGAAAATTTAACATTAAAATTAGAAAACCATTCGATCGGATTATCAGTAAAATTACTCAACCATGACTCTTCTTCATTAGGCATTCCTTTTTGAAGACTGATTTCATTCTGATAAATTTTCCACGAAATATTCTGCTCTTCTAAAATTTCAGGAAAGCTTTTCCATCTTGCCTGCCTGTTTTTATCGTAATCGATGTTGTCATTAAAAACATTGGCTTTTACTTTCCCATTTTGTTGTTCACGAATGGTTCCTGACCAAAGAAACAATCTGTTGGGTGTAGTTCCGGTAAGTGATGAACAGAAATATTGGTCAAGAATCGTAAAAGAATCTGCTAACTGATAATAAAAAGGTAAGTCTTCACGATTGTAATACCCCAAAGTCAGCGGCATATCCTTATAATTTTTGTTTCCGGAAGCTTTTGCTTGAAGCCATTTGTCGTACTTCATTCCGTTTAAGGCATGTTGTTGATCAGACCATGAATGGGGAAGCGAACTCATCCAAGTAGATTTGGTGTTTTTTAAATCTAGTCTTCCCGGCGCAGCATATTTTCCTTCATTATTTTTCTGAAAAAAAACTGAGTGTCCATCTTCTTTTACAAATGCTGTCTGGTCTAAAAATCCACGAACCCCTTTTAAAGCTCCGAAAGCATGATCAAAAGATCGGTTTTCCTGCATCAAAATCACCACGTGTTCTGCATCATAAAATGTAGATCCTGCATGAGCTTCTATCGTTAAAGCTTTTAAAATTGCAGGATGCAACATATTCGAGGTTCCCAAACCGGCCATTAAAATCCCCGATTTTTCTAAAAATTCTCTTCTGTTCATAGTGAAAAGTACTTAGTAACTGACCGCAAGTTATGATCATCTTACGGTTTTCAAGTTGAAAATTACAAAATTGTTAGCTTCTTACAATAGCCACCATGGCTTAGAAGTAATATTATCCTGCCCGTTGTACTGTGCAGTCAATGCAGCCTGAAGATTGGTGTTGTTATAATTGTATTCAACTTGTGGATATCTGAATCTTGAGGGTGCGGTAACTCCGGTTTGTAAGGGTAAATTTGGATAACCAGTTCTCAGGTAATCCTGATAAGAAGTCCACTGTCCCTGATGAAATAAAGTCATGTATTTCTGTGTGATAATTTTTTCAAGCTGAGTCTGCAGTGGAGCAGAATTATTGTAAACAACCAAAGAACCGGCTAAATAATTATCAACATTAAATCCGGCAAAATACAGATTCGGATTTTTTACATAGGTCTGATAAAATTGAAAACTCGCCTTGATTGCGTTATCATAATGTGTTTTTGCAGATCCTGCAATCCAGCCTCTTGCGGTTGCTTCTGCCAGAATAAATTCCAGCTCAGCATAAGAAAGTATGGAAGATGGCTCATTAGTAGGGTCTTTATAAAATCTTTCGTTTACTTTCGAAATGTTTTTAGCAGTAATTAAAGCTGCATTGTCGGCATATGGTGAAGTAGGGTTTCCTCCGTTGTAACCATTGAAATTAGTGATTGCCAAACCGTTTTCTTTAGCTGAAGTCGTCTGTTCTGCAAAGGTGAAAATTCTTGGATCTTGTCTGTCTTTAAACATATTGATAAAATAATTCGCCATATACAAACTCGAACCGTAGCCACTGCTGTTGAAAGTCGTGTATCTGCTGTCTGCAGCATCGGCAAATTTAAGTTCTCCGTTATCCTGAATCGAAGTCATTAAAGTCTGGCTTCCTGCAATTGAAGCAAATTCATTGGCAATATTAATTCCGTTAACGGTTGTTTTTTTAGATAAAGTCATCAATACTTTTAGACGGAATGAGTTGATTAGTTTTTTCCATTTTGTGATGTTGCCGTTATAAATGATATCACCAGAAATGGTTTCTGAAGCATTGATTAAATCGTTGGCTTCTTTCAGTTCATTTAAAACTCCGGCCATTACGGTTTCCTGACTGTCATATTTTGGCTGGGTAATTCCGGATTCACCATTTATCGCTTCTGAATAAGGAATACTTCCGAATTTTAAACTTAAATTAAAAAAATGAAAAGCTCTGTAAAATTTACCAATCGCCTGGTAATTTTTATTACTAATTCTTTCGCCTTCCTGCATCATTTTCATGGTATTCAGCAAATCTGTACTGTAGGTTCCGAATGAAGCATCGTTCCATTTCATATATTGGTAAATATTTTCACCATCAGTACCAATCAACATTCTTGAAGCGTACATGGGATCTCCCTGAACGGCAAATGCAGATTTTGAAACATAGGTTAAAAGATATTGAGGGTCAATATTGGCCTGATCATTTGGGTTTTCGTTGATTTTGTCCAGATCGGTTTCGCAAGCTGAAAGTGAAAATAAACCAACGGTTAAGACTGCTATTTTGAAGATTTTGTTTTTCATTTGTTTTTATTTAAAATTTAAGATTAAATCCGATTCCGAACCATCTGCTCGAAGGATCCTGAATGTCATTTCCTGAACCTCCAGAAGTACTTCCAATCTGGAAGTCAGGATCTGAATAAAGATTTTTAGATTTTTTCCACATCGCCAGATTATATCCTGAAATATTTGCGGTGAAGCTTTTCACGAAACCATTCGGGTTTAGCAAATGTGAAAAATCATATTCTAAAACGACTGACCTAAGTTTAACAAAAGTTCTGTCGAATACATTTGCAAAAAGTTCGCTTTCGTCTTCGGTAACTCTCGCCTGGTAAGGGTAATTCTGCGCCCAGCTCTGGAAACTGATTGGCGTAGTATGTGTTGTGTATGCTCCTGTTGCTGCATTGTAGTTGACACCGTCCGGAACAAAATAATACGTTCCCGGATTTGCATATTCAATATCTCTGTAAGCTGTTGAGTTAGGATGTTTACCGCCCCACCACATTTTTTCTACGACCTGAGATCGCATGACACCGCCAATACTTCCGTCAATTCCAATGTTTAAACTTAATTTTTTATATTTGAAAGTATTGGTAAATCCAAATGTCCAGTCTGGATTGAAATGTCCTAGATTGGTTGGCGTTGTTGCTCTTGTAGGCATTCCCGTTGTAGAGTTTAGAATAACTTTTCCATCCGGAGATTTTTGCCAGGTTACGTCGTAGTAGCTGTCCATTCGTTCACCCAACTTGATGTTGTTGTAGTTTGGCATTCCCGCATAGATTTCTGTTAAAGTTTTTTCATATGTACTCCAGTTGATTAATGACCTCCATGTGAAATTGCCGGTTTTTACAGGAACTAAGCCTAATGAAACTTCAAAACCTTTAGTTGTATATTCGTTTCCGTTGACATTTTGAGAAGTAAATCCTGAAGATGGAGTACTTGGGAACTGAAGAATATTGTTATAATCTAAAGTTCTGAAATACGTCGCATCCAAAGTGATTCTGTTTTTAAACAAGCCTGCTGTTAAACCAATTTCGTACGATTTGGTCTGTTCAGGCTTCAGTGAATTTTCGTAATTCAAAGTTGTCGGATAATAAAATGTGGGATTTCCGTTGAAGCTGACTCCGTTGTTGTTTAAATAGTAATTTCTAATGGCATAAGGCTGGAAATCGTAAGCAACTTTCGCCCATGACGCTGAAACTTTCAACAGATTAATTGCTTCGGGCATAGTAATCAAATTAGAAACAATTGTGCTTAATGATGCGGAAGGATAGAAATACGATCTGTTGGCTTTCGGAAGAGTAGAAGACCAGTCATTCCTTCCTGATACGTTGATGAAAAATGCGTTATACAAACCAAAATCAATGGTTCCGTAAGTAGAGTAGATAAGTTTTTCTTTCAGGTAATCGTAATATTTTACGGCACCTGTCGAATTTGCTAAATCATATAACTCAGGAATCTTCAAACCATCTGTGGAAGCATTATCAATATCATTTTTATAGTAAAAAGTTGAAGCTCCCGCATTCACACTGAAATCGAAATTGTCTGAAATCTTTTTCTTGTACGTTGCCAAGATGTCTGAGTTCATATTCCAGGTTTTGGTGTCGTTGAGAATATATCCTCCATTACGTGGCGCACTGTAATTAAAATATGAATAGGGACTTAAAATCTCCTGTTTGTTATGATTTTCAACAATCGATACTCTTCCTTTAATCGATAAATCATCTGTTGCTTTATACTCTAAACCTGTTTGTGCATTGATAATGTTTGTACGGTTTTGATTTTTATATTTTTCAGCACCAAACCATGGGTTGTTGTACCAAGCGTAGTTCCAGTTAGCTTGGGTTTTACCTTCCTGTCCGGGAACCCACAGATGATTCTTTAATGCGTTTCCGTCAACATCACCTCCCATCCAGATTAAAATCGTATACATGTGACCACTCGGATTGTAGTCGTAGTTAGGAACATTCGGTGTGAAAGTTTGGTTGAAATTTAATTTAGTGTCAAAAATAAATTTCTCTCCAAAATGATTTTCTGAGGCAAAGTTGATTCCGTAACGCTGTAAGTACGCTTCAGGAATTCTGTCATTGTAATTCATGAAATTCCCCGAAAGTCGGTAAGAATCTTTATTGTGTTTGTAGCTGATCGCAAAATTATTATTGTTGATCATGGCCGGCTTCATGAAGGTTTTTAGGTTATCATGATATTTCCAGTCGATGGGAACTCTTTCATATCTAGATTTGTCATCATAAGCACTTCCCGCCACAGTTCCGTACCATTCAATAATCTGCCCGGTTTGTTTATCACGGATCGGACTGTTCCATTGAGCTATTTTTAAACCAGGAACAAATTTGGGTCCCCAAATCATATCTCCGTCATTGACACCACCATCAGCACCGTCCCAAAATTCATATTTTCCCTGTGAACCGTTTCCATATTCGGTTTGTGTCTTAGGAAGATTGGTAAAGCCTGCGGTAATCATTGTGTTTTGAGAGAACTCAACAGAGAAACCTTGCTTTTTTGCGTTTTTTGTGGTGATTAAAACAGCTCCATACCGACCTCTCGAGCCGTAAAGTGCAGAAGCAGGTGCACCCTTTAGCACATTGATATTGTCAATATTATTAGGATCTAAATTTTGAAAAACTTCAGCTTCTACAATTACCCCGTCAATTACATAAACCAAATTGGTATTTCCTCTCAAAGAGAAAACGGGTTTCTGTTGCATTCCTGTGGGATTTGAAACATTCAGACCTGCAACCTGGCCAGAGAATAAATTTCCAATACTTGGCGTAGTAATCGACTCAAACTGTTTGGTTCCCACTTCCTGAGTGGAGTATCCTAATTTTTCTTTCTTTTTCTCAATCCCCAAAGCAGTAATTACAACCCCTTCAATCTGTTTTTCATTTACTCTTTTCAAAACTACAGAATAATTTTTTTTGGAGGTGACTTCAACGGTATACAAAGAATAATCAGATGAGTAAAATTCTAAAAGATCTTTAGGATTGGCAGAAATGGTAAAATTTCCGTTTTCATCAGAAATTACAGTTGTACCTGTATTTTTGTCTGTTATGTTTACTCCTGAAACTACAGTTCCTTCTTCTGATTTTACAGTTCCGGTAATATTGGTTTCCTGTGCACTTAAATAGAGTGGAAGTAATAACACCGTAAACGTAGCTAAAGTTTTCTTCATTTTTTTTGAGAGCAAATTTAGTAGGGCAATGTTACTTAGACTTTAATGTATTATTACAATAAAAACATCATTTCATCGGCAAACAGTAGGAAAATTAACGTATTGATAAAAATCAGTATGATTGAAAACTAAAGAAATTTTTGTTTTTTATTAAAAATATATAGATTGATAGGACGCATCAGTATGACGATATGGAAATCTGAAGTCTAGACGGTAAGCTGAACACAAAGACCATAATTGTTAAAGCAAATGGACTTTCTATTTTGGGTGTTAGTACAATCATAGGAATACAAAGCGGATATCACTTAAACGCCCGTGATGATTAATTTGAATGAAGGATCATACGATGTGTTTGTGAATAGTATTTCATCATATTTTATTTTAGGACGGAGGGTAGGTTTTAGTACGTTAATTCCCTGATCTCGGAAGGATTTTTACCGATATGTTTTTTAACAAAATTGCTAAAATTCCCCTCATCATTAAATCCGAGTTCATAAGCAATTTCAGACATCGTAAAATTGGATAGTTTTATTGCTTTTTCACATTCTGACTTTACCTTTTCAATGATAATTTGTTTGGCAGATTTTCCGTAAGCAAGATCAGTGCAGTCATTCAGTCTTCTGACAGAAATATTTAACTTATCTGCATAATGGGAAACCTTTTTTTCCGTACGGAAGTCACGTTGTAGCAAGACTCTGAATTGGTTTGCGTGGGAGATGTAATCTATTCCCTCATCTCTTTCTGATTCATCGTTTTCTATATTGAGATACGCATCTAAAATCAACCCTTCTATTGTGTTGTGAGCTGCTGAGATGTAAAGACTTTCTTTCTTTAGCTGAAACTTCATCAGTCTTTCGATAAGGATGAACTGATTGTATGTATTGCTGCCAAAATTAGGAGAAACAAAAATATCCGAATAACTGTTGAAAAATACCTGAGAATTTAAAAAAATACTGTCTTTAGAGGTTTTGTCATAAAACGCAGCTGAAAATGCTATAACATAAATGTCCTTTTCACATGCATCAAAAATTTCCACTTCTTTCTGTGGGCCGATGTAAATTGAGTTCCCACCCTTTATCCTGTGGCGCACTCCTGAAACAGATAGATCAAAATCATTTTCTAAAATTAGTATACAAAAATAGTCATGTGTGTTAAATTGATTTTTGTAGTTGTTCCGTTTTATGATATCACCAATTAAATTGATACTGAATCCTATTTTCTTTAATTGATCTGTTATCTTATACATAGAAAGGAAAACTGTGGACATATATTATTTTTCAAAATTAATGTTAAATTTTGAATTATTAATATTTAAACGTGTTATTACGTGAATTTAATACTTGTAAACTATTGAAAAACTAATCAAAGTTCAGCGCATCAAAAACGATTATAAATTTAAAATTATTTGTTGTTGCCATAATAAGTAATAAACAATGTACAATGTCAGTGATATTTTGTGAAGGAAGAGATTAACGAAGTTTGAATCCCAAAATTTTGGTTGCAGCAAATATTTATTGGAATATGGTGATTCTAAAATGAGAAATTGAGCTGTTTGATTTCCAAATTTCCCGCAATCTTATATTTATCTCACTGAGTCAATTAGTACAAAAAAGTTATATTTTACTACTGTGTAAAGTTATTTCGATGTCAATTGTATTGATGAAAAAGGCTGGATTATCTGCATTGATTTACTTTTATTGCTTACCAAATTTCTTCGAATGTATTTTCTTTTCTTTCACTTTGATCAGAAACTCAGGAAGAACGTAGAGCTCACCTGCTTTTACTGAAAAGGAAGTACGTTGTGTATCGCAGAAGGTGTTTTGTGGAAGCGAATTTGTATTGATTGAAACGGAATAATTTCCTACCGGGAGGAAAAGCATAAACTGTCCGTTGTCATCTGTAGATACCGTTTCAACTAAAGTGTCATTACGGAAAATACTAAATGTTATTCCATTAGCTCTAGGGTTAAAATCGACAGCTATTTTGCTGTCAAATTGATATTGGATATGACCTGCAACAGTACCGTTCTGATGCAATGGAATACCGATTTCAAGCTTGTATTGACTGATATCCAACATTTGATCATCATAGTACCATCCTTCCTGAATGGACTGCTTTAAATGGTATTTTCCAAAAGGTACATTTTTGTATAAAATTTTTCCTTCAGCATCAGTTTTAAATGCTATATTATTGATGTTGATCAGGTAATTTGAAGCAGTCTCTTCGTCTGTATCAAATATATTATTATTGTTGTTGTCATAGAAAGCAAAAGCATATAAGTCTGATTTTTTATTTGTGCTTAAAGTGGCTTTCTGTAAATTTAAGGTAACCCCCGCTTCGATGGTGAATATATTATTTCTCATGTTTGCTGAAGAATAATTGTACAAAGATGAATTTACAAAGAAATCATACAGTCTTGCATGCCATTTCAGATTGCAAAATGCTGAAGGCGATTTTCCGTAGATATTATCATCCGTATAAGAAAGTCCGGATGTGATGCTTAGTTTTTCTTTGAATGCAGTACTGCTGTAATAAAGGGATGTATTCAGCTTTTTGTACTTTTCGTTTTTATCTACGAGTTGTGAGAAAGCGTATTCAGATAAATAATAGCTTCCGATTTGATATTGAGAAGTAAAATTTATTCTCCGGTAATTGTAATTAAAATTTATTTTCCCCTGAAAATTTTGGCTTTCTTCATCTGGATATTGTGCAAAACCAAGATCCAAAGCCAAAACAGCAGAATGTTTTTTGTTGACACTCATCCAATTCGTAGTTTCTACAATTCTATGCGCTTGAATTGATAAATCATTTTTTTGAAATTTTGGCAGAAAAGTGTTATAAGAGTTTGACCTTTCAAGTTGATACTGATACGCAAAAGAATAGCCAAATGATCCTGTTTTAGCAAAATTCAGTCCCGTCTCCATTTTTACATTATCTGACGAAAGCTGAGTTTGATAAAAATAATATTTAGGGGAATAATTCGAATAAAAAATATTTGCAAAAGCATAGTGCTTTTTGAATACCGTCAAATTAATATTTTGCTGTATCTGCAAACTTCCTCTTCGGTTTCCGGGATAATAATCTGAGCTGTAGAAAATATTTCCATTGAGATTCAGTTCTTTTATAATTCCTGAATATTGAGATTCAAATGCAACAGAAGGTTTTGTTATTCCATTCTGATCATAGATGCTGATTCCTCCGTACAATTTTGATGAGGTTTGCCAAAGATTATTGAAGTTGTGAGCGAATTCGGTTCCTATTAAATGGTGTTTTGCTTTTTCGTATGGATCATTTTTAAATATGTAAATTGACGACAGATTGTTAGAGAAATTGTAAGGATTAAGAATCCCTTTCACATAAAAGCCATATCCGTTTTTAAAAAACGAGTTTCTTTCCAATAAGCTGAAACTCTGCTCAATAAAACCAACTTCAAGTTTCTTGTCTTTTGCTGAATTCAGAAAGCTGTATTCTACACCTCTTCCGAAAAGTGAAAGTTCAAGAAGCTTACTGATGTTCCCAAGGGTAAATTCACTTTTTTCCCGGCGGTAAGAAATGTAGGTGTTGTTGATGACAGGATCTGTCTGTGAATTCATCATAAACATATTTCCACTAATGAAAACGTATCCTGAAGCCACATTAAAGCCGCCACTTCCTAAAATCTGATACATATCGAGATCACTCCCAACTCTTCTGTAACTTGATGTGATCGAATTTCTTGTTGTACTCGAAAATCCGTTTTGCTGCTCGTCCTGAAACTTTTGTGTATGTGAAATACTTTGTACAGAAATTCTGGTGTTTCCGAATATTTCTTTGTCAGGATCTTTAAATCCGGTAACGTTGACAGTGAAATTATTTTTCTTGAGAAGTTCTTTCGATGGCAAAAAACTGAAAGTAAATGTTGAATCCTGTTGTGGGCGAAGTGTTCCGTGTTGTTCGATAAAATGATTGCTGTCACTGTAATCAGGAATTTTAAAAACCAAAGTCGTTTGCAGCTTTCTGTTTCCTTTGTTGGAAACTTTGATTCTGATCTTTAAAGAATCACGGTTGTTGTCTCTGAAAATCTGTGGAGTTTCGGCAGTCATCTGTAAAATACTGCTTTCCTGTACTTGGTGAATGACCGTTTTCTCGCCAATTTTCTGATTGAACCCATCTATTAAAGTAAGATTGATATGAGCATCTCCTGCATCTGCATTGTTTCCAACAAAAAATTTAAGCGAAATAAACCTTTTTTCATTTTTTTGAAGATCAACAATGATTTCCTGTCCTAAAATTGATTTGAATCCTGTAGGGGTCGTTATTTTAATTTTACCTTTAATATTTTCATTGCTGTTGTTGTCTACAACTATTACAAGGTCAAGAATTTTAGATTCTGCATTGTATGATTTTTCGTGAATATCAAACAGGATATTTTCTGTTTTGTTTTGAGCCGACAAAAAGAGCGAACATATTAATAACAGACAATTCGCGAAGTTTTTTATTGAATTTTGACTAAAAACTGATAACATTATTGGGGAGTTATCTCATATTGTAAAGTAGCAGAATATTCATCGGGTTTTGCATTGATAAAATATTCGTCATTGGGTTTTGTGAAATATTTGATTGTATAGTTCAAATTTGCTCCCTGTGTTGAAGAACCTTTTGCAATAATTTGTGAAGCTGTATTCAGGAAAACAGTATTGAATGATGAACCTGAATTTTGCATTGTCGGCAGCAAATTCATCTGAACATTGCTGACGGGAATTGTTTTTCCGCTCGCAGATGTAAAATTATTTTGGATGGCTTTCACCGTTAGCTGAAAATTTGTATTTGCTTTTACAGTAAGTGCATTAGGATAAGTAACACTTTTGCCGTTCTTATAATCCTGCATACTGCTGAATTCCAAAAGACCGTTATTCGCATCTCCATTTATTTTTAAGGAAAGTTCTGTGCTGGTAGGCGGTGTTCCGGTAAGTGCGCCGATATGAAATTGAAACTGATGATTCATTTTTCCGATGATCATATTGTTTTGGTCGTAAGCGGTAAATTCTATTGGGGCTGTGAAAGTGGTCCAGGCAGGATAAGTTCCAAGGTAAGCTCCACCGGCAACAATAATGCTGAATTTTATCTGTAAATTATAATACCCGTTTGGCTGACTCGGTTGGTTATATAAAGGAGCATTGGATTGTGGAATTAATAAAAAATCTGCACCTTGCGTTACAATTGTGTTGGGTGAAATTCCTATTTCGGATATCGTTGGAACAGGATTGGGATGAGCCTGACCTGTTGTAGAAACAGGTTGGAAAGATATTTTATCAGCAGGAAAAATATACGATCCGCTATCTGCGGTAATTGCACTTTTCAGACGTGCTGACAATCTCCAGTTAGGAATATTGAAATTCCCGTTTCCTGCAAATGTCACCGTGTATGCATCAGGATTTGTGTTTCCCTGATAAGAATTGATTTGAAGATAACTGTTAGTCCAGGATGAAAATGATAATTGAGAATATGATTGACCGCCAAGAAAAAACAACATCATAAAAAAGATGAACTTTTTATTCATAACTAAAATTTAATTCACCCATTTCTAAATTTTCTGCATCTCCGTAATCTATTATTACAGTCGCTGTGTATTTGCCTTTCTCGAGAGTAGTTGGAAGCGATATTTCTCTTTTATTTCCGGGCATTGTATAAAATATTATAGGATCTAAAGTTGTTTTCTTGCCATTACCTGCATTCAGAATGTCGGCAGTTACTTTACCATCGACCCATATTTCTGCCTGATTTTCAAAGTTTAAGGTCAGCGTTTTTTGTGCTGCATCAAATTTTAAATCTGTTATTTCAATTTTTTTCTTTTTTGCTTCCGGTTTTTTATGGAAAATTTTAATTCCTGAACGTATGCTTACTTTTATATTGGCTCCTTCGCTGTCTAAATCATCAACTGGATTCATTTGACTCACATACAATAGCGCTGTATGGGAAGCTAAATTTTCTTTTGGAAGAGTAGGTGAGGTGATTGTCATTTCAATATCACGTCTTTCTCCGGGTGCTAATGAAAAATAAGTATCTTCTTTTTTAATGGTGATCCATCCTGCGCAAGAACTAGGAAGTGAGTTTGCCGGATGCATTTGGTTTTCTCCTTTCAGGTCATATTCCCAGTCGCCAAGACTTACCGCAAGATCAAGACTGTTTTTTGCACTTACATTAGTCACGGTTATTTTTTCGGTATTACTGATACCGGCTGCT
Source organism: Chryseobacterium sp. JAH (assembly GCF_001507335.1). Classification (GTDB taxonomy): domain Bacteria; phylum Bacteroidota; class Bacteroidia; order Flavobacteriales; family Weeksellaceae; genus Chryseobacterium. The sequence continues at coordinate 36,938 of NZ_LMAH01000002.1, read as the reverse complement.
GATTCAAAATAAAGTCTGGGTGGAGAGACTGATATTCCGGTTTGTGCTTTTGAATTGAAGATGAATACAAAAAAGAAAAGACAGAATAGCTGAAATATATTTTTCATGAAGAAGTATGTAATCAAAGAGAAGTGCTGCAAAAACTGCAACACTTCTTTTATTTATCAAGATTTTCCGGAATCTTATTGAGATACAATAGTGTAAGTCAGTTCAGTAGTATATACTGTAGGATCCTGTCCTGCAATATAATTGTTTAGGTAAGCATTTGCACCAGCACCTTTGTACTCAATGCTAATTTTTTTGTCTATACCTCCGTTTGAAGAACTTACCAACATAGTTTCGTTAGCTGAAAGCTGAACGTTTTGAGCATATTGTGCACCATTTACAGCTTCAGAACCTGCAGTTGCTTTGATCTGAATTGTATTTGCCTGAATGTTTTTTCCTCCGTTTTGCAATGCAGCACTTGAGCTTTTTACTTTAACCTGAAAACCACCTGTACTGAAGATGTTTAAATGATCTGCATTCATAGAGCTTACTCCGTTTGCATAGTCATCTTTGGTAATATAATCTAGGTTTACGATTTTTTGTGCGTTGTTTACAACTAATGTCTGAATCGGTTTCAATTTTACGTTAAGTGTAACGTTTTGTGCACTGAGGGTTCCTACACCTAATATTGCTATTGATGTAATAATGAGTTTTTTCATTAAAAGTTATTGTTATATTGTTTTGAAGTTTCGGTTGCAAAGATAAGACGATGTTATCGCTTACGAATTGTGAAAAACGACAAAACTTTTGTAAAAATTAACGAATTTGTATTAAAAACCAGTTTTTATTGAATTTTTATAAATTTAAACATAAGATTATATGTTTAAATATAATTACAATTTTTTTATTTTATTTGCGGAATATTATAATCATATACAGATTATGTAATTAAGTGTGAAATTATTCATCCTACTTACTGTTATCTATCTCATAACAGAAAATTAATAATTTTTTAATTAGTTATTGTGTAATGATCAGATAAACAAGCATTTTTTCGCTTTGAGATGTGAAGCATTTGTTAACAGCTTCCTTCTGCGAGTTAATAATATGCGAAGTAGAGATTTTTTGATTTATTCCTGAAGAATATTTGGAATAGATAAGTGTGGACTGAGAATTACAATTTGCTTTACTTTCAATTACTTTGGTTGTATCAATATTTTTTGTGGAAAATTGGCTCTCGTTCAGTAATTTGATCTGGTAACCGTATAAGTTGGATGCCAATAATTCCTTTTCTTTAATTGCTTGTTTTATTGTATTAATATGATGTGTATTTTGTAAATCTTTTGCAGTAGTAATTGATAAGACCTGAGAAGGAAAAATTCTGATATTGATGCGATTTTGGTCTGCAGACTGTGCAGATAAAAGTGCAGAAAGTCCAAAAAGACAAAAAAGCACCATACACTTAGCGTACATGTTAATATAATGAAATGGTTCGGTATCTTAAATTTAAGGATTTATGTTGATATAAAGTGAACTTTTGAAATTAATTTTTCATTAAAGTACAAAATATTGGTTAAATGCTGACTTCGGGATAATATGTTATGGTATGTAATATTCATTATACATCGAAGGTATTCTTAGAGATCTTGTTCTGCTTATGAACAGGAATAGATTTCAAAAAAAAGTGACCATATAATGCATCATTCTTCAATTAGTTTGTTCAGAGATGTATGAATCTAAAACTTTATTTGAAAAAGGTGAAAGATAAAGAACGAAAATTTTACAGGAACAGCTTACCTAAAAAAGTTGGTAACAAATGATCCTGAGAACCCAATAACGGTAAGCAATGTCACTTTCAAGCCGGACGCGAGAAACCGATGGCATAAACATCCGGGGGGACAAATTCTTTTAGTTACGGATGGAGTAGGTTACTATCAAGAAAGAGGACAGCCAAAGAAAATTCTACGAAAAGGCGATGTTATCAAATGTCCACCCAATGTTGAGCACTGGCACGGCGCAAGTATTGATAGTCATTTTTCTCATTTGGCCATTGGAAGCAGTGACAAAGAAGCGGTGGTTTGGTTGTTGCCTGTGACAGAAGAGGAATATTTAAAGTAATGACTTCTAATTGAAATCATGATGACCTCAGGAACAAAATATGAAAAATGGCGCCACTTGTCTTAAGTTGGCGCCGTTCGGTTTTTTGTGGACTTTTCATGCCTCTATCCAAATAATTTACTCTTATGTTGATAATATTTTAAAGGTTTTTAACGGCATTCAATGTTGCTATTTTGTTATCTAAAACAACGGAATGGAGTTGGTGCCCATTTTTTATTTTTAAAGATTTTTTTTTTCTAATTTTTATATAACATTCTGTCAAGGTCTAGCAGAAGGTAATTGATGCTTTGGTTGATCGTTCGGGTGATGGATTGCATTTGATTGAGCATCTGTACTCGGTTGTGAAGTTCTTCAGAATAATATTTTCCGCCGTCAGAAAAGATGATCGATTGGTCTGCCAATTCTTTTTTGTCATCAAACTGATATTGCAGCCATCTGCTTTTAATGTTTTCCAGCATTGATTTTCCGGCAACGGGAGAGAATTTTTTCTCGGTGTACATATACCAGATGAATGGTGGGAAGTTTTTGTCCTTCAAATTCTCTGTCCAAATATCTCGCAGGATATTTCTGTGATGGTAAAATTCTGTTTTACGGCCTTTGGGACTGAGGGTTGCCAAACCGAAGCCTGCTCCCAAAACACCTCCGGCAATCTGAGAACCGTCTTTCCAGGAGTTATTGCTGGCAATTCCACCAACGACCGATGATACCGCACCGGTGACGATTGATGCGATTATCAGCTTGTTGTTTCTGGATTGGTTGAGATTATCGACATACCGCGCCATTTGTTCAACCCGTTCTCCTTCACAGTCAAATTCTGCGGTCACAGAACTCAATTCGGTCAAAGCAATGTTCACTTTTCCATCGATTTGACTTTTAAGTGTCAAAATTTCAAGCTGGGAATTAGGACTGGGATTTTTTTTAAGGTCAACAATCGCTTTGGCTTCATCTAAACTGCTCAGCGCATTGAGGATCAAAATACTCTGGTCTTTGAAATATGGTTTAAGGTCTCGATTGGCGTACAAAATGGAATCTGAATTTTTTGAAGGTAAATTGTATTCATAATCGTAAGATTCAGGCGGTTGGCAGTAACTGTTTTTTAAGGTTAAAATGTTCTGCCTCAGACTTTGTTTCTTCTGCGAAACACAACTTGTCAGTAAGAAGAAGGAAAGTAAAATATATAAAGAATTTTTCATAGCGTTTTGTCATTCTGATATCATCAAAATGAATAAGTAGTAAATAATGAATGCAATGGGAATTATGAAATATGCCAGCTTTGATTCAGCATATTCAAAATCAAATCATCAAATGTCCAGCCGATCTTCCTCGCAGCAAGCGCGGTCAAGCTGTCCTGATCTTGCCTTTGAGGTCGGGATGCACCGGTCATATTGGGTTTCATATTCAAATCGAACAATAGGAAATCACCTCTGTCATTGGCTCTGCAATCGATACGGGCAGGCGCTTTTGCTAGGACGATAGCTGCAGCTTTTTCACACTCAAGCATTGCTTTCTGAACTGCGGGATCTTGTATTTCTTCATCCGTCAGTACAGCGCTGTTGTTGATGACTGCAACGGTTCCATTGTACGGGGCGATTCCGTCTTGATGGTTAAATCTCTTAACCGGAGGAAGTGACCAATGTTTATCTTTTTTAACAGTTTTATTACCAATTACGTAGTCACCCGGTGTCATTACTGTAATCGTAATCTCTTCTCCCTGAAGGAATTCTTCTAAATATAACGCATCTCCATATCGATGAGAATCAAACATATTTTTAATCACCGAAATTAATTCAGACTCATTATTGACAATAGAAACGCCCTGACTTCCTCTTCCTCTGATGGGTTTTGCAACAACGGGAAATGGAAAGCTTAAGCTAAAATCATTGTAATTATCCTGGGTGATCAATATGGATCTTGGAATAGGAATGTGATGCTTTGTAAGGAGTAAATTGGTTTGCCACTTGTCATCAAATCTTTCCGCATCTGCAGGAATTTGTCCAACTATGGAAATCCCTTCTGAAATTGCCTTTTCGATCGGATGACCTGTAAAAAGAACCGTGTTCAGCCACAGTACATTCGCTCCCTTTTCCATTGCGTTTTTAATGCCTTCCTTCGTATCAGGAAAAACCCAATCGAGGTCGGTCTCTACCGCAGGACTTTCTATAGGTGTGATGACTTCGATGCCTTGCTGTTTCAACGAGTAAGCGATATCTGCACCGCTGTCGGAATATCCGCCCGGTTTCATCGGCTTTTTAATGCCATCTACTAAAGGTGGTTCTTGCGCCTGATACAAAATTGCAACACTCTTACTCATTTTTGATCTTTATTAATTATCAATTATCAATTCTTCTGCAAACTTATAAACTCTTATCCTAATAACAGTTGACTTGAGTGAAATTTAAGGCATTTTTAAGATGTCATAAAGCTTTTTTAATTTAAGTAATATTCTGATTGTTAAAGGATTGTTCTCTTCTCTGTTGTCTCGATCTCATTATTTTATAGATATAATAGGAATGCAGAAGCACACCGATCGAGCATCCAATAAACACTGGAGGAGCGTTCATCAAAACACCATATACAATATAGATCGCATTGGCGGTGAGCGAGCAAACCCTCAGATAGAGAATATTCTTCATCGACATCGAAATGAGGTTTAAAGTTAAAGCGGCGTAACCAATTATCTGTACCATAAATCAGTCTATTTTTTAACAGCAATCATCGTGGCGGTCATTTTAGAGATCAGTTTTTCTTCGGAACTATCGTAGACGTAGCCTTCGCAAATGGTTAAGGTTCTTCCGGATTGCAAAACCTTTCCAATGGCGATAAGCTTGTCAGTTTTAGCAGGTTTTATAAAATTGATCTTAAATTCTACCGACAGTACCTCCATATTATCGGGCACCATCGTCAATGCAGCATAGCCACAGGCGCTGTCTACAATGCTTGTAGCAACTCCGGCGTGGAAAAAACCGTGTTGCTGCGTCAACCCTTCCGAGAATTCACAGGAAATCTTCACTTCACCTTGTCCTACGCTAACCAGTTTAGCATTAAGGGTTTTCATCAAACCTTGTTTATCGAAGCTTTCTTTAATTCTGTCGTACATATCAGTCTTTTAGTTTTAATTCCATTTGAATATTGCAGCGTTGGTAAGGTGTCTGTCTGCCTGTTATCTTTTCAAAACCCAATTTGTGATACAGGTTGATGGCAGGTTTAAGGATCGTGTTGCTTTCCAGATACAGTTTTGATGCTCCCAATTCTTTAGCAGAATCAATGACCGCATTTCCCAACAAAGAACCTAAACTTTTCCCCTGTGCTTTCGGAGAAACAGCCATTTTTGCCATTTCATAATCATATTCCGGGTCGTTCATTTTAATTAAGGCGCAAACGCCCAAAGGTTCATCTTTGTACAAAGCGACAAATATTTTCCCACCTTTATTTAGAATATATTCCTCAGGATTATCCAGTGCTTTGTAATCGGCTTCCTCCATTTCAAAATAATTCGAGATCCATTCTTCATTCAGAGATCTAAATGCGGATTGATATTTTGCCTTATATGGAACAATTTTCACATCTTTGCTTTCACGGATTTTCTTCTGTTCCTGCACTCTCTTCAAAAGTGATTTTTGCTCAAGTAAAAATTCCCATTCAGCCAAGGCTTCCCAAAGATTGTGGTTGGCTTCACTGATCATTCCGTCAATCGCCAGATCGATGTCTGCACATTGTACCTTAATAATTTGATGTGAGATTTTAACGCCTTTTTCAGTCAAACCTACTACATTTCTGCGTTTATCGGTAGATTCAAGATTGTTTTCGATGAGTCCTGCTGCTGCCATTTCTTTTACTATTTTGGTAACAGAAGGCTGAGAATGCCCGATCTGTTCAGCGATCTCTGAGATTGTTTTTTCGCCGTCCTCAGAAAGAATGAAAAAGACAGGAAACCATTTTGGTGAAAAATCGACATTATACAACTTGTAGATCTTTGCGGCATCTTCTGTGACTTTTGAGGTCAATAGGCGAAGTCTGCTTCCTAAAGCCATTTTGCCTGTTCTATTAAAAAAAACCATTTTAGCAAATATTTATTTGATTAGTAACTTTCATTTTCATTAGGGAATTTCTGTGCTTTCACATCAGAAATATAATGTTGCGTCGCTTCTGTCATTATGTTGTGAAGGTCTGCATATCTGCGAAGAAATTTAGGAGAGAATTCTTTGTTCATTCCCATCACATCCTGGATGACCAAAACCTGTCCGTCCGTTCCTGAGCCTGCACCGATCCCGATGGTTGGGATTTTGAGTTTTTCCGAAATTTCAGTTGCCAATTTAGCCGGAATTTTCTCCAGCAAAATACCGAATGCGCCCAATTCTTCCATCAGAAGACAATCCTGCATCAACTTCTCCGCTTCCTTTTCATCTTTTCCACGGATGGCATACGTTCCGTATTTATTGATCGATTGAGGCATCAAACCTAAATGAGCCATCACAGGAATTCCTGCATCAATGATCTTCTTTACATCGTCTTTGATCTCCGACCCACCTTCAACCTTTATCGCATCAGCACCGGTTTCACGCATCATTTTGATAGCAGCTTCCAAAGATCTCATAGGGTCGCCGGAGCAGGTTCCAAATGGCATATCGACGATGACCAATGCACGCTTCGTCCCGTTCACCACCGACTTTGCGTAGAAGATCATCTGTTCAAGCGTGATGGAAAGGGTGGTGGCGTTTCCGACCATTGTATTGGAAGCGGAATCGCCTACAAGGATCACATCAATTCCTGCATTATCGATGATCTGTGCCATCGTAAAATCGTAAGCGGTGAGAACACTGATCTTTTCTTTGTTTTGCTTCATTTTGGTTAACTGAAGCGTGGTAATCTTGTTCTTATTTTCTGTATGGATAGACATGTTGAGGATTTTTTTGTTTTTATTTCTGGATTTTCATCAAAGTCACCAAAGAAGTCGCAACGAGTTTTTTGGAGCCAGCATTAATGGTGAAGCAATCGGCCTTACAGATGATCAAGGTCTTTCCGTTTTTGATGACCTCACCTGCAGTGGTTAGGAGCTCACCCTGAGCAGGATTCAGATAATTTATTTTTAAATCGACCGTGACAAAATAAGCATCTTCTTCGTGAAGTGTAGCAGCAGAAAAGTAGGCAGCCGTATCAACAGCCGCTGCCAAGACACCTCCATAAAAAAATCCGGCACCTCTGATCAAAGATTCCTGCCGTGGAATGATCACTTCTACAAAACCATCTTCAATGATGCCTGCATAGGCATTATAAAGCTTCATTAGATTCTGTTTGGGAATTCCTGCTCTTATATATTCTGTATGAGATGCTTTCATATCAAAAATGCTTATAATAATCAATTATATAACTGGTTATGCAAATGTCGTAAAAAAAAATGATTCCCATCAAAATTTCTTTTATTTATACAAAATAGTAAGAAAATATGATAGGAATATTTTAAATAATAAAGTGGTATTAATCTTATTATCAGAGGGCTTAATAAACTGATTTTTATTGTTACAAGATTGTTTAAACCAAAAGATCCTGCATTCCAAAAGCTGTTAAAACTTTTGCGTATTGAGTTGCAATAGCTTCGTTTGCAGCTTCAACTATATGACCTGTCGATGGATCAACCACGGTTCTCAATGGTCTTTGTCCTTGAGGCGTGTTGATCAGTTTAACCACTGCATCAGCAACATCCTGTGGATTGGGTTTCCCCTTTTCAAACATTTCCCCAATTGCACTGAACATTTTATTAGGAAGGTCTGCGATGGCTTGATAATCATCACTGACAGATGGGTCAGAACCAACCCCAAGCTTTTGTGACATCTCAGTAGGAAAAGCTCCCGGCTGAATAATCGCAACATCTACTCCTGATGAGCGAAGTTCATAATGTAGTCCTTCACTCAAACCTTCCAACGCAAATTTTGAAGAAGCATAGACAGTTGAAAAAGGTGCGGAAAATCTGCCCCAGCCGCTTGACACATTGATGATCAAACCTTCAGACTGTCTGCGCATAAAAGGCAACGCTAATTTCATTAATCTCCAGGGCGCAATCGTATTTACTTCCAGCATATACTGTAAATCTGCTGTAGTAGCAGTTTCGGCCACGCCAAACATAGAAATTCCTGCATTGTTGACCAGCACGTCAATGATACCTTCTGCAGCTATAATTTTGTCAAAAGCATTATTTACACTTTGTTCATCAGTTAGTGCAACATCCAGAACGGTTATATTTTCTATTTGTCCTAAAGCCTTTGCTTTTTCAGCATTCTTTCCCTCGATATCTCTCATTGTGGCATATACTTTATGTCCCAATGCGGCTACGCTGTGCGCTGTAAGCCATCCGAATCCACTGTTTGTTCCTGTTATCAGAACTACTTTTTTGTCCATTTTTATTTTGTTTAAATTAATGATACAAATTTCGGAATCTGCTGAATGATAACGTTTACCAAATGGTAAAAAGCAATTTTAGCGGATATTTTTTCTGATTCTGCTCAGCGATTGTTGGGTAATTCCCAGATAGGAGGCAACGTAAGAAAGCGGAATTCTGTTGACCAAGGCCGGAAATTTCTCAATAAATGTCAGATAGCGGGTAGTGGCATCTTCTGAAACCAACGGGCTTCTTCTTTCAATTGTTTTGAGAAGACAGTTTTTTAGAATCAGATTGGTGATTGCGTGCCAGCCGACGATGGTGTTTCCAATCTCATCCCAGTCTTTCTTTGAAAAAACAAGGAGTCTACAGTCAGTGACAGCTTCTATATAATCGGTAGCGACGATCTGTGCCTCAAAATTCTGCTGATCCGACACGAAATTATTCTCATCAATGAAATGATGGGTGATTTCGTGGCCTTTATTGTTGTAATAGCAGAAACGAACGACTCCTTCCAGAATAAATCCGACCTGTTTTGGGATTTTCCCGGCCTCCGAAAAATAATCATCTTTACGAAGGCTGATCTCCGTTGCCTTGCTGAGAATAAAGTCAATCTGTTGTTGGTTTAAATTACCAAACTGTAAAATGTAACTGGTGAGTTCTTTCATTAATACAAAATTAGCAAAAGGCTTTGGCAGTTGATTTACCATATGGTAAAATAGTTGCTTTTAGATGTTTTCAAGTCGGAGATGAGTTTATTATTTTAAAAAGAAGTTTATATATTTTTACTTAAAAAAAACGGCTTCTGGCCGCTTTTTCTTCATTTGATCTGGAGTGATTTTGATACTTCAGCGTTTCACTTTCATTTCATTTTGATGCTTTTGTAAGCCATAGAACTTCGGCTGATTACAAATGACCATTGCCCTGCTGATTTAAGTTTCTGGAAAAGGGTATCATAGTCTAGTATTTTAAATGGTTGGAATTAAAGCTTGCAGTATCGCCTGATGCATGGCACGTCAGCAATACTTTCACTTCAGAATTACCAAGTTATATTTTCACCTGCTTGAGAAAAAGTTCCTGCTGGACCATTATCATCTAGTAAAGCTAATGCAACTCCTGTTTTTGCACCTTCTTCCGGTGTAAGTGGTGCCTCATCTGATCCAATGGATGTTTTGACCCATCCCGGACTTGCAGCGTTTACTTTGACATTGGTTTCCTTAAGTGCATTGGCAAGGAAAACCGTAAATTGGTTCAATGCAGTTTTAGAAGCACTGTACGCAAAAGGTTTTAATTGATACAGCCAGTGATTTTTATCAAGATGAGCTCCAAATGAACCAGATAAACTGCTGATATTTACAATACGACCTGCATCACTTTTTTTAATTAGCGGCAACAATGCTTGGGTAAGTTCTACTGTTCCAAAATAATTGATATCAAAGGTGTCACGAAGTGTTTTCATCGGTACTGACTCCACGTTATTGCCGAACCACTCACCGTCAAGAAACACTGCGGCGTTATTGACCAAAATGTCCAACTTTCCGTATGCTCTTTCAATGTAGGCTTTGGTATTTTCAATATCCTGAGAATCACTGATGTCTAGCTTTATAAATTCTACATCCAGAGAGTCGTCTTGAAGGATTTCTTCAGCTTTTTTACCTTCCTGCTCATTTCTTGCACCTAGCAGAACCTTAATGTTTTGCGCTGCAAGTTGTCTCACTGTTTCAAAACCAATTCCTTTGTTACCGCCGGTAACTAATGCTATTTTTGTCATTTTTTAATTATTTTTAAAATTATCAGACAAAGGTCGCACTAATGACATTTCAAGATATAACGCAATTAAAACCAATCCTTACCAAAATCAAACTTTTTAATTAAAAAGTGAATTATGGCTAATCTCTTTTTAATTTTCTATAATCTGTAGGAGCTATTTTCGTATGTTTTTTAAAAAATGTATTAAAGTGGGATGGTTCTTCAAAGCCTAATGAATTGGCAATTTGTGCAATATTCCAATTGGTGAGTTTCAGTAGAATCTTTGCTTCCTGTTCCATCCTTGCATTAATGATATTACTAACAGTTCTTCCCTTTGAAAGCTTCACCTGACGGTTTAAATAATTGGGATGCAGCGATAAATGTTCTGCGAATTCGCCGGCAGTTTTTAGTTTAATAACATCTTGTGGACTGTCGATGGGAAACTGTGATTCCAATAGTCTTATAAATGAGCATGCTATCTCTTCAGTGGTATTGTTTTTCTTGATGTAGGATGCTACAGGGTCAAGCTTCTGGGCATTAAAAATAAGTTCGAGAAGGTAGTTGCGCTGCAGACTTTCTTTATAATTTCCGTGATCGAGCTTTTCATCGAAAATCTTAGCATAAATAGCTGTGAAATTTTCGGCTTGGTTAGCGGTTAGTGAATAAATATTTTGCCTGCCTGGCTTGTATATTGGAAATTCTAACAGACGATAGCCACTGTTATTCTTAGTTACAAAATCTTCTTTAAAAATACAGCTTACTCCTTTATAAACTCCCTTTGGTGAATGAATACCAAATGGAATTTTGGAAGTGGTAAATAGTAATGTATTGCCAATTATCTCAATAGTCTTCTCTTCAAATTCAATAGTATAATCTCCCTGCAGTAAGGTGGCTGTGTAGAATGTTTTTCGGGAATAATTGAAAGAAAAAAAATGATTGTCATCTACTTTACTTAAATCAAGAATTTCAAAATTGTCAACAAAATTCATTGGGCTTTCTAAACTATGATCCCCTTTATTTTTAAGTGCTGTAGTTTTGTCTGATTTAAGTTCCATAATCTACTTTGGTAATGCTAATTTAAGTAAAAGAATCAGTTTATCTATAATATGGGGTGTGATCTTGACGACAATTACAATTTTCAACTGTATCGATACAGCCAAGGTTTTGAAACCGAATTAAGAAAATAGATCTTATTATTTTCATTCGATGGGTTTAATAACAACAGCGGATAAACAATAAAGTTATCCGCTGTTTACATCTTATAAGTAAACGTCTTTCGTTGATGCTCCGTCATATCCTGAGCGATATTCCAGTTGCTCATGGACATTATTTATAATACGTAGCTTAGTCGGTTACTTGGAAAAAGCCCTTTGCTACGTGAATGAATGCTTGAAGCTTTTTAGGTATTGCAAGTTGATCAGCCTTTGAAAAACTTAAAACTTCATCTGCCTTTTCTTCATTCGCTGCGAGCTCTACCCAATTTGGGTTGATGATAAGTCCATGGGCAACCGCCACCAATGATAGACCCAAATTTATTGCCTCGATGGCATCTTCGTACTGTTTGATACCGCCAGCAGCAATCACCGGAACTCTGTAGTCAACGTGATCTAGTATCATTTTTAAAATAACAGCATCTCCATTCTCATCATCAAGAGGTTTTTGTGCAAGCAGATCAGCCAGCGAAACGTGCAGATAGTCAATACCAGATTCAATCAGTTTATCAATGAGTGAAAAAGTATCTTTTACCCTATAACTTTCAGGCTCTTCCGGTGAAATTCTATAACCTATCAAAAATGGTCTGTCAGCATATTTCTTAATGACATCCTTAATTTCCTTCAGTACCTCTACGGCAAAATTCAATCTTTTTTCGGCAGATCCGCCCCATTGATCTTCGCGTTGGTTGTAATATGGAGAGAAGAAATTCTGCAATAGAAATCCATGAGCGCCATGCAGCTCAATGCCGTCAAAACCGGCCATTATCGCTCTGCGGGTAGTTTCACCGAAAGCTTTTATCATTTCAAGGATTTCTTCATTGGTCAGTTCACGTGATACAACACCTCCCGCATAAAATGCCGATGGTGCTAACGCAACAGGACTTGCACTTACAGGAATCCCATCAGGAATCAGATCCAGAACTGCTTTGTTCCCGGCATGGTAAATTTGAAGTATTGCTGGTGAGCCACCTTTTTTTGCAGCTGTTGCCAGTTTTTGCAGGCTTGGTAAAAAGGAGTCGTCATAGGAGGCATATTCATTGTTAAATCCGATTCCGTTTGCTGCTACTCTGGTACATCCTGTGATGACCAATCCAACGTTACCGGTCCGGGCTTCGTAATGTTTGATCTCATCGTCAGATATGGTGTAATCATCGTTGCTGGCCCAGGTTGTCATAGGTGCCATTGCAATTCTGTTCTTTGTTATGATACCGTTTTTAAATTCGAAATTTTCGAATAGTTGTTTTGTTTCTGTCTTCATTATAGGTAATTATTTATGTAGTATTGTACTAAATTGTTATAGTGTAATCAGGGCGATGAGATCAACGCTGACCTGCTCAAATAATATATTTGAGGTATGTATTAAATAAAATCTGATGTTCTGTTATTCTAGTTTAGTTGATTATCTTTGAAAGTATTGGGAGGAATTCCTACTTCTTTTTTAAAAAGTCTTGCAAAATAGTTGGCATTTTCAAAACCCAGGGAAAAAGATATTTCGGATATATTCATTTTTCCCTCCATCAAAAGATTCTTTGCTTCATCGATCAAATGAATGTGGATGAGCTCCATTGCCGTCTTTCCGGTTTCCTGCTTAAGGAGGTCACTGAGATAGCGGGGAGATACATTTAGCTTTTCCGCCATATACGCTACGGTAGGGAGACCTGATTGATATGAGCTTTGATTATTGTAATATTCTGTCAGCAACTGTTGAAACCTGCCTGCATAAGCTCCGGTAATTTCTAATCGGTGAATGAACTGTCTTTTATAAAAACGTTGCGAATAGGTCAATAATGTTCCCAGATGTGAGAGCATAATGAGTTTCGTAAAATCATCAGTGTTATTATGTACTTCTTTTTTCATAATGCGTACCAAATTCCAGACTGTATCCTCTTCAGCAGGTGAAAGATAAAGCGATTCGTTAGCTTCATAATCAAAGAAACCATAGTTTTTGATCTCCTTCTGCAAAACAGACCCTGCTAAATAATCAGGGTGCACACAAATCAGGAAACAATCATCTTCTGATTTTACATTTTTAAATGTAATTTTTTGGTGGGGTTTAAAAAAAAACATTTTTCCCCTCTGATGATCAAATTCCTTTTTACCATAGGTAATGCTCCCAGAGACAAATCGTCGGAAAGAGATCATATAAAAACCGGCACTAAAAATAATATCCTCATCAGTGATATCGTTTCTATGCCCAATTATGACACTCAATAGTGGATGTTCGGGAGCCTTTTCCCCGATGTCCCTATTAAAATCGCTGATGTCGTTATAATGTTTCATAATCTGATTTCTAATATCACAGTACAAATTTCGGTATTTCGAGAATAGGTGAGAGATACAAAAGTAGTATATTATAGCACATTTTTACGTGGTGTTCCACTTGTCAAATTTTTTAGCAGTTTGAAAAAACGCTATATTGATAGTGGGTTTGCAGTCTGAAACCTTGAATTTTTTGTTATATTAAATATCCGGAAATAATCTCTGCTTGAAATTGATGTCAAAGCGATCATCATTAAGAGTATTTTTTATCTTCTCTCAATATATCAGCAAGCTATCTGGCAGTTTACTCAAAGAACTGACCGGGGCAAGTACGCAGCAACTGGTACAAGAGAAGTTGATCGGAAAAGCAAAAGGAAAATTATCGACGACCAATCTGTCTGTATCAGAAATTACTATCCAATTAAGTTTTGAAAATTTACAGTCCTTCGGTAAGTTATTTAGTAGCAAGACAACACTTTAGCCCTTGGGATTCAGGTAATCGTTCTAATAGAGGATATGCTTTTTGATCATATCCAATTTTGTTTAGTCAGTAAATTTTGACTAATATTATACAAATGAAAAATTAATGAAATCGATTTCGCAGATTTACTTTGTTTTGTATAAATTATTCTATGTGTCAGTCATATTCTTAGTTTTTGGGCATCTTCAAGCTCAAAAATATGCTTATCAAGACAAGATGTTAGGATTTGACTATAGAACTGAAGATCTTTTGAAAAGGCTTACGCTTGAAGAGAAAATAAGTCTGATGCAGGACTCTTCAGTGCCAATCAAAAGGCTTGGTATTAAAAAATATAATTGGTGGAACGAATCTTTGCACGGAGTAGCAAGAGCAGGGTTGGCTACTGTATTTCCACAACCAATTGGTATGGCTGCTAGTTTTGATGAAGATCTTGTTTATCGGGTATTCAATGCAGTATCAGATGAAGCAAGAGCAAAAAATACGATTTTCGCAAAACAGGGAAATTATGAACGATACCAAGGTCTGACCATGTGGACTCCCACTGTTAATATATTGAGAGATCCTCGATGGGGGCGGGGCATAGAAACCTATGGTGAAGATCCTTATCTTACAGGACTACTTGGCGTGGCTGCTGTTACAGGACTACAAGGGCCGAGATATACCGATCAGTATGATAAAATCCATGCCTGTGCAAAACACTTTGCCGTTCACTCAGGTCCTGAATGGAACAGGCATTCATTTGATGCAAAAAATATTAAACCTCGCGATCTTTATGAAACCTATCTTCCTGCGTTCGAAGAATTGGTGAAATCGGGTGATGTTCAGGAGGTGATGTGTGCATATAATCGTTTCGAAGGCGAGCCGTGCTGTGGCAGCGACCGGCTGTTAATTCAAATATTACGAAAAAAGTGGGGATTTAAAGGAATTGTGGTTTCCGATTGTGGAGCTATTGCTGATTTTTACAAAGAAAATGCACACAAATCCCATAAAGATGCGATCAAAGCTTCAGCTGCTGCCGTCTTGAGCGGAACCGATCTGGAGTGCGGTTCCAGCTACAAAAAACTTAAGGAAGCAGTCATCAATGGCGATATTAATGAAAGTGATATTGATGTGTCTGTCCGAAGATTATTACTCGCGAGATTCAGGCTTGGTGAGATGGATGATTTGGAAGATAATCAATGGTCAAAAATAGATCCTTCTGTTATCGCATCTCCGCAGCACGCCCAACTTGCATTGGAAGCTGCAAGAAAATCAATCGTCATGCTGGAAAACAAAAATAATGTACTGCCACTCAAAAAAGACGGAATAAAAATTGCGGTGATGGGTCCCAATGCTAATGATCCCGTGATGCAGTGGGGAAATTATAATGGTACACCCCAGAAAACGTTTACTATTCTTGATGGGATCAGATCGGCTTCAAAAAAGACATCAGATATAATTTTCGAACAGGGTACAGGGCTGGTAGAAAATACTGGTTTTGAAAGTGCATATGGTGAATGTTCTTTTAAAAATCAAAAAGGAGTTATTGCAACATACTGGAATAATACGGAAACTAAAGGTTCTCCGGAGATGATCCAAAATCTTGCACACCCTTTCAATCTTTGTACTTCCGGAAATACTGTTTTTGCAACAGGTGTTGACCTAACCGGTTTTTCAGCTGAGTATGAAACGATATTTCAACCCTTGAAATCGAAAGTGGTGACCCTTCAATTATATGTGAATGGAAAAGTGGCAGTGATGGTTAATGATAAGTTGGTGAAAGAAGCTAAAACCGGACATGGAGCAAGAAAATTAAATTATAGTTTTCAGGGCGAAAGTGGAAAATCTTATCATATAAAGATAATCTTCGCCCATAGCAGCGGTGATGCCCAGATTAATTTTGATATTGGCTACAATGAGGATGTTGATTATCAAAAGTCATTAAATAAAATAAAAGATGCAGATATAATCGTTTTTGCAGGTGGCATCTCGCCATCACTCGAAGGAGAAGAGATGGGAGTTGATCTTCCCGGATTTAAAAGAGGCGACCGTACAGACATTAATCTTCCAGAAGTACAATTGAATTTTCTTAAAGAACTTCATAAAACAGGAAAACCAGTTGTGTTCATCAACTGTTCAGGATCATCAATCGCTTTGGGAAAAGCCGCTGAGTATAGCGCTGCAATTATACAGGCCTGGTATCCGGGACAGGAAGGTGGAAAGGCAGTGGCGGATGTTCTTTTTGGAGACTATAACCCCTCTGCACGTCTGCCGATTACTTTTTATAAGAATATTGATCAGCTTCCCGATTTTGAAAACTACAATATGGAAGGACGCACTTATAGGTATTTTCGCGGTGATTCGCTTTATCCGTTTGGATATGGTCTTAGCTACAGCAATTTTAAATATGGGAAAATTAAATCAGAGAGAAGAAAAATGAAGATTGGGGATTCAGTTGCTTTTACCATTCCGGTTACTAATACAAGTACTGTCGACGGTTATGAGACCGTACAGTTGTATGTGAAAAAAGTGAATGACATTCAAGGCCCAATTCACAATTTAAGATCATTAAAAAAAGTGTTTATAAAAAGTGGTGAAACGGTTTTGGTGAAATTTAAGGTGGGAGATAAGGAGTTAAAATGGTGGAGTGATGAGCAAGCCGACATGACAGTACAAAAAGGAGACTATCAAATTGAAATAGGTAAAAGTTCCAGGAAGCAAGATTTTAAAACTATTATGTTGAAAGTTTTATAATATTTACTGATTGTAGAAGGAATGGATTGTTTGTGAATCAGTTCAGACAAATACTTTTTATGAGGAAAATATTTCGATAATTAAAAGCATAATTTCGATGAACAAGATAAAGTATTGATGCGGAAATTTTCCATGTTGATGACAATAATCTTGCGGATAAATTATTAAAAATTTGTTTCGATAAAGTATAATGAGCTTATTATGAGGGTTTATTTTGAAAGCTTTTATAATTTTAAAAGTGCCAGATTATATCCTTCCAGTTCATCGTGACCTTCTCCTAAAATTTCAAAAACATTTTTAACAACTTTTAATTTGCACATTTTATTTGACTCTCGCAGCAGCCGAGTTGTGTATGTCATATAAATAGATTACATTTGTAGAATAATAAAGCGAATTTTGATTTCTAAAAATTCAGAGATTAACATAGACGCTTATTTTTGTCATTAATGTTTAGGTGCACTACCTTTTAAGAAGTTCGATTTTCACTCTTAGATTCTATTCATCCATATTTTTTTCAAAAATTTATTATTGTTTTGATGTCAGTCAAAATATCAGGATATTGATCCTAAAAAATAGAATACAATAATTTTTAATACACAATACAATGCAACAAGGAACAGTAAAATTCTTTAACGAAACTAAAGGATTTGGTTTTATTACTCCATCAACAGGTGGTCAAGACGTTTTCGTACACACTTCAGGTTTAGTAGATAACATCCGCGAAAATGATGTCGTAACTTACGATTTACAAAATGGAAACAAAGGGGTTAATGCAGTTAACGTTAAAATAGCGTAACTTCAATTAACTACCATCATATGGTACAGAGAGCAGATAATTTATTTTATCTGCTCTTTTTATTCTTACCTTGTTTTACAGACTAAGAGCGATAGGCGAGTTTTGATTTGATATCTGCTAAATCTACCGCAATCTTTTCTAAGGGAGAAACCTCCGATCTATTTCCGTCTTCATCTTCCAGATCGCCTGAACCCATCAGTGTATTGTAAAGAATGATATTTCTCTGAAATTCCAGGGCTTTACTTGTGAAGAACTGATCAATTGCTCCACCTTTGATAAACGGTACCTCTTTATCATCAAAAGCATCTACCAAAAGCTGTTTCGTTTCTACTAAATCCTGTAATAAAATTTCTTTCGTTTTTTTTAGCATTTTTATCAATTTATAGAGTTTCACAATATAGAATGCGAAGTCCAAATCAAAAATAGTTCCAAATCAAAAAATCCAAAAGCAGAGTATTCCATGCCATTTAATGAACTAGGATCACGAAATTTAATGCTCATTTAAAATATATTAACCCAACATTTTTATTGATCAGTGAACTGTAGTATCATAAAAAATAAAATGATCTTTACATGTCTATTTCATATATGGTTTAAAAAAATACCCATACAATGGCGATACGAAATGGCTTTGGCCAAATAGATGATTGTCATTGAACCCTTTAAAGATGGACTAAAGTTTGTATTCTATGAGCGGTCAAGTTTTTTAGTTGAGATTGTACCTGAGACCATCAGTTTAAAAGATAATAGGTCTTAGCGTTTTACAAAATAAAAGAACTCTGCTATACACAAAATAATTTTAATGCCTGTGTGCCTAAAAAGTGTGATATGGATCACATGAAAATAGTGACTTAGATCCTACATTTAAAACACAGATAAATTCCAACTTTGTAATAATAAATTAATAGATATAAAATGAGCAAAAAAGTTTTATTCGTGCTTACGAGTCACGATCAATTAGGAAATACAGGTTTAAGAACAGGATTTTGGACCGAGGAATTAGCAGCTCCTTATTATGCATTATCTGACAAGGGTGTTGAGATCACATTGGCATCTCCAAAGGGCGGTCAGCCTCCCATTGATCCGAAAAGTGAAGATCCGTCATCACAAACAGATGCCACACGCAGAATGGACAATGATGTGTTATTGAAAGATAAATTAAAAAATACTTATAAGTTGTCTGAAGTCAAAAGTGGAGATTTTGATGCGGTATTTTATCCGGGCGGTCACGGCCCATTATGGGATCTTGCGGAAGATGAAGAGTCACAACAGCTGATCGTTGATTTCTATTCAAGTGAT
This sequence comes from Chryseobacterium sp. JAH, assembly GCF_001507335.1. Classification (GTDB taxonomy): domain Bacteria; phylum Bacteroidota; class Bacteroidia; order Flavobacteriales; family Weeksellaceae; genus Chryseobacterium. The sequence continues at coordinate 17,931 of NZ_LMAH01000002.1, read as the reverse complement.
AAGCCTGTAGCATTCGTTTGCCATGCACCCGGCGTTTTGAAAGATGTAAAAATAGATGATGAATATTTGGTAAATGGTAAGAATGTCACAGGATTCACCAATACCGAAGAAGAAGCGGTACAGCTTACTGATGTTGTTCCTTTCTTGGTAGAAGATATGCTAAAAAAGAATGGTGGTGTATATAGTAAAATCGAAGATTGGAGTCCTTATGCAGTCGTTGACGGAAGATTGATTACAGGACAAAATCCTGCTTCTTCCGAAAAAGTTGCAGATGAGTTATTGAAACTTATCTAAATATTTTAATCGTAGATTTTAAGACAAAAGCGGCAATGCCGCTTTTTCTATTTTGGTTATACATAAGCTTATTAGATCCATTTAGAAGAAAGTTATCACAAAAATTCTAAGATCTTTTACTAATATAATTTAAGGCTTTTATTGTAACCTCTTGATCTGCTTTTCTGCATTTTTATACTTACAATTCAGCTTCAACGATTGTTCATAGTTTTTTCATGGCAGTATTCTGTTATGAAATGATAAAAAAAAGAAGTGAGTCCGAGGTATGATCTAAGAAAGGAAAATGATTCTAATAAATACATCTTTCAAAGATTGAAATGATGAGACAACATATATTAGTTTTTTGTAGGATTGCTACTTTTCTGATCTTTCAATACGGCTGAAATAGCATCTGATAGGTCAAAAATTTTTCCATTGTAGTTATTGCCTAATAAAATGATGGTGAACTGTTCATCAATTTCTGAAACTAAGATGGCCTCATAATTCCCAGCTCTTCCATCATGCAAATGCTGTATCAACTTTTCATTTGTATATTTTGCCTGTCCCAAAGCTGACTGGGTTTCCTGTAAATTGAATTGCTGTCCCAGCTCATAGATCGCTTTTGCATTAATTATTTTATTTTTATGAAGACAGTCTGCCCATTTTAAAAGATCTACCGTTGTTAAATAAGTTCCTCCGGTGATCGGCAGATCAGGTTTATCCTGAACCAAATTATTATTAAATCCCCGCGCAATATGGTCTTCATTTTCAAATGGTGTTACAATAGACGTACTCATTTTACAGGCTCTGAATATGAATTTTTCTACATACTTTTTATAAGGCATTCCTGTTAACCGTTCCACAATGAACTGTCTCAGGAAGATATTGTTATTGTTGTAATCATAATCTGTACCTGGTTTGAAATCAAGTGTATCAATTTGCATAAGCCCATCAAAAAGGTCTTTGTCATTCTTTATTTTTTTCCAATTGACATTAGGGATACCGCTCGTATATCTTAAAAGATCTTTAATCTGGACTTCATTCGCCCATTGAGGTAATTCGGGAATGAACTTGGAGACTTTGTCATCTAAATTTAATTTTCCCTTTTCCTGCATCTGCATTACTGCAACGGCACTGAATTCTTTAGTAATCGAACCTATATTGAAGCGGTAGTCTGGATTCAGTTTTTTCGTTTTTGTTGCATCGGTAAATCCGAAAGAAGCATTGTATATGATTTTATTGTTTTTTGATACAAGCACATTCCCATTGAAAAGGCCGGCGTGATATGAGCGTTTCATCAGAGAATCAATTTGATTTATCTTTGTTGTCTGCGCAGATAAAGTGTTTAAGAAAACTAATAAAATCACAAAAATTGAGATTAGTTTTTGATGATATTTCATATTTATGTATTTGAAGTGTTTGAAAATAGGATAACGTTCTATGCAAAGATACATTTATTTATCAATACTATGTAATACAAAGTAGTAAGTGTATTATTTTGCTAATGGGTGTTAGATTGTCTGTTTTTAAACACTCATCTTGCTTTTTCTGATGTCATTTTATCTCGTGTTCTTATTTTGAAGGTGTTGGATTACGATAAAAAATTTCTAGATGAGTTCCAATCAATTTTCTACTGAGATTAAATCCAAATGGGAAAATCTCAATAGGTGAGTAGTGCACATTTTTCCCATACGCGATTGGAATCGAGCAGTAGCGGGGATCATTCAGTATTCCTTAACAAAAGCCAAAGACAAGTATCAATTGTTTTCTGAAACCTATTGATTATGTAGATTATTACTGTTGGCGCTGATATATTTTTTTAGCATTTCCAGAAGATCTGCCTGCCTGATAGGTTTGGGAAGGAAGTCATTCATGCCTGATTCCATGCATTTTTCTTTTTCACCCAGTACATTTCCAGCGGTAACCCCTATGATAGGTGTATTTTCGTATCCCGGTAACCTTCGTATCTTTTGTGTTGCCTCGATACCGCTCATTACAGGCATTTGTACATCCATAAGAATAATAGAAAACTGTTTTTTCCTGCACTCTTCCAAAGCTTCCAGACCATTAACAGCTTCCGTTAAATGTGCATCAGGAGCAAAGGTTTTCATCATCCTGTTATTCAATATCATATTGACCGGATTGTCATCTACTAAAAGAACCTGAAGTTCTTGAGCCAATGAATAAGAAGCTTCCTCAGAATGATCCTGAATAATTCCAGCCACCTTACTATGAGTTAGCCTTCGTAAAGATTTATATAACTCATCTGATTTAATGGGCTTCAACAGCAGATAGGTATTTTCTCTTTCGCGAATTGAAGTGATTACATCCAATTCTTCCGACGACGAAGAAAGTATTATGAATGGAGGATTTTCATTTCGCTGCTGAAACAGTTCTTTGATTTTATTTATCGTGTCCAATCCAGACATCAGGGGCATATGATAATCCATTAAAATTACATCAAACTGTGCACCCTTTACCAAGATCTGAAGAGCTTCCATTCCATTGGCTGCCAGCGTTGATTCGATATTTTTATAGGCAAGCATATGCTGGAGAATTATTCTGTTGGTTTCATTATCATCAACCACCAAAGCTTTTTTAATGGTTATATCATCTTCTTCCCTCAATTGAGAAATTTCATAAGGCATTTCTAAATCAAAGAAAAATGACGAACCTTTTTCCGGGGTGCTGATCAGCGAAAGATGAGTACCCATATATCTCAGGATATTATTTGAAATGGTAAGACCAAGACCCGTTCCTCCATATTGTTTGCTGATAGAACTATTCTCTTGGGTGAAAGCATTAAAAATATATTTCTGTTTTTCGACAGGAATACCGATTCCAGTATCTCTTACAGAGAAGTTTAGGACAATATTTTCATCATCCATGCGTACTTTCTCCACTTTCAGCTCGATCTCACCCTTCTCTGTAAATTTCACAGCATTACCCAGAAGATTGATCAGTACCTGTTTTAATCTTGATTCATCAATGAGAAGAGTTTTAGGAAGTCCTGGTTCAATATTGAGAAGAAGCTCGATATTTTTTTTCTGCGACTGATATAGAATGACATTAATTACCTGGCTCAGCATTTCATAAAGGTCACTTTGTGCAATTAAAAGCTCCATTTTTCCTGCTTCTATCTTAGAAAAATCCAGAATATCATTAATGATGTTGAGCAGGTTCTCTCCAGATTCATTGATGTAATTCAGATATTGCGCCTGCATTTCATTCAGTGGTGTCCTGAGCAGAAGGTCAGAAAACCCAATGACTCCATTCAAAGGAGTACGGATCTCATGACTCATATTGGCTAGAAATTCTGATTTTGCCTTGCTTGCTGTATCTGCTATTTTTTTAGCATTTTTCAATTCCTCATTGATACGCACAGCACTTGTAATATTCTGTACAGAAATAATTAAACCTCCAACTTCATCTTCTGTGAGGTACCATGGTCCCACTTTAAGATCATAATGCTGAATTTCTTCCTGACCGTCTACCTTTAACTTAAAGTCCCCATCTGTGTAGGTTTTACCCAGCAGGGCGTTATCATAGATTTTTTTTCTTTCTTCAGGAATATCCGGAGATACAGTAAACAGATTATTTCCGATGAGATCTACATCATTCATATTGAATTCTTCTTTCCATTTGTTGCTTACGGAAACATAGTTAAGATCCTTATCAAACATGGCGAGAGGAATCGGAACATCGGTTACGAAAGACTGCATCATAGCTTCTTTTTTGCTAACTTCCAGAAACATTTTTTTGAAGGCATCAATATCTTGAATGATTCCGAAAACCCTGTTGCATACCTCACCTTCAAATTCCGGAATTGCTTTTACTCTGACCCATATCGTGACGCCGTCATAACGGACAATCTGAAACTCTTCGTCAAAGGGAATTCCTTCGTTTAAGGCTCTGTCGAAAAGATTTTTTATCCTTTCCCTACTGCATTCTTTAAAGAATCCCATGGTGTTTTCGAAATCCGGTTGGAAATTATCTTTTACTTTATGAATTTCTTTCGTACTCTGAGACCAGAATACGTTGCCGGTTTTAATATTAACTTCCCAACCTCCCACTTGTGCTACAGCGTTCGTTTCCTCAAGAATGGCTTTAGTGTAAGACAAATCCTTTTCTAATTTATCTCGGCGGATAAGGTCAGATTTTAGTTGTTTATAGAAAAAAAATGTAACAATAATGGCTGCAAGCGCAGAGAAAATGATGAATAATTCTGTTGAGTTGGAAGACCGGCTAAGATTTTTATTTTTGATAGCTAACTGAACTTCCTCATATTTTACAAATTCCTGAACCAGTATACGACACCTGTCCATAGATGTCTTGTTTTTTCTAAGTTCTGTTGGAGTGATTACAATTCCCTTTCTACGCTTTTCAATTAGCGAAATATTACCTTCCATCATCATGCGATATGTACGCATGAGTTCATCGATAAGCCCGATTTGATGTTTATCATTAAGATTCAAACTATTTTTATTTGAAATAAGCACTGGATATTTCTTCAGACTTTTATTGAAGGGCTCAAGAAAATTTTCCTGACCTATGAGCTGATATCCTCGGATGCCTGTTTCTGCATCTAAAAGAGAATTTAAAACATCTTTTACCAGACTGATAGATTCCTTGCTTTTTAAGAGACTGAGCCTGTTCTCCATCTGCTTCTGTATGCTAACATAAGATGCTATAGAACTTGCAATCAGCAGTAATAAGCACAGTACAACTCCAATCTGGAGATCTCTTAAAATTTTTTTAGGCATCAAAAATTAGTTTAATGATAATACAAAATAAAAATAAATCGTTCATCTACTTTACTGAAAACATCAATATTTCCCTCATGTTGTTTCATAATTTCTGAGTAGATAGAAAACTTATGAATATTTCTTGAAAGAGAAATTCCTCCACATGGTAAAATTATGGAAAAATATCTTCATTTTTATAATCTAGAATACAATGTAGAAACAAATCTCATTGGTAGTGGGGATCTCTGAAAAAATTGCGGACTTCATTTTAAAGCTTTCTCTTGTCTTTCCAATGGAAAACTAGTAGGGATAGTAGTGAATTGACATTTTTATCTGTTTTTATATTTTGAAATTTTGGGGTTTTGGGGTTTCAGAAGAAATTTATAGATGAGTTCCAATCATTTTTCTGACTGGAATTAAACCGAAATGGGAAAACTCAATAGGAGAGTACTAGGCATTTTTCTTACAAGCGATTGGAATCGTGCTGTATTGTTGGGTACTAATAGTATTTCACAATCTTTATCAAGAAAGATTTTTGAGAATTGTACAAATGGTTTCAAACAGATTAAAATTTGTTGTTTCACTGAAATGAAGATTCTGTAACTATTACAAGCAAAAAGCTGCACAAAACATTCATAATCTAGAATTTAAGAATTACTTTTTAATTCAAATCTCTTTGGAATTGTGCAAAACTATATATTCCCAAGGTTCCATCGTCATGATCAAAGTTCCTGAAACTGTTTGTTTCTCAGCTGTAAAAAGATTGGTGTAAATTCCAGTATCAAACGAAGTATCAAACTGAACGATGAGAGATTCTTTACTGAGATTAATAAACGCCAGTACTTTATCACCATTTTTTTCCCGTACAAAAGATATCACCTGATCCATTCTGTCATTCGTAATTCTGATCATTTCGCCTCCGTGATTGCCATTCCAGAGTGCCCGGTTTTTATGTTTCAATTCAAAAAGCGTAGTGTAGAGTGCTTCGTTTTCGTGGGATTTCCATTCAATCGGATCTTTTTCGAAAAACGCTAATGAACGATCCAATCCCACCTCCTGCCCGCTGTAAACAAGCGGAATTCCGTCCATCAGAAAAGTAAAAACGGTTACAGCTTTTAATGCCTCTCCAAAATTACTATATTGATTTCCTTCCCATGAATTCTTGTCGTGGTTATCAATGAAATTCATACGGATTCCTGCTTTTGGGAAGATAGAGACGTGCTCTGCAATATAAGCTTCTGTCAGGGTTTTTGCACTCAGGTTATTTATTACAATCTGGTGGAGTATATTCCAGAGTGTCCAGTTGTAGGTGGAATCAAAAGCTTTGCGGTGAAGTTCTTTGTCTTCGGCTTCTGCCAGCATAAATACGGTTTTTATACTGTCAAGTTCTGCTCTCACATTTTCCCAGAAATCTATCGGAACGAAGCTCGCAATGTCGCAACGGTATCCGTCAATCTCATATTCATTGATCCAGAATTTCATAGCATCAGTCATATATTTCCGAAGATCGGGATGTCTGTAATCAAGCTCTATAATGTCATCATAATCTCGCCAACGTGTGGACTGGAAAGTACCTTTTCTGGATTTCATATACCAGTCAGGATGCTGCGTTACCAACTCATTGTCCCAGCTGGTATGGTTGGCAACCCAATCCAAAATCACGTACATTCCCTGATCGTGGATGGTTTTGACCAAACTTCTGAAATCTTCTTCTGTACCAAACTCGGGATTGACCTTTAAATAGTCTTTTACCGAATAATAACTCCCAAGACTTCCTTTTCTGTGGAGTTCTCCGATAGGCTGAACCGGCATCAACCAGATAATGTCGATGTTCATCTTCTTAAGTCGCGGCAGCTGACTTTCCACAGCCCTGAAGGAACCTTCCTCGGAAAATTGGCGTATATTGAGCTCGTAAAGTGTGGCATTCTTAACCCAATCCGGTGTAGTGATTTCTACATATTGCTTGGGTAAATACCGGTTGTCAGCTGATTGATCCATAAGTAGTAAAGATGTTAAAAGAAAATCAGAACGAATATCATGCCTACCACGACAATTCGGAGTGATGATACATTAAGTTTTGACTTTTTTTTATTATTGTAAAAAAACTGATTCAATCCTCAGTTTAGGTTTGATGTTTGCAAGAAGAAAACGTGACAGCAGAATTTCTTGTAAATTAATTCAAAATATCTACATATGATCCCTAAAAAAATACATTATTGTTGGTTTGGCGGACAGCCAAAAACCGAATTGGCCAATCACTGCATCAGTACATGGAAGAAGATTCATCCCGACTATGAAATCGTGGAATGGAACGACGAGAACTCGCCACTGAAGGACAACAACTATGTTAAAGAAGCGTATTCTCAGAAGAAATGGGCTTTTGTTTCAGATTATGTTCGGTCCAAAGTGATGTACGAGCACGGCGGCATTTATATGGATACCGATATGGAATTGAATCTGCCACTGGACGAGTTCCTGAGTGAGAAAGCTGTTTGCGGTTTCGAAGTAAAAGGTGTGCCATACTCGGCCTTTTGGATGGCTGAGCCAAAACACCAGCTGTCAAATGATTTTGTAGCATATTACGATCAGCAAGATGGTTTTGTAGAGCGCATCAACACCGATATCTTTTCTGAAATGCTGGAAAAAGAGTATGGAGCAGATCGCTTCAGCGACACCATTCAGAAACTTAAGCACGATGTAACGCTTTATCCTTCAGTATATTTTTCTCAGCACTTACCGAAGAATTATGTCAGCCACCATTTCAGCGGTTCCTGGTTTGGCGGTGATGAAGAAAACACGCACAAAAAGATGGTGAATGTCTATGGACTTCTCGAGCAGCTGATCAATCATTCTGATGCCGACAAAGTGGTGGAAAGCATCATCAACAAACATAAAATTATTGATGCGAATGATATTCTGGACCTGATCCCCAAAGATAAGATCGAAGCCTATTTGAAAGCCTGAAACGCCAATAAATCCTGGCTTACCATATTATAAACGCTCATTCCAAAGGATAATAAATCTAAGGTATGAGCATTTATAATTTATGTTTTTCAATTTATTACAGGATAAATTCTATATCTCTAACCACATGTGAATGAGATACTCGAGATGACAAAGCGGGAAATAAAAGAATGGTTACTGATTGTACATCCTAAGAATCTCCACCAATTCGGGTATAGATTTTATTTTAAGTTTCTCAAACATCCTGTTTTTGTAAGTGCTGATCGTTGATGAATGGAGGTTCAGCTGATTAGAAATTTCTTTGAGGGGAAGACCTTCTGCAAGCTTATTGGCAATCTGCAATTCGCGGTCTGATAGCGCTCCGAAGGAAGAGTTTTTTGCCGCGCCAGTTAATGATTCTAAAAACATCGCTTCTTTTACATTATCACTAACATATCGCCCCTTACTGAGCATAGCCGTTAAAGCTGACTCAATTACTTCAGTAGAGCTTTGTTTGCTTAGATAACCACCAGCGCCCATCTTTAGGTAACGCATCCCATACAACTCTTCATCCTGTGAAGAAAATATTAGAATTTTTAATTTAGGTTGGTGAATTTTTATGTAATCTATTGCTTCCTGAACAGTACCGTTAGGCATATTAACGTCCATAATGGCCAGATCCAATTCTTCATTCAAAACTACTTTGTACAGCGATTTATAGTCTTCTACTTCTGAAATTATGGCATTCGGCCAGAGTCGTTTGATCGTTTGTATCAAGCCCATCCGGACAATACCATGATCATCTGCTACAACAATACGAGCATTTAATTGTAAATCCTTCATTCATTAAAGTTAGGTAAAAAAAGGGAAACCTTTGTGCCATTACTTTCAGACGAAATGATGTCGATGTTTCCACGCATCAAGGATATGAAATTTTTTACAATTTTCAAACTTAATCCAACTCCTTTCTCGCCAGCAGTTCCCTGGAATATGGGATTATCATAAGTGTAGATCTTAGATAAATACTTTTCATTCATTCCCGTTCCGAAATCAATCACAGAAAGTACGGTGTGATCGCCTTCTGTAACTTCCTGTAAATAAATATCTTGATCGGGTAGAGAGTATTTTACCGCATTGTTGAAAACTTTGTCTAAAACATATTCGAGCAATATTCGATCAGTAGAAACAAAGGTGTTATGATCTCCTTTAAAATAAAATTTAATGTTTTTTTCTTTTAATTTAGTAGCGTATTTTTCTTCTAAATGGTGAAAAAGATCTATCACCATTATTTTCACAGGTGTAATCTTAAATTCCCCGTATTGTGTTTTTAACCAGGCGGTGCTGTCCTGAACGGTTTGCAAATTCTTCTGGGCATCGCTTTTTACATGCGGCAACATCTTAAAAAAATCTTCCTCACTTACCGTCTTTTGTTCTACAGCTTCTATAAGCCACAGAAAATTTCCGAATATTTCTTTTGAATCATGAGACAATATCGAGATGAGTCCGTTCTTGAAATTGATTTCGTTTTCCAGTTTTTCGATTCTTATCTGCAGTTCCTTGATCTGGTCATTCATCATGTAAGTATAAATGTAAAAAAAAATTCTACTTCAGTATTTTTTTACGCTGATTTTATGATTTACTTTTTATCTATCTCCTTGCCAAACCATTTCTCAATCATATCTGAAAGGGTTTGTTTTAATAATGGTTTGGTTAAAAAGTCCGACATTCCGGCTTGCAGACATTTTTCTTTTTCGCCAGGAAGACTGCCTGCTGTTAACGCAATGATAGGAATTTCAATATTTTTTTCCATCGCTCTTATTTGTGTGGTTGCTTCAATACCAGTCAGCCGTGGCATTTGGATGTCCATTAAAATAAGATCAGGACTTTCTTTTTGATATTGTTCCACCGCTTCAGTTCCATCTTTTGCCTCGATGATTAAAGCCTGAGGAAGAATCTCCTTTAAATAAGTTTTAGTGAGAAGCAAATTAACAGAATTATCTTCAGCAATCAAAATTTTTATTTCGTGGGTACTGATTTCACTTGCGACATTTTTTATCTGCTCCAGTTTTTTCTTTTCAGAACTCTTTAAGGTGGATAAAACCTGATACATCTGTTTCATACGAATCGGTTTTACGAGACGATTTTCTATTTGTAATTCGTCACATGCATCCTGTAAATTAGTGTCATCTGACGAGCTGTACAAAACAACATACGGCGCTATACTGGTGCTGTCGGGAATAATATTTTTCATTTTTCTAATGGTCTCAATGCCGTCCATAATAGGCATATGATAATCCATTATGATAACATCAAATTCGCACTTGTCCATAACTAAAAGCAAAGCTTTCAACCCGCTGTCACATTCTACTACTTCGATATTTTTTCGTTCCATCATCCTTTTCAGGATTTTTCGATTGTTTTGATTATCGTCTACAATCAAAACTCTCTTAATATCAGTTAAGCTTAAATCATATTCTTCTTCCTCGGTATCAAACTGAATATCAAAGAAAAAATCGCTTCCTTTTCCCTGGTCGCTTTCAACTTGTAAAACACTGCCGGCAAGTGCCAGGATTTGATTTGAAATGGTAAGTCCCAGACCAGTACCTCCATATCTTTTAGTAATACTGCCATCCTCCTGCGAAAACGCATTGAAAATTTCCGCTTGTTTTTCGGTGTTAATTCCAATACCTGTATCTCTAACTCCAAATCGGATTCGTTTTTTCCCTTCTCCTAAATCATCTAGAACTTTGACGTATAAAACAATCTCACCTTCCTCGGTAAACTTTAAAGCATTGCTCAAAAGATTGACGAAAACCTGTTTTAAACGCATTTCATCAGTCAATATATATCTCGGTATGGCGTCATCAATATCGATAAGCATTTCTAACTGCTTTTTGGTATTACTGTACGCAACAATATTGAAGGCTTCTGAAACGAGTTCTTCAATCTCTACTTTGTCGAGGTTTAGCTTCAGTTTTTGATTTTCTAATTTTGAGAAATCCAAAATATCGTTAATGATGCTGTATAAAGACACTCCGGATTGGTTGATAATTTCCAGATACTGTCTCTGTGTATCGTCCAAATTGGTTTCTAAAAGGAGCTCTGTAAAACCGATGATACCATTTAACGGGGTTCTAATCTCATGGCTCATATTGGCAACAAACTCTGATTTTAGAGTATACGCTTTTTCTGCTATCTCTTTCGCTGCCAAAATCTCATTCTCCATTTTTTTTCTTTCGGTGATATCGACTGCGTTAGCCATTACCTGCAAATTGCCGTCTACATTCTCGTCTATTGCACTCATAAATTGCCAAACGGCTTGTTCGCCATTTTTCTTACGGATGGTCATTTCACCTGATGCATGATTTGTAGTTTTAATTTGCCTCAGGTACATCCTTACATTATCATGCTTTTCAGGGATGATTAGATCGTAAAGGTTGCAACTCATTAACTCTTCTCTTGAAAAACCAGAAGCCTTTAAACCAGCCTCATTGACATCCAGAAAATTACCTTCGGTATCATGAATACTTATTATTCCCTGGTTTTTTTCAAAAAGACCGCGATACTTCTGTTCACTTTTTCTGAGCGCTTCTTTTTTGATCGTAAATTCTGTAACATCTCTCCCGATGGTGTATGCCAATCCAGATTCAGGCTCAGGCACACAGATCCATTCTATCCATCTGACATCTCCGGATTTTATGATGTATCTGTTGGTGAAATTAGTTAAAGTTTCACCCAGTGCTAATGCTTCTAATGCCTGTAACGTACTTTGCCTGTCTTCTGGATGAACAAATTCTATAAAACTTTTACTCATAAATTCCTCATCGCTCCAGCCCAGCATTTTGGAAAAGGCAGGATTTAGTTTTATGAATTTACCTTCTAAAGACAAAACGCCTAGCAGGTCGTTTGATGTTTCAAAAAGCGAATTATAATTGCTTAACAGCTGTTCTTTTTCTTTACCTAAGTACCATTTTGAAGCTTGGTTCACAACCTTATTGATGAATTCATCCTCTGTTTTATCTAAACTTTTTTCTTCCCTGTCAAATAAATTTAAATGAGCGATAAGATTGCCCTCAAGACCCGGAATAGGATAACTTTTACGAAATTTAAATTCCGTGTTCTTAAACTCATATACCGAAGTCTGATCATCGAAAAGAAAGTGAGGATTCTGAGGATAAATCTGATTAATTGACGCATCACTGGAAGCAATAACATAAACTTGTCCTTCCGAGGAAATACTCATGGTACATAGCTCCATGTTGGTTATCTCAGCAGCAGAAAACACTAAGAAATCAAAAACATCGGCATATTTTTTTTCGAACGCATTTAATTTATCGATATCGGGCTGATATAATGATTGATTGCTATTAAAGTAGTCCATAAGGAGGATTTGGTTTATAAAGTATTGTTAAATTGCTGTAAAGCTATAATAGACATTGATGGAGTACGTGGTATTTTCTTTACCTACCAAGCTCTGCGCACCCGCAGGTGGTATGGTGTATCTTACGTTGAGTTCGCGGTCTAAAACCGGTGTTCCGTTAAAGAGTATTTTTTGGGGAGTTTTGGATAAAGGAGCATTTACAGAACTTCCATCCACGCCAATTTCTAATATGTTGGAATTGATGTCGGTCTGCAGGCCGCCTTTTTTGAAATAATTTTCGTCAGATTTTACATACAGTTCAAAACTCTCATTATTGGACAATATAATTTGGTTTGGAATCGTTTGTGACTGGCCATTGGTGTATTGGGCCGCTGTATTAAAATTGAAGTTTACATTTCGCCCTGAACTGGGAATGGTGATCTCGGACCGAGGAAGGACCTTTAACTGAACAGCTGTATTTTGCAAACTGTTAATTGAATTGTCTATACTTCTGGCACTGAAGTTCAACTCAAAAGTATAAGTTCCGGCTTCAAAGAAAAAATTCTTAAAATCTTCTGCAGACACATAAAGCTCCGGGGTAAAGCTGGTTCTGTTTCCCGCTACAACACTGGAATTAGCAGCAGAAAAATTCTGAAAACTGGCTGATAAAGCTTTGGTCGTGAGTGCAGATCCATTACTGCCCAATCTAATGCTTGCTATGTTTCTGGTTGCTGGAACACCTTTAGAAGAAGTAAACTGAATATTTGTGGCAGCAGCTTTCGCCCATAAACTAAAATCGACCGTATGCGCAATCTCTGCATTTGCTAAACTGAATACCCGCGTGCCTGTCATTCGGTAGTCATTCAAAGACGATATTTCTATGTATTTTGTTAAAGATGATGTGAGCCATCTGATGGATGAAGGAATGACTAAAATTGTCTTAAAATTATTTGGCGTAAAATCATTATAATTTTGACTGATATCCATGGAATAATTCCCGGCACGGTAGGCATTGGCAGTAAACTGTGCGGCAGGAATTTTAAATGTGAAATTGATATTTCCCCGATTGAATCCTCCTCCGAAACTGTATAGTGGCGGTTCATACCATTTTATACCACTTGTACTGAATGACTGGAAACCTGGCAAAGCACCAAAATATCCAGTAGACGGTAACTGCCCGCCCATACTTTCTAACTGCCAGAGAAGGGTGGAGCTGGGTAAAGAAAATGAGGAAGAAGAGTGAGTGAAATTTGGTCCAGACGTAGAGGTAAATGTAGGAGCAGTTGGGGCAAATCCAAAAAAATTATAATCCCAGTTTGTTCTGCTGGTGTTCATTACCCTTGTAGGTAATGAAGTAAATTCACTCCTGTTAAAAATATTATTTTCAGGAATCGTCAGGTAAACATCCTGAGCCTTGGTGGCTGTAGACCCACAGCACACAATAAAAATTCCTATTAAAAAAGCCCTCATCTTTTTCATATTTCTAAATTTAAAACTTTTTCACCTTAATGGTGGTATCTTTCTTCTTATATTCAAAAACCACCGTTTTAGAATAACCTTCTTTTGTCACCTGGATAGTCTGGATAGGTTGTGTATAGCTGTATTTGTCATTTTCAATATAGAGGTCATATTTTCCATCTTTCAGGAAAAACTCAAACTCGTTTTTTTGGTTAACCACAGCGGTATGGATAACGCCATCTTCACCTTTTGCATACACTACGATTCCGGTTACATCCGTTTCCAAAACATCGTAGGCTTGTTTGACCTCTGTTAATTTCCCACGTACCTTGATATTTTTCACCATACCCACTTTGCGGCTGATGTTTTTATCCACCATAATTACAGGATCCATCATCAATCGTGCACCTGCACTTTCGTTTACCTTCAGTGTGTAAATACCTTCAGGCACATTCTGAAAAACTACTTTTCCGTTCTTATCCGTCATTGCAACAAAATTGTCCAGCTTCACTATTTCATTTGCTAGAACCAATTCACCCGCTTCCAGATTTCCGTTGAAATTTTTATCATCAAATAACTGAAACATCACTTTGTGATTTCCCAGAGCTGTTGCTGCAGTAAAATATTTTTTAATCCCGACTCTGAACTGGTAGTAGCTGCCACTGCTTGCGTATTCAGCAGTAGATTTATATCCTGAAAGATTAAAATAACCTGTGCTTGACCAGGAAGGCGAAAGCTTATATTCCAGATTACCACTCACATTGCTGTTTAAGTTTTTATAAAGTTCCGAATAGGAAGCTCCTGCTGAAAAAGATCCAATCAGATTATTATTAAGCATCTGAAAATTATATGAGGCGTATACATTATAGTTGGCGAAATTACGGTTTACATCGTAATAAGAATTTAAATCAAAGACATTGGTTGCGTTCCATTGAGCTGTTCCGTTGAGGGAGAAGGATTTATACCTGTAAGACAATGTTGTTTTCAGACTGTTGAACCAATCGTCATTATTATTCTCTTTTGAATAAGAGTATTCCGCTGTCAAGTTCAATCCATGAGCACCCAGTGTAGTACTTATGTTGGCCTCCAGTCGGTAAGAAAAAAGCTCCTGCGATGTATAAAAATTGGCTGTTTTTTGCCTTTCAACCTTTGGAGACAGTAGGAAATTCCAATTTTTTGAAGAAAGCTGGTAGCCCGATACAAAAGATTCTGTACTGTTAAAATAATAACGCAAATTAGCGGTATTCCCAGGTTGGATAGGTGTACTTTGGAAACTCAGGAACTCTGGGTCTACCTGCGAATTCTGATATTGTATAAAAGCTCGCTGAGAAGGAGAGAATTGATGCCCGATCCGCTGATTTGAGAAAAAAGATCCTCTTTTAATTCCTGCATAACTTTTGGTAGCAAAGGTATTAAGAGATTGGATATCCCATTTGCCTATTTTTCCGTTGTAATTAGCTCCCATTGTAGCTCCAGCATTTTCATCTTTGTTCGAAAGGCCTTTTTCGTGGCTCAGACCGGCCTCCGTTCGGATTGTGTGTTTATCATTAATTACAAATGAAGATACCGCATTCGCAACCTGAGTATCTACGTTAAATCGCGGATCATGGTCATATATGTAGGACACTTTTCCATTGAATGATTTAGAATTTCCAAAACCATATTTTGCACCTACCATGCTAGATCCTTCTGTTTGTTGGAAATAAGTGCCATACAGGTTATAATTATTTTCAAGCGCAAGAATTTCAATCTGATTATTTTCACCAAATTTGGTAGAAACTTTCCCACCTCTCCCGAAAACCGGGTAATCGTAATCGTTACTATTTACATTTCCCACTCTTAATACCGTATTTTTTCTCTCCAATTCGAGCCAGGTATCATACAGGTTATAACGGCCGTCTTCAAGATAGTAATCTGCACCTATATTGAAACGCGACGTCAAATTTTCAGTCACTCGAAACGCTGTGTTTCCTCTCAATTGAATAAAATTAAAACCTGAGTTGTTTTCGTTATAGCTAATTTCTGCGTAATTACTTCCGCTTATCGCTTCGTTTCCGCGGGCAATCTGTCTGTTGTTTGATAAAATGACCAAGTGTAGCGTGTTGCTTCCTACGATTTCATTATTAAGCAAGTCTGTGACGGTTGCATTGATATTAAATTCCGGAAAAAGAGTATTCTGTCTTCTGACCACAATTTTGATCTCAATCGTTTGTTTTTCTAAACCTTCCAGAGATAAGGTATGTTGTTTTGGCATCATTTCCAAACCGTCAGGAATAGATTGTAAATCAATCTTAACGGTTCGTTTACTATAACCTTGGTTTTCTACAGTAAGAAGAATTGAAGAGTCTGGAGAAGTAGGATTAATAAAATTCTCGTATGTTTCTGTATAAATTGCAATGTTTTTGTTTTCTTCTTTGTCTACAAAGAACGAGGCGCTTTCAGTTCTGGTAATTGACGGAGTACTATATGAAACCTGGAATTTAATCTCATTCGATCCCAATTTCATAAAATCCACGTTGGCAATCAGTTTTACAGGAAAATTTTTAGACTGCCCTGCGCCTAAGGTAAAGCCATTTTTTGGATAGAAAAGTAAACCCGGATAATTTTCCGAGGGAATGATATTCTGAATAGTAATCTGTTCAGAACTTTTATTTTCAATGATCAGGAAATTAGAAAAAGTTGAACCCTTTTCAACAGTTACATTCTCATTTTTAAAACGGATTTCGATATCCTTCTTTTCCTGCGCAAAGGCAAACGAAAAGGGCAGAAGAACAAATGCGAAAAATAAGATGGTATTTCTTATTGATATCGATCTATTTTTTTGTGGTTTCAAGACTTAATTTTAAAATTTAAAGTTTTTCTCGCCTACGCGTAAATCATTGGATCCAGCCATTTTAATAATAGCCACGCCAAGATAGTTTCCTGAAATATTCTCAGGTAAAGAAAATTGAACGACCTGATTGGTATTAGGAAGCATAGAGATTGAAATTGCAGGTAATTTGATTTCTTGACCGCTGTCTGTATTGGTCAGTTCAAATTCAACCGTAGCATCATTAATGGTATTTCCGTCGTTATGGATACTTACTGCGACTTTTCTGTTTGCTGCATTCTCATTACGCACTTCTGATATATTGGTAATATCCAAACTTTTTGTAAGGTTCCCAGATGGTGTATAAAAAATATGAAGTCCAACCTCGAATAAGGTAATAATACCAATTCCATTTTGAATACGTGCCTTATCTGCCTGCTGAGGAAGTTGTGTAAAAAATAACATACTGTTGGTAACGGTTGACCTTGATGCGTTTGCAGGAATCTGCATGGTTACTACAATCTCCTTTGTACTTTTCGCAGGAACTGTAATAGAGTTTTCTAAGGTAGACAGCCAAGCAGCATTAGAAGTTTGTGAACTCCCTGCTTCAAGATAAACTTTATTTCCATCTTCTTCTCTAACCCAATCTTTATAATTGAGATTAAAAACATAATCCTTATCCGAGCTGTTTTGAAGTGTCACTGTCTGTGTCACTTTTTCACCAGGATTACCGGTAAAAAACAAACGGGTAGGCGACATAGAAATACTTTGTGCTAAAAGTGAAGAAGCCCCTGTGAAGATAATGAAGATGAAAAGGTGAATAAACTTGCGCATGGTGTAAATTGTTTATAATAATAGATTCCCAAAACTACTGAAAAGGTAACAAAAGAAAGCTCTACAAACTAAAAAAAAAATTATAAGGCGGTCGCAGTATACGTTACCGTTTGCGTATAAGTTCCGGCCGGTTTACCTAAGATATCAGAAGATGATGATTTCGACGCCGATTTCGACGCTGGAATGGTGTAGTCCAGATTCAATGTCAAGGCGCTTCCAAGCGGAGCATTTGATACTAAAGTTTGATCAGTTTCAGATAAAACAACAGGTGTTTTTGTTCCTCCCATGCTTCCGGCAGCTGCAGCAGCTTTGATTGTCAAAACATTAACAGGGATTAAGTTGGTTCCATTGACAAAACTTCCACCTCCTGCTTTTACTTTAACGTTGAAGTTCTTCGTTGAAGTAATTTTCAAAGAGTTGGCTTTAGTAATCGTTTGATCAGAGTTGTAATCTGCCGCAGTGGCATAGTTAAAGTCAACTGTATTACCGATGGCTGTACTTCCGCTGTC
>NZ_LMAH01000001.1 GCF_001507335.1 Chryseobacterium sp. JAH | reverse complement strand
GAAAACGTACTACTTTTGCCCCACTGAAAAACGAGAGAGATTCGGTAGCGCAGAAGAGCCTTTAGTTAGGCATAAACGAAAAAGCTTTTATAGATTATAATCTTAGAAACGTCAAAAATTTTAGTTAAATAAAATTTGCGGGTTTAGAAAAAGTTTATATCTTTGCAGTCCCGATACGGGGAGCGCAGGAGTTGATGGATTGAGTGTTTGAAAAAGGGTTTAGGGTTACTTAAAAAACTTTAAAATTTCTTAAAAAACATTTGGTCAATTAGAAATAAAGTTTTACTTTTGCACACGCAAATACGGCAAAGCCCAACGACAGAAAAGGGTAGCTGAGTAAGCGTAAGAAGAGAGATCATTGAAAAATAGATATAACAACCAAGTAAGGAAAAACTAAAGCGTCAAAACTTTGAGTGAGTCAGACAAACATACAATGGAGAGTTTGATCCTGGCTCAGGATGAACGCTAGCGGGAGGCCTAACACATGCAAGCCGAGCGGTAGAAGATCTTCGGATCTTTGAGAGCGGCGCACGGGTGCGGAACACGTGTGCAACCTACCTTTATCAGGGGGATAGCCTTTCGAAAGGAAGATTAATACCCCATAATATATTTTACGGCATCGTAAGATATTGAAAACTCCGGTGGATAGAGATGGGCACGCGCAAGATTAGATAGTTGGTGAGGTAACGGCTCACCAAGTCAATGATCTTTAGGGGGCCTGAGAGGGTGATCCCCCACACTGGTACTGAGACACGGACCAGACTCCTACGGGAGGCAGCAGTGAGGAATATTGGACAATGGGTGAGAGCCTGATCCAGCCATCCCGCGTGAAGGACGACGGCCCTATGGGTTGTAAACTTCTTTTGTATAGGGATAAACCTACTCTCGTGAGAGTAGCTGAAGGTACTATACGAATAAGCACCGGCTAACTCCGTGCCAGCAGCCGCGGTAATACGGAGGGTGCAAGCGTTATCCGGATTTATTGGGTTTAAAGGGTCCGTAGGCGGACTCGTAAGTCAGTGGTGAAATCTCATAGCTTAACTATGAAACTGCCATTGATACTGCGGGTCTTGAGTAAAGTAGAAGTGGCTGGAATAAGTAGTGTAGCGGTGAAATGCATAGATATTACTTAGAACACCAATTGCGAAGGCAGGTCACTATGTTTTAACTGACGCTGATGGACGAAAGCGTGGGGAGCGAACAGGATTAGATACCCTGGTAGTCCACGCCGTAAACGATGCTAACTCGTTTTTGGGTCTTCGGATTCAGAGACTAAGCGAAAGTGATAAGTTAGCCACCTGGGGAGTACGTTCGCAAGAATGAAACTCAAAGGAATTGACGGGGGCCCGCACAAGCGGTGGATTATGTGGTTTAATTCGATGATACGCGAGGAACCTTACCAAGGCTTAAATGGGAATTGACAGGTTTAGAAATAGACTTTTCTTCGGACAATTTTCAAGGTGCTGCATGGTTGTCGTCAGCTCGTGCCGTGAGGTGTTAGGTTAAGTCCTGCAACGAGCGCAACCCCTGTCACTAGTTGCCATCATTAAGTTGGGGACTCTAGTGAGACTGCCTACGCAAGTAGAGAGGAAGGTGGGGATGACGTCAAATCATCACGGCCCTTACGCCTTGGGCCACACACGTAATACAATGGCCGGTACAGAGGGCAGCTACACAGCGATGTGATGCGAATCTCGAAAGCCGGTCTCAGTTCGGATTGGAGTCTGCAACTCGACTCTATGAAGCTGGAATCGCTAGTAATCGCGCATCAGCCATGGCGCGGTGAATACGTTCCCGGGCCTTGTACACACCGCCCGTCAAGCCATGGAAGTCTGGGGTACCTGAAGTCGGTGACCGTAACAGGAGCTGCCTAGGGTAAAACAGGTAACTAGGGCTAAGTCGTAACAAGGTAGCCGTACCGGAAGGTGCGGCTGGAACATCTCATTTTAGAGCGTCTTTGGACGTTAAACAAATAAAGGTACTTTACTGTACCATGCACTTACTTAAAAGAAAACGTTTTAGTTTTTTACTCGGTTGCTTATATTATAAAAATACAAAACCCACTAGAAATTAGTATTAGGGAAGAGAGATTGAGTATGAAGGTGAAGTAAAGAGAGATATAAATATATAACTTGATTACTTATGACCCATTACTCATAACAGAGTCTCGTAGCTCAATGTACCATGCACTTACTTTAAGAAAACGTTTTAGTTTTTTACTCGGTTGCTTATATTATAAAAATACAAAACCCACTAGAAATTAGTATTAGGGAAGAGAGATTGAGTATGAAGGTGAAGTAAAGAGAGATATAAATATATAACTTGATTACTTATGACCCATTACTCATAACAGAGTCTCGTAGCTCAGCTGGTTAGAGCGCTACACTGATAATGTAGAGGTCGGCAGTTCGAGCCTGCCCGAGACTACTAATTGAAAAGACGTGAAGAAGAGAGAGAAAAGAAGAAAGATAAGTCTTTGTTCTTTATTCTTTAATCTCCAAGTCTAACTAGAGGGGGAATTAGCTCAGCTGGCTAGAGCGCCTGCCTTGCACGCAGGAGGTCAAGGGTTCGACTCCCTTATTCTCCACAGTTTTGTGAGTTTGATTTAAAAGTTGATGGATAGAGCCAAAACAAATATCCATTTATCAGACGAGCAGAAAGACATTAAGATCATTGACATTAACGGTAAAAATATCACAAAGAGAAAACCGAGCGCAATTAAGCGTTTGAGTTTACAAAAAATAGTTTAATAGTAATATTAGACAAACAATACTGAACTAATTAATAATTAGGAAAGAAATCGTTAAGGGCGTATGGCGGATGCCTAGGCTTTCAGAGGCGAAGAAGGACGCGGTAAGCTGCGAAAAGCTGCGGGGATCGGCACACACGAATTGATCCGCAGATGTCCGAATGGGGCAACCCGGCATGTTGAAGACATGTCACCTCGTAAGAGGAGCAAACCAGGAGAACTGAAACATCTAAGTACCCTGAGGAAAAGAAATCGAAGAGATTCCGTAAGTAGTGGCGAGCGAACGCGGATTAGCCCAAAAGCTTTTATATGTTTAATAGAATGTTCTGGAAAGAACAGCCGTAGAGGGTGATAGCCCCGTACATGAAAGGCATATTTAAGTGATAAATGAGTAGGGCGGGACACGTGAAATCCTGTCTGAATATGGGGGGACCATCCTCCAAGGCTAAATACTCCTGAAAGACCGATAGTGAACAAGTACTGTGAAGGAAAGGTGAAAAGCACTTCGAATAGAAGGGTGAAATAGAACCTGAAACCGTACGCCTACAAGCGGTCGGAGCCCACAAGTTGGGTGACGGCGTGCCTTTTGCATAATGAGCCTACGAGTTAATGTTACTAGCGAGGTTAAGTACTTCAGGTACGGAGCCGGAGCGAAAGCGAGTCTGAATAGGGCGCTTAGTTAGTAGTATTAGACGCGAAACCTTGTGATCTACCCATGGGCAGGTTGAAGCTTTGGTAACACAAAGTGGAGGACCGAACCGGTTGACGTTGAAAAGTCTTCGGATGACCTGTGGGTAGGGGTGAAAGGCCAATCAAACTGGGAGATAGCTCGTACTCCCCGAAATGCATTTAGGTGCAGCGTCGTGTATAAGTTTATTAGAGGTAGAGCTACTGATTGGATGCGGGGGAGTCAAATCCTACCAATTCCTGACAAACTCCGAATGCTAATAAATGTTCCACGGCAGTGAGGGCGCGGGTGCTAAGGTCCGTGTCCGAGAGGGAAAGAACCCAGACCAACAGCTAAGGTCCCCAAATATATGTTAAGTTGAAGCAACGCGGTTGGACTGCATTGACAGCTAGGATGTTGGCTTGGAAGCAGCCATTCATTTAAAGAGTGCGTAACAGCTCACTAGTCGAGCGGTCCGGCATGGATAATAATCGGGCATAAACATATTACCGAAGCTATGGATTTACAACTTAGGGTTGTATCTGGTAGGGGAGCATTCTGTTTGCACAGAAGCAGTGGCGTGAGCCATTGTGGAGCGTACAGAAAAGAAAATGTAGGCATAAGTAACGATAAAGCGGGCGAGAAACCCGCTCACCGAAAGACTAAGGTTTCCTCAGCCATGCTAATCAGCTGAGGGTTAGTCGGGACCTAACGCGAACCCGAAAGGGGTAGTGGATGGACAATGGGTTAATATTCCCATACTTGCTCACACTAAAAAGGGGACGGAGTGCCGTACTTACTGGAGACTGACGGAATAGTCAAGACCTAGCCTTCGGGCGAAGTTGCTGTAAGGAAAGTGCTTCCAAGAAAAGCCGAAGTGAAGCAACCCGTACCAAAACCGACACAGGTAGTCGAGGAGAGAATCCTAAGGTGCTAGAGTGAATCATGGTTAAGGAACTAGGCAAAATAGTCTCGTAACTTCGGAAGAAGAGACGCCAGCAGCAATGCTGGCCGCAGTGAAGAGGCCCAGGCGACTGTTTATCAAAAACACAGGACTCTGCTAAATCGAAAGATGCTGTATAGGGTCTGACACCTGCCCGGTGCTGGAAGGTTAAGGAAGGGCGTTAGCAGCAATGCGAAGCGTTTGACTGAAGCCCCAGTAAACGGCGGCCGTAACTATAACGGTCCTAAGGTAGCGAAATTCCTTGTCGGGTAAGTTCCGACCTGCACGAATGGTGTAACGATCTGGGCACTGTCTCAACCATGAGCTCTGTGAAATTGTAGTAACGGTGAAGATGCCGTTTACCCGCAATGGGACGAAAAGACCCTGTGAACCTTTACTATAACTTCGTATTGACTTTGAGTAAGTAATGTGTAGGATAGGTGGGAGACTTTGAAGCAGGCACGCTAGTGTTTGTGGAGTCAACGTTGAAATACCACCCTTTACTTACTTGGAGCCTAACTTCTTTTAGAAGGACACTGCGTGGTGGGTAGTTTGACTGGGGTGGTCGCCTCCAAAAGAGTAACGGAGGCTTTCAAAGGTACCCTCAGCACGCTTGGTAACCGTGCGTAGAGTGTAATGGCATAAGGGTGCTTGACTGTGAGACCTACAAGTCGATCAGGTGCGAAAGCAGGACATAGTGATCCGGTGGTTCCGTATGGAAGGGCCATCGCTCATAGGATAAAAGGTACTCCGGGGATAACAGGCTAGTCTCCCCCAAGAGCTCACATCGACGGGGAGGTTCGGCACCTCGATGTCGGCTCGTCACATCCTGGGGCTGGAGAAGGTCCCAAGGGTTGGGCTGTTCGCCCATTAAAGTGGCACGCGAGCTGGGTTCAGAACGTCGTGAGACAGTTCGGTCTCTATCTATTGCGGGCGTTAGATGTTTGAGAGGGCTTGATTCTAGTACGAGAGGACCGAATTGAACAAACCTCTGGTGTATCAGTTGTACCGCCAGGTGCACCGCTGAGTAGCTACGTTTGGAAGAGATAAGCACTGAAAGCATATAAGTGCGAAACTCGCCTCAAGATGAGACATCTTTTAAGGGTCGTTGGAGATGACGACGTTGATAGGCTACAGGTGTAAAGTTGGTAACAGCATAGCCGAGTAGTACTAATTACCCGTAGATTTATTGCCTAATTGGCAAGCCTTAATTGCGCATTCAAGGTTCTCTCTTTGTGAATATTCTTATCGCTTAAAACAGCTGTCAGAAATAAGACATCAGATGACCGACTTATAAAGTCAGAAATCTGAAATCTATCCTCTGATATCTTATATACAACCTTTAGGGTGGTTTTAGCGGTGGGGCTCACCTGTTCCCATTCCGAACACAGAAGTTAAGCCCACCAGCGCCGATGGTACTGCGAAAGCGGGAGAGTAGGTCGCCGCCAGTTTTTTTAAAAGTCTCATACATTTATTTGTGTGAGACTTTTTTTTGTGCTCAACTTTTGTATGAACATACAGAGTAGCGGGTAAACAAACTAGAAAGTAAAAGAACAAAGAGCCAAGTGAATGCAGAAAATGGGTTTTGAGTCAATTAGCTGGAAGTTCTGTTCATCAATCTGATTTATAAAACAATGATAATATATAGTTATCAAGTATCAATCATCCGAAAAATGATCATTAAAAATCAATGATTACCTAGACAAATCGTGTAGAAGGTAATCTTCACTAGCCCGGATCGCAACGACATCCTTTTTTGTGTGCACAGCCAAAAGCAAAGGCGCAAAAAAGATACAGTGGAGAGCCGGAATAAGCTCCTGGAAAAAACATAGAAATCTTAAGTCATATTTTTCAATTTTCTTTTGCCATAAATGGTCATCGATTTAAATGCACTTTCTGGTTGTATTTATTTTCTCTATTACACCTATTATTTTTAATGCTTACTAAAGAAGTGATTCTACACAAGTCGTTCGTAAATTAGTCCTATAAAAGAAAGTAAGTTTATGAAAAAAAGAAATATTAAGAATACGGATCTGTATGTGGCGCCAGTTAATTTTGGAGGAAATGTTTTTGGGTGGACCTTAGATGAAAAGGAATCTTTTGATATTTTAGACCAGTTCGCTGGAGCTGATTTTAATTTTATAGATACAGCAGACACTTATTCTTGGTGGGTCAATGGAAAAGGTGGACAATCGGAAGAAATCATTGGAAATTGGATGAAGGCGAGAGGAAATCGTAATGATCTGGTGATTGCAACAAAAGTTGGATCAGAAACGAAAGAACATGATTTTGATATCAGCAAGAAACATATTTTGAAATCTGTAAATGAATCATTGACAAGACTAAAGACCGATCATATTGATTTATATTACACGCATTTTGATGACAATAAGACTCCTATTGAAGAGACTTTAGAAGCTTATGACGAGATTATCAAAGCGGGTAAAGTCCGTTATATTGCTGCATCTAACCTTTCTCCTGAAAGATTGAAAGAATCTTTTGAAGTAGCAGAAAAAAATAATCTTCCCAAATATGTTGCTTTACAGCCCCATTATAATCTTTTGGAAAGAGAAAAATTTGAAACTCAATACGCGGGTTTAGTCAGAGAATATGATCTAAGTGTTTTTACTTACTGGTCTTTGGCTGCCGGATTTCTGACAGGAAAGTATAGAACTGAAGAAGATCTTGTAAAAAGTGCAAGAGGAGAAGGTGTAAGAAAATATCTAAATGAAAAAGGTTTAGAAGTACTAAAAGCTTTAGATACAATCAGCGAAAAGCATGAAACAACTCAGGCTTCCGTTGCTTTGGCTTGGTTGTTGGCAAATCCCTTGGTTACTGCCCCAATTGTAAGTGCAACAAGCGAATCCCAGTTGAAAACTTTATTTAAGGCTCCGGATTTAAGCTTAAGCGATGCGGATATTGAACTTTTGAATAAAGTGAGTCAATAACTATTCAAAATTTGTACAAATAAAATCCCGGCACTTCGAAAAGCTGAGTGACCGGGATTTTATATAAATGTGATCTGGTATTTTTTCTGTGGACTTACTTTAAAGTAAATTTCACTTTAGTTTTAATGGCATCAGAAGAGTTTCCGATTTGTGCTTCAAAATCACCGGGTTCTGCGACCCATTCGTGCTTATCGGCATCAAAGAAACTTAAAGCAGATTTATCAACGGTAATGCTCACTTCTTTTTCTTCTCCGGGATTTAAAAATACTTTTTCGAAACCTTTCAGTTCTTTCGTTGGTCTTGGAACAGATGATTTCAAATCTGAAATATAGAGCTGTACGACTTCTGCTCCTGCTCTCTTTCCTGTATTTTTTAGGTTAACTGAGAAAGTGATCTTATCATCCTGACCAATCGTCGTTTTGTCAGTCTTTGCTTTTCCAAATTCAAAAGTGGTATAGCTTAAACCGTGTCCAAAACTGAATAATGGTTTAATTTTTTTTGTATCATGCCAACGATAACCAACGAAAACTCCCTCATTATAAGTAATATTGATTGGATTTTGCTGATCTTTTCCTTTTCCGGCAGCCAATTCTTTTTTATTTCCAGGATATTCACCCATTGCATGAGCTGCATTATCTTCCAGTTTAAAAGGGAAAGAGAAAGGCAACTTTCCTGAAGGATTCGCATCACCTGCCAAAACCGAAGCAATAGAATTTCCTGCTTCAGAACCTAAATACCATGATTGAAGAACTGAAGGAACATCTTTGATCCAGGGCATTGCAACCGCATTTCCAGAAACCAAAACCACTGCAAAATTCTTGTTTGCTTTCGCTAAGGCAGCAATGACGTTATCCTGATTATATGGCAAGCCGTAGCTTTTTCTATCGTTTCCTTCACTGTCCTGATAGTCAGATTTATTCAAACCTCCAACAAAAATCACGTAGTCAGATTTTTTAGCTAACTCAACAGCTTCCTTTAATAATTCATCTGCAGAACGATCATCTTTGAGATCTTGACCTGATTTTACCCCATTGTATTCGCCTCCAATATCACCTACATAACCTCTTGCAAACTGTACATCTGTTTGTTTTCCGAATCTTGCTTTAATTCCATCTAAAGGTAAAGTTTCGTATTTCACTTTTAAAGAAGATGAGCCTCCACCGACAGTCATTATTTTGATCGCATTTTCACCGATCACAGCGATTTTTTTTGCTTTATTTACATCGATTGGAAGTACATTTCCCTGATTTTTTAACAAAACAATTCCTTCTTCACCTATTTCTTTAGCAACCGCTTTATGTTCCTCAGAAGCCACATTTCCGAAAGGCTTCTTTGTATTCATCGTAGTTTTGTAAGCTAGATTTAAAAGTCTTGTTACTTTATCATCCAGTTCTTTTGTACCTACTTTTCCAGATTTAATTAAATGTAAGTAAGGTTGTGCTAAATAATAGTTGTCATACGCATTTTTGGTTCCCGCTGAAAGCCCGTTGGTCCAACTTCCGAATTCAAGATCCAATCCGTTGTGGATGGCCTGTTCGGTATTATTTACAGCTCCCCAGTCTGAAACCACAACACCTTTGTAGCCCCATTCTTTTTTAAGAATATCATTTAAAAGATATTGGTTCTGACTTGCATATTGACCTTTATACATATCATAAGCTCCCATGATTGTCCACGAATCTCCTTCGGTAACTGCCGCTTTAAATGGTGGAAGATAAATTTCATACAACGTTCTATCATCAATATTCACATTGCTCGTATGACGGAACATTTCTTGGTTGTTGAGTGCATAATGCTTTACAGAAGTAGCTACTCCGTTTGACTGAACTCCCTTGATATAAGGAACAACCATTTTTGAAGTTAAATATGGATCTTCACCCATGTATTCAAAGTTTCTACCATTAAGAGGAGTTCTGTAAATGTTGACTCCGGGTCCGAGGAGAATATCTTTTTTTCTGTATCGTGCTTCTTCACCTAACGCTTTGCCGTAATTCCATGACATTTTTTTGTTCCATGTTGCAGATAAAGCAGTTAATGCAGGGTAGGCGATTATAGAATCATTCGTCCATCCCGCTTGGTTCCATTCGTCCCACATCACTTCAGGTCTTACACCGTGAGGTCCGTCTGTTGTCCAGAATTCAGGGATTCCCAGTCTAGGAACTCCGGGAGAGCTGAATTTCGACTGTGCGTGAAGCATTGCAATTTTTTCCTCTAAAGTCATTCTCGAAAGTGCATCCTGAACTCTTTGTTCAACAGGTTTAGATTCATCGAGATAAATTGGAAGTGTCGTATTTTGAGCCATAGAATAAGCAGATAGTAGTGTGAATAAACCTACAATGGCAGTTTTCTTTAACATAAAAAACCTTTTTATTGATTGCTAACAAAAATACGCAAAATTATTTATTATCTCAAAATGAGAAAATGAATTTTGGTTATTTTATGGTTAATTGTGATATTAATATATTCCCAATTCTTTTTGCTAAAAGATTTCTTATTTAATAATGAGAATGTAAATTTTTTCCTCCAATCCTGAAAGGAGGCTTTTTTTTGGGTAAAAAAAATCCATCTCAAGGATGGAAATTTTAGGCAATGAAATGACTATTGACCTTTCATAATCAACAATAAAAAAAATCATTAAAATCCTTTCACAGCACCGCCTTTAAAGATTTCATCAGCTTTTTTTGCTACTTCTGCAGATTGATAGGCTTTCAGAAAGTTTTTAACTTTTTCATCATTCTTATTGTCTTCTCTGGAAACGACGACATTCATATACGGTGAATCTTTATCTTCTTTAAAAATTCCGAATTCATTGGCATCCAAACCGGCCTGTGCTGCAAAATTATTATTGATGATAGCAATTATCACTTCTTTATCATCCAAAACTCTGGGTAATTGAGGCGCTTCGATTTCAAGAATTTTTAACTGTTTTGGATTCTCTCTAATATCGGTGACTTTCGGTAATAATCCGACACCGTCTTTCAGTTTCAAAAGTCCGTTTTTCTGAAGAAGAAGCAAAGATCTTCCTCCATTTGTGGGATCATTGGGAATTACTATGGTATTTCCATTCTGTAACTGTGCAATTGTTTTGATTTTTTTTGAATACGCAATAATCGGATAAACAAAAGTATTTCCGATTACAGCCAATTTATAGCCACGCTGTTTTGACTGTTCAGTCAAATATGGAACGTGCTGAAAGGCATTCGCATCGATATCGCCATTATTCAGGGCTTCATTGGGAATCACATAATCGTTGAATGAAATCAATTCAACTTCAAGATTATACTTTTCTTTTGCTACTTTTTTTGCAGTTTCGGCAATTTCCTGTTCAGGACCTGAAGTAATTCCTACTTTTATGTAATTCGGATCATCTTTTTTTGGCGAATTGCATGAAGCCAATAACAACAAACCTGCTGCTGCAAAACCTAAAATCTTTATTTTTTTCATTGTAAATTATTTTTAATTATTGTCTATTATTAACGTTAAAACTTTTTGTACTTAACGATGATCAAACTTCTTCGCCAATCGATCACCTGCAAACTGAATGATAAACACCAAAGCCACGAGTAAACCGAGAACCAAATTCATAATCACAGCATCATAACCGATATATCCATACTGATAACCGATCTGGCCCAATCCACCTGCGCCCACTGCTCCTCCCATTGCGGAATAACCCACCAAAGTAATCAGTGTGATACTCGCATTGTTGATAAGCGACGGCAAAGCTTCAGGCAATAAAACTTTTCTGATAATCTGAAACGGACTCGCTCCCAAAGCTCTTGCTGTTTCAATCAGACCCTGTGGAATTTCGAGCAGGCTGTTTTCAACCAGTCTTGCAACAAACGGAGCTGCACCAATACTTAAAGGAACCAAGGCAGCATTCACTCCAATTGAAGTTCCGACCAATGATCTCGTAAAAGGAATCATCCACACAATCAGAATAATAAAAGGGATAGATCTGAAAATATTAACCAAAACAGACAAAATTCTGTTGTAAATAATATTTTCTAAAAGCTGACCTTTTTTAGTTAAAAACAATAAAATTCCAACCGGTAATCCTAAAGCAAAACCAAAAAAGCCCGATGCGAAAGTCATAAATATTGTTTCCCAAAGTCCTTTAGATAAAAGGGAAATCACGGTTTCATTAAGCATATCCTCTTAGTATATTTTGAATTTTATTCTGGTTAAAATAATAGATTGCTTTTTGATTTTCTTCAGTTTTTCCTTTTAAATGAAGCAACAGTGTTCCGATATTTGCGCTTCCCAAATATTCTACATCGGCTTTCAGAAGCTGGTAAGGAATTTTATATTCATCATATATTTTTGAAAGCAGCTTTTCAACGCTGATGTCTTCGTTAAGTTCAACTTCAACCAACGGAAATAAGCCGTCCTGCGGTTCTTTCTGAAGTGTTTTTGTGAATTCCTGAGGTATTGTCATGTTTCCTGAATTTATAAATTGTTTGATGATCGGATGATCTCTGTTTGAGATAATTTCCTTGAGTGTTCCCTTCACGACCAGTTTACCTTGGTCGATGACGGAAACGTGATTACAAATTGCTTTTATGACATCCATTTCGTGAGTAATCAGTAAAATGGTGATTCCTAAACGGTGATTGATATCTTTTAAAAGTTGAAGAATAGACTTCGTTGTAGCAGGATCGAGTGCGCTCGTCGCTTCGTCACAAAGCAGTAAATAAGGATCGTTGGCTAAAGCTCTCGCAATGGCAACCCTCTGTTTTTGTCCGCCGGACAGACTTTTAGGATAATCATTCGCTTTATCTTCCAATCCGACAATTTTTAAAAGTTCATTGACTTTCTCACGAATCTGATCTTTTTTAAGCTGATCCAGTTCCAAAGGAAGCGCTACATTTTCAAAAACCGTTCTTGAAGAAAGCAGATTAAAATGCTGGAAAATCATCCCGATTTTTTTACGCTCTTTTGCGAGTTGTTTCGAACTTAACTTGGTGAAATCTGTCCCATTGACGATGATCTGTCCCTGATCCGGTCTTTCCAAAAGATTGACGGTGCGAATCAATGTACTTTTTCCAGCTCCGGAAAACCCGATAATTCCTACAATATCGCCTTGTTCGATGTTGAGATTCACTTCATCCAAAGCCTTAAAAGACTGTTTATTCTGATGAAATGTTTTTGATATGTTTTTAATTTCTATCATTATTTATTTTAATTACATGGGTTGATAAGGTCTGCTGATTCTGCTGAAATGTCTTACAGTTCTTCTGATTTTTGCTTTTGACCGTTTTGAAAGTTTGAAATATTTAGTGACGTTCGTTAAAAGAACCCCAATCAGAATGATGAGCAATCCATACAGCTGATTTCGGTTGATTGTCTGATTGGCAATGATAAATCCTGCAATAACCGTAACGATCGGATTGATATAGGTATGCGTGCTCACGATGGCTGCAGGTTTTACCGATAAAAGCCAGATGTACGAGATATATGCGATGATGGATCCGAAAACAATTAAAAAAAGTAAACCCAGCCAGGCCGAAACAGGAACGGTGTTGATGGAAAAACCTGTCCATTCATTTCTGAAAACTGCAACCAAAAATGATGCAAGACCTGCTACAATCAACTGTTGTGAAATATTCATAAAAGTTGAATGATCTGCCGGATTTTTCTTTGAATATAAAGATCCCAAAACCCAGGCAACCGAACTTAACGCGAGAACAATAAAGGCGATAATTCTCAAAGACGCATCCACATTTGCAGTATGTGCATTCACGCTTCCATTTAAAAATAAAAGCAGTCCGGCAAAACCTAACAGCAATCCTATAGGAATAAATTTGTCTGAAAAGTAATAACTCCAGTTCTTTTTATCGATGGCAATGAACCAAAACGGCCCGGTTGCAATAGCGATGGCAGCTTCAGAAGCAGTAACATATTGCTCACCCCATGCGACGAGACCTGTTCCTCCGGTCAGAATCAGAATTCCTGTGACTGCATTTTTCCACCAGTTTTTAAGAGAATTAGCTTTTTCACCTTTTGCCGTCAAATAACCGATGAGTAAAATTCCGGCAGCAAAGAATCTGAATCCCGAAAGTATAAAGGGCGGAAATCCGGTCAATCCGAATGAGATGGCGAGGAAAGTAATTCCCCAGATAATATAGATGTTGGCAAAGGCAATAGGAACCAGCCATTTGTTTTTAAAATCAGTTGTTTTCATATTATTTTTTTTACTGGTTTTTTTAAATAAAAAAGGCTTTACAACGTGGTAAAGCCTTTAAAAATATGTCATAATAAAAGTAAGGTCATCCACTAAAATTCATATATAAAGGCATACAGCAATACATCATCATGTGCATGATGTTTATCTTCTTCATAGAATTGTATCTGAATTTTGTATTTGTTTTCATTTCCAAACCTGATTACGGTGCAAATATAAAACATATATTCTTATTAGTCTACTTTTTTAGTAGACTTTTTAATGGTTCATATGTAAGCTTTTGATTTTTAGATATTTATTTTTCTAATGAAACAATATTTCGTTTTTTTAAAAAAATTAAGTTACTTTTAAAAAATGAACATCCAGATCATCAGTGATTTGCATCAGGAATTTGGTTTTACCGATCTGTCTTTTGATCAGTCGGATGTTGTTGTTTTAGCAGGAGACATCAATTTAGGTACGAAAGGAATTGAGTGGATTAAAACTAAAATTACTAGTAAACCCGTTATTTACGTTCTTGGAAATCACGAATATTACAAAGGTTCTTACCCAAAAACTTTAAACAAAATAAAAGAAGCTGCAAAAGATTCTAATGTATCTGTGCTTGAAGATTCTTCTGTTGACATTGATGGAATTAGATTTCATGGGGCAACTTTATGGACAGATTTTTCGATTTTTGGGGATCCTCGATTTTATGGAATGACCAGCCAGTCTGTGATGAATGATTATAAGAAAATCACCCGAGATCCTTCTTATTCCAAAATGAGATCTATTGACACCTTTAAAATTCATCAATTTTCAAGGCATTGGCTCAAAGAAAGTCTGGAGAATTCAAAAGGTATGAAAAATATTGTGGTTACGCATCATGCACCAAGTTTGCAATCTGTTCCTGAACATTTTAAAAATGATCCGGTCACTTCAGCATATGCTTCCAATTTGGAGGATTTCATTAAAGAACATCAGCCGCTGTACTGGATTCACGGTCATATTCATACGCCATCTAGATATAAAATCGGAGAGACGGAAATTATCTGCAATCCTCATGGCTATATCACTGAAAAATATAATGGTTATGAGAGAGAACTGATTATTGAAGTTTAATTTTTACACGAAAAATCTTCAAATTTTAAAGTAAAAGAAAACTTTCTCCGTCTAAAAAAATAAAGGTTTTAAAACCTAAAATTATGAAGAATACAAACATTCAAAACGGGATTATTCTGATTCCTGATTTCAGTGGATTCACTGAATTTGTGTTCAATACAAAACTTTATACCGGAGAATATATTGTAAGACAACTACTTTCTATTTTGATTGATGTAAACAATCAGTATTTTGATATTTCTGAAATTGAGGGCGATGCGATTTTGTTCTATAAATACGACCAAAAACCTTCCTATCAAAAAGTTTCTAAGATGCTTCGGAATATGAGAAATGCTTTCAATATGAAAATTCTGGAACTGAGCGAAATGTTGAATACCACCATCGAATTATCATTAAAATTCATCGTTCACTACGGGAAATTTACACAATACAACATTGGAAGTTTCAAAAAACTATACGGAAAACCCGTTGTGGAAGCTCACCAAATGCTGAAAAATGATTTGGCTGAGCAACCTTCTTACGCTTTGTACAGTCATTCTTTTTTGGAGAGTTCCCATAAAGACGAAGCAGATTCAAATAAAGAAATAATGCATGTATCAGAAGTTGGAGCGATTCAATATTTTGGAAATGTAGAGTAGTAAATATATTATTAATTCTTTGTTATTTACTTTTAGAGAAATTTGGACGTTTTGTCTTATGATTAAATGTTATCTGAACGAAATTAAATGGAGTGAAGAATCTCTTGTTGAATGTAGATATTGTTCCTTCGTCAGAATGACAAATATTAATTTTAATTATTTGCTTTAATACATCAGGCAAATTAAACTTTTGAATTTGAAAACTGTTTTATTACCAAATAGTTTAATTTATAGTTTGATGGACATTATGACGAGATAAAATGATCAACTATTAATATTTATTAAATTAAATTGTAAAGGTTTTAATCTTAACTAAATTTGGATGAATGCAAAAAAAATCCCGACTTTTGCACCCCTTTCCATAACCCGATTATTCATGAAACTTTGTATTGCCGAAAAACCCAGTGTTGCCAGAGATATTGCCAAAGTATTGGGTGCAACCATGCCTAAACAGGGCTATATGGAAGGAAACGGCTATTGTGTAACATGGACTTTCGGGCATCTCTGTACCCTCAAAGAACCTCATGACTACGGTCCGCAGTATAAATCCTGGAATTTGTTTCTGCTGCCGATTATTCCCACGAATTTCGGGATTAAATTAATTCCGAATCAAGGCGTTGAAAATCAGTTTAAAGTCATTGAAAGATTGGTCGCCGAATGCGATGAAGTCATTAACTGCGGGGATGCAGGACAGGAGGGAGAACTCATTCAGCGTTGGGTTTTGCAGAAAGCAAAATGCGACAAACCTGTACAGCGTCTGTGGATTTCATCATTGACGGAAGAAGCCATTAAAGAAGGTTTTCAGAAATTAAAACCTGCAGAAGATTACAAAAATCTATATCTCGCAGGAAACGCAAGAGCAATAGGGGACTGGTTGTTGGGAATCAATGCCACCCGACTTTTTACCAAAAAATTTGGCGGAAATAAAGCGGTTTTGTCTATCGGAAGAGTGCAGACTCCCACTTTGGCCATGCTTGTTCAACGTCAGAAAGAGATTGATGCATTCTCCACCGAAGAATATTGGGAACTGAAAACCAAATACCGTGACGTTATTTTTAATGCGGCAATCGACCGTTTAAAAACATTAGACCGTGCCGAAAAAGGTTTAGAATATCTGAAAGTGAATCCTTTTGAAATTCTTTCATTTGAAATTAAAGAAGGCAAAGAAAAAAATCCAAGACTGTTTGATCTGACCGGACTTCAGGTGGAAGCCAATAAAAAATTTGGGTATTCTGCAGACAGTACTTTAAAATATATTCAGAGTCTTTACGAGAAAAAGCACGTCACATATCCCCGTGTTGATACGACGTATCTATCCGAAAGTTTATATCCGAAAATTGGTGGCATTCTTCAAAGCATGGTCATTTATAAAGAGTTGATTTCGCCTTTGCTCGAACAGCCGATTCCAAAATCGAAAGCAGTTTTTGATGATGCTAAAGTGACGGATCACCATGCAATTATTCCGACTGAAATTCCGCCTTCTCAAAATTTGACGAGAGAAGAGAAATTGATTTATGATTTAATTGCGAAGCGTTTTATCGCCGTATTTTATCCTGAATGTAAAATTTCAAATACTTTGGTGGAAGCTCAGGTAGGCACAATTCCGTTTAAGACAAGCGGAAGACAAATTCTTGAACCGGGCTGGAGAGCCGTTTATGCCAAAGAGGAATCAACGACGGATAAAGAAAAAGATAAGGACGAAGAACAGACCATTCCTGAGTTTAAAGTTGGGGAAACCGGGCCTCACGAACCGATGATTCATCAGGGAAAAACTTCGCCGCCAAAAGCCTACACTGAAGCAACTTTACTTCGAGCTATGGAAACTGCCGGAAAGCAGGTCGACGACGAAGAACTTCGTGAAATGTTGAAGAATAACGGAATCGGAAGACCTTCAACCCGAGCCAACATCATAGAAACGCTTTTCAAAAGAAAATATATTGAAAGGAAAAAGAAAAATTTAGTAGCGACTTCTACTGGGATTCAATTGATTGATACGATTGAAGATGAGTTGCTGAAAAGTCCCGAATTAACGGGAGAGTGGGAATTAAAACTTCGTAAAATTGAGAGCGGTGAATATGAAGCCAATCAGTTCAAAGACGAATTAATTCAAATGATCAGGGAACTCACCAAAAAAGTTGTTGACGGAAAAGCTAAAGTCTTCACCCTGCACGAAGAAAAAGAAGAAGTCAAAGAAAAGAAGAAACGTGAACCGGCCGTAAAGAAAGAATTACAGTCCTGGGAAGAAACGAAATGCCCAAAATGCAAATCTCACAACCTGATGAAAGGGAAAACCGCAGTCGGATGTTCCGATTTTAAAAACTGCGGCTTTAAAGTTTCGTTTGACATTTTTGGCAAAAAACTTTCTGATAAGCAATTGATGGATTTGGTTTTAAAAGGAAAAACTTCAAAGCTAAAAGGCTTCACCACGCATCCGGAGAGTATAGCCGAAGGAATTGTCTCGCTTTCCCCCGAATATTTAACGGTTTTGGTTTAATTAAAAGTAGCCAAGTGAAAATTAATTTAGCAATTAGCAACTATTTCAGATAAAGCCTCATTCTCGCTTCATATTCAGGTTTGGTTTTTAATAATTTCCAAATTTTCTTATCATCGGTATTGCTCACTCTGTAATAAATAATTTTATCCGCAGAATATTTGAAATAAGGATGATTTTTGAGCCATTCTTCAGGTGCATCCACCAAAGTGTGTCGCTCAACTTTCGAATTGTCGAGTGGGGCAGTGCTTAATAATTTTTGAACCAGTTCTTTGTCAATATTATAAGTTTCTAAAATCTGATCTTTAGTCATAAAACCGCCCAGCTTCTTTCTGAAACCAATCATTGAACCTGCGCTTCTTTCGTCTAAACCAAATTCCAGAAGCTGTTTGAAACTAATGGAGTTCATATCAACTTTTGAGAAATCTGTTTTTTCTTGTTTAAATTCCGTTTTTCTATCATCAGAACTTTTCGTCATCGTAGCCGTGTTGAATTTGATGAAGGGTTTTAATTCTTCAAATTTTTCGGCTGAAATCACAAAACAGTTTTTAATATCATCTAAAGTTTTAAAACTGCCTTTAAGATTTCGATCACGGTAATTAACAATCACATTTGCCTGCTTTTCAGAAAATCCTAAGTTCATCCAGCCTTTTATATCCAAAGAATTAGGATCAAAAGAAGTCTGTGGACTCATAGATTTAAGCGATCTAGATTTTCCGGCATAAGCATTAAAATTAGCTGGAGTATTTGTGGGAAGAATTAAATAAGGTTCAAGTTTAGCATAATTCTCTTCATTGATGATAAAACATTCTTTAAACTTTTCTTTGCTCAAGAAACTTCCACCGAGATAACTTTTATATTTTAAGATAGCGGCGGCTTGTTTGTCGGAAAATCCCATATTTTCCCAATCTTTTTGTGAGAGATGATCAGGATTAAATTTCCGTGTAATGTTTAAAGTTTTCTTTTCATAAGTTTTGAAACCGGTATTTCCTTTTGCATCAGCGTTGTTTTCTGGAAGTAATAGAAATGTTTCAAGCTGGTTAAATTTGTCCTCAGAAATCGCATAGCATTTTTTGAACTGTTCTTTTGAGATAAATTTCCCACCGACAATTTTCTTGTATTTTAAAATAGTTGCCGTCTGCTTTTCAGAAAATCCTAGTTTTCGCCATTGGTTCTCATCTAAATCATTCGGATCGAACTCAGAAAGAGATTCAACGGGTAAACTTTCAGAAATAAAGGTGACTTCAGGAAAAGGCTCATCAGATTTCTCTGTATATTTCTGAAATCCCAGCAGAATAAGTAGGAGCGTTCCGAGCACTGCCATTTTTTGGTAATAACTTTTTTTCATCTGTTTATTTTATGCTCTATTTGGTGAGATATTGAAATTTTGAGCAATTTCATCGCTAAACGAAAAATCTTAAAAGTGAAATATCTTAGAATAAAGTTAAGAATTAATTTAATTCAAAACTGAGTTCAAATAAAAAATAATTTAAACAATTGTTTGATATTCAGGTTATTTAGTAGGGAAATTCAACTGGGGATGTGAATAGCTCAGGATTTCTTAAGGTAGTTATTAAGTGTCCTTATAGATTTTTAAATTACAGATTCAGAAAAATTCGGAACTGACTATACGTTTAATGACTAGAAAAATGAAGCTAGAACTTTGTTTTTTTATTGTTGATCATCTGCACAATTGAACCAGGAAAAAGTCCAATCAGAGCACTCCTGAGAAAAAGATTGAATTTAAAAATAAAACTAGTAATAATGAGGCAAAATAAAACTCCTGCAATCATCATGAGATACTTTTGGTTTGTAATTTTAATCATTCGAAAAGTATTTTACTCTGAATCTTTTTCAACCAAAGATTCTTTCAGTTTCAGCAGTTCAGCCTTTACAAATTCCAATCGGTCGATTAATGTAACTGTTTCTGAGATTTTTGAGTTGGTCGTCAGCGCAATTCTCGCTCCGTCAAGCGTATAACCTTTTTCTTTCACCAAATGATAGATTATTTTCAGGTTTTTAATGTCTTCCGGAGTGAAATATCGGTTTCCTTTCTTGTTCTTTTTAGGTTTGATGATCGGAAATTCTTGCTCCCAATATCTTATCAATGAAGCGTTTACGTCGAATGCTTTCGCAACTTCTCCTATCGAATAATACAGTTTGTCGGGTAAATTTGTCTTCATTGTACAGTCCTGAAAATTCAAAGATAATTATTTTTTAAGCTTTACTACAAATAGACGTTGTAAAATGTTCAGGTTAGATGTACTTTTGTTCACCTTCATATTAAATAAAATCAGGATGAATTCTATTTCGGTATTGCATATCAATCTTTTTCAGTCAGAGAAAAATGCTCCGGATTTTTATTTTAATACGTTGAAAAACCATTTGGTTTCCAGCCATAAGCATATTGAGAAGCCGCACCGCCATGATTTCTATGTTACGGTTATTTTTACGAAAGGGCAGGGAATTCATGAGATAGATTTTCAAAAGTACGATGTTTCAGAGGGAAGTCTGTTTTTTCTTTCACCCGGACAAGTTCATAGCTGGGAACTTTCGGCAGATACTGATGGTTATATTTTCTTTTTTTCTCAGCCTTATTATGAGATGCATTATGTGAATCAAAAACTGAAGAATTTTCCGTTTTTTAATTCTCCCGGCTTTTCAAGAAAGCTTCAACTGCAGTCGGATGAATTGAATAATATGATTTCCCTTTTTAAAACCATTGAAAAGGAGCACCAGTCTCAGGATTTAATGGAGCAAAGCTTTATTCTGTCCGTGATTACTCAGATTTGCATTCATTCTTTGAGAGAATTTTCGAAATATGAAAATGAAAGTTCAACTGCAAGCGCATCTTATTTTAACCATTATCAGGTTTTTGAAAATTTGGTAGAAGAATTTTTCGTTTCGCAGAAATCAATTTCCCATTATGCGTCATTGATGAATATTTCGGCAAAACACCTGAACAGAATTACACAAACAGTAATGAAAAAAAAGGCATCCGACATTATTACAGAAAGAGTGATTCTTGAAGCTAAAAGAATGCTGATCTTCCTTGATGAAAGTCTGGTGGAAATTGCTTTCAGGCTGGGTTACGAAGAGTATTCTTATTTCGCAAGAGTGTTCCGTAAAAGCACCGGAATTACACCGTCATTATTTATTAAAAATCATAAAAACTAAGCTTTACAATAAAAGTTTAAATGGTCCTTCGAAGGTTGTTTCAAAGGTGTCTAAAATTTCTCCTTTTTCATTGACAACGGCGATGGTGATATTTTGTTTAGAAAATTTAACGTCTTTTTCAGGAAAAGAAATACTGATGGATCCTTTTAGAATTTCGTCACCTTTTAGTATAATTTTGCTCGAACCTGAAGAAATTACTTCTGCATGATTGGGATCAAGTACTATTATAGAAACTGATTTTTTCTCGTTGGTTTTGTTCAAAAAAGTATAGGTGAAATTGTTGATGATTTTTCCGTCCCTCACAAAGAAGGTGGAACCTGCAGGTTTGATAAATTTAGCTTCCATTGAGCCTCGATCATTGAGTAGGTATCCCAGAAAACCAATAAGCAATCCCAGGAAGATCGTGGTAAGCATCATTCTTGAGGTGATTCCCAATTTTTTTCCGGTTTCAATTTCCGCTTCGGTAGCATAGCGGACCAATCCGGTTGGCAATCCTACTTTTACCATGACCTCGTCACAGGCATCTATACAGGCGGTACAGTTGATGCATTCCAGTTGCTGTCCATTTCTGATGTCAATTCCTGTAGGACAAACAACTACACACTGACCACAATCGATACAGTCGCCTTTGGATTGAGCTTTTCGGTCTTCTCCGTTTCGCCACTTTGATCTGTTTTCTCCTCTCTTGGTGTCGTAATATACATTAATGGTTTGTTTGTCGATCAAAACGCCCTGAAGTCTTCCATAAGGACAAATCAAGGTACACACCTGCTCTCTCAGCCACGCAAAAACAAAGTAAAAAACCAAAGTGAAAGAAAGCATTGATGTGAAATGCAAAGGATGTTCCAGCGGTCCTTCTTTCATGATACGGAATAAATTCTCATAACCCACGATGTACATGAACATGAAATGAGCAATGACCAGTGAAATGATCAAGAAAACAGACCATTTTAAAACTCTTTTTTGAATCTTTTCAGAATCCCAGCTTTGTCTGTCGAGTTTCATCTGTTTGTTTCGGTCGCCTTCGATCCAATATTCTATTTTACGGAAAACCATTTCCATAAAAATGGTTTGCGGGCAGAGCCATCCACAAAATATTCTTCCAAAAACTACGGTGAAGATCATTACAAAAATGACAGAGATCACTGCTCCAAGAGCCAAAATAAAGAAATCCTGCAGATAAAAAGATTGCCCTACAATAAAGAATTTCCTGTCAATTAGATTGATGAGAAGAACCGGATTATTATTAATTTTTAAAAAAGGAATTGAGAAAAATAAGGCCAATAAAATATAGCCTGTGTAATTTCTATAATTGGTAAATTTACCTTTTGGTTTTCTCGGAAAAACCCATTTTCGTTTTCCCGAATCGTCCATTGTTCCTACAGAATCTCTGAAAGCCTCCCCATCGCTTTCCGGATTTTTTTTATTGTCTTGCTGAATACTCATCTTAACATTTTATTTAATTAAAAAAGGACTTTTAGAATGTTGTGAAATCATTTTCACGGTTCGTTTTGCCTTATTAAAAGATGATGCAAAGCTCCTGAATATTCGTTTTGATAAATAATATTATACACTTACATAATAGGATAAAAAGGACATTTTCGTATTTTGATTTTAAGGATAATAATCAAGAGTATAAAATTGGCAGAACTTTTTACAAATCGTAAATTGTGGGCTTTAATTTTAAGCAGAATGAAAAATATACTGAATGTAGGTCTTGTTGGTTTGGTTTTGGCATTTCTAAGTTGCAAATCAACAAATTACAATGCTATGCTGGAGAACACTGAGCCCCAATTAATATCAAATCAATTTACCTTCACAGAAGGCCCTGCAGCCGACAAAAACGGAAATGTCTACTTTACAGACCAGCCGAATGATAAAATCTATGTCTGGGACTGGAAAACCGATCAAGTGACTTTATTTTTAGATAAAACAGGAAGAGCTAACGGAACTTATTTTGATGAAAATGACAACCTGATCACTTGTTCAGATAATGAGGGTGAGATCTGGAAAATAAGTAAAGATAAATCTGTTGAAGTTTTATCTAAAGGTTTTGAAGGGAAAAGATTGAATGGTCCTAATGATCTTTGGCTTGATGGAAAAGGAGGAATTTATTTCACCGATCCTTTGTACAAAAGAGATTATTGGGAGAATTTCAAAGTGGAGATTCCTGAGAAAAATCTTTACTACAGAAGTAAAGAGGGCAAAATTTCAAAATTAGAAACTTTCGTACAGCCCAACGGAATTATTGGAAGTGCAAAATTAAATAAACTATATGTTTCAGATATTGATGCCGGAAAAACATACGTCTACGATATTTTAGGAGAAGGAAAATTATCTGAAAAGAAATTATTTTGTGAAATGGGTTCTGATGGAATGACTCTGGACAAAGAAGGAAACCTTTATATTACGGGAGATGGCGTGACTGTTTTCAACAGCAAAGGTGAAAAAGTTCACCATATCAAAATTCCTGAAGAGTGGACCGGAAATGTGACTTTTGGAGGAGAAAAAAATAATATTCTGTTTATTACCGCTTCAAAATCAGTCTACACTTTGCCAACAAAAACGTCTGCACTGAAGTAAACTGTTTTACTGAAAAATTAGCAAAAGGTTTTTGCATTCAAAGTTTAAAGACTTTGGAATTAAAAAAGAAGGATACTTATGCGTCCTTCTTTTTTTGATTTTTATACGTTAAATAATAACAACTGTAATTTCTTTGCGATTCTTGTGGTGAAAAATTTAGTACGCAACTTCCATTTTCACTTTCTTGCCTTTCAGTTTTTCAGTGCTCAGTTTTTTCAGTAATTCTCTCACTTTAGTTCTTGAAACCGCCACATACGAGGTGGTATCTTTCACTTCAATCAAACCTAAATCTTCTTTCTGGAGTTCTCCTTTTTTCAAAAGATACCCAACGATATCCACTTTATTCACCTTGTCTTTTTTTCCCGCGCTGATGTAAATCGTCTGAAATGGAGGATTGGCAGGGACTTTCGAAAACTCTTTTACCGATTCTTCAGGTGTGTCTTTTTTAATGAAAGGAAACTTTTCTTCCTCTGTCATTACGAGATAAGCAAAACCTTTCGCATTCATTCTCGCTGTACGGCCATTTCTGTGAATAAAAGCGTCTTCTGTGGTCGGTAATTGATAATGCACGATCGATTCAACTTCAGGAACATCTAAACCACGAGCAGCCAAATCGGTTGTGATCAAAACTCTCGCTGTGTCATTTCTGAATTTCAGCAGTGCACGTTCTCTTTCATCCTGTTCCATACCACCGTGGAAGGTTTCTCTGGCAATTCCTTTATCAAGAAGCAAATCTGCAATACGGTCAACGGTTTCTCTGTGGTTACAGAAAATCAGCGTTCTTTTATTTCCTATTTTACAGATTAAGTGAAATAACGTGTCAAGTTTTTCCTCAGAAACCGTCATGACTTTTCTTAACTGAATATCAGGTTTATTTTCTCCTAATTTTAAGAAATCTACTGTTTTTTCATCTTTCAGACCCGTAAATTTCGGAATTTCGTCCATAGAAGTTGCTGAAGTCAGGATTCTCTGAAAAAGGTTGTACATATTTTCAATGATATATTCCATATCATCATGGAAGCCTAATTCCAAAGCCTTATCAAATTCGTCCAGCACCAGATTTTTAATTGTCTTTACATCGAGATTTTTATTTCTCATGTGATAGGCAATTCTTCCCGGAGTTCCGATCAATACTGCCGGAGCTTCCTTGAGATTGTTCATCTCAATCTTTTTATCGTGACCACCGTAGCAAACTGTCACTTTAAAATCTGTTCCCATCGATTTGAAAACCTGCTCGATCTGCAATGCCAATTCTCTCGCCGGAACCAATATCAAAGCCTGAATTCCTGTGGATTCTTTCTTTAGATTTCTTAGAACGGGAAAAAGAAAAGCAAGCGTTTTCCCTGAACCGGTAGGCGAAAGTAAAACAACATCAGTATTGTTTTCCGTAGTTTTGTATGTAGATTTCTGCATCTGATTCATATCCTGAATCTGCAGTTTTTTGTAAATAGATTCTAATTCCATTTTGCAAAGGTAGGGGATTTTGGATTTATATTGCTGAAGGAATTTCGAGAAGCGATTCTAAAGTTACTTAAGCATTGATACTTCGGAGCTAAATCTTCTGTACATAAAAACTCTATCAAAACAAGTTGTAATTTTTTCGTAATATTTATTTCCTGATAATAACTGTAAAAATCCCAACCTTCAATTATAAGCAACCATTGCTCATCACAAAGTTTATATTTTTTTAAAGAGTTATTTTTTTTTGCTAATATTTTATCTAAATTTTCATCAGTGAAATCAGGAATGACTCCGAACGTTGACTCCATATGAGTTGAGTTTGTAATATTATCATTTCTCGTTATAGCAATTGTTGAAATTTCAATTGGGAGTTTGCGGTAGCCTTGAGCCAAAAGTTGTTTTTTTATTTCATTGTTTAAATCACTCCAATCTAATTCCAGATTTTCAAAATGAATTGTTTCATATGAATTTAAGCTAGCAAACTCTTTAACGCAAAACTTTTTTAGATTCTCAATGACTAATTTTCTGTTATTTTGTTTAAGTTTAATCTTAGTATTCAGCGTAATATCAATAACAAATTTAAAAGGTAATTCATCTTTGAGTTTTTCTATAACATCATAGTTGAATTTGATTTGTCCCTCTCTACTGCCGATAGACTTCTCATCGTAAACAGCTTCTGTTATTTCAATTCCAATAATCTTCCCACTAGGCAACCTGTAAGTTACGTCAGGCGCATCGCCAAATTCAGCTGTTCCTAACGGCATATTCTTAAATGCTTTTTGGAATAGCTTGAAAATGGATTTTTCTTCGAAAGTATTCAATTCATTATTGTTTTAAATTATTTGATTTAAAATAAAAGTATCTAATAATTGCTATTAATCAAAAACAGCATCATTAACAAAGATGAAAAATGTAACCTTGAAGCGAAGATAAAAAAAACAATCTGCATGAATTAAAGATTATTTTAAAGAACTTTGTAACCATCAACCATCAACCATCAACCATCAACCATCAACCATCAACCATTAACCATCAATTATTATCCCATGACTCAAGAGAAAAAACAACTTATGACCGACAGTTTCAACCGCTCAGAAACGTTGAAATTCTACAAAGCCGAACTTCTGGAAGTAGAAACCGATTTTGTTTCTATTAAAATTCCAAAAATGGAATTGATGACCCGTACTGCAGGAATGTTTAACGGTGCCATGATTGCTTCTCTGGTTGATGTCTCGTCCGGTTACGCAGCAGTGAGTCATTATCCGGAAGATGCATATGTAGTTACGGTGGAATTAAAAGTAAATTATCTGCGTCCCGCTATCGGTGATGCATTAGTTTCGAAAGCTTATGTGGTGAAGGGGGGAAGTAAAATCTGTGTCATAAGAACTGAGATCTATACTGTGAAGGAAGATCGCACATCAGAAAGTCATGTTGCCACTTCTTTGGTAACGATGATGAAAATTAAATAGAATTAAAAATTTAATTGCCGGTATGTTTAGAATTCATCGGTGTTTTCATAGATTTGGAATGACATTTGTTCCGCAGATAACATAATATTAAAATTAAAATCATGAACTTAATAATTCGTCTACTAATCACAGCTGTGGTAGCTTTTCTATTGACTAAAGTTTTACCGGGAGTCCATTTTGAAGGATTTTCTACGGCAATTATCTTCGCTATCGTTTTAGGAGTTTTAAATCTTATTTTAAAACCTATTTTAAGTCTTTTCGGGCTTCCGTTGACAATTATCACACTAGGCTTCTTCGCCTTGGTCATCAATGCGATCATCGTTTTAATAGCTGACTATTTTATTGATTCTATGGAGGTCAATGGTTTTTGGTGGGCATTTATTTTCAGTATTTTGCTTTCAATCATTACTTCGCTGGCGAATTCGATGTTTGCTGATAAAGATTAAATCAAAGATTATTTACAACTACTTATAA
This sequence comes from Chryseobacterium sp. JAH, assembly GCF_001507335.1. GTDB lineage: Bacteria > Bacteroidota > Bacteroidia > Flavobacteriales > Weeksellaceae > Chryseobacterium. The sequence goes on along the minus strand of NZ_LMAH01000001.1, from coordinate 787,356 downwards.
TCGTCAGTTTTTCAGCTGGCGATTTTTTATTTGGGATATTTCTGGTTTAAAAATTAAACTAAACTGCTTATTTTTTAGTTCATTTTTATTTTAAATATTAACTTTGGCAATCTTTGAAATAAAATAAACGGATGAATTTTAATTCTGAAGTTCTTAAATGATCTACATATGAAATTAAAGTACAGTCTGCTCGCTTTGGCAGCACCTCTTTTAATGAATGCACAACAACTCATGACGCCCGAAATTCTATGGACTTTAAAGAAAGTCGGGGTACAGGCGGTCTCTCCAGACCACTCATCGCTTATTTACAGAGTAGGACAGGTCGATCTTAAAACTGAAAAAACAAAAAACGAGAATTATTTTCTGAATGCTGTCAATAATCAGTCTTCCAAAATTGATCTTGGTAAAAAAGCTTTAATTCAGTGGGATAAAAACGGATTGTATGCTCAGGAAGGAGATAAAATTTTCCTTTCAAAAGACAGCGGAAAAACCTGGTCAGAATTTTATACTATCGGTGAAGTGGATAACGTTGTCATTTCTCCCGACGGAAAGAAAATTGCTTTCAGCAAACAGGTTTTGGTTGAGAAATTAATGGGCAAAGATAAATATGCGGACACTCCAAAAACGACAGCTCAGGTTTATACCGATTTGAACCACAGACATTGGGATTATTTCAATGAAGGAAAATACAATCATGTTTTTGTCGTGAATACTTCTGCTAACGCAGATTCTGCAAAAGATCTGGTGGAAGGAAAAACCTGGGATTCTCCGCAAAGACCATTCGGTGGAGCAGAAGATTTTGTATTCAGTCCGGATTCTACCCAGCTATTATATGTTACAAAACCTAAAAGCGGGAAAGAATATTCTACAAGCACCAACACCGATATTTTTGCTTACGATTTGGCTTCAGGATCAACAAAAAATCTAACTGAATCAAATAAAGGGTACGATGTGAATCCAAAATTCAGTCCCGACGGAAAATCATTGCTTTGGCAAAGTATGGAAAGAGACGGCTACGAAGCGGATAAAAATGATATCAAACTGATGGACTGGAAATCAGGGAAAACTTCAAACCTAACCAAAGCTTGGGACGAAAGCGTTTCCGGAGATGTTTTCTGGGCTGGAGATTCTAAAGCAATTTACTTCACAGCGGCTTTCAGAGGAACAAAGCAATTATTTTCTTTAAATCCTAAAGATTCAAAAGTTCAGCAGATCACAAAAGGTGACTTTGATGTGAATGAAATTTTTGCGGACCAGAAAAGTTCATTGCTGGTTTCAAAAACAGATATCAATCATGCCTCAGAAATATTCTCTGTGAATCTTAAAAATGGAGAACTGAAGCCAGTTACCGAAGCGAATAAAGATGCTTATGCAAAATTAGCCCAAGGGAAATCTGAGCTGAAAATGGTCAAAACGACAGACGGAAAAGAAATGGGCGTATGGTTTCATTATCCAGCCAACTTCGATCCAAGTAAAAAATATCCGACTCTAGTGTATTGTCAAGGAGGTCCACAATCCGCATTAACCCAATTCTTCAGCACAAGATGGAATTTTGCTTTAATGGCAGCCAACGGATATATCGTGGTGGCACCAAACAGAAGAGGGATGCCGGGCTGGGGAACAAAATGGAATGAGGAAATCTCAAAAGACTGGGGCGGACAACCGATGAGAGATTATCTGGCAGCAACAGATTTTGCAAAAACATTACCTTACGTTGATGGTGAAAGAGTAGCAGCAGTTGGTGCAAGTTACGGTGGTTATAGCGTTTTTATGTTAGCTGGAATTCATAACAACAGATTCAAAACCTTCATTGCTCACGATGGATTATTTGATATGAAATCTTGGTATTTGACGACTGAAGAACTATGGTTTGCCAACTGGGACCTAGGTTCGCCTTGGGAAAAACCTTTACCAAAAGCCTATACAGAATTCAACCCAAGCAACTTCGTTGACAAATGGAACAAGCCCATCATGATTTTCCAGGGTGGAATTGACTATAGAGTTCCTTATGAGCAGGGGCAGGAAGCTTTCCAGGCTGCGAAATTAAAAGGGTTAAAATCAAAATTAGTGTATTTTCCCAACGAAAATCACTGGGTGCTTCATCCTCAAAACGGTTTGGTTTGGCAAAGAGAATTTTTTGATTGGCTAAAAGAAACTTTGTAATTTAAAAAATAATTCTTTAAAATATCAGTAGAAGCGGACTTTAGTCCGCTTTTTGTTTTTATAATATTGTTAGGAGTTAGACAAAATTGATATATTTAACCATGCAAAACCGTATTTCTTCTTTTTCCCCAATCATCGACAATGCGTCTAAAATATTAATTTTAGGTTCAATTCCAGGTGTGAAATCTTTAGAAAAACAACAATATTATGGTCATCCGCAAAATAAATTCTGGAAGATTATTTTTGAATTATTTCACGAAGAATTTACCGAAAATTATAAGGAAAGAATTGCTATTTTAAAAAAGCATCACATTGCTCTTTGGGATGTCATCGATTCCTGCGAGAGAAAAGGAAGTTTAGATTCTGAGATAAAAAATGAAGAAGCCAATCAGATTCCTGAACTTTTAGAAGAATATCCAAATGTAAAAGCAATTTTCTGTAACGGAGGGAAATCTTATAAAAATTTACAGAAACTATTGGGCAAAAACTTTAAGATTCCCGTTTATTTATTGCCCTCGACAAGTCCTCTTCACACGATTTCTTTCGAAAAAAAGCTGGAAGATTGGAAAATGATTGTAGAAAATATTTAAATGCAAAAGCAGGAGTGTTCGCTCCTGCTTTTGCATAAATAGTAGAATATTTGCTGTTATTTCTCGATCGTATAAACCTCCTCATAAGGCTGTATCAGTACCCATCCATTTCCGGAAAACTTCATCTGAAATTCTTCACCGCTTCCTCTTCCAATCAAACTTTTAAAAGAAACGTTGGTTTTCAGTTCAGGGCTTAAATTTCCTGACCATGCAACTGTTGCATTAGGATCCGTGAAAACTGGAGCATCCGGAGTGACCATCAAAGTCAGTGGTTCTCCGTGAGTTGTGATGGCGATATGCCCGGTTCCTGAAAGTTTTACTTGAAACAATCCGCCGGACATCATGCCTGCAATACTTTTCAGCATAGTGATATCGCTTTTAACACTTTGTTCGTGCGCTAGGACATCATTTCCGTTTACGAAAAGTGTTTCGTTGTTTAAATACAGAATTCTGACCTTTTTTCCGGAGTCAGCAACATAAAGTTTGCCTGTTCCTTCTGCTTTCATCAGTTTGGCACCTTCACCACTAAGTGCTTTTTTCAACAGATTTCCCAATCCGCCGGAAAGCATTCCTTGTCTTTCAAAGTTGACGTTTCCTACATATCCGACCATACTTCCGGTTTTTGTCCAGACTGCCTGATTGTTGAGGTTGATTTCTAAAAGTGCAGGTTTTTCCAATTCGAAATAATCTCTCTCAAGGGGATTTTCTTTGGTTTCTTTTACGAATTCTTCTAAAGAATATTTGCTCATAGGTGTAATTTTAAATCAGCCTAAAATAGTGTTTTTTTATCAAATAATTCCATTAAATAAAAAAATGTCATGCTTTAAAATCCCTGTCAGTACCGATTGTGAAATAAAGACTTGACAAAAGGGTATTGAATGTTGTATATTTGCAGTCCGAAAAATTACATCCGTAATTTTCGTGTAATTTTTAAACCGTAATTTAAAAAATGAAGACATCCGATTTTAATTTTGATCTCCCTGAAGAATTATTGGCAGAGCACCCGTCTGAGCACAGAGACGAGTCAAGGTTGATGGTTCTTGATAGAAAAACTCAAACGATAGAGCATAAAACATTCAAAGACGTTGTAGATTATTTCGACGAAAAAGATTTGTTCATTTTTAACAATACTAAAGTTTTCCCGGCTCGTCTTTATGGAAATAAGGAAAAAACCGGAGCTAAAATTGAAGTTTTCCTTTTAAGAGAGCTTGATAAAGAAACCCGCGTTTGGGATGTTTTGGTTGATCCTGCAAGAAAAATCAGAATTGGAAATAAATTATTCTTTACAGAAGATGAGTCTTTGGTTGCTGAGGTTATCGATAATACAACTTCAAGAGGAAGAACGTTGAGATTTTTATTCGACGGTTCTTACGAAGAATTCAGAACGAAATTGAAAGAATTAGGAGAAACTCCTCTCCCAAAATATATCAAAAGAGACGTAGAACCTGAAGATGCTGAAAGATACCAAACTATTTATGCTAAAGTAGAAGGAGCTGTAGCAGCACCTACTGCAGGTCTGCATTTCTCAAGACATTTGATGAAGAGATTGGAAATTAAAGGTATCGATTTTGCTGAGGTGACGCTTCACGTTGGTTTGGGAACTTTCAACCCGATCGAAGTGGAAGATTTGTCTAAGCACAAAATGGAATCTGAAGAGATCATTATCGACGAGTTAAATGCTGAGATTATCAACAAAGCTGTTCAGGAAAACAGAAGAGTATGTGCAGTAGGAACGACGACGATGAGAGCGATTGAAACTTCAGTTTCTTCAAACAGGAAAATTTCTGCATTCAATGGCTGGACAAATAAATTTATCTATCCACCTCATGATTTTGGAGTTGCCAATACAATGATTACCAATTTCCATACGCCAAAGTCTACTTTAATGATGATGATTGCAGCGTTTGCAGGAAAAGATTTCCTAATGCAAGCATATGAGGAAGCAGTAAGAGAAAAATATAAATTCTATTCTTACGGTGACGCAATGCTTATTTTGTAATTAATTTAAATTATAGATTATGAATTTTAGATTGAAATCCAACTGTTGTGAGGGATTTTAGTCTAAAATTTATAATTTAAAATCTACAATATTTTGAAAGATATCAGAACTCTATCACTCGACCAACTCAAAGATTACTTTGGTACCATTGGTGAAAAACCTTTTCGTGCTAAGCAGGTCTATGACTGGATCTGGAGTAAGAATCTTCATTCATTTGAAGAGATGACGAATCTTTCAAAGGATCTGAGAGAGCATCTTGTCCGTGATTTTATTATGAATCCGGCAGCGGTAGATCAATTTCAAAAATCTACTGACGGAACGATAAAAAACGGCGTTAAGCTTCACGATGGGCTCATGGTAGAATCTGTTCTGATTCCTACTGAAACGAGAACTACAGCTTGTGTTTCTTCACAGGTTGGCTGTTCGTTAAACTGTGAATTCTGTGCTACAGCCAAACTCAAAAGAATGAGGAATCTTGAAGTGGCGGAAATTGTAGATCAGGTCGCCCTCATAGACAGGCAAAGTAAAGAATATTATAACCGTCCTTTGACCAACATCGTTTTTATGGGAATGGGTGAGCCGATGATGAATTATAAAAATGTTGTTGAAGCCATCAAAAAAATCACTCAACCGGAAGGTTTGGGAATGTCTCCGAGAAGAATTACTGTTTCTACATCGGGAATTCCAAAGATGATAAAAATGTTGGCAGATGATGAATTGCGTGTAAAACTTGCATTATCTCTACATTCTGCGGTAGAATCTACCCGAAACGAAATCATGCCGTTTTCAGATAAATTCCCTTTAACGGATATTATGGATGCGCTTCAATACTGGTATAAAAAAACAGGTTCAACCATCACTTTTGAATATTGTGTCTGGAAGGGTATTAATGATAAGGATGAAGACATTAAAGCTTTAATTAAATATTGCCGACAGGTTCCTTCTAAAGTGAATTTAATCCAATACAACCCGATTGGTGAAGGTAAATTTGATCACAGAAGTATAGCTGCTGAAGAAAAGTATGTTCGCGAACTCGAAAAAGCCGGAATTACAGTTATGGTAAGAAAAAGCCGTGGTGGAGACATCGATGCGGCTTGTGGACAGTTAGCCAATAAAAACGCTGAATAATTTCTTATTCATTTTATAATTACAAGGGATATATAGTAGCGACATAACAAAATATAGGGTGCAAACCTTTGAACGAACGCAGCCTTAGTTTAAATTCTTAAACTCATACATTCCATTTGATAATCAGATTTGAAAACCATGACGTGGTTTTGCTATAAAATCATCTCTACATTCTTAACAATCCATTCATACCAAAATCCGTAATTTTGTGCTATGAAGAAGGTTTTTCTAATATTTATTGTTCTCACGTTTCAAACTGCTTTTTCTCAACAGGCAGAAATTTTTAAGCTTAAAAAATTCAGAGTTTCAGTTTTAAATGATTCCATTCAGGAAACTTCTGGATTGAATTTTTTTGACGGAAAACTCTATACCTTTAATGATAGCGGAAATCCTGCAGAATTGTATGAAATTGATAAAAATTCAGGAAAAATTCTCAAGGTTTTAAAAGCGAATGCAGAAAACAAGGATTGGGAAGCGTTAGCCAACGATGGAGGGAATTTTTACATCGGGGATTTTGGTAACAACGCAGGAACGCGAAAAGATTTAAAAATATATAAAGTTCCTTTTCAAAATAACGAATTACAGAATGATTTAATGAAAGCCATTTCATTTTATTATCCTGAACAAAATGATTTTACTTCTAAAAACATCTCCACAGATTTCGATTTGGAATCGATGATTTATTTAAACGGAAAAATTCATGTATTTACCAAAGAATGGAACTCAAAAGCAACATCCCATTACACGATTGATCCTGAGAATTTTGAAAATCAGGCTGCTCAGAAAACTGAATCTTTCCAGACGGATTTTATGATTAGCGATGCTTATTATTACGATAAAAAACTTTATGTTGTAGGGTATACCAGGAAAACTGAAGTTTTTCTCAATATTTTTAAGGAGTCCGAATCGGGAATGTTTTTCAAAGAAAATCCGAGACATCTTTATTTAGGTAGCGCATTGACCATTGGGCAGATAGAAGGAATTGCTGTTGATGAAAAAGGAATTTATATTTCAGGGGAAAAATTCTATTCGCCGATCAAAAAAACCAAGCCGTTTTTTTATTTTATTCCTAAAGATAAACTCAAACTTTAATTTTGTTAAAATTGGTTTAAAAAAATTATCTTTGTGAGAATTAATAAATACTCACCCATCATTCTCAGATAGTGGCCAATATTGTAGAAGAAATCAAACGACCGATCAATGAGGAAATGAAACTTTTCGAACAGAAGTTTTATGAATCTATGCAGAGCAAAGTCGCTTTACTTGATAAAGTTACCCGTTTTATTGTTACCACAAAAGGGAAGCAGATGCGTCCGATGTTTGTATTTTTATGTGCAAAACTGATAGGGAACGTCAATGAAAAAACCTATCGTGGTGCTTCGATGATCGAGTTGATTCATACTGCGACTCTGGTACATGATGATGTTGTGGATGAGAGTTTTAAAAGGCGTAATTTCTTTTCCATTAATGCATTATGGAAAAATAAAATTGCTGTCTTGGTTGGTGATTTCTTACTTTCAAAAGCGGTTTTGCTTTCTACAGACCATAAAGATTACGATTTACTTTCTGTAATTTCAAGAACGATCAGAGAAATGTCTGAGGGAGAACTCCTTCAATTGGAAAAAGCCAGAAAACTTGATATTACCGAAGATGTTTATTACGAAATCATCCGTCAGAAAACAGCTACTTTGATTGCGGCTTGCTGCGAAATCGGAGCTTTATCCAACGATGCTGATGAACATTTAGCTAAGAAAATGATGCAGTTCGGGACGTACACAGGGATGGCTTTTCAAATCAAAGATGATTTATTCGATTATTTAAGTTCAAACGTCATCGGAAAACCAGTTGGAATTGATATTAAGGAGCAAAAAATGACGCTTCCTTTGATTCATACTTTGAAAATTGCCAGCGAAACCGATAGAAAATATTATTTCAATACCATAAAACGCTACAACAACGACCAGAAACGTGTGAAAGAACTGATAGCTTTTGTGAAAAGTTCAGGTGGATTGGATTATGCAATTACCGTCATGAAGGATTTTCAGCAGAAAGCAAAAAATATTCTTGATGAATTTCCTGATTCTGAAGTTAGAAAATCATTGCACATGATGTTGGATTATGTGATTGAAAGAAAATTTTAATTATATCCTTTATCGAAATTCCAATGTTAATTTAAAGACAACAAAAAAACTGGAAATTTAATCCATTATTGCTGTTGTTATAATAATGACAGACAGAATAATACAAAATAAAGCGATTAAAAATAAATAATCCGCAATACTCTCGTATCTGTTTCCCAGGCTTTCCTTCTTAGTTCTTATCGACATAAACGAAAATAAACTGCTGCAAGCAAAAAGTACACATGCGATGCCTGCAAACTCATCTAAAAATGTATGATGGCTCGTTTTAGTGATTTTCAATGAGGTGATGATGATCATAGAAAACCCTAAAAGATTAGACGATGCATTGAGAATATGAGTAGACTTTTTTTCCATATCAGAGAGTTTTATTCAAAGTATATACCTGTTTTTTCATTATCAAATTTATAAAAAACATTCTTGAAAATTAAAATTAATATAAAAAGTGTATATTAGCAAAATACTTCAGAATTAAAAAATATTTAATATTTGGCTATGCAGACAACCTATATTGAAACTCAGCAGATTTCTTTTCAAGATTTTAAAAATCAGATACTTGAAGACTATAAATTAGGAAGAATCTCTCGTGAAATGTCTTATTTGGGCAGAAGAGAAGTTCTTACCGGAAAAGCGAAGTTCGGAATTTTTGGAGACGGAAAAGAGTTGCCGCAGTTGGCAATGGCGAAAGTTTTCAGAAACGGAGATTTCCGTTCAGGATACTATAGAGATCAGACGTTTGCTTTGGCTGCAGATGCTTTATCCGTTGAAAGTTTCTTTGCGCAATTATATGCAGATACCAGTGTGGAAAGAGAGCCAGCGTCTGCCGGAAGACAGATGAACGGTCACTTTGCTACAAGAAGTCTAAACGAAGACGGAAGCTGGAAAGATTTGATGGCTCAAAAGAATATTTCTTCTGATATTTCTCCGACTGCCGGACAGATGCCAAGATTATTAGGTTTGGCTCAAGCTTCAAAAATATATAAATCCGTAAAATTTGACGGTTCTGAGAAATTCTCAAATGAAGGTAATGAAATCGCTTTTGGTACCATCGGAGATGCTTCTACAGCAGAAGGTCATTTTTGGGAAACTTTAAATGCTGCTTGTGCACTTCAAGTTCCAATGATTGTTTCAATTTGGGATGATGGTTACGGGATTTCTGTTCCTACTATGAAGCAGAGAGCAAAAGCTGATATTGCTGAAATGTTGAGCGGATTCCAAAGAAAAGAAGGGGAGAATCAAGGGTGTGAAATTATTCAGGTGAAGGCTTGGGATTATCCTGCTTTATTGGATGCTTACGCTAAAGCTGAACATTTTGCAAGAACTGAATCTGTTCCTGTTGTTGTTCATGTGATTGAAGTAACTCAGCCGCAAGGTCATTCGACTTCAGGATCTCACGAAAGATATAAAAATGAAGACCGTTTGTCTTGGGAAGCTGATTTTGACGGGTTGGTAAAACTCAGAGAATGGATTTTAAACTACTCCATTGAAATTGAAGGAAATGAAGAAATCATTGCAAGCGTTGAAGAATTGGATGCAATTGACGAAGAAGCGAAGAAAAAAGTAAAAGCCGGACAAAAAACTGCCTGGGAAAATTATCAGAAAACGATTACAGAATTAGCTTTTTCAGTTTTGCCTTTAGTAGAAAATCTGAAAGGTCAGAACTCAGAGATTGAAACCTACATCAATCAATATAATAAATTAGTTTCTAAAGCTAAAAAGGATGTTTTCCATTTAATCAGAAAATCTTTGTTAGCAACAAGAGGAACCAATTCTGCAGAGAGAACTCAGTTGATGAACAAATACAACGAAGTTTTTGAAGTTGAAAAAGACAATTATTCTTCACACTTATATTCGCAGTCTCAGTGGAAAACTGAAAATGTGAAAGAAGTAAAACCAGTATTCACAGAAGCGTCTCAGGATGTTGACGGAAGAGTAGTGGTAAGAAACAATTTTGATAAAATTTTTGAAAAATATCCTCAAACTTTGGTCTTTGGTGAAGATGCCGGAAATATCGGTGACGTGAACCAGGGTCTTGAAGGAATGCAGGAAAAATACGGTGACATTCGTGTGGCTGATACCGGAATCCGTGAAGCGACCATTCTTGGACAGGGAATCGGAATGGCGATGAGAGGTCTAAGACCAATCGCTGAAATTCAGTATTTAGATTATATCTTGTATTGTTTGCAGGGAATGAGTGATGATTTAGCAACAGTTCAATACAGAACAAAAGGCGGTCAGAAAGCTCCTGTCATCATCAGAACGAGAGGTCACAGACTGGAAGGAGTTTGGCATTCAGGTTCGCCAATGGCGGGAATTTTGAATCTTTCAAAAGGTATTTTGGTTTTGGTGCCAAGAAACTTAACAAAAGCTGCCGGATTCTATAACACGATGCTCCAAAGCGACGATCCTGCTGTGATTGTTGAATGTTTGAACGGATACCGATTAAAAGAAAAACAACCTGATAATTTAGGTGAATTCACGGTTCCTGTCGGGAAAATTGAAGTGACAAAAGAAGGTAAGGATGTCACTTTGGTGACTTACGGTTCTACATGGAGAATTGTCATGGAAGCAGCAGAAGAACTTGAAAAACTTGGCATCTCTGCAGAAGTTATCGATGTTCAGTCGTTAATTCCTTTCGATTTAACGCATGAAATTGCTGAATCTGTGAAGAGAACCAATAGATTGGTTGTGATCGACGAAGATGTAGAAGGTGGAACTTCAGCGTTTATCCTACAGCAGATTTTAGAGAAGCAAAAAGCGTTCAGATATTTAGATTCTGATCCATTGACAATCGCTGCAAACGATCACAGACCTGCGTATGCAAGTGACGGTGATTATTTCTCTAAGCCATCTTCAGATGATATGGTGGAAAGAATTTATGCCCTATTTAACGAAACAAATCCTCAGAAATATCCTGCGATATTTTAATTGAGATTTTAAATAAATTTTATAACCGCTTTCTTTTTGGGAGCGGTTTTTTGTTGCTTAAAATTAGTATATTTTTACCTTATATTTTATACTAAATACAGTTATTCATGAAAATAGTTTTTTCTATATTCTTTTTATTACTAATTACAGGTTGCACGGATAAAAACCTTGAAACAGAAAGTGTAGATGAAGTAATCCCTAATCCACAAGAGGTTTTACGTGATTATGTTAAAAATCCAAAAACTAATGATAGAATTTGCAAAGATGATATTGAAAGAGCGCAAAAAGACCTAGGGAAATATAAAAATATTTATGTCTCAACATCTTGCTTTGGATGTAAATCCTTGCTTTATGAAGATGAAATTTTAGAATATTCCACAAAACAAAAATTTAAAGTAATCAACTATGACTTTAGCTGTGTTATTATTGATGGCCAAACTCAAGGATGCTACAAAGCGTTTATTGATTTAGAAATGGAAAAAGTTCACGGAAAAAATTTTAGACAGAAAATTGAGAAAGAGGCTGAAAAATTAATGATTGAGAATATTAAAAATCATGATAAAGTCTTAAGTATTTTTGACTTATCAGAAAATGACAAACCGCATTTTATAAAAGAGGATAATTTAATTAAACAAGGTTATATACCCACAATTAAAACTGGATTGCCACTGAAAAATGCTAAAAGCAATTCTATTTTTCTAGACGTTAGTTTTATCATTGAAAAAAACGGAAAGGTTAGTACTTTAAAAAATGAAAATTGGGTCACTGAAGCAGTAGAAAATGAAAAATATAAAAGTGAACTTGAAATTATTGCAAAAAATACAATTCTAACTAACTATAATAATTGGAAACCAGGTAAATATAAAAATACCATTGCAAGAGTAAAAAACTATTTTAGAGTTGATTTTGAATAAAAAAAATAATAGTAAAATTAAAAAACGTGTAATAATTTGTTTTTTAACATACCAAATGTGAAAGAATAAAAAACCGCTTGAAGAAAAAATCTCAAAGCGGCCTATTAACAAGTTTAAAAATATCTAAAACTGTCAAATAAATGACAATAATGATTTCCTACAAACCAATATTTTTGCTTGGTTTCAGTTGTTTTCTGATGTTCTTTGGAATTGCATTTTTGTGAACCAAAATTGCTGTTGATTTGTATTCAACATAAGGTTTTGTCACATACAGATAACCGTCAAAATCGTTGGTTACACCCCAGGAATTTTTCACCATATAATATTCTTTTCCGGTTTGATCTTTTGCCAAACCTACGATGTGCATTCCGTGATCATCTGTTGTGGTAAGGTTGTTCAAAGCTTTCTGACGAAGATCTTCGGTAATGGTTTTATCTTTTTTAGGCTGTGTAAACAGTTCTTTTTTAACTTCCGGAGTAATCTGATCCAGATCTACATCAGGAACATACGCAACACCATTTTTATAAGAAAAATAAGGCTCTGAAACATCAGTTGCCCAACCTACAGAATATCCTTTGTTAACCGCATTGTCAATAATAGCCGTCATTTCATTCATCGGAATATTCCAGTCAGAATCATGGCTCCAGTTATCAGGAATCGGAACGACAAATTTCTGATAGTACGGATAATCTTTATAAGAAGACAATTCCACATAATCTTCAGGATTAATACCAACAACTTCTTTCGCAAAGGTTTTTGGAGTATAATTTTTTCCTTCATACATAAAGTTTGTCGGAACTTTTCCTAAATATTCATCAAGAATTGCATCCACAGAATCCATCCAGTTATCTTGAAGTTTTCCTTTTGCAGATGCCGCAACCAAACCTTCTAAAACAGGCTTCAGTTTCCCCTGCATTTCATTGAAATTATTTAAAGCTTGTCCTGATTTCAAACCTGTATAAACATCTTGCGGAACGGCTCCGTATTTTTTGTACATGTTAACAACGTCATGTAATTCTCCGCCGTCGCCCCAACTGATCGCTCCACCGTTTAAAACATATAATTTTGCCTTATCGTGATAAGAATTTCTTGCCGTAAAAATTTCTGCCAAATCAACAGGTTTTTTACCCATTCTCTGCATTTCAGATTCAAGAAAAGAGTTTCCCGAATAACTCCAGCAAGTTCCCGATGAACCTTGGTTTTTCACCGATGTTGCACCCACATCTTTTAGTGTGGTGAACTGGAAATTAGCATTTTGTGACTGATTGTTTTTCAACTTGTTGATCAGATCATCCTGAGCAAACATCATACTTCCTGCGCATAAAACAAAAAGTAATGACGCAAATCTTTTGTTTTTCATTACTGTAAAAATTATAACTGAATAGTCGACAATGTTAAATTAATGTTACAGATTTGAGTGTTAAAAACGGTTAAATTTAATTAGAGTGATTTAAAGTATATAGCTAATACAATTGGACAACTTTTTAACTTTTTTAGTTTGAGTATTTCCTTATTTTTAGAAAAAGTTTACAATGTTTCCAACCTTTTTGAAATTTCCTGCATCTATTAGAGTATAAAGCCTGACTATGGAAAAAGAATTACTGATAGAATGCCAACGGAACGACCGCAATGCCCAGCGGAAAGTTTACGAGAAAATGGCGGGCAAGCTATATTCAGTCTGCAAACGTTATCTGAAAAACGACGAAGACATCGAAGAGGTATTGGCAGATACGTTCTACAAGATTTTCACAAAACTGAATCAACTTCAAAATCATGAAATTTTCGAAGCCTGGGCAAAGAAAATTGCAGTGAACGAATGTTTGCAGAAACTGAGAAGTATGAAAGCACTTGACGTTTCTTTAGAAGAAGAGTTTGTAGAGTCAAAGGAAGCACCAACAGACAATATTTTGTTTGAAAAGGATATTCTGAAACTGCTGAATTTTCTTCCTGAAGGTTGCAGGGCAATTTTCAATCTGTTTGCGATTGAAGGATACCCTCATAAGGAAATTGCGACAATGCTTTCAATAAGCGAAGGAACTTCAAAATCCCAACTCAATTTCGCAAGAAAAAAATTGCAGGAACTCTTGGTGAATAACAACATTTAAACTTGTACACAATGGAAAACAATCACGATATAGATAAAAAATTCAATGAGGCTTCTCATTCTTTGGAAGAACCGGCAACTTTTCCGGGTTTTGACAAAGTTTGGGCAAAAGTTGAAGAGAAATTAGATAAAAAAGAAGATAAGAAAAGAGTAATTCCCATCTGGTTTTCTTACGGAATTGCTGCGAGTCTAGTTATTGGTTTGGGAGCATTTTATTTTATCAATAAAAAAGAAGTTGTTGATATTTCAAAACCTCAGATTACTCAAAATACAGTGTCACCAAAAGTAAATCATAAAGTTCAGGTAATTGATAGTACTGTGAAATCAAATATTGAAAAGGAAATTGCTGTTATAAATTCTCAGAAAGAAAATCAAGTTTTAGTTTATTCAAACATAGTTCCTGAACCTGTAGAACCTCCAACTATTTTGACTCCACAACAAGGAGATTATAGAGTTGTAAGTACCCCAAATTATATGGAACCAGATCATGACGGAGTTTTAGATAAAGATGATGAGCCGCAAGAGATGAGAGAAATTGTTGTAACGGGTACTTTAGGAATTAGAAAAAGACAAGATGCTACATCATCCTCAACTCAGATCTCAAATTTTAATGTAGTTCAATCCCTACAAGGTAGTGTTGCAGGAATTAAGATTTCAAGTAATAACAATGGGTGGCTTAATAATCAATCATACAACAATAATCCGGTAAATTCTCTTCAAGGACAAATACCAAGTAGTACAAGTTCAGGCAGTCTATCACAAAATATTCTTATCAGAGGTTCTGCAAGTTTAAATGGGAATAATCAACCTCTGATTGTAATTGATGGTGTGGTTAAAGATCAAAATTCTCTATCCAAGCTGAATCCTCAGCAGATAAAAAGCATAGACATTTTAAAAGATGCATCTGCAACCGCCCTTTATGGAAGCCGTGCCGCCAATGGAGTAGTCGTTGTAACCACCAAAAAACTTTCCAGAAAAGAGAGAAAGGCTTTTAAAAAACTGCAAAAAGTTCAAGACAGCATCAACCTTTCGAAACAGATTCAGAAGCAAAATAACTCAGAAGAATACGATGCATTCGTAGAAAATCCTTTTGAATTAACGAAAAATCAGTCCGTTTCTACTTTTTCAATTGATGTGGATAAAGCTGCGTATTCCAACATCCGGAGAATGATCAACAATGGTGAAGTCGTGAATAAAAATGCGGTGCGAATTGAGGAAATGATTAATTATTTTAAATATAATTATCCACAACCAAAAAATGATCGACCATTTTCCATCAACACAGAATACAATGATTCTCCGTGGAATTCTCAGCATAAATTATTGAAAATCGGACTTCAAGGCAAAGATTTACCGATGGATAAATTGCCGAGTTCAAATTTTGTTTTTCTGATTGATGTTTCGGGTTCAATGAATGAAGCGAATAAATTGCCGCTGTTAAAATCATCTTTCAAAGTTTTGTTGGATCAATTAAGACCGCAGGATAAAGTGGGAATTGTAGTCTACGCCGGAAGTGCCGGAATGGTTTTACCTCCTACTTCAGCAAAAGAAAAAAACAAAATTATAGAAGCTTTAGATCAACTTCAGGCAGGCGGAAGTACAGCCGGAGGACAAGGAATAGAGCTGGCCTACAAACTCGCTCAGGAAAATTTCATTAAAGACGGAAATAATCGTGTGATCATTGCAACCGACGGAGATTTCAATGTGGGAACATCTTCTACGGGCGACCTTCAAACCTTGATTGAAGAAAAAAGAAAATCGGGAGTTTTCCTAACGTGTTTAGGTTTCGGAATGGGCAATTTCAAAGACAATCGCATGGAAACTTTAGCGAATAAAGGCAATGGAAATTATGCTTACATAGACAATATGCAGGAAGCCAATAAGTTTCTGGGAAAAGAGTTTGCTGGAAGCATGTATGCGATTGCAAAAGATGTGAAAATTCAGATTGAATTTAATCCGAAATATGTGAAATCTTACCGTTTGATTGGTTATGAAAACCGTAAACTGAAGAATGAAGATTTCACCAACGATAAAATTGATGCAGGAGAATTGGGAAGCGGACATACCGTAACTGCTTTATATGAAATCATTCCAGCTGATGTAAAATCTGAATTTTTACCACAAGAAAATGATTTAAAATATACAAAAAACACAAGTGATGAAAATTTTAATGATGAATTGGCAACTGTAAAATTCAGATACAAAAAACCTGATGGCAATACGAGTTCGGAAATCGTTCAGGTCGTGAAAAATTCAAATGAAAACCTATCGTCTGCGAGTGATGATTTTAAATTTGCTTCTTCTGTGGCTTGGTTTGGCTTGGTATTGAGAAAATCAGATTTAATTAAAAATAAAGATTTGAAGGAGGTTGAAAAGTTGGGGAAAAAGGGCAGAGGAAATGATGAGGACGGCTACAGAGCAGAGTTTGTGAGACTCGTGGAAACTTACAGAAATTCAAACAAATAAATTGAATCACAAAAAAGAAATTTCTTCGGAGATTTCTTTTTTTTCTCTATTTTTAGACATATTATCCATGATGAAAAAAATCTATCTGTTTCTGCCTTTTTTTGCAGCTCAGCTGATATTTGCTCAGAATTCACAGCAGTATTATTCCGGAATATTTTTAGATAAAGACAAAAAACCTAAAGCTTTTATTAAAGTTTTTAATAAAAATACAGGCGTTTACGAGGAAACTGATGAAGAGGGTTTTGCCATTATTCAGGCGCAGAAGTACGATACTCTTGTCTGGAACAATAGTAAAAATATTCAGGTTGTGTATGGAGTTCAGGAATTGAAATATATTCTGGAAAACCGTATTCCCAAGAAATCTGTGTCAGCCATCAGATCAAAAGATTATGACAGCCTTATCGTTAAACCCAAGTCAGATGAATACAGTATTTCAAAGCCGGATTATTATCTTTCGAAAAACTCAGATTCTTATTTTACTAAAATCCGGAGATTGAAACAGAAGAATGGCGATACTTTAAAAATAAAAAAGCAGGAGCAGAACAAATTGATTATCAACGGAAGTTTCAATACTTCATTTGAGGTCAGAAACCGAAATGCAATTCCACAAACCCAAAACAGATATGTACAGGGAAGATCTCAGAGCGGAAATCTTATCTGGCGCGGTCCCGAGACCAACGAAATTTTCAGTTACGGCCCGGATATTTCAACATTAGCCTACAATTTTCAGCCCTACGATTACGATATCAACGGTCAGCTTGTTCCCTTTTCTTCAGGAATGGTTTCTGCAAAACCGTATAACAACTCACTTTTCTCAACCACCGTCGGCTTTCACAATCAGCTGCAGATTAATGCTTTCATAAAATCAGAAAATTACAATGAAAAAACCAGGCTCTCACTGGACTTTGGACAGCATAAAAATCAAACCTATTTCATCAGTCAGTACGACACCAACAATACTTTTAAAGCAAAAGTGAATGCGAATGTTTTGAAATTTAAAGTTCAGGCATTATTTGATTTTGATGAAACAAAGGCGACGAATACAAACAGAATTGCGCTTTTCAACCGTGCTTATCAGGAATCTCTGCTCACGCCAATTTCGTTTTCCAATAATCAGGGCGGTTTTCTTGCTGACGGACAGCAAAGAAGTTACAGTCAATTGGGTGATAATCCGGAATTTCTTTTTGGTCAGAATAATAAATATAATTTTCTTTCAAATCAGAAAAAGTACAGTTTCAATCTCTCAAGAAGATGGGACGATTTTAATTTCAGTATCAATCAAACCTACGAAAATGATCAGTTCCGGAATACGGACGTTTACAAACCGTCAACTAATGGATTTTCTTTAGGTTTAACGAACGACAGACTTCAGAACAACAGCCTTTACAATGCCAATGTCTCTGCAAATTACTCTTTTGGCGACTATGACTTCAGAAATACTTTCAACTTAAATTTTATTGTCAACGAAAGAAAATCTGATGTTTTTCACAGTTCACAAAACCGGAAGTACCTTTACCAAAGGAGCTCACAGGATTATATTTTTAATTATGATCTGAAATTCGATGACGGTGATTTTGAATTTGGTGCTAATCTTGGAAACTCATTTTACGTCTCAAACACTTCTTTGAATAATAAATTTTGGTTGCCAAAAGTCAATGGGTACGTACATTTCAACGACATTTTAGATTGGAGAGGCACCCGTCTGAAATTTTTTGGCGCCTATACTCATCAGAGTTCTGAACCTGATATTACCAGCTCGTTTTCGTCGTATTCCACCACGCAGTTTCTGGCTCAAAATGCCAGTCAGTATTTTCCGGTACGTGAGGTCGAAAGTTTTAAAAATCTCTCAACAGTTGATATTGCAGAAACGAAGGCAGGATTTAACTTCAGTATTTACAACAGATTCAATTTCGGAGCTGAATATTTTTCACGAAAGATTACCAACGATATTTTTCCGGTGTTTGAAAATAACAGCCTTTTACTTAAAAATCTTGCGGATCATACTTACAGCGGTGTTGAGCTAAATGCTTCTTACGAGAATTTCAGAATTGCACAGGATTTTACAATGACCCATCGGGCTTCATTTTACAAATATCGGGATGTGGTTGATAAGGTTGAATCTGGATACAATAATCTTGCATTGTCAGGTTTTCAGAATGTTTACAAAACTTTGTCCGAAGGTCAGGTTTTAGGCGCTGTTGTCGGAAATTATTATGAAACCAATGCTGCCGGACAAACCATTATTGATGATTTCGGATTTCCTGTAGCATCAAACAATAAAAAAATTATTGCTGATCCCACGCCGGATTTTGTGATGAAATTTACCCATACTTTCAACTATAAAATGTTCACGCTCGACGTCAACTGGGAATGGAAAAATGGCGGACAACTGTGGAACGGAACTCAGGCAGTGCTCGATTATTACGGACGTTCTAAGACTTCGGGTGATGACAGAAGTCTTAAAAATTATGTTTTTTCAGGAGTTCAGGCAAATGGAAATGTTAATCAAATTCCCGTTGATTTCTACGATCCAAATCTGTCCGTTTTTGAAAACCGCTGGACGCGCTACGGCTTTACAGGCGTTGCAGAAAATTATGTGCAGAATGCCGATTATGTGAGAATCAATTCAGTTTCGCTGGGAGCAAAATTTGATGTCGGAAATTTCAGACGAAGTCTGGGCGTTTCTCTTTTTGTGAATAACATAATGCTTTGGCAGGCCAATTCCGGTACAGATCCGAGTCAGAATTTATACGATTTGGACAGCGGTCGTGGCTTAGATTTCTTCAATCTTCCGTCTTACAAAAGTTTCGGATGCATGGTTTCATTTCAATTTTAAATTATGAAAAGCAGATTTACCCTTTATATATCGCTTCTGATCTTCATTTTAATGAGCTTCAGTTTAAAAGCCCAGCAGAAATTTAGCGATTTCAAAAAAGAAAAAACGTACATCCAGACCAATCATGTCTTTTACAAACCTGGTGAGGAAATGTTTTTTAAAATCTACATCGTTCAGGCAGAAAGTCAACTTCCTGCAGATCAGTCGAAGGTGGTGAATTTTGAACTGGTAGATCCCAGCGGAACCGTTGTCAAAAAAGACAAATACGCAATTACAAACGGTCATGCCGAAGGTTATTATTACTTCGGAAACGAAATGAAAGGCGGAATTTACAAAATGAGAGCCTACACCGACTGGATGCAGAATGAAACCGGGAAAAACATTTTTGAAAAAGAAATTACACTTCAGAAAATTGTCTCGCCAAGAATTTTGATGAAACTTGATTTTCCTAAAAAAGGCTATGGTGCAGGCGATGATGTTTTAGCAGATTTCTCAATGCGAAGTCTAAGCAATCTTCCAATTCCTTTTTATGAAGCCAATTTTACGGTAATGCATCAGGGTGAAAAAATAAACGAAGGGACTTTGATTACCGATAAAGAAGGAAAATATTTGCTGAAATTTAAACTTCCTGAAGTCTTAAAATCTTCAGATGCTCTGTTAAATATTAAAGTCAGTTTTGATGGTTTTACAGAATCAATTTCGAGAAATATTCCGATAGTTCTCAATAATTTAGATTTAAAATTTATGCCTGAAGGCGGAACTTTTATTAATGGAATCCAGCAGAATATCGCATTCAAAGTTTTGGATGAATTTGAAAAACCTGTAGATGCGATTTTGGGAATTTATAATCAGAATCAACAGAAAATAGAAGAAGTTTCAGCCTATAATTTTGGAATGGGAAGTTTTTATTTAAATCCAAAGAATGGGGAAAAGTATTATGCAAAGGTTTTAAAACCGGAAAATATCAATCAAATTTATCCATTACCAACAGCGAAAAATGATGGAATTGTTTTAAATCTTAAAAAAGAAAACCAAATCATCAGTTTTAACATCAATTCAACTTCAGAAAGAAACGTTGTAATCTCCGGAAACTTCCGTGATAAAGAGGTTTATTCTAAAAATTTAAGTTTAAAAAAAGGTTTAAATCAAATTGAAATTTCAGAAAAGGAACTTCCAAGTGGAATCTGCAGATTTACTGTTTCAGAAAATAATGTTCCGCTGGCTGAAAGAATTGTTTTCGCCAATGAAAACAGTCAGATGAAGGTGAAAGTTACGCCTGTAAAGAAAAACTATTTGCCGAGAGAAAAAGCTGTTGTCAATATTGAAACGACCGATGAAAATAACCAACCCATTCCTGCAAACCTTGCTGTAAGCGTTGTTGACGATAAATTATGGACGTATGCTGATGATAAGCAAAATCACATTCAGTCATGGCTTTTGATGGATTCTGAGTTGAAAGGTAAAATTGAAAAACCACAGTTTTATTTTGATAAAAAAGAAGAAAAGGCTACAAAAAGTTTGGATCTCGTGATGCTGACTAATGGATACAGGTTTTTCGAAATCATTCCCGAAGTTGAAAAGTCAGGCAAATACAAATATCTTCCGGAAAAGAAAAATCCGATCTACGGAATTGTGGAAGACGAAAATAAAAAGCCTGTTGTCGCTGAAGTTTATCTTTTCAACGGAAAATCTCTGAAAAAACAAATCACCTCAGACAATGGACTGTTTTACTTTTCAGACCTTAATGCCGGTGAGGGAAACAGAGTGATTGCAAAAGCTTTGAAACCAAAAAAAGAAGTCAAAATAAGATTTTTATCCTACAAACTTCAAATCAATCCTTTAGAAAAACAAATTCTGAAAAATATTGATGTTGAGGAGATTATAAAAGAGGCAGAGATCAAGGAAAAGCCTCAAAATGCCTATCAGGGAATTGATGGATTAATCAAAAATAAAGCGTATGTAAATTCAAGAGCAGATACCATCAGTAAAGAAACGAGTATTGAAGAAGTAGTTTATGTTGGAGCAATTTCCAGAAAAACAGATCAAACGTCGGCAGTTCAAACTGTCTGGTCAGACGAAATAAATTCTTCAAGCACAATTTCTGCAGTGGCGGGAAAGGCATCCGGCATACGAATCAATGAATCCGCAACTCCGGGAATTTCTACACAATCTATTGTTATTCGTGGAGCTGCAACAATTGGAAGTCAAAATGAACCATTGTATATTATAGATGGTGTAGTTTCGAATTCTGCAGAATTAAAAGCTTTGAACCCAAAAAATATCAGCGATATTTCGATCTTGAAAGATGCTGCAGCGACTTCTGTATATGGAAGTAGCGGAATGTCTGGAGTGGTGATTATCAACTCAAAAAAATATCAGAATGCTCTTTTGAAGTTTGATATTACCCCAATTTCTCAGTATGCTCTCAAAAATTTGCCGCAAGACAGCCTCACAAACTACGCCTACAGCCGAAATTTTGCCTATCCCGAATACAAGACAACGACTACAGCTTACCGCCACGATTACCGTGAGACATTATACTGGAATCCCATCGTAGAAACCGACAAAAACGGAAAAGCTCAGATAGAATTCTATCAGTCTGATGCCAGTTCAGCGTTCAGAATAATGACCGAAGGCATTTCCGCAAAAGGCTTAATTGGAAGAGATGAAACTACGTATGCTGCCCAAAGTCTGATTTCAATTGATGCCAAAATCCCGCAATATCTGACCAGAACAGATCAGATGACAATTCCGGTGGTGATTAAAAATAATTCAGCTGAAACAAGAAACTTAAAACTAAATGTCATCGTTCCAAATCATATTAAACTGATGAGAGCTGACAGTTTGATTACGTTGAAACCTTTGGAATCGGGAAGACTGTTCGTCACCATGCAGACGGATAAACTCATCAGTTCAAATATTCAGTTTGCTGTAAAATCAGGAGAATTCAGAGAAACCATGATTTTACCATTGAAAGTTGAAGAGAAAGGATTTCCACATTATTTTTCGATCATCAACAATAAAAACGAAACCTACAAAATTGATGTTCCGGAATATGTGAACGGAAGTTTTATGTCTTCATATTATGTCTATGAAAATTCAGCACTTCAGATGTTTGAAGATCTCGAAAGACTGAAAAGGGAGCCACACGGCTGTTTTGAGCAGCTTTCTTCAACGGTTTATCCCGATATTTTTATTCTGGATTATTTAAAAGCGACAAAAAAAATTGATGCAAATACAGAATCTACGGTCATCAGAAATCTGAAAAAAGGCTATCAGAAAATGCTGTCGTACAAAAATAAAGATGGTGGCTTCTCCTATTTTGGCTCTACTGAATCTGATGTTGCTTTATCAGCTTTCGCTCTGCTGGAATTCAGAGATTTAAAGAAATATGTGAATGTTGATGCGAAATTAACTCAGAATCTTACCTCATTTATTTTTTCTAAAAAAGGTGCAAACGGACTCTTCGAAGTTAGAAAAGAGTATGAAAGAAAAACTGCTTACTCCGAATATTCATGGTCACGAAATATGTATGTTCTGTATGCCTTGTCAAAACTCGGTTTTAAAAACGAGTTGCTTCAGAACTACGACTACAGCTTAAAGAGAGTTTTAGCAACCAAAGATTCATATCAACTGGCGCTGATGGCAAATACGGCAAAAAATTTAGAGAAAAATGAAGATTATAATACTTTACTCAATATCTTAAATAAGCAATACGAATTGAAAAATGTGAAGACCCAGACCACATTTACAGGATCCGGAGGAATTTCTGCCAATGCAGAAACGCTTTCTCTGTACACGATGGCACTGCAAAAAAATGAAAAGACAAATCAACTGAAAATTGCTGAAGCCGCAGACGAATTAATTAATTACAACGGGTATTACGGATTTGGCTCTACGCAGGCAACTGCTTTAGCTCTAGAATCGCTCTCCGGTTTCTTTGCTAAAAATGAAAAATTATTTGGAACCGAAAGACCGACTATTAAAGTAAATGGTGCTGTTGTTTCAGACAAAAATATCAGTTTATCATCTGCTTTCAGAAAAGGTGAAAATGATTTGAAGGTGGAGTATTCAAGTAAAAAAGGTCTGCCTTTTAAATTAGATTATCAATACTACACTTTAGAACCTCCAAAAAGTGATAATATTCCGGTGGCTTTAGAAACGAAACTGAAATCTGAAATTTCAAAAGTAGGAGAGACCAACAGAATGACGGTCACCGTAAAAAATAAAATCAACGGAGATTTACCGATGACTACCGCAAAAATCGGAATTCCGGCGGGTCTGACTTTACAGAATGCTCTGCTGAAAGATATGGTCGATAAAAAGCAGGTTTCTTATTACGAAATTTTCGATAACTATCTGGTTTTGTACTGGGAACACTTTGATGCGAATGAGACGAAAACCATCAATTTAGATTTAAAAGTGGAATTTGCTGGAGAATATACAGGGAAAGCAAGTAATGTTTATCTTTATTATATGCCGGAAGCTAAGTTTTGGAATGAGGGAATTAGGGCGAAGATTGAACCGTAAAATATAATTTTGAATTTGTACATCAATAGGAGCGTGCTTCAGCCCGCTTTCTCCATTATAGTACGCAATGGCTTTAGCCAAAGCTTAAGTAAATATTATTATTTTCAAAAATTACGTTTAACATTTCCAATTGTCCAAAACTGTCATGACTAATGAACTTTGTATTTCTTCGTTAAGCATACGCATTGGTATATCTATAAAACGATCAAAATTTTAAATTCTTTGTATTACTTTGCGTTAAATTAAGCATTGAAGTTGTTTAAAGTAAATAAAAGTTTACAATTCACTTTGCATCAGGAAAACTCCATTGGAGTTTTATCTGTGTAGAAATAAACGTTCAAAAGAAATCTGCGTTCCGTAGGAGCGCTACTTATAATCTTGAATCTTTTTGTTTTTATTGCAATCCTACGGATTGCACTTGGTTTAATTCTCTGTTGTTTCTACACATATTTTGCTCCTAAAGGAGCATTTTATAACTTATGCGATAATTTCTTTTACTTTAAACAACTTTATTATTAAAATTAATTTTATAAAGAAAAGAATTATTCCAGATAAACTTTCAAAAATTATTGAAAATTCAAAAACTATTATTATATTTGTAATAGAAATTTTAAAAAAACGAAAATGCAACTTTCAGAAGCCAAAGAAAAATACATCCAAACCTGGGGAACATTCGCAACGAGTTGGGGAATCAACCGGACAATGGCGCAGGTTCACGCTCTACTTTTGGCCAACGGAAAACCACTTTCCACCGATGAGGTTATGGAATTATTGCAAATTTCAAGAGGAAACGCCAACATGAACCTCCGGGCATTAATGGATTGGGGAATCGTGAAAAAAGAATTCATCAAAGGTGACCGGAAAGAATATTTTACTGCGGAAAAAGATGTCTGGTTTTTGTTTAAACAAATCACGAAAGAACGCAGAAAACGTGAAATTGAGCCCGTAGTTGCTTTTTTAGAAGAGCTGAAAAATATTGAAGACAATGATTCAGCTGAAGCCAAAGAATTTATTAAACTGATGGAAGATTTCAGCAGCGTAACAAGCAAAATTAATAATATTATGGATCTTGCCATTAAAAGCGATGATCACTGGCTGGTGGGAAAGATTACCAACTTATTGAAATAGAAAGGACTTCAAAATCCTTTTTTATTTCAATTAAAGTTTCAAAAATTATTGAAAATATAATAACTACAAGATGTTTAATATAATTTCATATCTCATTTTCATCATCATAACTTTTTTTATCACGATCGATGTGGGCAGAAGATGCTTCAATGCAGGCAAATTGTATCTGGAATATTTGATTAAAGATGAAGATTTCTGCCTCACCGTTAACAGAATTCTGCTCGGAAGTTACTACCTCGTCAATCTCGGTTACATTTCCATCAGTTTGAGTTTCTGGGGCACAATTTCAAGCATAGAAGAATTGCTGTACACCGTTTCCAACCGCATTGGAACCATTGTTTTAATCCTTTGTGCATTACATTTTATCAATTTGTTCATGCTATATATTCTAAGAAAAAAATTAACAATAAAATAAATTATCATGATAGCAACCATCCTTACCCAAACGTATAACTTTTCAGCGTATATGATTTATCTGCCAATCGTCATCACACTCACCGTGCTGGTTTCACAGTTTCTGTTTAAAAATTCCAAAACCTTTATGATTGATATTTTTCATCAGAAACAGGACATTGCAATGGCAACCAACTCACTTTTTAAAATTGGTTTCTATCTTCTAAACATCGGTTTTGCTCTCTGTATCATTGAGTTTTTCCAAATCGAAACGGTAGAGAGATTAGTTGTTGCTTTAAGCAAAAAAATCGGAGGATTTTCAATTTACCTTGGCGTGATGATGCTTTTAAACTTGTTACTTTTCTTAAAAGGTCGCAAACACGCAATGAATAAAGACAAAATTTAAACTGAAGAAATTTCTGAACTATAATTTTCAAATTTAAATATTATGAAAAATCTAATCGTTCATCTGTTCCTCATTTTTTACTTCGGAGGAAAAACAAAAAAATCAACTTTTAAGGTTAAATGCTATGAAAACTTTTCTGAAAATTGATTACTACGCTCAAATCACCGTGTTCTTCGGTTATATCATCTTTGCTTTGATTAATTCACTGTTGCAGAATGGATTTGCTCAGGTTTGGTTCAAATTTTATTTCGTGGTCGGAGGATTTTAATTAATAAGTTATTTATTAAGAATTATTTTGGGATTTTGGACAGATTTATTCATGAAAATTTACGGCATAATGATTTTACCAATTTGGCTTGTACTTCTGCTTGAGAAATGTTGCATTACAATTGATGCGCTTTTTATTATCCCGTTTTATGGCTTATTAACCAGTCCTGTCATGGCCTTTTTTTATCTGTTGTATTGCCGGGATAAATCAAAAAATCCATTATATCAGCTTTAGTCTCTAGTCTGAAATTTAAAACAAATATCCATGAAAACTGTTCTGAAAATTGATTATAAAATTCAGATTTTTGGATTTATAATTTTACTTTTAGGTTTTACTGTGCAAGGTTTTGTCACTAAAGAATTCCTTATTTTTATTAGAGCATTTCTATACATATCCCTGTTACAGTTGGCAAGCATGATAGTACGATTGATGATGAATCGCAAAAATGGACTGTTTTTCCATTTTTATCTGCTGTTTTCCTTTTCTTTTTGGATGTATATTATGTACGAAAAATCAAAGTTTAAATTTTCGTATTCATTAGAAAGTATTTGGCTACAGCTGAGCATTTACAGCGGATTTATTTATTATTATTTTTTAATATTCTATTTATTTTATATGCACAAATTTGTAAAAAATAAGAAAACTTAAATAACAAAATCAAATTGCTGTGTTCAACCATGATTATAGAATATTTGAGAAGATGTAAGATTTGAAATCGATCTGTCTGCCAATTATTTCAGAGATGGTTAAAGAATGACTGTTTTGTAATGTTTATTTAAGATTAACCTCTAAAACTTAAAAAAAAAATGAATCATTTGGAACTGACAAAAAAAATAGAATGGAAAGTCCTGCGGTCTCTTTCAACAAAAGAGATGTTGATTGAAACCAATATTACCTGAGTTGGCAGAAAGAATAGATAAATTTTACTGGAACTAAGTAAAAAACAAACATTTTAAAACAAACCTAAAAGTCCCAACGGGACGGCTTAAAAAAGGATAGGATGCAATCCTATCAACAAATTTCAATATCATTTCATTTCATTTCTTTAAAAATTAAAACAATGTCCACAATTCATCTGGAAACCTTAATCCAGGCCGATAGTCACAAAGTTTTTGATCTCGCAAGAGACATAGATCTCCACCAAAAATCCACTTTCCAAACCGGAGAGAAAGCCATCGCTGGCCGAACTTCAGGCTTGATCGAATTCGGAGAAACGGTAACCTGGAAAGCAAAACATTTAGGTTTTTATCAAACTCACACCTCAAAAATTACCGACATGCAAAAGCCATTTAAATTTACAGACGTCATGCTGAAAGGAAGATTTAAATCTTTTAAACATCAGCATATTTTCAAGCAGAACGGCAAATTCACAGTGATGACAGACATCTTAGAATTCGAATCTCCCTTTGGAATTTTTGGTCAATTGTTTAATTATTATTTTCTCAAAAATTATATGACTAAATTTCTCATCGAACGCAATAAAGTAATCAAACTTGCCGCTGAACAATAAATCTCAAATCTAAACAATGAAATTTCTTCAGGCCGAATGGCGAAAATTAGCCATCATCAATTACGAAATAAATCCAGAAGTTCTGACAAATTACCTTCCCAATGGCACCGAACTCGATTTCTACAACGATAAATGCTACGTAAGTCTGGTGGGATTTATGTTTCTCAATACGAAATTGCTAGGATTGCCGATTCCTTTTCACAGAAACTTTGAAGAGGTCAACCTGAGATTTTATGTCAAGAAAAAAGAAGGGAATGTGTGGAAGAGAGGCGTAGTTTTCATCAAAGAAATTGTGCCGAAATATGCGTTGAGTATTGTTGCCAATTCGGTTTACAAAGAAAATTACAAGACCCTGAAAATGAAAAATCAGATGCATTACAGCGAAGACGATCTGATTGTAAAATATTCATGGAAAGACAAAGACTGGTACTCCATGGAAATCACTGCTGAAAGCACCTCCCGAACGATGGAATACGAGTCTGAATTTGAATTTATCACAGAGCACTATTGGGGTTTTACCAAAAGAAGACAAAAAACTTCCGAATACGAAGTCTGCCACCCGAAATGGGAATGGTATATGGTGAAAAACCACCAGCTTGAAATAGATTTCAAACAGGTCTACGGAAAAGATTTCGAATGTCTCAATGATCAGAAACCTTTATCAGTAATGCTTGCTGAAGGCTCAGAAATTGAGGTGAGAGTGAAAAAATATTTGGTTGAAAAAATAGAGGAGACACATAAAAACTAAACAGTAAAAGAGAAAACCAAAAGGAGCTAACGAAAATGTTATAAACACCGTTTCGGTCAATTAAAAATCTTGTATTTTCAGACTAATTTGCGCTAATATTTTCAAGTTTTTAAATTTAAAAGTATGCGACTAATATGTCAAAAACCTCAAAAATTATCATATTCAAAAATCTTTTGCCTCTTTTGTGCTTAAACATTAAATTAGCAAAAACTAAACTTCATGTTCGCCAAATCAAAAACGAAAACGCTCTTTCTCTCATCATTATTCTTTTCTACCACTTTTTTCTCACAGGCCCACAATGTTTCAGAAGGCTATCAGAAACCGACCGATCCACTTGTCGTTCAGAATCTTGAAAATTGGCAGGATCTGAAATTCGGACTTTTCATGCACTGGGGAAGCTACAGCCAATGGGGAATTGTGGAAAGCTGGAGTCTTTGTCCTGAAGACGAATCATGGACACAACGCAAACCTGAACACGGAAAATCGTATAATGAATACGTAGAAAATTACGAAAAACTGCAGACAACGTTTAATCCGATTCAGTTTAATCCACAAAAATGGGCAGATGCTGCAAAGAAGGCTGGAATGAAATATGTCGTTTTTACGACCAAGCATCACGATGGTTTTGCGATGTTTAATACAAAGCAATCAGATTATAAAATTACTTCTTCAAAAACCCCTTTTTCCAAAAATGCCAAGGCGGATGTGACGAAGGAAATTTTCAATACATTCAGAAAAGATGGCTTTAAAATCGGAGCTTATTTTTCAAAACCCGATTGGCATTCTGAAGATTATTGGTGGCCGTATTTTCCACCTAAAGACCGGAATGTAAACTATGATCCGAAAAAATATCCTGAAAGATGGAACAATTTTAAAAACTTCACATTCAGTCAACTTAACGAAATCACTTCAAACTACGGTAAAATCGATATTCTCTGGCTCGATGGAGGCTGGGTTCGTCCGTTTCATACCATTGACCAGAATGTGGAATGGCAAAGAACCATAAAGGTAGAGCAGGACATCGACATGGATAAAATCGGAAAGATGGCGCGAAAAAATCAACCCGGAATTATCGTTGTAGACCGAACGGTTCCCGGGAAATGGGAAAATTATGTGACTCCCGAGCAGGCCGTTCCTGAAAAGGCACTATCAATTCCTTGGGAAAGCTGCATCACGATGGGCGACTCGTTTTCCTATGTTCCTAATGACAATTACAAATCGTCTCAGAAAATTATTGAAACTTTGGTAAAAATCATTTCCCGGGGCGGAAATTATCTGATGAACATCGCTCCAGGACCGAATGGCGACTACGATGCGGTGGTTTATGAAAGATTAAAAGAAATTTCCGGCTGGATGGATTACAATCAATCGGCGGTTTTTGCGACAAGAGCAGTGGCACCATACCACGATGGGAATTTTTATTATACCCAAAGCAAAGATGGTAAAACGTTGAATGTTTTTCATTTGGATGAAAAGGTAAATTATCAGTCGCCATCAAAATTAAGCTTTATAATTCCTGATAATTTTAAACCAAAATCATTGAAAGTTTTAGGTCTAAAACATAAAATTCAATGGAAAAAATTGGGTAATTCAATTGAAATTCAGTTGCCTGAAGACCGTAAAAAATTGAACTATGCAACCGTAATTCAAATAACGCAGTAATGAAGTTTAAATTAAAATTAATTGGAATTTCATTGTTGAGTTCTGTCTTTATATCAGCTCAAAAACCACTGTACAAGGACCCAAAACAACCAATAGAAATAAGAGTTCAGGATTTGCTGAAACGCATGACGCCTGAAGAAAAATTCTGGCAGTGCTTCATGATTCCCGGTGATTTGGACAACGTTCCAAAAGGACAATATGCCCATGGAATTTTCGGGTTGCAGGTGAGTGCGGGAAATCAGGGTGGTGGAGCTGCCGGACAACTGTTAAAATACAATGCGAACGAAGATGCGGAAAGACTGGCAAAAAAGATCAATGCTATCCAAAAATATTTTGTTGAAAAATCCCGATTGGGAATTCCGATCATTCCTTTTGATGAGGCTTTACACGGATTGATGCGTGAAGGAGCGACTGCATTTCCACAGGCAATCGGTTTGTCGGCGACCTTCAATCCTGATTTGATGAAAGAAGTTTCGACGGCGATTGCAAAAGAATCAAAACTGAGGGGAATCCGTCAGATCCTGACTCCGGTGGTAAATCTGGCAAGCGATGTACGGTGGGGAAGGACGGAGGAAACGTATGGTGAAGATCCGTTTCTGACTTCGGTAATGGGAGTGAATTTCGTCAGTTCATTTGAAAATATGGGGATTATTACCACTCCGAAACATTTTTTAGCCAATGTGGGTGAAGGCGGAAGAGATTCCTATCCGATTCACTGGAGCAAAAGATATCTGGAGGAAACACATTTGGTTCCGTTTCAGAAAGCTTTTCAACAGGGGAAAAGCCGCTCGGTGATGACTTCCTATAATCTGTTAGATGGAAGACCTTCAACCGCCAATCACTGGTTGCTGACTGAAAAATTAAAAAAAGAATGGGATTTTAAAGGCTTCATCATCAGTGATGCCAGTGCGGTGGGAGGTGCCAACGTTCTGCACTTTACGGCAAAAGATTACGACGATGCTTCTGAACAGGCGATCAATGCAGGACTTGACGTGATTTTCCAGACAGAATATCAGCATTATAAATTGTTTATGCCGCCGTTTTTGGATGGCAGAATTTCAGAGGAAAGAATTAATGATGCGGTGGCAAGAGTTTTAAGAGCAAAGTTTGAGCTCGGTCTTTTTGAAAATCCTTATGTTTCTCAAAAAGATATTGATGAATTAAAAAAGATCAATCACAAACCTTTGGCGGAAAAAACAGCGGTTGAATCTTTTGTTTTGCTTCAGAATAATAATCAAACCCTTCCAATTTCAGAAAAGATAAAAAAGATTTTGATTGTCGGAACTGATGCTGTTGATGCGAGATTGGGCGGTTATTCGGGACCTGGAAATAAAAAGATGAGCATTTTAGATGGAATTAAAAATTTCGTTAAGAATAAAAATTTTGAAATCACTTATTCAAAAGGAACTGACTGGAATTTAAAGAATTTTGCAACCGTTCCTGCTGAATTTTTATCTTCAGAAAATCAAAAAGGTTTGAAAGGATTTTACTTTTCAAATTCTGATTTAAAAGGAAATCCCGCATTTGAAAGGCAGGATGAACAGGTCAATTTCAAGTGGACTTTATATTCCCCTAATCCTGAAAAACTGCAGCCAGACAGTTACAGCGTTCGCTGGAAAGGGAAACTGGAAGCTCCAGATTCCGGAAAATACGAGTTGGGACTGCGTGGGAATGATGGTTTCCGATTGTATTTAAATGGAAAATTAGTCATCGACAATTGGGAAAAGCTGAGTTATTCAACCAAAACGATAAATGTAGATTTTGTGAAAGGTCAAAAATCTGATATAGTAGTGGAATTCCACGAAAACAGAGGCGAGGCCAACATCGAATTGGTCTGGAATTATGGTTTGAACAATTACCAAAAAGATTTTGATGAGGCTTTAAAACATGCTCAAAATGCAGATTATATTATCGTTACAGCAGGAATTCATGAAGGTGAATTTCAGGACCGCTCTTCGCTGAGTCTGCCCGGAAATCAGGAAGAATTTATTCATGAAGTTTCCAAATTAAATAAACCGACAACCGTAATTTTGGTGGGCGGTTCTGCCATAAAAACTACAGACTGGAAGGATAAAGTAGGAGCTATTTTAGACGTCTGGTATCCCGGAGAAGAAGGCGGAAATGCTGTAGCAAAAGTGCTTTTCGGAGCAGAAAATCCTGTAGGAAAATTGCCGGTCACGTTTCCGGTTGAGGAAGGCCAGTTGCCTTTGACGTACAATCACCATCCGACCGGTCGCGGAAACGATTATCATGATTTGAGTGGCGAACCATTGTATCCGTTTGGTTTTGGATTAAGCTACACAACTTTTGAAATTTCTGATTTATATTTAAACAAATCAAAATTTAGTAAAAGCGATAAGGTCATTGCAAAAGTAAAAGTTAAAAATACAGGTTCAAAAGCCGGAAGTGAAGTGGTTCAGTTGTACGTTAGAGATTTGCTGGCTTCCGTTTCACGACCGATTTTAGAATTAAAAGGTTTTCAAAAAGTATATTTAAAACCTGGAGAGTCAAAAGAAGTTTCGATTGAAATTCCAGTTAAAGAACTTCAGTTTTTAGATGAGAAAATGAACTGGATTGTAGAAAAAGGGACATACCGGATTATGGTAGGAAATTCATCTAAAAATCTTCCTTTAAAGCAAAATATTGAGGTGGAATAGTAACTGACACAATTTAAATGATGGTCGGAAAAAAGGCTATCACCAACTCAATTTCAAAAATGTGCAACCGTTTTCTTTTAGGGAACGGTTTTTGCAACTTTTGAGACAAATATTTCTAATACATCACATCATTATTTATGAAAAAATATCTTCTACCGACAGTCGCAGTGCTGTTTTTCAGCTGTAAAGAAAACAAAGACCAGAAGACTTCAGAAACAGAAGTGGTTACCAAAACAGATACTTTAAAACTTCCGGCACCCGATGAGAAAGGTGCAAAAAATAAATTCAGTAATGTCGTTGGTTGGTCTGCAGGAAAAACTCCGACTGCTCCGGAAGGATTTACAGTTACCCGTTTTGCGGAAAATATTAAAAGTCCCAGAAACATGATTCAGGCTGCAAACGGAGATGTTTTTGTTGTGCTTTCCAATTCTGAACGAACAAAAACGGAAAAGATTAAAAATGACATCAGTGGGAAAAGTGACGCTGAAGTGGGCGGGAAATCTGCCAACCGAATTATTTTATACAGAGACGCAAACAAAGACGGCGTTGCAGAATCATCTTCTGTTTTTCTGGATAATTTAAACCAGCCTTACGGCATTCTGATTATAAAAAATCAATTTTATGTGGCCAATACTGATGGACTTTGGGTGTATCCGTACAAAGAAGGTGAAACCAAAATTACGAAACCCGGAAAGAAAATTGTGGATCTTCCTGCCGGAGGTTACAACAATCACTGGACGAGAAATATAATTGCGAATAAAGATCAGTCTAAGATCTATATTTCTGTCGGTTCTGGAAGTAATGTAGGCGAAAACGGAATGGAATATGAGGTAAGAAGAGCCAATATTCTTGAAGTCAATCCTGACGGAAGCGGAGAAAAGATCTACGGAGCCGGTCTACGAAATCCTGTTGGTATGAGCTGGAATCCAGTTACTGGAGAACTTTGGACAGTGGTGAATGAAAGAGACGAATTGGGTGATGAGCTCGTTCCTGATTATCTGACAAGTGTGAAAAGAGATCAATTTTATGGTTGGCCATACGCTTACTTTGGAAAGAATGAAGACCCAAGAAGAAAAGGAGAGAAACCGGATTTAGTTGCCAAAACCATTGTCCCTGATGTTCCTTTGGGGTCGCACACGGCATCTTTAGGACTTACTTTCTACACAGGAAATCAGTTTCCTGAAAAATATAAAAACGGTGCTTTCATTGGGCAACACGGCTCGTGGAACCGATCGTCTCTAGTTGGCTATCAGGTTGTTTTTGTACCTTTTGCCAATGGGAAAGCTTCAGGACCATATCAGCCATTTTTAACCGGATTTATAGCGAATGAAGAGAAAGGTGACGTGTACGGAAGACCTGTAGGTGTTTTACAAATTGCTGATGGGTCGCTTTTGGTGGCAGATGATGTAAGCGGAATTGTCTGGAGAGTAGCATCTTCTAAGAAGTAAGTCTGTTGACTGATTCTGTTGAGAAAGCCAGATTAAATTTTGTGGTATGAAATATGCAAGAATCATTACATAACCAATTGAAATTTATAAATTTTAATTATTAAAGTTAAACATCATGAAAAAGTTATTAATAGCAGCCGTTTTTTTAGTAGGATTATCGTTTAACGCATATGGACAGCAACGTCCACCTGCACCGCCACATCCATCAAAAGCACAGTTGACGAAGAGTAAGGCAAGCGAACTGGATAAAAGATACAGAGCAGAAAAAAGACTGATAATGAATCATCCTGTTGCCACTAAGAAAATGAAAAATGAACAGCTGCGAGCTTTAAACCTGAGATATCAGAATGAAAAGAAATTGCTTAGAGCAGCAAGATAGTGAGTTTACATACGATAAAATCCTAAGAAGAGAATGCGAAAGCATTCTCTTCCTTTTTTAATATAGAATCATAAGAATTATTTAGAAAACACGAGTATATCCATCTTCTGAAACGCAAAAGATCCAATATTTTTGCGTAAATTCGCATAAAAATTTTAAGCTAATGAATTACGATATTATTGTCATCGGAAGTGGTCCTGGTGGATATGTTACAGCAATCAGAGCGGCACAGTTGGGTTTTAAAACCGCAATTATCGAGAAAGAAAACTTAGGAGGAATCTGCCTAAACTGGGGATGTATTCCAACAAAAGCTTTATTGAAGTCTGCTCAGGTTTTTCATTACATCAATCACGCTGAAGACTATGGTTTAAATAAAGTGGAAGCGAGTTTTGAGTTTCCAAATGTAATCCAGAGAAGCCGTGGTGTTGCCTCTAAAATGAGTAAAGGAATCGAGTTCTTAATGAAGAAGAACAAGATTGACGTAATTCTTGGTACAGCTAAAGTTCAGAAAGGTAAAAAAGTTTCTGTAACTGATAAAGAAGGTAAAGTATCTGAATACACCGGAACCAACATTATCTTGGCTACAGGAGCTCGTTCTAGAGAATTGCCTAACTTGCCGCAAGATGGTAAAAAAGTGATAGGATACAGACAGGCATTGTCTCTTCCGGAGCAACCAAAATCTATGATCGTTGTAGGTTCTGGGGCTATTGGAGTTGAATTTGCTGACTTCTATAATACAATGGGTACGAAGGTAACTGTTGTTGAATTCTTACCAAACATCGTTCCTGTGGAAGATGAAGAAATCTCAAAACACTTAGAGAAGTCTTTGAAGAAAACAGGTATCGAAATTATGACCAACGCATCTGTTGAAAGCGTTGATACAAGTGGAAACGGTGTGAAAGCGACTGTAAAAACTGCAAAAGGGAACATTACTTTAGAAGCTGATATTTTATTATCTGCAGTAGGAATTGCAGCAAATATTGAGAACATCGGTCTGGAAGAAGTGGGAATCCAGACAGATAAAGGAAGAGTTTTAGTAAACGAATGGTACGAAACTTCAGTTCCTGGTTATTACGCAATCGGAGACATCA
The DNA here is from genome assembly GCF_001507335.1 of Chryseobacterium sp. JAH. Taxonomy (GTDB): domain Bacteria; phylum Bacteroidota; class Bacteroidia; order Flavobacteriales; family Weeksellaceae; genus Chryseobacterium. Next base: position 751,870 of record NZ_LMAH01000001.1, on the reverse strand, counting down.
TCCCGACTCAGGCTTTGGCTCACGTTGCTTCTGCTGAAGGAATCACTTGCGTTGAAAAAATCAAAGGATTGCACGTTGAGAAAATTGACTATGGCAATATTCCTGGATGTACTTACTGTCACCCTGAAGTGGCTTCTGTTGGTCTTACTGAAAAGCAGGCAAAAGAAAAAGGGTATGAAATCAAAGTGGGTAAATTCCCTCTATCTGCAAGTGGAAAAGCAACTGCAAACGGAAATACAGACGGTTTCATCAAAGTAATTTTCGATGCTAAATATGGAGAATGGTTAGGTTGCCACATGATTGGTGAAGGTGTAACCGATATGGTTGCTGAAGCTGTCGTTGCTAGAAAACTGGAAACTACTGGTCACGAAATCATCAAATCTATTCACCCGCATCCAACAGTTTCTGAAGCAATTATGGAAGCTGCTGCTGCTGCATACGGTGAAGTGATTCACATTTAATTATTTGCTTTGAAAGAGGTATAAATCTTTGACAAAGTTTAGCAATATCAAACCACAGATTTTTTCTGTGGTTTTTGTTTTTATCTCAGTTATTTTCTTAATTTTATTGACTTAATAAACTACAAATTACAATAAATTATGTTTAAAAAATTAGCCGCAGAGGCTTTAGGACTTGGAGATATTGGAAAAATCATCCCTTCTCAGGATTATGACAAAGTAGATTCTGACGATTATATTTTATCGGAAGATAATGAGAAAATTTTCTTTTTGATTAAATCTAAAAGAGACGAATACTGTTTTACCAACAGAGCTTTAATTCACATTGACGGAGCAAGTGCTTTGGACAGAAAAAGAGTTTTGAAAAGATATGAGTATTATCAGTTCCCTTTTTCAAATATCGCATTGCAGACTGCTGGAACAATAGATTTAGATGTTGAGATCTCATTCAATGTTGGAAATGTACCTTTGTTAATCAGTGTCGCAAAAGGTCAGGTTGATCAGTTGAAAGATTTGTATAAAGCACTTTTGGCGATAGAGCAAGTGGTGCATCATAATCATTCTTTGTTGAATTTTTCCAATGACAGTTTGATGAAAGCGGTAACTACCGTAGCTTCAGGTAAACAGGAAAATGTTTCTAAAAGTCAGGAACTACGTGCAATCAACGAATATATTTTCGCTTGGAATACCACTAGTTTTGATAAATATAATCAAAGAGATTTTTCAAAAGTTTTTGAGAAGTATATTAATAATTAGAATTTTAATCCTAAAATATAAAGTAAACCACAGATTTTTGTCTGTGGTTTTTTTGTGAAAAAGTTCTACCTTAGAGTACACCAAAAAGCCTGATCATGAAATATTTTGACTTTCACTGTCACCCTGTGTTGAAACAGCTTTTCAACGACGATCCGAATATTGATTCTTTCATATCTAAAAAAGATGTGGCAGCAATCCCGAGGTCATGTTCTGATCTTCCGAATATTATTGAAACCCAAACGCACCAGTCACAGCTTGCCGAGTTTAATGATGAGGTGATTGTAGGAGCGGTTTTATACAGCGTAGAACGTTATGTCGCACAAACAGTCATTCCGCTTCGGAAATATCTGAAAAAAGCCTCGCAGTTTAAACTTTCCGAGCAGCTTCTCCAAGATATTGTTCAGAATAACAATAGACCCTTCTCAGATTTTTTAATGAAAAGAACTTTAAATGAATATATTCAGGCGACTTCATCGTTTAATATTTTGACAAAGGACAGTTTTAAAAGTGCTCTTCCAAAGAATAAAGTGAATGTATTTTTTACCATTGAAGGGTGTCATTCTTTGGTTGACAGTCCGAATTTCTGTGATGCGACAAATAAATATGATCCTAATGATATTCTGAATAATTTAGATAAAGTTGAGGAGAATGTGAAAGTGCTTTCTATTAATATCACGCATCTTCAGCAGTCAAGTTTGTGCAATCAAGCGTTTGGAATGCAGGTCGCCGATTCTACAGTGTTTTTCCCGTCAGGAAATGGTTTTGAAGATGATGGAAGAAAAGTGGTTCAGGGAATTTTTGACCGAAAAATCTGCGTCGATGTCAAACATATGAGCTACAAATCCAGAAAAGATCTCATGAATGAAATTGACTTAGGAAATTTTAATAACGTTCAGCCTTTAGTCTGCACCCATACCGGATTTACTGGACTTTCATTTAAAGATTGGGCGGGTCATATTCAGCTTAAAAAACCGCTATCCGGAGCGTTATATTTAGAAATTACCAAATCGCTACACACGAAAAATAATCCTAAAAGGCCAGGCTGCCCGACGTTCAACGCTTCCACCATTAACCTTTTTGATGAAGAGATTGTCTGGATTGTCAAAAACGTTGGCGTAATCGGAATTTCTCTGGATCGAAGAATCTTGGGCTATGTTGACAAACACGATGACGATCCAATTGGAATTACCGGAATGGAAAGAATTGTCGATAAAGAATATTTTTCTAAATCTGAATGGAATGCATTAGGAATTAAAGATTCTGAAATCGGAAAGTCAATCGATGATGATGACTGTCTTTTTATGACTGAGTTGGAAGAATGCACCGAAACAAGTATTCCGCAGCGTGACGAGTATTTCTATGACCATCTTTTGAATCATATCAAACATTATTTTCAGGTGTGCAAAAACAATGGGATTTCAATAGGTGTTGCTCAAAAACAGATTACCATTGGAACGGATTATGACGGTTTGATTAATCCATTTCTCAACATGCCGACCGTAAAAAGGATGGCTGATATCAAAAGTTACATTAGAATGAACTTCAATTATTTTCTTAAAGATCTTGATGATTCCGAAAAATGGGCAGAAGAACTGAATATCGATACTTTTGTGGAGGATCTTTTCTATAATAATGGATATCATTTTGTAAAATCAAGATTTCAAATGTAATGGAAAAATAAATAGGTTTACATAATTTTTTGCGCAGATTCATTCTATTTTTATGTTTAGATTTTATTAAATTTATTCAATGAATTTTGAAAAAACGGGTTTGGTTTTATCGGGAGGCGGTACTAAAGGTATTGCTCATGCAGGAGTTTTAAAGTTTTTAAGCGAAAAAAATATCGATGTAGACATTCTTTCATGTTGCAGTGCCGGGTCTATTGTTGGCTGTCTCTATGCCATCGGGAAAAAGCCTGAGGAGATTTTAGATTTCTTTCAGTCTATCTATTTTTTTAACTGGAAACATTTCACCTTCAATCAGCCAGGATTGGTTTCCTCCATCATATTTGCCAATTATTTAAAACCTATTTTTCAGGATATGAAAATCGGTGATTTAGATAAAGAAGTTAGAATTGTCGCAACAGAATTGGTTTCCGGAACCGAAAAAGTTTTTGATAAAGATTTCAAAGTCATCGATGCTATGATTGCATCATGTTCAATTCCCGGAATTACAACACCTTATATTTTGGGAGAGGAAATGTACTGTGACGGAGGAGTTCTTAATAATTTTCCGGCAGATATTATCAGAGATGACTGTGATAAACTGATTGGTGTTTTCGTTTCACCACCGCACGATATTAAAATCAGCGATCTGAAAACAATCAAGTCTATCGTTTCCCGTTCGTTCGATCTGTTTTCTTACCGAGTAGAAAAAGTAAAATTTGAATACTGCGACTGGCTGATCTCTTCAAAAGATCTCTCAGCTTTCGGAAATTTTGAAAGAAAAAAAGACCGTCTCGAACAAATCTACAATATCGGGTATGAAGCTGCCAAAAACAGTTTCGTGGAAAGCGATTTTCTTAACAAAATTGAAAATTAACAAAACAATCGTACTATTTCTTCACAAAAACATCCGTAAACTCAAAACTTTTACCGTTAAATAAACCTTTATCGCTCAGTTTCAGTTCAGGAATTACCAAAAGTGCCATGAAAGATAAACTCATGTACGGTGCTCTCAGCTTGCTTCCCAATTCTTTTGCTCTCCGGTCTAGTTTAATGTATAATTCAGCAACTTTCTCAGCGGGAAGGTCTGTCATAATACCTGTAATCGGTAATTCTAATACTAATTCTTCATTTGCTGTGGCTAAAGAGATTCCTCCTTTGGCTTTGATGATGGTGTTCACTGCTTTGCAGATATCTTCATCATTCGTTCCTACAACGACGATATTGTGGCAGTCGTGGGCCACACAAGATGCGATAGCTCCATCTTTTAAACCTATATTTTTAATAAAAGCGGTGGCTATAGGAGCGTCATGATATCTGTTCACCACTGCGATTTTTAGAATATCTTCGTCTGTATTTGACTCAGCAAAACCATTTTTTACTAAAGATTTTGTCTGAAGTTCGTGAGTGATCAACTGTCCGTCGAGAACCTCTATCACACGAATCAATTCATCTTCACTTTTAATTTTAAAATCTGAAGATTGTTTTAAGCTGCAGTTAAAATTATTGACAATCGGTGCTTCAACCGACTGAATAAATGACTGTCCGCTTTCTGCAACCAGTTTTCCATTGATATAGGTTTTTAAAATATTAAAATCATATAAACTATCAACTTCAATAAAATCGGCATTGTCTCCAACCTGTAACAAGCCAATCGGTAAATTGTAATGTTGAATTACATTGAGAGATGCCGCACGAAGTACATCATACAAATCATAACCTGCTTTCAAAGCACGTTTTACATGATCGTTGATATGAGATTCAATCAGGTTATCAGGATGTTTGTCGTCGCAGCAAAACATAATCTGCTTCGGAAACTCTTTCAGTAAGGGAATTAACGTGTCAAAATTTTTCGCGGCACTTCCTTCTCTGATCATGATTTTTACTCCATGCTTGAGTTTTTCAAATGCTTCAGTATGACCAAAACATTCGTGATCTGTGGTAATTCCTGCGTCGAAATACGTTTTCATACCTTCGCCCATCAATCCTGGAGCGTGACCGTCAATAGGTTTGTTGTGTTTTTTCGCAAATTCTAATTTTTTTAAAACTTCTTCATCTTTATAAATGACACCCGGAAAATTCATCATTTCAGCTAAGTAGACGATTTCTTTTCGGCTTAACAATTGGTCAATATCATCAGAATCAATAACCGCTCCTGCCGTTTCAAAATTTGTAGCCGGAACACAAGAAGGAGCGCCAAAATAAAAATGAAACGGAACCTGTCGAGCATTTTCAATCATATAATCAACACCGGAAATTCCTAAAACATTGGCAATCTCGTGCGGATCGGAAATAGTTCCTACCGTACCGTGCTTCACAGCGATTCGGGCAAATTCTGAAGGGACAAGCATACTGCTTTCGATATGAACGTGGGCATCGATAAAGCCTGGTAAAATATAGGTATTTAGTTGCTCCTCAATTCTTTTTATCGAAGCAATTTTTGCATTGAGTATCGATATTTCTGCGGGAAAAGTTTCTTTGGCAATAATATCGATTAGATTTGCTTTTACTGTAAATTCCATTCTGAATGATTAAAATAAAAAATTCCTAATCGTGAAATTAGGAATTATTATTTGATTTTGTTTTAAATTAATTTTTGACCACCTGCGCATCCTGTCTCACAATCGTTTCACCATTGCTGTCGATGACCACCAATGTATAAGGTGCTTTTTTCGTCGAGTTTGTTAAATAATTTCTCCAAACCTGATAAAGGGTTCCATTGTTATTAAATTCAAAATAATAGTTTCCGCCAGATCCATCAGGAATCACATCTCCGTCAGAGATAATCATGCTTGGTTTGGCAGATATCTTGGTATTGGCTCCCCAGGATTGATAAAGATAGTTTCCGTTGGGTTGCTTATCAATCTTTATTTTAAACTTTTTAGTTTTAATAATAACAGTCTTCGGAATTCTCTCCTGAAATTTCTTATCTCTGCTGTTGGCAATTTTTTCAGTTGGATTGCTGATTTCCGAATTATCTTTTGTATTGCTAAAAGATAAAAGAGGCACTAGGCATGCGCTCAGGATAATTTTCTTAATCATTGTATTGGTGTTATTTAAGATTATTCACCAAAGAGTTATCAAATTTAAAGCCAATTTAAGAAATTGGTTGTGTCTGCGTATAATTAGCAAAAGCCTCTTCCAAACTGTTGAATTTTCCTTTAAATTCTTCAATTGCACAGTCCTGAAGAATATTTCCTTTATGAATTAAAATCACTCTTGAACAAAGTGCCTCAACTTCCTGCATAATGTGTGTGGAAAGTAAAACAGTCTTTTCTCTGCCAATTTCTTTCACAACATTTCTGATTTCAAGAATCTGATTGGGATCTAAACCATTTGTTGGCTCATCCAAAATCAACAGATCAGGCTGATGAATAATTGCTTGAGCCAAACCGACTCTCTGTTTGTAGCCTTTCGAAAGCTGACCGATTTTTTTTGATTTTTCAGGAGTAATTCCTACCAACTCGATTACTTCATTCACTCTCTCCTCAGAAATTTTATGAATGTTTGCAACAAACTGCAGGTATTCTTTCACATACATTTCGAGATACAACGGATTGTTCTCCGGCAGGAAACCGATGTTTTTTTTGCTTTCAATTTCGTTTTCAGAAATATTTTTTCCGTTAAAAATAATTTCACCTTCATCAATTTTCAAGGCACCCACAATAGATTTCATCAACGTTGATTTTCCCGCACCGTTGGGACCGAGAAGACCGATGATTTCATTTTTTTCAATTGAAATGTTGATATTGTTGAGTGCAGTTTGTTCAGCAAACTTTTTGGTTAAATTGATTACTTGAAGAGACATAATTTTTGGATAATCTTTTTACAAAAATAAAATAAAAAAACTCATTCGCATGAATGAGTTGAGTATTGTTTAAAAAAAATAAGAATTATTTTCTTGATTTCTTTTTTGGTGTCGCTGTTTTTGTGGGTGTTGCCCCTTCATTGGTATGATTTTGAGTCGTTGCCATGTTAGAAACAGTATTTGTCTGCTGTCTTGGCTTGTTGTACAAAGCTGCTTTCGAAGTTCCTATTCCGAAAATTTTGTCAATCTGCTTTTTATTTAGAAATTGTGATTTCCCAACGTACTTTCTGTTTTTATTGATGAACTGGATAAACTGTACAGTTGGCTGTCCGTAGTTTTTTTCATAATGAAGCTCAATAATGTCATTTGGAAGTTCCAGTGTTACATTTCCAACTGGCTCATCGATGAAACCGTCGGTTACCATTTTATAAAGCCCAGCTACATCTCCATTTACATCCATAAAAGAGAACGATCTGAAAGTATTGAGATTACTAGTGTTAATATCCTGATAGTTAAATGTAAACCTGTTTTCTTTTTTATAAAGACCTACGGAGTTTTCCTTGCCGATTTCCACCAAGGTTTCATTCTTCAGTACTTTAATCTGCGAAAAAGCAGATATGCTGAACATGCAGGCAAATAGTAGAATTATTTTTCTCATGTGATTGTTTTTTCTATTAATGTGATATGGTAGTGCTAAATTAATTATTCTACCATAAACAACAACTTTTTCTCCGACAAAAATAGATTTTTTTTTTAACTCCAATTTTACAATGTTAAGATTGAGGTAATTTTGATTCTATTTTTAAAGATAAAAAAAACCGCTAATTAAAGCGGTTTAAAATTTGTGACCTCGACAGGATTCAAACCTGTAACCTTCTGAGCCGTAATCAGATGCGCTATTCAGTTGCGCCACGAGGCCTTTTTTAAAGGTTTGCAAATATAAGACTTTTTTGCTTTCTTTGAAAGATGAAAGTCAAATTTTTAGTATTTATTGCATTTTTATCGCTAATCGGCTGTAAACAAGAGCAAAAAAAATCACTCAATAATGTTGTTTCTTTATCTTCAAAAGTCAGCTATAAAGAAGAAGTCGGTAATTTTCATTTTGAGTCAGGAAAATTTAAATATGATTTCAAAGCCGATCAACTTCCTTTAAAGAAAGTTATTTTTCTGAATGCCAGCTTGTTGGGGTTTGTTTCTGAAATTGGGGCAGAAAATGCGGTTGTCGGAGTTGCAAGTCCTGAATATATTTATTCTGAAAAAATTAATAATTTGATAACACAGAGAAAAATTCAGAACATTGGAAACGAGCAAAAATATGATGTTGAAAGAATAATTTCTTTAAAACCCGACGCAATTTTTACAAACTACATCGCAAGTTTTGATAATACCTATCAGCTTTTAAAGAATAACGGTATTCAGGTTGTTTTTTTGGATGAATATCTGGAGCAAAATCCTTTAGAAAAAACTGCTTATATCAAGTTATTCGGAAAGCTTTTAGGAAAGCAGGAAATTGCAGAAAAGAGATATTTAGAGATTGAGAAAGATTATCAGGACTTAAAAAAAATAGCTTTTCAATCAAAGTCAAAACCCAAAGTTTTGGCGAACGAAATGTATGGTGATATTTGGTATATGCCAGGCGGAAAAACGTTTACTGCAAATTATATTGCCGATGCCAATGCAGATTATATCCTGAAAAATAATACTGATGAAAAAGCAGTTACCATGAGTTTTGAAGAAGTGTACTCAAAGTCAAAACAAACTCAATACTGGGTCAACGTTGGAAACCATCTTTCTAAAAAAGAACTGTTGAATATCAATCCTTATTACGATAAGCTTGACGTTTTTCACAAAGGAAAAATTTATGGTGTCACAGCAAAAGAAAAGAAGAAATCAAATGATTTTTTTGAAAGCGGAGTGGTGCGAGCAGATCTTATCCTAAAAGATTATATAAAGATCCTTCACCCAGACCTTTTGCCTAATTATCAGCTGACCTACATGAAAGAATTACAATAGATCGAAGGAATTTTTTATTTTTGCACTAGTTTTTTAGCATATGTGGAAGAAAATAAAGCAAATCATTTTTATCGTTCTTGTTCTGAACGTAGTATTCATCATCTGGGGAAGATTTTTTAATCCACCCATCACCATTACACAGATCGGTGGACTTTTCGAGTATGGAAAGCTGAACCGTGATTATATTTCCTACGACGAAATGGGAAATAATGTGAAGAAAGCGGTGATTGCATCCGAAGACCAAAAGTTTTTTAATCATAACGGATTTGATTATACGGCAATCGAAAAAGCGATGAAGAACAACGAAAAGGGCAAAAAACTCAGAGGTGGAAGTACCATTTCTCAGCAGACGGCAAAAAATGTTTTTCTTTGGCAGGGAAGGAGCTGGATTAGAAAAGGACTGGAAGCGATGTATACTTTCATTATCGAAAAAGTTTGGTCTAAAGACATCATTCTAGAAAGATATCTGAATTCTATTGAGATGGGGCAGGGAGTTTTCGGTGTAGAGGCAGCCTCACAATATTATTTTGGAAAGTCATCAAAAGATCTCAATACCTCAGAAGCAGCATGGATTGCGACGGTTTTACCGAATCCCAAAAAATATGATCCTAAAAATCCTTCAGCCTATCTAAGAAAGAAACATAACTGGATTATGCGACAAATGAGAAATGTGAGTTTGAAATAGTATCTTTGTACTAATGAAATTTCTCAGTTCAAGTACAAAAGATTTTGAATCTGTTCTTAAAAAATATTTTTCTTTTAAGAATGAAACCCTTTCTCTGGAACCTTTTGCAGAGTTTTTGGAGAGCATCAAGAAAGCCGATTTTACCGACGTTCTGAATTGCTTTAAAGAAAATCCTAACTTAGCTGAAAACTTCAGATATTATGTTCACAGCATCTTTGAAGGCCGACCCTTTAATTTATCTCTTACTGAAGCCAATATCTTATCTGAAAATGCCTTTTTCCCGGAATTAAAAAAAAGAATTCTTAATAAAATTCTGCCACCGGTAGAAAATGAGAAAACAGTTTGGTATTTGGTTGACAATATCAGTTTCAGACCTAAAAAAGATCTAGAGTATCTCCACAATCTTCCTGAAAATGAAATGGATGAATTTTTTCAGATTTTGGGGCTTACAGATTTTATCCAAAAACCTAAAGTTAAGAGGGAGCTTATTTTCTCTATGAATATTCTTTCATGGCGGGTTACAGGGATGGCTTTAGAAGTTGAAGTTGTAAGAATGGCACCAGAATATAGGAATTTTGATAACCCATTTTTAGCTTTACAAAATGAGTTGGAGGCTTTGGCTGAACAATTTAAGACTAATCCTGAGATTCAATTAAACTCAAAGGACAGCAGATACAAGCAGATAAAGATCTATATTGAGCAGTGTTTGGATTTTGTAAATATTGCCTTTAAAAACTCATCCAAATATGGTATTTCAGGGAAAATCAATCAGGCTCTTCTGAAAATTCGCCAGCAGACTCAAAGAATTTACGAGATTGTACAATTGCTTGTAATTGATCAGAACGAAGATGTTATCATTAAATCTAAACAGTTAATGTTTAATGTCTTAAGTTATAAATCTCACAAAAATAACATCTCAGAACTTTTCAATGACAGTACGAGGATGATTTCTCACCTCATTACCAATCATACTGCGGAGACAGGAAGTCATTACATCACCTCAAATCGCAAGCAGTACATGAAGATGTTTTATAAAGCAAGTGGGGGAGGCGTCATTGTAGGAGCGCTATGCGTTCTGAAAATGCTCTACGGTTTTATGCCCGGAAGCGACTTTTTCCATGCGTTTTTATATTCTTTAAATTATGCGATGGGATTTGTGATGATTTATTTGATGGGGTTTACGTTAGCAACAAAACAGCCAGCTATGACGGCTGCGACGATGACCAAGGTTCTTTCTGAACAGGGAAATACCAAAAGAAATAATACAGAATTTGCCGATTTGGTATCGAAATTATTCAGGAGTCAGTTTATTGCTTTTGTTGGGAATGTTTTATTTGCATTTCCCGTTGCTCTAGCAATTATTTACGGATTGGATGTGTTTTTCTCCCAAAATATCGCTGTCGAGAAATCCGAAAAACTTTTGAAAGATTTAGATCCTTTTAATTCTAAAGCGATTCTTCATGCAAGTATAGCCGGTTTTTATCTTTTTATCTCTGGAATTATATCGGGTAATATTGGAAATAACTCAATTTTTTTCCAGATTCCCGACAGAATTGCTAAAAATCAGTCAATTAAAAGAGTTTTCGGTGCTAAGTTTGCCAATAATCTCTCAAAATATTATGCTAAAAACTGGGCAGGCATTGTTTCCAATTTTTGGTTTGGGGTGTTTTTAGGAGCGACTGCTCCTGTAGGTCTGTTTTTCGGATTAGATTTAGATATCCGTCATATTACTTTTGCAGCCGGAAACTTTGCTTTAGGACTTTATGGAGAAGATTTCAATGTAGATTCCTACACTTTCTGGATTGCTTTGCTTACGGTTTTTATTATAGGATTCTTTAACTTTCTGGTAAGTTTCAGCCTTTCTATGTTTCTGGCGTTCAGATCTAGAAAGTTGAATTTTGGAGAGGTAAGTGAGATTTACAGAGAGATTTTCAGATATTTCCTGAAAAATCCACTGAAGTTTTTTATACCCTTGCGGTCACGTTTTGATTATAAAACAAATGACATGATGCAGAAGTCAATGCCTACAAAATTTGAAGATCAGTAAATTTATCTTCACCGAATTTATCCTGAAATTTTTTTAAATAAAAGGTTTTACGCATCTGGAAATCGTTCTTTAAAAGGGGAGATTCTATCCGAATGATAATGGTTTTGTCCTCAATATTGACGCTTTCAATTTCATTAAACAAACTTTCATCCAAATATTCTTCAAGAAAATCTTTAATCTCAAAAGCCAATAATTTATCTTCAAAACCATAAATTCTGGCAAAAGACTTTACCAACTCTGAGGATTGAAATTCGCGTTTTTTATTTCGTTTCATGTTAAGAGAAGGGTTTTAAGAGTTGTAAATGAAATTTGAAATTAAATATTAATTTCATAATTCTTTGAAAATCGGTGTGAGTTAAATTTCAAAAATGATACTCTCTTCATTAATCTTCTTTACCACATTTTCAGTACGTTCCCGATGGGTGTCTGTGATGAAAATCTGTCCGAAATTTTCCTGATTAACCAGTTTTATTAATTGTGCAACACGAGTATCATCCAGTTTGTCAAAAATATCATCCAACAAAAGGATGGGCGTTTTTCCGGTAAGTTCTTTTACCAGACTCATCTGAGCTAACTTTAATGAAATTAAAAATGATTTTTGCTGTCCCTGCGAACCTATTTTTTTAATAAGAACAGCATCCATTTCAAAAAGCAAATCATCTTTGTGAATTCCTTTGGAAGTGTAGGTAAGCATTCTGTCGCGTTCTAAACTTTCATTAAGCAGATTTTCAAAAGAGTCATTCAACAGGTGAGACTCATAAATTACTGAAACCGTCTCTTTCCCACCTGAGATAATCTGATAAAAATTCTGAACAATAGGATTTAATTTGGCGACAAACTCCTGTCTTTTATCAAATATTTTAGTCCCTGATTTTGTAATCGGATCGTCGTAAATTTCCAATGAATCTCTATCCCAGGTTCTGTTTTTTGCAAAATATTTCAGCAAAGCATTTCTCTGCTGAATTGTTTTCTGATACTGAATTAAATCAAAAAGATATCCTGAATCGGTCTGAGAAATCATAGAATCCAAAAACTTTCTTCTACTTTCCCCGGAATCTGAAATTAAATTGGAATCGTACGGAGAAATCATCACACTCGGCAAATAACCAATGTGATCAGCCATTCGGTCGTAGCTTTTATCATTTTTTTTAATTACTTTTTTAGCTTCTTTGGGTTGAGATATTTTGATGATGTCTTCGCTGTCATCATTTTGAATTTCAGCGTCAATTGTAAAGAAATCTTCTTCTTTTTTAATGTTATTGGTATCTGTATTTCCCAAAAAGCTTTTTCCAACAGAAAGATAGTGCAAGGCGTCTAGAATATTGGTTTTTCCGGCACCGTTATTTCCAACAAAACAGTTGATTTGCGGCGAAAACTCAAACTTTTTTTCAGAATGGTTTTTAAAATTGTAAAGGGTGAGTTTCCTGATAATCATTCGTCAAAAATACTCCATTATTATTAAAAATAAAAAAGGAAGTACAGAGCAGGTTTCAACCACAAAAGAAAAATAGAGGTCATCTCTTTTACTTTCAGAGAAATAGATGAGAATAAACGTGATGATTGATGTAAAGAAAAAACTAAAAGCAAACTGAGTTTGGAGATGAAAAACAGATAGAATTGTTGAAATAAAAACAAAGATATAGGCAAGGAATTTTGTGTTTTGAACACCAATTAATTTAGGAAAGGTCTGAACGGTATCGCTTTCCATATCCCGAATATCAAATGGCAGAACAAGTGCGGTCACAAAAAAGAAACTGATTAAAAATATTGACAAATTAAACTCAGGTAAAGTCAGCCAAGAGTTGACCAACGCCCAAACCAAGCCCACATAAAACACCTTCAGTAAGGGGATTTTCCGGATGTATGTTTCCAAAAAAAAACTGTTGTAGAGTAAGCCTAACATAACAATGATACTCCATTTAATCAGACGTATTTCATTATGATTAAAGATAATTAAAGCAGCAGAAACCAATCCTGTGATGATATTTAACAGAAAAATGCTGTAAAAATATTTTGTGTTCTGGTACTTGGTATACAGATATCCGCTAAAATAGGTGATAAAGATCAAAAGGACAGAGGGAAATCGGAATGTGTTTTGCTCAAGCATGAAAAATACTGCGAAAAAAGTTCCCATTAAGGATACGTAAAGTTGGCTGTCTATGACAGTTTTTTTCAGTACTTTTAAGCAATTCATTTAGTAAAAATAACACATATGCAAAGATATTCCAAGATTTTGTTCCTATTCCTTTTGTTGTTGAATTTTTCATTGTTTTTTTCACAAAACTACTACGACCAGCAGTGGAAAAAAGTTCAGGAAAATTCAGCCAAGGGAACTTATAAATCTAATCTGCCCATCATTTTAGACATACAGAACCAAGCCATGAAAGAAAATAATGCGCTGCAATTGATCCGCTCCTTAAAAGCAGAATTTATTATTGTCAATCAGATTTCCGATGATGATAAAAACAATTCAGCTTCCCAATTTTTTGTAAAACTTCAAAATGTGGAAAAAAAATTGAAAGGGGATGATCTCTTGTTTTATAAAGTTGTGCTATCGGGTTTTATGTTTGATTACTACAATGAGCATTCCTGGGAGATTAACGGAAGAACGAACATGAATTCTCAGGATGTTTCGCAAATTGAAACATGGAGCAAGCTTGATTTTAAAAATTATTTAAACAAAAATTTTAAAGAGCTCGATGAACAAAGCCAAGCAATGAAAAAAGTATCTTTTGCAAAATATAAAGATGCTTTTTCTAATACAAATGACATTGCATATTTCCCAACGTTGCTGGATTGGTATACGCTTAAAAAAGTGAGCTTTTTATCTGATAATGGATTGTTTACAAAAAATGAATTAGCCGAAAACAGAAGTACGATCAACACTATTTTTGATGAATTGATTACTCAAAATGAGGGAAATGCCAAGCTGTATTTTATGCATCAGAAGTTATCTGAAAACTGTCAGTTTGGTCGATGTAAAGATAAATTAGAGCAACTTCAGAATTTAGCTAAATCCAATATTGATGGCGATTACAAAGTTCTCGTGATGGAAGAAATCATGGGTGAATTAGTCATTAAAAACAAACAGAAAGAGGCGCTCGCAATTGCAAATCAAGCTAAAACTCAGTTTCCGAAATCTGCTTTTTTAGATAATATCAGAAATAAAGAAAATCAAATTATAAATCCATATTTAGGCATTAAATATGAACAGCAAACTCAACCAAACCTGCCTATTCATCTAGTTGCTGAGTTTAAAAATGTTTCTGAATTTTCTTTGAATATCTATGAAGTGAAAGATGATCTTTTATCTTTTATGCAGTATGCGAGAAATCCTTACAACAATGCTTTTGCAAAGGTCAAAAAAACTTTATTGAAAAAAGAAACTTTTAGTTTGTCTGACCCAAAAGATTATCAGATTCACAAAACTTCACTTGAAGTAAAATCTTTGCCTTCAGGAATTTATGTTGCAGAATATTCTGTTGCTGGGTCTGAAAAAAAAGATTTAGATTTTAACCAGAATTTTCTTTTTTTTGTTACAAATCGTAAGATTATCTATCAATCTAAAAATGACAGAAACCACTCATCGAATGAATTAAAATTAGTGAATGCAGAAAACGGAAAGCCAGTAAACAATGAAAATCTGACTTTCTATGAGTTTATAGAAAATAAAACTTTAAATAACATTGCAGGTAAAACTGATGAAAAAGGAGTTTTTAAATTTCCGGCAACAACAAGTACAGATTACTACAGAACATTTTTAATTCAACAACCGAAAACGAATGACTTTCAGATTATGGAAGTGTATGGCAATCGCGGAAATGTAGAAAATTACAACCCAAACAAGGAAACACGTATAAAAGCTCAGATTTTTACTGACAGAGCCATTTACAGACCAGGTCAAACAGTTTATTTTAAAGTCATCAATACCAAAATAGATAGGGAAATTGAATCAGTAGGATCTAATTTAAAGCAGAAAATCACTTTGAAAGATGCCAACAATCAGCAGGTTTCATTTCAGGATTTCACGACGAATGAATTTGGTTCTTATCACGGTAGTTTTGTTTTGCCTAAAGGAAAACTGAATGGTCAATTTTTTATTCAAACCGACGGCGGGACGAATGGTCATAAGTATTTTCAGGTAGAAGAATATAAACGCCCGAAATTTGAAGTCACTTTTGAACCGGTAAAAGAGGAATATAAATACGGACAAATCATTGAACTGAAAGGAAAAGCAATGATGTTTTCCGGAGTTGCATTAAGCAATACAAACGTTTCTTACGAAATCAAAAAGAAAAACATCCGTTGGAGATATTTCCCATGGTATCCCAACGATAGCGATAATGAGAACTCGATTCTTGGAGATGTGAAAACGAATGAGAAAGGAGAGTTTACCATAAAATTAGACCTTAAAAAAGATGAAAAATTAGAAGGGATTCAGATTGATAATTACCAAATCAACGCTTCGGCAACCGACATTAATGGAGAAACGCAAACTGCAGATACTAATCTGAAAGTTGCCTCAGTTTCTCATTACATCAAAGCAGAAGAAATTAAAAACACTTTTGGCGACGAAAGTGTGAAAGTAAAAGTTGAAACCAAAAATTACAACGAACAAAATCTGAAAAAATCTTATCAGGTGAAATTATCAAAACTGGAAGCTCCAAACAGGATTTTCAGAAGCAATTTTAAACATGAAATTCAGAATTTACCAAAATTCTCGAAAGATGAATTCATTAGCAAATTTCCTCATGATTTGTATGATAAAAATGATGAATTAAGAAACTGGAAAACTTCTTCTGTCATTCTGAATGGAGCACAGCGAAATGACGAATCTCTCGATTTAGGAAAACTGGAAGCCGGAGATTATCAATTGGAATTATATAATATTGAAGGTAAAGACACGATAAAATCTACTCAAAATTTCAGTGTTTGGGATAAAAAATCTTTAAAGCCGAATCAAAAAACTTTCTTAACAGTTTTAGAACTTAAAGATGAATTTGTAAGAGGAGAGAAGGCCAAAGTTTTTGTGTATTCTGCAATTCCAGATGCGTTGGTGAATGTTTTTGTACAAGATGGTGTGGGTAAAACAGTTTCTGAAGTGCATAAATTTAAGAATGGAATTTTAGAATATTCTGTTGATATCCCAAAAGATGAAAATGTGAACAGCTTGAATCTTCAGTTTCAGGTTGTTGTTTTCAATGATGTACAAACGGAAACGGTTGATTTAAAAATAAAAGATACCGAACAACCATTAAAAATAGAAACCACAACTTTTAGAGATAAATTAGAACCCAATTCTAAGGAAAAATGGTCGGTGAAAATCTCAGGAAATGAGAAAGAAAAGATCAATGCTGAGGTTTTAGCCAATATGTACGATATGTCTTTGGACCAGTTTTATGTAAATACTTTTTATTGGGAAAAATTGTATATGCCCTATTCTATTATAACTTCTTATGATATGACAGGAAATTTAGAACAAAAATATTATCAGAAAAAAATGAAATATCTGAATGGGAAATATTTAGATGTTCCGCAGTTTACTTGGTTTGATAGAAATGTAGCGTTCTCATTGCAAGGTAGAGTATCAGGGGTTTCTGTGACAAACAGCGCTGCTCCAGCGCCAATGGTCGCAGCAAAAAATTCAAGTTCTCCACCAATGAGATTAGAAGCTGTGAGAGTGGATGATGATGCTGCAATTAATATTTTGAATTCTGGAAGACAGTTGACAGAAGCTGAAAAAATGCAATATACAGATGGATTTGATCCCAATAAATTATTTGAAGCTGAACTTAGTAAAATCCCAGTCCGTCAAAACCTAAACGAAACCGCTTTCTTCTACCCAGATTTAAAAACAGATGCAGAAGGAAACGTCAACTTCGAATTCACTTCTCCTGAAGCTTTAACAAAATGGAAATTAATGTTCTTGGCTCACACAAAAGACGCAAGAGCGGCGACATTGGAAAAAGAAGTGGTAACGCAGAAAGAATTTTCGGTTACTCCAAACTATCCGAGATTTTTAAGAGAAGGAGATGAATTGAATTTGCAATCAAAATTATCAAATTTAACCAGCAAAAAATTAAACGGTTCGGCAAGTTTACAGATTCTTGATGCATTTACGAATGAAGATATTTCTTCAAAGTTTGGTTTAAATTCAAGCATTCAGAATTTTGATTTAAATGAAAATGGAAACTCAGCGTTAACATGGAAAGTCAAAGTTCCGAATAACGTTTCTTCAGTAATTTTAAAAGTGGTTGCAAAAGCCGGTCAATATTCTGACGGCGAACAAAAAGCAATCGCAATTTTGCCAAACAGAATGCTGGTGACCGATGCGGTTCCGATTTTTGTGAAAGAAGGCGAAACGAAAACTTTTGTTTTAGAAAACCTTAAAAATACCAATTCAACAACAATTTCAAATGTTTCAAATACTCTGGAACTGACAACCAATCCGATTTGGGAAATTATGTTTGCGCTTCCAAGTCTGAAAAATGACCAGAACAATTCTGCCGATGTGATTTTCAATAAATGGTTTGCCGATGTTTTGGCTTCGGAAATTTTCAAAGCCAATCCCAAGCTGAAAACGGTCTTTGAAGAATATCAAAGCAAAGGATTATTAAATTCAAATCTTGAAAAAAATCAGGAATTAAAACAACTTTTATTGGAAGAAACTCCTTGGGTTTTGGAAAGTAAAAACGAAGAAGAACAAATACAGAAACTGGCGTTGTTGTTTGATGCCAACACGATGAAAAATTCAATCAATCAGGATTGGGATGATTTCAAAAAACTGCAAAATCCGGATGGTGGTTTTTCTTGGTATCAGGGTTATCCGAGTTCTTACGGAACGTCGCTGTATATCCTTAAAAATTTAGGGAAAATAAACGTTTGGTTACAAGATAATGTGAAAGACTATCAATCTTCCGAACAGAAAGAACTGTTGACAAAACTGATTGGTTATGTTGATAATGAAATCAATAAATACACTGATGTTAAAAAAGAAAATGTAATCAATAACTGGACTTTAGATTATCTTGACACCCGAAATTATTGGGAAAAACAATATCCGTTAAAAGAAAAAGGAGCAACCTTAAAATCTTTGGTGAAACAAAAAGCCAAAACAACGAAAATTACGGAGTTTACATTCTTTGGACTGCATCGTGCAGCTTTATTGATGAGCGATTATGGCGTAAAAGATGTTTCGGATAAATTATTAAATTACTTAAAAGAAACTTCTGTAGACTCAAAAATGCAAGGCGTTTATTGGAAACAAAATCTTGATGATTGGGGTTGGTTTAGCTCAAAAGTAGTGAATCATGCAGGAGCTTTGGAAGCTTTCAATAAATTAAAACCAAACGATCAGAAATTTATCGAAGACATGAAAATCTGGTTGATCACACAAAAAGAAGTCAATTCTTGGGGAAGTTCAAGAGGAACTTCAGAAGTGATATTTACTATTTTAAATTCAGGAAAATCATGGACGTCTGCAGAAAGTGATAAAGCAACAATCATTTGGGGCGGAAAAGAATTGAAACCGGAAACTAAGGCAACTGGTTATGTGAAATCTGCTTTGAAAACTAATGTTTTAGATAAAAATTTAGCCACAGTTACAGTAACAAAATCCGGTGCGGGAATTGTTCAGGGCGGATTATTCTGGCAGTATTATGAAGATTTAGATAAAATAAAATCTTCTGAAAATTATATTTCTGTCGTAAAAGAACTGTATAAAAAAGTTAAAACGGTAAACGGCGAAGAACTGCAGAAAATTTCATCTCAAACGCCATTAAAAGTTGGCGATAAAGTGACTGTAAGAATGATTGTAAACACAGATCGTGCAATGGAATTTATTCATATCAAAGATATGAGAGCTGCAGGATTCGAGCCTTTGGAGGTGATTTCTGGTTATCAGTGGAAAAATAGTTTAGGCTATTATCAATCGACAAAAGATGCATCTACAAATTTCTATATTCAGTCGATGCCGAAAGGGAAATATGTTTTCGAATATGATTATGTTGCCAATGCATCAGGAAAATTCTCAAACGGAATTACAACCATTCAGAATTATTATGCGCCACAGATGAGTGCCCATACGAAAGGAACTCATGTAGAAATTGTGGAATAGTTTTTGACTGTAAGGAAATTGTAAATTTTAAACGAAACAATTATGAAATTTTTAAAAGCAGTATCTGTAGTATTGATGATGTTTGCAGTAAGTAATGTATGTGCTCAGAAAAAGAAAACCGAGAAGTTTGAAAAGCTTCAGATTGATATGTTTCCAAAAGCTAAAGAAGGATATAAACAAGTTTACATTCAATTGCCCATTGCAAAAAACGAAAATGATCTCAAAGTTGAATTTTTTGTTGGTGCGGAAAAATTACTCGACTGCAATAAACATTTTTTGATAGGGAAAGTCAACACGCAAGATGTACAAGGCTGGGGTTACAGCTATTATGAAGTTGAATCTAATGGAGAAACGGGCGGAACTTTGATGGGTTGTCCGGATCAGAAAAAGACCAAGAAATTTGTGTCTCTGCAGCCTGAGATTGTACGATACAACAGTAAATTGCCATTGGTTTTTTACATACCAAAGGATATGGAAGTGCGTTACAGAATATTGCGTCCCGATGCTGCGATGAAAAAAGCGGTTTCTAAATAATTCATCGATAATTAAAATATTCAGCTCCTTACAGATTTTTGTGAGGAGCTTTTTGTTATAATTTAAAAACAGTAACCATTAAAGAATTCGCAATTGAGAATTAAAAACAATTTTTAAAATCATCTGAAATAATATTATATTTGTTTCTATACAATTTGATAAACTATGGAAAACGTATTTGATGCGAAAGACGCTCAGAATTATATCAATAGAATAAATAATTTAGTGGAAGATACTCACGGTTTGTGGGGGAGAATGACGGTTGATCAGATGCTTGCACATTGCTGCATAACCTATGAAATGGTGTATGAGCCTGAAAAACATAAAAAACCAGGATCTATCGCAAAATTTATTTTAAAAAGATTCGTAAAACCTAAAGTGGTCGGAGAAAAAGCCTATCCTAGAGATTCTCCTACAGCACCTCAGTTTGTCATTACCGGAAGAAGAAGTTTTGATGATGAAAAGAAAAGATTGATTGGTTTTATACAGAAAACGCAGCAGTTGGGAGCTTCAGCTTTTCATGAGAAAGAATCTTTTTCTTTTGGCAAATTGAAATCTGACGAATGGAATAATATGTTTGCCAAGCATCTGAATCATCATTTGGCTCAGTTTGGAGTGTAAAGATTTTGATACAATAAAAATATTTCTATTCTTACTTTTTCCATTTTCACTTTCTATGCACAGTCAAATGATTTTCCTTTAAAAAATGAAGATTTCAGCAAAATAATTCTAAATGAAAAATTGGGTTTTGATGGTGAAATGAATAATGCGAAAATGGATGTCAAATTTGTGACAGTCATAAAAGATTCCAAAAAGCCGGAAAATTATCTTGTAAAAGGAGTTTACACATTGAGTGAGAAGCTTTGACGTGTTCAGGAAAACTCACTTTTAATTATGTATTTAATGTAAAAGATTGATCTGATCTAATGTTAGTTTTCGGTGATTTTCAATTAAACGGAACTCAGCCCGATATTGATGATGGTTTTTTAAAGGTAAGTTTAGAATTCAGACAGCAAAAGAAATGAGTGCCGTCCATAAATTTTGCAATACAACTTTTAAAGGAGTGTATGAAAACAATGACAGTGGTAAAAAGACGGACTTTTGGTTTGCTAATTTTTATCATACCAAAATTTCTAAAGTGATATTTAAATAAAAACTACAATGAAAAAACTTTTGTGCCTTCTCATCCTGACAGCCAATTTTGCTTTTGCACAAATGCCCAATATTGCTAATGTCTGGCTCAATCAGTCTGCACCTTATATCGGAACCATTGGAAACGATAATGAAGTAATCAGGCTAAAAGTGGAAATTTCTGAACAAAACAAAAAAAATGACCAGGAATATTTTGTTTCGGGATATTCTGTGGTTGACAATAATACAACGAAGTACGAAGGTAAATTAACCATTACGAAATACAAAGACGGGAAGAAGAAAGGAGTCGTGTACGGTGATTACGAATTGGCTGAAGAGAATAAAGGAAAACATTCAGGAGTTTTTAAAGGAAAATTTATCTACACTTTTAAGTGGAATAAAAAAACTGAAAAAGTAGAAAATCCTTACATAGAATGGATCGGAAACTGGAAAAGCTACGACGGTACTTTAGATTTTAAAACTAATTTAAAAAACCAATAATCATGTTAAGAATTATTTTGGGAGTTATTGCCGGAATTATTGCCGGTTCTATTTGCGTTTGGGGAGTAGAAACACTTAATCATATCTTGCATCCGTATCCGGCTGGGATGAAGGCGAATGATATGGAAGCTTTCAAATCGTATATTGAAAATTTACCTTTCTTGGGCAAATTTATGGTTATTATGGGATATGCTTTGGGTGCTTTATTTTCCGGTTTTATTTCTACAAAAATTGCAAAAAACGGAAAACCTACTGCCGCAATTATTTGCGGACTTATTTTTCTTTCTTTCACAATTTACAATATGATCGTTTTACCAACTCCAATCTGGTTCTGGGTTTTAGGAATCTTGGTTTGGGGATTGGTTTTAGCTGGATATAAATTGGCTTTAAGCAAAAAATAGGTTTTACCGTAAGTGAGACAAAATGTTTTCAATCATTCCGTTTAAAGGATACAAGTGACAACCCTTTGTTCTTTAATAAGTGAAGCGCCTATGCGAATTTAAAAATAGTTAGTTAAAAAAAACTTTCCGAGCTTTGCGTTTAAATTAATTCAACATACAACGAAGAAAACATCAAAATATGAAATTAGGAGCATTTTCCATCAGCTTAAGCGTTAAAGATTTAGAAAAGTCAAAGGTTTTCTATGAGAATTTAGGCTTCAGCACAATGGGTGGAAATACGGAAAGTAATTATCTGATCATGAAAAACGGAACTACTTTAA
The DNA here is from genome assembly GCF_001507335.1 of Chryseobacterium sp. JAH. Taxonomy (GTDB): domain Bacteria; phylum Bacteroidota; class Bacteroidia; order Flavobacteriales; family Weeksellaceae; genus Chryseobacterium. The sequence goes on along the minus strand of NZ_LMAH01000001.1, from coordinate 729,436 downwards.
TTGGGCTTTTTCAGGCAATGTTCGATGGGAATATGCTGACTTTCAACCCCGGTTGGGATGAGAATGCTAATAATATTGAAGTCTTTGATGATGTGCGCGATATTCAGAAACATTTAAAAGAAAATCAGGTGATACTGGAAAGAGAAGCCGACGAAGCCACTTCCGGACCTGAACATATTTTCCTCAAAGATCCTGACGGAAATATGATTCTGATTGATCAACATAGATAATAAGTAGCACGTATTGACTAATAACTTTAGCATCCAACATCTAGCATTTAACATTTACACATACTAAAATCATGGCAACAGTAAACATTTATTTGACATTCAACGGAGACTGCAGACAGGCTTTCGAATTTTACAGATCAGTCTTTGGCGGTGAATTTCCATACATCGGAACTTTTGGCGAAATGCCTCCACAGGAAGGAAAAGATTTGCCTGAAGAAGAAAAAGACAAAATTATGCATGTTACGCTTCCGATTTCTAAAGAAACAGTGTTAATGGGAAGTGATACCGGCGGAGAGTGGTCTTCTAATCTGAAAGTAGGAAACAATTTTTCGGTTTCAATCAATGCAGATTCTAAAGAAGAAGCCGATAAATTATTCAACGGATTGTCTCTGGACGGAGAAGTTACAATGCCTCTTGCAGATACATTCTGGGGTGCTTATTTCGGAATGTTTACCGACAAGTTCGGAATCAACTGGATGGTCAATTATGATGATCCGGCTAAAATGCAACATTCTTAATTTTTTACATTTTTATAAATTATCGTTAATAATAACCGACAGATTAATCTGTCGGTTATTATTTTATAATTGTGTATACAAATGAAATTTACGATGAAAGACAAATTAGAGTTCTGATTATTTATTTGTTATTATTGATTTAAAGTATTAATTTTGTTATTTGTGATAGATAATACTAATAAACAATAAAATATGAAGATTTTCGGAACGTTGGTTTTTTTGCTTCTTATCAGTTTTTCTGTACCTTTTAGTGCTCAAAACAGTGATTTGGGTGCATGGTATATGTATTTTGGAAACAACAAAATCAGTAAAAAACTTAATTTTCATAATGAAATTCAATACCGTAATTTTGACGGAATCGGAGATTTGGAACAACTCTTAATACGTACCGGAATTGGTTATGATCTTACAGAAAACAACAATAATATTTTGTTAGGATATGGTTTTATCTTGAGTCAGCCTTACGTGAATGGAGAAAAAACTGAAAATATTGAACATCGTATTTTCCAGCAATTTATTACAAAACAAAAATTCGGTCGTTTTAATATTCAGCATCGTTACCGTTTGGAAGAGCGTTTTTTAGAGGATGATTTCAGGATGAGGTTTCGTTATTATTTAGGTTTTAATGTTCCTGTTACCAGCAAAGAAATGTTGCCAAAAACTTTGTACATTTCAGCTTACAATGAAATTTTCCTGCATCTCGACAGTCCGGTTTTAGACAGAAACAGAGTTTACGGAGCTTTAGGTTTTGTCATCAACAAAAATATGAGAATCGAAGCGGGTTACATGAATCAGATTCAGGAAAACAAAAACCGCGGACAGGTACAGATAGGATTTTACAACAATATTCCATTTATCAGAAATTAAGATATTAAAAAACTAAGAAAATGCATTCAGGAAAAAGATTCGGACCGATAGAATTTATCATGTGGACAAGGAGAAGTCTGTACATTTTGTTTATCATGTCGGCAATTCCGACTGTTCTTTATTATTTAGGATTTACTTTTGTTTCGTTTCCGTGGCAGCCGATTGCCATCATGGGAACAGCCGTTGCTTTTATCGTCGGTTTCAAAAATAATGCGAGTTACAGCAGGCTTTGGGAAGCGCGGCAGATTTATGGCGCAATTATCAATGACAGCCGAAGTTTCGGATATATTCTGAGAGATTCTTTATCAGAAAAAAATTCAGATAAAGTAAAGATCATGTTTAAGCGTCATTATGGTTGGCTTACAGCGCTTCGTTTTCAACTTCGTGAATCCAGAAACTGGGAAAACATGAGTACAGCACAATTTAAAGAATATGCTCAGAAATATGAAATTCCTGAAAGACTTTCAACTCTCGAGACCGATTTAAAAGAATACCTTTCTGACGAAGAACTTCACTATGTATTAAGCAAAAAAAACAGAGCAACACAATTGGTTGCTTTGCAGAGTAAAGATCTGTCTGAGGCCTATAATAAGGGTGAGATCAATGATTTTCAATGGTCGCAGATTAATCATCAGCTTGTAAAATTTACAGATAATCAAGGAAAAGCAGAAAGAATTAAAAACTTTCCGTATCCGAGAAACTTCTCTTCGATTACAACGTATCTTTTGCTTTTGTTTATTGTATTCGTTCCGTTCGGATTGATTAAAGAGTTTGATAAAATGGGAGAGGGTACTGTTTTGGCAGATTACACCTTATGGTTTAATATTCCTTTTTCGTTATTAGTGACTTGGTGTTTTCATACTTTAGACAGCGTTGGTGAAGCTTCGGTAAACCCGTTTGAAGGAAGTCCGAATGACGTTCCGATCACTCAAATTAGCCGCACCATTGAAATTGATATGAGAGATATGCTGGATGAAACTGATCTTCCGGCTGCAATTGTTGCTAAAAATAATATTGTACTTTAAAGTAGCGAAATTTAATAAAATTCATGGTTTTAATTTATTAATCAAAATATTATGGAAGATTTTTATTTAAGTAAAAAACTTGATAACGATCAAATTATAAATACATTGTCCGAAGTTTTTTCTGATCTGACAGTTTTTTATTGTGATTTAAATAATGACCAACCGGAAAAATTAAATTTAGATAATCCAAATCATATTATTTTTAACACGCAAGAAGATTTTGGAATTCAAGAATTTAGTTTTGTCATATCAATATACAGAACTCCTGATACTTACCATGAACAAAGACAGCTTTATTTGGGTAAAATATTTTCAGATAAATATAAAATCAGAACGTTAGTACCATTTACAAAACCTGATGAACCGAATGAGCCATATTATGATATTGTTTTTGAAAATGGAAAAACATATCTAACTGATGATAGTGATATAGATTTTTCAAATAAAACCGGAGTGATTAAAATTCTCAAAGAATATGATTTACCTGTTATTAAATTTGATGAAAAAGCGGAATTTATAGATCACTGATTTAGATCAAGCACAGAAACACAAAGCGAAAAATTATTACTTAGAATTAAATAAAAATATTTAAAAAATTAATATGATTCACACATACGTCATTATATCCATTGCAGTTTTACTTTCTGTAATGATATTGGTAATGATTGGTCAAAAGCTCAAAGTGGCATATCCGATTTTCCTTGTGATTGCCGGATTGATTATCAGTCTCGTTCCGGGAATGCCGCATATAGAGATCGAGCCGGATTTGGTTTTCCTGATTTTCCTTCCGCCTATTTTGTTTGAAGCGGCCTGGTTTACTTCCTGGCAGGATTTTCATAAATGGAGAAAGCAGATTTTTTCAATGGCTTTCGGATTGGTTTTTCTGACCTCGATTGTAGTTGCTTACCTTTCTTCATCAATAATTCCGGGACTTACCGTGGCAATGGGATTTTTGTTGGGTGGAGTCAATTCTCCGCCGGATGCTGTTGCTGCAACTTCGGTTTTAAAACACATGAAAATTCCAAAGAAAATAACAAGTATTTTGGAAGGCGAAAGCTTAATCAACGATGCATCAAGTTTAATTGTATTTAAATTTGCTTTGGCGGCAGTTATTTCCGGACAGTTTATCTGGAGAGAAGCAATCGGTGATTTCTTCAGCATGGCAGTTGGCGGAATCGCAATCGGTGTTGCTGTCGGATTGCTTTTCGGATTCTTTTTAAGACTGATTCCTTCCAATTCAAATATTGATACAGTCATTACACTTATCGTTCCTTATATTTTGTATGTTGGTGCAGAACATTTTCATTTTTCGGGTGTTTTGGCGGTCGTTGCAGGTGGATTGTTGATGTCTTACAATTCGCATTGTTACTTGAGTCACACTTCGAGAATTCAGTCAGGAAACGTTTGGAGCGTCTTGATTTTCGTGATGAATACAATAATCTTTATTTTAATCGGCTTAGAATTACCTGTTGTTGTAGCAGCAATGAAAGATTACACCATTTCAGAAGGTATTTTTTACAGTATCGTCATTGGTGGCGCAATTATTTTGACAAGATTGTTGTATAGTTATTCCATCATGTATTTTCCTTGGTTTTTGTCTAAAAAGTTAAGATCTGAAAATCCGAAACCCGATTGGCGGGAACCGTTTATCATCAGTTTTGCAGCAATGCGTGGGGTGGTTTCATTAGCTGCGGCACTATCAATTCCCGCATTTTTACCAAACGGAGATGCTTTTCCACACCGTAATATTATTTTATTTGTGACTTTTGTGATTATTTTGATAACTTTAGTCGGGCAGGGTCTAATGTTGACTCCGATCCTGAAACTTCTGAAAATAGATGATGCCGGAAGCGATTTACCCGAAGAAAAACAGGAAGTCATTCTGATGAGAAAACTGAAAGAGACGGCTTTAAATAAGTTAGAATCTGACTTTTCTGAATTGGCAGTTACCAACAGCATGGTTCGTCATCAGAAACACAGACTAGAAAATGAAATGTTGATGATGGCAGACAAGTCACAGTGTATGGCTTCTACAGGAGACTATGTCACCGCTATGAATGAAAATAAAGATGTTGTAAGACAACTAATACAGGCGCAAAGAAATGAACTACACCGGATGAAACGTGAGAAAATATTTGACGATCACGTCATGAGAAGCATCGAGATGCAGCTTGATTTTGATGAAGCTAAAATTACAGGATTTGCGCACAGTTAGCTTTATGTAAATTTTAAAAATACAAAATGAAAACTCCAATTGTTGTCACAAAAAAGATCAATGCACCGATAGAAAAGGTTTGGAAAGCACTGGTAGATCAAAATGAAATGAGTTCGTGGTATTTTAATATTCCAGATTTTCACGCGGAAGTTGGAAGATCTTTTGATTTCTACGAACCGGGAGAAGAAAAAAAATATCTTCACAGAATCGAAATTCTAGAGATTATTGAGAATCAAAAATTGAGACATACGTGGTTTTATCCTTCATTTTCAGACCAGAAAACAACAGTAACCTGGGAACTTGAAACTGATGGAAACATGACTAAAGTGACACTGGTACACGAAGGAATAGAAAACCTAAGCGATTTGGGAGAAGGTTTTTCAATTGAAAATTTTACGCAGGGTTGGAATACAATCATTGGTCAAAGCCTGAAACTTTATCTCGAAAACTGATGATAAAATTCAATTCATTTTTTCCGGTAATCTGGACTGAGAATTTTGAGGAAACTATTGGGTTTTACATTCATATTTTAAAATTTGCATTGGTGGATGCAAATTCTGAGATGCAGTGGGCTTTTTTGCAAAAAGACAGTGTGAAAATGATGATTACAAAACCCAATGAGCACGAAAACTTTGATAAAATAGGTTTTTCGGGTTCATTCTATTTTAATGTAAATGACGTAAATGATCTTTGGCAAGACCTGAAAACAATTACCAAAATCTGTTACAAAATAGAAAACTTTGAGTGGGGAATGAGAGAATTTGCGATCTATGATAACAACGGTTATATTTTGCAATTTGGTCAACCCACAGCCGAAATTAGTAAAGAGGAATAAAATTTGCTATTTTTGGGGAAATATTTTAGAAATAATAATGAAAAATAAAATAATAACAGGTTTTGCAGCACTTCTGTTGTTCGTATCTTGTAGTAATGACGAAAAAATACTTAATTCTTTGGCTGATTACAACAATTCTATGGAAACCAAAGGGTATCATTTCGGTGACAAATTGGATCTTCCTAAGGATGTTTTAGATAATGCAGAAAGTATTTCAATCAGTTTTGGAGACAAAGAAACGTCAAGTCTTACCATAGATTCTAAATATTTTACGTTAGGCGATAATGCGGTTACTTTTACTATTAAAACGAAGGGCGGAGAGATTTTAAATCAAGATGCAACAATCAACGTTTTTGCAAAAAATCCTGAAGTGAAAATGGGTTATACTCTTGTGGCAGAATATCCTCATGATCCTAATAGTTTCACAGAAGGTTTTTATATGGAAGGAAATACAGTTTACGAAAGTGTGGGACTTGATGGTGCTTCTAAATTTATGAAATATGATCTTGGTAGTGAATCTGTAATAAAAGAAGCAAAACAACCGGATACCATTTTTTCTGAAGGAATTTCAAGCCTAGGCAATAAAATTTATCAGTTGACTTACAAAGCGAAAAAAGGTTTTATTTATGACAAAAATTCTTTTGAGCTTATTGGTGAGTTTCCTTATCCCAATGTAATCGGTGAAGGTTGGGGGATGACAACCGACGGAAAATATCTGATGGTTTCAGACGGAACTAAAAATATTTACTTCCTAAATCCGAATGATCCCTCAAAAATGGAAAAGTTTATTTCGGTGGCGGGAAATTCTGAAGTTTATGACCAGATCAATGAATTGGAATATCATAAAGGGTTTATCTACTCAAATGTCTGGCATAAAAATATAATTCTTAAAATAAATCCTGCAAATGGTGAAGTTGTAGGCAAATTTGACCTATCTCAAATTGCAGATCAGTACACAAAAGCAAACAGCGAAAATGTACTTAACGGAATTGCTTTTAAGGGTGATAATATGGTGATCACAGGTAAAAACTGGCCGAAGATATATGAACTTACAATCAAATAATTTCGAACAGGTTTTAAAATAAAAAAAATGTAAATTGGTAGCGTTCCCACGGAGCGCTATCGTTGGTAAAATAGATTTTTTGAAAATTTTCACATTCTTATTTGTTTTTATGATCTGTTCACTTTCTGCGCAGAGAGTTCTTCCTTTTGATACGTTGAGAATCAAAGAGGTGAGAGACTTGTTTGCGGATGATTATGGAAATATTTATCTCTATAAAAACAAAGATTTCAGTTTTACGAAGTATGATTCGCTGGGCAGGCAACTGGGTAAGTTAATGTTTACTGTTCCTTTTAAAGTTCAGGGAGTGCAGAACCCTTTGAGTATTGCCCTTTTTTCTGAAAATGCTCAGGAAATGAAATTTGTAGATCAGAATTTAAATGAAATACAAAAGATAGATTTTAAACAGAAATTCACGTACATCAAACATGCGTATGCTGAAGATTTGCAACAGATCTGGCTGCTCGATGAAAGTACTAAACGTCTGCTGCAATATAATTTCAGGAATGATACCACTATCAATTCATACCCATTTGACGCAAGTTTTGATGATTTGATTGATCTTTTGGTTTTTGAAAACAAAGTTTATGTTTTAACCAAAAATCAGTTTAGGATTTATAACCTGAAATTTGAAAAACTTTACGAAACTCCTGTAGAAAACGGAAAGCGCTTGAGGAGGGAAAACGAATTTGTTTTAATCATAGGAAAAAATTCGGTTTTTAAATATATTCCCGAGAAAGAACTCATCAAAATTTTCGAAGATCCAGATGTTCAAATTGTGGAAAAAAACTCCCTTGCATATTTTGAAATCAAAGGCAACAACCTTTATCTTTACAACCTCGAAAATACCAGAGATTCTGAAAAATCCACAGTGATTGAAAGTCCTCAAAATGACACTGAGAAAACTGTAGAAGAATTGATGAAAGAAAAGTCTGAAAAACCCGATATGCTGAAGCTTTTAGACGAGATTCAGAATCTTGGTTTTTAGAATCCATGATGTTTAAAAAATAATACAGAAGACAAAGTATGCACATTGCAGTTACCGGAAATATTGGAGCAGGAAAAACGACCTTAACGACGATGTTGGCAAAACATTACGGTTGGGATGCACAGTTTGAAGATGTAGATCACAACCCTTATTTGGAAGATTTTTACGCAGACATGAGTAAGTGGAGTTTTGCACTTCAGATTTACTTTTTGGGAAGCAGATTTCGTCAGGTAAAAGAAATCAGAGACAGCGGAAAAAATATTATTCAGGATCGTACGATTTATGAAGATGCTCATATTTTTGCGGAAAACCTAAATGATATGAAGCTATTGTCAGACAGAGATTATAAAAATTATGCTTCTCTATTTGATTTGATGAAAACTTTCGTGTCGGCTCCTGATTTATTGATTTATCTCAAATCTGATGTTCCTAATCTCGTAAAGAAAATTTACAAAAGAGGTAGAGAATATGAAGCGTCAATCAGTATCGAATATCTGTCTAAACTGAATCAGAAATACGAAAAATGGATTTCCAATTATACCGAGGGTAAACTTCTTATTATTGAAGTTGATGATCTAGATTTTGTAGAAAAACCTGAAGATTTCGGATTGATTTTAGAGAAGATTGAAACAGAACTAAACGGATTGTTTTAATCTTAGTTAAAAAAAATAATCCCATTGCGTTTTGGTTCTAAAATTGTTTTAGACTCACGAGACAAAATTAAATATAAATATAATGTTGGTAAAAGTTCTGCATAACGGAAACTGCTCAAAATCAAATGCCGTCTTAGAGTATCTGGACGAAAACGGAGTGCCGTTTGAAATCATCAACATCATGGAAGATCCTTTGACTGTTTTAGAACTGAAAACGGTTTTAAAAAAGCTTAATGAAGATGTTTTTCATATCATCAGAAAAGAAGAGAAGCTCTATTTGGAAAAGTACGCAGGGAAAAATTATAGTAATGATGAATGGCTGCAGATTTTATCAGAAAATCCTTCGTTAATTCAAAGACCGATTCTTATTAAAGGTTCCGTGGCAATGCTTGGAAGACCTGTAGAAAATGTAAAATTCTTTATAGAACAGTAATCTTAATAATTAAAAATAAAAAAAGTCAGCAATCGCTGACTTTTTTATTTCTATAATAAGATGACACCTTCTATGGTGGCAACTTCTTTGTAGATTCTTACTACCTGATCTGCATCCAGTACGAACGCATTGATATTGCAGGCAGTATATTTTCCGTTTTTACTCTCGCGGTTGCCCAATGTAAATTTGATTCCGTCAAAAACTTTATATATTTCTGTAAGCTTTGCCTCATCGGTCGGAATGATAAATTTAAAAAGATAATCCTCAGGAAAATCGTGATGATCTTCAAGTTTTTCTTTTAATGAAATGTAAAATTCTTCAGGATTAGCGTGCTGATTTCCTTGTAATATGTCCATTATTGCTACTTATTTATATAAATATAATGAAAAAATAATTATTTTCCAAGTGGTCCTAAAAGTGATGCAGAATTCTGCTTTTCATGATCTTCAATAATATTGAATAAACCATTGACAATCTGTTCTGAAGCCAACATACTCAAGCCACCAGCATTGACGTTGCTGTTGCTATTTCCACTACCCAAAAGACTTCCCAAAAGATTGCTTCCTGATAGAGCGGTATTGATTGTTTTTACAATTCCATATTTATTCAGTTCCTGCTCCACCTTCGGGGCGATCGCTGCAACAAGCTGCTGAGAAGTTTTCTCTTTTAAAATTAAAGTGGCTGTTCCTTTTTCTCCCTGAATAATTCTCGTTACATCCTGTGCATTCAAACTGTTTACAGCATTTTCTAAAATTGGTCTTGAGATATTCACTGTGTAAACCGCAGCATCAGCAATATATTCTCTTTCTTTAGCAACAAGCGAAGGCGCTATTTTCTCTAAAGTGGTATTAATATCACGTAATTGTTTTGGCAAGGCCTTATCTACGAGATTATTCTGCAGAAATGCTTCCTTATTACCATATATACTCATTCCTTTATTTATGCCTCCCAGCAAAACTCTTTTAATTACTGCCAGGCCCAGATCTGAGGTCGCGAGTGTAGAGCATGAGTTTAAGCTTGTAGTGATCACTGCGCCGGTTCCTAAAACCAATGCAATGGCTATGATATATTTTTTCATTTTCAATTTTTTTTAACCTTGTCAAATACTGCACCAAAGGTAAAGACAATTGTGTGTTTAACAAAAATTTACAACAATATTATGCAATCTCTGAAATTTTATTTTTTAAAGCTCCTGTCAATTTTTAGTCAACAAGATTGAGAATGTATGAAAATGAGACATTAAAACAGTTTTTCGGTGGGTATTTCAGTAAAATAAGGCTTTGCTTCAATGTGAAATATTCATTTATATTAAAATATTGTATTGTAGAATTTATTAAAATTTAGTTTTTTTTAAGATATTTCATATTTTAATACGTTGTTAATAAATTATTTAACTAAATTTAACATCATCTGATATTTTTTATATTTTTGAACAAAGTCTTCTTTTGAGAAAATATCTTTCCATTAAAAGATTTAACACATTTGATTTGTACAAGATAAAATTAAACTATATGAAACAAACTAATTTAAAGTATTCTTGTCTTATTGCTGTTCTCTACTTCGGTATGAACGTCAATGGACAGGTGACTCCTCAAGACACTCTTCCAAAAGAACAGAAGATAGAGGAGGTTGTAATGATTGGATATGGCTCTCAGAAAAAGGAAAATGTTACTGGAAGCATAGGGCTGGTTACAGCTAAAGATCTTGCTGATAAACCAAATTCAAATCCACTAAGTTCTATCCAAGGTAAATTGGCAGGGGTCAATGTAATTACTTCTGGTACACCCGGTGGATCGCCTCGAGTAGATATTAGAGGAATTGGCTCATTATCAGGAAATACAGTATTTATTGTTGATGGAATGTTAACGGAAGATATATCTTTTCTGAATCCACAAGATATAGAATCGATGAGTATTTTAAAAGATCCGTCTAGCTTAGCAATCTATGGTGCAAAAGCTGCTAACGGAGCGGTGATTATAAAAACTAAAACAGGAAAAGGAAAACCTATTTTCAATGTTAATTCCTATTTAGGAATTAAAACGGTTACTAACATTCCTGAAATGGTATATGCAGATCAATATATTGAGTTATATAACGAAAAATTAAGGAATGATAAAGTAACCGATCCGACTCAATTTATAACAAAAGCACAATATCCAGGTTCTACTGATTGGTTTAAAGAAATTTTTCGCACAAGCATTATCAATTCTAATGATTTTTCTGCATCGGGAAGTTTAGGTAAATTAAATTATTATGGTAGTATTGGTTATCTTCAAGATGAAGGTAATTTAGATGCTGGGAGGGAAATCAATTCGGGAAGTGGATTCAATAGATTCAATACAAAATTAAATCTGAGCTATAAGATCACTGATAATATTACAATTGGAGATAATTTCTCATTTTCTAAAACACGAACTGACGTTTCAAAAAACCCCTTGTTAGATGCTCGAAATGCACCTCCAGCTTATGATGTAATCAATCCAGCTACTGGAAGTTATCAAAATATTACACTAGTTAACGTGGCTAATCCAAGAGCACAATTAGATTTATATCGTTCTCAAGTACGACAAGAAAGATTACTTAATAATGTATGGGCGGAAGTGAAGTTTTTGAATGATTTTACTTTTAGAACTAGTTATACAAATGATAACTATAGTCCAACTCAATATGAGTATACGCCAACATTTTTTTATGCACCAGTTTCTAATCAAAAAGATCCAGTTTTAATTACTAGATCAAATAGATATAGAAATTATGTATGGGATAATACTATAAATTGGAAAAAAAGTTTAGGTAATCATAACTTAGATTTGTTGGCAGGTTTTACTAGAATTAGAGATTCTAGATCTGAAGAATATTCATCCGCAAACAATGTAATGTATGACGGAACAAATGCATCCTTAAATATTGCAAATGGAACTGATATTTTGTACTATAATGATACTAGAACTAATCCAGATGTGAATCAAGACCAAAAACGTATAGAATCTTTTTTTGGAAGGATTAATTATGATTTCGCAGGAAAATATCTTTTAAATGCGTCAGTTCGTAGAGATGCGACATCACAAATTTCTGTTGATAGATATAAAACTTTTCCAGCTGTAAGTGTAGGATGGGTTGTTTCTAAAGAAGGTTTTATGAGTGAGCAAAATGTTTTCAATCTACTAAAATTTAGAGCGAGTTGGGGTATGTTAGGAAATCCAAATGTTGGAAGAGCGTTTACTCAGAATGTAACTATTATCGGTGGTGGTGCTTACTATGGTAATAATGGCTATCCGGCAGCAACTATTGATACGGTTATAGATCCTACAATTGGTTGGGAAACGACGACAGGTAAAGATTTTGGTTTAGAAATGGCATTCCTCAATAATAAATTAAAAATTGAAGCTACTTATTACGATAAAGATTCGAAAGATGTAGTTTATGGAATTTTTCAAGGAACTATTTCTGGAGCTAGTAATTATAGAAATTTTGTTACAAACGCCTATTCTTTTAATAATAAAGGTTTTGAGGTTTCTGTAAATTATAATAAGGATATAACCGAAAATATAAAACTTGGAGTTTATGGTAATTTTACATCACTCAAAAACAGAATCACAGATGTATATGGAGGGTCCTTTTTAGAAACTGGAGCAAGCTTGTTTAATAATTCTATTATAAGGTTACAGACAGGACAGGCAGTTGGCTCTTATTATGGTTATCAAGTTGCTGGTGTTTTCCAGACTGATGCAGAAGCGGCAGCGTCAGGGCAAACTGATGCAAAAGCAGGCTGGTTCAAATTTGCAGATTTGGATGCAAATGGTGTAATTGATACTAGAGACAAGACTTTCTTAGGGAGTCCGATACCTAAAGGATCTTATGGTTTTGGAATTAATTTAAACGTATATTCAATTGATTTTGGAATTGATTTTCAAGGGGTATTTGGAAATAAAATCTATAACTATAATCGTGAACAGCGTTATGGAAACGAAAGCTGGGATTTAGATATGTATAATAATAGATGGAATGGAGCTGGTACATCAAATACTAATGCTATGATTACTTCAAATCAAGCAGTTATTTTACCTAATAGTTTTTATGTAGAAGATGGTAGCTATATCAGAATCAGAAATATTCAAGTTGGTTACAGTCTGCCTAAAGCACTTGCAGAAGCATTATCGGTTAAAAAATTAAGAATATATCTAAGTGCTCAAAATCCTTGGACAAGTTTTAAATATAATGGGTTCTCACCAGAAATTTTAAATACAGACAGGGTGCAAATGGGAGTTGATAATAATATCTATCCTATCTCTGCTATCTATACAATGGGTATGAATTTAACATTTTAATTAAAAAATCATGAAAAAAATATTTTTAACTCTTTCTATATTTTCATTAGTTACAAGTTGTAGTGATGACTTTGTAGATATAAAACAAGAAGGTGTAACCGTGGGGACAGATTTCTTCCAAACAGAAAATGATGCCATGCGAGCTACAAATGCAATATATAGTTTTCTTAGAAGTTGGGAAAATACAGGTTTTCCAGCTCAAAATATTCTAGGAGTAACAGGTGATGATGTAGTAAAGGGATCTAATCCAGGAGATGCATCATTTATTAATGATTTTGATCAATTTAAATATAACTTAAGCACAGATGGTGTAAATGGTTATTGGATTGGTCAATGGCAGGCAGTAAATAGAACCAACCAAGTAATTACAAAAGTTCCAAGCATAGAAATGGATGCTACACTTAGAAATAGATTAGTTGCTGAAGCAAAAATGCTAAGAGCTTATTTTTATTTTAATCTTGTAAGGGTTTATGGTGGTGTACCAATCTTTGATGGATTACAAACCAATTATAATATTCCGAGAAATTCTGCATCTGAAGTTTATAAATTTATTGTTAAAGATCTTATTGAAGCTTCATCGGTTTTACCTCAAACATATTCCGCCGCAGATTTAGGAAGAGTGACGCAGGGAGCTGCTTTAGGTTTACTTTCAAAGGTATATTTATATATGAAAGATTATCAAAAAGCTTATGATACATCAAATTTAGTTATTGGAATGGGTTATAGCTTAGATCCTGATTTCAATCATTTATTTAGACCGGCAGGTGAATTTGGTTCAGAATCTGTTTTTGAAGTGAATTGTGGCTGTTCGGCAGAATTTGGAGGTAGTCAATATGCAGAAGTACAAGGTGTTAGGAATCAATATGGTTGGGGGTTTTTTACACCATCACCAGCTTTGGAAAGTGCTTTTGAGCCTGGAGATATTAGGAAAGAATTAACGATCCTTCGTAATGGTGAAACAACTATTGAAGGTGATCTAATTGCTAAAGGAGATCCACAATCTGTTGACACTTATAATCAAAAAGTCTATGTACCATCTTCACTAAACAATTCTGCTTGTGGATACGGATCTATACAGAATCTAAGAATTCTTAGATTTGCAGATATTCTATTAATAAATGCAGAAGCAGCAAATGAATTAGGAAATACAGCTGTCGCAATTACAAATGTAAATAAAGTAAGAAATAGGGCGTCATTACCAAACACAACAGCATCTACTCAGGGTACACTAAGACCAGCTATTTGGCAGGAAAGAAGAGTGGAATTAGCTATGGAAATGGATAGGTTTTTAGATCTTGTGAGAACTGGGCAAGCAGTAACTTTCCTGGGGCCATTAGGTTTCACGGCTGGTAAAAACGAATTATTTCCTATACCTTTAAATGCAATTAATGACAGTAATAATATACTGACCCAGAACCCTGGTTACTAAGAGTTTTTATAAATAAAAATAACCAAAGTTTAACTTTGGTTATTTTTTTAACTAATTTTTTATTTTTAAATTGAAACTTATATGAAATCAAATATAATATCAATTTTGTCTTTTTCAGTATTAACTTTTAGTTGTACCACAACTTCATCGACCGCTCAAAACAAAGCTGTTGCGAGTAAGATTTCAGACGAGCAATTACTAGATAAAGTACAAAAAGATGCCTTAAAATACTTCTGGGATTACGCAGAACCTAATTCAAAGTTAGGTAGAGAGCGTTATCATGAAGACAATATTTATCCGGATAATGACAAACACGTCATTACCACCGGTGGTTCAGGATTTGGTTTAGCAACTATTTTAGTGGGTGTGGAAAGAGGCTTCATTTCACGAAAAGAGGCAGTGAAAAGATTGAACACGATGATGGATTTCCTTGCAAAAGCGGATCGTCATAAAGGAGCCTGGTCACATTGGATCAATGGAGAAACTAGGAAAACGGTTCCGTTTGGTAAGAAAGATAATGGTGGAGATTTAGTAGAAACTGCTTTTTTGACAACAGGAATTATTCAGGTTCGTGAATATTTCAAAAACGGAAATACCGAAGAAAAAGCTTTAGCAAAAAAGTGCGATGAGCTTTGGAAAGGAATTCAGTGGAACTGGTACACTAAAGGAGGAGAAAAAGTTTTATATTGGCATTGGTCACCCGACTACCAATGGGAAATGAATTTTCCGCTTCAGGGTTATAATGAATGTTTGATCACCTACATTCTGGCTGCTTCGTCGCCGACGTATTCCATCGATGCCGAAACCTATTACAAAGGCTGGACGAGAAATGGAACTTACCTTTCAGACAAAGAAAAATACGGAGTTCCTATGTATGTAAAGCACAACGGAGCCGAAGAATATGGAGGTCCCTTGTTTTGGGCACACTATTCTTACATCGGTTTAGATCCTACCGATTTATCAGATAAATTAATCAAAAATTACTTCGATTTAAATAAAAATCAGGTACTTATTGACTACAAATATTGTGTAGAAAACCCAAAACATTGGAAAGGCTATGGCGAGAACTACTGGGGATTAACGGCAAGCTACTCAAGGAACAAAGATGGCGGAGTAGGGTATGACGCGCATTTTCCACAAAATGACCACGGTGTCATCACGCCGACGGCTGCTTTGAGCAGTTTCCCATATACGCCAAAAGAATCTATGGACTTTCTAAGATTTATGTATACTAAAAAGCCAGAATTTATCGGTTCTGCAGGTCCTTACGATGCGACATCGATACATTACGACAACTGGACAACTCCAAGGTACCTAGCCATCGATCAGGGAACAATTGCTCCGATGATTGAAAATTACCGCACCGGATTTTTATGGAAATTATTTATGAATGCACCGGAAATCAAGCAGGGACTGAAAAAATTAAGTTTCAAATCAGACAAGTATAGCATAAAATAAGTTTTATACAACAGTCATTAAACGGATGCTTTCTAGGAGCTTAATCCCGCTATCCGCTCTATCTTTTTTGTCATTGCAGACCGAGTGAGAAAATGCGTTGAACTTTTCGCAAGTGCAATAACAAAAAAGGATGCCGCTTCTATCGGGGCTAATTTAGATATTTTGTCCCTACAGAACGAGTTAATAGAGAATAGAATGCAATCCTCTTAAAAAGTGTCCAGCATCAAACGGCTTTAGCCAAAATCTAAAGAAATATGAGTTTAAAACTAAAACATCTCCCACTTTTTCTTCTTCCGCTTTCTCTGGGCTTAAACGCTCAGGAAATGAAAACTACTTTCAGCAAAGAGGTTAAACGAACAGAGAAAATATCCTACATTCTCGATTATCCTCAAAATGTAAAAGGAAAGGTTCCGTTAATCGTTTTTCTTCACGGCTCCGGAGAAAGAGGGAACGATCTTGAAAAAGTAAAAGCGCACAGTCCTTTTACCTATAAGAATTTAATAAAAGGACCTGTTGCGATTCTAGCGCCACAATGCCCTGAAAATACCTGGTGGGATACGGTGACGGTGTATCATCTGATCAGAGAAATTCAGTCAAAATACAAAATTGACGACTCCAGAATTTACCTTACCGGACTTTCAATGGGCGGTTGGGGAACATTAAAATTAGCAATGGAGCATCCCGAAATGTTTGCTGCAGTCGTTTCTGTATGTGCACCGACCGACCGAGTGATGTACGCCAACATTCATCAGTACAAAAATCTCAACATGAAGATTTTTCATGGTGGAATGGACGATGTCGTTTTACCTGAAAATGCTTTTAATTTTTATCAAAAACTTCATCCTATCAATCCATCAGCAGAATTGACGATTTTCCCGAATGACAATCATAATTCATGGGATTCTACCTATTCAAACCCAGCTTTGTACGAATGGATGTTGAATAAAAGAAAAGAGAAATAATTGATTTTAATTATTTAAACAAAATTCTTTTCAGATTTTAAAAGGAAGAATCAGCTATATTAAAACAATAAGAAAAATATAATTTAAGAAGATAGATATATGAGAAAGTTAATTGTAATCGCCACTTTGGCACTTGCGCCAATGTTTTCGGCACAGGAAATGGTCACGAAGCCGGTTCAGTCTTATCAGACGGCCCAATATCAGGCAAAGAAAAAAGCGTTTGTTGATGCGCTTTTAGCTAAAATGACCTTAGATGAAAAAATAGGACAATTAAATTTACCAAGTTCAGGCGATTTTACCACAGGTTTGGCAAAAAGTTCAGACATCGGAAAAAAAGTTGAACAGGGATTAGTCGGTGGATTGTTCAATATAAAAGGTGCTGAAAAAATTAAAGCCGTTCAGAAAGTTGCGGTAGAAAACAGCCGTTTGAAAATTCCTTTGATTTTCGGAATGGATGTTATCCACGGTTATGAAACAACATTCCCGATTCCGTTAGGATTAGCGGCTTCTTGGGATATGAATTTGGTTCAGCAGTCTGCAAGAATTGCGGCAAGAGAAGCTGCAGCAGACGGAATTAACTGGACGTTTTCACCAATGGTAGATATTTCCAGAGAACCTAGATGGGGAAGGGTTTCCGAGGGTTCGGGTGAAGACCCATATTTAGGAAGTGAAATTTCTAAAAACATGGTGTACGGTTACCAAGGGAAAGACTTAGCCAACGGAACGAATATTTTAGCGTGTGTAAAGCACTTTGCATTATACGGCGCTGGTGAAGCGGGTAGAGATTATAATACCGTTGATATGAGTCATGTGAGAATGTTCAATGAGTATTTTCCACCTTACAAAGCAGCTGTTGATGCAGGTGTTGCTTCGGTAATGGCTTCTTTCAACGAAGTTGACGGAGTTCCGGCAACCGGAAACAGATGGCTGCAGACCGAAGTATTGAGAAATCAATGGAAATTCAAAGGTTTCGTGGTGACAGATTATACCGGAATCAACGAAATGGTCGACCATGGAATGGGAGATCTTCAGCAGGTTTCAGCCTTGGCTTTAAAAGCGGGTGTTGATATGGACATGGTAGGCGAAGGATTTTTAACCACATTAAAAAAATCTTTGGCTGAAGGAAAAGTGACTCAGGCTGAAATCGATATGGCAACAAAAAGAATTTTGGAAGCAAAATACGATTTAGGCCTATTTGATAATCCTTACAAACATGGTGATGTAAAACTGGCGGCCAAAGAAGTATACAGTATGGAAAACCGTAACATTGCCAGAAGCGCAGCAGCTCAGTCTATGGTTTTAATGAAAAATGAAAATCAGGTATTGCCATTGAAAAAGTCAGGAACGGTAGCGGTGATCGGCCCATTGGTGAACAACTCAATGAATATGCCGGGAACATGGAGTGTTGCTTCGAAACATGCCAATGCGATTAATTTGATGCAGGGTCTTCAGGCAAACTTCGGAAAAGAAGTGAAATTTATTTCTGCAAAAGGTGCGAATATTGATTACGATGCTAAACTCGAAGAAATCTACGCAGCGCACGGAAAGAAAACCGACAGAGACAACCGTTCGAAAGAAGCTTTATTGAAAGAAGCGGTTGATGTTGCGAATAAAGCGGATGTTATCGTTTTGGCCATTGGAGAATCTGCTGAAATGAGCGGAGAATCTTCTTCAAGAACTGAAATTACCATTCCTCAGTCTCAGGTAGATTTATTGAATGAATTGAAAAAAACCGGAAAACCAATTGCGATGATTCTTTTCACAGGCCGTCCGCTGGCTCTTACAAATGTAAAAGACACTCCAGATGCAATTCTTAATGTTTGGTTCCCGGGTTCAGAAGCAGGAAGCGCTATTTCTGATGTTCTTTTCGGAAAAGTAAACCCTTCAGGAAAACTTCCGATGACTTTCCCGAGAAGTTTAGGTCAGGTTCCGATCTATTACAATGCTAAAAATACAGGCCGACCACTAGACCAGAAATTGGTTGATAAGTGCGAATACCAGAGATTCCGTTCTAATTATATGGATGAATGTAACACACCGTTGTATCCATTTGGTTACGGTTTAAGTTATACTAAATTCAACTATTCAGACGTGACCGTTTCTAATGCGAATCCCAAAGGAAATCAGACCATTCAGGCTTCGGTAACAGTGACTAATTCTGGAAATTATGACGGAGCCGAAGTGGTTCAGCTATACATTAGAGATTGGGTAGGAACCATCACAAGACCTGTGAAAGAACTGAAAGGATTCCAAAAAGTAATGCTGAAAAAAGGTGAATCTAAAAAAGTAACTTTTGACATCACTCCGGAAAATCTTAAATTCTACAACGGAGATTTAAAATATGACTGGGAAGCAGGAGATTTTGACATCATGATCGGCACCAATTCCGAAGAGGTGAAACACTCAAAAATCAACTGGACAAAATAATTTATACACAAAGCCATTCGAAAGAGTGGCTTTTTTGTTATTGCGAGGCGTAAATCTTCACGGAAATCTCATTCTTGTGAAGTTGGTTCACGCTATCCACCCATATTCCTCGCAAGCCAGTCTGTCCTGAGCCTGTCTAAGGGCTTACTGTGGGGTAACCGTTTCTATCGTGGCTAGGATTTTAGTTTGTAATTGCAAGATTTGTCTTTGCGAAAAATGAAGTAAAAGAGTACGCTGATTTTTATGTTTTCTTTTGTAATAGATGAATAGAAATGAGCTTTAACCCATTTAGATAAAAGTAAATTTCCATTTGAATTTATACTAAACCTAAAACCATCCTCACAATTTTTCTCTCTCAATCAAAATCCGTATTTTTGTGCATCTAAAAAGTAAAAGAAAGAATGAATTCCTACAAAAATCCATTGGAAGAGCGTTACTCTAGCCAAGAAATGTTGTTTAACTTTTCTCACAATAACAAATTCCAGAATTGGAGAAAGCTTTGGATTGCTTTGGCTGAGATTGAAAAAGACTTGGGTCTTGACATCACAGATGAGCAAATTGCAGAGTTGAAGGCCAATGTTGATAATATCGATTACGATAAAGCGGCAGAGTATGAGAAAAAATTCCGTCATGATGTGATGGCTCACGTTCACGCTTATGGTGATGTGGCACCTTCTGCAAAGGGAATTATTCACTTGGGCGCAACTTCAGCTTTTGTAGGAGACAATACAGATTTAATTCAAATCCGTGACGGACTTTTAATTTTAAAGAAAAAGTTGGTTAATGTGATGAAAAATCTTGCTGATTTTTCAATTCAGTATAAAGATCTTCCAACTTTGGGATTTACACACTTTCAACCTGCTCAGTTAACGACTGTTGGAAAAAGAGCAACACTTTGGTTACAAAGTTTAGTTCTTGACATTGAAGAATTAGATTTCTTCCTTGAAACTTTACGTTTCAGAGGTGTAAAAGGAACAACCGGAACTGCGGCAAGTTTCTTGGAACTTTTCAACGGAGATTATTCTAAAGTAAAACATTTAGATAAAGAATTATCAAAGAGATTCGGTTTCGAAAAAGTTTTCGGAGTTTCCGGACAGACTTATGATAGAAAAATCGATGCAAAAGTGGTTGCTTTATTAGGAAATATCGCACAATCAGCACATAAATTCACCAACGATTTACGTTTGCTTCAAAATTTGAAAGAAATTGAAGAGCCATTCGAGAAAAACCAAATCGGTTCATCTGCAATGGCTTACAAACGTAACCCAATGAGAAGCGAAAGAATCGGAGCATTAGCAAAATACGTAATGTCTTTGACGACAAGTTCTGCAATGGTTGCTTCAACGCAATGGTTTGAAAGAACGCTAGATGACTCTGCAAACAAAAGATTGACAATTCCACAGGCATTCTTGGCAGTTGATGCAATCTTGTTGATTTGGAATAATATCATGAACGGAATTGTGGTATATCCAAACAGAATCAACAAACATATTATGGAAGAACTTCCTTTCATGGCGACAGAATACATCATCATGGAAGAGGTGAAAGCTGGTGGCGACCGTCAGGAAATCCACGAAGTAATCAGAGTTCACTCAATGGAAGCTTCCAAGCAGGTAAAAGAAGAAGGAAAAGAAAACGATTTGATCGAAAGAATCTTAAATGACCATTCTTTGAAGCTTGATAAATCAAAATTAAAAGAGGTTCTAGATCCTAAAAACTTTATCGGTTTTGCACCAATCCAAACGGAAGAATTCATTGCTAATGAAGTTCAACCGATTATTGATGCCAACAAAGAACTGATAGGTTTGGAGGCTGATCTTAGAGTATAAGTGATATGCAGTCTTTTGGGCTGCATTTTTTACTTTGTTTAATCTGTGATTAGCGAAGTTTGTGATAGAATGAAATTTAATAATTGGGGCAGCTTGATCCGCCTTCCGCTCCCGCTTTTTGCCTTTACTTCGTTTCGGCAAAAGAGCTCCGCTCAAGTCGGGCTGCGAGGTTTGTCGTTAAAATAAATTTCAGTTAAAATTAAAAATAAATCTAATAAATATCTGACATCTAATGTCTCAAAACAAAAGAATTTTCGTAGAAAAAAGAGGAATTTTCGATGTAGAAAGTCCAAAGATTTTTGATGAAGTAAAAGCGGTGGTTCCGTCGATCAAAAATGTAAAAGTGTACAATGTGTACGATATTTTCAATTTGAACGATGGTGAGTTCGAAAAAGTGGTCAACAGCACTTTCGTTGATCCGGTTACGGATATTTTAATCGAGGAAAATCCTGCAGAAGGAGTTTATTTCGCATTAGAATTTTTACCGGGACAATACGACCAACGTGCAGATTCTGCGCAGCAATGTATTGCTTTACTGACTGAAAATGAGAAGTCTAAAGTAAGAAGCGGTAAACTTATTGAATTTGAAGGAGTTTCTGAATCTGATTTAACTAAAATCAAGGATCTTTTGATTAATAAAGTGGAATCTCAGGAAAAAGATTTATCTATTTTGGATATTCCTGCAGAAGAAACGCCTTCAAAGGTTTTGGTTCACGAAAATTTCATCAGTTTTAATGATGCTCAGCTTGAAGAGTTCTTTAACAATCACGGTTTTGCATTAGGATTGGATGATTTGAAATTTATTCAGGAGTATTTTAAAACTGAAAAAAGAAATCCTACAGAAACTGAACTGAAAGTTTTAGACACCTATTGGAGTGACCATTGCCGTCACACAACGTTTGAAACAGAATTGTCAAACATTGAATTTGAAGGTCAGTTTAAACATACACTGGAAACCATTTTCAATGATTATATAGAAAAAAGAAAATTCTTAGGTCGCGAATTGAAACCCATCTCTTTAATGGATTTGGCAACTGTTTGCGGAAGATATTTCCATAAGACAGGTAATTTGGACAACTTGGTGGTTTCAGACGAAATCAACGCCTGTACAATTCAAATCGAAGCTGAATACGATGGTAAAAAAGAACCTTGGTATTTGTTATTTAAGAATGAAACACACAATCACCCAACGGAAATTGAACCTTTTGGCGGTGCTTCAACGTGTTTAGGTGGTGCTATCAGAGATCCTTTGTCCGGACGTTCTTTCGTATTTCAGGCCATGAGATTGACGGGTGCTGCTGATGTATTGGAACCGGTTGATAAAACGTTACCGGGGAAATTACCTCAAAAAACAATCACAAAACAGGCGGCAAACGGATATTCTTCTTACGGTAACCAAATAGGTTTGGCAACTACAATGGTTTCCGAAATCTACGATGAAGGCTACAAAGCAAAAAGAATGGAAGTTGGTTTCGTGACCGGCGCCGTTCCTGTAGATTGGGTAAGACGTGAAAAGCCTGAAGCTGGCGATTCTATCATCATTTTAGGTGGTGCAACTGGTCGTGATGGAGTTGGTGGAGCAAGTGGAAGTTCAAAAGAACAGGATGAAACTTCAATCCACACGATGAGTTCTGAGGTGCAGAAAGGAAATGCAGTAGAAGAGCGTAAAATTCAGAGATTGTTCAGAAATCCTGAAGTGACGAGATTGATCAAAAAATCAAATGACTTTGGAGCGGGTGGAGTTTCTGTTGCCATCGGAGAAATTGCTGATTCTTTGGAAGTTAATTTAGATGTTTTACCTTTGAAATACGAAGGTTTGAACGGAACTGAGCTTGCCATTTCTGAATCTCAGGAAAGAATGGCGGTTGTGGTTGAACAAAAAGATAAAGAGCAGTTCATTAAGTTTTGTGAAGCTGAAAACATTGTGGCTGTTGAAGTGGCAAAAGTGACAGATTCAGGTAGAATGCAAATGTTCTGGAAAGGTGATAAAATTGTTGACCTGTCAAGAGAATTTTTGGATACGAACGGATGTTCAAAAAGTCAGGAAGTTAAGATCACCCATCTTAATGAGGTTAAAGAAGAGACTCAGATTTTCAATGAAGAAAACTTCTTGAAAATATTAAGCGATAAAAATGTAGCTTCTCAAAAAGGTTTATTGGAGATGTTTGACTCATCGATTGGTGCGACTACGGTTGCGATGCCTTTGGGTGGGAAATATCAGCAGACTTTGATGGAAGGAAGCGCTCAGACGTTACCGATTTTAGGAGCAAAAGATATTGAAACCGTTTCCTTTGCAAGTTGGGGATTTGATGCTGAAATTTCAAAGCAAAACTCATTGTTGGGAGCTTCTTACGCAGTGGTTGAAAGCGTTGCGAAAATCGTTGCGATGGGTGGCGATTATAAAAATATCAGATTGAGTTTCCAGGAATATTTTGAAAAATTAGGTCAGAATCCTGAGAAATGGGGCAAGCCTTTGGCTTCACTTTTGGGCGCTTATGATGCGCAGATTAACCTTGGTTTGGCTGCTATCGGAGGTAAGGATTCTATGAGTGGAACATATCAGGATTTAAATGTTCCGCCAACGTTGATTTCATTCGCTTGTGCTAACGGTGAGAAGAAAAATGTGATCTCTCCGGAATTTAAACAGGCAGGAAATAAACTCTATTTCTTCAATCATATTCCACAGGAAAACGGACTTCCAAACTACGAAAATCTAAAGACAGTTTTTGAATTGATTTTCGAAAATATCAAGGCCGGAAAAATCGTTTCAGTGAAGACTGTGAAAGAAGGTGGAGTTGCCGTTGCTCTAGCAAAAATGAGTTTCGGAAACAGATTGGGAGCTGGAATTACTATTGCTGATGAGAACGTTTTACTGGCAAAAAATGTCGGAAGTTTGATCATCGAATCAACTGAAGAATTAAGTTCTGTTGATCTTCAATTAATCGGTGAAGTTAAAAATTCAAATATTCTCACAATCAGTGATTTGAATTTTGAAATAGGAAAACTACTTGAAGCAAATACAAAAACGTTTGAAAACCTTTTCTCAACAGTAGAAAAAGAAAAAATAACGGTTGAATTAGATTCAAAATTGAATTCTATCAACCCAAGAAATATCGTCATTAGGAAACACGGAATTGCTCAGCCAAGAGTTTTCGCACCGGTTTTTCCAGGAACAAATTGCGAATATGATACGCTGAATGCATTTCAAAAAGAAGGGGCAATTGTAAGCAGTTTACCTTTAATAAATATCAATCATCATCTGCTTGACGAAAGCATCGATGCGTGGGTGGAAGAAATTAAACAGTCTCAGATTTTAGCGTTCTCCGGAGGTTTCTCTGCAGGTGATGAACCGGATGGTTCTGCTAAATTTATCGTGAATGTTCTGAAGAATGAAAAGATGAGAAATGCCGTTCACGAATTGCTTGACAGAGACGGAATGATCATCGGAATCTGTAACGGTTTCCAGGCATTGGTGAAGTCAGGTTTGCTGCCTTACGGTAGAATTAAAGACTTGGACGAAAACTCTCCGACATTAGCACACAACGCCATTAGAAGACATATTTCTCAGATGGTGAATGTGAAAGTTCTCAACGACGAATCGCCTTGGTTAAAAGGAATGAAAGATCAGGTTTTCACCATACCAATTTCTCACGGTGAAGGTCGTTTTATGGCTTCGGAAGAAGAAATTCAGAAGTTGTACGAGAACGGACAGATTGCTACGCAATATTTAGATTTGGATGGAAACATCGCTCACGGAATGCCATTCAATCCTAATAATTCATTATTCGGAATAGAAGGAATTACAAGTCCATGTGGAAAAATTTATGGTAGAATGGGGCACCCTGAACGTTTTGCGGAAGGTCTGATGAAAAACATTCCGACTGCGAATTATCATAACATCTTTAAAAACGGAGTAGAATACTTTAAGTAAGCGGGTGGCTCTTGAAACTGGCAGCTGGCTTTTAGTTTAGAAATATAGCTTTCAAACCTAACGGGTTTTAAAATCCGTTAGGTTTTATTGTTAAACAATTTGTGTCATATTAAATCATTTGAGTATTATTCCAAATAACAATAACAGAAAAATGACGGTTATCAATGGTGACCGCTTTTCTGATTTGCAGGGTTTCTACGGAGAAGTTTCTCATGTTTTGATGAGAGATGAGGATTGGAAAGTCGGTACACTCGATGGGTTTGATGATATTTTGTATAGATTTGAAGGTGAGATTATCTGGAAGCATGCTCAAAAATCAAAGGAAGATTTAGGCTTTGAAGCAACAAAGAATTTTTACGAAAATAAAATCAGGCAGGGAAAGCCTTTCAATATTAATTTAGCCCAAGAAAAAC
This sequence comes from Chryseobacterium sp. JAH, assembly GCF_001507335.1. Taxonomy (GTDB): domain Bacteria; phylum Bacteroidota; class Bacteroidia; order Flavobacteriales; family Weeksellaceae; genus Chryseobacterium. The sequence continues at coordinate 703,835 of NZ_LMAH01000001.1, read as the reverse complement.
TGGATGAATTGATCGAGGGAAACGGACAGACCTTGTATGAAATTCTGATTGAAATTATGGAATCGCATAAAAACATAACCTTAGTTTTAGATTAAAATCAAAAAGAAAATGATGTATGGATTATTTTTCGGCGACAGCATAACTTATGGCGAATACGATGGCGTTTTCGGAGGTTGGGTCGATATTCTAAAACGATATGCTTTGCAGAAATACAATGAAGGAGGTAATGAATTAATTCTCTTTAATCTTGGTGTCGGTGGCGAAACGTCAGAAGGTTTGGTTAAAAGAATTCGGAACGAAATGACGGCCAGAAATGCCGAGAATGGTAATGTTGTGTTCATCGGTTACGGAGCCAACGATTTGGCTGTAAAAGATCAGAAGCAAATTGTAAATCCTGAAGAATTCAAAGCTAATATTACAGAGGCTATTCAGCAAGCACAAGATTTCTCAAAAGAAATCTATCTGGTGAGTATTCTTCCTATTTCAGAAAAAATAGCTGGTGAAATTTCTGTAACTGGAAAGATTAGAATGAACGAAGATATTTTGGTTTACAATGAAGTTCTTAAAAATATTGCCAGTGAAAACTCTTTAATTTATATCGATTTTCATTCTGCTTTTTTTGCAGATAAAGAGGTTTTGCTTTCCAAAGATGGCGTTCACCCTAACGAGAAAGGCTACGGAATGATGGCTGAAATTGCGATTCCAATTATTGAAAAATATTTATAAATGCCAAACTTATTTTCTTACGGAACTTTACAGAAAGAGCAGGTTCAGCTCGAAACTTTTGGAAGAATATTAATGGGGGAACAAGATATTCTTGTCGGATATCGCTTGAAAATATTGGAAATTACTGATCCCGAAGTTTTACGCAAAAGCGATCAGAAATATCATCCGATTTTGGAATATTCGGGAAATGCTGCAGATGAAGTAGAAGGTGTTTTGTTTGAAGTGAGTAACGAGGAGATTCTTCAGGCTGATGATTATGAAGTGGACGACTACAAAAGAATCGAAACCGTTTTTAAATCCGGGAAGAAAGGATTTATCTATGTTGGAAAATAGTTTTAAAAAAAAAGTTTTTTTTATTTTGAACGAATGACAATATAAAAATCTGTGAAATCTGCGGGAAATAAAAATTTAACCGAAAATATATTTCCAATACACGAAAATACCCACAATAACAGAAGCTGCTGCAATTAAAGTCACTGCTCCTGCGGAAACATCTTTAATGAAACCGATTCTTTTATCAAATTCGGGATGAATGATATCGCAAATCTTTTCGATGGCTGTGTTGAAAGTTTCAGCGGCTAAAACTCCGATAGAAACCGTTAAAACCAAGATGGTATCAATTCCAGAAAGTTTTAGATAAAAAATCAGAAAAATATTAATCAGTAAAGCCACCACTTCAATCTGAAAATTTCTTTCAGAATTTAGCATCATCCAAATGCCCCGGAAGGAGTTGATGAAACTTTTATGAATGGGAGGTTTTCTCATTTTTAAAATTGATGTAGAGCAAAGATAGCTGATTAAATAATTCAGTAAAAAATAAATTCTTTTGATGGTTGTTAATAACTCTCAGTATTATTCTTTTCTATCTGTTTTCTATTTGTTATATTTGTAAAAACTTATTTTTAAATCTATGAAATTTATTATTTCAAGTGGTGAACTGCAGAAAGCATTGCAAACTGTAAGTGGCGTAATATCAAGCTCTCAATCGAGACCGATTTTAGAAAACTATCTTTTTGAGTTAAACGAAAATAACCTTACCATTACAGCGTCTGATGGCGAAACAACTTTGGTAACTTCATTAGATGTAAAATCTGATGATGCAGGTAAATTTGCGGTTCCTGCCAAAATTTTTCAGGATTTTATCAAGACTTATGGCGAACAGCCTCTGACGCTAGTTGTAAAAGACAATGCGGAAGGTACTGGTAGCCAACTTGAGATTTTAGATGAGAAAGATAATTTTGCGGTGGCATTAGACAACGCAGACGATTATCCTGAACTTCCGGAATTTGATGCTGCGCAAAGCGTAACAATGCCTGCGGGAGTTTTATCTGAAGCTTTAACCAACACACTTTTCGCTACGAGTAACGATTCTCTTCGTCCGGTAATGACAGGAGTTTTATTTCAGTTTGGTGAAAATGAAACGAACTTTGTTTCTACCGATTCTCACAGATTGGTGGTGTACAAAAGAACAGATTTGATGAATGCCGAGCCAATGGAATTCATCATGCCTAAAAAACCGCTTAACATTTTCAAAAATATTCTAGCTAGTTCGAATGAAGATATCACGATTGACTTCAACGAAAACATGGCTAAATTTACTTTCGGAAAACATATATGGATCTGTAGATTAATCGACGGAAAATATCCAAACTATACTGCGGTAATCCCTAAAGAAAATCCGAATGTTTTGACGATTAACAGAAACTTGCTGTTAGGAGCAATCAAAAGAGCTTCTATTATGTCAAACAAATCGACAAATCAGGTGAGATTTAAATTGTCTGCCAACATTCTTCATCTTCATGCAGAAGATACAGAATATGCAAACAAAGCAGATATGCAGATTCCTTGCGACTACAACGGTGAGGATATCAACATCGGTTTCAGTTCGAAATTCTTAACAGAAATGCTTGGTATTCTTGGTGCAGACGATATCACGATGAAAATGTCTCAGCCTAACAGACCGGGAATTATTGAACCGCTTGATGGTCTTGAAGAAAACGAAAATATCTTAATGTTATCAATGCCGGTCATCGGATTGTAAGATTATTTTAAATAAATTCTAAAAGAGGTTGATTTTTCAGCCTCTTTTTTTGTTTTTTAGACTCAGTTGAAAGGTTAAAAATTTCTCTGTTTCTCAAAAAAACACGACATTTGTAACTTGAAAAAATTCAAAATAAATTTTCAAAATTAAAGGATGAAAATATCAAATAACTGGCTGAAAGATTATATCAAAACAGAACTGAAATCTGAAAGAATTGGAGAGTTTCTTACAGATATCGGTCTTGAGGTAGAAGGAATAGAGAAGTTTGAAAGCATCAAAGGAAGTCTGGAAGGTGTGGTTGTAGGAAAAGTTTTGACCTGCGAAAAGCATCCGAATGCCGATAAATTAAAGAAAACAACCGTAGACGTTGGAGACGGAAAAGTTTTAAATATCGTTTGTGGAGCTCCTAATGTTGGAGAAGGACAAACGGTTCCCGTTGCAGTTGTAGGAACTAAAATCTACGATAAAACCGGAAACTTCTTTGAAATTAAAGAAGCTAAGATTAGAGGCGAAGTTTCTCAGGGAATGATTTGTGCAGAAGACGAATTAGGCTTAAGCGAAGATCACGGCGGAATCATGGTGTTAGACGAAACAAAATATGAAGTTGGAAAGAATTTTTCAGATTATTTTGAACTGACAAATGACGAAGTGTTCGAAATTGGTTTGACGCCAAACAGAACTGATGCAATGTCGCATTACGGTGTTGCAAGAGATTTATATGCATTTCTTTCAACGAATCAGCAAAAAGGTGATTTTGAAAAAGTATCTTCAGTTGCTTTAAATAATGAAGGAACGCACGAATTTACATTGGAAGTTGAAGACGCTGAACTTACTCCAAGATACATCGGAGCGGTGATTGAAAATGTAAAAGTTGCAGAATCTCCATCTTGGTTAAAAGACAGATTGAAAGCAATCGGTTTAAGCCCAATCAATAATATTGTAGATATTACCAACTATATTCTTCATGGTTTCGGTCAGCCGCTTCATGCTTTTGATGCAGATAAAATTGCGGACAAAAAAGTGAAAGTAGGAACTGTTGCCGAAGGAACAAAATTCACGACTTTAGATGGTGTTGAAAGAACTTTGAACGGTTCTGAAATCATCATCAAAGACGGACAAAATAACCCGATGTGTATTGCCGGAGTTTTCGGTGGTGCCAATTCCGGAGTTTCTACTGAGACTAAAACAATCTTCTTAGAAAGTGCTTATTTTAATCCGGTTGCGGTAAGAAAAGCGGCAAAAGCTCATGGTTTGAATACGGATGCTTCTTTCAGATTTGAAAGAGGAGTTGATCCTAATATCACAAGAACTGCAATCACTCATGCCATCCAGATGATTCAGGATTTGGCAGAAGGTAATCTGGTTGGAGATTTATTAGAAGAATATGCTAAGAAAATAGAAGACAATTATGTCATCATCAGATTTTCAAAAATAGAACAAATTTTAGGAACAAAAATTCACAAAGAGAAAGTAAAGGAAATTTTAAAAGCGCTAGAAATTCAGGTTTTAAACGAAATTCAAAATGGCTTTGAAATCTCTGTTCCTGCTTACAGAGCTGATGTAACAAGAGAAATCGACGTTATTGAAGAGATTTTAAGAATCTACGGATACAATAAAATTGAAGCTCCACAAAAGATTTCGTTCACACCAGTAAAACTAAATGCAAAAGATCAGGACGAATTGGAGAACAATTGGGCAAGAACGTTGCAAGGTTTAGGTTTCAACGAAGTAATGAACAATTCTTTAACTTCCGTGAAAGATGAAACTAATGCAGTGAAATTATTGAATCCTTTAAGCAATGATTTGGCGTTCATGAGAAAGTCATTATTGGAAGGTCTTTTGCAGAACGCAATCTACAATATTAACAGAAAAAATCAGGATATCAAGTTCTTCGAGTTCGGTAAGATTTACAATAAAAAAGAGAAGTACGAAGAGAGAAAACAGCTGGCTATTTTAGTTAGTGGAAGAAATGTTTCTGAAAACTGGTTACAGCCAAAATCGACAACTGATTTCTATAATTTAAAGGCTTTTGTAAAAGTTCTTTTAGAAAGATTGGCTATCAATTACCAAGAAGTAGCTTTGACGGATGATAGATTTTCGGATTCGCTAGCATACGAATCTGAAGGGGAAACTTTGGTGAGAATCGGAAAAGTAGCTCCTCAAATGCTTAAAGATTTTGATATTGATCAGGATTGTTTTTATGCGGAAATTGAATTGGAACTGGCCCAGAAATTACGTTTTAATAAGGAATTGAAATTTAATGATATTCCAAAATTCAACAAAATCAGAAGAGATCTGGCGTTGTTGATAGATAAAAATATTACGTATCAGGAATTGTATCAGACTGCTAAAAAGAACAAATCTCCCTTCATCAAAAATATCAATTTGTTTGATGTGTACGAAGGTAAAAATCTTCCGGAAGGCAAAAAGTCTTATGCAATGAGTTTTGAATTGTTAAACGAAGAGAAAACCTTAGAAGAAAAAGAAATTTCTGCAGTGATGGATTCTTTGATTAAATCTTTTCAGAAAGAATTTAATGCTGAGTTGAGATCGTAAGAAATAACTTTTAAGTATATAATATAACGGACTTTTGTCCGTTTTTTTTTGTGGAATTCTGTTAAGAAGTAATCATAAATAATATTATTTCCGTAAATTTGGTTTGAATCATAAAAGTGAAATGGAGCATCTGCTACATTTACTTTGACTAATAAAAAATCTAAAAATGAAAAATCTTTTTTTAAGTATATGTACAGTAGCTTTTCTTGCTTCTTGCGGAACAATGGCCAACTCTTCAGCATCAAAGGTAGGGAAGTCTCAGCCATCAATCTCAGCTACTAAGTGGGTATTGGCAGACAATGTAAAAGGTAAAACACCAACGCTTAATATTGAAGGATCAAAAGTAAATGGAAACGCAGGATGCAACAGTTATTTTGGAACTCTGTCTACAGATACTGCTTCAGGAAGCTTTAGTGCCTCTCAGTTGGGATCTACAAGAATGGCTTGTGACAACATGAGCGTTGAGCAGAACTTCATGAGCATGATGGGAAAAGTAAACAAGTATGTGGTCTCCGGAAATACGCTGGAGCTGTATCAGGATAATCTTTTATTATTAAAATTTAATAAATCTGAATAAAAATAAAAAAGGAACTCAAATCTGAGTTCCTTTTTTTATGGGTAAATAACTTTATTATTCTTCCTCTTCGTCGTCGTATTTTGCCAACTCTTCATCACACCATTTGAATGCAGCTTCTACTACTTTTGTAGCTTCATCTGCCATAGTTTCTTCATCGTCGCCTTCTAGATCATCCAACCATTCCACTTCTTCTTCCTCAACATTTAATATAAATCTTGGATATTCTGTATGAACTACGAATAAATCTTCAGGAAATTCCGAATTGTCTGCTAATAAAAACTTTGGTAATTTCATTTTTTTAATGTTTAAACTTTCTCAAAGATATATAAAATTATTGGTATTTGTTCTTGTCGATTTTAATTTTTTGTAAAACTTTATAATACGTTAACGTCTTTCTTTTTAAAGTATCAGAAGGCTTAAAAGTCAAATCAATATCAGGATTTACGGTGCTTATCAGTTCTGCAATCTGTATTTTTTCAAGATCTTCTCTGCTTTCCAAATAGTACAGTAACGAAGTTTTTTCAAGGTTCTCTTCTTTTAAAAATTTCGTTATTTCTTTTCGGTTTTCGAGATAATCACCTTTGGAAAGTATTGTAAATAAACCTCCCGAACAAAGACTCAAAAATCCTATTGCATAGACTTTGTAACCAAAAATTTCAAACAGTTTCTTAAAATATAATAACCAGATCATAAAGGAAAAAGGCGCAAGTAATCTGTAATCCAGTGGTGTAATGGAATAAAAGTACTGGATAAAGTAAGAAAAAATAATTCCGACAACTCCGATGAGTAAGATGAATTTTTCTGCTTCGCTTAAGTTTTTGCTTAAAAATAAGTAGATCATCAGTACTATATTGATGATTCCAATTCCGTAAATGGCGAAATTAATCTTTCCACCAGCAGGATTGGACATATGAATAAATGGATTGAAGGTGGTTGCCAATCCCTTGCCTAATTCCACAATGAGTTTGGATGTAGGGTGAAGGCCAATTTCTAGGAAGGCATTGACATAATTGGTGTTATAATAATCAATGAAAAGAAATTTATACCCAATAATATATACTACACCAACCAATGCGGAAAATACAAAGATTTTAGAATATGCTTTTTTCCAAAATAGCAATCCGAAAAGTCCGGCTCCACCAATGAAAAAAAGTGAACTGTATCTGATATTAAACAGGGCAATTAGTGAGACTGAAAGATAAAAAAAAGCTTTTCTACCTGTCAAAATTCCGTTTATAATTTGACTTGCACAGTAAGTAAAAAGGAAAACAAAAGGGAGTATCAGTGCTTCACTCATTGTGAAAGCAAATATCGACAGAAAGCCAAATAATGAACAAGTAACAATTGTTTCCTTCAGAAAGAAACTTTTTCGCCATGCAAAAATGATGATGAAAAAAAGTGAAAAAATACCAACTATTTTGCTCGACCAGAATTCGTCAGTTCCGAAAAAGGTAAAGAATTTGATGAAAAGCGGATAACCAAGCGGTGTCGTGGTATTATCAATTTCAGGAAATACATGTGCGAACCTCATATATCGGATAGAATCCGGACTTGTTCTACCTTTTTCATTGAGTAGAAAACGCAAAATGGTCATCACTAAAGTAATGATGACCATTGATATTTGAATGTATTTTTCTTTGAGTTTCATCGAAGAAAAGTAGTGAATTTTGCAATGCAAGTCAATTTTCTTCAGACTAAATTTATTTCAAGCTACTTTAATAATCCAGTATGAACATTTACCTACTGATTTCTTACTTTGAAAACATTTTTGACACTTTTTCTGCTTTTTTGCTTTCGGAGTAATCATAAAAACCTTCTCCTGATTTCACGCCTAATTTCCCAGCCATAACCATGTTGACCAATAATGGGTTTGGTGCATATTTTGGATTTTTAAAACCATCATACATCACATTTAAGATTGCCAAACATACGTCAAGACCAATGAAATCAGCCAACTGCAGCGGTCCCATAGGGTGAGCCATTCCCAGCTTCATAACTGTGTCTATTTCTTCAACTCCTGCAACACCGTTGTATAAAGTTTCTATTGACTCATTGATCATCGGCATCAAAATTCTGTTAGCCACAAAACCTGGATAATCATTGACTTCTACAGGAACTTTTCCTAAGGTTTTGCTCATTTCATAGATTGAGTCAAAGGTTTTTTTAGAAGTCGAGTAGCCTTTAATAATTTCTACCAATTTCATGATTGGAACAGGGTTCATAAAGTGCATGCCGATTACTTTATCTGCTCTTTTTGTAGCTGCAGCGATTTTAGTAATAGAGATTGATGATGTATTTGTAGATAAAATACAGTTTTCAGGAGCAAACTCGTCCATCTGAGCGAAGATTTTGAGCTTCAGATCCTGATTTTCTGTTGCAGCTTCTACCACCAAATCAGCATTCGTTACTGCGTCTTTCAGGGCTGTATAAGTCTTAATGTTTCCTAAAGTCTCTGATTTTTGTTCTTCTGTAAGGTTTCCCTTTGCAATTATTCTGTCAAGATTGGTGGTGATGGTTTTTATTCCTCTGTCTAAAGCGTCTTTAGATACATCAACCAAATTTACACTAAATCCGCTTTGTGCGAATGTATGTGCAATACCATTTCCCATGGTTCCGGCTCCGATAACTACAATGTTTTTGATCATTTTTCCTTATTTAGTTTTAAATTATTTTTTATAGATAATTAAGTTTTTAATTTTTAATAAATCTGCTTTCTTAACGACTTGAGAGGCTTCAAAATTGACAATTCCGTCACTGTTTTGATTTCGTCTGGTATTTTGTGCCGCGATTGCAGAATGTAGACCTTTTATAAAATTGGTTTTCTGACTTTTTGCAAGTTGGTCTGTGCTGATGTAGAGATTAAATTCACCTTCCCTTCCCATTCCCTGCTGTTGGAGGATTTCAAAAGCTTTTGTTTTATTTTTTTTCTGAAACTGTTTTACATAATTTGTCACCGGTATCGTAGAAGGTGTCCCGCAACAAATACTTGCGTAGCCGATCTGCAGATAGTTTTGATTCTTTTGAGCAAAGAAAAAAATGCTGCTGAAGATAAAGAAGACTAAGATTAATTGTTTCATAACTGAAATTTTAAATTACCAATAGATGATTGTATTGAATGATTGGCAATTTTCAAGCCTAAAAATAAGCTTTAAAATTTACTTATAAAAATGATCCCAAACCGCTTTCGAAATATCAGAAACAATCTTACAGTTTACCGCATCAGATTCTATGGAATTGCTTACAAATACGGCGATTGCATAATGTTTTCCATTAGGTAAAGTGACGATTGCGATCTCATTCTCTGCGCCTGTTAAGCCTGCGTCGTTCTTTCCTGAAGCTCCCGTTTTTCTTGCGACAGGAGTGCTTTTTGGAAGTTGCTCTACCATTTTATTCAGTCCGGTAGATGTTGAAAGCATCACTTTCATCAGATTATCTGTTGATTTTCTAGAAAGCAATTTTCCTTCATAAAATTTCTTTAAAACGTCGACTGCAGATTGTGTCGTGCTGTAATTTTCGTACTGCACGTTCCAATTTCTATGCATTTCCGCTTCGTTGTATTTTATTTGGAAACCTTTAACGCCTTTAGAATCCATAAATTTCTGCACAGTTTTCGGACCGCCTAAAAGTTTAAGCATAATATCGCAGCCATTATTATCGCTCTTTGCAACCGTTAATTCAAGGATTTCACTTAAAGGAATTCCTGCATTTCCATTGGGATATTTATCACGAAGTGGCGACCATGTATTTTCCAGTAAGTTTGATTTGTCCAAAACTATTTTCTGATCCAAAGACAGCTTTCGTTTTTCCACAAAGTCTAAAACGGCAGCAGCAATATGAAACTTAAAAACGCTCTGCATCGGAAGTTTTTTGTCTGAATTTTTATTGTACTTAAAATCATTTTCAATTCCTAAAACCGAAATTCCTACGGTTGCTTTTTTATCTTTTATGATCGAATTGATTTTTTGTTCTAACGCCGAGTTTTGCGCAAATGTAAATGCGGAAATTAGAAGAAATAGAAGTGCTGATTTTTTCATATGCAGATTTTATAGTTTTATGGACTGCCATCGCAGAGATTTTGGTCTGTATTTGTGATTAAGAAACCGCTACGATTTCTTAATTTTTTAGCTTTTAAAAAAATCCCTTTTTAGAGCTGAAAAGGGATTTGCAATTTAAGATATTTTCTTATTTCAATGTGAAAGAATTTAAATTTACGCCATTGTTTTCAAAATAAATTCTGATTTTATTTTCTCCTTTTTTAAGATGAATTCCTTTGGCAGAAACAGTTTTCCAGTTTTCATTTTCTCCGGTTGAACTTAATGACAAACTTCCCAATTGTTTTCCTGAAGCATCTTCAATCCCGATTTTTGCTTCAGTTTTACTTGAATATTGTACGTCAAAAGTATAAGTCTTCTCAGTTTTAGAATTGATGGTGTACTGTAGCCATTCTCCGCTTTCTGTTTTTCCGACGTAATATTGATTGTCTTTTGATTTATAAATATCAACACCGTCATTTCTCAACTGATTTCCAGAATTCCATTCTGATCTTTTTGCAGCATCACTTACCCAAAGATTGATGAAATCTTTATCTAAGTAAGCAGAGCCTATTCTTCCCAAATCATAATCTGTTGCGTTGATTTTTCCCGGAGCCTGTAGATTTTTAAAAGGCTTAGTAGAGCCATCTTTTGTCTGTCTGAACATGGCATCAATAACATCATTTTTGACTTCAACGTTCCTGAATTTGTAGTTTTCTGCAATCTGCATTAACGCTTTTGTTGCAGATTCTTTGGATGGTTTTTCTCCGTTGTTTTTCCAGTAATCTAAAAGTCTTTGATATTCGGGAGTGATTTTTACATTGGTAATTCCTGCGATATTATCGATTTTTTTCATTGGCCAAAAGGCATAACCGATATTGTGCTTATCCAGAAGCTGGATGAGTTCTGTAAACCAAACATTAGAATTTTCACCCGTTTCTCCTAACCAGATTGGCATATTGTGTTTTTCTCTGAGATCTAACGCAAATTTCAATGTCTCATCATTGTTATAATTCCAATATTTATGAAAACTGAATACCATATTTTTGTCCCAGATCGGAATTAATCCGTTATAATTATTTCCCCATCCGTTGCCTTCGAGAAAGATGATGTGTTTATTATCTACCTCACGGATCGCTTCAGTGATTTCTTTTTGTAGTTTCCAAAGAGGTGCATTAGACATTTCGTCTGTACCGTTCGGGTTTTTTCCCGTGAAATTGATATTCGGTTCGTTGATTAAATCATAACCTGCAATCCATGGTTCATCTTTATATCTTTCGGCTAACTTCTTCCAAAGCGCAATGGTCTTTTTCTGATTATCTTCGCTTGCCCACAGTGAAGGTTTTGTTTTATCATTGTCAGAGATATTTTCATCATTTCCCTGTCCGCCAGGAGCCGCATGAAGATCCAAAATCAAATAAATCTTGTTTTCTTTACACCATTGAAGCAGATCATCTGTCATTTTAAAACCTTCTTCAAGCCAAGTATTTTGTCCTTTTACCGTTTCTTTTTCGATGGGAAGCGTATACAAATTATAATGCATCGGCAGTCGCACAGAGTTAAATCCTGATTTTGCCAAAAAATCTATATCTTGTTTTGTAATTCCGTTTTTCAGATAGGCTTTGTAGAAATTTTCCATACCTTCCTGGCCAATCAGTTCTGCAATTTTCTCTTTAATCTTAAATTGCGGACCGGCAAAATCTGCAGTTTTAAGCATGTAGCCTTCCTGCAGCATCCAGCCTCCCAAGCCGAGACCTTTCAACTGAATATTGACACCTTTATCATTAACGATTTTCTTTCCGTCTGTTCTTAATAATTGTGATGTCCCAAATTGAGACAATAAAACTGCGGATAATAGGATGGCTCTTCTCATAGTTTTGATTATTTTAAATTTATGGGGGAGTTTTTAGTATTTAGATTGTAACAAATATATTTAAAAATTGTTGAAAATATTATCATTTAAAAATAAGTTCATCAAAAAAACGGAATTAGATAATTCCGTTTTAATTATTTTTTGATTGTAGATTTTAACCGTAAACTATCGAAAAACTGCTTTCCAAATTTAGCATGTAGATTATTATTCATCATCCTTTTATAACAGTCTTCATTTATTTGTGTCTGAGAAAAAGGTATACATCCTTGGGAATATAATGTGTCGAGAGTAATATGGTTCTCTTTCAGTATACGGCTGTACTCCTTTCTGTCAAAAATTTTATCGGATTGCAAATAATCATAATAAACAAATTTACTATTGTTAAAGTCATTTTTGGCTTTTTCATATTGTTGCTCACAAGAGAGGCTGCCAGTTTTATTACAGGCAACAGCGAGTATCAATATTATAAGGAAAAAACCTTTTTTCACTTAACTGATTAGTGTCATAATTTCCAATGCAACCTTCAAGGCCTCAGTTCCGTCTTCCAAAGAAACTTCCACATTTTTATCTTCCAGAATCGCATCTGCAAAAGAATTCAGCTCATCTAAAATTGCATTATTAGGCTGAATGTTTGGGTATTCAAATAAAATCTGGTTCTTTTCACCTTCCGCATTTTCAATAATCATATCAAACGGAGTTGGGTTTTCGGGAGCATCTTTCATTCGGATCACTTCTGCTTTTTTCTCTAAGAAGTCTACAGAAATATAAGCGTCTTTTTGGAAAAATCGGCTCTTTCTCATTGCTTTCATTGAGATTCTTGACGTTGTCAAATTTGCGACACATCCGTTTTCAAATTCAATTCTTGCATTAGCGATATCAGGGCTTTTACTCACCACGCAAACGCCGCTTGCGTGAATGTTTTTCACTTTAGATTTTACAACACTTAACAAGATGTCCAAATCGTGAATCATTAAATCCAAAACCACTGAAACATCAGTCCCACGAGGATTAAACTCAGCCAGACGGTGAATTTCAATAAACATTGGATTCTGAATATAATCTTTGGCTCCGATAAATGCAGGATTGTACCTCTCTACATGACCGACCTGAGCCTTGATACCGTGTTCCCGGCATTTATAAAGAATTTCTTGAGCTTGTTCAAGCGTTTGAGTAATCGGCTTTTCAATAAAAAAATGAAGACCTTTATCAATGGCTTTCAATGCGTAATCATAATGGTAAAGTGTTGGTGTTACAATATCCAACATATCGATTTGACTTAATAAATCTTCAAGATTTTCAAAATATTTATAACCAAATTCAGCTTCCAGTTTTTTACCGTTTTCAACGTCTTTATCATGAAAACCTATAAAGTCATATTTATCTGACTGATTCAGAAGACGTAAATGTATTTTTCCCAAATGTCCGGCACCTACCAAACCTGCTTTCAACATAAGTTTTTTATTTTTGTAAATATAGTAATTTTAGGTAATCGGAAACAGATGATAGGTTTTAGGTTGATAGATACTGATTGTTTTGCTATTTTTGTGAAAACTCTATTAACGAACACCTAATAACTACCGAATAATAATGCAGGATTCATTCGTACACAAAGGAAAAAGAAAAATTTTGGTTGAATATCTCCGTCAGAGAATCGGGATTTCAGATCCTCATGTGCTAACGGCGATGAATGAAGTTCCGAGACATCTTTTTATCGAAAGTATTTTCGAGGATTTTGCGTATGAGGACCGAGCATTTCCTATTTTGGCGCATCAGACGATTTCGCATCCCTCGACAGTAGCAGAACAGTCTGAACTTTTACAATTAAAAGCAGGCGAAAAAGTCTTAGAGATTGGTACGGGTTGTGGTTATCAGACTGCAGTTTTACTGGCAATGAAAGGATTGGTGTATACCGTTGAAAGACAGAAAGATTTATTTGATTATTCTAAAAAGAAATTCAGAGAATTACATTTGTACCCAAAATTTCAGAGTTTCGGTGATGGTTTTGCCGGTCTCCCGACTTTTGCACCATTCGACAAAATTATCGTCACTTGCGGAGCAGCAGTTTTACCGACAGAATTATTAAAGCAATTAAAAGTAGGCGGAAAAATGGTTATTCCATTAGGTCCCACTGATGAACAGGTTTTATACAGGTTTACAAAAATTTCTACGACAGAAATTGAAAAGGAAGAATTTGGAGCTTATAAATTTGTTCCGATGTTAAATAATACCAATCAGTAAAATAATGGTAAGTTGCTCATAACAGTAAAATAAGGATATTAATGATGAACCAGGAAAGAACGAATGCTGTAAAATCAATAATATTTTATATCGTATTACTATTGATTATTGTTGCAATAAATGTTTCTGGAAAATTCAAATCAGGACCATGCTCGCCCAGTCTAGATATTTTATCAGTTTTTGGTGGCATTATTATCAACATAACTTTATTGATCATTAATGGCATAAAAGCTTTTGTGATGAAAAGGGAAGCTCGACTTTCAACTTTTGTGCATTTTGCTGTCCTGATAATTTGGGTTATTTTAATTTTTGGAAAAATTGTTTGATTGCAGATCAACATTTCATACGATATCAATTTCTCTTTCGAGATGGAACTAATTCACCAAAAATTACATAGATTTATTACTCATAAAAGTTTTTGTAACTATATAAAAATAATGCAGTGATATGATTAATCCCGATATTCTTGATTACAACGAAAAGCAATCTGATACAGATCAGGAGATCTGTGCTTTGCTTTCAAAAATTATTGATGCACACTTAGGAGATTCAGAAAATAAAATCTGGCATGCTCATCCTGTTTGGTTTCTCGAAGGTAATCCGATTCTGGGCTATAGCAGACAGAAAAAAGGGATTCGCCTGATGTTTTGGAGCGGGAAATCTTTTAGTGAAGAAAAATTGAATATTGAAGGAGAGAAATTTCAGGATGCATCCATCTTTTTTAATGATAAAGATGAAATTGACGAAACTGATTTGAAGCGATGGCTCGAAAAATCTGTAACAATTCAGTGGGATTATAAAAATATTGTAAAGCGAAAAGGTGAATTAATAAGATTAAAATGACTTTTTCGGAATGAAAATTGAAGTAATTGGCCATATTACTGAACCTCACTTTTAAAAGTTGTGAGGTTTTTTATTTGAAATAATTAATCATAAAAGTATGAAAGTATTCATTAATAAAAGAATTCCGGAAATCGGTCTACAGATGCTGAACGAAGCAGGCCTTGATCTAACGATCCCCGAAAATCAGAATTTATCTCCCGAAGAATGGTTAAGATATTGCCAGGATGCTGATGCCATTCTGAATGTCGGACAAAACAAATATGACCAGAGTTTTTTTGAAAGCTGTCCTAATGTAAAGGCGATTGCATTATTTTCTGTGGGTTTTGATGCTGTAAATATTGATGAGGCAAATAAAAGAAATATTCCTGTGGGAAATACACCTGATGTTTTGAGCAGAGCCACTTCGGATATTGCTTTTTTACTGATGCAATCGGTTGCAAGAAGAGCAAGTTTTAATTTTGAAAAAGTAAAAGCAGGAGAGTGGGGAGATTTTGATCCTCTGCATGCTTTAGGTCAGGAATTGTATGGAAAGACTTTAGGAGTTTTCGGACTTGGGAGAATAGGTTTTGAAATGGCTGAAAAGAGCAAAAAGGCTTTTGATATGAATATTATCTACCATAACAGAAGTCATAACGAAGAAGCTGAAAAAGAATTGGGAGCAAAATATGTTTCTTTCGAAGAATTGGTGAGTCAATCGGATGTCTTGAGTATTCATGCAAGTTTCACACAGGAGCATGCAGATCTTTTTAATCAAGCAGTTTTTGAAAAGATGAAGCCGAATGCAATCTTTGTCAATACGGCAAGAGGTGGTTTTCATAATCAGACTGATCTGTACAATGCTTTGATCGAAAAGAAAATTTGGGGTGCCGGATTGGATGTGACAAATCCAGAGCCTATTTTGCATGACGATCCCATTTTGGGCCTTTCAAACGTCTGCGTGTTACCGCACATCGGCTCAGCGACTGTCGAGGCGAGAAACGGAATGGCAAAGTTTGCGGCTGAGAATCTGATTGCTTTTTCTAAAGGTGAAAAAATGCCACATTGTGCAAATCCTGAAGTTTATCAATAATAATGGAAGGTTGGAATCATTTTTGTCTCACTACTATTAACAATAAAAAATAATATTATGACTCCACATGACAATACTGAAGAGCAGGAAAGAAATCTAGAAGAAATGGATTATAATCCGGCAGAAGATATTTTCAATAAAGAAAAACATATTCCTCTGGATGGTGATGGAAATCCTATTATCAATCCTAATCACGCCAATGACGGCATGCCTTACGGCCTAGATATTCCGGGTGCTGAAGATGATGACAATTTTGAACAGATTACCGATCAGCTTCCTGATGAAGAAAATGAATTCTACAGCAGAAGCGATAATGAAGATGATCATGAAGAAGAAAATGACGATATTGTTAGCTAGTAAGATTTCAACATTATACCTAAAACCTCATTGACTGTTAGTGAGGTTTTGTTATTTTTAATACTTATCAGAATCAAAATTCCCCTGCCTTGGAGAGGTGGATTGGGGCGTAGGACAAAGACGGCGTGCTCAAACCACCCCGGCGAAAATTCGAAGAATTTTTGACACGTTTCAAAGGTGGGGAATTCGCTTACCTTGTATATTTTCAAAGAGAAGTTGCAGGAATTTTCTAATTTGAATATCTTTAAAACTTTGAAAACCGAAACTTCACGATGAGAAAACTTTTTACAAAATATTTCTTCGCTGTATTTCTCATTCCCATTTTGGTATTGGCATTTTTTTATTTTTTTGGAACAAAAGTCGAAGGTGAAACTTATAGTGTAAATAGAAGAATAAGCTTTGGAATTGATATCGATGGAATTTTGAGAAATCCTGTGTACAACATTCTTATTTTTTATGGTACATATCCAGTCTATCTTTTATGTTATTTTATTGTTTTTCTACTTCGAAGACATACAAACTTTATATTGTCGATAATGAATTTCATGATAGTTACTATGAACTTTTATTTGATTTGTGAGAATCCAGAAAATAGAATTCTAATTCCACTGACAATGTTTGGGTTTATATTTTTCATTTTTAATATCTTTAAAACCACAAAAAAGCTAACAACAATCAACCAACAACAATCAACTATATAATGACTTTCAAGGAACAGATACAGCAGGGGATTCCAACAGAATTACCTCAGCCAAAACCATACGAATCCCAAATCAACCACGCACCGAAACGTAAAGAAATTCTTTCAGATGAAGAGAAAAACCTCGCTCTGAAAAACGCTTTACGCTATTTCGAACCCAAATTCCACGCAGAATTGTTGCCTGAATTCAGAGAAGAACTGGAAAAATATGGCAGAATTTATATGTACCGCTTCCGTCCGGATTATGAGATGAAAGCAAGAGACATTGCCGAATATCCCGGAAAATCTGAGCAGGCAAAAGCCATTATGCTGATGATTCAGAACAATCTGGATTATGCTGTGGCGCAACATCCCCACGAACTGATTACGTACGGTGGAAATGGTGCGGTGTTCAGCAACTGGGCGCAATATCTTCTGACCATGAAATATCTTTCGGAAATGACGGACGAACAGACGCTGACGATGTATTCCGGTCATCCGATGGGATTGTTTCCCTCGCACAAAGATGCGCCGAGAGTGGTCGTGACAAACGGAATGATGATTCCAAATTATTCCAAGCCGGATGACTGGGAAAAATTCAATGCGTTAGGCGTTACGCAGTATGGACAAATGACGGCAGGATCTTATATGTACATCGGTCCGCAGGGAATTGTGCACGGAACGACGATTACCGTTTTAAATGCTTTCAGAAAAATCAACAAAGAACCAAAAGGCGGATTATTCGTCACTTCAGGTTTGGGCGGAATGTCCGGAGCTCAGCCAAAAGCCGGAAATATCGCAGGTTGCATTACGGTGATTGCCGAAGTGAATCCGAAGATTACCAAAATCCGTCACGAACAGAAATGGGTCAATGAAATCCACGAAAATCTGGATGAATTGGTGGCAAGAGTAAGAAAAGCTCAGGAAAATCAGGAAACGGTTTCTCTGGCTTACCTTGGAAATATCGTCGATATCTGGGAGAAATTTGATGAAGAAAATTTAAGAATTGATATTGGTTCAGACCAGACTTCGCTTCACAATCCGTGGGCGGGCGGTTATTATCCGGTCGGACAAACCTTTGAGGAATCCAATACGATGATGGCAGAAAACCCTCAATTATTTAAAGCAAAAGTTCAGGAAACCTTGAGAAGACACGCTTCCGCCATCAATAAACATACTGCGAAAGGTACCTATTTCTTCGATTACGGAAATGCCTTTTTACTCGAAGCTTCCAGAGCCGGAGCTGATGTAATGTCAGAAAACCCTACGATTGGAAGGGAGTTCAAATATCCATCTTATGTTCAGGATATTATGGGACCGATGTGTTTTGATTATGGTTTCGGGCCGTTCCGTTGGATTTGTACCAGCGGAAAACCGGAAGATTTGCAGAAAACGGATGATATTGCGTGTGCGGTTTTAGAGGAAATGATCAAAACATCGCCAGAAGAAATTCAACAACAGATGAAAGACAATATCACTTGGATTAAAGGCGCTCAGGAAAACAATCTGGTCGTTGGTTCGCAGGCGAGAATTCTGTACGCCGATGCGGAAGGAAGAATGAAAATCGCTGAAGCCTTCAACAAAGCCATTGCCAACGGAGAAATCGGAGCGGTGGTTTTGGGAAGAGACCATCACGATGTTTCGGGGACTGATTCTCCGTACAGAGAGACTTCCAACATTTATGACGGCTCGAGATTTACGGCAGATATGGCGATTCACAATGTGATTGGCGACAGTTTCCGTGGCGCGACCTGGGTGAGCATTCACAACGGTGGTGGCGTTGGTTGGGGCGAAGTCATCAACGGTGGTTTCGGTATGTTGCTCGATGGTAGCGATGATGCCGACAGAAGATTAAAATCTATGCTGTTCTGGGACGTCAACAATGGAATTTCCCGAAGAAGCTGGGCAAGAAATGAAGGTGCTGTTTTTGCGATTAAACGTGCAATGGAAGCGGAACCGAATTTGAAGGTGACGCTGCCTAATTTTGTGGATGAGAGTTTGTTTTAATTTGAAAATTTGAAAATGAGTTAATTTGAAAATGAATATTCACAGTCAATTTACAAATACATACTTTCTGCTTTTGTTGATAGTTTTTATTGTCATTATTCTTGTTATTTTAATATTTAAAAAGCAAAATTGGAAAGTTTTGTTTGATTGGAAAGTGATAGCAACTGCTTTTGTCATTACGTTATTGGGGTTGTTGTATTCTGAATCTTCAAAATCAGATGATTGGCTTATTGAAACTTCCGGTTTTCCAAAATATTTCTATATGAAAAAATATTCTTTAGGAAAAGATGCTTTTATGGATTGGGGAATTGTACAGTTTGATTATAGAAGTTTCTTGCAAAATTTTATTCTCATTTTTCTTTTATTAGATATTTTTAAACTCATATTTAAAAAGAAGTTTCAAAACACAAAACCACTAAAAGTAAATAATTAAGTAAAAAATACATCTTCAGAAGCTTGGCAAAAAGATGCTATTTTGCCATCAAAAGAGCAATGGAAGGCGAGCCGAATTTGAGAATAACGTTGGCGAATTTTGTAGATGAGAATCTTTTTTAATTTGAAAATGGGTTAATTTGAAAATACTAAAAACGTCCCCGTCACTTCGAGTAGAGTTTTGCAAAAACTCGTATCAAGAAGTTGTTGAATCACAAGATATTTTTAGTTCACTGGGTTCTCGATACATTTTTCCAAGCTTTGCTCAGAAAAACACTCGAACTGACGGAGCTTTGAAATTTATTCATTGATTTTAAATAAGATTTTCACTTCGTCACTTCGAGTAGCTTTTGAAAAAAGCGTATCGAGAAGTTTATGATTTAAAATATGAAAACCTGCTGTGAGGCAGGTTTTTTTATGTGAATAATTTTAAAGTTTTTAAAATTGGATTTGTAATATTTTTCGCAAATATTTTAATCTCTATTTCCAAACACAGATGGCGCGGATTTAAAATCCGTGTTTTTGCATCTTTTTGCAAATGCTTACGGATTGCAAATCTGCGAGATCGGTTTTTTTTGCTTGCTGAAATCACTGCTGTTAACCGCAAAGTTTTCGACATACTCACCTGACACAGTATAATCATGCATCTTGTATTAGATTTGTCAGTCTGAGCCTGTCGAGAACTTATTGATTTTGAGTTAAGAATTAAATTTTCAAAAATATTCTGCAATATTCAATTTTTTTATATTTGATTACTAATTAATTTATTAATCAAAAACGCAAAACGTATGAAAATTGCACTCACTAAGCTGAGCACTACAGATCTTGCGACTCTGGCTCAAAGAATTATTTCAAACATTCAGTCAGGAAAATATCCTGTGATTTCCAACCATCCTATTACCGCAACTCTGGAGAATTCTTAGACGAATAAGATATAGTCTACACCAAGCAAATTGTATAACCATTCCGTTCTCAATCTACTGTCGAATCCATCAAGCGCGAGTAAGGGAACTTTCGTGCGGCTGATTATTTGATCACGATAACAATTTTTAATGTAAACAGTATTTTTCATTGGCTTGGCCGAATCTTTGATTTGGTAAAAAATCTAAAAGACTAATCAGTGGAAATGATTTCTAATACGATGCTGAGCTCCTACGGGATGACAAACTTTGTGGAAATAAATTGATATTTTTAGAATTCTTAAAACGACACACCAATTATTAAAAATATTAAATGTTTAAAATGAAAAAACTAGGAATCATCGGATGCGGCTGGCTCGGAAATAAGATTGCAGAACGCTTATCAAATCAATACGATATATATGCAACAACAACGACGGAAGCGAAAGTTGAAGAATTTCATTCTAAAGGATACCATGCAACAATGGTCAACTTCGCAAATGAACTGGATGCCGAAATGAAAGAATGGGAAGCTGCATCAGACTTAGATGCGATTATCATCAGCGTGCCGTTTTCCGGAATCAGAGGTGCGCAAATTCCGATGAATGACAAACGGGAAAACTTGTTGAAGTTTATTGGAGATTTTAAAGGCCAGCTTTTTCTGACGAGTTCTACAGGAGTGTATGCTCAGGAGGAAAAAGAATTTACAGAAGATGATCAGCCTGCGAAAGATGTGGAGAGTGAAAGTTTCATTCTTGAAAAATTCCCTCAAACTAATATTTTAAGATTAGCAGGGTTAATGGGAGATCAAAGATTATTGAAGAATTATGATTTATCCAATTTAAACCAGTTGGTCAATCATATCCATTACGCTGATATCTGTTCGGTAATTGAAAAGATGCTCAACAACCAATCTCAATCTAAAGTGTATAATGTGGTTGCACCTGTTCATCCGAATAAACAAGAAGTCATTAACGCACAGAAAGATTTACCTTATGATGGCGAAAGAACAACAGTTGGAAGAACGATTTCACCTGTAAAATTGATTAAAGAGCTGGACTTTAAATTTCAATATCCTGATCCGAGGTATTTTCATTTATAATTTTTTAAATAAGTTTATTATAGAAAAATCTACTGTCTTTCCAACCTTTCATCTGAACTATGCATCTTTATATAAAAAGAGGCAATGAAAATTACTGTACCAGATCCATGTAAAGAAAACTGGGAAATGATGACTCCTGAAGAAAAAGGAAGATTTTGTTCTGTCTGTTCTAAAACAGTCAGAGATTTTACTGTAGCTTCTGATGCTGAAATAGTCGAGGCTTTTTCAACTTCTGCAGAAAATATTTGCGGTAATTTTTATGAATCACAGCTCAATAGAAATCTGCAATATTCTTATATCAATTCATTGTTTACAAAATTTGCAGTAGGTTTTATCCTGTCATCTGGAGGTTTTGTTTCGGTAAATGCACAACAGAATATATCAATAGATACTTTAAAGGTTGAAGAAATAGGGGAAGTAGTGATTTTTCCGGCATTTAGTAAAGTGACTACCCAGAGAATGTTTGTCGGTGCATCTACGGTAGTATCGGATGAAGCGTTGAGAAATCCTCAGAAAAACAACATCGCAGAAATTTCAGACAAATCACCAGGATTTATTCCCATTACAAAAGACAGTCCTGAAAAAAGACAAATGACGATCGGTGAAGCAAATTCAAGTATCTCCGGTAACTCAGATCCATTAATAGTGATGAATGAAAAAATAATAAGTTTGAAGGAGTTTAAAGAACTGGATTCCAACTCTATAAAAAGTATAAATATTCTGAAAGGTGAGTCTGCAACGACAGTATATGGTGAAAAAGGTAAAAATGGAGTTATTTTGATAACTAAGAAAAAGAATTGGAATTCAAAAAAAAGAACCTCTAGCAATTAATTACCAGAGGTTTATTTATTTTTAATGTAAATCTTAATTTTTCACCGCGTTAATCGCAGCTTCATAATTTGGCTCATGGCCAATGTCGTCAACCTGTTCTTCATAGACGATCTTCCCTGATGGATCAATCACAACCACAGCTCTGCTTAAAAGTCCTTTCATGGCAGAATCTGTCAATTCTACACCATAGGTTTTTCCGAAATCTGAACGGAAATCTGAAAGCATCACTACATTTTTGATCCCTTCTGCACCGCAGAATCTCTTTTGGGCAAAAGGTAAATCTTTAGAAATACAAAGCACAACCGTATTCGGAATATTCCCTGCATCTTGGTTGAAATGATGTACTGAAGCCGAACAGACTCCGGTATCGACGCTCGGGAATATATTGAGAATCACAAATTTTCCTTTGTAAGATTCTAAAGTCTGCTCTTTCATCGAAATATCTGTCAATGTAAATTTTGGAGCCTGCTTATTTACTGGCGGTAATTTTGCATAGGTATGTACAGGCTTTCCTCCCATCATTACGGTGTTCGCTGTATTAGAACTTTGAGCGAAAGTGGATACTGAGAAGCATAATAATGCACTGAAAACTAATTTTGAAAACATAAATTTTATTTTAAACAAAATTATTCTTTTTTTCAGAGCGCAACATTAATTTTAATTCAAAACACCATTAAATAGAGCAAATCTATGAGTTTGCTATTCCTAAAGTCGATCTTTAGCTCTAACTTTATTCTTTCAAATCTTCAAATTATTAAAAAAAGAAAACAATTTATGAGTTCAGCGAATACAGAAACATTTAAGGACATTTTTAAAAGTGAAAACGACATTCCGCAAGAATATAAAGTTGAGGAGATTCACCAGAGAGTTTACCTTCTCAATGGCGAACTGGTAGAGTGGAAGGGAGAAGTTACCGAAATCCATTCGCCGGTATGCATCAGAACCGAAAAAGGATTAGAAAGAAAACTGTTGGGCAGCATTCCCAATATCGGACCCGGCGACGCTATGGAAATTCTTGATGCATCAGTGAAAGCCTATAACAACGGTCTTGGTGAGTGGCCAACTATGTCTGTGGAAGGTCGCATTAAGTGTATGCAGAAATTTGTGTATTTAATGATCAAAGAGCGTGACCTCATCATTAAATTACTGATGTGGGAAATTGGGAAAACCTTACCTGATTCTACCAAAGAATTTGACCGCACGGTAGATTATATCAACCAAACCATCGATGCTCTAAAAGATCTTGACCGTGAATCTTCACGTTTCCAGCAGGCAGAAGGTACGATTGCTCAGATCAGAAGAGCACCGCTTGGAGTAGTTTTAAGCATGGGACCTTTCAATTATCCTTTAAACGAAATTTTTACAACATTGATTCCTGCATTAATTATGGGGAATACAATTATCTTTAAACTTCCTAAACACGGAGTTTTAGCGCATTATCCATTGCTGAATGCGTTCAAAGAAGCTTTCCCGAAAGGGACGGTGAATACTTTATATGGCAAAGGTTCAGAAATTATCACTCCGATTATGGAGAGTGGTAAAGTGAATGTTCTTGCGTTTATCGGTTCGAGTAAAGTGGCCAACGGCCTGAAAAAACTACACCCAAAAGTGAACAGACTTCGCGCAATTTTAAGTTTAGATGCAAAAAATGCAGCTATCGTCACTAAAAATGCCAATCTGGATATTGCTGTTAGCGAGATTATTCTCGGGGCACTTTCTTTCAACGGACAGCGTTGTACGGCGCTGAAACTGATTTTTGTGCAGAAAGATGTTGCTGAGGAGTTTACCACTAAATTAACTAAAGCCGTTTCAGAATTAAAAGCAGGTTTACCCTGGGAAAAAGACGTGAAAATCACACCGCTTCCGGAAGTCAACAAGCCCCCTTATCTTCAGGAATGTATTGAAGATGCATTGTCAAAAGGTGCCAAAGTTCTTAATGAAAACGGTGGATATAATGAAGAATCATTTGTTTTCCCGGCTGTGGTTTATCCGGTGAACAGTGATATGAAACTGTATCATGAAGAGCAGTTCGGTCCGGTTATTCCCGTAGTTTCTTTTGAATCGATTGATGAGCCGATCGATTATCAGGTGAATGCCGATCATGGGATGCAGGTAAGTATTTTCAGTGAAGATCCTCAGGAAGTGTCAAAATTGATTGATCCTTTCGTGAATCTGGTGAGCAGAGTAAATATCAACTGCCAGGCGCAGCGTGGTCCCGATGTTTTTCCATTTACCGGAAGAAAAGATTCCGCCGAAGGTACACTTTCCGTGTTTGATGCGCTTCGTTCGTTCTCGATCAGATCATTGGTTGCGGCAAAATCTACAGAATCTAATAAGAATTTACTAAATACGATAGTGAGAGATCATGATTCTAATTTCTTGAGCACAGATTATTTGTTTTAAAATTTAGCAAAGAGAAATTTTCATTCGCCATTCTTTATTTCGACAGACTCATCATAGAAGACGAAGGATAAGGACATAAAATTATTCTTTTTGGGCTTTTCGAAATTAATTTGCTGCATTTCAAGGATATATCAAATTAGCAAAAACCTGCTTTGAGGCAGGTTTTGTTAATTTATTTATTGATTAATATTTTTTCAATCGCATCTACAATCTCTTTTTCTATGCTTTCATCATCCAGACTTTCAAGCGTATAAGTTTGCTCTTTCAATGCTGCTGTTCCGGTGCCGTTCTGGAAAATGGTATCCAGATGAATACCAATTTTTTTATAGTATTTATCAGCTGTGAACATAATATGCGGAAACTTATTGTTGGTATAAAAATTAGAATCCACATTTCTGG
This sequence comes from Chryseobacterium sp. JAH, assembly GCF_001507335.1. Taxonomy (GTDB): domain Bacteria; phylum Bacteroidota; class Bacteroidia; order Flavobacteriales; family Weeksellaceae; genus Chryseobacterium. The sequence goes on along the minus strand of NZ_LMAH01000001.1, from coordinate 678,772 downwards.
AGATCTGAAGTTTGATATTGGGCTGGGCATTAATTCCAGTTCCGTTTTTGCTTTCTTCGTTCAGGGTGATTTTGCAGCCGTAGCCGTTTTGTCTCAGCATTCTTCTGAACTCCTGCATTTTCGGGTCGATGAGGTTTCTGCAAAGATTTTTGAAACTTTCAATAAATAAATCTTCTTCACTTTTCTGCTTCTCTTGGCTCTCTTTGAGTTTTTGTTCTTCCGTTCTTAAGTTTGAAAACAGAGAATTCAATTTATCTATATTTTCTTCTTTCATTTGATTATTTAAATAGTGTACCAAATATAAATAAAATCTTGATGGCAAAGAATGATGATAAAAATAAAACCTGCTCCGGCAGGTTTTATTTGTTTACGATGATTGCCTTGTGTCTGTCGTTCTTACCTCATGTATTTTAAAAAGCAAAAGTTGGCAGTAATGCATGAAAAGCAGTTGCCATTATCCATAATTTGTTACAGTAGAAAGTAGTTTCTCAAATATTTATACAATTTATCACTATCGGGATGAATCAGCCCATTCCAGAATAAACATAAAAAAAAATGGGCAGTCAAATATTTAACTGCCCATTTATCTTTTGAGAATATATTTTTAGCTGGTTGTTAAAAACTGAACCAAAACATTGTTTAACTTATCCGCATGCGTCACATTTAGTCCGTGAGGTGCGCCTTCGATTACAATAAAATCATTGTCTGGAATTGCCTGTGCTGCCTGTTTTCCTGAGGTTGCGATAGGAACTATTTTATCATCATCACCATGTACAATTAATGTTTTCACGGTTACATTCTGTAATTCGGGACGAAAATCTGTGTTTGCCCAGCTTTCAGCACATTTTATGGTTGCGATAGGAGAGGCACATGAAGCGATGCTCCAGTCGTAATCTAGTTGTGCCTGGCTTACAGTCTGTGACAATAGTCCGTAATTGTAAAAGTTTTTGTGGAACGTTTCAAGGAAAGTCACTCTGTCATTTTTCAGATTGTCCATAATGCCGTCTAAATCTTTCTGAGGAACGCCATCCGGATTGTCTTCTTTCTGTTTTACAATAGGAATAATCGAAGAAATAAGTGCAATTTTATCTACATTTTCAGGACCGTAATTAGTTAAGTAGCGTACCACCTCGCCGCCACCCATTGAGAAGCCGAAAAGGATGATATTTTTAAGTTCTAATTGTGTGATTAATTCGTGAAGATCGGCGGTCAGTCCGTTGTAGTCGTATCCGTCAAGTGTTGGTGCTGACTTTCCGAAGCCTCTTCTATCGTAAGTGATGACACGGTAGCCGAGTTTCAAAAGAACAGGAACCTGAAGTTCCCAAGATTTACCACTCAATGGCCAACCATGAATTAAAATAATCGGTTGGCCGGTACCGTAGTCTTCGTAATACAGCTCAAAATTTTTGCTGTTTTGTTTTGTAATGTAAGGCATATTAATATTTTTTGCGATGTGACTTTGCAAACACAAAATTTGCGCCACCGAAGTTGTGAATAAGAGATGTGGTATCTTTTAACAATGATTTTTTTTACAAAAGCTTATATGAACTTATATAGTACATACTGAATGTTTTTTTAGAAATAATACTTTGTTGAGGTTATTTCGTGGCGAACAGTGAGCTGGAAAGGTTTGATCATCAGATAGGGATTGTTTTTTTAGATAAACTCAAAAAATAGTGTAACATTTATTTTAAAATACTACTAACTCCATAGAGTTGAAAGCCATGATCTCACTAGAACAAGAATTTGTACATAAAATCGAAAAGCATAAAGGAATCATTTTTAAGATTTCTAAAATGTACATGGATAATAAAGACGACCGAGACGATCTTTTCCAGGAAATCACTTATCAGGTTTGGAAAGCATATTCCGGTTTCAGAGGTGAAAGTGAATTTTCAACCTGGCTATATAGAATTGCCCTGAATACGGCAATTGTCTTCTTAAAATCTGAAAAGAAAAGAAGCTTCATCAACAACGAGGATTTTACAGATTATAAAATTGTACAGGACGAGTACGATCTTGAAAAAGAAGAAAAACTTTCTGTCATGTATAAAGCGATTAATCAACTGAATCCCATAGACAAAGCTTTTATCTTTTATTATCTGGAAGATTTCTCGGGCAAGGAAATAGCAGACCAAATGGGAATTTCAGAAGGAAATGTACGTGTGAAAATGAACCGCGCGAAAAACAAACTGAAAGATATTTTAAAATAATAAATAGTTTCGAGATAGGGATTGGAGTTCTCCAACGCATCCCGTAACCCTAACCTAAAAATAAAACATTATGAATATAGACGACCTTAAAAATACGTGGAATGATGATGTTTCAGACGAAACACCCGAAATCAGCATTGAGCATAAAAATAAAATCAATCTTCCGTTGGAAAAGATCAGAAGAAATATGAGAATGGAATTTTGGTCAACCGTAGGCATCTTGCTTTTTGGCTTTGCGATTGTTTGGATTCCGGTTGCTGAAGCTCCTTTTAAATTTAAATTTTACCTGACGGTGTTGCTGTTTTCAATGGTGATTGTGGTTTCTTTTTTCTTCAGCAAGTTTTTTAAACTTTACAAAGACATCAGCAGCCCCATGATGAAAACTTATGATTCTCTGAAGGATTTGATGTATCAGTTTGACCTGAATAAGCAGTATTATCTATCCTTTATGCTTTCTTTTGTCCCATTTCTCGTGTGTGAACTGATTATTGTTATCGAGTTTCTTCCGCACCGAAAACCATTGAGTGATCTGCAGGTGGCAACGACAATTATTTCAATGCTTGCTGTGGGACTTTTCGGACTTTTCCTGCTTGGGAAATATTGGTACAGGATTTTTTACGGAAAATATGTGAAGCAGATTGAAAGTCTTTTGGCTGAGTTTAAAAAATAGATTTTGATTTTACAAAGGTTTCGGCGGGCTCTTGAGCCCGCCGAAACCTTTGTAAAACTTACTGTGTATAAAAAGCTGGAAATTCTCTCAGGATAGAATAAAAATCCCGCCATTCGAAGTAGTGCGGACTTACACTGACTACATTCTCCAACCCTTTGTCTCTGAATAATTTTTTGGTTCGTGTCACATGGAAGTACTGTGAAACAACAATAATACTTGTAAAATGATACTTTTTCTGAATCGCTAAAGTATTTTCGACAGTCAATCTTGTATTATTTCCTTTATTATCAACGATAATTATAGAGTCAGAAACGTTATTCTTGATGAGGTATTCTTTCATTTTGTCCCCTTCGTAGAAACCTTCTTTACCTAATCCGCCACTTACAATTATTTTCTTGATGAGATGATTATGATAAAGTTCAAGTCCGGTTTCGAGACGCTTTTCAAGTCTCGCAGATAATGTACCGTCTTCATTTACTTTATTTCCTAAAATTACTGCAACATCAGCTGTCCTTCCGTCATCATACAAACCGTCAGCTACAACATAGACGGTGTGAATTATACACCAAAGAATGATCAGGTAAGCGATGATTTTTAATGATTGAATTAATTTTTTCATGAGTCCGAAACTTTACTTTTCTCTTTCTCCTTTGAGATTTCCCCCTTCACCCAATCCAGCTGAACATCTTTTCTATCTAAGATATCATGCATCGTCTGAATGATTTCAATATCTGGAGTTACACCTTTTTTTGTATTTGTAAAATCAATATTCGGCTGAACCAAAAGCAATCCGATGGGTAAATCTATTTTGGAGTTGGGAAGTTTTTGGTAAGAGTAAAACCCTGCAACCGTTCCGTCATTTGCTCCGCCAGTTTCTTCACCGACTAAAGTTACACGTTTGTCAAACTTTAATTTAGATGAAATAATCGATGAAGCGGAAAAACTTCCGCCGTTAATTAAAACATATACCTTTCCTTTGAATGAATCTTTCTTCGGTTTTGTAGGCTTGTTTTCTTTCGTTTTATAGTAAGCAATTCCATTTTTCCCTTTGTAGACACTGAAAGCCTGTGAGAAGAAATATCCAGGGTAAAGCAAACCTTTCAGTGTGTACTGCAAAGGATTTGACTTTCTGAAATAATTGGTTTTCAAAGGGGTAATTCGCGAGGTTATTTGCGAAGGTTTAATTAAAACAAATGGTTCCGGAGCAAGATAAGAATACAGTTGATTGATTTCATAGAGTGAACCTCCATAATTATTTCGGATGTCAATGATGAGGTAAGGTGATTCTGCATTTTTTATTTTCGCAAATGATTCTTTGTAAAACCGGTCAGAAAAACTCCTCGAAAAACTCTGAATTTTTATGTATGCAATGGTGCTGTCTTTGTCTAGAAATTTGAAATTTCTGTTATAGGAACTCGTTGAGACTACATAATCATTGACTTTCTTTTCTTCGGTTCGTTTTTTTTCAATTTTATCTTTTTCGAGTTCTTTTTTGCTTTTCGATTCGCGTTTCAGGTGCACAATTTTTCTTTGGTTGTTAAAAAGGGTTTCAACTTGTGCACTGTCCATGATTCCTTTTTCGGCAACATAAAAATTGAAAAATACATCTTTCAGATAATAATTCTGAAAGGTAGTATTATAGCCGTCGCTGCTGATTAGTTTACGGTATTTTTTAAGATAATCTGAAACCGGTATTTTATTAATACTTAAAATCTCAGTTCCTGGTTTTATATTTTCTAGGGAATCTCTATTTTCAATGATGTACAAATGATCATCTTCTACAAAATATTCAAAACGACCGAAAAGACCTTTTTTATTTTTTAAAACCTTAATTTCTTTTCTGTTAAATTTTTTAGCGGGTATTCTTAAAGATAAATGACCTTCTCTGATTTGCGCAATGAAAGGTTGAATCTTAAAATAAAACTGGACGGGTGTAAGCGGTCGGTTGATTGTTTTTTTAAGGCTGTCAAATTTATAATCCAATTCTTTTTTTGAAATATACCAATTCAGTTTTGGGTGCATTTCCTGAAGTTTAAGGTAGGTAAAATCGATGTCTTCATGTAGTTTTTCGGGAATGACAGTCGATAGAGTACGTTTGTTTTCCTTTTTTATGGATGCGCATGAAGCCAAAATGACTAAGAAAACCAGGGCTATAAAATGTCTCAAAGCTGATCAGTTATTTTAAAAGCTAAATTAGAAAGTTTCAGATAATTACATTAAAAAAAAGTAATATTTATTCTCAAACGTCAAGATAGAACCACTGTATGTAAATAGTGTGGAAATTTATACATTTAAAGCTTATACCATTTATCAATGATTTATCTAATTATCATAGCAATTGTTATTGCACTGTATTTTGTAATAACATCTCAGCAGGTTTTCGGAGCAGAACCAAAAGGAAAACGTCTCGAAAGAATGCAGAAATCTGAACATTACAAAAATAATCAGTTTCAAAATTTGAACTTTACTCCTTCTCTTGCGGAAGGTTACAGTATGCCAAAGGTACTGTATGATTTTCTTTTCGCTAAAAAAGATCCTTTTTTAAAGCCTCAGCAAAATGTTCCTGCAATTCATACGGATTTAAAAAATATCCCTAAAAATGAAGATGTTTTTATCTGGATGGGGCATTCTTCATATTTTATTCAGATTGATGGCATTTCTTTTCTCGTTGATCCGGTTTTAAGTACCTACGGTTCTCCTTTCAAATTTTTTAATAAAGCTTTTGCTGGTGCAGATCTTTTTAAGCCGGAAGATGTTCCGTATATTGATTATCTGGTAATTACACATGATCATTATGACCATCTGGATTATCCAACCATCAAATCCATTCAGTCAAAGGTCGGAGAGGTCATCATGCCTCTGGGAGTAGGTGCACATTTTGAACGTTGGGGTTACAATGAAAGTCAGCTTTTGGAAGAAGAGTGGGGAGCTATGCTAACGCTTAAAAATAATTTTAAAATGACATTTACTCCTGCGAGACATTTTTCGGGAAGAAAATTTCACAGAAATGGTACACTCTGGACTTCTTATGTTTTGGAAACTCCGACAAAAAAAATGTTTCTTGGGGGTGACAGTGGTTACGATTCCCATTTTAAAATGATTGGTGAAAAGTATGGGCCATTTGATTACGCCATCATGGAAAACGGACAATACAACCCAGCCTGGAAATATATCCATGCTTTGCCGGAAGATGTTATTCAGGCAAGTTTAGATATTCAGGCAGAGAATATTATTCCGGTTCATTCGGGCAAATTTGCATTGGCTCTGCATCCATGGAATGAGCCTCTACAGAAAGTGACAGCATTAGGCAAAGAGAAAAACTTGCACATACTTACCCCTAAAATAGGTGAAATTTTAGATTTAAATAAAACGGATAATCAGTTTCCTGTTTGGTGGGAGAATTAATTTTTCACTCGTGCCAGATTCCTCTGTATCTTTTAGGATGGTTTTCTAGTTGCTGTCTTACAAAATCGCATTCAGGATCAATCATGAGGTCTTTTTCTTCAGCATAATTTACCAATTTATCCAAAAGTAGTTTGGCGTAGCCATGACCTTCCAGGTCTTCATTAATTTTTGTATAGTACACATTTAGCAGTCTTCCGTCTACCGAAATTGACATATAACCCACTTTTTTACCATCGATTAATATTTGCAGCTCGTCCTGATAGGGTGATATTTCAAATTTTATATTTTCCATAATTTTTGGTTTTGGTTTGTGTGAGGAGAGTTATTTGGGGGATTCTCTCATTTAAAATTACAAATTAAAATGATATGACGTAACGGTTTTATAGGATCTTAACGTAATTTATATTTAATTAAAATTAAAATCAGAATGTGAAGATTATTTAAAATCTCTTCATCGCTCTGAACCAAGTAATGCGGAGTTTAACTTAAATGGTGAAATGCTAATTGTGTAGATATTTCTTTGTCATGATATTATTTTGGTAAAAATTATGAACCATCATTGTGTATTTGGCATCTATATTGACAATGTATATAGATAACCCTTAAAAATTTACGAAAATGAAAAAAATATTAATCACAGTATTATTCATCGCAACTTTTGGTGTAGGATATGCACAGTCAGTTTATTATAATGACTATAGAAGAAGTGTAACCGAGGTAAACTGGCGAACCGTAGTTGCGGATCTTTTGTTATCTACGACGCAGGCAAACCAGTTGTATGCGTTAAATAATCGATATGCCGATTACAATGGTTGGAATAGAGTATATGCCAATAATCCTAATCAATGGTCTATAGATCGTTATCGGGAAATCGAAAGAATTTTGGGAAGAGATAAATATGTAAAGTTTAAAACTAAATATTATAAAGGGCAAAATCCGGTGGCCGTCTACAATCGTAATAAAAATAATGATAAAAGATATAAACACATGGATAAAAAAGTAAAAGTCTACAAATCTAATAGTGGCAAAGCCCATAAAAACAAATAATCAGTTCAATAGAATATTTTAAAAAATAGAATGACTGTTCGAAAGTTCAGTCATTTTTTGTTTTTTTATATAAAGTTATCAATCTACCTTTGCAGTCGCAAAATCTTTCTTAGAAAGAGATCGAATGCCATCTTCAATGAAAAATATACAATCAAAAAATCAGTTTATTGCCACCATATTGGCTTTTGCAGTGATTCCAATGTCGGGTTTAGCGACAGATATTTATCTGCCGTCAATGCCGAGTATGGCAACGGAACTTCATCAGCCTGAAAGCAGTATTCAGCTTACCCTATCTTTATTCTTAATCAGCTATGGTCTTACTCAGTTTTTTGCTGGAAGTGTAGTTGATTCTTTTGGACGGTTTCGCGTCTCAGCAATTTCTTTGGTGCTGTTTGTGGTAAGCTTTTTAATCACAGCATTAACGAAAGATATGATGGTTATTTACGCAATGCGTGTTTTGCAGGGGATTTTATCAGGATTTGCGGTCGTTTCGAAGCGGGCTTTTTTTGTTGATGTTTACGAGGGTGAAAAGAGAAAACACTATCTGAGCATTATGACGATAGTTTGGTCGGTAGGTCCCATCGTCGCTCCTTTTATTGGTGGTTATCTTCAGAAATTATTTGGCTGGCAGTCTAATTTCTATGTTCTTGCAGGGTACAGTTTTGTTTTGTTGATTTTGGAATTATTATTTTCTGGTGAAACCTTAAAAATTAAAAAACCATTTCAGATCAACTATGTAATGAAAGAGTATAATCTTATGTTTAGAACCAAAGATTTTTTCTACGGAATGCTGATGTGTGGTGTGAGTTATGCAATGGTTATTTTCTTTAATCTTTGCGGATCTTTTATCATTGAACATAAAATGGGATATTCTGAAGTCGTTGCAGGCTATGTTTCATTGATTTTGGGCTTTGCATGGATGACAGGAGGATTTTTAGGGAAAGCATTGATTAAAAGAGCGTTCCTCCCGAAAATAAGATATGCAAACTTTATTCAGATATTTTTAGTTGTATTAATGATTTTCTGTTCTTTTTTTCTGAATAATATGTACAGCTTGGTTGCGTTCGCATTTGCTATTCATGTGACGGCAGGTTTTATTTTCAATAACTATTTTGCATACTGCATAGGAAGATTTCCAAATTCTGCGGGTGTAGCTGGAGGTTTGACAGGTGGTGTGGCATTCATTCTTACGTCAGCCATCAGTTATGGAATTGTAGCAATCATCAGACCCGAAATTCAGCTTGAAGTTGCAGAAGGATATTTTGTTTTGGGAGTTTTGGGATTCATTATTTTAAGTATTAGCAAATTGAGAAAAGCACATATTTAGTTCTGAAAAGAAGAGAGCTTTAAAAAAAATGTGGAAGAATTTTACATTTTGTTCCTTTTTCAAAAAATATTGCAGCTTAAAAAGTGATTCGATTTCTCAGGATTTAAAACAAAAGACAGATTTCATTTTATGAATTACAGGGACGTGAATTTTCGCTGATGCAATAACATGATTTCTGTTAAAAAGAATAATTTTTCCATTCATAATTTCAAAGATAAATCCTCTCGTTTCCGGGAGGATATTATTTTTAACATAAGAGTAATTTGAACATTGATATTTAAATCAAGTATGGTAGCTTTTTAGATTATACTTTTTCTAAAAAAAGATTTTGTGTATACCATTTTCTAAACATAAAATAAGTGACGGAAAGTACCGTAAACGCTACAATTGCATCAACCGTTGACGGGAAACCAAACACTGCAATTTTTGAAAAGAATGCAAAAATTATATCGAAGAACATGCCTGCAAATACCCATTCTTTTAATCTTAAAAGTCGATTGGGCAGCAATAGCACAATCATTCCGGATAATTTAAAAACTCCGAGAATGTAAATAAAGTGTGGTGGATAACCTAATTGTTGCGTTATATCCCAAACAACAGGGTTTTTTGTCAGCTCAAAAAAGCCACTCGCTCCGAACCATAATGACATGAAGATTACCCCTGACCAGTACATAATTTTTGTTGTTTTTGTTTTCATTTTTATTATTTTAAGTTGTTTGTATTTTAATTCTTTGAATTCTTGTCATTAGCTACGCCGACTTTTCAATTTCTAACGAAGGAAGACTATCTTTAAAGTAAAATTCTTCATATGGCTGCTCTACCCAGAATGACAAAAAGACTGCAGACTGTGGGTATTTAAAAAGACACTTTCTCAGAGCCTAGAATTTCCCCGGATTTTACATTCTGAATCATTCCGATAATTTCCCAATTGGTGGCATCGAAATTCTCGGGAAGTTTAAAATCGGTTGTTCCTTCTGAGGTTTTTTCTAAAGAAATTTGATTCTGCTGATGAACAATCTGCCAGTGCACAAGGTGGCGACCTTCATTTTCTCCTCGCTGAATAGCATTCGACGCTTTTTTCTTGATCAAGGTAATGAGGATTTTGTATTGGGAAGTATTTTGCGCGGTTTTATATTTTACAGTAATATTTTTCTGTGAAATATTTGCAGATAAATCAATCTTTGAATTGGAAGACGTCAATAACGCTTTTTGTATTGCCTTTTCGACAGCATATCTGTCAGAACCTACAAACTCTTTTTTACCATTTATAACCAATTGAGGGGTGTAAATCTGTGTTTGCAAAGTTTGGCTGTAATGCAGTTGACGTTTAGAATTCTCTGCACTGCTGAATTTGTCTTTCCAACCCAAATTATTCCAGTAATCAACATGATAGGAGAGGATATAAAGATGTTGATTTTTGTATTGTTTTTCAATTTCACCCAGCAATTGATCGGCGGGCGGACAACTCGAACAACCTTCTGAAGTGAACAATTCCAAAACGGCAAAACCTTTGTTTTCTGAAGGTAAATTTTTATGAGTTTCTTCATTTTTACTGTTATAAGCAAACGCTGAGACGATGAACATTAATGCTACAATAACAGCTGTTCCGATTAAGTTTTTTAGTATCATTTCTTTTAATTTTATTCAAAAGTAGATACCTTACGATTGTAAAAGAATACAAAAAAGGTTCAACCGGACAAATTGAAAGGTGAACCTGTATTTTATGACATTGATGCTTTTAAGCTGGTTAATGTTGGAAACTTGAAGATCAGGTTCTGAGCTTAGCGGTCTTCCAGCCATGCAAAAAAAGTGGGAGATTTTTCTTTATTAATCAAGAGTTGATCGGGCGTTTCGATTATTAATTTAACCAAAATTTTCCGCTGAAAATAATGCTCCATCTCTTTGATGGCAGTGAAATTTACAATGTATTGCCGATTGACTCTGAAAAACTGCTTCTGAGAAACCTGTTCCGAGATTTGTCCCAATGTTTGTGTAAGCTGAAACTGCTGCTTATCAAAAGTCATTAAATGCGTGATCTCATTATGAATGAAAAAGTAAGCAATATTTTCAGTGGAAATGGTGGTGTATTTTTGATTTTTAAAAACTAAAAAACTGCTTTTCGAAGGAATTTGTGGCTGAGTAATTTTCTGGAAAAGAGCTTCTAGCTCGGGCAATTCATTTTTTTGGAAGAATTTTTTCAATTCATCTACTTTTCTCAGCGCTTCTGCAATGTCTTCACGTGAAAATGGTTTCAGCACATAATCGACTCCTTTGCTTTTAAAGGCATCCAACATATAGTGGTCGAAAGCGGTACAAAAAATGACCGGGCAAGTGATTTCCACCTGTTTGAAAATTTCAAAGGAAAGTCCGTCTGAGAGATGAATATCCATGAAAATAAGATCAGGTTTTATGCCTTTTGATAAAAATTCAACACTTGTTTCAATGCTGTCATAAATTCCTGTGATTTTAGATTCAGGTTTTAATTCTGCAATTATGGTTTGAAGGGATTTTGCAGCTCTAAATTCGTCTTCAATGATGATGATATTCATGGATGAAAGGTAGTTTTATTTGAAAAATTTTTTCGTCTGATGTAATTTGAATTTCCTGTTCCAAAAGATGTTTGTAGCGGGATTTTACATTATCAAGTCCGATTCCCAGTGAATCTTCTACGGTCATTTTTTTCTGAATGGGATTTTCGATAACGATAGTATTTTCAGAATTATAGATTCTAATGTGTAAAGGTTTACTTTGCGAAACAATGTTATGTTTAATACAGTTTTCAACTAATAACTGTAAAGTAAAAGGTGGAATTAAAGTTTTTAAAACCTCATTATTTAATTCGTTGGTAAGCGTAATTCCATCTCCAAAACGGGCTTTTTGTAAGAAAATGTATGAGTCGATTATTTTTATTTCTTCTTGTACGGTAATCAGATCTAGTTTTCTGCTTTCCAATGTAAAACGATAAAAATCAGAGAGTTTTATCACGAAATCTACAGTTTCTGAATCATTTGTTTCTGCCATAGATTTCAAAGTATTCAAACTATTAAACAAAAAATGCGGATTGATTTGCTGCTTTAATAATTCAAACTGAGCGCTCAGGTTATCGCTTTTTACTTTTTCCAATTCAAGCTGAATCTGCTGCCCGGCGTAATTATTTTGCAGTAAAGTTAAAAACATGTAACAGACAAGATTAATCAATATTCCCCTAACTTCGACCATCAGCATGGTTGTGCCGAAATTGATATGTGATAAAATTAATTGTTGAATCCAAGCCAGTACAAACATGACCACCATTCCGAAAGCCAGCACAATCATCAGTTTAGCGTAGGAAATATTTTGTCTCCTTTTTACGGAGTTACGGTTCAGCATGTAAATGTTGAGATACCACATGATCACAGAGAAAGTTGCGGTTATTATTGAGTTTACTACCGCCTCCTGCCAGTTGAAAGCATGTGAAGCGAGCTGTGGAACCGATGATAAAAGTCCCAAAAATATGGAACTCACCCAGATGACGGTTTGGGAAATTTTTATTTTTTGCTGCTGCATGAGAACCGTAGATTTTAATGATGTTAAGGTAATATTTTTTGCTGATAATTTTATGAGTTGTCAATCATCGTGAATTCGCTTCGATTGTGAATTTTTTTCACTTTTATAAGTTGACTTGTGACGCTAATTTTCATCATTCCCCAAATACCATTGACAGTACAGTCTGCAAAAATCCAGAGCTGTTTCCCAACTCCGGATCGTACTTTCATTTTCCCTACCGTTACGGTCTTGAAACGGGTTTGTAACTCATGATATATTGTATTCTTTGTTCTTTGTTTGGTGGGTTGATTTCGGTTTTCGAATTATTTTTAAACTGATAAGAAAACTTTCCATGTTTATCGCTTTTAAAGGTTTCAACACTTAGTAATTCTCCTGTAATGGTACCTCCGATGTATTGTGGATTTTCATGATACTTCCAGGTCACCAATTTTACTATAGAATTGGGTTTTGGCTGATGGGTTTCACTTTGCAAAGATTCTAAAGCTTCCTGATTTCCGTACAAAGCAGAGCTCGTCTCTTTTTCAGTATTCAATGAAGTTGAAATGAATTTTAAATTTCCGGGATCGAAAACAACACGATGTAAATCTTTATCAGGTTCGTCAATTTTACACGCAGTGAATAAAGCGCATATTGATAGTACGATAAATAATATTTTTTTCATTATTTCTGAAGGTTTTTAATTAATCTGTCTGTATTTACTTTCATTGGAACATCAAATAAATATCCAGTTTTTTCAGCTAACTGACGGTGGCAAGCGATACATGATTCTTTTGCAAACGAAGCCGTTTTTCCTGTCGGATGAAGATCTTTTCCTGAAAATTTTGCAAATCCCCAGCCTTCGGTATCAGTATATTTTTTTGAATCTTTAACCATAAATTGAGCATTTACAAATTCTCCAGGTCTGACTTCTCCGTCGGCTAATTTTTCCTGTTTCCAAACAGATTTTACGACGATACTTCCGTTTGGCCAAGGATGAAAATCTTCCGTTTCGATCGCTTTTACGGCAATATCATTTCCGTAAATAACACGGATTGAATTGTCGAAAAGTGTACTCATGCTAATGACTTTCCAGTTTTTATAATCGTCTGTATATTTTACACCGTTTGGAGAAACCGGAAATTTTACAGTTTCATCGCTCTTTGAAATTTCAACATTTTGATGACTATTTTTTATTTCTTTTATTGCAGGAGCATTGCCGGATAATGAAAGTGTATATTTTTTAATTACATCAATATCTTTTTGTGTGATTTTTGCTGATGGATGTAGAATTGTATATTCATGAAGCGGCATTTTCCCGCTCTGCATCATGTTCAAAATGGCATACATCTTTCCTTTGTGTTCGCCTTCCGAATAGTTCCATTCTGAAAAATTTAAAACTTCTCTGGCTCTTTCAATATCTTTGTTTACAGCCCAAGAAACGGGTGCAATTTTATCATACCAACTCAAATTTTGTTGATTTGAATGGCAATTAAAACAAGAGTTTTCTAAAATAGAAAGAACTTCACGAGGAGCTCCAATCTTTTTTGCAGCTGGCTTTCCTTCTAATGGTTTGTTGAAAAACTGTAAAAAGGCAAAGCCTACCAGAATAGCTAAAAATACAATAGCTATTGGTTTTGTGGTTGTTTTTTTCTCTATTTGGTCCATAATGTATCTATTTTTTTATGGGTCAAAAGTACTTTTTTGATGGATGCTTCGGAATTTGAAATTAGGTAAACCGGACAAATCGGTAGGTGAAAATGGAATTTTGGAAATTAAAAACGTTAGAAGCTGGATGATGGAAGGCGAAAGTCTGTCGCCTCCTTGCACAAACTTCCAGCCTCCAGCTTCAATTCTTCCGTTTACAGCACCATTCCACCGTCAATCAGAATTTCGGTTCCTGTCATAAAACTAGCCATATTATTGTCGGATAAATAGACAACTGCTTTGGCTACATCTTCTGCGGTTCCCATTTTTTTTAGAGGGATAGAATTAATAAGCCAATCGTTAAGACCTTCTAATGTAGCTTCATCCAATCCAGCTTTAGACATGATTTCTGTTTTTGTAGGTCCCGGACTTACCATATTTACCCGAATTTTTCTGGGTGCTAATTCCGCAGCTGCAGTTTTTGCAATAGAATTTAGAGCAGCTTTGCTTGCCTGATACACTGAGCTGTTTGGTTTGTAGGTCGTGGCCACATTTGAAGATAGAAAAACAACAGAAGCACCGTCGTTTAAAAGAGGTGTAAATTTGCTTAAAGTGAAATAAGCTCCTCTGAAATTAATGTTCATCACTTGATCAAAGTTTTCTGCAGTCATGTTTTCAATTAATCCTAAAGACCCTGTAATCCCTGCGTTGATGAATAAAATGTCAACTTTTCCATATTGATTTTCAACTTTCGTCTTCAAAAACTCAATATCCTCCAATTTTCCCTGATCTGCCACGAAAGGAATTGCTCCCAATTCTTCAGCCGCCTTTTCTACAGCTTCTTTTCTTCTTCCTGTGATGATTACTTTTGCTCCATGAGCAATTAATTCTTTTGCGGTTGCGTAACCGATTCCGCTGTTTCCTCCGGTTACGATGGCTAATTTGTTTCTGAATGTATTCATTTCTTTAAAATTTTTGACAAAGTTACTTCAAATTGGTATACTTTTGTAATCAGTATCACAGAGTATATCAGTATCATCAATTATATCACTTAAATTTGTAAACATGGAAAGAGATCAAAGCGAAGAATTAAGAGCGCTACAGGATACCCTTTATTTCATTGGCGGAAAGTGGAGAATTCCGGTTATTAATGCTATTTGTAACGGTAATAAACGCTTTCGTGAAATTGAAAGAAGCATCCCCGGAATCACGACAAGAATGCTTTCAAAAGAATTGAAAGATATGGAAATGAATAAGCTGGTAAAACGAACTGTCTATCCAGATACTCCTGTTTTAATCGAATATGAACCAACAGCCTATTGCAGAACTTTTGGAAACATTATTTCTGAGATGATCAATTGGGGTAGAGAACATAGAAAGGTGATTGTGGAGGATAGGATTTAAAAATTTAATTGATTTAAAGATTTAAAAATTCAAGAAATCAAATCAATAGCGATTTTTTGATTTCTAATGACAAATAAAGTGATTATCATATTGTCGCTATAGATTGTATTATTTGTGAAAAAGCTTCATGCTATTCGTGTTTGAAAATAAAAAAAGCTCCTTTTTTAAAGGAGCTTTCAATTTATATTAAAACCAAAAATTAGATTCCGTCAATAATTTCATTTAAAACGGTACTTGGTCTCATCGCTTCATACGTTTTGTAAGTGTCAGTTTTGAAGTAACCGTCAATATTTTGAGGTTTACCCTGAGCACCGATCAATTCAGAATTGATTACTTCTTCATTTTCCTGCATTGCTTCTGCAACCGGAGCAAATTGTTGAGCTAATTCTGCATCAGCTGTTTGATTTGCTAAAGCTTCAGCCCAGTACATAGCTAAATAGAAGTGAGAACCTCTGTTGTCGATTTGTCCAACTTTTCTTGCTGGAGATTTATCAGTCGCTAAGAATTTAGCATTTGCTTCATCCAATGCATCTGCTAAAACTTGAGCTTTCGTATTTCCCTGAGTTTGTGCTAAATGCTCTAAAGAAGCCTGTAAAGCTAAGAATTCCCCAAGAGAATCCCATCTTAAATACCCTTCTTCTAAGAATTGCTCTACGTGTTTTGGAGCAGAACCTCCAGCTCCAGTTTCGAACAAACCACCTCCATTCATCAATGGAACGATAGAAAGCATTTTTGCAGAAGTTCCAAGCTCTAAGATTGGGAAAAGATCCGTTAAATAATCTCTCAATACATTTCCTGAAACAGAAATTGTATCTTTTCCTTCTCTAGCTCTTTTCAATGTTTCTGTCATTGCGTCTTTTACATCAAGAATTTTGATGTCTAATCCGTTAGTATCGTGATCAGCTAAATATTTCTCAACTTTTTTGATCATTTCTCTATCGTGAGCTCTTCCTTTATCTAACCAGAAAATTGCAGGGGTATCAGAAAGTTTTGCTCTGTTAACCGCTAGTTTTACCCAGTCCTGAATTGGAGCGTCTTTTGTCTGACACATTCTGAAAATATCTCCTTTTTCAACTTTTTGAGAAAGAAGAGCATTTCCTGTTTCGTCTTGAACTTCAATTGTTCCTTCAGCAGTAGCTTGGAACGTTTTATCATGAGATCCATATTCTTCAGCTTTTTGAGCCATCAAACCAACATTCGGAACAGAACCCATTGTAGAAGGGTCTAATTTTCCGTGTGCTTTCATATCGTCAATAACAGACTGATAAAAACCTGCATAAGAACGATCCGGAATGATACACACTGTATCTTCTTCTTTACCTTCTTTATTCCACATTTTACCGCCACCTCTTACCAAAGCAGCCATAGAAGCGTCAACGATAATGTCAGAAGGAACGTGGAAGTTGGTAATGCCTTTATCAGAGTTTACCATTGCCACTCGCGGTCCGTTTGCCAAAGCAGCTTCAATATCAGCTTTGATCTCAGCTTCCTGAGCGTTTCCTTTAATTTTATCTAAAAGATCAGCAAGTCCGTTATTTGGGTTTACGTCTAAAGAATCGAATACTTCAGCATATTTAGCAAAAACATCTTTAAAGAAAGTCTCAACAATTGCTCCGAAGACGATGGGATCAGAGATTTTCATCATCGTTGCTTTGAGGTGAGCAGAAAGAAGTACGTTTCTGTTTTTAGCTTCTTCGATTGCCTCCTGTACGAAAGCTTTCAAAGAGTTTAAATTCATTACAGAAGAATCAATCACTTCTCCGGCTTGAAGACCTGCAAAATCTTTTAATAAAGTTTCGGCACCGTCATTTCCTTTGAAAACGATTTTATATTTAGTAGCATTCTCCAGAGTAGTTGAAGTTTCAGTTCCGTAGAAATCTCCGGTGTTCATGTGAGCAACATCAGTCTTGCTATCAGAAGCCCAATCACCCATTCTGTGAGGGTTTACTTTAGCATAGTTTTTAACGGCCTTTGGAGCACGTCTGTCAGAATTTCCTTCTCTTAATACAGGGTTTACAGCACTTCCTAATACTTTAGCATATTTTGCTTTGATTGCTTTTTCTTCATCATTTTTAGGCTCAGCAGGATAATTTGGAACTGCAAAACCTTTAGATTGTAATTCAGCGATTGCAGCGTCCAATTGTGGCGCAGATGCTGAAATGTTTGGTAATTTTATAATGTTTGCATCAGGTTGAGTAGCCAATTCACCTAATTGAGCTAAAGCATCATTAATCTTCTGGCTATCTTCTAAAAACTCAGGGAAGTTTGCTAAAATTCTTCCTGCCAAAGAAATATCCGGAACGGCGATTTCAATGTTCGCTGGTTTTGTAAACGCTTTTACAATCGGTAAAAACGAGTGTGTTGCCAACATTGGAGCCTCATCTGTAAGTGTGTAATAGATTTTTGATTTTTCTGACATTATACTGTTATTTATTATTTAAAGTTTTAGTTTCACAAATTTAGTTAAATTTTAATTTTTTCCACTTTAATAATCAATGAGTTTTTCCACTTTAAGATTAATTTAACCTTTATTTCATGAGAGAAGTTTTCATTTTGAGTAAATTTGATGAAACTTTAAAAAATTAAAATATGTCAAGTATAACATTAAAAGGGAACGAAGTACATACATTGGGAAAACTTCCTGAAGTAGGGTTCACCATCAAAGAGTTTGCTTTGGTAGATTCTGGTCTCAATGTGAAAACGTTAGAAAGCTACGAAGGAAAGAAAAAAGTATTTAATATTTTCCCAAGTATCGATACACCAACTTGTGCATCTTCTGCAAGAAAATTTAATGAAGAAGCTAATCAATTAGAAAATACTGTTGTCATCAATGTTTCTAAAGATTTGCCTTTTGCATTAACAAGATTCTGTGCTGCTGAAGGTTTGAATAATGTAGAGACACTTTCAGATTTTAGAGGAACTTTTGGTGATGATTATGAAGTAACCATTACTGATTCTCCAATGAAAGGTCTTTTGAGCCGTGCCGTAATTGTAACCGATGAAAATAATAAAGTGCTTTACACAGAACAGGTTTCTGAGATTGCCAACGAGCCAAATTATAGCGCTGCTTTAGAAGCTTTGAAGTAAAATATAATTATTTCTCACCAATTTGAATCATTCTGTTATTTAATAGAATGATTTTTTTATTTTTGTAAGTGAACGTAACCATCTCGCTATTGAAAAATAAATTGACCTCTATCGCAATATTCTGTATTTTCTTTTCGGGAAATACAGTTTTCAAAGCGCAGGATTCTGCTGGGATTCTAGAACTGAAAAGTAAGTTAGCTTTTGCAAATAGCGACAGAAATAAAGCTAAAATCTACGTTGATCTCGGAAATTTATATTTAGATAATAAAAAAGCTGATAGTGCAATAGCTTATTCAAAATTAAGCTTACCTATTTATGAGAGATTAAATGATACTGAACAAATTGGAAGAACGAATCTTTTTATTGGTAGTTTACTAGTTGAAAAAATGGATCTTGTAAACAGCGAAAAATATTTACTTGAAGGAGAAAAGTATCTCAATAAAACTGAAAATTTCGACAAAAGAGCCTTGGTCTATTATTTATTAGCTACCGTAAATTCAGTCAATAAAAAAAATGAAGTAGCAAATAATTACTGCAATCAAATTTTGAATCTTTATAGTCAAAATAAAATTAAAGATAAAAAAGTGGTCTTGATGGCGTATCAAAGATTGTTTCAAAATAACTTTTTGCAAGAAAGCGCTGTAGATGCATACAAATCTCTGAATACATACATTGAGTTTACAAAAAGTAATTTTCCAGAATATTTATATGATGCTTATTTTTTCGCAGGGAGCTTCTATCTTTCAAATAAAGATTTTAAAAAATCGCTAGACTACTATCAAAAATCTCTTGGCATTGCAAAAAAGAATAAAAACCAACAACAAGTTGCGAATTCTAAAATGTTGATAGGCAATATCTACTCTGAAACCAAACAATTTGAGACAGCAAAACCTTTCTTAAATGATGCTAAAAATTACTTTGAAAATCATCAGTTGAATGATAATTTGAAGCTTGTGTACTACTATTTTTCTGATATACATTATAAACAAAAAGAGTATACAAATGCTCTGATCTACATTAATAAAGCTTTAAAATTAAGTAAGGAGCAAGATCCAATGTATCGTTACTTTACGCACCAAAAGGGATTGATTGATCTGAAAACTCTGATTGATGATGAAGCAGATTTTGGTCAAGACATTGCAAAAGCTCAGGAACTTCAAAAACTTACAATTAAACAGTCTGAAAATTTAGATTATTTTTTGAATTTAAAAACAGTGGTTCCTGCTGAAGTTTTTATTCAAAATTATGAGATTTTGCAGGAAGCCTATGAAAAATTGGGAGATTATAAAAAGTCTCTATTTTACTTAAAAAAGGGAAAAGATAAAAGGGAAGAGACATACGGTTTGGATAACATGAGAAGTCTTTATGATATACAATCGCAAACCGAACTCGCCAGCGAACGATCAAGAATAAAACTCGAAGAAGAGAACAAACGGATCCAACTTCAGCAAGAAATCGAATTAAAAGCACTTCGTTTTGAATACGAGAAAAAACAGGCGGCTGCAAAAACAGAAGAAGAACGAAAAAGACTTTTATTGGAAGAAAATGCGAAGAGAAATGAAATTGAACTTAGTTATGCTTACCAGAAAAAGGAGGCTGAACAAAAATATATGCAGGAGAAGAAGTTAGCGAATATCAATCAGGAGAAAAAAGATGCCGTTGCCAAAGCTGATTTAGAAAGTTCTAAGACTCAGAAAAATATGTGGGCAGTCGGAGCCGGATTATCACTTCTCTTATTAGGCTTTGCAGGGTTTTCTTATAATCAGAAACGGAAAGACAACAAAAAAATCGCTGAAGAAAAACAAAAATCTGATGATTTGTTGCTGAATATTCTTCCCTACGAAGTTGCTGAAGAGCTTAAAGAAAAAGGAAAAACCAATGCAAAACACTATGATGAAGTTTCGGTTTTATTTACAGATTTCGTCAACTTTACAGCGAATTCAGAAAGAATTGGTGTACAGGAAGTTCTCAATGAGCTGAATATCTGCTTTACAGAGTTTGACAGAATCATGGAGAAATACAATTTAGAAAAGATAAAAACCATTGGTGACGCTTATTTAGCGGTAAGTGGTTTGCCGGTGTCTAACGATCAACACGCAAAAAATGCGGTGAATGCAAGTCTGGAAATTCTTTCTTATATTCAGCATCGCAAACAGGAGAATCCCAATGCTTTGGATATAAGAATCGGAATTCATTCCGGACCTGTGATTGCAGGAATTGTGGGAGTAAAAAAATTCGCTTACGATATTTGGGGAGATACAGTAAATACAGCGGCAAGAATGGAGCAGAACAGTTCTTTAGGGAAATTAAATGTTTCTGAAGCAACGTACCAGATAATAAAGGATGACTTTTCTTTTGAATATCGCGGAAAAATCGAGACCAAAGGAAAGGGCGCAATGGAGATGTATTTTGTTAATCAAATTTAATTTTAATAATTGTGAAAAAAAATCTACTCTTTACATTTTTATTTTTTGCTTTAATTGCATTACAAAATTTATGTTTTGCACAAAATTCTTTTGATAAACCCAGAATCTTTACTGAAAAAGATATAGAATCAGGTGCAGCCATTGAAGAAAGTAAATTTATTGCAGGTGATAATCAGGCTTTTGCATTGCCTAAATTCGATGATTCTGCATGGGAAAGTACGGACATCAGTTCAAAAAAATCATACAAAAAAGATCAGGTTTATTGGATTCGTTACTATTTTAAAATAGATTCCGCATCTTTTAACAAATCTTTGTGTTTTGATATAAAACAGACTGGAGCTTCAGAAATTTATCTGAATGGTAAAAAAATCGAAACAATCGGAAAAATCGGAAAAGGAGCTTTAAGAGAATTTAAAATAAAAAATGAACTTCCCGAACTTTTCTCATTAAATAATACGGAAGTCAACGTTTTAGCCATTCGTTTTTTACCCGCTGTTGGAGGTAAGAAAATGATCATCAATTACAGTCCTGTAGTGTTAGACGTAGAATTGGCTTCAGCCAAAGAGTTTTTGGATGAAAAAGTAGAAATGACCGAAGGATTCAATTTCATCACGATGCTCATTTGTGGCGTTTTTTCTGCTTTAGGTTTTATTCATCTCCTCTTATTTTTGTTTTACAGAAAAGCGGTTTACAATCTGTATTTCTCAATATACAATCTCTCGATTGGTCTGTTGAGCTATATGATTCTTTTGTTTTATGAAATGGATGATCCGGCAAGTATAGATTCGTATGGTTTCTTTACATTCCTTTCAATAGTAGCTTTTGGGGCATCACTTACGGGTTTTGTCAATACTTTGTTTGGAAGAAGTAAGATCAGATTAAAAATTTTGCTGGTTATCGCTGCTTTACTTCTTATTGTCTTTTATTTCAGTGCGGCAGCGGCAATAAGTACTGTTTTTTTCTATCTGTTTTTCGTCTGGTTTGAATCTCTTTATCTCATTATCAGAGCAATGATTAGAAGAGAAAAATCTGCCTATATTGTTGGTGGAGGAATTCTTACATTCTTTGCAATTATTATTCTTATCATCATTTTTAATATTTTAGAATCATTAAATATTGCAACTCCTCAAATGCTTTCAAGTGATGAATTTGGATTGTATCTGCTTGTTTTGGTTATTGTAAGTTTTCCAATTTCAATTTCAGCTTATCTTGGATGGCAGTTTGCGTCAACCAATTTAAGTTTGGTAAAACAGTTGGACGAAGTCAACCGACTTTCTGATGTTAATTTAAAACAGGAACAGGAAAAACAACAGATTCTGCAGGATCAAAATGACTTATTAGAAAAGCAGGTCGGCGAAAGAACATTTGAATTGCAGAAAGAAAAACAGAAGACTGAAAATTTATTACTCAATATTCTTCCTCATGAAGTGGCAGAAGAATTAAAGGAAAACGGAAGTTCTGAAGCCAAATATTATGATGAAGTAAGCGTTTTATTTACCGATTTTGTTAATTTTACCCAGAGTTCTGAGAAAATGGGGGCAGAGAAAATGCTGGTTGAGCTTAATGAATGCTTCACGGCTTTCGATTTAATCATGGAAAAGCATGGTTTGGAAAAAATTAAAACGATCGGTGATGCCTATCTGGCGGTTTGCGGTTTGCCGCTTAAAAATGAATGCCATGCCTATCAGACTGTTTTGGTAGCTTTGGATATTATTGATTTTATTCAGGAAAGGAAAAAGACGCATCCGGAAGCTCTTGATATAAGAATCGGAATTAATTCAGGATCTTTGATTGCAGGGATTGTCGGAGTGAAAAAATTCGCTTACGATATTTGGGGAGACACTGTAAACACAGCGGCTAGAATGGAACAGAACAGCGAAAAGGGAAAAATAAATATCTCAGAATCGACATATCAATTGGTTAAAGATAGAGTTCAATGCGAATACAGAGGTAAAATTCATACAAAAGGAAAAGGCGAAATGGATATGTATTTTGCGATTGAAACTAAAAAGGATTAACAACAAAAGTTTTGTCGGCTTTGCTGAGTGAAACGTCTTTGCGAAAGTAAATTTGCAGAATAACATTCAAAGAAATCCTTGCGCACTTTGCGTTTAAATAAACAAGAAACACATTTTCTATTTTAAAATATGGAATACGAAAAATTAAATAAAATAATAATAAAAAGACTCAGAGAAAATCTCCCTGAGCATCTTTCCTATCACAGCGTGATGCACGTAAAAGACGTTATCGATTCTGTCGAAAAAATTGCAAAATCTGAGGAGGTAAACGATGAAGATTTGTTGTTGCTGAAAACAGCAGCCTTATTTCATGATACAGGATTTTTATTCGGTTCAAAAAACCATGAAGAAAAATCATGCGAAATTGCAGCTGAATATCTTTTAGAATACGGATACTCTCAGGAGCAACTCGATAAAATCAAAGGAATGATCATGGCAACAAAAATTCCTCAGACGCCGCACAATCATTTGGAACAGATTTTAGCGGATGCCGATTTGGATTATTTAGGGAGAAACGATTTCTTTGTCATTGGAGACAAATTATTTGAAGAACTTTCGATGTTTGGAATCGTCAATTCTGAACGCGACTGGAATCTGTTGCAGGAAAAATTCCTGGAAAGCCATCATTATTTTACCGAAACTGCCATCAACAGCAGGAAAGACAAAAAACAGGATAACCTGAATATTATTAAAACAAAACTAAAAAACGACTAACCCTTTTATGAGCTCAGCAACTAAACATGGCCCGCTTTTTACCATTTCAGATATTATTTATCTCGTTTTAGGTGTAATTTCTGCGAGTTTTGCTCTAAAATCTTTCCTCGTTCCCAACCACTTTTTAGATGGCGGCGTAACGGGAATTTCACTTTTAATGCACGAAGTTTATCATTGGAATTTGGGTGTTGTTTTATTAATTTTAAATACTCCTTTCATCATTTTAGCCTATTTTCAGATTGGAAAACATTTTGCTATCAGAAGCTTTTTGACAATTTTATTAATTATTATAACAATCTCTTTCGTTCCTTTTCCGGAAATGACACATGATAAATTATTGGTCGCTATGTTTGGCGGATTTTTCATGGGAATCGGAATTGGTTTATCCATGCGTGGCGGCGGAACTTTCGACGGAATGGAGGTTTTGGCTCTTTTAACATTCAAAAAAAGCAGTTTCAGTATTACCGAGATTATTTTGGGAATGAACGTCATCATTTTTATTATTGCCGCAGTTTTCTTGAAAGTGGAAACCGCATTGTATGCGATTATGACGTATCTGGTAGCAAGTCAGATTACCAAATATGTGATAGAAGGTATTGAAGCTTACACGGGGGTAACAATTGTTTCGGGAAACAGCGAAGAAATAAAAAAAGCTTTGGTTTTAACGATGAATAGAGGAATCACTGTATATAAAGGAGAAAGAGGTTTTATGAAAGAATCTTTTGAACAAAGTACAGAAGCAGATATTATTTTTACGATTGTAACTCGTCTGGAAGTCAGGAAATTACAGAATATCGTTCGGGCAATCGATCCGAAAGCATTTATTTTCACCCAAACCGTAAGAGAACCTCAGGGAGGAATTGTAAAGGAAATTATCAAGCATTAAAATTTAATCATTTATGTGTAAAGTTTCTTTTAGAGTTGAGTTTTCTCCAGATTAAAAAAAATTAATTAAACTAAAAAAATGACGAACAGATCTACCTATTTTAAAATGACATTTATATCCGTTTCTACCGGACTTTTTGCAGGAATTCTGGTTTTCGGGTTATTTGATATCGACTTTTCAGATAAGGAAGCATTAAAAAATCTGTTTCTAAAATCTTTAGTGATAGCCGTCGGAACAGGATTAATTTTGGGTATTCTGAATATGTTTTTAAAAATTGGTAATTTCCAGAAAAAAGGAAATTCCTGAAATCTGATCCGGTCTCCAAAAAATTTATTTAAAAAATAAAAAATATGTTCCAAGCCTTATAGATTTTATTTATAAGGCTTTAATTTTGTACATCAATCATCAATCATCAATCATCAATCATCAATCATCAATCATCAATCGTCAATCAACAATCAACAATCAACAATCATCAATCATAAAAAATGAAACGCTCCGGAACCGCCACTTTACCACTTCACTACGGAAAAGTACCACCTTGGTTGTACGAAAGGATGGCCGTGCTCGGACTTTCCATCGTTGAAGTCATCTTAGCAGATTATGGAAAAAATGAAGTTCTGAGAAGACTTGCAGATCCTTTTTGGTTCCAAAGTTTTGGTGCAGTGATGGGAATGGATTGGCATTCTTCAGGCATCACCACTTCCGTGATGGGTGCTTTAAAACGAAGTATCAATCCAAATTCAAAAGAACTCGGTATTTATATTTGTGGCGGAAAAGGCAGATTCTCCAAAGAAACTCCGAACGAACTTCTTGTTATCGCAGATAAAACGGGTTTAAATGGAACTGATTTAGTTCGGGCAAGCAAGCTTTCTGCAAAAGTTGATAATACCGCAATTCAGGATGGTTATCAATTGTATCTCCATAATTTTATTTTGTCGGATGAAGGGAATTGGGCGGTCGTACAGCAAGGAATGAACGATTCAGACGGAACCGCACGCCGTTACCACTGGCATTCAGAAAATATGGAATCATTTGTTGATGAACCGCACAAAGGAATTCAGGGTATTAACCGTGGACACATTTTAAATTTAACAGCTCATGAAGCTCTAGACAGCAGAAAAGGTATTTTAGATATTTCACATACCAATTCAGAGAAAATAATGCAGGATTTTGCCAATCTGATTCTACCCGCTCATCATGATGTTTGCGCTTCTGATGTCGATTTGCAAAAACTGGGAACACTTCTGTATATGACTAGAGAAAATCCGCCAGAAAATTTTGAAGAATTACTTTTGTTAAAAGGTGTTGGTCCGCGAACTTTACAGAGTCTCGCGTTGGTAAGCGAAGTCATTCACGGTGCACCGTCAAGATTCCGAGATCCCGCAAGATTTTCCTTTGCCAATGGCGGAAAAGATGGTCATCCGTTTCCAGTCCCGATCAATGTTTACGACGAAACAATCAATATTTTAAAGAAAGGAATTGAGAAATCTAAGTTGGGGAATTCAGATAAGTTAGAGTCAATCAATAAACTTCATAACATCATTTCTGAGGCTGAGAAAAATTTTACGCCTAATTTCGATATCAATGATGTAATTGAAGAAGAACGTAAGAATTCATGGCGCTTCGGAGGGAAGACTGTCTTCGGTGATGCTGAGAAGCCATCAAAATCAAAACCGATTCAGCTTTCTCTTTTTTAAACTTGTAATAAAATAAGCATAAAATGACGCTTCGAAAAGCTCAGCCTGACACTTCAATCATATTTTGTTTTATGCGATGTCACGCTGAGCCTGTCGAGGCGTTCGTATTAAAAGCGTATTTTTTTTGTTTAAATTCTGATGTTCTAATCTGAAAATTTTCTCTCCAATATTCAAATAAAAATTTTAATTTTAAAACTTTAACACAAATATTCATTCAATGACCAGCAAAGCCTTCGAAGTATATTCAGATTTTCCTTTCTTTTTCGAGGAAGAGCTTGCAGAAATCTTTCTGGCACATGAGAAAGTGGTCTTTCAAAAGGGAGAATTTATTTTAGAAGAAGGAAAAACGGCCAATGAATATTATATTTTAGTGAGAGGTTTGGCTAGGTCATTTGTAACAGATTTTAATGGGAATGACGTTACGACACACTTTTTTGTGGAAAATGAAATCGTGATTGAGGTTTCCTCACTTTTTCAGAGAATTCCCACACAGGAAAACATTGTCTGCATTACAGATTGTGAGTTGTTAAAAATAGATTTCGATACGTTTCAGAAATTGTATCATAAAATACAGAACCTCAGTGAATGGGGTAGAGCATGGATGTCACAGGAACTTTTTGCCTATAAGCAGCGTTCTGTGGAAATGTTTACGCTATCGGCCACGAAACGTTATCTCAATCTTTTGGAACAGAAGCCACAGGTTGTACAATTTGCTCCGTTAAAGCAAATCGCTTCCTACCTCGGTGTTACAGACACTTCACTCAGCAGAATCCGTAAAGAAATAGTTTCACATCCGAGAAAAGTTTAAATCTTGCCTTATGGCAAGTTGATTTTCAATCCGACTTGGTAATTTTGGTTAAAAGTTTAACACTAAAAAATTACAAAATGGAAATCACGGATATTTATGTCAACCTTCCCGTAAAAGATGTTCAGAAAACAAGAGAATTCTGGACGAAATTAGGTTTCTCTATCAATGAACAGTTTTCGGACGAGAAAGCAATTTGTGTGATTATGAAAGAAAATCATATTTACACCATGTTTCTTCAGGAAGAATTTTTCAAAACCTTTACCGACCGACCGGTTGCAAACGGGCAGACCACGCAAACACTATTGGCTATTGGTGTCGGCAGCCGTAATCAAGTAGATACAATAGTGAAAATAGCCACAGAAAACGGAGGTTCAGAATACAGTGAACCGAGAGATCATGGCTGGATGTATCAGAGTGCATTTGCAGATCCCGATGGACATCAGTGGGAAGTAATGTACGGAGACGTTTCTCAGATTCCCTCAGAATAAAAAATTCTCAAAACTTTAAAATTAAATCATTAAAAAACAATCATGAAAGCAAATTATATATATGTCAATCTTCCGGTGAAAGATATTCCAAAAACAAAGGAATTCTGGACAAATATAGGTTTCGGAATCAACGAAGAAATTTCCAATGACAGCGCCGTTTGCGTTAATCTAAGTGAAAATATGTTTGTCATGTTTCTTACAGAGGAATTTTTCCAGACATTCTCGGAAAGACCTGTTCCGAAAGGTGATACCACTCAGGTTTTGGTCGCTATTGGTATGGACAGTCGAGAAGAAGTTGATCATATCGTCAATGCAGCAGTTGCAAACGGTGCTACCCAACATGAGGAAGCTCAGGATCATGGGTGGATGTATCAGAATTCTTTCTGGGATATCAACGGTCATGGCTGGAATGTGATGTTTACAGATCTATCACAACTTCCTCAAGGATAAAAAATGGTAACCAAATCAAAAGATATTGAAATTTTAGAATGCCTTGTAAATAGCAATTACAAAGTAATTTCAATGAATATCAATGATGTTTCTGATGAAGAATCTATAATTTTTCCTAATGGAGAAGCTAACTGCATGAATTGGATTTTAGGACATTTAATTTATATCAGAAATGTATTTCTACATGTTTTGGGTGAAGAAGCAGTTTGGGATAACGACAACTTTTCATTCTACAACAGAGGCGAAATTCCGTTAAACAGGAAAGATGAGTTTATAAGTTTTGAAGAATTAAAATCTTATTTAAAAGAATCTCAGAATAAGTTGGAAACAAGACTCGCCAGCCTTGAAACAATAGATTCTGCACTGATTGATGATGTTTCAGGATTATGTCTTCACGAAATTTATCACAATGGTCAGTTTGGATACCTGAGACGGATTCTCGGTAAACAAGGAGCCATAAAATAAAGTAGGCAAAAGAAAACAGACACTATTTCAAAGAATGTTTTCACGAATAACCCTTATCATCTGTGAATCTTTGAAATCCTTTGGTAAAATAAAAAAAAATCAAATAAAATGGATACACCAAAATCAAAAAAATTAGACATTATTATTCCTGCATTTCGCGGTCACAGTCAAAATTTTGTCATGGTTCTTAACGGAATTTCAGAAGAAGACGCGCTGAAAAGAATTGATGGCAGAACGAATCATATCATTTGGATGGTAGGGAATTTTCTCGACATGCGTTACGCATTGGGAAATATACTCGGACTGAAGGAGAAATTTGAATTCAAAGAATATTTCTCTGAAGGAAAAGCGTTGGATGAAAGCTTTAAATATCCAACACTTGAGCAACTCAAAAAGAGTTTTCATCACATATCTCCTTTGGTTTACAATAAATTATTGGAAGCAACAGATGAAGATTTAAATAAAGATTTCCCGATGGGAATGAACATAGAATTCTTCCCAGAAAACCTCCTGAATTTTGTAGGAATGTGTATTGGTCGGGAAGATTATCTATCCGGACAGATTGGTTTAATGCGTAGGATCCTTAACTACGAAGGCATGAAGTATGACTTTGATGAGCATATGAAATATTAGAATAACCATAACTAAGCTTTAATTTCAACATTAACTTAAATTTAAAATCATGGCAAAATTAAATCCATACCTCAATTTTGATGGTACAGCAGAAGAAGCATTCAATTTTTATAAAACTGTTTTCGGTGGCGAATTCGTTGGTGGAATTCATAAGATGGGCAATGCCCCGGGAACTGAGAACCTTTCGGACGAAGAGAAAAACAGAGTTATGCACATTGCGCTTCCTGTTGGTGGCGATTTGCTGATGGCATCAGACATTGTACCGTCATTTGGACAGAATCTTACGGTGGGAAATAACAATTATGTTTCTGTTTTCCCGGATTCCAGAGAAGATGCCGACCGAATATTCAAAGCACTTTCTGAAGGCGGAAATATTGAAATGCCATTGGAAGATCAATTTTGGGGCGATTATTTCGGAAGTTTTCAGGATAAATTTGGTGTTTACTGGATGATCAATTTTTCTACCGATCAAGGCTACGAAGGCTAAAAATATTTCTACCTTTAATGAATGAAATGGTAAGTGAATTTACCGTGACCTTAATACAAAAAAACAAAAGCAAATGGATCAGATCAAAATAGATATTACAATTTTAGCACCGGTAAAAAAAGTCTGGGATTACTATAACGAACCTAAACATATCATGAAGTGGAATTTTGCTCACGAAAGCTGGGAATGTCCCAGTTCTGAAAATGATCTTAGAGTCGGCGGGAAATTTAACAACAGAATGGAAGCCAAAGATGGGAGTTTCGGATTTGATTTTGCTGGAATTTACGATGAAGTGGTAGAATACGAATTGATTAAATACCATATGGAAGACGGCAGGAATGTAGAAATCGTTTTTGAAAAAATAGATGATAATACAACGAAAGTAAAGATCAGTTTTGATCCTGAAAAACAGAATTCTGTAGAGATGCAGAGGGACGGTTGGTATGCGATTTTGAATAATTTCCACAAGTACGTGGAGAATAATTAGTGCAATTTTTTTCTCATGATCAATCTGATAATTATGGCAAAATATATAAGTCCTGTTTGTAATGATCAACATGAGGTTTCAAATGACTTTCTAAAAGGAGTTATTGCAATGCCCGCGCGAAGAATGCTTGAAAGAGAAAAGATAGATTCTCTGGATAAGCTTGCCGATTATTCTGAAGAAGAACTGATGCAGTTTCATGGTTTTGGAAAAAGCACGGTACAGCGGCTGAAAATTTATATGAAAGACAATCATTTTTCTTTTAAATCATCATTAAAATAATATAACCAAAAACACAGTTCTGTTGAAAATTTCAATACGATATGTGATGAAATTTGACGAACTTGTACTAAAATCTAAAACAATGAACAATGATATTTTCCCATGTCTCTGGCACAATGAAGACGCAAAAGAAGCCGCAGAATTTTATTGTAAAGTTTTCAATGGCAAGATCACGGCTGACACTCCAGTAGTGATGAATATTGAACTTTTTGGCCAGAAATTAATGCTTTTAAATGGAGGTCCGCAGTTTGAACGAAATGCTTCAATCTCGTTTATGGTATTGTGTGAAACTGAGGATGAGGTTCAAAATTACTGGAATAAACTTTCAGATGGAGGGATAGTATTGATGGAGCTTGGAGAATACCCTTGGAGTAAAAAATACGGGTGGGTTCGTGATCAATTTGGAACCACGTGGCAATTGTATTTGGGTGAAAAACAAGGCGAGCAGAAACTGATTCCTACACTCATGTTCATTCATGAAAACAACGGGAAAGCAGCTGAAGCAATGAAATTATACACTGATATTTTTCCTAACTCAACAATTGGCGGTGTGTTGAAGTATGGAGATGGTGTCGGAAATGAAACTCATGAAGTTCCGGAAAATGTACAGCATGCTCACTTCGAGATTGATGGCTATAGCTTTTTCTGCATGGATAATTCTTACGATCACAAGTTTGATTTCAACGAAGGAATTTCTATCGTAGTGATGACCGAGAGCCAACATGAAACCGATCATCTATGGAATTCGTTGACGGAAAACGGTGGTAGAGAAAGTATGTGTGGCTGGCTGAAGGATAAGTACGGAATGAGCTGGCAAATCGTACCGAAAAAACTAATTCAGTTAATGAGTGATCCGGATCAGGAAAAGGCACAGAAAGTAGTTCAGGCCATGATGAAAATGCAGAAAATTGTCATTCAGAATCTGGAAGAAGCGTATCATTCTTAAGTTTCGCGCTGGAAACTTGGTGATGAGAGCGGAAGATTAAAGGAAGCTTAAAACATCTTACCTTTTCATCTTCGGCTTGCTGTTTGTTGGGATTAATGAAAAAAGATTTGCTTATGAAGACGCAGAACAAGTCAAAATCATTATCGAAAGTTCCGAAAGACGGATTGTATCCTGAAATTATCCGCACAAATTATTTGGGAAGTAAAAAATTACTCAACAAAAAAGCCATCATCACCGGTGGTGACAGCGGAATTGGGCAGGCAGTGGCAGTACACTTTGCAAGAGAAGGTGCGGACGTAGCTATTATTTATCAGAAAAATGATCAAGATGCGAAGGAGACTTTAAAATTGGTTGAAAAAGAAGGTCAGCAATGTATTTTGATGAAGGGTGATATTTCCAAAAAGACGTTTAGAACCAAATGTCTTGAGCGAATTAAGAAACAGTGGCAAACCTTTGATGTTTTAGTCAATAATGCAGGAATTCAGTTTCCGAAAACAGACGTTGAAAAAATATCAGACGACCAAATTACTAAAACATTTGATGTTAATATTATTTCAATGATTTCGTTTACACGAGATTGTTTGAATGTAATCAGTAAAAACGGCAGAATCATTTGCACAACCTCAGTTACAGCTTACCGCGGAAGTGATCATCTTGTTGATTATTCTGCTACGAAAGGAGCAATTGCGACTTTTATCCGATCACTTTCTGTAAATCTTGCTGCAAAGAAAATTTTGGTGAACGGAGTTGCTCCAGGCCCTATCTGGACGCCATTAGTGAAAGAAACTTTTGAAGATATTGCTTCTTTTGGGAAAGACACTCCATTGAAGAGAGCAGGTCAGCCGTCAGAAGTTGCTCCAGCTTACGTTTTTCTTGCTTCTGAAGATTCAAGTTTTATCACTGGAGAAATTATTCACATCAACGGCGGCGATTTTGTTGGGGGATGATTAATTTAAACACTTAACACCTAAAAAATATATGGAAACCTTAGAATTTACGATTGAAATTAATGCCACTCCTGAAAAAGTCTGGACTGTTTTGTGGGATGACACGAGCTACAGACAATGGACTTCCGCTTTCACAAAAGGATCATTTTATGTAGGTACTTGGGAAGAAGATAGCATGATGAAGTTTTTTGATCCTAATAATAATGGAATGTACAGCCGTGTTCTTAAAAATGATCCTAATAAAGAAATGGTTTTTCTTCATTTGGGAGAAATATTTGATGGAATTGAAGTTCCTCAGGATTGGGGCGATGCTACAGAATCTTACTTGCTGGAAGAAACTGAAGAAGGCACAAAGTTGATTGCAAAAATTAAAACTTCTGAAGAGTTTAAGGGCTTTTTTGAAGATAAATTTCCCAACGCACTTCAAAATGTGAAAAATTTAGCTGAAAATCAATTATAATAAAGTACAAATTTAGCTGATTATCTACACGAATATTCACAAGTATCATTGGTACAGAAAGTGAGTAGTCTTCATATTTACATTAAAATCAAAAAAAATAAAAGTTATGGAAACATTATCATACGAAATCATCGTTGATGCATCCAAACAAAAAGTTTGGGATGTTCTATTTGGAAAAGAAACGTACAGCGAATGGACCCAATTTTTTGGTCCAGGTTCGCAAATGAAAACCGACTGGAAAGTGGGTGGAAAAACCTATTTTGTAAATCCGGAAGGTGCCGGGATGATTTCTACCATCGACAGTATTGAAGAACCGGATCAGATGATTTTTAAACATCTCGGAATGGTTGATGAAAATGGAGTTGAAGACACCGAAAGTATGGAAATCAAGCAGTGGAGCGGTTGCTTTGAAAAATATATACTGATCGACTATGATGGTAAAACCAAACTTCATGTAGAAGTACAGACCGAGAAAGATTGGGAAGAGCACATGCAAAATGGTTTTACCAAAGGTTTGCAAGTGGTGAAAAATTTGGCTGAAGCCAAATAAATCACTTATCATCTTTAAAATAGTTAAAAACGGAGAGTATCTTACTTTTCGTTTTTATTTTATAGGAACTTTACAATAAAGAGAAATGGTTGTAACATTTTTATACTTTTAGTTGTCTAATAGAGATAAGATTATTTATTGAAATAATTGATTATTTTAAAACCAAATCCATAATTATGATGACTATTAATACTAAAATTTTTGCGACCGCTCAGGTTGTTATTTCAACCATAATGATGAATGCACAGACTTCCACAACGAAATTACCGGGTGATCCAACATTGGTTTCCTCAAAGGCTACCTTAGAAAAATTAATCACCTATGATAAAGGGAATTTTAAATACAAGGTTGAAGATTACTTTGCGAGACCAAAGGCTTCACAATTTAAAATCTCACCAAACGGGAAATATTTGTCGTATAAAGAAAAAGATAAGGATAGCAAGAATCATGTTTATGTCAAAGACCTTGCAACCGGAAAAATTACTAAAGCACTTGTTGAAAAAGAGGATTTGATTAGAAGTTACGGCTGGCTAAATAAACAACGTCTTTTTTATACACAGGATAAAAGCGGAAATGAAAATCTTCATTTATACGCAGCCGATATTGACGGTAAAAACCTTAAAGACCTTACTCCTTTCGATGGTGTAACGATTGGTTTGGTGCAGATCATAAAAGATACAGATTATGTGGTGGTAACCATGAATAAAAATAATAAGCAGATTTTTGAGCCTTTCAAAATAAACTTTGTAACAGGTGAAATGGCTCAGCTTTTTGAAAATAAAGACTCGAAAAATCCTATTGACGGCTATCTTTTTGATAAAGAGGGAAATTTGAGAGGCTATACGATTTTAGAAAACGGATTAACAACAAAGACCTATTATAAGAATTTACAATCGGGTAAGTTTGATCTTATTAAATCGACAGACTGGAAAGATACTTTCAGTATCATGAGGTTCAATGATAACTCAAAAAATAAAGATGAGGCTTATGTTGTTACAAATCTGGAGAGCGACAAATCAAGAATTGTTCTGTATGATTTAAAGAAAAATGCGGTCATCAAAGAGGTTTATTCTAATCCGACTTTTGATGTAGGTTCTGTAAGCATGGCTGGTAAAAACAGAAATTATGAGTTGGATTATATCAGTTATAACGGAATCAAAAATGAAATCATTCCTGTAAGTCCATTTTATAAAGAAGTCGATGCGCAGTTGAAATCCGAATTTGGTGACAAACAGTTTTATGTAGTTTCTTCCGATGACAGCGATTCTAAGCTTTTAGTGGTTGTTGACAGTGACAAATTGTACGGGAAATATTACGAGTACGACACCAAATCTAAAAAATTAAAACTTCTTGTCGATCTTATGCCTCAGTTGAAAGAAGAAGATATGGCAGAAATGAGACCTATCGAATTCAAAAGCAGGGATGGGCTGACCATTCATGGCTATATTACATTGCCAAAAGCGGCTGTAGCTGGTCAGAACGTTCCTCTGATTGTAAATCCTCACGGCGGTCCGCAGGGAATCAGAGATGATTGGGGATTCAATCCGGAGACCCAATTGTTTGCAAGTCGTGGGTATGCAACTTTACAGGTTAACTTCAGAATTTCTGGTGGATATGGTAAAGAATTTCAGAATTCAGGCTACAAACAGATTGGCAGAAAAGCAATGGATGATGTGGAAGACGGAGTAAAATATGCCATCTCGCAAGGTTGGGTAGATAAAGATAAAATTGCCATATATGGAGGAAGTCACGGTGGTTATGCCACTTTGATGGGATTGATTAAAACACCGGATTTATATTCTTGCGGTGTTGATTACGTGGGTGTTTCAAACATTTTTACATTCTTTGATTCTTTCCCTGAATATTGGAAACCGTACAAAGAAATGGTAAAACAGATATGGTACGATTTAGATAATCCTGAAGAAGCTAAAATTGCGAAAGAAGTTTCACCTGTTTTTCAGATTGATAAAATTAAAAAGCCATTATTTGTGGTTCAGGGAGCAAATGATCCGAGAGTGAATATTAATGAATCAGATCAAATTGTAAAAGCTTTGAGAAATAAAGGCTTTGAAGTTCCGTACATGGTAAAATACGATGAAGGACACGGATTTGGAAAAGAACCTAACAGACTTGAATTGTATAAATATATGCTGGGTTTCTTCGCTCAAAATTTTAATAATTAAACTTCAACAGAAACATATAAAAAGGAACGGAAAGTATTTTGCTTTCCGTTTTTTTGTTGAATAATAACACAATTTCTCACAATATTTCAACATACAGAATTCCACTCCTCTGGAGGGATGGATCAATTTTCAAAGAAAACTGAGACGTGGTGGTTGTTTAGCCCGGATAGAAACGGCTACCCCACAGCAAGCAATGGGAAAGCGGAGGAGCGAGGAGTAATAGTGGATAGCCGGATAAGTAAGCTCCCGAAAAAAAATCTTGTGACAAAAACACGATCAACAAACGAAAAATTGTAATGTCAAAAAAAATCTTTACATTCATTAAAGTAAAACAAAAAGTACAATCGTCATAGCAATATGGAGATTGCCGAGAAAATAACAATGCCACAGAAGGAAAAGGAAAACATTATTTCGCAAACCGTATCAAACTACGGCGGAAAACTGATGTCTTTCATTCGCCCGAAAGTGAAAAATACCGAAGATGCGGAAGATATTCTGCAGGAAGTTTGGTATCAGTTCAGCAGTTTGACCAATCTTTCGGAAATTGTAAATGTCGGCGGATGGTTATACCGTGTTACATCAAACAAAATCATCGATAAATACCGAAAAAAGAAAACCGAAAACCTTGAAGACTTTGTCTACGAAGATGAAGACGGATCGTTTTCGATAAAGGATATTTTGTTGTTGGACGACAGCGCCGGACCCGATGTGAAAATGTTTCAGGATGAAATTTGGAAAAAACTGTTTGAAGCTTTAGAAGAACTTCCCGAAAAACAAAAACTGGTTTACATGGAAAATGAACTCAATGATAAAACTTTACAGGAAATCTCTGATGAACAGGGAGAAAATATAAAAACCATCATCAGTAGAAAAAATTATGCAGTGAAGCATTTGAGAAACAGATTGAGACAATTGTACGAAGATTTAAATAATTAGAAATAAATAAAATGAACAATAAATATAAAAAAAGCTGGGCACTTTTAATTTTATGTCCGCCCTTGATTTTCCTTGCCGTTGCATTAATTGTCATGTGGCTTTGGAACTGCATTTTACCAGAAGTTATTGGTGTTAAAAGTATCAATTACTGGCAGGCGATGGGAATTTTGGTGTTGAGTAAAATTCTTTTCGGAGGTTTTCACGGGAAATTCGGGAGAGGAATGAGAGATATGAAAGAGAAACATCTGCAACATAAAATGGAAGGAATGTCTGACGAGGAGAAAGAAAAATTCAAAGAAGTGTGGAGACAGAAATGTTCGAGCGGATTCTTTAACAGAAATAACGAATAGTTTAAAATTTTTGAAGTAGTAAAGTAAAAACTAAAACGAATTCGTCTCTATAAAAAAGGAAGTAGTTGTCTTGTTAATAATATAAACTCTGTGTCCTTAGCTGAGTGGAACGCCTTTGCGAAACTTAAAAACAGTTAGCTGGTAAAAAAAACTTTGCGGACTTTGCGTTAAATATTTTGATTTTAGTAAGACATATTTAAAAACCAGAAGTAGTAAAATTTAAAATTTAAGAAAATGAAAAATTCAGTATTAAAAGGCATTCTTGGAGCACTTGCCGTTGCCGGAGTTGCAATAGCTGCCAAAAAAGTAATTGAAAGAAAAAGATTTGTAAGAGGTATTTTCAATGAATACGGAATCAAAGAAAAATCACCTTTCGGATTGGCAGACAAAATCAGAGAAATGGATGAGGAGAAATACCAAGAATTAAAAGGAAAGTTCAAGAAGGAATTTGCTTCAAAATGCTGCAGAAAGGATCCTAGAAAAGAAGATTTTGCGGAAGCATAATTAGAAAGTAACTAAATGAAATTGTTAAATTCCGATACAAATATGTGTCGGAATTTTTTTGCCACGAATGCACGAATTTTTTATTCATTTAAATTAGCATAAAGTTTGTCGTTCCGGAGGAATCCCGGCAACGAATCTAAAAAATATCTTAGATTCCTGCGGATTGATAAACACGGTGATTATTATTACTAGATAAGTTTTGCTTTGCTGAGTGAAACGTCTTTGCGAACGAAAAATATGCGCAAAGAATTTAAAAAAATCTTAGCGAACTTTGCGTTAAAAAAGAGATTGCTACGTTTGGGTTACATCAACAAAATCCTTATTTTTGTTAGGCAAAATGAAAGACTACTACTATTTTCTCGGGATTTCTCGTGATGCTTCGGATGAAGACATCAAAAAATCCTACAGAAAACTTTCATTAAAGTATCATCCCGATAAAAACCAGAATGACGATTTTTTTGCTGACCGATTTAAAGAAATTCAGGAAGCCTATGAAACGCTGAGTGATAAAGGGAGAAGAATAACCTATGATCAGAATTTAGAAAGTTTACAGAAAAGTTTCAGATATACCGTTCCGCCTACAATTAAGACTTTTTCGGCGAATAAAATTCATGCGAAAAAAGGAGAGGAGATTATCATTACGTGGCAGACACAGAATGCCGATGTTGTGAAAGTTTTACCGTTTGGTTTGGAAAAGGCGTACGGAGAAAGAATTTTTAAGATTACAGAATTTAAAAACGGAAAATTCCAGCTGTTGCTGCATGCAACCAATTCACTTTTGCACAAAACGGTCGTTCAGGGAATTACAATAACAGAGGTTTTTGAATCTGATGGAGAAAAATTCAGAGACAGAGCGGAGGAATTATTTAAATCACAACCTAGAACAGTCATCAACAGAAGAGGCTATCCAAAGATTATGCTGTTGATTTGGGGAATCATTATTCTTGCGATTGCCATTTATTTTGCGGTAAGCAATTTTACATAGAATTAAGAGCTCGAAAACATCGATCTTCCAGCATCTTACATCCAAAAGAATTAAGCCAGTTTCTTATTTCCTGGGCATTTTTTGCAACGTTTCCCTTTTTTAAATTTTTTACAGCAAGATTTCTTGTCGCCACAGAACATTTCTTCATTCTTGAAAGAAAATACCGGAGTCAATGGCGGAACTTTAAACGGAGTGATGATATTCATACTGCAAATATATTAATTTAGAATAAATATAATTAATAAAATTTCAACTTTCTTTAAATGTTGATTGACAGGTGATTTGAAAATATATTTGCATTAAATTCCATAAGTATCTTAATTTTTTTATTACAAAACTTCGAGCTTTTATAAGTGAAATTGAAGATTCGACGCAGTCGAACGGCTTTGTGAAACTTAAAAACAGTCAATAGTAGAAAAACTTAGCGCACCTTGTGTCAAAATTTGTAAAGAGCATTAATGAAAGGGTCCTCAAAAAAAACAATTTGTCAACCCAAATCGTTTTGATAGAAGATTTAAATATATTGCACTTTATCACCTGCAATCACACATCACGAAGATTCAAAACCACTATTTTAAAGCCAATTGCAAAAAGCCAATCTCCAACAGTCACTTAGGTTGTGAAATCATTTTAAAAATCGTAATTTTACGAATCTTTTTTTTCAAACAAAATCTAATATATAAAAATGAATACAGAGCAGTTTGTGAGCCGTCACATTTCCCTAAACGAAGCCGATAAACAGGCAATGTTGGAAAAAGTGGGCGTTTCAAGTATCGAAGAATTGATTTCTCAAACCATTCCATCATCAATCCGTTTAGAAAATGATCTGAACATTTCAGAACCACTTTCAGAATATCAGATGCTTAATCATTCGAAAGAATTGGCGGCAAAGAACACTGATTATACAAGCTATATCGGTTTTGGATATCACAATACCCTGTTGCCATCGGCGATTCAGAGAAATATTTTTGAAAACCCAAGCTGGTACACAGCGTACACGCCTTACCAGGCAGAGATCGCGCAGGGAAGATTAGAAGCTTTGCTTAATTATCAGACTGTGGTATGCGATTTGACAGGTTTTGCTTTGGCTAACGCATCTTTGTTGGATGAATCTACAGCTGCCGCAGAAGCGATGCACATGTTCTTCAACAACAGAACTAAAGATCAGAAAAAAGCAGGAGCTAATAGGTTCTTTATTTCTGATTTGGTTTTACCTCAAACCGTTTCTGTTTTAAAAACAAAAGCTGAAGGTTTAGCAATTGAAATCGTTGAAGGTGACCACAAAACTCACCAGTTCGACGAATCTTACTATGGAGTTTTACTACAATATCCAGGTAAAAACGGAATCGTTTTAGATTACACTGAAGATATTGTTGAATACAAAAAATTAGATTTGCAGGTTGTTGTAGCTTGTGATCCTATGGCTTTGGTTAAATTGAAATCTCCTGCATCAATGGGCGCTGACTGTGCAGTTGGTACTTCGCAGAGATTCGGTATTCCATTAGGTTATGGTGGTCCTCACGCAGCATTTTTCTCTTGTAAAGAAGATTACAAAAGAGATATTCCGGGAAGAATTATCGGAGTTTCTCAGGATATGTACGGTAAACGTGCACTGAGAATGGCTTTGCAGACAAGAGAGCAGCACATTAAAAGAGAAAGAGCGACTTCAAACATCTGTACTGCTCAGGTTCTTTTAGCAGTTATGGCTGGAATGTATGCTGTGTATCACGGTCCGAAAGGATTAAATTACATCGCTGACCAAATTCACTTTAAAGCAAATGCTTTGAAAGGCGGATTGAAAGCGCTAGGTTATCAAACGGTTGAAGAGCCTATCTTTGATACGGTAAAAATCGTAATGTCTGAAGACGAGAAAGCAAGATTAATGAGAATGATGCTTGATCACAGATTAAACCTAAACTATTTCACAGAAGGTGTCATAAGCATTGCCATCAACGAAAGTACAACGCTGGAAAAACTGAATGTTTTGATGGCTTCTTTTGCTCAGTTCAAAGACAAACAGACTTTC
The DNA here is from genome assembly GCF_001507335.1 of Chryseobacterium sp. JAH. Classification (GTDB taxonomy): domain Bacteria; phylum Bacteroidota; class Bacteroidia; order Flavobacteriales; family Weeksellaceae; genus Chryseobacterium. The sequence goes on along the minus strand of NZ_LMAH01000001.1, from coordinate 638,722 downwards.
AAATTAGAAATTAAAGAAGGATACAGCATTCCTGAAGAAAATCTTAGAAAAGATGAGATTTTGACGGAAGAAGTATTCAACAAATACCATACAGAGACAGAATTGATGCGTTACATCAAGCGTCTTGAAAGAAAAGATTTATCACTAACCCACTCAATGATTTCGTTGGGTTCTTGTACTATGAAACTGAATGCTGCGACTCAGATGTTGCCGCTATCATGGGCAGAATGGGGCAGTATTCACCCATTTGTACCGGTAAATCAGGCAGGCGGTTATCAGGAAATGATTAAAGAATTAGAGAAAGATCTTTCTGAAATCACTGGTTTTGCAGGAACTTCTCTTCAGCCAAACTCTGGTGCACAAGGAGAATATGCAGGATTAATGGTGATTAGAGAATATCACATCTCAAGAGGTGAAGGTCACAGAAATGTGGTATTGATTCCTCAGTCTGCACACGGAACAAACCCGGCTTCTGCAGCGATGGCAGGAATGAAGATTGTTGTTGTTAAAAATCTTGAAAGTGGAGAAATTGATTTCGAAGACTTCAAAGCTAAAACTGAACAGCACTCTGAAAACCTTTCTTGTGTAATGATCACGTATCCGTCAACTTACGGGTTCTTTGATGCCAACATTAAAGAAATTACTCAATTGGTTCACGATCATGGCGGACAGGTTTATATGGACGGTGCAAACATGAACGCTCAGGTTGGATATACAAGTCCAGGAAACATCGGAGCAGACGTTTGTCACTTAAATCTTCACAAAACTTTCGCAATTCCTCACGGAGGTGGAGGTCCTGGTGTTGGTCCGATCTGTGTTGCAAAACATTTGGTTCCTTTCTTGCCTACGAATGCTAACATTAAAGTAGGTTCAAAAGAAGCGATCGAAGGAATTTCAGCTGCACCTTACGGTTCTGGATTAATTCTTAATATTTCTTACGCTTACATCAAAATGTTGGGAACTTCAGGTTTGAAAAAAGCAACTGAGCATGCGATTTTAAATGCAAACTATTTAAAGGAAATTTTAGCAGAACATTTCCCTATTTTATATTCAAATACAGAAGGTAGAGTAGCGCACGAATGTATCGTAGATTTCCGTCAGTTCAAATCTTTAGGAATTGAAGTGGCTGATGTTGCAAAAAGATTGATGGACTATGGTTTCCATGCACCTACAGTTTCTTTCCCGGTTGCTGGAACATTGATGATTGAGCCTACAGAATCTGAAAGCAAGTCTGAAATCGACCGTTTTGCAGAAGCTCTTATCGCTATCAAACATGAGATCGATGAGATTGCTAACGGAGAAGCTGATCAGGCAAACAACGTATTGAAAAATGCTCCTCACACTGAGCAATTGGTGATTTCTGATTCTTGGGACAAACCATACAGCAGAGAAAAAGCAGCTTATCCTTTAGACTGGGTTAGAGAGCATAAATTCTTTGCTTCAGTTTCCAGAGTTGATGAAGCTTACGGAGACAGAAACTTAGTTTGCACTTGTGAGCCGATTGAAGCTTATATGTAATTAAAAGTTTTTTATACAACTAATCCCTTTCAGTTTTGAGAGGGATTTTTGTTTTAGAATTTAAATTAAAAAATCTTAAATTTTATAATTAAGATTTTTGTTCATTTATATATCGAATTACCTCTTCAAGTACTTTAATGTCAATGTCTTTCAGTGTTTTAAATTTGATGCAGTAACCACTGATACTCGCTTTTCCGATCTTTTTACCATACGTCTCTGCCAAGAATTTTTTATCTTCAATCCCCATGACATAGATAGAAATTCCGGTTGTGTTTGCACTGATCCCGATTTGATAGAACTCTTTTGTGGTTCCATTTGCATATCTGATAGTATGAACACCGTATCCTATATTTGGGTTGGAGACAATTTTGCCTTCATTGTCTTTACCATCAAGAAACCATAATTTTGAATCAGGCATTATGTATAAAATGCTCTCATGCAATTTTTGCATTTCACTGCGTTTTGGTTCGGATTGAGTGTTTATATATTCTTGAATTTGTTCTACAATGATCATCTTTTTTTCATTAATAAGTAATAAAGTAAAAATAATTTATTTTCTAAATATAAAAATTCTCTTTCAGATTTTGAAAGAGAATTCTATTTTCTGTTGTTATTTTTGCTAAGTTATTTCAGTTGAAAAATACTTATTTTCTATTCTTTAATGACGATAGGATGCGCCTATAAAGAATTGCTTTTCCGAATCATGCTGAAGTCCATAATTAATTCCGGCATCAAGTTTAAAGTCTTTTATGATTTCCATCTGAATTGCTGCATTTAAAAAATTAGAGAATTGATGAGCTTTAAAATCATAAGTATAATAAGTTTCTGCAATCCCATCAACATTTTTTAAGATTTGATGACTTAGAGTCAGTGTCTGCAAAAATTCTGTGTGCATGCTTGGTTGATCCTGATCTTTAAGTCTGTCAACTTCCACTTGGAATCCCAGATTCCACTCTCCCGGCAGTTTGTAGCTCATTGGTACAATTAGACCACCTTCAAAACGACTTTCTGCATCATATTTTGAAGTCGGAAATTTAATATAAGGTAACAATGCTATAGCAAAATTCCCATTATCATTTCCCATTAAATTCTGTTTAATTCTCAGAGTTATGTCACCATAACCATACGTTACTTCTGTAGTTCCAGAAACAATGTCGATTTCTTTCTGCCTTCCATAAGTCTGAAAACCTATCTGTATTGCTGTACTTCCGGTAAGTCCGATTTTAAGGTTTGCCTGATTGATCAATAATGTGTTGGTCTTTTGCATTTCAGATTTTTCTTTTATCAGTCTTACAAAGTCCGTTTCATATTGGAAATGTCCAGCATCTACTGTAAAAGGAGATTCTGTCACATCTGGACGATCTGTTTCCATTTCCCTCATAAGGGATCGGGGTACTGGATTAAACAGTGAGTAATTTTGATGCAATTCCTGTTGTCCGTAGCATATGAAAGGTAGAAACAATGCGCCGAAAAATATCTTGGAAATATGATTTTTTTTCATGGCTTCTGTGATTTAAGCTGTTTTACTACAACTAAAAATTAACTCTTATATCTTGTGGATTTTCCATGATGATTTTAATTTGTATAAGATCATCGATGATTTCCGCATCTATCTCGGCAAGAGTACCATCATCATTTTTCTTTTGTAATTTGACATCTCCAAAACCTATTTCATCTTTTGGAATTTCCAGGAGATATCTACCTTTTTTTTTGTCCAGAATAAAATGTTCTTTTTTGAATTCAATAAATTGCATAATAATATTTTTTAGTGGTGTTATACATTATTTCAGAAATTTTATCTAAGATCTGATCACTTTTCAAACGTTGATCTTAAATTTAAAAATGCTTTATTTTTCGTAACGCAATAACGAAGCCACACCGCTAAAAATTCGTAGAGTTCTCTGATCCTGCTTAATTATCTGTAGTATATTATATTATCTGTTGCATTTTCATTGTCATATCATTTTGAAATCGAAAGAATTTTAATAAGAAAACCGCAATGGCTTAGTTTTTTTTAATCTTCATGATAATCTGTTTCTTTTGTTGGTTTCGTGAATTTTATTCTTTGTCCTGCCCAGACTGTTGAATTTCCGGAGGCATCCATAAATGAAAATTCTACCTCAAAATTATTTCCATTTTCAAAGTTAAAAGCTCCTGAACACATACCATGTCCAATCACAATTTTTTTGCCATCAGGTTGAATATAATATGTGGTTTCTTTTTTGGTTTTTAAGTTTTTAACTGTCGTTTTAATTACTATTTCTGATTTGTCTTTGGCTGGATTTGTAAAAACGACTTCAATAGAAGGACCGCAACCAAAATGGATAAGTCCTTTACTTATTTCTTTGGGTTTCGAAGAAAGATTTGGTTTCTCATGATCGTTTTCGGGAAGTGTTTTATATTTTATTAGGTCGTATTTTTCAGTGATATTATTGTACTTACCAAATTTTTCAAATTCTGGCAAATTATCCACATGCATAGTATATTCAAGCCCTATTTTAAGTTCCTTTTCAGGTTTTAATATTGCTTGAGTTAAATGAAATTGACCCACATAAGTTTCTGTAACTAAAAGTTTTATTTTCTGTTGTCCACTTTTTAAATAGATGTCATGTTTTTTGTTTAATTGTAAAATAATTTCCTGACTGTTTGCGTAACCTTCAATGATAAATATTGTATTTTGCTTAATAGTATTTCCCTTTGGAAATACCCAAAGTCCATTTCCTGCACAATCAGCATAGACATTACCTGTACAGAAAAATGCAATTATAAATATCAGTAGTTGTCTCATAAATTTATAGGTTTGATTATTAAGTATCCAGTAAATCCAAGATATATTTCCTTAAAAGTAAATAAATATCACCAGCAAAACAATTTTATATTCAAACTCAAATAAAAGGCAAAATCTGAATTTTAGATAAAAAAAATGAAAGATTTTAGATTGTTCTCTCCTATGATTTTCAGTATGTTAAAATCTGTTGATATAATGTAGAAGTGAGAAATGAACGTGTAAATATTTGATTTTTAGGTAATAGCAGGACTGTGCAGGATGCTCATATTTGCGTTTGTTTTTAGCTTGGTTAACACAAAAATTAATATTCATGAAACATAAATCTTTACTTTTTAAGCATGCTCTTAAATCTTTGATGCTTTGTGGAATTACCTTATCTACAGTTGATCTGGATGCACAAACCTTGGCATTTCCGGAAGCTACCGGCTTTGGTAGATTTACCACCGGAGCCAGAGGCGCAGCTAATCCCCAAATTTATTTGGTGACCAATTTAAATGACAGCGGTGCTGGTTCTTTCCGTGATGCGGTAAGTCAGCCGGGTCGTTTTGTGATTTTTAAAGTAGGAGGTATCGTTAATTTACAATCTGTAGTTGCTGTTGCTGCCAATACTACGATTGCCGGACAGACGGCTCCGGGAGAAGGGATCTTATTTTTAGGACCGAGAGTGTCTTTTACCGGAGCCAACAATACCATTGCAAGATATATGCGTATCCGTTATGGAGGAACCTCTCAGAATCAGGATGCATCAGGAATCGCCAACGGAGCCAACATTATCTTAGATCACATGACTTTTACATGGGGAACTGACGAAGTGTTTTCCGTAAACTGGGATAATAACGGTACAAGTCCGGATAATATCACGATTCAGAATTCTATCATCGGACAGTGAATGCACCGTCACAATCATTCTGCAGGCGGCTTGATGCAGCCGCCAACTGGAGGGAAGATCAGTTTGATTGGGAATTTATACATTTGTAATAAAACCCGTAATAATAAGGTAAAGGGAATCAACGAATTTGTCAACAATGTTGTGTACAACTGGGGTAATTACGGAAATACTTATGGACATACTCAATCAGGAGAGGCTTACATTATGGGCGGAGATTCGGCAGGAGCTTCCTATGCCAACATCATCAACAATTATTTTATAGGAGGTCCCAATACAAGTTCTACAGTTACGACGCCCTTCAGTGTAGGTAATGCGAGCTTCAATTTGTATGGTTCCGGAAATTATTTTGATAACAATAAAAACGGAGTGCTGGATGGAACTTTAGTTCCTCAGGATTTAACAGGATATCCAGTTGGAGATGTCACCGCAATACAGACATCTTCTTATGATTATCCGATGAAGAATCCAACATTAACCGCACAGGGAGCATTTACTAATATTGTTGCAGGTGTGGGCGCATCTTATCCGATGCGTGATCAGGTAGACCAGCTGATGATTTCTGATCTGCAGTCGAAAGGAACAGTGGCAACTTATGTGTATGTACAGACTGATTTAACCAGTCAATTTGGGTTTACCAATGGTGGGGCAGGACATATTTATGGTGCTCCGGCTCCTTTAGATACTGATAATGACGGAATGCCGGACGCGTGGGAAACTGCCAACGGATTAAATCCAGCTGTTTTCGATGCTTTGGCAGTAAGTACAACCCATGCACCTTACCTAAACATCGAGGTCTATATTAATGGTTTACCCAATACAGTTCCTCCGGCTTTTATCATTCCGCCATCTAATTTAAATTTCACTAATGCATTGACATCAGGAACTCCTGCGGCAAGTTCTTTAACGGTTAATTGGAACGATAATGCTACCAATGAAACCAATTATGTACTGGAACGTTCTCCCAATGGAACAGCTTTCACGGTGATTGCAACATTGCCTGCCAATTCAACAAGTTATAACGAAACGGGGCTAACGCCAAACACACAGTATTATTACAGGATAAAAGCAGTGAATGCTACAGAATCTTCGGTGTATACAGCGAATGCAACCATTACTACACCTCCGGTTCCATCTGCGCCGACACAGACATCTAATCCTAATCCTTCTAATGGAAATAACAATATCCAATTAGACAACGGCAATCTTGTTCTGAAATGGACAGGCAGTGCAAACACAACAAATTATACTGTTCATTTTGGAACGGATCCTCAGAACTTAACAAATGTAGCGACCGTACCTTATTCTGCAACACCATCGCATCAGCTTACTAATTTAAGTACAGCAACCAATTATTATTGGAGAGTTGATGCTACCAATAGTTTAGGAACTACAACAGGAATTGTATGGAATTTCCGTGCAATCACTCCGGCGCTTGTCGGGAACTGGCCATTTGCAGAAGCTCCGTTATCAGGTACACAGATTGCAGATGTTTCTTCGTATGCCAATCACGGATTATTAAATGCAACCTATGACAATGCAAGTGTAAGAGTACCCGGAAAAGAAAACAATGCACTGGATTTGGCCACTTCACCTTCTACGCCTTACATAGCAAGTATTCCGAATCAGAGCCAGATCTTGTTTGATAACAATTCTTTTTCTGTTTCTTATTGGATGAAAGCTCCTGCAAGCATGATCCCGTCTTCTTCGGCAACCAGTCTTTACGTATTATGTAAAGGTTCATTTACAAAAAATCTTACTACAGGAGCAACAGGTAAACGTTTTAATGTAGAAATCAAAGGAGGTCTGCTTCGTTTTGCCATCGATGATGATGTGACGAAGAAAGAAATCACTTCTCCTATAGCTAATTATTTTACCAATAACTGGGTACACGTAGTGATTCAGAGAGATATTGTCGCGCATAAAATGAGAATTTATACCAATGGTGTTTTAAGTAGCGAAGGTGACGAAACAGCAGTTACCGGTATTGGGGAAGCCAGTGCTTTTGTCATTGGAAATATTGGTCAACTTGAATTTTTAGCAACTATCAATGCTCCGGCTCCTTACAAAGGTGCTTTTGACGAACTGAAAATGTACAATTACGCATTAACTCAAACGGAAATATCTGCTCTGTACAATCAGGCGGTATTGAGTAATGCCGAATTCAGCATCAGCAAAAATGTGGGATCGGTATACCCAAATCCCGTAAAAGATCAGCTGTACATTAAACTTCCTGAATATAAAAAATCAAGCTTAACCGCAACGGTGATGGATATGACCGGAAAAGTGATTATCAAAGAAAAGTTAAATGCCAACGTAGATGGAACATTTAATCTGAATATGGGCGGAAGAAAAGTATCCGGAAATCATATTCTGAATGTTACAGGAGACAACCTGAACAGCACCTTTAAAATTATTGTTCAGTAAAAAATAAGAGCACACTTTAGTTAATTTCATATTTTATTAGAAGAATCCTTTCATTTATTTGAAAGGATTTTTTGTTGTATTGTAAACCACCCCACCATGGAAGGGGAATTAATTGTTGTTTGAAATTTTTGCGATGTGTAATGTCGGATTTTATTTTGTAATTTCCTTTAATTCAATTTCTAATTGTTTCTTTTCTTCTTCTGTATAAAATTCAGAACTGAGTTGTAATTTTTTGAATTCTTTTATTGTTTCGGAATAGCTCTGTTTTAATTGAATCTGAGCTTTTATGATGTTGAGGTAGGTTTCTGAGAAATTTGGATAAGTTTGTAGTAAGATTTTCCAAGCCTCAATTGCTTTGTTGTATTGTTTTTCATTATAAAAATACCAACCCTTACCATTTAAAATGCCTAAAGAAAAATTTAGCTTGACTCCGTAATTTGATACTATTTCTTTATCAAGACTTTTTTTAATATTTAAATCTATTTGTTTGTTAGAAATATATTTTGACTGGATTGAGTACCAATCTTCAAATATTTCATAAAGTGCAGTATTGATCAGTAGTCCCGGAGTTGCATTGTGGTCTGCTTCTTTAAAACGGTATCCTTTAATATCTAAAAATGGATGATGAATACTTTTTATAGCAGAATCCATTTTGTTAAAATCTTCAGGATAATCGTTTCCGATTCCAAAACGATAATACTTTTTATGCGGGTAAGAATGGTTGTTTAATTCGTTTATTGAAACAGTTAAATCAGTGTCTTTTTGAACAAAAAAAGGACTCATAGAAATGACAGCATTCAAATCATTTATTCTTGACTTAAAAAGTGATGTGGTAAAATAACCATACCTTGAATGACCAATCAAAATTCTAAAAGAAGAAGCCTTGAAGTCTCGTTCTGCAACCGGAATCAGTTCTTCAAAAATGAATTTTTCATTCTCAAGTGCCCGTCCGTTGGGGTCAGAAATTTTGTACTGTGTTTCAATATAACGATAGCGTTGCTCAGATTCTACACTGATGATTACGGATGACGGCATTTGTTCATTGCTTGTCAAATAATCAATGGTATTCAGTATATAATTATGACTTCTTTTATTCTGTTTATCAAATACAATAATCAGTGGGAAATCGTTGTTGATTTCTTCCTGCCATTCTACAGGAACCATTACTGAAATCTTTTTCCCGAATCCCAAATTGGTAGAGTTTATTACTGTGTCTTTTAGTTTTTTATATCTCTCATAGTTTTGAGCAAACAGAGAAGAGGATATTAAAGTAAAGATAAAAAGGAATGTCTGGTATTTTTTGATCATCGGAATTTTTTAATGTCTAGTAACGTTGCGGGGTTTTGCGATGGTGGCGTAAATCGAAGTACAAATGTTCAGTTTTGCAGAAAAGTTCAATCGAAGAAATACCGTTAAATTCTGCATTTTCGCGCCAATATTGCAAACCTTTGTTAGCGATTCGGCTTTTATTTATTGAATAGTTTCTCTAATCCATTAACTTTATTTTTAGTCAGCAAGTCAACAATTTCATTTTGTAATCTAATTATTTCAGACTTGTCTAAATTTTTTTGGTCTATCGAATTGTCTAGGTTTATGAATTTATTTTTCAGATTGTCAATTAAACTGTCGTCACTAAGGGTTGCAGTTAATAGTCTTTTTTTTGCTTCTTGGAAAATTTCACGTCCTTCTTTAAGTGTCATATGGTTTGGCCCGCTGTCATTATTCACCTCAAAGTCATCTATTCCATCGTCTTCCCAAAAACATATGGAACAAATGTCAAACGAATCTCGTTCGTCCAAAGTCAAGTAGCCACAAACTGGGCAAGAGTTCTTTAAAATGTCTTCGCTCTTTACATCAGTTCTTTGTCTACTGATTTTTAGTGTAAAGTTTTTCTGAAAGAAGTCTCTTCGCTGATAAAAATTGTCGCTATAATTTTGCTGCTCTTTCATTCTTTGGTTGTCTCTAAAGCTGACCGCTAACTTTTGGATTCACGCATTGCGTCAAGCTAAACTAATTATGCTAAAAATAAAAAAAATATCCCACCAAAACCAATTTTTATTTCAACTCCAAATGAAAAAAGCCGAAGTTCTCACTTCAGCTTCATTCATAAAATCCTTTTATTTTTATCCTGTAATTTTCAATGACTGTATCAACCCGTCACTCAACTCAAAATGGTATTTCAAAACAAGAGGACTTCCGGGAAATGTTCCTGAGATTTCTGCGGAGAGGATGTTTTCGTTATAATCTAATGACTTCATAGTGGCTTTGTATTCTTTATTGGCTTTATCAATCCAGTTTTCAATTTCAGCTTTTCCGATGTGGGTTTTGCCTTCATCAAATACTTCCGCATTTTCAGTAAAACAATTTGCATATGCTGTACTATCAAATTCGTTTTGTGCTTTCACTAATTCTGAGATAATGTTTGGTAAATTCATTTTGTTTTTTTTAAATTGTTGTTTTTATTTTTTATAGCAAGGATAGACAAGGTTTTTTTGATCTGCTTTTTGTTTTTTTTAAGATAAAAAATCTCTTTTTTATTCTAAGTTTAGACACAGCTTCCAATTAATAGGCAGTCTTTTACTAACAGATTCTCGATACATTTTTCTCCGCTTTGCTTCGAAAAACACTCCAATTGACGGAAGTTTCAAATGTTACAATTTCGACCATCAACTATCAACCATTACCAATTACTCATTACACTGTTGGTATGGTTCCGCCGTCTATCACATATTCTGTTCCGGTGAGGTAACTGGCTCTTGGGGAAACGAGAAAGCCAACAAGTTCGGCAACCTCTTCCGGTTTTGCGGGTCTTCCAAAAGGAATTCCTCCGAGGGCAGTCATAACGCTTTGGGTAGCTTCTTCAATCGTGGAATTGTTTCCTTCAGCGATGCGTTCCATTAATCTTTCGGAGGCGGTGGTCAAAATCCAGCCGGGAGAAACAGTTAACACACGGACGCCTTTTGGAGAAACTTCGTTGGATAAACCTTTGCTGTAATTGAGCAAACCTGCTTTGGCAGCGGCATACGGAAGGGTGCTATCGTATAAAGGTAATCTTGCCTGAATGGAAGCGATGTGAATGATAACCCCAGTTTTTCTTTCAATCATCTGTGGGAGAAAGCCATGGTCTAAGCGAACTGGAGAAAGAAGATTGGTCTGTAGTGATTGTAACCAATCATGATCTGTAAGTACAGAAAAACCGCCACTTTTAGTTTCTGAACCTCCGAGATTGTTGACAAGAATATCCAGTTTCCCAAATTTCTGCAGAACTTCATCGACTACTTTTTGTGTTCCTTCCGACTTGCTGAGGTCTGCGGAGATAAAGTGAAGGTTTGGTTTTTCTTGTTCAGGTGGATTTCTTGCCGTGATAATGACGGTTGCTCCTGCGTTTTGCAGTCTTTCTGCGATTTCTTTTCCGGCTCCTTTTGTACCACCTGTGACAAGAGCTATTTTGCCTCTCAGTTCGTTGTTGAAATTTAGTTGGTTTTCCATTTTGTTAATTCTTTGGTACAAATTTCTGCAGTATCACCCAATCAGGCAATAACGGAAAACCGAATGGCATAGGGATAATTTTTTCCCCTATTGTGCATTTTGGTACATTGGGCTAATTTTACAGTATGCATGAGAGAAAAATTCCCCTGAACTTAAACTGTGGCCTCGATCTGATTGGTGAGGTGCTTTACGGCAAATGGAAAATCCGTTTGCTATGGTTTATCAATGAAGGTCACCTGCGCCCCAGCGAACTGCAGCGCAAAATTCCTGATGCTTCAAGACGTGTTCTGAATATTCAGCTGAAGGAACTTGAGGAACATGAATTGGTTTCAAAGAAAATTTATGCACAGGTTCCGCCCAAAGTAGAATATTTTCTGACCGATTTTGGGAAGACGCTGATTCCTGTTATTTCAGCACTGGGAAATTGGGGTGATCAAAATGAGGAGAGATTGCGGGCGGTGATTTTGGGGAGGATGGGGAAGGAGAATTAGTGATTAGAAGATCGGAAGCTTGGGTTGGCTTATTATTTTCTCTGTTTTCTGTAGCTTAACAGATCGATAATATGCTGCTGGGTGTGACTAGAAAAAACAAGCTGAAAATACCAAAGTCCGTCATCAGGACTATTGTTTTCTATTCTCCATTTTATTTGTAATAGATCAAGGATGATATCTGATAGATCGTCTATTGCATCACCGATTGCAATGTTATCTTTTGCATAAGTATCCATAATATCAAGAGCAATGTTGTAAAAACCAAATTCTGGAAAATTAATTTCAACATTTTTTCATATGTCAGCATATTTGTGTTCATTGTATTCTGAATAATCAGTATTGTCATATTCATAGTTAATGTCAAAATATAAATTGTAAATAATTATTAGAGATTTTTCCAAAGATAGATCTCTTTCATTTTTATTAATTGTTAAATCTGGTTTTAGTCCAAATTTTATGATTTGATCTATCGTATGAATTAGTTTTGTTATCATTATTATTTCTTATGATCAGGTTTTTGCAGTGGCTTGTTTCCATGACTAAAGGATTTTTATTCTATCAAAATTCTATAGTCAAAAATTTCTTTTCTGTTCACTAAAATCGAATCAAAATCATTTCTTTTAAATGACTTTCGTCTGTGAAAGTAATCCATATCTGCGTTGTAAATCTCAAGAATCTTTTCTTTGATTTCTTCATCCCGATTTTGAAGATATTTTTCACAAAGACAAAGAGCCAATTCCTGTCTTGCCGACTCAGATCTCCATTGATTTCCAATCATATTCTGACCATACAATTGTTTCTCCTTTTTCTCATCAATAACATCATATCTCACCTTACAGGATTTAAAATGCACTTCTCCATCATATTTTTGAGAACAAGAAAGTAAAGCTGAAAAGAGAAAAAGAACAGTAAGATTTTTCATTCAATTATTTTTTATTTTCATGCCAATAATAAGAATCCGGATAAATCCTCGCACCGAAAACTGCGGTTCCTACTCTCACAATCGTAGCGCCTTCTTCAATGGCAGTTTCCAGATCACTGCTCATTCCCATGGATAGTTCTTTCATTTCTACGTTTGGGATCTTTTGTTGAATGATTTTCTGCTGTAAATTTTTAAGAATTTTAAAACATGGTCTTACTTTTTCGGTTTCTGCACTGAAAAGTCCGATTGTCATCAGACCTTTGATTTTTAAAGTTTGAAATTTAGAAACTTTTATAACCAGATCAATGGCGGAATCAGGATGAATCCCGAATTTACTTTCTTCATCAGAGGTATTTACCTGTATTAAAACATCCATCGTTTTTCCTTCTGCAAAAAGCTTTTGATGAAGTTTCATGGCGAGTTCAAAGCGGTCAAGTGATTGCAGACAACTTACATCACAATTTAAAATGTCTTTGATTTTATTGGTTTGAAGATGCCCGATAAAATGATTTTGGTGAGAAATACTTTTTAAATCATCATGCTTTTCTCTCAGCTCCTGCACTTTATTTTCGGCAATTAAAGTATGTCCGTTTTCTAAAGCTATTTTTATTCTCTCTGCTGAAACGGTTTTGGTGGCTAATAATAATTTAACATCATCGACGTTCCTCTCTGATTTTTCACAGGCTGTTTTTATTCTGTTGTTGATAATTTCGAGGTTGTGGAGAATATTTTCTTTCATTTTAGACTTTGTGTTTAGCTTCTAATTTATTAATCAATGCTGATTTAATAATGGTAAAAGTATAATCTTTTGCCTCTGCATACGAAATTTCATATTTCCTTTCAATATTCCTCATGTCTTCAGGGAATTTCGATAGCAGACTTGCGTAAAAAGAATCCAGAAATTCTCGTGAAGGCATTTCATATTTTATTTTGAGCTGAAAACGTCTGATAATAGCAGTGTCAATAATTTCTGCGTGATTGGTAGCGCACAGTAACAATGCATTTTCGGGATAATAATCAATCAGCTGAATCAGCGTGTTGACCAATCTTCTCATTTCACCCACATCTTTATCGTCACTGCCACGAGCTTTCCCGATTTGATCAAGCTCATCAAGGAATAGAACGGAGCGCTCTCTTGCTGCTTTATCGAAAATCATTTTGATATTCTGTGAAGTTTCACCGATTCTTGAGGAGATGATATTGCTGAGGTTCAGTATGATAATGTTTTTACCTAATGCATTGGCAATCGCTTTTGCAGTCATGGTTTTTCCGCAGCCTGAACTTCCTTCGAGAAGGATTTTATTGTTGACAGGAAGTCCGTATTCCTGCAACTCTTTGGCGTAGGTCTGTTCCTTAATAAGCTGTACAAACTGTTCCTTATTTTTACGTTCAAGGAAAACATCATCGAGCGTTACTTCTTCTTTGTCTTGAATAATAAGATTGTACAGATTCATAGTATAAATTTAAATTTAAGCTTTCATTTGATGTTCGGGACAGTCGATTCTGAGGTCTTCAGCGTACAAAACCTTTTGAAGTAAGCCACAAACAGGCTCTTTCCCTTCAGATGATGGCCGGAAATAGGCACAGGTTGTACACATCCTCTGAATGGTAATTACTCCTGATTTATTCAGATGGTTAATCATTGCAAACAGACTTTCCAAAAGATTATCTTTGGTTTCTTCATCTAAATTCTGCAGCGGAATGCTCATCTGCCGGGTAAAATAAGATGTTTTATCAGCAATTTCCTTTCCTTTCTGGGTAAGATGAATGATGTAGCTTCTGGTGTCGTGAGGCTCGTATTCTTTGGTAATCAGATTTTTTTGTTCGAGTGATTTTATGGTTTCGCTAATGGTGGCTTTTGTCATGTTAAACTCATCAGCCAGATAGCTTACTTTTCTTTTTTCGTCGCTGTGATTCAAAAGAAAAATCAAAACCTGCACCTGAATCGGGCTCAAAGCATGTTCCTTACTTTCCTGCCAAAGCAAAACACGGAAAGCCTGCGAAATCCTTTCTAAGGAAGCCACGATTTTGCTTTCAGTGCTATGGTTTTGATGCTTTAAATTAAAATCTGATTCGTTCATTTATACATTACAATTTTCCATCTCTACAATGGTGTAGCCTTTTTTATTAATCTCGGTTTCCCATTGTGACAGAACTGTTTCTATATGGCAGAAACTGCATTCCTTAGAAGAAAGTTCCTGATCTTCCTGTCCTTTTCCTTTTAAATAATCTTTTCCGTATCCGTAGATTACTTCTGTTGCGACAATTTCTTTCGGAGCAATGATATCGAAATGCATTACTGTTCCGTCTTTTTTAGTGACATACGTGTCCCAAACTGCTACTTGCATATTTATTAAAAATTTAATTATTGTTTTAAGTAAGAAATAAAATGCTTCACAAAGGTAGTAGTCCTAACTATGTGAAGCAAATTTTTTTAACCTTTTACTTCATCCATAGAAGCACCAAAGTTGATGTGAAGAACATTTCCAGTAGGAGTTACCAAAGCCGGAACAGATTTTATACCCGCTAGAACCGCTTCAGCAATTTTTTCTTTGTTATCACCAAGATGTATGATTTCTACATTGTCTTGACCGATTAGACTAATGATGTCATGTTCTGCACTTACACAAACCGGACAACCTGCATGATAAAAAACTGATTTTTTCATTTTGATAAATTTTAATTGTTTAGAATAATTTCTACTGCAAATATAGTTAGGAATCCTAACTATTTATTAAATTAGTTTGAATTTAACAAAAATTTAACATTTATTAAAATTATTAAAATTATCAAAATTCAATTATTTTATTAATTAATTGGAAATCAATATTTTATTTAGATTTATTGTGTAAAATTGATTTTAAATCTTCAACTAAGTTTTCGTTTGAAAAATCAATAAAGAAATGTTTTTGCCAATCCTGAGTTTTTATAGACTGTATATTTTCGGGAATATCCCAAGGTGGATAAACTCTGAAACCTCGCTTACCATCTTTAGAAAGGGTAGTGAGAATATTTTTCTGAATAAGAATTTCCTTTGAGAAAAAGAAGAATCCGGATTGATCATTATTATCACAGAAGATAATGTAAAAATCAAAAGGATCTTTAGAAGTGAAGGGTTCGGTTTGTTTGCTTTCGGGATTTCTCTTCCATAAAGTTACAAATTGGCCGATTTTCTTAGGTGTAATTTTAGCCTTTCTGAATTTGATGCCGAATTGATTCAGTTGAAAACTGTGACCAAGATATTCTTTGCATTCTGGATCGGGCTGGAGAGAGGAAATGACTAAGTTGAGCGTAGAAAAAACTGAATTTTGAAGTTGCTCGAGTTCTGTAATCATTTTGTTATGTTTTTTTGCGCTGCTTTACTCCGGTTGAGTAAAACAGCGGGCAGTCATTGAGACTACAAACATAAATAATACTAACTGATAAATTTGCTAAATAGGCAGATTTATTTAAATCCTGATTAGTTATTTTCTTTTTTCACTGTTGCGATATAAGAAGATACTAAAACTGCACATGTTGCTACTCCGACGATTGCGATCATAATTTTTGAATTTTTAATTATTTAAATATTTATTGCGAATTCTGTAATGCAATATTACGGCTTTATAATCGTAGCTGCAATATAAATATTATGATGTATATCAGTTTGTTACGGTAGTATTAAGTGGTTTTTCACTAAGTATTAATTAACTTATTTAAAATATTTTGTATAAAATACCTGTATAATAAATTATTTTATTCGTAAAATAATGTGAATGTGTTAATGTATTCGCATTTTATATTTAAGACTTGATAATCCAAATAGGATAAGAATGCGTAGCATAGTAAAAAGAAAAAGCGTCTAAAAATCATGTTTTTATAATGGAGATGAATAAAATTTAATGATAAAATGAACATCATCAATTCTTGGAGATCAATATAGTATCTGATCTTTCTTACAGAAAAAACTTGTCCGTTTGCTTTTTCCGGTATTTTTTTTAATGACTTCTGCGCCACAAATAGGGCAGTTTTTCTGATGATAAATCTGAAAATGCTTACTTAAAACATTTGCTTTTTTCCATTTTTTAAAATCGAAACCGTAATTTCTTGCTTCTGTAATAATTTCTTTCAGTTTTTGCTGAGTTAGATTTCCAATCAGACTTTCCGGATGAATGCCGACCCTGAACAACGCTTCATTTTTAATAATATTACCAACACCAGAGAAAATATCCTGATTCATCAAGGCATCGCAAATCATCATTTTTGGAGCTGCTTTTAAAGTTTGCTCAGTTTTTTTTGGATTCCATTTGTCACTCATGATATCGGCCTCCCAATCAATTTTTAATAGATAACTTTCGTTATCGACCTTTACAACACAAGTATAAAAATACATTCCGCCATCGTTAAATGTCAATCCTAATCGAAGCGTGTCTATATCTTTTCTTTCGTACAAACTATAAGAACCAAACATCATCAGATGAACTTTAAAAATAATGGTATCGAAAATCAAGAAAGTCTGTTTTCCAAATGTTTTAATTTCGCTTAAAATTTCACCTTTAATTTTTGAATCTGCTGGAATTTCACTTCCGCTCACTTTATGTACTTTTTCACCTACAAATTTTTGCAGATCTTCTTTCATGAGAACAATAGTTGGACCTTCTGGCATTGCTTTGGTTTTAGAGAAAAACTCAAATATTATTCCTTTAAAAGCAAAATTTGAATTAATTTTGGAAAATGATGAATTTGAACCAGATTTTTACCAGTCAGCGTACCGGTAACAATCCAAATACTGTTGCTTCAAGAACAGATTTTCAAAGAGATTTTGACCGTATTATATTTTCGTCGGCATTTAGAAGACTGCAGAATAAAACCCAGGTTTTTCCGCTTCCCGGAAGTGTTTTTGTACACAACCGATTGACGCATTCACTTGAGGTTTCTTCTGTAGGAAGAAGTTTGGGAAGTGTCATCGGAGAATTTATTGCCGAAAATCATCAAAGTGATCTAACCGAAGAGTCCCAAAATTTTTACAACCATAATTTAGGGAATGTAATTGCAGCAGCCTGTCTGTGTCACGATGTCGGAAATCCTGCTTTCGGACATTCAGGTGAAGATGCCATTGCAAGTTATTTTGATAAAAACGAAAATGATCTGAAACCAAAGTTTTCAGAAAAAGAATGGGCAGATTTAGTTAATTTCGAGGGAAATGCCAATGCAATTCGTGTTCTTGCTCACCAACAGCAGGGAAAAGATTTGGGTGGAACCCAATTAACCTTTACTACTTTGGCAAGTATTGCAAAATATCCTTGTGAAGCCATTGCCAAGAAAAGAGGAATTATTCACAGAAAAAAATTCGGCTTTTTTCAGAACGAAAAAGAAACTTTTTTAGAAATAGCAAAAGGCGTTAACCTGATTCAGGAAAATGATGAGCCTTATATTTTTAAAAGACATCCGTTTGTATGGTTGGTAGAAGCTGCCGACGATATTTGCTACAATATTATCGATATGGAAGATGCGCATCGTCTCGGCATAATCTCCAGTGCTGATTGTGAAAATCTTTTCTTAGATCTTATTGCATCTGAGAATCAGGACACAAAGAAAGTAAAAGATAAACTGGTTGCGATTTCTAATGATAACGAAAGGGTTTCTTATCTGAGAGCGAAAGTGATCAATGCGTTGATTAATAAATCGATTGAGAGCTTTAAAGCCAATTTTGATACAATTTTAAAAGGCCAACTAGATAAAGGTCTGCTCGATATTTATAGAGATGGCAATAAAGCTTTGCAGGAAATAGAATCGTATTCTATTGCTAAAATTTATAATCATAAAGCGGTTGTTGAAATCGAAAATGCGGGGTACAATGTAATGTATGAATTGCTAAATCATTTTATACCGTCTATCTTAAAACCTAAAGATGACAGGAAATCCTATGATAAAATGGCGTTGAAACTTCTTCCATTACAATTTGTATATGAAGAAGGTAGTGATTATCAAAAAGTTCTTGGTGTGATTGATTTTGTTTCGGGAATGACCGATAATTACGCCACAGATCTTTACCGAAAAATCAAAGGAATTGACATAGGAATGACCATGTAGAGTTTTGATAGGGGAGATGGGAGTTTATTTAATTTAAATATTAACTTCCAGCCTCCAACTTCAAACTTTCAGCAAATCAAACGCACAATTTAGTTGCCTCTTCAATTAGTGATTTCATTAATGTTGATGCTTTTTTATGTTTTAAAATGGGAGCGATTTGTCCTGACCAGAAGAAAACCAATTCGTGTTTCTTTTGTTCCAGCGCTGCTTTTCTCATTGATGAAATGAATGTTGTCTGCAAAGGAAACGGCAACGTTTGATCTGTTGCTGTCAATAATTCTCGTGTGATTTCTGTCGTAATTCCGCGTCCTAATCTTCCTGTGTAAGCTCTGGAAAGGGTAGTGGATTTAGCCGCTTCTGAAAACAAAAATTCTTTGTGAATCGGCAAGGCTCCAGATTCTTCGGTTGCTAAAAATGCAGTTCCGATTTGTGCCGCTTCTGCTCCCAAAGTCATTGCTGCTGCGATTCCGCGACCATTAGCGATTCCTCCGGCGGCTACGATTGGAGTTTTTACTTGATCTTTAACCAATTGAATTAAAGCAAAAGTTCCTGTCGTTGAAAGTTCGGCTTTATCCAAGAACGAAGGTCTGTGGCCACCACTTTCAAAACCTGATGCGACGATTACATCAACACCGATGTTTTCTAATGCGATGGCTTCATCTAAGGTTGTGGCATTTCCGGCAACAATGGTTCCCTGCTTTTTCAGTCTTTCAATAATATCAGGATCCAAAAGCCCAAACATGAAACTGAAAACCTTAGGTTGAATATCAAAAACAACCTGCAACTGATTCTGAAATCTCGATTCAAAAGATGGAGGCAGCACAGGAACTTCAATATTTAAACTGTCATAATAAGGTTTGAATATTTCAACCGCATTTTTATATTGATTTTCTGTGTTTTCCTGATCAATAATATCATGATCGTTCACCCAAAGATTGAGATTGTAAGGCTTGTCTGTCTTTAATTTGATCTGTTTATCAATTTCATAAATTTCTTCTGGAGATAATGTGTAAGCTCCGAAACCACCTAATCCTCCGAGATTGCTAACTGTAGAAGTCAATTCAACGGTAGATAATCCGCCACCAAAAGGTCCCTGAAAAATTGGATATTCTATTCCCAATAAATCTGTTATTCTGTTTTTATTCCACATGATTTTAATGATTTTGGGTTAAAATTTAAAATTAAAGTTCTACATCAGTTAATGTTTTATTGACGATGAGCCATTTACCATCAATTTTATGGAAAGTTATAAAATTATAGTAATTGAAATCATACATTTTTACATTTAATTTTGCTGTGGCAATCGTGTTTATCACATCGATAGAGATGATTGCCGGCTTAAAATCTTTTCCCGATTTTTGGGGACTCACTCTGCTTCCGACACCTTCAATATATAGTGCGGCGGCCTTGTAGTAAGGAACTCCTTTTATATCTCCGAAAAGTAGAGCGTCTTTATGAAAAACCTGTTTCAGAAGTTCGGTATTTCCTTCATAAATTCCTTTAAAATAATATTGCTCGATGGCATTTCTTATTTCTGTTTCTTGTGCTGTGTTTGCTTTCATGACTTTGATTTTTTGAGCAAAGCTGTTTACCGGAAAGATAAACAGCCATGCAAATAATAGTAGAATTCTCATTTTTACAATTGATGACCGGCGCCCATTCCTCCATCTGCATTAATGATAGCGCCTGAGATAAATGTATTTTTAGCAATAGCATGAACCATTTGAGCTATCTCCTGAGGTTCTCCGATGCGGTTGATCAGATGCATTCCTGCATTGTTGTCAATATTTTCATCGTGCATTGGTGTTCTGACCAATCCCGGTGCAACTACATTTACTCTGATATTATCTTTTCCGAATTCTGCTGCCAGTTGCACTGTCAAAGCGTGAATGGCTCCTTTGCTCGAAATCGGTGCTGTTGACGGAGATTGTGCGACCGCGTGATAAACCAATGGTGTGCCGATATTGATAATAACTCCATCTTTTTGTTTCTGCATTTGAGGAATTACGGATTGTGTTGTGAAGAATGTTCCTTTTAAATTGGTATTTAAAAATTTGTCTAAATAGTCTTCCGTAACTTCTAAAAACGGTTTGTTCTCGTAAATTCCTGCATTGTTGACCAATACATCAATCGACCCGAATTTTTCAAGAGCCGTTTTTGCTAATTTTTCTCCAACTGCTTTATCCGCAACGCTTCCTGTGACCATCGCAAGGTTTTGGCCTGCTCCCAATTCGTTGTAAACTTGTAGTAATTTCGATTCTGTTTGTGAATTAATTACTACATTATCTCCTCTTTCCAGAAAATAACGGGCAATTTCCAAACCGATTCCTGATGAAGCTCCTGTGACGATTACTGTTTGTTTTTTCATGTCTGATTTATTTTTTTTCAGTTGAAAATCCTTGTTCTTTCAAAACGGTAACCTGTTCTCCGGCGTATCCCCAGTTGTCGTCTTCGATTTCATTAATCACGATGTGTGTCAAGTGTGGATCTTTATTCAAAACTGTTGTGACAGCTTTACTGATTTCTCTGATTAATTGTTGCTTTTTTTCGCGATTAAGATCTTCGCGCAAAACAGCTACTTTTATGAATGGCATGATGTTAAATTTTTAAGGTTAATTTTTAATTTAGGTTAAATTGCTTCCGCAACTAAGTGAACAGTCAAGTCAAAATTGTTATAGATCAGTGTATCTCCAAGATTGCTGAAGAAATTTGATGATCTGAATTTAATGTTGAATTTAGTTCTGTCGATCACGATTTTAGTGTCTAAAATAGCAATATTGTCTGTCTTTACGATCTGTAAAGTCGTTTCCAATGAGTGTGTAATTCCTTTGATGGTAAGGCTTCCCGTTACATGGTAAAAATTGTTTTCACCTGGTTCAGCATGTTTGATCTCGAAAACTGCTTCAGGAAACTGATCTGAGTTAAAGAAATCGTCAGAAGCCAGATGATTGGCGAATTGAGCGTTTGTTTCAGAATCATTGATGTCAAGAATTTTTATTGATCTTGTGCTGATGATAAATTTTCCTGAAGAAAGGATGTTGTTTTCAAAAGTGAAATTTCCTTCTTTTACTTGGATTGTTCCATTGTGGGCTCCGGTTACTTTTCTTCCGATCCATTCAACTAAACTGTTTTCGCTGTTTACTTTAAAATTTTTTGTATCCATTTTGATTTGTTTTAAATGATGATACAAATGTCAGCCGATTGACAGAAAAAGTCACGTGATGTAGATCACGAAATATGGGGAGTTTTTAAGGGCTGGAAGATGGGTATTCGAAGTCAGAAGTTGGGGGATGGAAAATATGATGCTTGAAAGAATAGGTTAAAATCGAAGTCAGATTTGTGTTTAACAATCAGAAATTACCGTTTCAATAGTAACTTCCGGCTCCCATCTTCTAGCTTCCAGCTATTTCTACTGATGAAGTCTGCTTAAAGTCTCTCTCGTGACTCCCAAATACGCTGCAATCAGATGTTTAGGAACTAAATTATACAATTGAGGATACATCGCTAAAAGCTCTTCATACCGGAATTTAGCATCATTATTCATGAAAGAAAGAAGGCGTTTTTGGGCTGCAACATAACCATTATTCGTTCGCCACCTGAAAAAATGCTCGACTTCATGAATTTCTTTGCAGATTTTTTCTCTGTCTTCATTTGAAATTGATAAAATACTTGCGTTATTGATACAATCGACGTTAATAGTTGCTCTGTTTTTGTTGTAAAGTGCGTCAAAATCTGTTACCCACCAGTTGGGCATCGCAAACTGCAGGATAAACATTTTCATGCTGTCATTAAGGTAAAATGCTTTCAGACAACCATCGACAACGAAATACTCATGATCCACAAAATCTCCTTCTGTGATCAGGCTTTGTCCCTTCTTTAATTTAATTGTATTAAAGTGTGAGAAAACATAATCAAACTGCTCATGAGTAAGAGAAGCATATTGTAAGATGTGTTCTTTTAATATTTCTTTTGCATCAACCATAATGGGTAATTAATATTCAAAATTAAGTTTTTTATTAAAATGTTTTCTATGAGCTTACTGAATATTGCGTGAATTTTAAATATGGCGTCAAGGGTTTTGATATTCATTAGCTTAAATAAAAATATTTTACCTATTTTTGAAGATATGGGCTTTGAATAGTTCTGATAATATAACACAAATATCTTCTACATTTAAAAATTAAAACTATGATATACTTAGGCATTTTGGTCTTTTTCGGACTGATCACATTATTCGCATCTTTTTTCACGGTCAAGCAGGAGTCTGCAGCGGTGGTAGAACGGTTAGGTAAATTTTTAAAAGTAAGCCATGCAGGTCTGCATTTGAAAATTCCTTTTTTGGATCAGATTTCAAAACGTCTGAATCTTAGAATTCAGCAATTGGATGTTATTATTGATACAAAAACGTTGGATAACGTTTTTATTAAAATGAAAGTTTCTGTGCAGTATCAGGTTATCAGAGAAAACGTAAAAGATGCTTATTATCGTTTAGAAAATCCTGAAAACCAAATTACCTCTTATGTATTTGATGTAGTACGTGCAGAGGTTCCAAAAACGAAATTAGATGATGTTTTCGTAAGAAAAGATGATATTGCGGTTGCTGTAAAAAGTGAGTTGCAGGAGGCAATGCAAAGTTATGGTTACGATATTATCAAGGCTTTGGTAACTGATATAGATCCTGACGAGCAGGTAAAACATGCCATGAACAGAATCAACGCTGCAGAGCGTGAAAAGACAGCTGCAGAATACGAATCTGAAGCTCAGAGAATCAGAATTGTTGCAGTTGCAAAGGCTGAGGCAGAATCGAAGAAACTTCAGGGACAAGGTATTGCGGACCAGAGAAGAGAGATTGCAAAAGGTCTTGAAGAATCTGTTAAAATGCTGAATGCTGCTAACATTAATGCGCAGGAAGCTTCTGCCTTGATTGTGGTTACACAGCATTATGATACTTTACAATCCATTGGAGCCAACAACAGAAGTAATTTGGTTCTATTACCAAATTCTCCTACTGCAGCAAGCTCAATGCTGAATGATCTGGTTGTTTCTATGGCGGCAACACAGAAAATGGATGAACTGAATACTGCTAATTATCCAAAACCGCCAAAGGAATTTGGACATTCTTAAAAAATAACTAAATAAAATCCTCTCAGCATCATGATCTGAGAGGATTTTTTTATTTCTTAGTTTTAGAAACCTGTTTTACTAAAGTGTATTTTATAGATGAACCATCCATAGGAGGATTTTGAATTTTTTCTGTTTTTATTTTTAAAACATATTCAAAACCTGGCTCATAGGTAAAACCTTCTATGTTGCTGTAAAAATTTCCCCAGCTGTCGGACTCTTTTTCTTTTATCTGTAGACATTTCATGGGAGCAACTCCGGTACAGTCAACGGTTTGTGATGCTATAATGAATGTTTTCTCATCCTCTGAAGATGAATTATTCTGCATCGGCTTACATTGAGTTAAAATAAGTATGACTGCTATCGGAACAATGATGGAAAAAGATCTTATACTATTTTTCATAACAAATATTTAAGGGTAATCAAAGTTAAGCTTTTTCCTTTGTTCTGAATTTCTGCCTACCAATAAGTAATTCGAAAAACAGTTTAAAATCAGACATTAAAGACCACAGCGGATATTTAAATGTTGCGGGTTTATTTCTTTCTATAAAAATATGACTCAGCCACGCAAAACCATACCCAAAAATAGGAATGTACCACAGAAATCTTTCTTTTTCGGTATAGATGACAAACCCGATGACGAAAAATACAAACAGAATTCCAAGAAAGTGAAAAATTCGTGTTCCTAGTTTTTTGTGTTCATCAAGATAAAATTCGTAGAACTCTTTGTATGTTTTAATTTTTTCAGACATGGCACTTGTTATTTAAAGTTCTGAGAATAACTTAGCAATTATTTCGCCAAATGCATTCGGATACAAAAAGAGTCAAAATACATTCACGTATTCTGACTCTCCATATTTTTCAGTTATTTTTTGAATTATGCGTTTCTAAGCTTGCTGTTTTGATATCCGTAACAGAAATAAATCACAAGACCTACGGCAAACCATATTCCGAAATAGAACCAGTTTTCGTGGCTCATTCCAGTCAATAAATATAAACAAGAACTTAAGCCTATTAATGGGATTAGCGATAAGTTTTTAATAAATGTCAATACACAAAGACCTAAATTGATCAAGATAAAAAAGAAAATAGAAGCTCTGAATTCACCGTTTTTATCATCATTCCAATTCATCAAAGTGTCAAAAAATTCAGGTTGAAAATAGTAGAATCCAACCAAAGCACCGATAAAAATAACCGGGAAAATTATTTTCCCATTAATATATGGAAGGTGGAATCTGCCTTTGATTTTTTCTTTAGGAGGAAGCATCAAAACTCCCGCACAAACCAGTACAAAGGCGAAAATAGTTCCGATACTTGTAAAATCTAGAATGAAACTTTTGTCGGTGAAAATAATTGGAATTCCCACGACAAGACCCGTCACAATCGTTGCAAACGCTGGTGTTTTGTATTTTGGATGAACCTGCTGGAATTTCTGAGGCATCAAACCGTCACGGCTCATTGCATACCAGATTCTCGGCTGACCCATTTGGAATACTAATAAAACTGTGGTAATTGCTACAATGGCCACAAATGAAACCGTCAGTTCCATCCATGCAACATTGGCATTCGTTTTTTCGAATATAAAAGATAAAGGATCTCCAACTCCGTCGAATTTTCTATAGTCTACCATTCCGGTTAAAACTAAAGTCAGGCAGATGTAGATAACTGTACATAAAGCCAACGAAATAATCATTCCTTTTGGTAATGTTTTTTGTGGGTCTTTTGTCTCTTCGGAAAGTACACTTAAAGCATCAAAGCCAATATAGGCGAAGAACACTCCTGAGACCGCACTCATCACTCCTGCAAAACCATTGGGCATAAAAGATGAAGTGCCGGTTTCTACACTTACAGGTGTCCAGTTGTCGGTATTGATGTAAGAAAAACCAACTAAAATAACCAAAACTATTACCGCTAGTTTTAAAATTACTAATGAGTTATTGAAGTTTTTACTTTCTTTCACTCCGCGGTAACACAACCAGGTAATCAATCCATTAATGACCAATGCCGGAATATCGACGATAAGCTTTAAGCCACCCAATAACGGTGCAGATGTCCAGGCATTGATGAGTTCTTTATTTTCGGAACCGTTTTGAAAAGCTTTTTTAGCTTCGGTGTAACTGCATGTCAAATAATCAGGAATATGCATTCCGAGGCGCTCGAGGAAGCTTGTGAAATAATCAGACCAAGAGAAAGCGACATAGATATTTCCGAAAGAATATTCCATAATTAAAGCCCAGCCAATCACCCAGGCCATTAATTCACCGAAACTGGCATAAGCATATGTATAAGCCGACCCTGCTGTAGGGATTCTGCTGGCAAATTCTGCATAGCATAAAGCTGTGAAACCACATGCAAAACCACAGATCAGATAAAGTAGGATAACACCTGGGCCGCCTCTGAAAACGGCTTCACCCAAACTGCTGAAACTTCCTGCTCCAATGATAGCGGCTATTCCAAAAAAAACGATGTCCCAAGTTCCTAAAACCCGCAAAAGATTGGTGGAAGTGTCTGTTGCTGAATAGTTTTTCCTTCTGAAGAGTTGATTCATTCAATGATAATATAAAGTTGAAAAAAACAAATGTAATTATTTCTGAGAAATAATTAAGATTTTCTTAATATTTCTTGTTGAAAAGTTAATTAGTATTAAAAAATAATCCACAAACTAACAATATGTTAAAACGCTTGTTTATACAATATCTTTTCGATATTTTCGTTGATAATTTGTGGATAAAATCTTATCTTAAAATTAAAATATTTGGTCTCATTTTTGAAGGCCTTTCCATTTTAAAATTTGATGTTAATGAAATCAAAAAAAATACTTTTAGCGGCTGCTGTCTTCTATTTCGGTGTTTCCGAAGCACAACAGTCACAATACTTTACCCAAAAGGAAAACTACAGGTTTAACTTAGCTCAGAATCTTTATCAGACCAAAATATACAACGCTTCCCAATACGAATATGCAAGGCAGTATTTCTACAATCAGAATCTGGAGCAGTCGAGAAAAGAAGCTGCGCAATTTTTTGATAATGTAATAGGCGTTATTCTTCAGAAAAATCATGCAGAGGAAGGTTTGACGGCTTTTATGAAAGAATATCCTAATTCTGCGTACTTTGCTCAGGCGAATCTTCCGCTGGCAGATTATTATTTGGCGAAAAAAGATTTTAAGGAAGCTTTAAAGACTTTAAAAAAGGTTAATCAATACCAACTGACCAAAGAGGAAAATACTCAGTATATTCTGAAATTAGGGTATGCTAAATTTATGATGGGCGATTCTAAAGGGGCAATTGACGCGCTGGAAGAAGTTCACAAAACGGCTGACGATTCGCAAAAAGGTGAGATTGCCTATATGTTGGGGCATTTGTACTATTCAAGCAAGCAAAATGATCAGGCATTTCAGTATTTTGATTCGATAAAAGATCAGCCTAAATTTTCAAAACTGGTGCGTCCGTATTATGTTCAGATGCATTACAATGATAAAGATTACGATAAAGCGATTTCTGAAGGAACTGCTTTATTAAACGAAGATATTTCTGAGTCTTACAAAGCGGAAGTTCACAAAATCATCGGTGAATCATATTTCATGAAGAATGATTATGAATCGGCTTATCCGCATTTGAAGGATTATCTGAGCGTTCAGCAAAACCCGTCGGAAAATGATTTGTATGAGATGGGATTTGTGGCGGCTCAGCTTAAAAAATATGATGAAGCAGTTTCTTACTACAATCAATTGATCAACAGCAATTCTGCGTTGGCTCAGAATGCATATTACCAGTTAGGAAACGCATATTTGGCAGTTGATAAAAAACAGGAAGCACTTTCGGCATTCCGTTCGTCATATCAGATGGATTATGATGCGAGTGTAAAACAACTGGCTCACGAGCAGTACGCTAAATTGGGTTACGACATCGGAAATCCGTTTGAAAGTCCGACGACGGTGATTCAAAATTATATTGCGGCCAACCCGAGTGGTCCTAAAAATGCAGAAATGAGATCGCTTTTGGTGAAGTCTTATCTGTACTCCGGGAATTTTAAAGAAACTCTGAATGCAATTGATAAATTGCCAAATTCTACTCCTGAAACGGATAAAGTTGATCAGGAAGTTTCTTATTTATTGGGGACTGAGGAATTCAATAAAGGTAATTTCGACGAAGCTGAAAAATACTTTCTCAGAAGTTTAGAATTTGATTTAAATAAAGAATTCAACAGCAGAGCTTTGTATTGGCTAGGGCAGGTGTATTATCAGAAAGGGAATTATCCTTCTGCAATTGCCCGTTATGAAAAGCTAACCAATGAAACTTTCCCTGAAAAACAGCAGTTGCCTTACGATCTGGGGTATGCTTATTTTAAATCTAAAAAATTCGATCAGGCAGAGCAGTTTTTTACACAATATTTAAAGAATCCGAAACCTGAATTTAAAAATGATGCTGAGCTTCGTTTAGCGGATATCAATTATGCCAACAACGATTTGGATCAGGCAATTGCGATTTACGATAAAAACGAAGACGCTACCGATTATACGTTGTACCAAAAAGCATTGGCTTTAGGATTTAAAAACGATAATGTTGCGAAAATCACCAATTTAAAATCGTTGATTTCTAAATATCCGGGTTCTGAATATATTGATGACGCGCAGTACGAAATTGGTGTGGCTTATGCCGCGCAGGATGACTTTAGCAATTCTAATGATTTCTTCGGAAAAGTAATTAAATCTTCTTCTGATAAAGATTTGGTAGCAAATGCATCTATTTACAGAGCGCAGAATTATATTGACCAAAACCAAAACGATAAAGCGTTATCTGAACTGAAATCTTTAGGCGAACAGTATAAAAATACAGCTTACGCTCAGAAAATCGTTCAGGCTGCGAAACCTATTTTTACAAAAAGCGGCGATGTATCTGGATATGCTGAATTTGCACAAAACGTAGGTGTCAATATTGATGCTTCTGAGATCGACGAAATCAATTTGTCTACCGGAAAACAGTATTTCACGAAGAAAGATTACAAAAACGCCATTTCTTATTACGAGAAATATTTGACTCAAAATCCAACTGGAGAAGGTCTTTATCAGGCGAAATACGAATTGGGTGAAAGTTATTACCAAACCAATAATCCTACAAAAGCATTGTTGGTGTTGCAGGAAATTGCGAACATTCAGAATGACTATCAGGACGATGCGGCAACTAGAGTATCTCAGATTTATATCGCCCAAGGAAATTCTGCTGAGGCCAAGAAATATTTAGAAAATATTAAAAATTCATCTAATATCAACGTTAAAAATTATGCTAATGTTGAGTTGATGAAAATGTATGCGGAAGAAAAGAATTTCTCTGAAGCCGAAAAATTAGCAGACGCCGTCATTGCCAACAATAAAAACTCATCAGCGGTTATAGAAACAGCAAGAGTAATCAAGGCTAGAAGTTTGATGAATTCAGGGAAAGATAAAGATGCACAGACCGCTTACACTTCACTTGAAAAATCTTCAAACACTGAAGTTGCGGCAGAAGCTCTTTACGCAAAAGCATTCTATCAGAACAAAGGAAAAGCATTTAAATCTTCTAATGAAACCATTTTCAAATTGGCGAACAATTACGCGTCAGAAGATTATTGGGGCGCAAAGGCACTGGTTTTGATGGCGAAAAATTATATTGGTCTGAAAGATAATTACCAAGCGAGTTACACTTGCGATCAGATTATTTCAAATTATGCTGATCTCCCTGAAATTGTGGCAGAAGCGCAAGAGGTTAAAAAACAGATTAAAAAGTAAAATGTACTGTCGTATTCATGTAAAATCTATTTGGGTGATT
This sequence comes from Chryseobacterium sp. JAH, assembly GCF_001507335.1. GTDB lineage: Bacteria > Bacteroidota > Bacteroidia > Flavobacteriales > Weeksellaceae > Chryseobacterium. Next base: position 609,204 of record NZ_LMAH01000001.1, on the reverse strand, counting down.
TGATCATCAATACTTTTTACTTTATACATTAATACAACATATATGAATAAGAAAATTCAAATACTATCTATATTATTTTTGGGAATTTCGTCGGTGGCGTTTTCTCAGATTAAAGAGGAAAAACTGATTCTTAACAAAAAAAGAGAACCGGAAGTAAAGAAAATTGAGAAGAAGAAAACCTCAGTAGAAACGGTGAAAAATTATCCGCCGGAAGAGAAGTCTGCCAATCCGGTTAAATACAATATTACAGACGTTCCTGCGGTTTCAGATTTTAAAACTTCTACCATTCAGGGTGAGGATGTTGCTCCGAAATTCGACGGAACGGCTCAAAATAACTATTTCCAGTTTGGAATGGGGAATTATGGGAAGATTTTGGCCGATGCTAATATTTCAACCACGCTTGAGAACAAACTTGAAGTCGGTGCAGATGTTCATGTTTTATCTACAAGCGGACTGAAAAAAGTCTATCCTTGGGATTCTAAACAAAACACTGCAACTTTAGGTGCTTTTTTAAATTCTTATGGTGAAAAAGGGAAAATAAATGTGAATGCCGAATATGGTTTAGATAATTATAACTATTACGGAATTTATGCATTGAATCCTTCTGCGGATGTTGATTTGCAACAAAAAGTAAATCAGTTTAAAGTCAATGGTTATTATGATTTCTATTCGAATGAAATTTTAAATGATGTAAGAGTAAAATCTTCATTTTTGAGCGACCATTTTGATGCTAGAGAAAATCAGGCTTCCATTTTGGCTAATCTTTCCAAACACGCTGTGAAGCTTTCTGATAACGGAATTGTTTTAAATGCAGATTTAGGTCTAGGTTTAGAAACGGTAAAAACTGATTTCGCTTTATTAAATAAAAATTCATCTACATTCTTTAATGCGAGTCTTGCTCCGAAAGTTACTTTTGCAAAAGGTGAATCATATCTAATGGTAGGTTCTTCTTTTTCATTTTTGAATGCAAGAAATTCAAATTTAATCTTAGCTGAAGAATTAAAAAATAACAAAACCTATTGGTTTCCACAGGCCGAATTTCAGGTGGCTGCTGCTAAAGAGTTTAAATTCTATGGCGGAGTGGACGGTGGTTTAAAACTGAATACCTATAGCGAATTATTACAGCAGAACCCATTTTTGGTTTCAGACCAGATGTTGAGACCAACGGAGACACAATATCACTTTTATGCAGGTTTAAGAGGTGATATCGACGAGACTTTTAAATATGATGTTTCTGCAGGATTTGGAAAAATGAGAAATATTATGTTTTTTCAAGGAAATACATTATTCAATAATGGCTTTACTTTAGACCGTCCTGGTTACGATTTTGCGAATACTTTTTCTGCAGTCTATGATGATGGGAATGTGAGCGATATCAAAGGAAGTTTACAGTATTTTCCTCTAGAAAATCTGATTGTGGATGCGGATGTAAGGTTTTTAAAGTATGATTTAAAGAATTATGACAATATTTACAACGTTCCTTTGGTAACGGGAAGCATCGGAGCAAAATATACCATGTTTGAGAAAAAACTTTCTTTCGGTTTCAAAGGAATATTCGCAACAGACAGAACAACAAACTCATACACGCTTGAAGGAGTTGGAAATCCTTCAGTGATATTTCAGTCAACAGAAGACACAAATGACAAAGTTGGTGGTTATGCAGATTTAAACTTGTCTGCAGAGTACAAAGTTCACAAAAATTTCAGTATTTTCGCACTTGGAAACAATCTTCTAAGTTCAAAATACCAGACCTACAAAGGCTACAAAGTTCTTGGCGCGCAGGTTGTGGGAGGAGTGAAGATTACTTTCTAAAAATATTGGTAATGAGTAATCAGTAATATTTGCATTACTTATCATTGATTACTCATTACTTATAAAAACCGGCTTCGTAGTTCAACTGGATAGAATATCGGATTTCGGCTCCGAGGGTTGGGGGTTCGAACCCCTCCGAAGTCACTAATGGAGACAACTGTTTAATAGTTGTCTCTTTTTTTACGCATAAATTCTATTTAGTAATCCTTTAAAATCTGACTTTTTGTGTTTGATATTTTAAACGTAAAATGCTTATTCTATTTGCAATAAACAGTCTGAAATTGCCACATGTATGCTTGTACTTACAATAATTAAGTGTTTGAAATCTATAAATAATTTTCTACCTCGAGAAAGCTTTAATTTTTCCTCTTTTATCTTTCTGTCTACTAATTGTTGAGCATACAAATAACTTGCTTTCTGAGTCTTTATATTCTGATCTTCCAAAATATTCTTAAACAAGTCAATCGTAATGTCTTTTAGTATTAATTTTTTTGATAACCATCATTAAGTAAAACAGTGCCAATTCCAGTTTTACAACGATTATGGAAATGGTAATAGGAGTGGAGGCTCTTTAGGAATGAGCTTTTTTACTATCCTTTAATATCCGATCAAACCATTTTATTTTCGTAAGAAACGATTGCAAAAAGTATTGGTTATAAAATATTATGCATGATATTACCACGAATTTGCCGTTCACCGATACCATTAGTTTAAAACTTGTTATTAATTTAATAGAGTAAAAAATTGTTTTTTTAGAGATAGATAAAAAGTATAATAGTATTGAAGTCGTGAAGATGATTTACTTTCATGCTGAACTTTCGTCGCAGATACTGTATGTAAAGTATACTGGAACTCACATATGAAGGAATTTTGGAAGGTTAGTGAAAAAGAGCAAGATCATTTACTAATTCAAGTAGAATAGGTATTTGAAATAGGAGATATAAACTGTCAATACATATTTATAGCGTTTACATGCGAAATAATTTGTAATTTGTGCTAAAATTTCTAAAATTAATCGCTGTTATTTATATGGATACATTTCCACTTCCTGCTAATGAAATTGAAAGAATCAATAAGCTTAAGTTTTTTGACTTATTTAATCTGGCAAAGGATCCCCAGTTAGACATTTTTACTGAAACTGCTGCTATAATAGCTGATTGTCCCTCTGCTCTCATTGCAATGATGGAAAGTGAAATGCAAGTTATACAAAGTTGCGTAGGCGTCGACATGGATTTTGTAGATAGAAAAAGTACATTATGCCAATATGCAATTGCAAGTGGAGAGGTTGTCATAATAAATGATACACTTTCAGATGAACGATCATCTAAAAATCCATTAATAATAGCTGGAGGAATTCGATTTTATGCAGGTGTTCCACTTGTAGATGATGAAGGGTTCGCATTGGGAACTATCTGTATTTTTGACTATAAACCAAAAATGCTAGATGAGAAGCAGATAGCTACACTAAAAAAAATAGGTAAAGCGGTTACCGAATTACTGATAGGAAAAAGAAAAAAGATTGAAGCTGAATATTTTCATCAGACATTTAATATTTCTAATAATCTTATTTGCGTTCTGGGGAGCGATTTTGTGCTTAAGGACATAAATCCTACTTTCGAGAAGGTTTATCAACTTGTTAAAGCGGAAGCCCTTGGAAAGACTTTGTTAAACATTGTCGGTGAGGAGAATATTGAACTCCAATCGATAATTAAAAACATGTGTGATAAGCAGGATGAGGTAAAATTCTCTACATCAACAAAAATTAATGATTCGTCACCAATTATTGTAGAATGGTATTTGAAAAAGAATAGAAAAAGATCTGAAATTTTCTGCTTTGGTATTAATATTACTGAGCAGATAGAAGAAAAACAAAAACTTGAAAGTTCAGAGCGCCGCTTTAGAAGCTTTTTTGAAAATGCAATAGGATTAATGAGTATGCATGATATGGAAGGAAACATCATTGCAGTGAATGAAAAAGGAAGAAAAACACTTCATTATTCGGCGGAAGAAGTCAAGGGATTGAACTTAAAAGATCTTGTTCCTGAAAAGAATTGGCCGCAACTTGCAGAATATCTTGAAAGAATCAATAACAATCATGAGGATTTGGGAACTATGCTCCTAAAATCTAAAGTTGGAGAAGAATTTGTCTGGATGTATCATAATCTGGTAGAAACTAATACAGAAGGAATGCCATACGTTGTAAGTACGGCTTTGAATGTTACAGAAAGAATGTCTCTTGAGAAAGATTTGCTTTACACTAAGAAGATACTAGAACAGACAAGTGCAGTAGCTCAGGTTGGAGGTTGGGAGGTCAATCTTAAAACCAATAATGTTTTTTGGTCGCAATCTACTAGGGAAATACATAAAGTCGATCAGACCTTTGATCCTACTTTTGAAAATGCATTGAGATTTTATAGTGACGATAGCAGAAAAAAAGTAGAATCATTATTTGAAAGAGCTGTACAAGAAGGAATACCGTATGACGAAGAGTTACAGCTTATACGTAATGATGGAGTTATGATATGGGTAAGGGTGAAAGGAATACCAGAATTTGAAGATGGTGTATGTACAAAAGTATTTGGGATTATCCAGAATATTGATACCTTCAAAAAAATATATATAGAGCTGGCTACCAAGGAAGCTATGATGCAGTCATTTGTAACCTATGTTCCTACTGCAGTGGCTATGTTTGATAAGGATCTGAATTACCTTTCGGTAAGCAGCAGCTGGAAAAATGAGTTTCAGATGCATGATCTTGATCTTATAGGCAAAAATATGTTTACGGTTTCACCGAATGTGCCGGAAGATAGGAAGAAGATATATAAAGATGCATTGGGCGGAAAAACTTATATTAATAAGGATATGGCCTTAAATGTTCCTCATAAAGAAGAGACACAACATTATAACATTGTCGTAAACCCATGGTATTTATCAGCGGATAATATGGGTGGAGTTATTGTTTCTGCACAGAATATTACGGAATTGGTAAGCACCAATGAAGAACTCAAAAATGCAAAGGAGATTGCTGATATTGCCAATAAAACGAAGTCTGAATTTTTAGCCAATATGAGCCATGAGATTAGAACTCCCCTCAATGGAGTCATAGGATTTTCCGACCTTTTACTTCAAACCCCGTTAAATGAAATACAAACGCAATATCTTAATTATATAAATGAGTCAGGTGAAAATCTACTGAATATTATTAATGACATTCTTGATTTTTCTAAAATAGAGTCAGGGAAAATGGAGCTTTTGATTGAGAAAGCCAATGTCTATGATATGGTGAGCCAGGTGATTAATGCAGTTCTCTATCAGTCTCAGAAAAAAAATATCGAACTTCTTTTAAACATTGAACCCGGATTGCCAGATACAATCTGGATTGATGAAACAAGGCTGAAGCAGATTCTTATCAATCTTCTTGGGAATGCTGTGAAATTTACAGAACAGGGTGAGATAGAACTGAAAGTGGAGAAGCTGAATTTAGACGGTAAAAATATAAAATTACGATTCTCAGTGAGAGATACAGGAATTGGTATTCCAGTAGAAAAACAAAAGCATATCTTTAATGCTTTCACTCAGGAAAACAGCTCTATCAGTAAACGTTATGGAGGAACCGGGCTCGGACTTACCATTTCAAATAATATTTTGAAATATATGGACAGTAATCTTAGTTTGATAAGTGAACTAGAGAAAGGTTCTGTTTTTTATTTTGATATAGAAATTCCTTTCGAGATTTCTGATCACAGCGATGATGAAACACTCAAGATCAACAAAGTTCTGATTGTTGATGATAATGAAGCAAACAGAGTTATTCTTCAGCATATGCTTGCTTACAAAAATATAGATTCTAAGCTAGCCGCCAACGGAATGGAAGCTCTCCAGATGTTACTAGCCGGCGAGCGTTTTGATATTATTTTGGTTGATTACCATATGCCTGTTATATCTGGTTTGGAAACAATTGAGAAAATAAAGCAGCTATTTAACGAACAAAATGAGACTTCACCTCTCGTAATCCTTCACACATCTTCGGAGGAACATGATGTTATCAATTCATTCAGGAAGGAAGAAAGCTCATACTTCTTGCTTAAACCTATTAAATCTGAAGAATTGTACAAGACATTACGACGTGCAGTCAAAAGTTCAGAAAAAGAATTGGCTACCGCTAAACCGTCGCAGAAAGAAGAGCATTTTCCGTTCATGACTTCTCCTCATGTTTTGCTTGTTGATGATAATCCTGTTAACATGGTTCTTAATAACCGAATCATGAAATCATTAATACCAGATTCACAGCTGGTAGAGGCTACAGACGGACTGCAGGCATTGGAAAAATGTCGTGATCAGTTTTTTGATATCATTCTTATGGATGTACAGATGCCTGTAATGGACGGTATAGAGGCCACAAAGCAAATACGACTTCTACCAGAATATTCTACAGTTCCTATTATTGGTGTTACTGCAGGAAACGTAGTGGGAGAAAAAGAAAAATGCCTTAATTCGGGAATGAATGATTTCCTTCCCAAACCTCTTAGACAGAATGATCTTTTAGAAATGTTAAAGAAGCATATCGGCACTGATATTCAGGTAGAATCTGAAACAAATATCAATCCTGAAATGTATCTGGATAAGAATCTTCTGAATGAGCAGATGGGTGATGATGATGATTTCAAAAAAATATTTTTAGACTTAGTGATTCAGGAGCTTTCTCAGGCGGAAGAAAATGTAAAATTAGGTGTAGCAGAAAAAGATAACGAAAAGCTAAAACAGATACTTCATAAACTTAGAGGAACTGCCGGAACTGCAGGCTTAATTAGGCTGAAGGATCAAACTGCATATTGGGAGACACGTATTGAAGAAAATATGGATTACAAATCTATGGAGTCTGAAATTTCTCATGAAATTACTGTAGGTTTGCAATTAATGAAGGATATAATATAAAAAATAACACTATTATGGTAATTCTAATTGCTGAAGATGACGAACTTATTTTAAAAACAATAGAGCACAAATTACTAAAAGAAGGACATGAGGTAATCTTAAGCCGCAACGGCAAAGAAGCTATTGAAACCTTGAAAAACGAACACGTAGATCTTGCGATTACAGATATTATGATGCCTTTCGCATCAGGAATTGAAATTTTATCTGCTATACAATCAATGGGAAAAAATATACCTGTCATCATGCTTTCAAGTATGGGACAAGAAGAAGTGGTATTAAACGCTTTCGATTTAGGTGCCTCAGATTTTATTGTTAAACCTTTTAGTCCGAATGAATTGATGTTAAGGATAAAAAGATTTTCTTCAAAATAAACAGTCAAGATGCTAGATTCTGTCCATTTTATTTTTCTGATTTTTCTAGGAATGCTCTCATTGGTACTTGTGATGATTATTATAGTCATTATTTACAGCATTTATCAGTACAGATTGTCAGTCCGCATTTCGGGATGGTCTGAAATAATTAATAAAAAAATCACAAAAGTTATTGTTTATGAGGAAGATGAAGAGTCGACAGATCATGGATTTCTAGAGGCAAACAAAAATTCTCTATTCAGAAATCTTTTTTTACAAAAACTGGTCGATTCCGAAAAGAAATTTTCCGGAGCTGCAAAAGATAATATCAAACATCTTTTTGAAAACTACAATCTTCAGAATGACGCTTTAAAAAAACTGAGTCAAAATAAGTCTCATCTGATTGCTGGCGGAATACAGGAACTTACCGCCATGAACTCAGGACACAGCCTGCCGGAAATTTCAAAATTTCTTACACATTCTTCACCCCAAGTATACCAGGAAGCACAATACGCAATGGTGAATTTTAAAGGATTTGAAGGATTACATTTTTTAGCGACTATCCAGTCAGTAATATCAGAATGGCAGCAATTGCGTCTGCTTGGTTCAATAACGCACATCCCAGAAAATTCTGAAGAGTTAATAAAGGGTTGGCTTGAAAGTGCAAATGACTCTGTGATTATTTTCACGCTTAAGTTGATAAGAAAATTTCAGTTACTATCAGTTTATTCTATGATTACCCAACTTTTAACACATTCTTCTACTGAAGTAAGAGTACAGACAGTACAAACTTTACTATCCGTAGAGAATGCCTCAACGATTACGTATCTTATTGAAGCCTATCCCGATCAACCTATCGAAGTTCGGTTCGAAATTCTTAAAGCAATTAAAAGTTCAGGAGATAAAAGCGCTCTAAATTTCCTAAAAAATCAGCTACTCAACAGCAAGGAATCTGCTGTAAAAGTGTACGCTGCTGAAGTACTTTTTTCATTTGGACAACAAGAATTTTTAATGTTGGTTGCTCAGGATGAAGCTTCATCTGAAGAACTTATAGAAATAATAAAACACGCAGTGCAGGAAAAAATATGATAGAATTCTCACATATCATTTACGAAGTTATTATATGGCTTTACCTTGTTTATGGTGTTGCTGTGGCAATTATTTACGGATGGATAGGGATCTATGCTTTAGGAGCTGTATTACGATATAAAAAAGAAAATACATTTACCGATTACAGCATTATTGCCGCAAATCCAAACGCTCCGACCTTCAGTATCATTGCTCCCGCTTACAACGAGGGAATGACCATTGTAGAAAATGTACGCTCCCTTCTTTCTCTTTACTATCATAATCTCGAAATTATTATTGTGAATGATGGCAGTAAGGATGATTCTATACAAAAACTGATTGAAGCTTATGATCTTGAATCTATTGCTTATTTTATACAAGGTAAAATAGAAACCAACAAAGTAAGGGGTGTCTATAAAAGTAAAAATCCGGCTTTTAAAAAACTGATTGTTGTAGATAAAGAAAATGGAGGTAAAGCAGATGCACTCAATGTAGGAGTTAATATTTCTTCAGGCCAATATCTTGTCTGCATAGACGTAGACTGTATTTTGGAGCAGGATGCTATTCTTAAACTGGCAAAGCCATTTTTGGAACAGAAAGATAAAAAGTTTATCGCATGTGGCGGTGTTATTCGCCTGGCAAATAACTGCGTCATTGAAAACGGTAAAGTCATCAGTGTCAATATGCCAAGAACACTGCTTGGAAGAACTCAGGCATTAGAATATATTAGAGCTTTTGTCCTCGGCAGAATGGCTTGGTCACGAGCATCGGGCTTGATTTTAATTTCAGGAGCATTTGGCGTTTTCGACAGAAAAATTGTGCTGGCTTGCGGCGGATATGATAAAAATACTGTAGGTGAAGACATGGAACTCGTAGTCCGTATGCGAAAGTATATGGAAGAGAGAAATGAGCCTTACGAAGTGCTTACCATCCCTGATCCTTTATGCTGGACCGAAGCTCCGGAAACAAAAGATATCCTTAAAAAACAGAGGAACAGATGGATGCGCGGTACGATAGAAACATTGTGGAAACACAGGAAAATGATGTTTAATCCCAAATACGGAAAACTGGGAATGATAAGCCTTCCTTATTGGCTCTTTTTTGAACTTTTGGGTCCATTGGTTGAATTTTCAGGATACATTATTTTTATTATTTTTCTGCTATTGGGAATTATCAGTTGGCCATTTTTCACAGTTCTTTTTGCCTTGGTTATTTCTATGGGATTTTTGTATTCCATCTATGCAATATTGGTTGATCTGGTTAGTTATCAGGTTTATACAAAAAGAAAAGATTTTTTTTCGCTTATTATTACTGCCTTTTCCGAACCGTTTTATTTTCACCCAATTGTTGTAAAAGCTGGGGTTAACGGTTTTGTTGATTATTTCAGAAACTCTCATGGTTGGGGAGAAATGACACGACAAGGCTTTAATCAAAATACAAAAAATTTACCGTTAAAAGAAAGAATTTTAGTTACTCTTCAAGCTGGTCTAAAACAGTGGGGGATTCTGGCTGTAGCATTCTTGATTCTTTTTTCAATAGGAATTGCCGCAGAGGCCCTTTGGTATTCATACTCTCTTCCCTCAATAGATACATCACAAATAATTGGTCACCTTTTATTTGAAAATATTTTATTTGCCTTAAAGCTTATATCAGTAATGGGTATTATTTATCTGATGATGTCTTTCATCAAGAAAAGCTGGGCAAAAACACTTACCACAGCAGTATTTCTTACGGTAGCTGTTACACAGTATATTTTGTTCCTCTATTTTGCTGAAACTCATAATCTGCTAGGAGCAGAGGTTTTTTATTACACTAAAGACGAAATTAAACAGATTTTACAGGCAAGTGGAATGCTTAATTACAAAAATTTCGCATTAATGGGTATTTTGATTGTCTTGGTACTCATCCCTTTATGGATGATGGGTAAAAGAGCTTTAAAATCAATTTACACAGGCCTTACATTGTTGATCATAGGATTGCTGGCGTTCTTTGTTCCTTCATTTCTTTTAGACACCAAAGACTTGCAGAATTCTAATGAATTTAGTCAGTATGCGGCAAAAAGCAAATGGGTCTACTTTTTTAATTCAAATGAAGATAATTTTATTAGTGATCATCCCGAGATTGCTGAACTTTGGGGTGGCAGTCATAAGTTTCAAGGCAATTCTGAAATGCTGGACGAAACTTTCCCCTTTTGGAGAAAAGAAACTACTCCTGACTTTTTAGGTACTTATTTTACAAAATCTGAAAAAACACCTAACTTGGTTTTTGTTGTGATGGAAGGTTTTGGACATGCATATACGTCTCCGAAAGGATATGTTGGGAATTTTGCTCCTTTCCTAGATTCATTATCAAATAAAAGTCTGTATTGGGAAAACAGTTTAAGTTCTGCAGGAAGAACATTTGGCGCATTACCTTCATTGACGGGATCTCTACCTTTTGGAAAGAATGGATTTTTAGAAATAGACAAAATACCGCACAACTTTAATTTATATAATATACTTAAAGCAAATGGTTTCGAAACAGGCTTTTATTATGGGGGCCGCATAGAATTTGACCGTTATAGAGAGTTCTTGAAATATAGTAAAGTAGATCATATTGTTGACCAAGCTCTATTTAGCAAGCCTTATCGTAAACTGCCTTCTAATCATGGAGAAAGCTGGGGGTACGAAGATCAAGCTGTATTTGGAAAAATGCTTGAAGTACAGAATCTGAGTAATCGCCCTTACTTTAATATGATACTTACTTTGTCAACCCATAATCCGTTTTTAATAAACAATAAGAATTACTATGAGGAACTCTATACAAAGAGGGTAGAATCCAATATTCTGAAACCAGAGCAGAAAAAGTGGGCGATGATGCATAGAAAAGAATTGATTTCTGTGTTGAATGCCGATGATGCTCTAAAAAAATTCTTTGAAAATTACAGTAAGCGTCCCGACTTTGCTAATACCATTTTTGTAATTACAGGAGACCACAGTATGCCGGAAATCATCCTACAATCTAAAATAGATAGGTTTCATGTACCTATGATGATTTATTCGCCATTACTAAAAACACCTACGAAATTTAATAAAATTGTGAGCCATTTTGATCTTGCTCCTTCTTTGTTGTCTTATTATAAAAACAATTACAGCTTACGTACACCTTCTACAGTGACCTGGGTTGGAAGAGGACTTTCTATGGGTACAGAAACTTTAACTTCAGGTATTCCTATGATGCAGAGTAAAAACCTTTTGACCGATTTTGTTTTTAAAAATTATTATCTTCATGATGGGCAGCTGTTTATTACAAAAAATTTAGAAGAAGATGCTCTAAATGATGACGCAGAATTAAAAAAACTTAATGCCAGATTTAATCAATTTAAAACAATGAATGCCAGGTTTTATGCTTCTAAAAAGCTGATGCCGGATTCGGTGGTTGTTAATTTTATGAAAAGAGTGAAATAAGTTTTTAAAGTAAAGTATCCGAAATTATTTTTCACATTAAATAAAATCAAAACTTTGAACAGCTGTTAAATTATTTTTTAAAATTTTGAAGCATAAAAAAAGGTTTATTGAATCAATTTCAATAAACCTTTTTTTATTTTAATTAATGGATAATTTTCAAAAAAACTCACCAACTATTTTGACTATTAAATCTTTAAAATTTTCTTGTATATCCTAACGTGACATCAAACTGACTACCTTTCATATTTGGAAGATATTCCTGATTATAGTACATGGTTCCCACCGAAAAGAAATTTCTGTAAACAGAAAAATTATATTCAGCTCCTACTTTAAAAGTCTTTAGCTTAAAGGTTTCATTTTCCAAGAGGTTGTTACGGTTTTCTTCAGGGCTAATCCCTGTTCCGATCTGAAACGCAAAATAATCACGGCTGCTTTTCGTATAATAACGTACTGTTCCTGTATAAGAATGTGAAATATTTTTATTATCTGGACTTATATATGTACGTAGATTAAACCAAAAATTCTTGTAATACTTACCTACTGAAGCAGTATATAACCAAATATTATTCGTGAAGTAAAGTTGTCGGTATCCTATTTCAGCTTCAAAGCTGTGTGGTAAATTGGCGTTCAAAGAAACTCCCGTACGATATTTCGGGAATAGACCTACATCCTCAGAATATCCCGCACCTACATAAAGATAAAATGTCTTAGACAATCTAGGGTAAGCTTCTAGCTCTATCTGTGTGCCGTTTTGTGCAAATTTGTTGGCGTAATTTCCCCTTAAAATTACTGATCCCAGCGAAGTCATTCTCTTATAGCTTACTCCTACAATATGCCAGTCATCAGCAAATTGTTTGTCAAAATGTGAATAATTATAAGTAATACCCACTTCGTTTTTAGACGAAAACTCACCTATTCTTACAGCAAGAGCTCTTGCCTCTGTATTTTTTGGATTAATTAATAAAAGACTTGCGGTGGCTTTTTCTGCTTCGGCATAATTATTCAATCCAAAATAAACTTTTGCTTTTAACAGCCATAATGGTTCAGAAGAAGGATGATTGGCCAATCCCTCATCAATCAACTTAATGGCATTTGTATTTTGATCATTCCAATACTCCAGCGAAGAATATGCAATAAAAAAATCTTCATCCTTCACTCCTTTATTACGCAAATCTTCAAAAACAGCTCTGGCAGAAACAATATCTTTATTCCAAGTATAAACTCTTCCTAAAAAAACAGAAATCTCTGTATTGTAGGGAGCTTTCTCTAATGCTTGCTTTGCGAGTGCAATCGATGCTAAATAGTCTTTTTGCTCAAAAGCGGTAGTACGTGCTTTTAGAAACAAATCATCAGCCGTGGGACTCTGCTGTGCTGAAATCGTAATGGAAAATAACAGCAAAAATAAAAAGTGACATTTTTTCATTGAAGATGATAATTAATGATAATGTTTTCCACAAATGTATTGAACTTTTACCTTGAAAACCAAACTAAATATCTTTCATCAAAACGTATTTTGTTTTAGATGGTAAGTATGTAACGATATATGCATTTACGAGCTTTCCAAAGAATTTATATGCCTTTTATGTCTTTTAATAGTATATATTGTTACAAATAATTAAGGAGAATTTACGGTACGCATCGACTTTGCTTATCAGCTAGCGAGATGAAAATTATGCTTTAAAAAAAGGTGTTCTACTTTAGATTATTTTGTTTTTACAGATAATTAATTGTTATTATAAAAAAAACTCTCAATCTTAATTGTAAACTTATTATTTTTGCACAAAAGATTATCCATTTTATCAAATGAAAATATCCAATTTAAGGGTGACAAAATTTTTAGCATACAGTCAATTGATTTTGGTATGTGCGCTTTTAATTGTAATTCTTTACATTAATAAACTTCTTCCTATTTCTGTATTATCATTTTTTGTTGTGCTCATGATTTATTCGTTTATAAATACAAAAACGGTCACATTTGAATGTTCTGGTGGATGCGTAACCGTAAGGAAAGCACATCCGTTCACATATAAAAAATTTATATCTCCCGAATTTGAACTTCCATACACCCATGTACAACATACGATCATCACCAAAAATCTGTGTGCTACAAAGGTAAGATTGAATATCAAATCAAATAAAGATAAGAAATATTCGGTGAAAGTTACTTTATTGGGACTCAGTCAGACCGAGAAAAAAAAGTTGAGTGATGCACTAAAACTTATTGAAAATAAAAATTTAGCTTAGAAATAGGGACAATAATTTAATCCGTTGCACCTATTGCTAAGAAATTTTCTACAATAAATAAAGTAAAGCTTATGCTTAGTTTATGATTGAATGTAACATTATTTCTTAAATCCTTTGTCTCACTTTTCCTAGATATCTTTCAATAATATTTGAAACAGTGACTATTTAATCAGTTTTTCGATTTTGATAAGAACGTCGTCAATATCAAATGGTTTGCCGATAAATTCGTCTGCTTCACAGGCTTTTATGACATTTTCGGATTTTGCGTGTGCACTGATTATTATTACAGGAATCTTAGATGTATCAGGCTCATTTTTAAGCTGATTACATACATCTGTTCCTAACCCATCAGGTAACATGACATCCAAAATAAAAAGGTCAGGTACTATAGATTTGTCTCTTTCATTGAATATTTTGACACTAGAAAAAGAACGTACATCATAATTTTCGAATGACAGGAGTAATTGTAATGCATCTCTGATGCCTGTCTCATCTTCCACGATAAAAATTGTTTTCATACCCTTGCTCGGCAAAAACAAAGCCAATATTTCAAAGTTGCTGAAATCTTTTGAAAAAAAATGTGGGAATTTTCTGATGCTCCAAACCGGATGGTTGTTTTTTTTTACTTATCATAAAAAACCTAAAAAATACTTCAAAAGTTTATTTTTGTTATGAATTTGGAAATCAGACACATGTAATAAAGAGTGTGATTTTTTATACCCTTTTATTTTTTTCATCTTTGGCATTTCCGTAAATTTATGGGCTGATAACAGAATTCATATAATATCAGTAAAATGGAAGGATATAATTTCGGAATGATCGGTCTCGGTGTAATGGGGCGAAATCTTCTTTATAATATTGCCGATAACGGCTTTTCAATTGCAGGATTTGATCTTGACGAACAAAAAATAAAGGATTTACAAGATGGTGCCACTTCAGAAATGAAAGTAAAAGGTACCCAGACTTTAAAAGATTTTGTAGCTTCTTTAGAAAGCCCGAGGAAAATTATTCTGATGGTTCCTGCCGGAAAACCTGTAGATGCTGTTTTAGGAAATATCACCCCACTTTTAAGCGAAGGAGACATTGTGATAGATGCAGGGAATTCCTACTTCAAAGATACTGAAAGAAGAATTGCTGATCTAACATCTAAAAATCTGCACTTTATGGGAATTGGTGTTTCAGGAGGTGAGCAGGGAGCTAGAAGAGGACCGAGCATTATGCCAGGAGGTAACCTGCAAGCATTTAAGTTAATTCAACCCATGCTGGAAGCAATTTCTGCAAAAGTAAATGGAGAAGCTTGTACAGCATATATGGGAAAAAGTTCCGCAGGTAACTACGTGAAAATGGTTCATAACGGGATTGAATATGCAATTATGCAACTCATCAGCGAAGCTTACGATTTATTGAGAAAAGGAGCAAAACTAAATAACGAGCAGCTCTACGAAGTTTTCAGAGACTGGAACTCAGGTGAGATGAATTCTTTCTTAATTGAAATTACAAGAGATATCTTCAAACAAAAAGATGATTTGAAAGATGGCTATCTTGTTGATCAGATTTTAGATAAAGCAGGAGCAAAAGGAACCGGAAAATGGACTTCGGAACAAGCCATGGAAATTGGTGTTTCTATCCCAACCATAGATATTGCAGTCACTTCAAGAATTTTATCTGCTTATAAAGAAGAACGAGTAAAAGCATCCCAATTGTATTCTAAAAATGAAATTGTAATTCCTGAAAATACAGAATTGTTTATTAAAGAAGTAGGTGAGGCACTTTATTTGGCAACATTAATCAGCTATGCACAAGGATTGGCATTATTAGTAAAAGCTTCTGAAGAATATGGGTTTGAAATTCCTTTGCAAGATGTGGTGAAAATCTGGCGAGGTGGATGTATCATCCGTTCCGTTTTATTAGAAAAATTCTATGTAGCCTATTCGAAAGATTCTAATTTATCAAATATTTTGTTGGATCAGCATATCTCAGAAATCGTCAAAAATAAAATTTCTTCATTAAGAAAAACTGCTGCCTTCGCTGCTTCAAACGGAATTTCAAGCTTAGGAATTCAGACGGCTTTAGGATATTTTGATGCATATACTACAGAATCTTTGCCGGTTAATTTAATTCAGGCACAACGTGATTATTTCGGAGCACATACCTTTCAGAGAACAGACAGAGAAGGCATTTTCCACGCTTCTTGGAAAACTGCAAACAACTAATATTCGGAAAAAATGAGTGATAATAAAATCCTGCAGCCAACGACAATCATTATTTTTGGTGCAACGGGAGATTTAGCCAAAAGAAAACTCTTTCCGGCGTTTTACAATCTATACATCGACGGAAGAATGCCGAAAGGCTTCAATATTCTGGCATTGGGAAGAGCAGATAACAGCGATGAGTATTTTAAGAATTACATCAAAGAAAATCTAGAACAATTTTCCAGAAAAAAAGTAACTTCAGAAGATTGGGCGGGTTTTCAGGCACACATTACCTATTTTCAGCATCAGCTGGATGAAGAAACTTCCTATAAAGATCTATACCAGAAATTAGAAAAATTTGATACCGTGTACGGAAAAAGAGGAAACAGGTTGTTTTACTTGTCAATCGGACCGAATTTCGTTTCTACAATTTCCAATCATATTAAAAATACTTCGTTAGCTTCTGATCCACAGAAAGACCGAATTATCATCGAAAAACCTTTCGGACACGATAAACAGTCGGCAATAGAACTTAACAATTTGCTTGCGGAGACTTTTGAAGAAGAACAGATTTATCGTATCGACCATTATTTGGGGAAAGAGACGGTACAGAATATATTAGCGTTCAGATTTGGAAATTCTATTTTTGAACCTTTATGGGATTGCAAACATATTGAATCGGTGCAGATCACAGTTGCTGAAGAAGTCGGCGTAGAAACACGAGGAAGTTTTTATGAACAGACCGGAGCACTTCGTGATATGATTCAGAATCACTTGTTGCAGATTCTTTGTATGGTGGCCATGGAGCCGCCAACTTCTTTGGAATCAGGCGAAATCAGAGATCGAAAAGTAGACGTTTTGAAATCAATCCGCAGGATTTCTTCGGATAAAGTGGATCATTATGCTGTTAGAGGTCAGTACGGAAAAGGAACCATCAATGGTGTTAAAGCCAAAGGTTATCGCCAGGAAGACGGAATTGCTCCTGATTCAAATACAGAAACTTTTGCAGCCGTAAAGTTCTATCTCGATAACGAAAGATGGCAGGATGTACCTTTCTACGTTCGCACTGGGAAGAAAATGCAGGAAAAACATTCTTATATTACCATCCAGTTTAAACCGCTTCCGAATTCTACATTTTCCGAAAGTTCGCAATTGTTGTCTGCCAATAGATTGATTATCAATATTCAGCCTTTGATGGATATCAGACTGCAGTTTATGGCAAAACAACCTGGGCTTTCTTTGGTGTTAAAACCTGTAGAAATGATTTTCGATAATTTTGCCTGTCAGGAAAATACACCTGAAGCTTACGAAACTTTATTACTGGATGCACTTATTGGAGATCTTACGTTGTTCATGCGCTCAGATCAGGTAGAAGAAGCTTGGGATGTAGTAAAAACGATACAGGAAACTTGGGAAGGAAGAAAAGATTCTTCATTTCCCGATTACGAAGCAGGAAGTTGGGGACCTGAAGACAGTTTCGCTTTGGTTGAAAGACAAGGTCACCGTTGGGTGTAGGATGATTTAATTTAAAGAAAAAGAAAATGAATACTACTGTATTTGAAGATTTAGATACTTTATATAAAAAAGCAGCGGATAGTTTTGTTGAATTGTCTAAAAAATCAATAGAAAAACATGATCGTTTTACGGTGGCGTTAAGTGGAGGTTCATCTCCAAAGGCTATTTTCAAATTGCTGGCAACTCAGAAATACGCAGAAAAAATTGAATGGAATAAAGTATACTTTTTCTGGGTTGATGAGCGTTGGGTTCCTTTACATGACGAAAAAAGCAATGCGAAAATGACTTTCGAAACGCTTTTGGATCAGGTTCCTGTCAGTAAAGATCACATTTTTCCAATGTACAAAGACGGAACTGAGCCTGAAAAGTATGCTAAAGAATATGAGCAGGAAATCAAAAATGTTCTTGGAGATGAAGGTGTTTTCGATTTTATTCTTTTAGGAATGGGTGATGACGGTCACACCGCTTCGTTATTTCCGGGAGAGAGTATTTTGAATGAAACTGAAAAATGGGTAGATGCTTACTATTTAAAGCCTCAAGAGATGTATAGAATTACTTTGACGGCACCCATTATTAATAAAGCAGAAAATATTCTGCTGGTCACCTTTGGCGAATCAAAAAAGCACGCGTTGAATGAAGTTTTAAATGGAGAATATAATCCTGAAATGTATCCGCTTCAGTTGATTAACAGAAAGGAAGGTTTTCATCTGTTGACAGATGAAAAAGCGATGAATTAGAAAAGCGGTTGTTTACATTCACTTACCAAATAAAGCAAACGGCACCATTAGAATTCTAGTGGTGCTGTTTCTTTTAAATTAAATTTAAATTACAGGCATATTCTCAACATGAAAGAGCAGGATGCTGTAAGCATTAAGAATGTATATTTTTATGAGAATGAAATGAAAGAATAATTTTTCTTTAAGAATGAAAGTTATTTACTGATTTTTGTTTTTCTAAACAACTATTCGGAAAAATCAGATCATACAGCAATAAAATTAAATTATGAAATTTCAAAATACATCCAAATTTGTTGGGTCTCTATTAATTCTCGCATTATGTTCGAACGGTTTAAAAAGTCAGGACAAATGGCCAGATGGAACTAAAATCGAAAAATGGTTCAAAGAAAACAAACCGACAGACATCAACAAATTAGGCAAAAAATACATTCTTACAGCAAACGGCGTGAAGAACGACAGTACGGTTCTTCAGACCAAAGAACTACAGGCAGTCATTGATTTGGCAGCTAAAAATGGTGGTGGAGTTGTAGTGGTTCCGAAGGGAACTTTCCTTATCAGTTCGGTTTTCTTTAAGCAGGGAACGCATCTGCATTTGGAAAATGGAGCAAAATTAAAAGGAAGTGATGATATCAATGACTTTCCGGTTGTGATGACGAGAATGGAAGGTCAGACGGTAAAATATTTTCCGGCTTTAATCAATGCTGACGGATTGGATGGGTTCACAATTTCAGGTAAAGGAACTTTGGACGGAAACGGACTTCGCTTTTGGAAATCTTTCTGGAAAAGACGCGAGTGGAATCCTAAATGTACCAATATGGATGAAATGAGACCTAGAATTATCTACGTTTCAAACTCCAAAAATGTTCAGGTGGAAGGTATTACCATTAAAAATTCACCTTTCTGGAGTACACATTATTATAAAAGTGATTTCGTAAAATTGTTAAATCTGACAATTTTAGCTCCGAAAGAACCAGTAAAAGCACCAAGTACAGATGCGGTTGACATCGATGCGTGTACCAATTTCTTAATTAAAAATTGTTATATGTCAGTCAATGACGACGCAATCGCTTTGAAAGGTGGAAAAGGTCCGAAGTCCGATAAAGACCCGAACAACGGTGAAAACAGAAACATCCTTATCGAAGACAACAGCTTCGGATTTTGCCACAGTGTTTTAACCTGCGGAAGTGAATCGATTCACAATTATAATGTGATACTTCGTAACTCTAAAGTAAATGATGCATCAAGATTGTTACATTTGAAAATGCGTCCGGATACTCCTCAGCATTACGAATTTCTTACGGTTGAAAACATCACAGGAAATGTAAAAACTTTCTTATATGTGAAAGGCTGGAACCAGTTTTTTGATTTGAAAGGCGAAGAAAGACCGAGAAAAGGTTTGGCTAACAATATCACCATAAAAAATATCGACATCAGTTGTGAAACGGCGTTCTCTATTGAAAAATCTGACTTATTTGATTTAAAAGATTTCACATTTGAAAATTTCAAAATCAAAGCTATAAAACCTGAAATGCAAAACCTGAATCACATTCAGAATTTAAAGCAAAAAAATATCAATGTGACGCAAGTCGCTTCTCTCACGCAATCTTACGACAAAAAAGACGATTCCGATATCTCTGCTAAATGAGTTTTTATTCCAAAATATTCGTTCTTTTATGCTTTTGCTCACAGTTTCTGCATGCTCAATCTAAGGAAATCCAATTCCTGAGCGGGACAGATTCTGAGCATACGAAAGAATGGGATTTTTGGATAACCGGCGGAAGAAAATCAGGAAGTTGGGATAAAATACAGGTTCCTTCACAATGGGAACAGCAGGGATTTGGCTCATACAACTACGGACGGGATTACTTCACCTACGGCAAAAATTTTAAATTCAATGATGAAGTAGGTCTGTACAAACATAAATTTTCAGTTCCTAATTCGTGGAAAGGAAAATCGGTCAACATTGTTTTCGAAGGTTCGATGACCGACACCGAAGTGAAAATTAATGGCAAATCGGCTGGAGAAATTCACCAGGGCGCTTTTTACGAATTTAAATATGATATTTCCGATAAAATACTATTCGGGAAAGAAAATATTCTTGAAGTTAAGGTTTCTAAAATGTCGGCTGATAAATCGGTCAACAACGCAGAACGTCTGGCGGACTATTGGGTTTTAGGCGGAATTTTCAGACCAGTTTATTTAGAATCCACACCCAAAGAAAATATTTCATCAACATCCATCGATGCCAAAGCAGACGGGAGTTTCAGTACTTATATTCATTTAAAAGGAATCAATTCTGTCAACAATGTAAAGGTCGAAATTTTTGATGCTAACAATAATCTCGCTGGCGAATCTCAGGTGACCGTTCAAAAAGGTGATACTTTAAAAGAAATTCAATTCTCAGTTAAAAATCCAAAACTCTGGACCGCCGAAACTCCTAATTTGTACACGGCGAAATTCAG
The DNA here is from genome assembly GCF_001507335.1 of Chryseobacterium sp. JAH. GTDB lineage: Bacteria > Bacteroidota > Bacteroidia > Flavobacteriales > Weeksellaceae > Chryseobacterium. Next base: position 588,443 of record NZ_LMAH01000001.1, on the reverse strand, counting down.
TTTAAATAAAAATAGAAAAAACATCTTCAATACCGAAGAAAAATTCGGTTTCCGAACTATTGAAATCCACAAAGGCGACGGTATTTACATCAACGGTACCAAAATTAAAATGAAAGGCATCAACCGTCACGTTTGGTGGCCTGAAACAGGAAGAGCTGTCAACAAAAACATCGATTTGATGGACGTTCAGCTCATCAAAGAAATGAATATGAATGCCGTTCGCTGTTCGCATTATCCACCGAATAAATCCTTTCTCCAGATTTGCGATTCTTTAGGTTTATATGTTTTGGATGAATTGGCTGGCTGGCAAAAAAAATACAGCACCGAAGTTGGTAAAAAACTCGTCAGAGAAATGGTGACGAGAGATGCCAATCATCCTTCGATCATTTTCTGGAGCAATGGAAACGAGGGCGGACATAATTTTGATTTGGATGCGGAATATGCAAAATATGACTTGTCAAACCGTCCCGTTATTCACGCACATCACAAGCCTGGAAACGCGTTCAACGGCATCGACTGCAATCATTACGAAGATTATTACAGCACCAAAAAAATTCTCGAAGGAGAAAATATTTATATGCCGACCGAGTTTCTGCACGCGCAGGATGACGGCGGTGGCGGAACTTCTCTGGCCGATTATTGGGAACTTCACTGGAATTCCAGAAAAGGTGCGGGCGGTTTTCTCTGGGCGTTTGCGGACGAAGGTTTGGTACGAACCGATTTTAACAATCAACTTGATGTGAACGCAATCAACGCTCCTGATGGAGTGGTGGGTCCGCATCGTGAAAAAGAAGGAAGTTTTTACGCCATCCGCGAAATTTACAGTCCGGTAAAAATTGATTTGAAAACGTTGCCGGATGATTTTAATGGAACAATTCCTGTTGAAAACCGGTATCATTTCACGAATTTGAATGAATGTCAGTTTGAATGGAAACTGCTTAAATTCAAAACACCATTTTCGTCAGAATCTGGTTTTGATATTGTTCAAAATGGAAAAGAGGAATCTCCGAATATTCAACCGACAGAAAAAGGAAATATTAAATTAAATCTTCCTATCAATTGGAAAGAAAATGAAGGTTTACAGTTAACTGCGACTGATTCTTTCGGAAAAGAAATCTACACTTGGACTTGGAAATTGAAGTCTAATGATGATATTTTAAAACAGTTTTCAAAATCCTTAATCAAAGAATTTTCGGTTTCAGTGATAGAAAATGATTCATTATTTATTTTAAAATCAGACGAAAAAGAATTTTCATTTGGGAAAAAAGATGGATTATTAAAGTCAATCATTTTAGACAAAAAAGGAAAAAAAATGACCTTCCGAAACGGACCGGTTTTCGTTAATGGAAAGACGGAATTATCATCTTTTAAATCTTTTCTAGAAGAAGGAAATGCGGAAATAGAAGCTCGTTTTAAAGATGGAAAAGTAATAATTTGGAAACTGAATCATAACGGAATTTTAGAATTGAATTATGAATATTCGCATTCCGGAGATTATCAGTTTGCGGGCGTAAGTTTTGATTATCCTGAAAATTATGTCATCGGCGCAAAATGGCTCGGGAAAGGTCCATACCACGTTTGGAAAAATAGAACTCAGGGACAGACTTATAATGTTTGGCAAAATCTGAGAAACTCAACACGAACTGGTGTTTCGCCTTGGATTTATCCTGAATTTAAAGGCTATTTCGATGATGTATCGTGGTTACAACTGAATACTGCAGAAGGAAAAATAACAGTCGGAACGAAGGAAGAAAAAATGTTCGTCAGACTTTTTGATTTTTACGGAATTTACGGCGCTGAAGGTTACCCGAAACTGCCTACCGGAAATATTTCTTTCCTCGATGCGATTCCGCCGTTGGGAACTGCTTTGGCGTTTAACATTAATAATGACACTGCGACTTTAGGACCGGAAAGTGAACCGAATCATTTGAAAGGAACATTCAAAAGAACTTTGTATTTCTATTTTGGTCTGCCTGATTTGGGCGATGAAAATAAGCAGTTTACAATGCCAAAAGAAAATATTTTAACAGATTAAGATGAAGAGCTGGATAAAATTTTTGACGCTGTTTTTAGGTCCGTTTTTGTTCGCACAACAGACGAGTTTCAAGTTTGATTTTGGTACAGACAGAACCGAAAACGGATTTATTCCCATCACGTCAACATCGAAATTTGACAAGAAAATCGGTTACGGTTTTATGGATATTTCAGGTTTGAAATCTGTTGATAATGGCGGAAATGCTTTAACGGGAGATTTTATAACCAGTGAAAAACCATTCTATTTTTCAGTCGCGATTCCTGAAGGAAATTATAATATTACATTAAATCTTGGTGATTCTAAAGGAAGTTCTGAAACAACCGTACGGGTAGAAAACCGCCGTCTGATGCTGAATGATATTAAAACAAAAAAAGGTGAAATTGTCGAAAAACAAATCACAGTTCACGTCAAAGACAGCATCATCAGAAAACAGGACGGAACTCAAATCGGAATTATAAAACTGAAACCAAGAGAACGAAAATACCTGCATTGGGACAATCTGCTGACGATTGAATTCAATAACGAAGCACCAAAAGTTTGTTCGGTCATCATTCAGCCCAACAAAACGGCGAAAACTATTTTTATCACCGGAGATTCCACGGTTGTGGATGCGCAGTACGAACCCTGGGCGTCGTGGGGACAGATGTTGCCGTATTTTTTCGTTCCGAATGAAGTCGTGATTGCCAACTACGCCGAAAGCGGAGAAACCCTGAAAGCCTTCGAAGACCGTCACCGAATAGATAAAATCTGGAATAAAATAAAGCCCGGAGATTATCTGTTCATTCAGTTCGGGCACAATGACCAGAAAGCAGGAAACAGTAAAAAATCCGGTTACAGAAAAAGATTGAAAGAATGGATTTCGAAAGCCAAAGAATTGAAAGCAATTCCAGTTTTGGTCACTTCAATGAACCGAAGAGTTTTTGACGAGAACAATAAAATCGTCAATACGTTAGATGATTTTCCTGATGCAATGCGTGAAATTGCGAAGGAAGAAAAAGTCGATTTAATTGATTTGAATGCATTGAGCAAAACCTTATTCGAAGCGATGGGACCGGAAGAAGCAAAAAAAGCATTCGTGCATTATCCCGCAAATTCATATCCCAACCAACCGACAGCTTTGGCGGATGATACGCACTTCAACACTTATGGCGCTTACGAATTGGCAAAATGTGTCGTGAAATCTATTGTAGACCAAAATTTACCTTTAAAGAAATATATTTCAAAAAATTATAAAAATTTCAACCCCAATAAACCTGATAAAGTTGAAGACTTCCATTGGCCGGAATCTGTTTTTATGGAATCGTTAAAGCCTGATGGAAATTAGGATTTAAGAGTGATTCGAAAAGAAATTTTGTTTGCCCCAGCCCTAAAGGGAGCAAAATTTCTGTGAAGATTTCATCAAAATCACACCCCTTAGGGTCGAGAAAATAATTTTGATGAAATTGTTAGTCCTGAAAGGACGTTATCAAAAGCATTGGTTGAAGCCAAATGATAAAGTGAAAGAAATAGCAAACAAGCCCTGAAAGGGCAAAATCAGAAACGTATCAAAAAATCTTTGATTTTTAAAACTAATGTGTTCTTTTAAAAAGCCGAATCACACACTTAAAAATAACTAATGTGTCCAAAAAATCTTTTGTGACTTTTATGATTAAATTTAAAAGTTAACAGCGGTAAATTAAACAGTCAAAAATGAAAATTAAAAATATAGTCAGTCTCAGCCTCCTCTGTTTTGCCTTCGGAAATATCTCCGCACAAAACCCGTGGCCAAAAACCACCGAGACCGCAAAACCGTGGACCCGCTGGTGGTGGATGGGAAATGCAGTCGACGAAAAAGGATTGGATAAACAACTCACCACGTTACATAAAGCAGGTTTCGGAGGCGTGGAAATCGTGCCGATTTACGGAGCAAAAGGTTTTGAAAAACAATACCTGACTTACCTTTCTCCGGAGTGGATGAAAATGCTTCAGTTTACGACCAATAAAGCCAAAAGCCTGAATATGGGCGTTGATATGTCGGTAGGAACAGGTTGGCCGATTGGCGGACCGCAGGTTGATGAACAGGATGCGGCTACAAAAATGATTGTTCAGACCTACACGATTGCATCGGGTGAAAAATTTTCAGATAAGATCATTCTGAAAGACGAGAAACAGAAGACTTTAAAAACAGTAAAACTCGATATTGTTACGGCTTACAATGAAAAAAATGAAGCAATAGTTTTAACGGATAGAATCAATGCTGACGGAACTTTGAACTGGAAACCAGGTTCAGGAAAATGGACGATTTACGCAGTTTTCGTAGGTAAAACTTTACAAAAGGTAAAACGTGCGGCGCCAGGTGGCGAAGGTTACACTTTAGACCACTTTTCGCCGGACGCAACGAAGGATTATCTGAAAACTTTTGATAAAGCTTTTGGAAATTCCAATTATGGGATTCGTTCTTTTTTCAATGACAGTTATGAGGTTTATAACGCTGACTGGACGCCGGATTTTTTAAATGAATTCAAAAAAAGAAGAGGATATGATTTAAGTCCGTTCATCAAATATCTCGTGAGCAACGAAGAAAATGAAATTGCAGGAAGGGTGAAATCGGATTACAGAGAAACTCTGAATGAATTGATTTTAAATAATTTCACCAAAGATTTCACCAACTGGGCGCATTCCAAAAACTCAAAAAATACCAATCAAGCACACGGTTCGCCGGGAAATTTGTTGGATTTATATGCAGCAGTAGATATTCCCGAATCTGAAACATTCGGAAGTTCTATTTTTGAAATTCCGGGATTGAAGAGAGATACTGCGGATATTCAGAAATCAGATATGCCGGATTTCAATATGTTGAAATTTGCTTCTTCAGCAGCAAATGTGACAGGCAAAAAATTAACTTCCAATGAAACTTTTACCTGGCTGACAGAACATTTCAAAACCTCTTGGTCACAGGCAAAACCGGAAGTAGAGCAGGTATTTTTATCAGGAATCAATCACGTTTTTTACCACGGTACGACCTACACTCCGGCAGACGTGAAGTTTCCTGGATGGCTGTTTTATGCGTCGGTAAATTTCGTTCCTGAAAACAGTTTATGGCCACATCTGAAAGGATTAAATTCTTATATCGAACGCACGCAATCTGTTTTGCAAAGCGGAAAATCGGACAATGAAATCCTAATGTACTGGCCGGTTTATGACCAATGGGCAAGTCCGAAAGGGAAGGATGTGACTTTCAAAGTTCATAATGTTGAAAAATGGTTGGTGCCGACTCCGATGTATGAAAATATGAATAAGCTCAGTAAAATGGGGTATTCTCTCGATATGATTTCGGATAAAATGATTGGCGAATCGACGTCGCAAAATCAGAAAATTCAGTTTTCGAAGGAAGGCTCGGCTTATCAGGTTTTAATAATTCCTGAACTGACGTATTTGCCGGAATCTACTTTAAAAAGCATAATAGATTTAGCTCAAAACGGCGCATCAATTATCTTTCAAAACGAACCCAAAGATATTCCCGGAAACTTTGAAGTGGAAAAAAGAAGAACGCAGTTAAAATCTTTATGGAATCAGATTCCGTTTCAAAACCAGGCCGAAAATGTGAAAATGGCCAGCATCGGGAAAGGAAAAATTGTTTTAAGTTCTGATGTAGCAAAAGCTCTGGAATATTTAAAAATTGAAAGAGAAAAACTGACCGACACTGGATTGAAATTCGTCAGAAGACAGTTCGATGGCGGAAAATATTATTACATCGTCAACCATACTTCAAAGGAAATCAATCAAAATATTACGTTAAATAATATTGGAAAACAAGTGACTATGATGAATCCTGAAAATGGAGATTATGGACTTGCTCAGACTCATAATAATTCAGTGAGAGTTCAGTTGAAATCAGGAGAATCCTTAATTATAAAAAATACCGAAGATATTTATACCTCGATTCCCAATTGGTATTACTCTGAGAAAACCGATGCGCCGATTGGTCTAAATCAACCTTGGCAACTCACTTTCAAAGAAGGCGGTCCCGAACTTCCGAAGACCAGAACTTTAGACAAACTTCAGCCTTGGACCAATTTCACAGAAGATGCTTCAACCCAAAGTTTTTCCGGAACCGGAGTTTATACGACGACTTTGAAATTAAAAAAGAAAAACGCCGATGATTATCTTTTAAAATTTGATAAACTCTACGAAAGTGCAAGAGTGATTGTCAATGGTCAGGATGCCGGAATTGTCTGGAGTTTGCCTTTTGAAATCAACATCGGAAAATATTTAAAGAAAGGAAAAAATACCTTCCAAATCGAAGTCTGCAACCTGATGGCGAACAGAATCCGTGATATGGATCAGAAGAAAATTCAGTGGCGAAATTACCACGAAATCAATTTTGTGAATATTAACTATAAGCCATTTGACGCATCCAACTGGAAAGTTCAGCCTTCCGGTCTGGACGGCGAAATTCAATTAATTCCAATTCATTATTCAAAATAAAAATTAATTATGACTAAAAATATCATAAAAACATTCGCATTAGGAACTTTGCTGACCTTCAGTTTTTCCAATGCTCAGCAGAAACCGAAAGTGGTTTTAGACAACTTTTTCAACAACGAAAAAAAGGAAAATAAAGAAACCAAAGTTCTCGAATCTTGGCATTACACGTGGAACGACACTTCCAACGGCGGATTCTCTTTGCTTGGAGAAATCTTTACAAAACAGGGTGCAGAAATCAGTACTTTGACCACGGCTCCGACCAAGAAAGATTTAAAAAACGCCAATATTTACATCATCGTCGATGCGGATATCGACAAAGAAGCATACGGCGGAAAGGCGAATCAGATTGACCCTGCAAGCATCAAAAATTTGGTGGAATGGGTGAAAAAAGGAGGCGTTTTAGTATTGATGAGCAATGATAACGGCAATTCGGAATTCGAACATTTCAACAAACTGGCTGGAGAATTTGGAATTCATTTCAACGATGACAGCTACAACCGCGTTCAGAAACGAGAATTTGAGCAGGGAAAAGTAATGGTTCCGGCCGGAAACGAAATTTTCTCTGAGCAGAAATTATATATGAAAGAAGTCAGTTCCATCGACGTGAAATTCCCTGCCAAAGCCATTTTGACGGCAGAAGGAAAAAACATAGGAGCCATTTCAAAATTCGGCAAAGGGACGGTTTTCGCATTGGGCGACCCGTGGTGCTACAACGAGTACATCGACGGCAAAAAGTTACCTTCAGATTTTACCAATTATCAGGGAACTGAAGAGTGGGTAAAATGGCTGTTAAAGCAGACTTCTAAGAACTAATTTTTGTGAAGTGCAATCGGTTGAAAATTGTTGGAGAACATTTATTTGGGCAGCTATTTCCGCCTTCCGCTCCCAATCTTTTTTGCAAGACGCTTCAGTTTAAATAGAACTTGCAGTCTAAGCAAAAAAGGATTTCCGCTCAAGTCGGGCTGCAAGAAATCGAGAAACGAGATTCATTGATTCAAAGTAAAAATAGAAACTAAGAGATAGATTCACGGTTTTAAAATGTTTTTAAATTTTAAGCCCTGAAGGGGCAACATCAAAAGCATTGGTAAAGCCCATTGATAATTAGAAGTTTAGATTTCAACCAGCCCTGAAAGGGCGAAATCAATTAAATGAACCTTTGTAAAACGGCAACCATTAGCCAAAACATATAAAATCAGAATTATGAATGTAAAATTCAAATTTATTTTAGGCGCCATTCTTTTTTCAGAACTCCTGTCTGCACAAAGACAAATGGAATATCTGAAACGGGGAATCGTTGCCATACCTTCAGATTCAGGTGTTTTTGTAAGTTGGCGTTTGCTCGGCACAGAAGCTCAGAACACCCATTTTGATTTGTATCGGACTGAAAATAATTCAACCAAAAAGCTGAACGACAAACCAATTTCAAGCGAAACCAATTTTTTAGATAAAACCGCAGACAAAGCAAAAAATTACACCTATTTCGTCAAATCAAATACGCAGGATAAATCAGTTGACAACGATTTTGCAAACTATGTCGCAAATCAAAAACCGTATTTTTCAATTCCTCTAAAAACGCCAGCAGGTTATACTCCAAACGATGCTTCAGTAGCAGATTTGGATGGCGACGGCGAATATGAAATTATCCTTCATCAAACTGGAAGGTCAAAAGATAACAGTCAAAAAGGAGAAACCGACCCGCCAATTATTCAGGCTTACAAGATGGAAGGAAAGCTTTTGTGGGAAATTAATCTAGGTAAAAATATTAGAGAAGGAGCGCATTACACGCAGTTTTCAGTCTACGATTTAGACCAGGACGGAAAGGCTGAAATTGTAATGAAAACCGCTGATGGAAGCAGAGATGGCAAAGGAAAATTTATTGGTGACCCGACAAAAAATTACGTTAACGAAAACGGAATGATTCTCTCCGGACCGGAATATCTGACGGTTTTTGATGGGCAAACCGGAGCTGAAATTTACACCGTTAATTATGAAGTTCCCAGATTTGCCGGCAGTTTAAATCCAACCGACGAACAAATGACCGAAACCTGGGGCGACGCAAAAGGAAACCGTCTAGACCGATTTTTGGGAGCCGTTGCTTATCTGGACGGCAAAACACTGAGTGTGATTATGTCGAGAGGTTATTACACCAGAACCGCTATTGCGGCCTGGGATTATAAAGATAAAAAACTGAGTTTGCGATGGCTTTTTGATACCGAAAGTTCGGAAGAAAATAAAAAATATCGTGGACAGGGAAATCATAATTTAAGCATTGCGGATGTCGATAACGACGGAAAAGACGAAATTGTTTTCGGAGCGATGACCGTTGATGACGACGGCAAAGTGTTGAACAGTACAGGCTTCGGTCACGGCGATGCTTTGCACGTTGGAGATTTAGACCCATCCTATCCGGGATTGGAAATTTTTGATATTCAGGAAAGATTTGATGATGCAGGAGCGCATTTCAGGGACGGTAAAACAGGCAAAGTTTTATGGAAATTACCGTCTACAGTCTATAGCAAACAAGGGAAATTTCAGGGGCCAGGAAGAGGATTATCGTTGAATATTGACCCTCGTTATAAAGGTTCGGAATCGTGGGCTGCCGGAGCCGGACTGAAAGGAGTTTACAGTACAAAAGGAAAAAAAATCAGCAACAAAAATCCGCCAGCGAATATGGGAATTTATTGGGATGGCGATTTTTTAAGCGAAATTTTAGATGGAACCAACGTATCAAAATGGGATTGGAAAAAAGAAAAATCTAATTTAATATTTGATGCTAAAATTTTTCAGTGTGAATCAAACAACGGGACAAAGAAAAATCCGGCCTTGGTAGCTGATTTGTTCGGCGATTGGCGGGAAGAGGTGATGTACAGAACAGCAGATAATCAGGAATTGAGAATTTTTTCTACGACCATTCCGACGAAACACAGAGTGTACACTTTGATGCATAATCCGCAGTATCGTTTGAGTATCGTATGGCAAAATGTGGGGTATAATCAGCCTCCGCATACCGATTATTATTTGGATGAATCAATTAAGGAAATCCCAAAACCGAATGTTGTAACCACGAAAAAATAGATTTAAAGGGAAGATTTTAACCACAAATCGAAGATTCGACGAAGTCAAAATCACAAAAGATTTTGGACACATTAGTAATTTGAAGTTTGTGATTCGACTTTTAAAAAGAACACATCAGTTTCGAAAATCAAAGATTTTCATTTGGGTCTTATGTAAGCGAAGCGGTTTTGTGAGCCTTGAAAAGTTTAGCATGTCGCAAAAACCTTTCTGAGCTTAGTGTTCAAAAATAAACATCAAAATATTAATTATAAATTAAATTCATGAAAATAAAATTCATCATTCCAATTATTGCCTTAGTTCTTTTAATCGGAGCATCTTTTCAAAAACTTCAGGATAAACCTGTACTCTACATTATTGGAGATTCTACGGTGCAAAACGGTTCAGGAAAAGGATCAGACTCACTTTGGGGATGGGGAAGTTTTATGAATCATTTCTTAGATACTACAAAAATTGAAATTCAGAATCATGCAAAAGGCGGAAGGAGCAGCCGAACGTTTTTGACGGAAGGAAGATGGGATTCGATTATGAAAACCATTAAAAAAGGAGACTACGTTTTGATACAATTCGGTCATAATGATGGAGGAGAACTCGCCGACACTTTAAGAGCGAGAGGTACCATCAAAGGAGTTGGAGATGAATCTAAAGATATTTACAACCCAATTCGTAAGGTGAACGAAACGGTATACACCTATGGTTATTACATGAGAAAATATGCGAATGAGGCTAAAGCAAAAGGGGCAATTCCAATCATTGTTTCACCAATTCCAAGAAATAAATTTAATGAGAAAGGTAAATTTGAAAAAGATCAATATGGTGTCTGGGCAAAAGAAGTAGCTCAGCAAACCAACGCTTATTTTTTAGATTTAAATACAATGGTTATTGAGAAATATGAGAAAATGGGAGCCGAAAAAGTAAAAGCCTTCTTTCCTAAAGACCACACACATACCAATGAAGCAGGAGCAGTTCTGAATGCAGAATTGGTGGCAAAAGGTATTAAGGATTTGAAGAAATGTGAACTTAGAAATTATATAAAATAAATAATATGCGAAAATTATTAACAGCAAGTTTTATTGCACTGATTATCGGAGGAATGACTTCCTGCTCGGTACAACAGAATGCTTCAGTAAGTAAAGTAGAAATTCCCAACAAAAAAGAAGTTTTGGAAGTTTCCAGAAGAGCGAATCAATACTTTATGAACAAGTGGCCTGATACCAAAAAAGATATCGTTGGTAAGAAAGTATGGCCCAGTAATCTCTGGACGAGAGCGGTATACTATGAAGGTTTGATGGCATTACACTCAGTAGATCCAAAAAAGGAATATTACGATTATGCAATGTCATGGGCAAACAATCATAATTGGGATTTACAGCGTGGAACTTACACTAGAAATGCCGATCATCAGGCTTGCGGACAAACTTATCTTGACCTTTACGAAATCGATGGGAGAAAACATCCTGAAAGAATTAAAAATGTGAAAGCTGCGATGGACAGTATGATTGCTACACCACAAGTTGATGACTGGTGGTGGATTGATGCGCTTCAAATGTCAATGCCGATTTTCACGAAATTAGGCAGAATTACAGGTGAACAAAAGTATTTTGACAAAAACTACGAAATGTATGCCTACACCAAGTACAAGCACGGTGGAAATGGTTTGTACAATCAGGCTGATAAAATCTGGTGGAGAGACAAAAGCTTCGTTCCGCCTTACAAAGAGCCAAACGGTGAAGATTGCTATTGGAGCAGAGGAAACGGTTGGGTAGTCGCTGCACTAGCCAAAACGTTGCAAGATACTCCGAAATCTGATCCTCATTATCAGGAATATCTGCAGGATTACAAAGATTTGTTGGCAGCATTGCTTCCGATTCAGAGAGAAGATGGTTTTTGGAATGTAAGTTTACATGACCCAACGAATTTTGGAGGAAAAGAAATGACAGGGACTGCTCTTTTCGTTTACGGAATGGCGTATGGTGTTAACAATAATTTAATTGACAGAGAGACCTATTTACCTGTTTTAGTTAAAGCATGGAATGCAATCGCTAAAGATTCTGTTCAGCCGAACGGATTTTTAGGTTGGGTACAGGGAACAGGAAAAGAACCGAAAGACGGACAGCCACTTTCTGTAAGCAAAGAACCTGATTTTGAAGATTATGGTTTAGGTTGCCTGTTACTTGCAGGAAGCGAAGTGTACAAATTGAAATAAGCACAGAGCTACCATTAATATAACTGCCCTATGAAAACAGAAGAAAATTTAAAGCGTATTCACTTTTCTCAAGACAAATTAAATGTTTTGGGCAGAAGTTGTTTGAAAGACAAAAATTTCTCGAACGTTTTAAAAAAGATGTTTCTTGCGGCAGTTATTTTTTTTTGTACTTTCTTTCAAGCACAACAATCTGCAATTTCAACTCTTATTATACCTGCCTCGGATTTTTTAGATGAAATTCCAAAAGGAAATTATGTGACAACGGCTGCCGAACAAAAACAGGATTGGCTATTCAATAATACCGGAATCATCCTTAATTCGGAAACGAACATTATGACAAAAATAAATGCTGCTGAAGCAGGAGATTATCATCTATTTGTTCGCAGTAGCGGGAATGGTAAAAGCACCTTCAAAGTAGCGGTCAACGATAAGGTTACGAATGTTTTCTTCGGCAAAAATGAATTGAGTTGGGTAGGTGGAGGCGTATTTAAGCTCAAAAAAGGCATTAATGATGTCAAAATTACACGTATTTCAAAAGGTGCAATGTTTGATGTTTTGGCGTTGAGTAAAAATGCTTCTCTTACGGAAAAAGAAATTTATTCTAAGCAATTGCCTGACGATGTTAAGTTACTTAAAGAGTATAAAATTCCAGAATGCAATGCTGTGAAGTTTGGTGATGTAGATGGTGATGGTAAAACTGATTTTCTTGTATTGGAAAGAGATTTTTCTGCCCATGTCTTTAATCATGAAGGTAAGGAACTTTGGCAATGGAAAGCTCCGGAAGAATATGCGAAAGAGCGTTCAGAATTTGAAGCACCAGGCGTTATCTGGGACTTTGATAAGGATGGGAAAAGCGAAATTGCACATTGGCGTCTGATGGATGGCAAAGAATGGCTGGTGATTGCAGACGGAGAAACGGGTGAAATCAAAAATAAAACAGAATGGCCTACACAACCGCTGCCACATGTTTACAATAATTTCAGGTTAGCCATGGGTAAATTCAGCAATGCTACTCCGAATGAACTAGCCGTATTTACAGACATGGGAAACAACATCAATGTGAATGTGTATGACAGTAATTTAAAGCAATTCTGGCAACACACCGAGAAAAGAAAAAAAGACAATCTCGGTCATTATATTTATCCTGTTGATTTCAATAAAGATGGTATCGATGAAGTATTGGTGGGTTCTCTTCTTCTAGATTCAAAGGGAAAAACCATCTGGAATAAGTTTGATTTGATTCCCGATAACCACGACCATGCTGACAGCTACAAATTTGCAGACATTAATGAAGATGGTAAACTGGACATTGTTACGGCAAACAGCGAAGCCGGAATATTCATGTATGATGGCATGACGGGTAAAATTATCTGGCAGAATGTAGCAGAGCACAGCCAACAAATACAGGTGGGTCATTTTTTAAAAAACAATCTTGGTTTGCAGGTCGTTGTCGGTGGCAGAACCTATGGAAATCGTCAATTGGGTGAACCTTATTTATCGAGTCAGCTGTATTGGTTTAATCAGTCCGGAGATTTTCTATTCAAATGGCCAGGAAATCCTATCAATGGAAATCCCGATTTTGTAAAAGGTGCATGGAATGGGAAAGATGAACAGCTTTTTTGGTACAAATTTAAAATCGAAGATAATGGAAAAGGGAAACTTTATTTCCCTGACCCTGTTTTTCATATGTTCGATTTTATGGGTAAAGGAGCAGAGGAAGTCATAACGCTTAGCGGTGGCAGTCTGAAGGTTTGGGGAAGTAGAAAAGCTGTGTACACCAATAAAGACAGAAAAAAAGATTTAACGTATTTGAAAAACACAGTTGTTAATCATACGCATTATTAGAAATCGTTTTAATTATTAAACCAGCGAAAAAAATAGTTTAATTTAAAAAATCAGAGCAATAGTTCTGATTTTCTGTTTTATAGAAACTCAGTGCAATTTTTATCATTTCGAATTACAGAAAAAAAGAGAATACTAAAGATTGATTTGATACATTGCAAAAATGCAAATATCTTTGAGGTTTTGTTGTGCATGACACTACAAGATGCGCAGTTGCTGTCATATCAGTAATTTTCAGATTCAACCAATACAATAATTATGAATGCATTATTAGGAGTACTATTTCATTTTCTCGGAGGCTTTGCTTCTGGCAGTTTTTATATGCCTTACAAAAAAGTAAAGGGCTGGCAATGGGAAACTTTCTGGTTAGTTGGTGGCGTCTTCTCATGGATTATTGTTCCGCCATTGGCAGCATATCTTACCATTCCCGGATTTTGGGATATTATTCAGAATGCGAGTTCATCCATAATAGGTTTGACCTTTTTATTCGGTGCTTTATGGGGAATTGGCGGCTTCATGTATGGTTTGGGCGTTCGTTATTTGGGCGTGGCATTGGGAAGCAGCATTATGTTAGGACTTACGATGGTCATCGGCTCACTCGTTCCGTCTATTTTTTATGAATTTTCTCCGCAGGCCGGAAAAGACAATATAGGTTTAATGTTTTCAGAATCTTGGGGACAATTTGTTTTGCTCGGACTTTTCGTTTGCGTCATCGGAATTATCATCAGCGGAAAAGCTGGCGTGATGAAGGATAAGGAACTTCAAAACGAAACCACAACAGATCCACACGGTGTAACGGTAAAAACTGAATATAAATTTGGATTAGGTTTAACGGTAGCTATTATTTCCGGAGTTTTGAGCGCTTGTTTCAATTTCGGTTTAGAAGCAGGAAAACCGATGGCAATGGTTGCCAACGAAGCCTGGAAAGTTGCCAACCCAAATCAGGGAGAATTTCTTTTTCAGAATAATGTAACGTACATTGTTGTTCTATGGGGTGGTATGGCTTCTAACCTTATCGGCTGTCTTTATTTGGCGTTTAAAAATAAATCGTATACCGATTATACAAAAAAAAATGTACCTGTTGTAAAAAACATCATCTTCTGTGCATTGGCAGGAACGATGTGGTATCTCCAGTTTTTCTTCTACGGAATGGGAGAAAGCAAAATGGGGAACGGTGCCAGTTCATGGATTTTACACATGGCATTCATTATTTTAATAGCTAACCTTTGGGGTGTTATTATCAAGGAATGGAAAGGTGTTTCCAAAAAAACAATTACTACCATTTCACTTGGGATGTTTGTTTTGCTGATCTCGATTCTGATTGTAGGTTACGGAAATTCATTAAGATAATGATGAGCAGAAAGGCCTTCAAAATGTTCCTGAATAAAGGTTCTGAAATTGAATATAAAAGGCGTCATGAGGAAACCTGGCCTGAGATTAAAGAGCTTTTGAAAGATGCCGGTGTTGCCAATTATTCAATTTTTTTAGATGAAGAAACAGGTGTTTTGTTTGGTATTTTAGACAGTCATGATGAAATTAAATATCAAAATATTCCCCTTCAGCCAATCATGCAGAAATGGTGGCATTATATGAAAGATTTAATGCAAACCAATGAAGACAATTCACCGGTAAGCATTTCTTTGAAGGAAGTGTTTTACCTAAAGTAAATCATACTATTTTTTTAAAATATAATCGAACTTTCGAGGGCAGCTGGTTTTTCTAGCTGCCTTTTTTGCTGAGTTGCAGCCCAGATTTGAAAACGAAAATGTTAAAATATGACAAATGTCAGGTAATCCTATCAATTAAGTATTTCAATAATTTAAGCGTTAATTGTAATTAAAATGATAATAGTTTGAGTTTTTAGTATAAAAATATATAAATTATTAAGAAATATTATGAATTTTGCAATGCAGGATAAGGCAGGATGCCAAAACATTTGTAACGATGTACTTTGGAGACAGAAATAAGTAATGTAAATAAAAAATTAATATATGTCTCAAATAATTAAACAGAAGAATCTAAAGCCACTCATCGCACCGCTGTTTTTGCTTGCGTCTGGCCTTATGTTCGGACAGCAAGCAAAAAGTGATACTGCTAAGGTAGATACTAAAGATATCGAAGAGGTAGTGGTTATTGGATATGGTAAAGTAAAAAAATCTGACCTTACCGGATCTGTATCATCAGTATCAGCAAAAGATTTGGCGGCAACGCCTTCAATGAATGCACTTCAGGCTTTGCAGGGTAGAGCAGCCGGACTAAATATTGTGACCGCTGGTGGTGCTCCTGGAGCAGGTGCAAATGTTACCATTCGTGGTGGAGCATCTATCACTCAGGGTACAGAACCACTGTATATTGTGGATGGATTTCAGTTTGATAATGCATTAAATATTATTAACCCTAATGATATTGAAAGTATTGATGTTCTTAAGGGTGCTTCTGCAATTGCCATCTATGGTGCCCGTGGTTCCAACGGAATTATTGTTATTAAAACCAAAACCGGTAAGAAAGGAAGAGTGACCGTTCAGTACAATTCTTTCATGGCGTTTGATATGCTTTCTAAGAAATTGGATATGATTTCAAATGCTGAGCAATATGTAAAATATCAATATGAAATGGCTCAACTGCAGGGTAAAACTACCCAGTGGAGTAATGTTTTTGATAATAGCTTAGGAATAGATTCACCAGGATTTTATACAGGTGCTTTTAACAGAATAAGTAACCGTTACGGTTCAGCGCCAGCATTAGACTGGCAGGAAAAAATGCTTGGCGGAACAGGACTTACACAAAACCATAACGTAAATGTCTCAGCAGGTACCGATAAAACTCAGGTTTTTGTGAGTTACAACTACAATAAGCAGGAAGGTTTACTGCAAAATTTCAGCGAAACAAGAAATTCATTACGTGCCAACATCAACTCAGAATTGTATAAAGGAATACGTTTAGATTTCAGTTCAATGTTTACCTCCAATTCTACCAACGGAGGTGGAGCGTATTCAGGAATGAAAAAAATTCTTCTTCAGCCTATTACCGGAGGAACATTATTTACTCAGGATCAGTTATTTAATACTCAGACTTTCGCAGATTACTCTGCTTTAGACTCGAGTTTTGATACAGAGAATCCATTTATTGAAACTGCAGCATCAACTTCAAACAGACGTGCTCGAACATTTTTGGCTAACATAGGTTTGGAGTTTGATTTAATGAAAAATTTCACATTCAGAACTGCAGGGTCTTATAACTGGACAAACAGTAAGTCTACTTCATTCTCAGATAAAAATTCCCGTGCATTTCTTACAGATCCTGTAAATACAGGAATTAATGGAAGTATCGGTAATTCTGAATCTTACAGATATCAAATTACCAATACATTGACTTACAACAAAACTTTTGGCGAAAAGCATAGAGTTACAGCTTTAATAGGTAATGAAATAATTTACCAGGAAAGTGAAAGCAACAGCATGAGATTGATAAGGTTTCCTACTATTTTAAATTATGGTCTGAATGATATCACCAATGCTACAGTTGCCGATAAAGATGCAGACAAATCATCATTGAGCTTACTCTCGTATTTCGCACGTGTAAATTATAGCTATGATAATCGTTATTTACTTACAGGTACTGTGCGTCGTGACGGATCTTCAAAATTTGGCCCTGATAACAAATATGGAGTGTTTCCATCAGTAGCTTTTGCCTGGAGAACTTCAGAAGAAGGTTTCTGGAAGAATTCTAAAATCGAGGACTACATTAATGATTTAAAATTCAGATTTGAGTATGGAATTGTTGGGAATAACAGTATCCCAAATAATGTATTCAGAACCAACGTGGTGGGGACAGATTATCCTATAAATAATACCATTGGTAACCTAGCACTGGTAACAAGCAGTGTATTGGGAAATCGTTTGGTGCAGTGGGAGGAAATGAAATCTACCAACGTAGGAGTAGATTTAGCAATGTTTAATAACAGAATTAAATTAACTTCTGAATGGTATAATAATAATGTAAGCGGAATGTTACTGGAAACTGTTCTACCTGCCTCCACAGGATATTCAAGACAGTTTAAAAATATCGGTTCTATGGTGAACCGAGGTATGGAATTTACATTAAACACGATTAACCTGAAATCTGAAAACTTCAGATGGTCTACAGATGCAAATATTGGTTTTAATAAATCTAAAGTATTGTCTCTTGATGACGGAAGAACTTTCAGAAACTTCAGTGTAGGAAGCAACAGAGCAGGTATGGTAACGTATTATGCAACCGTTGGAGAAGAATTGGGAGATATGTACGGATATGTTTATCAGGGAATCTATACGACTGATGACTTTACTCAGGCAGCAAACGGAACATTAACCTTAAAGCCAGGAGTTGTAAAACCGGCTTCCGGAACACCTAGACCCGGAGATATTAAATTTGCTGCAGATAATGAAGCAGGAGATCAGTTTACCAGAAAAATGGTGAAAATAGGAAATGGTACACCAGATTTTATTGGTGGTATAAGTAATAACTTTTCTTACAAAGGATTTGATTTAGCAGTCTTTTTAAAATTCAGTGTGGGTGGTGATATTTATAATGCGACTAAGCACAGTTTGAGTCCGTATGCTTTATATCAAAACGTTCCTTCAGAATTCGGTGATAACTATTACCATGTAGTAGATCCGAATACAGGTCAGGCTGCAACAAGTTTAGTAAGATTAAAAGAACTTAACCCTAATGAAAGCGACAGGCTTTGGAGCTTAGGCAATACAAATTCCAGTTACATTACTTACCCTTCATCATATTATGTAGAAGATGGTTCTTATTTAAGAGTTTCTATGGTAACTTTAGGGTATTCATTTCCGAAAGAATTCTTAAACACAGTGAGATTATCAAATGCACGTATTTATGCTACAGTGAATAACTTAGCAACAATTACAGGATATTCTGGTTTCGATCCGGAGGTTTCAGCAGCAAGTGGTGTTACGGTAACACCTGGATATGATAATTCTTCGTTCCCGAGATCCAGAAGCTATGTATTGGGGATCAATCTTACTTTTTAATATTTAATTGTTTCAATTATGAAAAATATATTTAACAAACATAATTTAATAAAAAAACTGATCATCGTTCCTACAATACTTATTGCAGGTTTGGGTGTAAATTCTTGTAGTGATGATTTCCTAGATCAGCCTGCTTATAACTCATCTGATACAGAATCTGTTTTTACCAATATAGAAACTGCAGATGCATTTGTTCAGGGCTTGTATAGAGGTCTTGTACCTACTGAAATGTTTTACCAGTTGGGAGCTGGTGATACGGTAACCCATTCAGCGGAAGATGGATCTACCAATAATTCAAAATATAATATTTGTAATTATCAGTACGACTCAAAAACTCCTAACACAATTACAGGAATTTACGCGGCAATGTATGCGGTTATAGAAAGAACGAATATCGCTATCGATAGATTACCCGATATGCCATCCAGTGCAAAGCGTGATGCATTATTGGCAGAAGCAAAAGCAATCCGCGCTTTCTGTTACTACAATCTGATTAGGGTGTACGGAGATGTACCTGCAATTTGGATTCCTTTGGAAGAGGCAGATCCGAATGATCCAAGTACATTATATCCGAAGCGTGCTTCTCGTGATGTTATTTATGATAAAGTCATTGGCGATATACAAGAATCTATTGCTAATATGCCTACTTCAAACGGAACTCCGGAAAGATTAAATAGACAATCAACAAATGCATTACTGGCAAAAATTGCTTTGTATGCTGCAGGATACTCGCTTCGTTGGCCTCTTAATACTTCTACACCGGGTACAATGGCTCGTCGTCCGGATAATGCAAGAGTTCAGCAATTGTATCAAATTGCAGATGCGGCAGCGGCTTCGGTAATTAATGGCGGTACAAACAGTTTAGTACAGGCATCAGGAGGTAAAAGTGGTTTTGAAGCGCTTTGGTTTAATTTCGACAGAAGAAATTTTGCAGCGGTTAATCAGGAGATGCTTTGGCATATTGCTTCATACGGACCTAATACCAATTCGGCATTTGGAGTGTATGCACACCCGGGTTCAAGAGGAGGTACGTATGGTTCTCGTAAAGCATTACAATTTATACTTCCAAGTTACTACCTATCTTTCGATGCAGCAGATAAACGTCGAGATGTGGCTACAACTTCTTACAGTATTTATTTTTTAAATGGTGGTGCAGCTACTGATACATGGGTAGATGTAGGAACTACATACTCTTGTATCATGCCGGGTAAATTTAGGATTTCTTGGTGTGTGGAGCCACAGGCTGCAGATTCACGTAATTTGAATATTCCTATCATCAGATATGCTGATGTATTATTAATGTATGCGGAAACACAAAATTATTTAAATAATGGACCTACTCCTCTCGGTATAGCGGCTTTACAACAAGTGAGAAACCGTGCAGGTATTGGTTCTATGGCTATTCCTAGCGGTCAGCAGGCTTTTGAATCTGCTATTGTTCAGGAGCGTAAATGGGAATTTTCAGACGAATTTATGCTTCGTACTGACTTAATCAGAATGAATCGTATCGCTAGTGAAATTGACGCTACTAGAACTGCAATGAAAAACTTGTCAAATCGTACAGGCCAGTTCGCATCAACGCCAATCTATCGTCTTTACAAATTCCACAAGAATGCGCAGGTGTATGGTGACCCATTCTTGGCTGTGACTTACATTGAACTGACTAATCCTGCACAGATCGCACAGGTTCAGGCAGTTCCGACAAGCAATGCGAATAATGCATATGCAACATACCAAACAACATTGAAAGCTATAGCATTAGCAAACGGACAAACTTCAACAACTGATGACAAGTGGTATCCTGTAAATATGTTCCAGGCTTACACAAGTACATTCAATGGTAATGCAAGAAAAGCGGTAGGATTTACAGCTGGATTTAATACCCTTCAGGTTGGTGCAATTATTTACACCAAACCAACAGGATCATTTGAAAACGGCGGTGTGTATCCAAACTGGATTGAAGGCGGTGGTGATGGTCTTTTCTACGGATTTGTACCTAATAAAACAGAATTGCTTCCATTTGCGGCGCAGTCTGCAGGTCACCCAATGATTGACAATCCGAACCTTACACAGCTTCCTGGTTATTAATCGAACCGGTCGTTAAGATTTATTTTAAACATTAAGAAAGTTGAAAGATTGATGGTATTTCCAATTGCTCTTGAAAACTTTCTTAATGTTTATTTTTTTTAAGACATTCAATCACAAAATATTAATTGTAATAATCCTCTTACGATTGTTCTTTGACCGACAAAAAAATCAAACGTTAATTTATCTTTAAATAGTGTATTTAGCAGTATAGTGCGGGATAGTCTAACGGGTAAAACAATCTAAATTTGAGTAAAATTCAGAAAAACAAAAGAAAACAAATGGAAAACGTAAAAACATTCAAATACGTAGATTATTTATGGGACGAAAGTAAAGCGGCGTCTTTTGGTGATGACCAGGTGGCTTTATTTTTATACCGTTCAAATATATTAGGAGCAGATCTTAGAATTACCAATTACGGTGGAGGTAACACAAGTTGCAAAACCATCGAAAAAGACCCGTTGACCAACGAAGAAGTTGAGGTAATGTGGGTAAAAGGTTCAGGTGGCGACATCGGAACTTTGACCAGAAAAGGAATCGCCGGATTATATACGGAAAGATTAAGAAATCTTAAAAATGTTTACGGAGGTCTTGCAGACGAAGACAGAATGGTAGGTTTATTCGATCACTGTATTTTCGATTTGGAAAGCAAAGCCCCTTCTATTGATACGCCTTTGCACGGTTTACTTCCATTCAAACATATCGATCACCTTCACCCGGATGCATTAATTGCAGTTGCAGCAGCGAAAGATAGCGAAGCAATTACAAAAGAAATCTGGGGTGATACAATGGGATGGGTTCCATGGCAGCGTCCTGGCTTTGACTTAGGACTTCAGTTAGAAAAATGTTTAGCCGATAATCCGGGAATCAGAGGAATCGTTTTAGGTAGCCACGGATTATTCACATGGGGAGACACTTCTTATGAATCTTACATGAACAGTTTGGAAGTGATCGAAATGGCTTCTGAATATATCGCTAAAAAAATCGAAGAAAAAGGACAGGTTTTTGGCGGACAGAAAGTAGAATCACTACCAGCTGATGAACGTAAAAACAAAGCTGCTCAGATCATGCCTTTGTTAAGAGGTTTAGCTTCTTCTGAAAACAGAATGGTAGGTCATTTCACAGACAGCGATGTTGTTTTGGAATACATCAACAGTAATGATTTGGAAAGACTGGCTCCGCTTGGAACTTCTTGTCCGGATCACTTCTTGAGAACGAAGATTCAACCGTTAGTGTTGACTTTAGATAAAAATGAAGATTTATCTGATTCTAAAGCTATTTTAGAAAAATTAAATCCACTTTTCGAACAGTACAGACAGGAATACAAAGACTATTACGAAACTTGTAAACATCCAAACAGCCCTGCAATGCGTGACCCGAATCCGGTGATCATCATCTACCCTGGAGTTGGAATGTTCAGTTTCTCAAAAGATAAGCAGACAACTCGTGTTGCCAACGAATTTTATGTGAATGCAATCAACGTAATGCGTGGCGCAGAAGCAATTTCTGAATACACTTCTCTACCGAGACAGGAAGCATTCGATATCGAATACTGGTTGTTGGAAGAAGCTAAGCTTCAGAGAATGCCTAAAGAAAAACCATTGTCAAGAAAGGTTGCCATCGTAACCGGAGCAGGCGGCGGAATCGGACAGGCCATCGCAGACAAAATGGTTCAGGAAGGTGCAGTCGTTGTTTATACAGATTTGAATCAGGAAGCAGTAGAATCTGTAACTGCAAAATACAGCAAAGATCAGGCAGTAGCCGTGACTTGTGATGTGACCAGCGAAGAGGCAATTGCCAACGCTTTCAAAGAGGCGGTTTTAGCTTTCGGTGGAGTAGATATCATCGTGCATTCTGCAGGTTTGGCTATTTCTAAATCTTTGGAAGATACTACTACAAAAGACTGGGAATTACTGGAAAATGTTTTGGTAAAAGGTCAGTTCTTGATGGCGAAAAGCGGTACTGAAATTATGAAAAAGCAAAATTTAGGAGGAGATATCGTAAATATTGCAAGTAAAAACGGATTGGTTGCCGGACCAAACAACGTAGCCTACGGAACTGCAAAAGCTGCTCAACAGCATATGACAAGATTATTGGCAGCAGAATTGGCAGCTGATAAAATCAGAGTAAATGTAGTGAATCCTGATGGCGTGATCGTTGGAAGTAAAATCTGGGAAGGTTCTTGGGCAGAAGGCCGTGCAAAAGCAAACGGAATTTCTGTAGAAGAATTACCTGCATTTTATGCGAAGAGAAATTTATTAAACGAAATTATCCTTCCTGAAGACATCGCAAACGGAGTATTCGCTTGTGTGGCGATCTTAGATAAAACAACAGGAAATATCATCAATGTAGATGGTGGAATGGCCAATGCGTTCCCGAGATAATATTTTTTTTGTCGGATTTTAGTTGTCGGTTGTTAGTTTTAACTTTCAATTTATTTGGGCAGCTTAATCCGCCTTCCACTCCCGCTTTTTTGCTCGTCGTACCTCCTCACAAAAAGAGCTCCGTTCAAGTCGGGCTGCGAGAGATTTGAAAAGCCACGAAGTGGAGAAAACATTAGCATAGTGTGAAGCCCTATGAAAATAAAATGCAAAAATGTTGCAAAGCCCTGAAAGGGCTAAATCAATATTTAATGCTAATTTTAATCAATCATTCAACCTTGTCAAGATTCAAAACCTTGATAAGGTTACTAAAAATTAACGTATGATTTTAGGAAAAGATATCATTGAACAACACAATAAAAACGAAGTTGAAAACTTTAATTCAGACTTCGCATATTTATCAGATAAATTAACAAAATCAGGTTCAAATGTTGCTGAAATTGTCAACAAAATCGTCGATTTTCAGGTGGCAATTCCAAGCTGGGCTTTAGGTGCAGGAGGAACCCGTTTCGGAAGATTTTCTTACGGTGGCGAACCTGCTGTTTTGGAACAGAAATTAGATGACGTTGGTTTGCTTCATGCCCTGACTCATTCTGCTGGAGCGGTTTCATTGCACATTCCATGGGATATTCCAAGTGATGTAAGTGCTTTGAAAGAAAGTGCAGCGTCTCACGGATTGATCTTTGATGCGATGAATTCAAATACTTTTCAGGATCAGCCGGATGCAAAACATTCATATAAATTTGGTTCATTAAATTCTGTGAATGAAAATTCAAGAGCTTACGCTGTTGAACACAACAAAGAAGTGATCAGAATCGGAAAAGAACTAGGTTCAAAAAGCTTAACCGTTTGGTTGGCAGACGGGGCGAGTTTTCCTGGACAGTTAAATTTCCAGACCGCTTTATCAAACACTGAAAAAAGCTTGAAAGAAATCTACGCAGGAATGCCGGAAGACTGGAAACTGTTTATTGAATACAAACCTTACGAACCGAATTTCTACTCAACAACCATTCAGGATTGGGGAACTTCTTTCATGCTGGCAAATGCATGTGGTGAAAGAGCCTTCACATTGGTTGACCTTGGCCATCATTTACCAAACACCAATATCGAACAAATCGTTGCAACTTTGATGTACAAAGGTAAATTGGGCGGTTTCCACTTCAACGACAGTAAATACGGAGATGATGATTTGACGGTAGGTTCTATTAAACCTTATGCTTTGTTCTTGATTTTCAACGAATTGGTGTACGGAATGGAAAATAATAAAAACAATCCTTATCCGGCCTGGATGATCGACGCAAGTCATAACATTAAAGATCCTTTGGAAGATCTGTTGCAGTCTTTGGAAGCCATCTTAATTGCTTATGCGCAGGCACTTTTGGTTGATCAGAAAGCTTTAAAAGAAGCACAGCTGAACAATGACGTTGTTGCGGCTCAGGATATTTTGCAGAACGCGTACAGAACAGATGTCCGTCCGTTGTTAAAAGCGGCTAGACTCCAGACTGGAGCGGCTTTAGACCCGATCGCTGCTTACAGAAGTTTAAAGGTAAGAGAAACCTTGATTTCTGAAAGAGGATGGGCAAAGGCAACTGGATTGTAAAATCCGTCTTATTTGATAATTACTTTCAGGTGCAATCGAAAGTTTAATTATATGTATCCTTATTTACCGTTGAGACCCGAGTGTTTAGAAAATTAATAATAGATTCTTTATTTAAGAAATCAGTGGATTTTTTTCTTAATTATTATTAGTCACTAAACACTCCTTGATGGTTTTAAAATTTAAAATGAATTTAAACAAATTTTAAATTTTACACAAAATAAAAATCTTTTGTAACTCTGCTAAGTGAAATCGAAGATTCGACGAAGTCAAACGCCTTTGCGAACTTAAAAATAGCTAGCTTGTCAAAAAAACTTAGCGTACTTTGCGTTAAAATAAGAATTTTTTAAATGAAATTTTGAAAAAATACTAATAACCATTTTATAATAAATCATTAAATTCATCTCAGGAATGTCCAAAAAAAAGGTAACCATCGTATTTGATATTGGAAAAACCAACAAAAAGTTTTTTTTATTTGATAAAAATTACAAAGAAGTTGTGCGTGAATATACCGAACTTCCCCTTACCACCGATGAAGATGGTTATCCCACAGAAGATCTTGCAGCGCTCCAAAATTGGATCAAAGATAATTTCAATGCCATTTTGGATGATGAAAATTTTGAAGTAAAAGCCATCAATTTTTCTACGTACGGAGCAAGCTTTGTCCACCTCGATCAGAAAGGAAATGTTCTGACACCTTTGTACAACTACACCAAACCGATGGATCAGGATATTCTTGATGTATTTTACGAAAAACATGGCAGCAAACTGAAAATTGCCCGCGAAACTGCATCTCCACAAACCGGAATGCTGAACTCCGGACTGCAGTTATTCTGGTTAAAATACAAACATCCGGAGGTTTTTAAAAAAATCCGGTACAGTCTTCATTTACCTCAGTATTTATCATACTTATTCACCGGAATATGTGTTTCGGAATTTACCTCAATTGGCTGTCATACCAATTTGTGGGATTACGACAAAGCAGATTACCACGACTGGGTTTACGATGAAGGAATTGATGCTATATTGGGACCAATCGTTCCGACTTCTGCGAGTATCAACACGTCTTACAGAAACAAAAAAATTAAAATCGGCGTTGGAATTCACGACAGTTCTTCAGCGTTATTGCCTTATATTTTAAGTAAAAAAGAACCGTTTTTATTGCTTTCAACAGGAACGTGGAGTATTTCTTTAAATCCATTTAACGATGAGAGTTTAACAGATGAAGATATCGAAAACAACTGTCTGAATTACATGCGAATCGACGGTAAACGTGTGAAAGCATCCCGTTTTTTCATGGGAAATGAATACAAAATTCAGGTTGAAAAATTGTGCGCTTACTACGGAAAAGAATACGGTTTTCACAGAGAAGTGCAGTTTGATCAGGATTTGTATTTGCGTTTAATGAAAAATAAAAATATCTATTTCCGTTTTGAAGGCATTATTTTAAAACGAAAAATGATTACTGCAACCGATCTGAATTCATTTGAAACTTTCGAAGAAGCGTATCATCAATTGATGATTGAATTGATGGATTTGCAGATTCATACCATTACCAATGCGATCGGAAACTCAGAAATAAAAAATATTTATATCGACGGAGGTTTCACAGACAACGATGTCTTTATGAAACTGATGTCGCACCATTTCCAGCATTACAATGTGATGTCAACACACTCTCCTCTGGGATCGGCTTTGGGTGCATCGATGGTGATCTCCAACAAAAAAATAGACGAAACTTTTTTACAGCAGCATTATCAGATGAAAGTGCTTCAGCCTTTAATTCTTAATTTATAAATTTTGTTGGAAGCTGGAACTCAGATGTTGGTAATTAAAAAAGTAATTTTGTTTTTAACATCAACAGTAAACATCCATCACCCAACATCCAACATCTAACAACAAACTATGTCCTTTCCATTTGATACCAACTACGCTTCCCTCGAATTGCTGATCGAAAAAGCAAAAAAGAAAATGCCCCGTTTCGCCTTCGAATATCTGGATGGCGGCTGTAACGAAAATATCAACCGCGACAGAAATACAAGTGAATTGAGAGATGTTCTGCTTCGTCCGCAATATTTAAACAACAGCTACACGGAGGCCAATATGGAAACGGAACTGTTCGGAGTAAAATATTCCGCACCGTTCGGAATTTCTCCGGTTGGTCTGCAGGGTTTGATGTGGCCGAATGCTCCGGAAATTTTAGCTAAAGCAGCTTTTAAACATAATATTCCTTTCATTTTAAGTACTGTAACAACGAGCAGTATTGAAAGAATTGCTGAATTAACGGAAGGAAAAGCATGGTATCAACTCTATCATCCAAGAGAAGAATGGTTGCGTGACGATATTCTTGACCGTTGTGAAGCTTCTGGCTATGACGTTTTATGTGTTTTGTCAGATGTTCCGACTTTCGGTTACAGAGCCAAAGAAATCAGAAACGGTTTGGCAATGCCTCCGCAGCTGAATTTCAGAAATGTTTCCCAAGCTTTGGCGAGACCGGAATGGTGCCTTGAAATTTTAAAACATGGCGTTCCGAGTTTTAAAACAATGGAAAAATACATGGATAAAAACATGAATGTAAAGCAATTGGGACAGTTCATGAACTCCACTTTTTCCGGCAGATTAAATTCCGACAGAATCAAAGCCATCCGCGATAAATGGAAAGGAAAACTGGTAATTAAAGGCGTAGCTTCCGATGAAGATGCAGCCGAAGCGGTACGTTTAGGTTTCGACGGAATGATCATTTCCAATCACGGCGGACGACAGTTGGACGCCGGAGAATCAACAATTGCTGTAGTAAAAGAGATCAGTGAAAAATACAAAGGTCAGATTAAAATCATGATGGACAGTGGCATAAGAACCGGTCCGGATGTTGCCCGTGCCTTGAGCTGTGGTGCCGAATTTACCTTCATGGGAAGAACATTTATGTATGCAGTCGGAGCTTTGGGCGACAAAGGTGGCGATCATATTATTGAAATGCTTAAAATGCAGTTCAGACAGGTAATGGAGCAGGTTTGCTGTGATACGCCGGAGGATTTGCAGAAGTTTAGGGTGAAGTAGTTTGAGCGGGAAGCTGAGTGACGAAAGTTGGAAGTTTTCACGTTTTCATTAAAAGATATTTTATCTAAATACAGCTTTACAGAATGCGAACCATCAATTTTCATATCAAAAATATCCCTATTTTGTAATGAATGAAAAGCTTAGTGAGCTTGTATAAGTGAAACGGCTTTGTGTAACTTAAAAGCAGATAGTATTTAAAACTTCTTTGTGCACTTTGCGTAAAATAAAATATTTTGAATAATCATAGCTAAAAAAAATACAGTTCGGTGAATTGTATTTTTTGTTTTATAATACTATTTTTAATCAAATTTCAAAGAATGTTTTCAAGCTTTGCGAAGCAAATTTATTTGCCTTAGCTTTCTTAAAAAATATGCAACATTAAAATAATCTTTGCGTTAAAAACAATTTGTGTAATGTCTGAAAAATTATTGCATACGTATTTTTTACCACAAGGAGCACAAAGATTTTTCACAAGGTTCACAAGCCCTGTGTTCATTGTGAAATGCTTAGTGTTCTTAGTGGTAAAATCACATCATGAAAACAAAAGATAATCAAAAACAAAATCATTTAAAACCAAATTACTGTCATGAAAAAATTCCTCATATTGCTTCTCATAATTTATTCAGTTTTTACCTTTTCTCAAAACAAAAAACAGGAATTGCCATGGTCAAATGGAGCTCTGCAGGTCAGCTCTAACAGCAGATATTTGCAGCACAAAAACGGAAAACCATTTTTCTGGTTAGGAGAAACCGGTTGGCTTCTGCCAGAACGTACCGATCGGGATGAAGTAGATTTTTATCTGAGTCAATGTGCGAAAAACGGATTCAATGTCGTTCAGGTTCAAACCATCAATGCCGTTCCTGTTTACAACAAATACGGACAAGCCTCTATGATTGACGGTTTTGATTTCACCAACATCAATCATAAAGGAGTTTACGGATATTGGGATCACATGGATTATATCATAAAAACTGCCGAGAAAAACGGAATTTACATCGGCATGGTCTGCATTTGGGGCGGTTTGGTCAAAGGTGGAAAAATGAATGTGGAAGAAGCAAAAAGTTATGGTAAATTTCTGGCTGAACGATATAAAGATTCACCAAATATCATCTGGTTTATTGGAGGAGATTTAAGAGGCGACATCAAAACTGAAGTTTGGGAAGCTCTCGCCAACAGCATAAAATCAGTTGACAAAATCCATTTAATGACCTATCATCCTTTCGGTGCTACAAGTTCCGTTGATTGGTTTAACGATGCTGATTGGTTAGATTTCAATATGTTTCAAAGCGGTCACAGAAGATACGGACAGCGAAAAGGCGACGGCGAAGCGAAAAAAATTGCCGATACCGAAGAAGATAACTGGAGATATGCCGAAAAAGCACTTTCGATGAAACCTTTAAAACCCATCATCGATGGCGAACCTTCCTACGAAGACATTCCACAGGGACTTCACGATACCGGTGAACCGCGATGGAAAGATCATGATGTAAGAAGATATGCATATTGGTCGGTGTTTGCCGGTTCTTTTGGGCACACTTACGGGCACAATTCCATCATGCAGTTTTACAGACCAGGTTTGTCGCCTGCATACGGAGCTCAGCGTGCGTGGTACGAATGTCTCAATGACGCAGGTTTTGTGCAGATGCAGTATTTAAAAAATCTGATGTTGAAATTTCCGTACTTTGAAAGAATTCCGGATCAAAGTATTATTAAAGGCGAAGTGGGCGAACGTTACGAAAGACTTATTGCTACCCGCGGAGCAGATTATCTGCTCGTGTACAATTACACCGGAAGAAATATGCAAATCGATTTGTCGAAGATCAGTGGAAAGAAGAAAAAATGTTGGTGGTACAATCCAAGAACCGGCGGGTACAAATACATTGGCGAGTCTGATGGAAATAAAATTGTACAGTTTACGCCTGATAAAGAAAATGGAGAGGCTAAGGATTTTGTTTTTGTGGCGGTGGATGCGGAAAAGAATTATTTGAATTGATTATAAATTGATTTAATAAGCATCATTTAAAACAAAATAATACAAAGAAATATTGGGAGAAATGGCTTTAGTGTGTTTTTGATGTTCAACTTTGATTGGCTTTAGTTAACTAAAAATGAAAGCAATTCTTACCTTCTTGGGATATAAATTCCATTAACTCCGTTCTCTGGACGCCAATAAAGTTGCACAAGAAAATGTTTGTCAGTTAAATATTGATATTTACGTTTATAAGATTTGTTTCTAAAATCATAAATGTCTGCAATCAAATATTTCTGGTCGAGCAGATATTTTGAGAGCTCAATCTCAAAATTTACTATACCCTGTTTACCATTTATATAGGTATAGTAATCAACATTTAAATAAAACTTTTTTTCTGGTTGACTTTTGATGATTTCCCATGCTTCCTCTGTTAAACTTAAATCTCCAGGTAAATAATTAACATTAATGATTTTTGAACGATTTTCTAAATCAAACTTGAGATAGACATTAGCAAATTCTGAAGTAATAATTTTACCATTCACCTGTAAAATTAGATTTGCACTCTGTGAAAAGATGAAGAAATATGAGAAAAAAAAGATTGTTATTAGTATTTTATTCATTTCGGAATCTTTAATAATACATTTATTAGTTTCAAAATTTCTAATTAACTATAAACAAATAACTCACAATTAGTAGTTAATCATAGTAATACTGTTAAATAAGAATTTTTTAATAGAGGAATCTACTTTTTATTCTCCGACTTCACCGCCTGTCTCGCCAGCAATTTCCAGTCGTTTTTCACCTTTGTCCAGACTAATAAAATATCCAAAGTCACATCACCCGGTTCCTTCCCCAAATCAGCAGTCGTTGCATAAAAATGATGACGGACAATCGCAGTATTTCCTACGATCTGTATGTTTTGGTTCGTAATATCAATCGTTAGAAAATCAGATTTTTTGCTGACCAGTTTTTCAACAAATTCTTTGGCATCATCGATATGACCTCCCGAATGTCCGTAAGTCAGTTCGGGCACAATTAACGATTCCAATGCTGATTTTTCACCGCTGATCATTGCTGATCGCAGTTTTTCTGCTGCATCGGTTACAGATTGGGTATCATTTTTTTTCTGTCCGAAAACAGTGATTGCCACTAAAAAACTCAGGGCGAAAATTATTTTTTTAATCATTTTAATTAAATATTTTTTGAAAGATTTAAATTTATTCTGATAATTATTAGAATCTTATTCTTTTAAAGTATGATATAATAAATGTCCGTTAGTAGTAATAACTTAGTTTCTTAACGGTTTGTCTGTCATTCCGAAGGAATCTGAGCTGCTTTATTTTGGTGTGTTGAGATTCCTACGGATTGACAAAGTGACTGCTGATCTTAGCGTTATGATTAACAATCGACATTCATTTATAATTTTATCAATCATCAATCCTCTATAGCGACTCTCTCTGAATAAATTTAAATACATTATTCACCTGCTCTTTTTTATTCTTCAAAATCATATACGCAGCAGATTCTCCCATCGCCTTAAAATCAGTCGTGATTACGGTAATTCCAAGCAACTCTTTCAAAGGGGTTTCGTTGTAAGAAATAATTCCGATGTCTTCACCCAGTTTTAAATTTTTCTGACGGATCTGTTTCACCAGATTCACCAAATCACGCTCACGGATGGTGATGAAAATATCTTTATCCTGCAGTTCCATGTCGGGATAGATTTCATCCAGAATTTCATAGTCGAGTTTAAAATCTCTGCAAAACTGCTCAAAACCGCGAACAATACGGAAAGGATAGGGATGAATCGATTTATTTGGATACACCAAAATAATCTTTTCGTATTTTTTTATTTTATCCAAACCTTCCTCTAATGCATTGTAAATATCATGCTCAAAATCCTGAAAAATAGAACCGTAATCTCCGGAAATATTGGGTTTTGTATTGTCTAAAAGTAAAAGTTTATTCTTTGGGATCTGTTCGATAATATCTAAAACTTCCTGCGTGGAACTCGTATGTTTCGACTGTTCATCACGAAAATGGGGCATTACCACATAATAATCAAATCCGCCAATATTCTTTTTAAGAGCATTGATGAAAAGTGTTTCGTCGCAATGGTAAATATACATCTCAACATTGCCTTTGGTGCCGATTGCATTGACGAAGTAGTTGTAAATCATCATTTTATAAGTACTCGGCTTATTAATCAGAAAGAAAATATTGATGATGTCATTCTTGTTGATACGGGAAATGTAGTAGCCTTTACCTTTTACAGATTCAATGATCTGCCTTTTGCGAAGCTCTTTATAAGCCTTTTCCACAGTATCTCTGGAGAGAAAGCAGGATTCACTAAGTTCATTGATCGACGGGATTTTTTCTCCGATTTTTATTTGCCCTCCATCAATTCCGTTCAGAATAGAATCTACAATCTGTTTGTATTTCGGAACTCTGGAGTTTTCATTGATGTTGATTTCTAATGTTTCGGCCATGATTTTTTACGGATAGGAAATGCAATTCAGTTAACAAAATAGCTAAAATCAAAAGCGATTAATAGCTGAAAACAAGATACAAAAATTTGAAGTAACTGATTCATGAATGTTTTTTATGACAGTAATAGTTTAAAACTGTTAATTTTCAGTAGCTTATGTATCTTTGAATAAAAAGCTTTAATTTATTAAAAACTCCCATTTTCAGCCATCAAGGTTTTTAAAAGCCAAAAAGTTCCGGATATTTTGAACTTTACATCCTGAAAATCTCCGACGCAAGAAACCCTCCAACTCAAGCACTCTCCAACAAAAAAGCCTGCCCCTCTCGGAACAGACTTCAGAAACTATATGAATGTGAAATTTTTAAGGCATCTTTTTAAAACCTTCTGCTTTTATTTTCCAGCTTCCGTCTTTCGGGAAACCTGGATATTGTCCGGTTGAGCTGTCCCAACCCTCCAGCATCATTGCAACAGTTGTCAAAACACCACCGTTTCCGGGAAGATAAATTCTCAAACGTTTGTCCTGGAAATTATGTCCGTTTTTCAAATACGTATTGGTCTGAATGTCCATAAACAGGGCATCCAAAGCTTTATTTGGAAGTCCCAATCTTGCTGCATTCATTGCCGTCATCGGGAAATCCCAACCCCAAGTGTGTTCCCAGTTCCATCTTTCCCAAACGATATCCAGCGTGTTTTTCATTATTTTTTTATCCAGTTTCGGAGATTCAGGAACCATTCCTAAGGCACCCAAAACAGCTGGGTGATCGGTCATCCATTTTGGAAATGTGAACGAGTCTTTCGCTGATTCTGTCGATAAATAAACGCCGTCCTGAACCGGAAGCGGAGCCAGCTTATTAATTACATCATCCCATTTTTTATCTCTCGGTTGCCCCAATCTTTCTTTCCATTCTTGAGCGATTCTTAGCGACCAATCCCAATACGCCACTTCGTAAGTTGGGTTGTAGGTATCTTTCGCTGGAAAAACTTCCTGAGCCGGAATTACGCCTTTCCCCAAATTGTAGCGGTTTTTCTCCTTGTCATACGTCGCAAAATCAGCCATAAAATCAGCCGTTGCAAAAATCAAATCTTTATATTTTTCAAGAACCTTTTTGTCTTTGCTGTTGCGGTACAGAAGTTCGGTCATATAAATAATGTGCGGTTGCTCCCAAATCAAGAATGCAGCAACAGAAGACGGACTTTCATTGCCTTCATTGTCCGACATTTTAATCCAGCGAACGCCTTTATAGCCCTGTCTTTCTGCTAGTTTTTTAGCTTTATCAAATGACCTGAAATAATAATCGAGTTGCTTTTCCAAAATTTCCGGTCTTCCCCAAAGTGCAAAGTGAACACCGTGCCACCAATGCATTTCTGTATGCGGTTTTCCGTACCAGCTGTTGAAAGTTAAACCCGTTTCCTGAGGCGGATTGTTCCCACCACACTGAACTTTCGTTAAGTATTCTGACAGCACAACTCTTCTTTCAAGCTCATTGGCTCTCGGGTCTGTACTTCCTTCAAAATCAACAGCAGCGCCGCTTTCCCAGAATTTTTTCCAACCAGAAGTACTTTCTTTTTCAGCATCCGCGAATAAAGTTCTGTTAGATTTCGGACTTTTAGCTGAAAATTCAACACTTAATTCCACTGTTTTGTTTTTCATAGAAGGCTCGTAAACGAAGTAGTGTTTTCCGGCCTCACGAAGTTTTCCTTCCGTAAAATTGAATTGAGTATAATAATCCGTGCTTTGTAATTTATGCTGAATCAAACCCTGCGTCGACTGTGAAGAAACAATTTTCGTGGTATGTTCATTTTCTCTTCCGTAAAATGCGGCGTCATCCAAAAACTGTCCCGACGGATGTGGATATTTTGCAAAAACTTTCAACTTGCCCTTAGCCACCAAATCAGATTCAATTTTCACCCCGATTTTATCTGAATTTTGGAAAGAAGCCGTCCATACTTTTACCGGAGTTCCTTCCAGAGAAAATTCGCTGGTGATGATTCCCGTCCACAAATCAATTTTCTGATTGACGTTGGTTAAATCTGAAATTTTTGCTTTCTGACCATCTTTTTTCGTCAGCTCAATCCCGATATTTCCTAACTGCAAACGGTGTTGGTTCACACGGAAATATTCAACAGCACCTTTATTTCTTTCCGGTTCTTTGATTTGAACGGAGTACAAAGCTTTTCGCCCGTCGTTATTAAAATCGTAAGGCTTTAGAGTTTCCTCAAATTTATAATTTTCTTTATTCGGAAAGCTGTTCCATCCCCATTCAGACTGCGTTCCGAGAGAAACTCCATTTTTGTAATATTCAGGAAACGACTGCATTCCGGTAATGTCAACCGTGTAGGCAAATTTTCCGTTTCCAACGGTAAAAGTGGAAAGCGTATCGGCTTTTGTGTTGACAATATTGTGTCGCTGAACGACCTTTTTCCGGTCGATTTTCTGGGCATTCACTGAAGAAAATCCCATTAAAAAAATCCCTAGATATATTGTGATTTTTTTCATTTTATCTTAATTAATATTTTAAAAACTTGCAATTCTACCGTGCTGTCAAACTGAGCTTGTCGAAGTCTTGCGCTGATATTTCTATATTGTTCGCCACGAATATTTTAATATTTTTAAACGTTCTTTTAATCCGTGCATTCGTGGCATTATCTTCTATTTCAAAATCGTCACACTCATCATTCCAATCACAACATCATTGCTCACAGCCGTTAGTTTTATCGATTTTAATTCTTTACTCGCATCAATCGGCAAATCCAGAATTGTGGCAGAACCACCATCCACCTGACGGTCTGTAAATCCTTTGATACTCGAGTATTTGCTCAAAGTTCCGCCTTTGTACAGTTCGCCCGTTTTCAGTTTCACACGATATGGAATTTTATCATCCGGAATTTCAAACGCAAAATTGTCATCAAACAAATCCTGCTCAATCGGCCACCAGTTCGTCGGATTTTTCAGTTCCATTTCTGCTGTCGAGCCATCTGCATACTGAACCGTAATTTTTCCATTTACAATCTGCGACTGCATCGGATTGGTAGTTCCAGCCATCAGAAAATAGATTTTCTTTCCTTTTCCTGAAATTGGAATATCAAGAGAATCCGAATAGTTATCCCACTGACTTACAAACGCTATATTTTTATCTGTTTTATCAATTAAAAATGGAATTCCAAGAAAATCAACTTTGCCGTTTTTTCTTTTACTCATCAATCCGCTGTCATCGATTTGAGCGGTGATTAATGGATAACACCAGTTTCCGATTCCCTGCCACGGAAGCTGTAAAGTCGGAACTTCCAATCTCGGTGAAAGGTATTTTTGGTTAAAAATCTCAGTTACTTTTTCATTGTAGTTTGAAGCTAATGAAATGTTGTTAAACTGACCTTGATTCTCAATTTCCCAATCTGTGATTTCAATATTTTGTTTAATTTCGTTGTAATCAAGCACGAGTGAATTGTTTCCTTTGCTTAAAACATTTGTCGGAATTTCAATATTTGTATTTTGATTTTTCTGAATGGTAAAAGTTTTGTTTAATCCATTAACCGTCAGTTTTCCAGTGATTGGATTGGATGATTTGGATTGAATCTGAAGTTGTTTATTTACCCATTTTGTCTCTAGAGGAAAACGGATATCAACATTTACGGGTTGCCACCAGGTTGTTCCGTTTTGCTCGACCTGAACGAAAAAAGTTCCTTTTCTTTCTTTCTGAGCCAAGTTAAATTGATTTCCATTTCTGGTTTTAATCAATTCCTGTGGGTCAAGAATTTCTTTAATTTTCTTTTTTGAATCAAAATTTAGCTGAAGATTTTCAGAAATATAATTGACGTAGTCGGTTTGTTCGTTTTTCAGTTCTTCTCCGGAATAATTGATTTCAATTTTAAAATCATTTCCTTTTGGCGTTTCAAACTGAACAAATGGTTGTGAAATCGAATTGGGTTTAATCTTCCAGTCCACTTTTTTGCCATTCACTTTTACCGATTTAATGTTGGAATAATTCACAGGAACCTGCATCTCCAGCGCCACCGGATTTTGATATTTTGATTTAAATAAATATTCTGTCTTTTTTGAAGTTCTGGTAAACTGATAATCCCAATCCGGAAGTTTCAGGTCGGCAGAATTCCAATCTTTCGGAAAACCGGGTTTGATGCTGATTTTATTCTCCAACAAATTTGGATAAACTCCGAAAAGTCCTTCAGTCAAAGTTCTTGATGCCACACCAATCGGGTCGGCAAAATCACGGTACAATTCTCCACGAAACGCGTCGTAATGAGAAAGCTGTTCAAAATTCCCCGGACTGATGCCGTAATACATCGACTCCACCAGATTTCCCTTCCAAAGTTGATAAGCATCCTCAGTTCGTCCTGCCTGCCAATATGCCAAAGCAGTCTGTAAATTTTCCGCCAAAGCCACATTGTTAATCGACCAATCGTATGGTTGCCAAGTCGTAGTCGCCAAAGTAAAATAGTCTTTATTATCCGCACCTTTTACCGTAATCGGAATTTTTGGTGTGTGATGATTGATGTACTGTAAGTTTTGGTAATCTTCAAATTCATTCAGAATAAAAGCATCGGAAACGTGATAAATCGACCAGATTCCCGGTTTGTCGTGAACGATTTGATTGCCCAAAGCATCTTTGTATTCAGCAAAATAACCTTTGTCTTTAATCCAAAGTTGGTTTTTCATTGCCTTTAAAATCGCATCAGCTTCCTGTTCGTAAGGCTGAGGATTTTCGCCAATGATTTTCGCCAGTTTTGCCATTTCACGGTTGGCTCTGTAATTATAAGCTGACGTGTGCGTCACTTTGCCTCCCGAATATTGAAGCGCATCACTTGCCCAAATTGCTGCATACGCATCATACAAATCGCCACGCTTGAAATTCCGTTTTTCCCAATCCATGTGACGAACCATCGTTGGCCACATTTTTTTTAGGAAATCCTTGTCTCCGGTGTAATTGAAGTGTGAAAAGATCTGGTCAAAAAACACCAGATTCATATCATAATGGTGCGGTTTTGTGCTGTCGTTCGGATTTCTGGAAATGTATCCGCTGGAAAAAACAGAAGTTCCCATTTTTTCCTCGTGTCGCGCAAGATGACGCATCGTATCCATTTCCACCGGTGCAAAATCGGGTTTCAGAACCTGCGAATTGGCATAACTTTCAAAATGTTCTTTAGCTCTGTCGTGCCAGTTCAACGCATCGGCTGTGTAAGCTCCACGCCACGCATTCAACCGCATTCTCCAAGCAACTGCGCCGTGAAGGAAAGTCGGACTTTCCCAAATTCCGTCTGCTGCAACGGCTAAATTGGCTCCGAAATTATTTAAATCTGCATCCGGAGTTTTTAGTTGAATTCTGTTCGTTAATGTCAAACGGGATTTTTCCGCTTCATTGAAAATATTTTTTAACTCTTCATCTGAAAAATTCTTATCTGATTTTCCTTTAGCAACCTGAATATA
Source organism: Chryseobacterium sp. JAH (assembly GCF_001507335.1). Classification (GTDB taxonomy): domain Bacteria; phylum Bacteroidota; class Bacteroidia; order Flavobacteriales; family Weeksellaceae; genus Chryseobacterium. The sequence continues at coordinate 550,765 of NZ_LMAH01000001.1, read as the reverse complement.
AACCGGTTGTTTTTGTGAAGAATATGAAGCGTAAACAATCGGTGATTTGTCCGTTTTATTTTGGGTAAACTCACTTAATTTTTCCAAAGTCATTGCATCGGTTTGCTGTAATGAAGTGACATTAGAAAAACTTCCATAAACGGTTTGAGCTTCTTTTTTCTTATTTAAATAATTGAGTTGAAACTTATTTTTATTGAGTTGAAACTTATTGTTCAAACAATATTCCGGCAACAGATAAAATCCGGATTCCGGGTCTGCGCCGATGTCGCCGTTTCTGCTGAAAGTCGTTCCGCTCGCACCGCCGTAAACTGCATAGATTTTTGTGGAAGAATCTATATTCACAGTTTCCATTTTTAAAACCAAGCCTTCTTCTTTAGCCTGTGCCAGAACGGTCAGTTTTAAAGTTCCATTTCCGAGAATCGGGTCTTTGATTTCATACAGCATCGAACCCGGACGGTAACGTGTTTCAATTTTATCAGCCTTTATTAATTGTTTAATCGAATTTCCTTTCTGAATAACAAACTGAAGATTGCCGCCCATTCCAGGAAGATACAATGCGAATTCCGGCAAATCTCCCGCTTCAACTCTCGAAGCACGGTTATCGCCATACAAAGCACGGTTGAATCTGTACTTTCCGTTGACCAGTAAAAAATCGCCTTTGTCTTCTTTGTAATGCAGTTCACGCTCATTATTCTGCCAGTGTTTCGACTGGGAATAGGAGAGTGAGAATGCCGACAAAACCAAAAGTCCGGCGAAAATGGTTTTTCTTCGCATTTTATGGTTTTAACTCGGTTAATGGCTGTCCGTTAACGGTTACATTTTTTAAAGTCACATTTTTCAGATAGTCCACTTTGTAAGGAATCTGAACGCCAACCATTTTAGCATTAATCATTGTGAAATCTGTCACCGGAGAAGATTCGTAAGCGTCAGAGAATACGGCGTATTTTCCGCCTTTGTCAACGGTTAAATTCTCAACCCAGATATTTCTGATGGTCGGAATGTGATTTCCTGGCTTTTCATAATGCATATTGAACCGTACGGCCGCTTCTTTGTAAGCACCCACTTTTGTGTTGTAGAAAAATACATTTTCTATCGTTCCGCCACGGCTTGAGCTGGTTTTAATTCTTAAAGCACGGTCAAGATTCTTGCTGTCCATCACGTTTCCGATGGCATAAATATTTTTCGCACCGCCTGCAATTTCACTTCCAATTACAACACCACCGTGACCGTCTTTCATTTCACAATTTTCGATGATGTGGTTTTCGGCAGGTCTTCCGATATCTCTTCCGTCTTCGTCTCTTCCGGATTTGATGGCGATACAGTCGTCACCTGTGTCGAAATAAGAATCTTTAATCCATACATTTTTACACGCCTCAGGGTCGAAACCGTCGTTGTTTGGTCCGTGGCTGATAACTTTTACTCTTTCAATTAGAACATTTTCACACAAAACAGGATTCAGATTCCACATTGGAGAGTTTTTCACCAATACATCTGCCATATAAAAGTTTTTAGATTTGTATGGCTGAACGAAATTCGGTCTTAAGTACCATCCGTCCCCAAAAATTCTTTCTCTCGCAGGCGTTCTGTTGGCCATATATTCGTGAAGTTTCGCTCTTGCAGGATTTTGTCTTCCCGGACGAGATGTGTTATAACCGTATTTTGTAGCGCCACACCAGAACCACCAGTTATCTAAATCTGAATTTCCATCTAAAGTTCCTTTTCCGGTAACCGCAATATTTTCTTCTTCATAAGCATAAATCAAAGAAGAATAATTCATACATTCCATTCCTTCCCAACGGGTGAAAACGATAGGGTAGTCGTTGCTGTCCTGGCTGAACAGAATCGTCGAACCGTCACTTAAATGAAGATTGACATTAGATTCGAGATAAATAGCGCCTGTTAAGAAAACGCCGTTCGGAACAACCACTCTTCCTCCACCTTCAGCACTACACTTTTCAATCGCTTTTTTGAAAGCTTCCGTGTTTTTTGTTTTTCCGTCGCCTACTGCTCCGAAATCTGTAATCAGATAGTCTGCTTTTCTGAATTTTGGAGCTTTGATCTGTTTCTTTAAAGCTTTAATTTCTTTTAAAGGCTCCTTTGCGGAAGTCCACGGTTTATATTGCGCCGATAGTGATATCGAGATGGATGCGAGTAGTAGAAGTGCGAATTTTTTCATAATGTCAGCCAATTTTTTTCATTTTAAAAGAAGATATTTTTCTTCAGATAATTTACTTTATTAATCGCAATCTAAAAGAATTGTACAGAATAATTGTCCTGCACTGTCGGTATTCATAAAAATATCTGGATTTTTATTTAAATTTAACTAAATACTATTGTAATCGATTGCGCTGATTCAAAGATAATTTATTTTAAAAAATCTGAAAAAATTTAATTTAATGTTATAAAAGCTTTTAATATGTTCACTGACCTTGAAATATTCTAAAATTTTGAATGTTCGGCAAAGGCTTTAATAAGTTATTTTTTTTCCTTTGAATCTATTATATTTTTAACTAATTTTCATCCATCAACATTTGAAACTTTTCGGTAAAAAGCCCGACATGATAGCCATCCATTAAAGCGTGATGTCCATGGATAGAGACATTCATTGTTTTAATCCCATTTGTATCCATCATTTTTCCAAATGAGATTTTTGGACAACTGTCAGAAATAGAAAATTTTCTTGCGTGTGAAATCGAAGTGAAGTTTAACCAAGGAACGGCAGAGAAATGAATAACATTATCTCCTCCTTTTGCCGGAAGTAATGTGTTTGATAATTTAACCCTTTCAATTTCGTTTTTGGCTATGGTTTGAAAAACAGACTCATCAGAATCAAAATCGATGTAAGAAAAGCCAAAAGTGTTATTCGGTCGATTGATAGTCGCTGATGCATGAATAACATCATATAGAAATGGTTTGTCTTCAAAAATTCGATATCTGAAGTTTTCAATTTCGTTGGCTGCTTTTATGGCTCTGTAAAGATAGTACAGGAAAAAAGAATGATTTTTTTCCTTGGCAGATTGGTAGGCTTTTGTACAATCTATGCTCACCGTTGTTCCGAAAAAAGGCTCTTCAAACTGAGAGAAAAAAAGGTATTGCTCTTTACGATCCCAATCGTCGATTGATATTAACGTCTTCATTTTTATTATTTATTATTGTTATTTCGAAAAAAATAAAATTGATTGTTTTTCTATATTTGCATGTTTTACAGCAGCAAAATTCTTAAATACTCAAAACAATAAAAAGGACATTTGTCCCTGGCAAGCAATGTTAAGAACCAATCAGTCATTTTTGGCTTATGTAAGCGATCTTTATGAGAAGCAAAGCCGCAAAGAAGATATTATTGTAAAATCTTTTGAGAGGGGAGAGCTGCTGGTATCTCAAGGTGAAGAGGTAAGTAAGGTAATACTTTTGAGAGAAGGCATTGTAAAATGCAGTCTTACTGAGAAAAACGGAAAAGAATATATTCTTGAATTTTCCGGCAGTGGAGAGATTATAGGAGAGTTAGAAAGCATTCGTGAAGTAAAAGCATTATGCACGATTGAAGCACTGACAGCGGTAAAAGTTTATTCCATCTCAATTCCTTATTTCAGAAAACTTTTAAAAGAAGATATTGTTTTCAATGGGTTTTTGTTGAATGTTTTTGCAGAACGCATATCCAATACTTCATCGCGCGCCTCATACCAGCAGCTTTACACGGTTGAGGAAAGTCTAAACAGACTATTAGAACTTCAATCTGAACAAGACCTAAAAATTTCAAAAGAAAACATGGCAGCCTATCTCGGAGTTTCTGTGAGAAGCTTAAACCGAAGCTTAAAAAGTTTACTGAATAAAGATGAATAGTATTTTATCTAAAGAAAATTAAGGAAAAAATGTTTTATGAATTCTTCAGAAAAATAGCAAATTCTTTTTTTGTAATTTCAAATAGTTCCATTTTCTTCTGATTATAAATTATTGTCAGGCGTGAGTCATTCCGTTTTTTGACACCGTTTTTTTTGAACTGATATTTTCAGGGAAAATCATTGAGATCAATCGATGATGGAAATTATTTTCAAAAGCAAAAATTTTACATCGATTAGCACTTTCATAAGCAAATCCTTGATTTCTAAAATTGGGAAGTATAGAATATGCAATTTCCAGCTCGCACTGTCCTTCAATCTTTCTTACCAGAAGTCCACACTTGCCCACTAGCTGATTGGTTGCTTTACAAATCAATGCATTTTGCCCGCCTAAATCATTTTCATATCGGTGAAAGGTCCATACAAACCATTTTTTACAGCATTCTTCTGGAGATGAAAATTCAGACATTCCCAAAAATTGTACTGTTTCTTGATCTTTAAATAATTCGATCCAGGCTTCAAAATCTGGAGATTCCAGTTTTCTAAATCCAAGTCTGTCGGTTTCAAGATCTGTTAAAAGATATTTCATGGTAGATATTGCTTACAATATTTTTAGATATATCAAATTTAAGTTTAAATCAGCGATTAGCCACTCGTCAATGACTTTTTGTAAAAGAATAGACTGTTTTTTAAGATGTAAGTTAAATAATTCACGTTTAACATTAAATTTTTTCGTCAATGTTAGGCTGGATGCATCTGAAAACATATATTTGCACCCTAAATTTTTATAGACATGAAAGAACTTATTGAAAAAATCAACGCAGAATTCGAGGCATTTGCAACTGAAGCAAACCAACAATCAGAAAAAGGAAACAAAGCAGCGGGTACAAGAGCTCGTAAATCAGCTTTAGAATTGAGCAAATTGTTCAAAGAATTCAGAAAAGTTTCTGTAGAAGAATCTAAAAAATAATACAGACTCAGCCGGCTTTCTTTAGCCGGCTTTTTTATGCTCTTTTGCAGTGGGTTTTTCAGTACCTAAGCTGCATTTCCGTTCAAATTCTATTCATTTATTTCTGTTAAAATATTGTAAGATTATAACCGAAATTCCCAAATTTTATCCTGATAAAGTTAAATACTATTAATTAATTCATTTTCTATTGAATTGTATGCTTGCTGAAATATATATTTGCGTTATCAAATAACTGTGATAACCAAATCTATATGAAACGAATTTCTATCCTATTTCTCATTTTTTCAACATTCCTTTATTCACAAAAAATACAGATTGTCGACGCTGAAAACAGCCAACCCATTGCCAATGCAAGAATTGTTTTATCAGATCAGTTGATGTACACAAATGAAGATGGTTTTGCGCCATTAGATGGGAATTCTAAGGATTTTGAAGTTTCGGCGTCTGGTTTTCATAAAGAGAAACTCAACACTTTTCAAAATGTGGTGAGACTGAAACCCTATGTGAAAGATATTGAAGAAGTGAAAATCATTGATATTGATATTAAAAATCTGTTTGAAGACCTTTATAAAAATTATCACAAAAGATATTACGACGAACCTTCCCTGTATGACGTTACCTTTAAATCTAAGGGTTTTAACAATGATAAGCTTTTTTTTATGGTCATTGCAGAAGCCAAACTTTGGAGCAAAAGCAATGCATACAATTTCAAATATGGCTACAGAAAAGATTATGATGAAATGTTACAGATGCAACTTAACAACGTAAAATTCTATAAGAAGAATGAGTCTGAGAGCATTTTTAACATCAAAACAAAAGATGTTAGTCATGACGAGATAGGGAATTATTTTTTCAGCTATGAAATCTACAGAATGCTCTTGAATATGAGAATGAAGAATTCAAAAAATGTTGGAAGATTATTGTCTGAAGATGTTGATCTACAGTTGATTGGGATTAAGATAAAATCAGAGAACGGTATTGAGATCGAAGGGGAAATCACTTATGATAAAAAAGATAAAGTAATCACATTGTATAATCTTAATTATATGCAGGGTGGCTATCCGGTCTATAAAAAAGTAAATACGGACGGTAAAGAATTTGAATACCAGCTGGGCAATGCAAATGTGACGTTCGATTTTTACAAGAAAGAAGGGAAATATATTCAGGCACTGAAGAAGACTTCGGGAGAACAATTTTTTATCATACATGATGGTAAAAAAGATGAGAGGAAATTCAGCACAGAAATTATTTACAATACGTTTGCAAAATCTGACAAAAAAGGATTGATATCCAAAGTAGATTTCACTAAAAACATTTGGGAAAACATTCCTGTTAAAGAAGATAAAGAGAGTACTATTTTACTTTCAAAAGAAGAGCAGGAATTTATCAATCAAAAATAATTTATATGAAAAATCTACTTTTATCAGCATGTATTCTAAGTTCTTTTGCCCTACGAGCACAGGCGCACCGCTTCATTTATGATGTGGAATACAAAAAAGATTCTATACAGAATATCACCACCAAAGAAAATTATCATCTGGATATCGATATAAAAGAAATAAAATATTATCCCCGCGACTTCTTTGTAGGAGATTCTTTGGTTGTGAACAACCTTACGATTCCGAAAGATTCAAAATTTAATACCTCAAGCATTATTGTACATCAATCTGGTAAAGAAATTTATGATGATTATGATATTCTTGATAATATTGTTCTTAAACTTTCTTCAGAAAACAATCAAAACTGGAAACTCACTGACGAAAAAAAGAAAGTAAAAGATTTAAACTTACAAAAAGCAACAGCAAGATGGGGCGGGAGAAACTGGATTGCCTGGTTCACTGCCGACATTCCTTTTCAGGAAGGGCCGTACAAATTTCATGGACTTCCGGGACTGATAGTGGAGTTGTATGATGATAAAAATAATTACAGATTTGAGTTGGTGAAAACTCAGAAACTAGAAAAACCATATGTTAATCAGTATATTTCTTATTTTATGTCTCAGAGTGTAGCTGTTGATCAGGATAAATACAGAACAACAAAACTTAAGTATTACGATTCTCCTATCAATGCCTTGAGAAATAACGGTGGCGGGACAAAATCAAATGAAGAATTTTACCTGAATGACGGTACCAAAGTAAACCAAAGCAACACGCGTGAAGTTAATGAAAGGTTGAGAGAATCAATCAGAAAGTATAACAACCCGATTGAGCTGGATAAGGCAATAAAATACTCCTTGTAAATTCTATTACATAAAGTGATTTTTAGTGAAAATTATCTAAAGATGAAAAAAGAAAGATAACCAAAAAGAAAAGTAGCCTATTTTAGGCTACTTTTTGTGTTAAGAGTTTTTTGATTTGAATCAGCTGACTTTCTTTTACAATGTAGGTTCTGCATACTTTGTTGTTCATATGAATCGTAAAGTTAGCTTCTTTATGCTCTATTTTTAAGACTTCATTTAATGGAGGAATGTAATCGTTTACTAAAAGCTTAAAAGCGGCTAAGCATAAAAGATTTCTGCAGAGAGATTTGAGAATTGCCGGATAATTTCCTCTATCATCAATGACTTTTATTTTAAATGTTTTTTTTCCTAATGTTGTTCCCCAATTATTCTCTGTCAGCGTTCCGAATATGATTACGGATAGGATGGAATATAGTATAGAGTAGAATCCAGGTTGATGAAAAATAAAAAAGAAAACTAAAAAGAAAGGAAGCAGATCAATAATTTTTGCAAAAATTCGCTGCCTCTCATTATTTCTGAAACTTGCATTATATGGTAAATCATATTCAAACTCATTATAAATTCTCATTCCCGACAAATCAAATTGGCGGGTCGGTCTACGAATGATTTTTTTAACTTTTAATTCAGAGATCTTCAATGTTGTAGCCACTAAGTTATTATTTAAAAATACAAAAAATATTTGCTTAAAAACTTTAAATTACAAAATCATACTCAGCTGAATCCTCTTCCTTGCTTCATCCACTTCAGTCACTCTCACCTGAACGTGCTGATGCAGTTTTACCACTTCATTTACGTCAGAGACGAAGCCTTCTTTCAACTGTGAGATGTGAACCAATCCGCTTTCTTTGATGCCCAAATCCACAAAGCATCCGAAAGCAGTAATATTGTTGATGATTCCCGGAAGAATCATACCGATATTTAAATTTTTAATGCTCTTTACATTCGGGTCAAATTCAAAAACTTTAGCCGCTTTTCTCGGGTCTAAACCTGGTTTTTCAAGTTCTTTTAAAATATCTTTTATTCCTAAAATACCAATGGTTTCATTGATGTATTTTTCAGGTTGAACCAATGCGATTTTTTCTTTATTGGCAATCAGTTCGTCGGTTTTTATGCCTAAGTCCTTTGCCATTTTTTCAATAATTCCGTAAGCTTCGGGATGTACTGCAGAATTATCTAATGGATTCTTTGCATTGCTAATCCTTACGAAAGCCGCAGCTTGTTGATAGGCTTTTTCTCCAAGACGGGGAACTTTTTTAAGTTGTTTTCTGTCTTCAAATGATCCGTTTTCGGCACGGTAATTCACGATATTTTCAGCCATTTTTTCACCAATTCCGGAAACATAACTTAACAGTGATTTGCTTGCTGTGTTTAAATTAATTCCGACAGAATTTACGCATTTCATTACTGTCGAGTCCAGTTCATTCTTTAATTGAGTTTGGTCCACATCATGTTGGTATTGTCCGACACCGATTGATTTGGCATCAATCTTTACCAGTTCTGCCAAAGGATCGGCCAGTCTTCTTCCGATAGAAACGGCCCCACGTACGGTCACATCATAACTTGGAAATTCATCTCTTGCAATTTTACTTGCAGAATAGACCGAAGCACCTGCTTCTGACACTACAAAAACCTGCAAAGGCTTGTCAAATGCAATTTTTTTAATGAAAAATTCAGTCTCACGGCTTGCGGTGCCGTTTCCTATAGAGATTGCCTGAATATTATAGGCGTTCACCATCGAACGTATTTTCTTCATAGCCATTCCGCTCTCGTTTTGTGGAGCATGTGGATAAAGGGTCTCGTTGTGTAGAAGATCACCTTTTTCATCCAAGCAGACAACTTTACAGCCGCTTTTATAACCGGGATCAATGGCTAAAATTCTTTTTTCTCCTAGTGGCGGAGCTAACAGAAGCTGGCTCAGGTTTTCCGAAAAGATTTCAATCGCTTTTTTATCTGCTTTTTCTTTGGCTTCCTGCAGAGTTTCGTTTGAAATCGCTGGTTCAAGAAGTCTTTTGTAGGAATCTTTAATCGCTAAGGCAATCTGTTGGGAACTGTCATTTTTGGTTTTAATAATTGCATTTTCAATAAAATCAACAGCTTCATCTTTATCAATCAGGATGTTGGTTTTCACAAAACCTTCAGCTTCAGCTCTCAGCATGGCCAACAGACGGTGAGATGGGGCTCTGTTCAGACTTTCTTCCCACTCGAAATACTGTGAGAATTTCTGAGCTCCTTCCTCGTCTTTTTTTGCTTTAACCAATTTAGAAGTAATCACTGCTTTTCTTTGGAATAGGCGGCGTAAGTTTTTGCGGACATACATATTTTCATTAATCCATTCTGCCATGATGTCTCTTGCACCCTGTAATGCTTCTTCTTCCGATGTAACCTCATCATTGAAATATTTTGAAGCTAAATACTGAACGTCATCCACTTTCTGGCTCATAATGATTTTCGCCAATGGTTCCAGACCTTTTTCTTTAGCAGTATCGGCTTTTGTTTTCCGGCGTTTTTTAAACGGCAAATAAAGATCTTCCAGTTCCTGAAGGTCAAAACTTTCGTCAATTCTATGTTTTAACTCGGTGGTCAAAGCATTCTGTTCATCAATTGATTTTAAGATGCTTTCTTTTCGTTTTATAATTTCCTCAAACTGTTTATTGAGTTTTGAGATTTGTTCAATCTGTATCTCATCCAGATTTCCAGTCGCATCTTTTCTGTAACGGGAAATAAACGGAATGGTACAGTCTTCTGAAAGTAATTTTAAGGTAGCATTGATGCTTTTGTCGGAGATATTGAGTTGTTGTTGAATAAATGTAACTGAAGTCATATCTTGTAGGTATTACATGAAAAAAGGCGAGTTGCCCCGCCCTTGAAATGTTTTCACACAGGAAAAATCCTTATTGTGAATTGCTTTTCAAAATTATTAATACAAATGTATAATAAAAATATCAAACACAATATGTAGTCACTTATTATGGATATTTTTTTCTGCTTATTATAAATATAAAAAACTGATTGACATGAAATATACTTAGGAACGAATTTGATTGGGTGTGGTAACTTTGTAAAATAAAACAATACGACCAATGTTTTTTCGTAGCATTATTCAATTTCCGAATAACGATTTTCCTCTAATATCTAATGTTTGCATCATTACGTCTGTACCACTCAGATTAGCCATTCGTGTTAATTTCTCTCGCATTTCTGTGCTGTAATTGGATAAATATAGAGTAATTGACGGAGCAAATAATTCCTCATTCTCCGTATTTAGTGTGACATAACCATTTTCGCCTTCAATCAAACCCAACATTGTTTTTTTTATTTCTGACCAATAAAGTTTAGTCTCATATTTTTCTCCGTCGATTTTGCTTACCGCGCTAATGAAACTTTCTGTCATTTCCACTTTGAAATTCTCACTGCTATAACCACTTGGGTTAACCATAGTAATGTATTTCTTGTGTTTATTTAACCATTTAAGAGTTTCTTGCTTATTTTGAGCATTCACTGAACTTATCATCATTAGCGAGAATAAAAGAGTAATAAAGGTTTTCATAGTTTTTTGGTTTTTATTGTTATCTATTTGTTTCTTCGAAGTGATATCAGTTTTGATATATCTTTTTTCTCATTTGTTTTGTTGTTGATTTCGTATTTTTCAAGTTGTTTGTAAATTTCTCTTCTTCAACTTTAGCCTCTTCAATCATTTTTTTAAGAGTACAAAAGTCTTTTATTTAAAGGCATAGGCTGGTTGTAGTCTCTTTACATTAATCAAAATTAGCATAAGTTTCAATCTGAAAAAATAGCACTTTTGGAGTATTTTTGGTTTTTGAAAGGCTAAATTATTCCTTGAAGAATACATTTTTTTATGAGCTGAACTGTATTTTTCGAATCAGATTTTGTCAAAATATTGGTACGGTGTTTTTTTACGGTTAATGGGCTTATGAAAAGTTTTTCAGCAATTTCATTATTGTTTAAGCCATTAGCCAGCAATTTGATGATATCAATTTCTCTTTTAGAAAACTCTCTTAAATCCTGATTTTCTTCATCAAGGCTTAAATTCATAAATGAGGGTTCACCATTGAGTCCTATAAGTGAAATTTTATACGTATTAAAATTACTTAAATGGTCGATGCGAGTATGAATGTTTAATGATTTTCCATAGCCTCCACTATCATCCATGGTAAGCATCAAAGCCTGGTGATTAAACAATGCATATTCTCCGTTTTCTAATCTGGCTCTATGGCAATAACTTATTTTATATGTTAACAATTTTTCTCGGCCCACATTTTCATAAAAAAATTTCGTCAAAAAAGCTTCAGCTTTTATTACAAATTCAACATCGTCTGGATGAATTGCACCCAAAACATCATCAAATGTGATTGTCTCGGGTATGAATCCATGCATGTCATATAAAGAAGAGCTTATATGTGACAGCGACATGTCAAAAAAATCAATTATATAAAATGAAAAAGGTCCTGTACTTATAATTGAATTGGTCAGATCATCAAAGGATATTTGATGTGATTTCGTATTTTTTACTGTGCGGTTAGTAAGCCAAACATCGTGAAGACCTTGTATTTCTGGTAGCATATATACGGTGTATCTGTTAAAGAATTGTTAAAACAAATTAACGTAAAAAACTGTTAAAATCAAATTTTTTATTAAGAATCATTAAATGATTACCTTAAATAATTTCAATAATAAAACAGATTCTTTATTTTGAGATTAAAATGACAATATGGAAATGGTCTAAAACTGCCTCTGTTCAAAAATATTTGTATCTTCTTTCTGCAATTGATTACGTACTTGTATCGGGATGTTGGATAGAGGGTGAGATTGCGCAGCTTCATTAGCAATTACTTTTTTTAATGCGCTGATGAACCTTGATAGGGTTGTTATTGTTGATGAGATTGCGCAGCTTCGCTCGCAATACCTAAAGCAATCAATTTAAAAACTCACCAGTAATAATCCTTACACAGTATTCACTCCCCAAATACAGCGGATTACCATGCTTTTCTGACCAGAAGCCATTCAGAATATCTTTAGAAAGACAGCGATAAACAGCAGTTCCTTTATATATTTTCTGATCATCACCTTCGTATTGAAAATTGATCACTAAAATGTTATCTTTAAAAAATCCTGTTCCGTATTGTTCGTGGTCGCCAATCATCCATTGGGCGATGATTCGGTTACTGTCATCAAGAGAAAGAGTGAGAATACCATAATAGGAAATATGATCTGTTTCCTCCTGATTACTGCCTTGAATGGAGTAGTTGCCCACTAAATCCTGTACTGTCATTGATTGGTTTTTGCGAATAACAAATGTAGAAACTTTTCAATTGACAGTAGGTGGATGTTGTATATTTCTGATATTTATTTTTGTTTTAGATTTGCCGTAATGTTGTACCTACTTTTAATGATCAATCTGATCACGTTCGTGACCTTCGCTGTGGATAAATGGAAATCAATTAGGCACAAGAGAAGAATTTCTGAGTCCTTTCTATTGATCTTGACTTTTTTTGGCGGAACGATTGGAGCATTTTTGGCGATGATAATTTGCAGACATAAAGTGTCGAAGGGGAGTTTTTTAATCAAATGGGGTGGAATTGTTGTGTTGCAGCTTTTTGTTTTGGCTGGATATTGGAATTGGTATGTTGGAAGCTTTGGGAAGAGGCTAGACGATAAATCTTTAGAATGGAGTAGTTTTTTCGATAGTGTCAAAATCAAAAATTAACGAACCAAAAGCTTCTGTATTTTAACATTATTTATATACCACAACTATATGCAACGGCATTATATTTTCTTAGTTAATGGCATAACACCAAAAAACAAAATATTATGTCAAAGAAAATTGCAATTTTGTCAACACACGGATTCGAAGAAAGCGAATTGAAATCTCCTAAAGAATACTTAGAACAACATGGCTGGACAGCTCATATCGTCAGTCCGGAAGCGGGAACGATTAAAGCATGGGCAGAAAAAGACTGGGGAAAGGAATACAATGTTGATAAAACTTTAGATGAGGTTTCTGCGTCTGATTATGATGCTTTGGTTTTGCCTGGTGGTGTAATCAATCCCGATCAACTGAGAACCAACGAAAAGGCTTTGAGCTTTGTAAAAGACTTTTTCAGTCAACACAAACCGGTGGCGGCGATTTGTCACGGTCCCCAGATTTTAATTAATGCCAAAGTTATTGAAGGCAGAAAAGTAACGTCAGTAGATTCTATCAGTCAGGATTTAAAAAATGCTGGTGCGGCATGGGAAGATGTTGAGGTAGTGGTAGATAACGGCTTGGTGACAAGCAGAACTCCAAAAGATCTTCCAGCCTTCAATGCCAAACTGGTTGAAGAAATCAGTGAAGGTAAAAATGAAGATCAGAATAGGTAATCAAATTGAAGATGAATATAGATAAAGGCTTAGATCTGTTGATCTGAGTCTTTTTTAATTTTATTTTTCAGCTACTTTGTTTAAATCTTCCGTAAAGTGTCAAATGGTTAAAGGAATTATTCTTATTCTGTAGAGTCTTAGAAAAACAAATAATTTTCAAAATCGGCAAACTTTTTTTAAAGTCCTGATTAAAGCATCAAAGCTGTCGCGAAACTATTTTCAGCCTATATATTTTAAAAAAAAATCGGAAATCCTCAATATTAATGTACTGAAACAACTATTTATTACCCATTATTTATTACTCATTACTCATGTCAGAATCACAGCTTTCTCATTATGAATTTGTTAATTAATAAAAGTTTTTATGGTTAATTCATTAAAAATCACTAATTTCGCACCCGTAAAAATCATTCATGCAAAACATTAGAAATATTGCGATTATCGCACACGTTGACCACGGTAAAACTACTTTGGTTGATAAGATTATTCATGCTACAAACATTTTCAGAGAAAATCAGGAAAGTGGAGAATTAATAATGGATAACAACGATCTTGAAAGAGAAAGGGGGATTACCATTTTGTCAAAAAATATTTCTGTTACCTATAAAGACGTTAAAATCAACGTTATCGACACTCCTGGTCACGCCGATTTCGGTGGTGAGGTAGAGAGAGTTCTTAAAATGGCAGACGGTGTAATCTTGTTGGTAGATGCGTTCGAAGGACCAATGCCTCAGACAAGATTCGTATTGCAGAAAGCTTTGGAATTAGGTCTTAGACCTTTGGTAGTTATCAATAAAGTTGATAAACCAAACTGTCGTCCTGAAGAAGTTCACGATCAGGTATTTGATTTGTTCTTTAATCTTGAAGCTACTGAGGAGCAGTTGGATTTCCCAACATTCTACGGTTCTTCTAAACAAGGTTGGTTCAACACTTCATTAGAAGAAACTGAAAACATTTTCCCATTATTAGACGGGATCTTACAATATGTACCTGAGCCTAAAGTGGAGGAAGGTAACTTGCAGATGCAGATTGTTTCTCTAGATTTCTCTTCTTTCTTAGGAAGAATTGCAATTGGGAAAGTAATCAGAGGTGAAATCAAAGAATCTCAATGGATCGGTTTGGCGCAAGCTGACGGTAAAATACTGAAAGGAAAAGTAAAAGAATTGTACGTTTTCGAAGGTCTTGGAAAGAAAAAAGTTTCTGAAGTAAAAGCTGGGGATATCTGTGCTGTAGTAGGTTTCGATGCTTTCCAGATTGGAGATTCTTTCGTAGATCTTGAAAATCCTGAGCCATTGCCAAGAACTTCAATTGATGAGCCTACGTTGAACATGACGTTCTCAATCAACAATTCACCTTTCTTTGGTAAAGACGGTAAGTTTGTTACTTCAAACCACCTGAAAGAAAGATTGACTAAAGAATTAGAGAAAAACTTAGCATTGAGAGTTGAGCAGACTGGTGATGCAAATACATTCTTGGTATTCGGTAGAGGTATTCTTCACTTATCAGTTTTAATTGAAACAATGAGAAGAGAAGGGTATGAAATGACCATCGGACAGCCACAGGTTATCTTGAGAGAAGATGAAAACGGACAAAAACTGGAGCCTTATGAGTCTTTAGTTGTAGATGTTCCTGAAGAATTTGCTTCAAGAGTAATCGATCTGGCAACTCAGAGAAAAGGTGATCTTCACATTATGGAAACTAAAGGTGAAATGCAGCACTTAGAATTCGAAATTCCTTCTAGAGGTTTGATCGGATTGCGTTCTCAGATGTTGACTGCTACTGCTGGTGAAGCTATTATGGCACACCGTTTCACAGAATACAAGCCTTTCAAAGGTGCGATTCCTGGAAGAAGCAACGGAGTATTGATCAGCAAAACTCAAGGGCCGGCTACAGAATATTCTATTGCTAAATTACAAGATAGAGGTAAGTTCTATGTTGATCCGGGCGAGGAGATCTATGCAGGTATGGTGATCGGTGAGCAAAATAAGCCGGGAGATTTAGTTGTAAACATCGTTGAAGCTAAGCAGTTGAATAACATGAGAGCTTCAGGTAAAGATAAAGATACAGGTGTAGCACCAAAAATCTTGTTCTCTCTTGAAGAATGTATGGAGTACATCCAGTCTGACGAAGCGATCGAGGTGACTCCAAACTTTATCAGAATGAGAAAGAAAGTACTTTCTGAAGAAGAAAGAAAAAGAATTGAGAGAGGAGCGAAAGCTTAATTTCATTCTAAAATATATTAATAAAAGGCCTCGATTTTCGAGGCTTTTTTATGGAAATATAATAAATTTTGTTATCTTGAATTTTTAAAATCATAATTAAATAGTCTGTCAAAAAATGAAGATTGATAAAATAAAAATGATAGTGTTGCTGGGCTTTTTCGCCTCATTCAGCAGTGCGTGTGCTGTAAAGAAAAGTACGGCCACATCTAAAAATACATATAAGGAGACAAAATTAAAAGCTAAGCCTGCTGATTCTTTAGTGATTAACAATCCCATAGTTCCAAAAACTGTGGAAGAAGATTTTAAAGTGAATCTTCCTGCTATCAATCGTGAATTTCGTGGTGCATGGGTTGCAAGTGTAGCCAATATCAACTGGCCCTCAAGAAATAATTTATCGGTTGATCAGCAGAAAGCTGAAGCCATCAGTATGTTGAATATGCTTCAGGAAAACAATTTTAATGCAGTGATTTTTCAGGCCCGTCCGTCGGCAGATGCTTTGTATACAAGTGAGTTAGAACCTTGGTCTTACTTCCTCACCGGGAAAACAGGTGAACCTCCTTATCCGAACTATGATCCTTTGCAGTTTTGGATTGAAGAATCCCATAAAAGGGGAATGGAGCTTCATGTTTGGTTAAATCCTTACAGGGCGCATCATTCTAACGGCGGAGCTGTTTCTAATCAATCGATGGTGAATAAACTGTCGGAAATTACCGTTAAGTTAAAAAATGGGATGTACTGGTTTGATCCTGCGGATCCCAGAACACAAGGACATGTTTCAAATGTCGTCAAAGATTTGGTGAAGCGATATGATCTGGATGCCATTCATTTTGATGATTATTTTTATCCCTATGCAACCTATAACAGAGGGGCAGATTTTCCCGATAATGCGAGTTGGAATAAATATTTAAGTTCGGGCGGCACACTTTCGAGAGCCGATTGGAGAAGAGATCAGGTGAATCAGTTTGTGGAAAGAATTTATAAGGAAATTCACGCCGAGAAAAACCACGTCCGTTTCGGGATCAGTCCTTTTGGGATTTGGAAACCCGGGTTTCCTGAAGGTGTGGTGGGATCTTCGCAGTATGACGAATTGTACGCTGATGCCAAGTTATGGCTCAATAAAGGCTGGGTAGATTATTTCTCGCCTCAGTTATACTGGCCGATTGAATCAAAAGGTCAGTCTTTCAATGCCCTTTTAAACTGGTGGAAATCTGAAAACACCATGAACCGTCATCTTTGGCCAGGACTGAATACGGTTGAAATTAAAGTGTCAGACCGTCCGACAGAAATAAAAAACCAGGTTGAATTGACTAGACAGATTCTGGCAAACGACGCCGGCGAAATCCATTGGAGTATTGCGGGTTTAACGAAAAACTCAAATATGCTCCCGACTTTGAAAAACGGACCGTATAAAGATAGAGCCTTGACTCCGAAAAGTCCATGGATTAAATCAATTCCATTAGAAAAACCGACTTTATTTACAAACGATAATGGAATTACTATTCAGACAAGCTGGAGTGCAAAAAATATTGGAAATGTTTTCCAATGGGTACTTTTCACACAATACAATGGAGTTTGGGAAACTGAAATCTTAACTCTCGAAAACCTTTCAAAAGAAATTCCAAAAAGCAAAGATGGCAAAATCCTTAATGCGATTGCCATCAAAGCGATTGACCGATTGGGGAATGAAAGTGACTATATGGCGAAGAAAGTAAAATAGAATTGGGGGAGGATTTGAGTAATTTTTGCTGTTATTCTGAATGAACCGAAGTGTAATGAAGAATCTCTTAATAATCTTATCAATTAAATAGAACTTAATAGTTCAACAAAAAGGTAATTCAAAGTCAGCTCAAAATATAGAGCTGGCTTTTCTATTTTAGACTCACTATAAATTATTTTGTTAATACATTGAATAGTAATAAATTAAATAATTCAAAAATCATTTAAAAAGTGGTCGTGCGCTATCGGAATCATTTTTGTATCATTTAAATAACAAACACTAAAAAATATACATTATGAATACCAACAGACTTTCACCAAGACTGGAGCAAGCGCTAAGCGACCAGATGAATACCGAAGATTTACAGTCAAGAGTTTATTTTTCTTACGGAATATGGGCTGCAGACAAAGGGTATGGTGGAATTTCAAACTTTCTTTTCCGTCATGCTCAGGAGGAAAGAGATCATGCCGTGAAATTTATGCAGTATGTACTCAACAGAGGAGGAAAACCAACAATTACTGCGTTATCTTCGCCAGGTCAGGAGCCAACAAGTTTAACGGACTGTTTTGATTTAGTTTTTAAACATGAGGTAGACAATACAACAGCAATTTACAATTTGGTAAACATTGCTTTCGAAGAAAAAGACTGGGCTTCATGGAATTTCCTACAGTGGTTTGTAAAAGAACAAATCGAGGAAGAAACATTTGCAATGAATTTAATTGATAAATTAAAAATTGCCGGTGGAGACAGAGCAAGCGACGAATCTCTGTTCACACTAGATAAAACATTGGAAACACTTCCGGATGATGCAGAGCTTGCGCAAAACGCTACAGGAGCAAACCCATAAAAACACAACGATAAAATATTATTTCTGAAAATCTGTCATTTACTTGGCAGATTTTTTTATTATGAAAATCACCCTAAAATTACTATCTTTGCACACCTTTATTTGTAATAAGCAAAAAGCGCAAAGCCAATTGCCAAAAGCGATATAAAATATGTTACCGGAAGGTTGCATAACATTAATAAAATAAAATTTCGTTATGAAGTGTGGAATCGTAGGCTTACCGAACGTAGGTAAATCAACTCTTTTTAACTGCTTAAGCAATGCTAAAGCGCAATCAGCCAATTATCCTTTCTGTACGATTGAGCCTAACTTAGGAACAGTTTCAGTGCCGGATCAGAGATTATTTGAGCTTGAAAAACTTGTAAACCCTGAAAGAGTTTTGCCAGCTGTTGTAGAGATCGTTGATATTGCCGGTTTGGTAAAAGGAGCGAGCAAAGGTGAAGGTTTAGGAAATCAGTTTTTGGCCAACATTAGAGAGTGCGAGGCGATTATTCATGTTTTAAGATGTTTCGAAAACGGAAATATCATCCACGTTGAAGGTTCTGTAGACCCGATGAGAGATAAAGAAATTATCGACATCGAGCTTCAGTTGAAAGATTTGGAAACTGTGGGAAAAGCAGTTGAGAAAGCTAAAAAATTCTTCAAGTCTGGTAAGAAAGAAGATATTTTGACTTATGAAACTCTTCACAATCTTGAAAAATTTATCGAAGACGGAAAAAATGCAAGAGAATTCCCGATGGATGATTTTGCAGCATCAATTATATCAGATGTTCAGTTGTTGACGAACAAACCAGTTCTTTACGTTTGTAATGTAGATGAAAATTCTATCAAAAACGGAAACGAATGGATTGCCAAGATCGAAGAGATGGCTCAGAAAGAAAATGCTGAAGTAGTGGTACTGGCGGCTCAGATAGAAGCTGATATCAACGAATTGGATACTTTCGAAGAGAGAGAAATTTTCCTGGAAGAATTAGGCTTAACTGAACCTGGAGTTAACCGTTTGATCAGAAAAGCTTACGATCTATTGAAACTTCAAACGTATTTTACCGCTGGAGTGAAAGAAGTAAGAGCTTGGACGATCGGACAAGGCTGGACGGCTCCTCAAGCTGCAGGAGTTATTCACACAGATTTTGAGAAAGGATTCATCCGTGCAGAAGTAATCAAGTACAATGATTACGTAAGCTACGGTACAGAAGCTAAAGTAAAAGAAGCTGGAAAGCTTTCTGTTGAAGGAAAAGAATACATCGTACAAGACGGTGATATTATGCACTTCAGATTTAATGTTTAAAAGTATTAAAAGTTAGTTATAGTATTTTAAAGAGCGCTTCCATGAATTTTGGGAGCGCTTTTGCTTTGTTAAAATTATATAGATCTTGACTTTAATTCTATCTTAGTCGTTTTTACGCAAAGTGATTTTAGAAGGTTTGAAGTTGGGTTCATTTTCATACGAGAGAAATACAGTGTAATCGCCATTTAGAATATCCCACGAATCTCTTGATTTGAGAAAAGCTCTTTCAGTCTCCATTTTTTCATTTCTATTAGATTTCAACCATTGCAGTACATTATTATAATCTTCTTCAGTGATGTTATCTGTTTCCACGATAAAAGATTTTCCGCTTTTGTAGGTTACCACGATTTCTGTTTCATAATCGATGTCTATAAAAACTTCTTCACTTCGCCCATCTTCCTCATCATCTAAACTTTCATCATGAAAATATTTTTTCTGGACTAATATTTTTTGTACAGATTTATTATTTTGCCCCAGTACTTCTTTTAATCTGTCAACGGTTACCAAACGGTCATTTTTCGACGGCTTTACTGTGTTGATTTCATCTGTAAATAATGTCAAAGAGTTTCCATCTGTAGATTTATAAGTACTAAAAGAATATTTATAACTGCTTTTCTTAAAAAGATCATCTTCTTCTTTGAATTGCTGACTTTTCAATTCAGATTCTGCAGCAGAAATATTTTCTTTCACGCTAAGATATACGCTGTATAATTTCCCGGCATCAGTGTATCCAATCACAGCATTTTGATCAGACGAGTTCGTGAACGCAAATAATTTTGAGTTAAACTTGTTATCAGAATCTTCTAGTGAAAATCCTTTTTTCTTCATATAGCTTTTGATGTCGTTTTGACTTACTGATGCAATTTCTTCTACAAATTGTAGATTTTTGTCTTTAAAGCTAGATTGTGCAAACATCAGAGCAAAGCATGATGACAGAATTGTGAAGAACAATTGTAATGTTTGAGGTTTCATAGTTATTAGTTTTGATCAAAATTAGAGATAATATCAAGATCGGTCAATTACCCAAAAGGGGTATTTTTCATTTAAATTTAAAAATGATGTTCGAAAACTCGCTATATTTGATTTATACAAATTCCCTATCATGGAAAAAATAGCTCATGCTTCTTTAGAAGATTTTTATGGTGATATGGCACAGTTGCTTGGTAAAGATTTGGAAAGCATATTTCCAAAAGGTCTTCATAAAGATATTGGTCATTTTAATGTTTTTGATATTGCCCAAACAATCGCTAATGTCAAAAAAAATTCCGAAATGCCTTACAACAGGAGGAAATACTATAAAATAAGTCTGATCAGAGGAAAAAACAGAGCAGAATATGCAGACAAAGTGATTTCGATAAAAAAGAATGCGCTGCTTTTTGCAACCCCAAAAGTTCCATATCATTATGTTCCTGAAGATGCAGATCAGAAAGGAAGTTTCTGCGTTTTTACTGCTGATTTTTTCACTAAAAATTCATCACAGCATGTTTTGGAAGATTTGCCTTTGTTTCAACCGGGAGCAATTCCAGTCTTTGAAATTGATGATGAGCTTGCTGATGAAATTGAATTTCTGTTTTCAAAAATCAAAAAAGAGATTGATTCTGAGTATGCTTTTAAATATGACCTGATCCGTAATTATGTTTTTGAACTGATTCATTACGGCCAAAAATTACAACCCGCGGCCAAAAC
This sequence comes from Chryseobacterium sp. JAH, assembly GCF_001507335.1. Classification (GTDB taxonomy): domain Bacteria; phylum Bacteroidota; class Bacteroidia; order Flavobacteriales; family Weeksellaceae; genus Chryseobacterium. The sequence continues at coordinate 529,582 of NZ_LMAH01000001.1, read as the reverse complement.
TTCAACTTCGCAAAATGCATCCCACCGTGTAGTATCTCTGTTTATTGAACTGCTGGAAAGACAGTTTCCGATTGAGTCTCCCGATCAGAGAATTCAGCTGAAGGTAGCTAAAGATTACGCAGACAGATTGGCAATTCACGTGAATTATTTAAATAAAAATTTAAAAGAAAGCACAGGAAAAACAACGACTGAATTTATTGCAGATCGAATCATTCAGGAAGCTAAGATCTTATTAAAACAAACCAAGTGGAATGTGTCTGAAATTTCCTACGCATTAGGTTTTGAAGAAATTGCTCATTTTTCTAATTTCTTCAAACGAAAAACTTCATTTGCGCCTCTTGAATTTCGCTCATGATTTGAATTTTGCAAATTTTAGATTGATTGAAGCAACCATATTTGCATGAGAACAGCTGAACTTTGTCCTAACAAAAAATACCAAAAATGAATACAGTTAAAATAGCATTAGTAACAGGCGCAAGCCGTGGCTTAGGAAAAAATTCAGCATTGAAAATTGCTGAGAAAGGTTTGGATGTCATTATTACCTATCATAGCAATAAAGAAGAAGCTGAAAACGTCGTAAATGAAATTAAAGCTTTGGGAAGGAATGCGGCAGCTTTTCAGTTAGATACGAGAGATATTAAAAGTTTTGACGCTTTTATTAACAATGTAAATAATCATTTAAAAGAAAATATGCAAAGCGGAAACATTGATTATCTGATCAATAATGCAGGAACTGCTTTGTATTCTCCGATCATGGAAACTACTGAAGAGCAGGTAGAAGATATGTTCAATATTCATTTTAAAGGGGTATTCTTTCTAACGCAGAAATTTTTGCCATTCTTGAACGATGGTGGCGGAATTATTAATATTTCTTCAGGATTGGCAAGATTTGCATTGCCGGGATCATCAGTGTATGGTTCTATGAAAGCCGGAGTTGAAATGTTGACAAAATATATGGCTAAAGAATTGGGATCAAGAAAAATAAAAGTGAACGTGGTTGCTCCGGGAGCTATTGAAACCGATTTTGGTGGTGGAAGAACGAGGGATGATGAAAATATCAACGCAATGATTGCCGGAAATACAGCTTTAGGAAGAGCCGGCTTGCCGGATGATATCGGTGGAGTAGTAGCTTTTTTGTGTACTGAAGATGCTCGTTGGATTACAGCGCAGAGAATTGAAGCTTCAGGTGGAATGTTCTTTTAAATAAAATATTTTTTCTCTCGCAGATTGAGTGGACTACGCAGATCAAATAAAAATCTGCTCGATTTGCTGAATCTGCGAGAGATTTATTTTTTACAACTTGGCCAAATTTTCAATCGCTCTTTCAAGAGTTTCCTGCTTCTTGGCAAAGCACAATCTGATTACATTTTCACTCAGTTTATTTTTATAGAAAGATGAGAACGGAACACTCGCTACTTTATGGGTAACCGTTAATTCTTTTGCAAAGTCAAAATCTAGTTTGTCTGAAATTTTATCAAACTTCAAAGCCTGAAAATACGATCCTTCACAATCGAGCAATTCAAATGAAGTTTGCGCTAATCCTTCTCTTAAAAAGTCTCTTTTTTCCTGAAAAAATTGATTTAACCCAAAATAATGCTCATCATTTTTCATATATTCAGCCAAAGCCATTTGAATCGGTGTGTTGACAGAAAATACATTGAACTGGTGAATTTTTCTGAATTCATCTGTTAAAGCTTTGGGAGCGGCACAATATCCGATTTTCCAACCTGTCACATGGAAAAGTTTACCGAAAGATGCAACCAAAAGACTTCTTTCTTTCAGTTCTGGATATTTACAGATGCTTAAATGTTCTTTTCCGTCAAAAACGATATTTTCATAGACTTCATCACTCAAAATCAGTATGGAAGTATCTTTCACAATCTTAATTAATTCCTGAATATCATTTTCCTTTAAAATCCTGCCTGATGGATTGTTCGGATTGTTCAGAATAATCATTTTCGTTTTTTCTGAAACCAAATTTTTCACTACATTCCAATCAATTTCATAATTGGGAGCTTTCATTTCAAATCGTTTTACAATTCCTCCGAACAGTTCAACCGTTGGTTCGTAGCAGTCATAAGCAGGTTCGAAAATTATGACTTCATCATCTTTTTTTACGAACGTGGCAATCGTGGTGAAAATAGCCTGAGTTCCGCCTGCGGTAATGGTGATTTCTGAATCAGGATGGTACACCGCCTGATGGCTGTTCTCTATTTTTCTTGCAATTTCTTCCTTCAACCCAATCATTCCTCCCATAGGAGCGTATTGGTTAAAACCTTTTTGAATAAAATGATTAACATGATCCAACAATTCTGAATCAGGCATAAAATCAGGAAATCCCTGTGATAAATTGATGGCCTCATTTTCATTGGCTAACTGTGTCATCTGACTAAAAATGGTGGTTCCTACATTAGAAAGTTTAGAAAAAGGAAGATGTATCATGAACTGGATTTTTTGCTTAGTCCGAATGTACTGCATTTTTTCAAATTTAATGATATTGTATTATTGAAATTTGTTTTATAATTAAAAAAATAAAACCGCTTTTTTATGAGAAATAATAGTAAAAAATGAGTTAAAATATTCGGATATTTTTGTTTGATTCCGTACTTTTGTATGTTTGCTGAAATAATCTATGTCACAAGAAATAAACCCTGTATATTCCGAAGATAACATCAGAACCCTCGATTGGCAGGAGCATATTCGTTTACGTCCCGGTATGTACATCGGGAAGTTGGGAGATGGCTCGTCTGCGGATGATGGAATCTATATTTTACTTAAAGAAATTCTCGATAACTCGATTGATGAGTTCAGAATGAAATCCGGTAAGAGAATTGAAATAAAAGTCGACGACGGAAAAGTTACGATTCGAGATTTTGGTCGTGGAATTCCGTTAGGTAAAGTAGTGGATGCAGTTTCAAAAATGAATACCGGTGGTAAATACGACAGCAAAGCCTTCAAAAAATCAGTGGGTCTAAATGGTGTCGGAACAAAAGCGGTAAATGCACTTTCTGATTATTTCCGTGTACGATCTTTCCGTGAAGGGAAGATGAAAATGGCTGAGTTCTCAAGAGGAATCATCACCGAAGATCACGCCGAAAAAGATACGTCAGACAGAAACGGAACAGAAATTTCTTTTGTACCGGATGCTGATATTTTTCTTCATTTTAAATTTAGAAAAGAGTATATCGAAAGAATGCTCCGCAACTATTCTTATCTGAATCCCGGATTGAAAATTCTTTTTAACGGCGAAACTTTTTATTCTGAAAACGGTCTTAAAGATTTGTTAGAAGAAGAACTGGAAAATGATGTACTGTATCCGATTGTTCATTTGAGAGATAATGACATCGAACTGGCGGTAACGCATACCGATAAATCTCAGACAGAAACTTACTTTTCATTCGTAAACGGACAGAATACAACGCAGGGTGGTACGCATTTGAATGCTTTCCGCGAAGCGTATGTGAAAACCATCCGTGAATTTTTTAATAAGAATTTTGACGCATCAGACATCAGAAAGTCTATTGTTGCAGCAATTTCAATTAATGTAGAAGAACCCGTTTTTGAATCTCAGACGAAAACAAAATTAGGTTCCAATGATATCGGCCCGAATGGTCCGACGGTAAGAATTTTCATTATTGATTTCTTAAAAAGCAAATTAGATAATTTCCTGCATAAAAATCCTGAGATTGCTGAAGCGATACAGAGAAAAATTTTAATCTCGGAAAGAGAAAGAAAAGAACTTTCAGGAATTCAGAAATTGGCGAGAGAAAGAGCTAAAAAAGTTTCGCTTCACAATAAAAAACTTCGTGACTGCAGACAGCATTACAACGATCAGAAGGCAGAAAGAAAAGCTGAAACACAGATTTTCATTACCGAAGGAGATTCTGCATCAGGATCTATCACAAAATCAAGAGATGTAGAAACGCAGGCTGTATTTTCTTTGAAAGGTAAACCTCTGAACTGTTATGGTTTGACGAAAAAAGTGGTGTATGAAAATGAAGAATTCAACCTTCTGCAGGCGGCTTTGAATATTGAAGAAAGTCTTGAAGATTTAAGATATAACCAAGTGATTATTGCTACCGATGCCGATGTAGACGGTATGCACATCAGACTTCTGATGATTACGTTTTTCCTTCAGTTTTTCCCAGATGTCATTAAAAACGGACATTTATATATACTTCAGACTCCATTATTCAGAGTAAGAAATAAGAAAGAAACGAGATATTGCTATTCTGAACTGGAAAGGGTAAAGGCTTTAAATGAGTTGGGGAAAAACCCTGAGATCACGAGATTTAAAGGTTTGGGAGAAATTTCACCGGACGAATTTAAAAATTTCATTGGGAAAGATATCCGTCTAGAACCCGTTGTACTGGGGAAAGATCAAACTATTGAGCAGTTGTTAGAATTTTATATGGGAAAAAATACTCCCGACAGACAGGTTTTTATCCTTGAAAATCTGGTTGTTGAGGATTCTAATATTAGCGATAAAGAAATTGTAAGTGAAGCAGAGGGAATTTTATAGAGATCGATAAAACAAATGAGATCCGGTAAAGAGAATAACATCTTATATAATTTTTCAATTTATTCTCATGCTTAAATAAGAAATATTATTTAACAAAAATAGTAACGACTCAAAATTTTCGCTTATTAAAGTGATAAAAACAAATAAAGAAAGAAGACACTAAGAAAGCAATGATAGAAGACAACTCGCACGAAGGCGAAAGCTTAAAAAAGGTTTCAGGACTGTATAAAGACTGGTTTCTGGATTATGCATCTTATGTAATTTTAGATAGAGCCATTCCTTCTGTGTATGATGGTTTTAAGCCTGTTCAGCGTAGAATTATGCACTCAATGCGTGAGCTTGAGGACGGTAGATACAACAAAGTGGCCAATATCGTCGGAAATACAATGAAATATCACCCTCACGGTGATGCGTCGATTACCGATGCAATGGTTGGAATCGGACAAAGAGAATTACTGATTGATACTCAGGGAAACTGGGGAAATATTTACACGGGAGATTCTGCTGCGGCAGCGAGATATATTGAAGCAAGGCTTACACCTTTCGCCCTGGAAGTCGTTTTCAACCCTAAAACTACAGTGTGGTCTAAATCTTATGACGGAAGAAATAACGAGCCTGTAGATTTACCTGTAAAATTCCCGTTGCTTTTGGCACAGGGTGTTGAAGGAATTGGAGTAGGGCTTTCTACAAAAATTCTTCCGCATAACTTTAATGAGTTAATTAATGCATCTGTTGCATATTTAAAAGGCAAAAGATTTGAGCTTTTTCCTGATTTTCTTACGGCAGGTTTTCTTGATGTTTCAGAGTACAATGACGGCCACAGAGGTGGGAAAGTACGAGCCAGAGCCAAGATTTCTCAGGTTGATAAACATACTCTGATGATTTCTGAGCTTCCTTTTTCTAAAAATACTGGTGATTTGATTGATTCAATCATTAAAGCCAATGAAAAAGGAAAAATTAAAATTAAAAAAATTGAAGATAACACTTCAGATAAAGTTGAGATTCTAATCTATCTTCACAATGAAGTGTCGCCTGACAAAACGATTGATGCTTTGTATGCATTTACCGACTGCCAGGTTACGATATCTCCCAATGCGTGCGTAATTGTCGGTGATAAACCGATGTTCCTCAATGTTTCTGAAATTTTGAGAATGAATACCGACCATACGGTTTCGTTGCTGAAAAAAGAATTGGAAATTGAGCTGAATGAATTACAGGAAAGCTGGCATTTTTCTTCTCTGGAAAGGATTTTTATCGAAAACAGAATTTATCACGATATTGAAGAGGTTAAAAGCTGGGAAGATGTATTAACAACCATTGCGGAAGGATTAAAACCTCACACGGCGCATCTTTTAAGAGAGGTTACAGAAGAAGATATCCTGAGACTGACTGAAATTAGAATTAAAAGAATTTCAAGATTCGACTTAGATAAATTTAAAGAAAATATCGCTGCATTAGAAGGCAAGATAGAGCAGGTACGCCATCATTTGGGGAATCTTATTGCCTATGCAATTGATTATTATTTAAATATTCAGAAGAAATACGGAAAAGGCAGAGAACGTAAAACAGAATTAAGAATTTTCGATACCATCGATGCCTCTAAAGTAGCTGTTGCCAATGAAAAATTTTATGCCAATTTTGAAGAAGGTTTCGTAGGAACTTCACTGAAAAAAGACCAGTTTTTGTTTGATTGTTCGGATATTGACGACATCATCACTTTCCGAAAAGACGGAAGCATGAAAGTGGTAAAAGTAGAAGCCAAAACGTTCATCGGAAAAGATATTCTGCATGTTGCCATTTGGAAGAAAAATGACAAGCGTACGGTGTACAACATGATTTACCGTGAAGGAATGCAGGGGCCCTACTACATGAAGCGTTTTTCCGTAACCGGTGTGACGAGAAATACAGATTATCGTTTAGCCTCAGATATAAAAGGTTCTGAAACCCTTTATTTTTCGGCAAATCCTAATGGGGAAGCAGAAACTGTAACAGTTCTGTTAAAACCGAATCCAAGAATCAGAAAAAACAAGATGGATATTGATTTCTCTGAAATAGGAATCAAAGGACGTGATTCTAAAGGAAATTTAGTGACCAAATATTCAGTCAAAAAAGTAGATTTGAAAGAAGAAGGTGTTTCTACACTGGCCCCGAGAAAAATCTGGTTTGATGATACCGTAAGACGTCTGAATGCTGATGTGAGAGGAACTTTATTGGGAAGTTTCAAAGGTGATGATAAAATTCTGACCATTAATTCGCATGGTGAAGCAAAACTAATCAGCTTTGATCTGGGTAATCGCTTTGACGACGAATATATCATTCTTGAAAAGTGGCGACCACAACAGCCGATTACTTGTATTTACTATGACGGCGAAAAAGATATCTATTTTATCAAAAGATTTTTGCTCGAAAACACAAGCAACGCACAGACCTTTATGCCGTCTGAACATCCGAAGTCTTTTATTGAAAGAATTCTGGTTTCAAACGGTACTACTGCAGAAATTATTTTCGCAAAAGATAAAGGTAAAGAACGTGATCCTGAAACTGTAAATATCGATGAATTCATCGGTATCAAAGGGATTAAGGCGATCGGAAATCAGTTTACCAAATTTAAAGTAAAAAACATCAATATTACCATTCCTGAACCGGAAGAAGAAGAGCCGGAAGTTTATGAAGAACCAGATTTTACTCCATCGGTGGATGATGATGGTGGTACTATCGGTGATTTGTTTGAAGGAGGAAATACGGAGAATTAAAAAAAGAAACTATGAGTATTATTGTTATCATCATTATTGCCATAACATGTATTATCAGCTATTTCGGGCTGAATAATATAGCGATGTTTGAAAAATATAAATTTAATGTTGCAGCGATAAACAACAGAAAGGAATATGTAAGATTAATCAGTTCAGGATTTTTGCATGCTGATTTTATGCATTTATTTTTCAATATGTTTTCTCTTTTTTTGTTTCAAGGGGCTGTAATCCAGTTTTTTGGAGAGATAGGATTTTTAATTATCTACTTTACCTCAATGTTTCTGGGTAATTTATTTAGTCTTTTTATTTACAAAAAACAACCTTGGTATTCTGCAATTGGTGCTTCTGGTGCAGTTTCAGGTGTAATTTTTGCGGCGATAGCAATGGTACCCAATGAGATCCGTGTAAACTTTTTACCGGGATGGCTTTTCGGAACACTGTATTTCGGATATTCTGTTTATATGATGTTAAACCCAAAACAATGGGATAATTTGGGACATGCTGCCCATTTGGGCGGTGCATTCTTTGGACTGATTTATTCAATTACCATGCATCCGCAATTGGCAATGAGTAATATCCTTTACTTGGGTGCAATGTCTTTACCACTTCTCTATTTATCTTACGAAATATTCATTAAAAAAAGAATCGGTTAAGATTGTAATTTTAAAATAACAAAACCAATGTACACAGAATTAAATAACTTAACTGTTATCCTTAGTTCACAGTTCATTGGTTTTGCTGTTTTTTTAGCTTACCAGTCCTTCTTTTAGATTTAAAATTACTGATTGTAAATAACTTTTTCTCCCTTTTTGGCAATAATTATTTTATTGCAAATTATTCTCTGAAGCAAAAGGGGATTTATCCTTTAGAAGAAAAACTAAGCGAGGAACTGATCTCAATTCCTTATATTGAGCGGCAGAATTATTAGAATTATTTGCAAACAGAAAAAGCAATTTTCAGATGCTATTACATTTTCTGAAACAAGAAATAAATTATATTTAAATTACTTCAGAGCATCATATAAATTTTCAACAAAATTAATATGCTGAGTTTTATTGCTTTCGAGAATAAATTGTTTTAGGCTTTTACTTTGATATTTTTCAAAATTTCCAATAATGGCAAGACTTATTCTGTAATTGGAGAATTTCTGTAAAATTTCTCCGGCAAGACCTGTTTTGAGATCAAAAAATTCAGGGATGATGTTTTTCTCATGGAGAATAACCTTGTCAAAACCTTGATAATAAAGGTTTCCCAACAGATCTAAACCATCCTGTTCTGATTTAATAATCAGTTCATCTGAAATTAGTTCAGCAATATTGATCTCATGAAATGTGTGACTTTTGATTTCCATCTTACCTTATTTTAGACCAAAAATAAAACGGTCATTTTCACTTAAATCTTTTGCTAACTCTACATGTGAGAAAAGTCCCTGATACAATTCCAGAGTTTCCTGACCTAATTTCTGATTGATTTCCAAAAATAAAAGTCCATTCTTATTTAAAAATTTTATGGAATCTTCTGCAATCTTTTTATAAAAAATCAAAGCATCTGATGTTGGCGAAAAAAGAGCCATTGTCGGTTCAAACCCCTTTACAGAATCTTCAATGTCTATTTCTTCTTCGATACCAATATAGGGCGGGTTTGAAATAATAACATCATAGGTTTCATTCAAATTAAAATTCAGATAATCTGAATGAATAAAATTAACTTCGAGCTGATGAAATTCTGCATTTCTTTTTGCAACTTCCAAAGCTTTCTCCGAAAAATCAATAGACGAAATTTCAGCATTTGGAAAATGTTTTTTTAAAACCAAAGGAATAACACCGCTTCCTGTTCCAATGTCTAAAATCTTTAAACCATTAATTTTTGATGCTGAATTTTGAATTTTACTGATTGCTATTTCGAGCAATTCTTCCGTTTCTGGACGTGGAATTAAGACGTTTTCATTCACGAAAAAAATCATTCCGTAAAATTCCGTTTCACCCAAAATGTGTTGGTAAGGTTTTCCGGTTTTCAATTCAGAAAGAATATTTTGAAATTGATTTTCGTTGACATCTGATAATTGTTGATCAGACATCATCCTTTGTTGAATTTGATTTAAACCTGAAATTTTTTCAATAAAAACTGAATATAGAAAGTCTGTTTCAGAATCTGTATATAATTCTGAAAGTTCTGTTTTAAAGTATTTTTTTAATTCTGAGATTGTCATTTATCTTGAGAAAACGAGTTTTGTATCCGTCGATTTTTCTTCGTCAATTCTATAACCTTCGTAGTTGAAAGCTTTTACGTCATTCAGTGTTTTTACGTTGTTTTCTGCGCAGAATCTTACGACCAAACCTCTTGCATGTTTGGTGTAAACAACGATAGTTTTCAGTTTTCCTTCTCTCAATTCATAAAATTCAAAATCAATGACTTTATGATTAAGTTTCTTACGATCGATGACTTTAAAGTATTCATTGCTTGCTAGATTCAGAAGAATTTCATTTTTTTTCATCTCCGAATTGAGTTGTTCAGTCACTTTTTCGGTCCAGAAAGAATAGAGATTTTTATATTCATCAAATTCGAACGGTCTTCCCATCTCCAATCGGTACAGCATTACTTTGTCGGAAGGTCTTAGTAAACCATATAATCCGGAAAGCATTCTGTAATTTTTCTGCAAATAATCCACAGCTTTTTTATCTAAAGATTTTGCATCCAAACCTCTGTAAACTTCTCCGGTAAAGGCATACATCGCAGGGGCAGCATTTTTTGCTGTTGGTTTTGGTTTCCATTTTTGATTTCTCTCCCAATTTTCATCGGCCAGTTTTGACGAAATTTCCATAAGTTCGGAGAGATATTTTGGAGATTTTTGTTTTAAGAATGAATGGATGAATTCTGCATCATCAATGAATTTGGGGCTTGTGCTCCTCAACAAATCTGTTGAGTTTTCGGTGTTCATCAATTTTGCAGGGGAGGTTATGATTTTCATAAATTTAATAAAGATAAGTGTTTAACATCAATAAAATTCATTGCCATGATTGAGATAAAGTCGATCAGAAAATGGCAGATGATTAAAATTTTAATGTTGGAATATTTTTTATAAAATAAAGCAAAAACAATCCCGATAAAAAATGGTATAACTATCTGTCCGATTGTTCCATAAGTACTGTGTAAGATTCCGAATAATAATGCCGAAACCACAATGCCGGCAACCGGACTGTTGTATATTTTTTCAATTCTCGGCTGGATGTAAGCTCTCATCAGTAGTTCTTCGATGACACCTGCGGTAAGACATGTGAAGATGATAAGGAAATAATTGTTACCGAATAAAATTTTAAATTCTAAGAGTCTTTTGCTTATTTTTTCTCCGCTTAAGTACATAATGGCTGCATTCAAAAATGCTCCACCAAACGCGCAGATCAGATAAAGAAACAGGACAGCGCCGATGTAAAAAGTAAGAGGGTATTTTTTATCTTCCCAGATAATGAATGATCTGTTTTCTATGAAAAAATTGTAAAACAGTATCAAAAGAAGAAGTATCCAGAGAGACAGTCTGTTATAGAAAAAAAGTTCAGCCGTTAAGATTCTTGAATTGAAATATAGGTTGATTAGAGGAATTGAATAAAGCATAAACAAGACAAGCAGTATAAAAGTAAGTGCAATGCCTACAGCGTATTTTCCGTTGAGACTCATACAAATATACTTCTAAATTTCTCCTTTTCCCTGTCTGATGATTTCGGGCTCACCTGAAGTCAAATCTACAATAGTGGAAGCTACATTATCCCCATATCCTGAGTCGATGACAATATCCACAAGATGGTCATATTTTTCGGCAATTAGTTCTGGGTCGGTAGAATACTCTATGATTTCGTCTTCATCTTTAATAGAAGTTGATGCAATAGGATGACCCAGTTTTTCAACGATCAATTGCGGAATGGAATGATCCGGAACACGGATTCCTACTGTCTTATGGTTTTTATAAGCTAAAGGCAAGTTTTTATTTGCCTCAAGAATAAAAGTAAAAGGGCCGGGAAGATGACTTTTTAAAAACCTGAAAACAGAAGTGTCGATGGGTCTTGTGAAATCTGAAAGATGGCTTAAATCGTTACATATAATGGAGAATTTTGCCTTATCAAGTTTCTGTTTTTTAATCTGAGCCAGCTTTTCCATGGCCTTAATATCAAAAATATTGCAGCCCAGTGCGTAAACCGTATCGGATGGGTAAATAATCAGTCCACCATTATTCAGGGTTTTAATAACCTCGTTGATAAGGTTTTCCTGAGGATTGTCTGGATAAATCTTTAATATTTTTGCCATATAACAAAGATACAAATATTTAAATTATGAGTGAAAGTACCGTATTTAAAAGAAATATTTGTAATGTTAAAATATATTCGTACATTTGCAATCCAATATCGCGGGATAGAGCAGTAGGTAGCTCGTCGGGCTCATAACCCGGAGGTCATCGGTTCGAGTCCGGTTCCCGCTACTAAGTTGAAGTGCTTTCGGTAAGCACTCTAAAGATACACCGCGGGATAGAGCAGTAGGTAGCTCGTCGGGCTCATAACCCGGAGGTCATCGGTTCGAGTCCGGTTCCCGCTACCAATAGGAGAATTACGAAAGTAGTTCTCCTTTTTTTTGTTAAATTATCAGAGATTATGATTTAAAAAACCTCCTTTTTAAAATCTCTGATCTGCTGAGAATAGATGGTAGTCTGTTAAAAAATCGTAAAAGATTTGTTGTGAGCTTAATTTTTTAAGAAATGGTAAAATAATTGAAGTATTTAAATGATTTTAAACTAAAAAAGAGATTTAAAATTATTCAAAAAAGATACTTAAATAAAATTTTATGGAAAATTTACAACAAATAACTGTTGAAAAAATTAAAACATTTATGGAAAAATGGTTTGAACATTTTGATCAGTTAGATGAAAACAGCTTCTTTCTTCAGTACCTGTCAGAAGATGTCAAAATGAAATTCCCTGGAAATGATTTGTTTACGGGACACAAAGGATTTAGCGACTGGTTTACAGAATCTAAAAAGAATCTTTTGGCAAATACAAAGCATCACGTTTCAGATATTAAAATAACAGAAATGCCTGAAAACCATTTTGCTGTTTATTTTAAAGTAAGATATGTTGCTGAGATGAGAGACCAGAAAATTGATATGGATGTACAAGAGGACTGGAAATTAGCTTGGGATGAGATTAGAGACCAGCCTGTGATTTCTGAATATATCGTCAGTTAGATTTCATTATGTAAAAAAAAATCCCGCTTTAAGGAAGCGGGATTTTTTTTAGTTAACCAGAGTGTCAAAGTTCTGAAGTTTGTAATCATCAGATTTTAACTGTTCGAAGTAAGTTGATTTGTTGTCTCCTTTCATTTTTTTCACAGCGCCTACTGCTCCCGAGAAATCTTTGTCAATTTTTGTAGCAATCTCTGTTGGTTTGAAATCTAGTTTTACACTGTCATCCGCTACACCCAGATAACCGTTCTTTTTGGTAACGTAGGTAATGTAGTTTTCATAAATGCCTAATGTATTTCTAAAGTATTGGGTGTGATAGTTCATACACTTCTTAGTCAGTTTAGATTTTCCTAAAATACAGCTTGCCATATTTCCTTTGTAAAGATCAAATTCTTGAGAAACTTTATCGTATTCGTTTTTTAAAGCGACTTTTCCGTTATCTAAAACAGTTGTATTCCCTTGTTTTTCACTGACTTTTTTGAGATGTTCTAGAACAACAGGAACTGTAGCTTCTATTTTTGATTTTGCTTCGGTCACTGATCCGAACACTGATGACATCTGAGCCGATGTTAAGCTAAAAATAAACAATAATAAAACAGGTAATAGATTATATCTTTTCATGAGAAATTTTTAAAGCACTAAAATAAATATATTTTCTCAGTTTAAGCAAGTAGATTTTAATTTTATTTAATAAATTTTAACAAGTTTTATGAAATTTTCGATTTATCCGTTTGATTGATGCTAAATAAGTAGTGGTAAAATAGCTGCGATTGAAAATTTAACATATTTTAGTAAAAAATATAATACTGATAATCAGTAGTTTATACGATTTAATCCTTTATCACTAAAAAAATAGTTGTTCGAATGAATTTAATTTCTACATTTGTATAACTAATTTACTAGTGATATTAAAATCGTTGGTAAAAATGAGATAAGAAAGCTATGAAGATTCAAAACTTAACAAAGGCGGAGGAGCAGGTAATGCAGTATTTATGGAAACTCGATAAAGGTTTTCTGAAAGATCTGCTTGATCTTTTTCCGGAACCGAAACCGCATACGAATACTGTTTCTACCATTTTAAAGGTTTTGAAGGAAAAAGAATTTGTTGACTATAATATATATGGAAGACAGCACGAGTATTTTCCTTTGGTTTCGAAAGAGCAATATTCTGGGAAGACAATGAAGAGTCTTGTGAAAAATTATTTTAAAGGTTCTTACAAAAGTGCCGTTTCGTTTTTAGTTGAAAAAAATGAGATGACCGTTGAAGATCTTGAAATGTTACTCAACGAACTTAAAAAGAAAGACTAAGATGGAAGCACTGATTTTATATATCGGAAAAGTAATCATCTGTTCGGGTGTACTATTTTTGTATTATCAGTTGTCTCTTAAAGACAAGACGTTTCATCATTATAACAGATTTTATCTTCTGGTTGCGATGATGGTCTCCATTTTTCTTCCTTTAATAAAGGTAGAAGATTTTACAATTGAAGTCAGTAATAATATTTATTTGCTAATTAACAAATTACAGAATTTAAACACAAACAAAACAGCAGATCATGATTACATTTATTTTAGAATTGTTTTTTCAGCTTTGGGATTGGTGTCTTTCTATTTTTTAGGAAAGCTGATTTACGGAGTTTTAAAGATTACACAGTTTAAAAAGCAGTTTCAAAAAGAAACTTTTGAAGGGGTCAATTTTTATCAGACCAACCTTTCAGAAGCACCATTTTCTTATTTCAAAAATCTTTTTTGGAAGAATACCATTGTGATCAATTCAGATATCGGAAAACAGATTTTAAAGCATGAAATGGTTCATATTGAGCAGAAACATTCATATGATAAGATTTTTATTGAAATCATGACCGCAGTTTTCTGGTTCAATCCGTTCTTTCATATTATCAAAAAAGAAATAAGCTTAATACACGAATATCTGGCTGATAAAAAAGCCGTCAAACAATCGGACACCAAAGCATTTGCGCAGATGCTATTAGCCAGCCACTTTTCCGGAAAAGAGTTGCCAGCGACCAGTCCGTTTCTAAGTTCAAACCTTAAAAAAAGACTTAAAATGATTCAAAAACCACAGACCAAATTCGGTTATGCGCGTAGAATTTTTGCATTACCGGTGTTATTTACAGTTGCTTTCGCTTACATGGTGAATGCAAAAAATAAAGAGATTGCAGAAACCAATATTGAGATAGAAAAAGCAGTTTCTGAAATTAAAAAAGATACCATTTCTCCTAAAAATGATATAGATCAGATGGTACAAAGACAGGAAGCTAAAATTTCTAAAGCCAATGAAGCATTAAAAATTCAGGCTGAAAAGCTGAAAACATTAAGTGAAAAATCAAAAGAAAAAGCTGCAGAACTCAAGAAAATTGCCAAAGAAAAAGGCGATAGCAGCTATGAATTTGAATTGAAAGCAAAAGAGTTAAAACAGCTTTCCAGTGAAATGGATAAAATCGTAGAAGATGATAGTGTATATGATTTAGAGTGGAGTAATGTTTCTCCGAACGGCAACAGTTATTTCTATAAATTAAAAACTGATAAAAGTAAGCCTGCTGAGGCAATAAATGTTCAAGGACTTAGATTATCAGATATAGAACTTGATATTGAGAAGGTGTTTGATTCTAAAGATTTCAAGGAGAACTCAGGATTAAGTGAAGAGAAAATTAAAGCACTAAAAGAGAAAATTAAGAACAATTCAGATCTTAAAAATAAGTTTGGTAAAGCAAACAGATTATACATTAATGGAAATGAGGTTTTTTCAGACGGGGATTTCCGAATACCGCCAACTCCTCCAATGCCACCAAATGCTCCAAATGCTCCAAAACCTGCCCGTGGATATACAGGTGTAGCAACATACAGTGCAATCAATCGTACAAATTTATCTAAAAAAGAAATTCGTAAACTTGAGAAACTGGCAAAAGAAAAAGCCAATCTTTCTGAAAAACAAGCTGACATTGCAAGAAAGAAAGCTGAAATTACTAAGGAACAGATAAAAATGCAGGGAAATCCGTGGATTATTGGAATGGGTGCTCATGTGAAGCCAGATGTGAGATATTCATTCAAGTCAAGTTCTGTTGATGGAGATAAAATAAATGAAAAAGCCGTCGCTATTGCAAAAACATACCAAAAAGATGGATTTAAAAATCTCGTAAAAACTGATTTTGATAATGATACTAAAATCTACATTGATGGAAAGCCCGTTTCAAAGATTGAAATGAATGCGCTTAATCCTAGTAAGATAGCTTCGATAAATATCAAAAGATCTAATGATAGCGGAAAAAATGTTGGTGAAATTCATGTGAAAACAAAATAAGTACCTAAAATCTTAAGTAAAATAGAGTCATGGACACAGTAATTTACCTCCTTAAAGTCATTCTCTGTTCAGCAGTGATGTTTGCTTATTACTGGCTATGTCTGAAAGATAAAACATTCCATCACTACAACAGATTTTATCTTCTTGTGATGATTGTAGTATCCATGATTCTTCCGTTACTTAAAATCGAATATTTCACGGTTGAATTCAGCGATGAAGTATTTGTTTTGCTCAATAAAATTCAAACTTTTAAAGATTCTAAAGCCACAAATGATGGAATCAATTATCTGAAATATATAAACTGGGGAATTGCCGGAGTTGCAGTGATTTTATTATTAAAACTTTTAATAGGAATATTTAAAATTTTTAGATTTAAAAACCAATTCCAGAAAGAGAACTTTAAAGGAATCAATTTTTATCAGACCAATCTTTCTGAGGCACCGTTTTCATACTTTAAAAATCTGTTCTGGAAGAATACCATTGTCCTCAATTCAGATATTGGAAAGCAAATCTTAAAACATGAGATGGTTCACATTGAGCAAAAACATTCTTACGATAAAATTTTTATCGAAATCGTAACCGCAATTTTTTGGTTCAACCCGTTCTTTCACTTTATAAAAAAAGAGATTAACTTAATTCACGAATATCTGGCGGATAACAAAGCCGTCAGACAATCGGATACCCAAGCATTTGCGCAGATGCTTTTAGCAAGTCACTTTTCCGGAAATCAGGTGCCGGCGACCAGTCCGTTTCTCAGTTCAAACCTAAAAAAAAGACTTAAAATGATTCAAAAACCAAAAACAAAATATGGATATGTGCGCAGACTTTTTGCTTTACCGGTTGTCTTTAGTGTTGCTTTCGCTTATCTGGTGAACGCAAAAAACATAGAGATAGAAAAAGTAAACAGTGATGCTGAAAAAATAATTAATTCATTAGAAAACAGAAGCGAGCAGAATAATGATGAAGTCAGAATTACTAACGCTGAAAATTTGATTGTAAAAGATACTACAAGACCAACAAATTCTCAAACTTCTGAGGGTGAAATTGTTTCAAATTTACAGATTTCAGGTACCGAAGCTAACCCACTAGATAAATTTTTGGTGGATGCAGATGATCAAGATATCTTCCTGGTAGAAGGTCAAAAGGTCAGCAAGTCTGAATTTAAAATTTTTTTAGAAAAGAACAGCGAAACTCCCAATTTTGTATTCAGCCATTCAGCGCGCAAAACCGATGCGATAAAAGTTATGATTTACAGTGCTGCTAAAAATAACGACAAGGTTTCCAGCGCTATAAGAAATAAGATGATGAAGGAAAATAATCTCGGCAATGATATGTTTATGTACATGACAAAAATCATCGTTTCTGATGACGAGAGAGAAAATCTTAGGCAGTCACTTTTGGAAAAGATCAAAGCAAGGAAAGCAGCTGAGGAGGCAGAAAAAAATGGAAAAAATACGTTGAATGATAACCGACAATTTTTTAACAATTCTGAACAGAGACGAACAGGTGCAATAAAAGCCAATGAAGAGTTAAAAAAAGAACTTCAGAAAGCAATTATTGCTAAAAATGAAGCTTCAAAACTTAGAAATAACTTCAAGAAAGGAAGGGATTACGATAAAAATCCTTTAACCAAAGAAGAGGTGTCTGAGCTTAAAAAAGAGGCAGAAGAAATTGAAGCAATAACTGAAAACCATTACATAAAATCTGGAAGAATTTCTGATTTCGCACTTTTTAAAGCAGATAAGCAGAGTACAAAAGTATATGATATAGAAGGGAACGAAATCGTTTTGCCAGAAGCTCCATTCGTTGTAAACACTAAGATGATCGGAATGTCAACAAGCGGAGCAGATTTGTATATTGATGGAAAAAAAGTTAGTAAAGAAGAATTTTTGAAGTATCAAACTAAGTTTAAAGATGGCGATAGCGAATCAAAAATTAAAGAATTTAAAGTGGAAAGAATTGGTGACGGAAAATATTCGTACGCTAAGAAAATGGAAATTATCACGAAATAAAAATTAAATGAAATTATTTACCCTTAGTATACTCATTCTCGGAATATTCTCCAACGCGCAAAACAAAAGATTTTCCTATGAATACCAATTTATCCCGGATTCTACCAACGTTTCTGACGTTAAAAGTGAATTGATGAATCTTGATGTTACAGATTCCGGTTCAAAATTTTACAGTGCTACAGTTTATCAGTCAGATTCGATTATGAAAGTTGATCTAGACAAGCAGTTGGCTGCAACAGGTGCAATTAATATAAAATCTGATATGCGGAAAGGTTTGGTACGGTATAGTGTTTCCAAAAAATATCCGAAATACGAAATTTTTTTACATAGCCGAATTCTTTCAGACTTTTACAAAGTGTCTGACGAAAGACCGCTCGACTGGAAAATAACTTCTGAAAAACTGAAAATCGGTGAATGGTCAACTCAAAAAGCAGAAACAGATTTTGGAGGAAGACATTGGATTGCCTGGTTTACAACCGATATTCCGATTCAGGATGGACCTTACAAATTTCACGGACTTCCCGGTTTAATTGTTAAATTGGAAGATCATACAAAATCGCATCTTTTTAATTTGCAGGGTGTAAAAAATATAAATGTTATTCCGCGGGATGTTTTTGGCGCAAAAGAGATTTCTGTCAATTCTAAACAGTACGACAAGTTGATGAAAGACTACGAAAATGATCCTACTAAAGGTCTTAAACAAATGCAGATGGGCGGTGTGACGATGATTATGAAAGACGGGCAGAACAATCAGATGAAAGATCAGGAAGAACGCCTTAAAGCAAAAATTAAAAAAGATAATAACAGAATAGAACTTAATACGATCAAGTAAAATGAAAAAATTATATTTTGGATTTCTCCTAGGAATGTACTGTTCCTTTTCCGCTCAAAATCGTTTTTTTTATGAATATAAATTCATTTCGGATTCGACAGATAAGGCAGATGTTAAAAAGGAAATGATGCTTTTAGATATTGATGATAAAGGATCAAATTATTACAGTCAGGACAAATTTGTGTCAGATTCTACATCAAAAGCTGATCTCGAAAAACAATTGAAAAGCAGTCCAAGCAATATTACCATTAATAGAAGAGATAAACCTGGACAAGTTTCCTATAAAGTGACAAAACAGTATCCGGATTTCAAAACTTATCTTTTCACTCGAATTTCCAGCGACAGCTATAAGATTGAAGAAGACCAAAAGCCTGAGTGGAAGATTCTTCCGGATAAACAGAAAGTGGGAGTATATAATGCTCAAAAAGCCACAACGAATTTTGGAGGTCGCGAATGGATAGCCTGGTTTGCTACGGACCTTCCGTTTCAAGACGGACCTTATAAGTTTTACGGACTTCCGGGATTAATTGTAAAGATTGAAGATAAAACAGGTTCACATACAATGACCTTAGTAGGAAATAAAACAATTGCAATTGCCGCAGAAAAACAAACGGAACTTCCACAGGGAATACAAATCTTCGGAATGGGCGGAAAAGAGATTGAGATCGATGAAAAGCAATTTAAAAAAGCTTGGAAATCTTACGTTAATGATCCTACTAAAAATATGCGTGAAATGATGATGAAGAGCACCGAGACGAGCAAGGTAGTTTTCAAAACAACATCGGCTGACGGAAAGGAAATCTCAGACCCCAATCAGGTGTTCAGAGAAATGGAGAAAAAGGCAAAAGAAGGTTTTAAAAAGAATAATAATCCAATTGAACCGGATTTGTACAAATAAATATCGTCAAAAAAAAAGCGGAGAAAATTTTCTCCGCTTTTTTTTTTGTTTTATTTTTTACCAGTTAACCATTGGTCTTGAAGTTTCTTTTCGGCCGGTGTTGGGTTAGCTTTAAACTGCAATGTTTCTATCGTCATTTTGTCTAAAACTGCTTTTCCTTTTAAATCGATTTTATCAGATTTATCACCATTTTTTCTAAGAATAGTTACAGTAACATTCTGTCCGTCTTTGATCGTTTTAGAATAATTAATAAACTCCTGAACATTTTGAATGTTAATTGTTTTACCGTCTAGTGCTAAGATTTCGTCAGTGATTTTAAATCCGATGCTTTTTGCAAAAGGAGATAACGCTGAACTTTCATCAAACACAAACGTATTGTTTTTATCATTGTAACCTGTCTGGTTCGGATCCTTCACAAACCAGAAGACTGGCGGAGTTTCCTGCTTCTTGATTTCTACACCTACTTGTGCCAAATATTCTGCGTAAGGTGTCGGCTGGCTACCTGCAATATATTTACTGTAAAAATCTTTCACCTGAGAATATCCTGTAACGGTTACCAATTCGTCAATCAGTTTGTCATCTTTGAATGGTTTGTTTTCACCAAATCTTTGAGACAGTTTTCTGATCATATCACGGTAGCCCGTTTCACCGTTTGACAGTTTTCTTAGTTCAATATCAAGACACATCGTCAAAAGTGTTCCTTTTTCATAAACATTTCTGTATTGATCTTTGTATTCATCCAGCAAAATATTTTTACTCATCACTGTAAACGGCATCGTATCGTTATAGCTTTTTGAGTTTTTAATTTTGTCGCTCATTCTCTGAAGAAACTGATCTTTAGTAATCAACCCCTCCTGGATTTGGAATAAATTGGCAAAATATTCAGTTCCTCCTTCATACATCCAAAGATGCTGAGACATTTTGGGATCTGCATAATCAAAATAGTGAATTTCTTCTGAATGGGTCTTCAAAGGATTCACTGTGTGGAAAAACTCGTGAGAAACCACGTCTACAATAGCTTCATCAATGGCTTCTTTAGGCATCATTTCGTGAAGAACAACGCTTGTGGATTCATGGTGTTCTAATGCTCCGAAACCTTTAATCTGCGGGCCTTCAGTTCCTGCAAGATAAAGCATGATCGCATACTTTTTGTTGGTATTCATATCACCCAAAAATTTCTTTTGGGCTACAACCATCTTCTCTAAATTTTCTTTAAAGTCTGCCGCCTTATACTTGCCTGTAGGTGAATAAACACCTAGCACCAAATCCATTCCTCCTGCATTGAAGGTGATGTAGTCAGGTTTAGAATACATCAATGGAGAATCTGTCAGCTTCGCATAATTAGCCAGAGTAAAAGTATCTGTAGCTTCAGATTTGTCCTGATCTACTAAGGCAGTCGTTCCATAAAAGTCATTGGGCTTCTGGATGGTTAGTTGATAAGGAACATCCTGCATATTATCGATATAACCTACAAAACCATGCGTGTTGACCATGAAAATTTTCCCTGCTTCAATGTCGGTTCCTGATGGTGAAAATACGGCTTTATGCTTTGTAGCGTCACCTTCCTCATCAAAACTGTCGTTCACCAAATAAGTGACTTTAGTTAAGTCCTTCGCATTTTTAAGAGAATATGTATTGTCACCAACTTTTGTAAAAGCTATTTCTTTTCCCTTATTATCTAAAAACTTGATACCCTCTATAAATCTACCGTAGTCATCAACAGAATACGTTCCGGGAACGGTTTTAGGAAAGTGAAATTTCACATCTCCTGATTTCATTTTCGGAAATTCCATCGTTACGGCAACTTTGTCATCTTTCACATTCACCAAATCAATATTGGTTTTAATTGATTGTGCTTGAACGAAAGCTATTGCAAGAATTCCTAAGCTTACTGCTATTTTTTTCATTAGGTTTTATTTTATAGATAAGTAGTTGATGGAAAATTGTATTTGTTACAGGAGTAACAAATTTTAATTCAAATTTTATAAATAAAAAAAGACAAATCTTCATTGAGTTTTGTCTTTTAATATATTATTGCACCTTATTATACCTCAAATAATAATTCTTATTAAACTCAACGGGAGCTCCGTTTTTGAGTGTAATTTTCTGCCAAGATTCAGTAGGCGAAATTGTTTCATTATTAAATTTAATCGGAAGATTCAGATTTTCGACCACATTTGTAAAACGGTATTTCAGCTCAGTTCCATTTTGAGAATATTCTAAAACCGGAACTTTTGTCGTTCTTAAATACTGATTGAAAACTGTCGACAAATCAATTCCTGATTTGTTTGAAATGTACTTCTCAATTTGTTCGGTCGTAACCGTTTGATGATAAAAATCTTTATTCAAGCCTCTTAAAATCTGTCGGAATTTTTCATCATTATTGATGATTTGACGAATCGTGTGAAGCATACTTGCACCTTTCGGGTACATATCGCCGCTTCCTTCATTTCTTACGCCGTATTTTCCGATAATAGGAATGTCGTTGGCAATATTATTCTGGATTCCCTGTGCATACCTATCTGCAGATTTTTTATTCATATAATCTTCGGTAAAAAGTACTTCAGAATACATCGTGAAACTCTCGTGAATCCACATATCTGCCTGATCTTTTGCTGTGATATTGTTGGCAAACCATTCGTGACCGCTTTCGTGGATGATGATATAATCCCAGTTTAAGCCGACTCCTGTTCCTGATAGATCGTTCCCCAAATATCCGTTAACATATTGATTTCCGTAGGCTACATTGCTCTGATGCTCCATCCCTAAGTACGGGGCATCTACCAATTTGTAAGAATCTTCGTAGAAAGGATAAGGTCCGAACCAGTGTTCAAAGGCTTTCAACATTGGTTTTACCTGCTGAAATTGTTTTTTTGCTTTATCTAAATTGTAATCAATCACCCAGTAATCGAGATCAAGTTTTCCCTTTTCTCCATTATAAGAATCTTTAAAATTAACGTATTTCCCAATATTCGGGATGATAGAGTAGGCGTTAATAGGATTTTTAATTTCCCACGTGAAAATGTTTTTTCCGTTCTCTGTTTTTTTATCAGTTAGTCTTCCGTTCCCGATTCCTACCAAGTCAGATGGAGTGATAATTTTCATCATAATTCCTTCGTCCGGCTCATCGTCCCAAATGTCTTTTAATGGAAGCCATATTGATGCACCAATTCCTTCATCGGCAACACTCATCCACGGATTTCCTTTTTCGTCTTTGGTGAAAACCCATCCTCCGTCCCAAGGCGCATTTTTTGCGATTACTGGGTTTCCGGAATACGTAATGTCAATCGTATACTTTTCTCCTTTTTTAAAATTTTTCTTAGATGAAATGAATATAAAATCTCCATCTCTCTTAAAGTTTTCTAATACAGGAAAACTTGGTGTAACTTTATCAGCCTTCATCGGATGTTGAAGGTCAATCTGAAAAACAGGATTGGTTACATCTTTTAGAATTTCAAAGCTGATTTTATTGTTTCCCTTAATACATTTCTGTTCAAAATTGGGTTCTACAGAAAGTTCATATTTTTTGACATCCCAGAAATTGCGGAATTCAGTGTTTGAACCTTTTAAAGTATCTTGTTTGGTAAAAGTTTTGTCTTTTTCAAAAAACTGTCCGAAAGCCAGCCCGGAAACCAATAAAAGAGAGTAGTAAATTCTTTTCATATCATGTGAAATTTGATGTCTTCAAAAATATAAAATTTAAAATCAATTAAATAAAAAAGTGTGAGAAAATGTACTGAGGATAATATTAAAAAAAATGTCTTATTCACTCTATTTCGGTAAGAAATCTAATTATATTATTTAAGACTAAGTAAAATACAGACTCTGCAGTGAGGTTTTTTTAAAATTAGCTTGTGCTTTTATAATAATACGGCGAGAAAATCAAAGATTTTCTCGCCGTATTATTATATTAATTTTTTAACCTTGACCTATTTCTGTACCATAGGTACTTTTGCTTCTCTTTTTTGCACTTTTTTATAAGTATAAGCACACATCAGAATACTAAATTCGTACAAGAATAGCAATGGTAAAGCTGCCATCATCATACTTAAAACATCTGCAGGAGTAATAATTGCTGCCACCACCATAATCAGAACAATAGCGTGTCTTCTGTATTTTTTCATGAAAGCGGGATTCAGAATTCCAATCGTTGTTAAAAAGTAAATTAAAACCGGAAAAAGAAAAACTACACCCATTCCTAAAACTACCTGTAAAAACAAAGTTGTGTAGTCGCTCAAGTCATACAACGGAATTATAATATCTGAAATTTTGAAAATAACTCCAAAGTTGACTGCGAAGGGTAAGATGAGATAATACCCACATAAAACTCCGGTCAGAAAAAGAATCCATACGGAATTGATGATGAAGATTGAATTTTTTCTTTCATTAGGATGCAGTGCAGGACTGATAAATCTCCATAATTCCCAAACGATGTAAGGGAAACCAATCACCAGACCTCCAAAGATTGAAACCGCCATCATCACATTAAATTGCTGATACAATCGCTGTACACGTACTGGAAATTCTTTGGGAAGTTCAATACTGTCTTCGCCGAGAATCATTCTCGAAAAATGATTCACGATTTTAAACGTAGGAAAATCATTTCTGGTCGGCCCGAAAAAGACGTGATCCATGATCCAGTTGATGTTGAATCCAACGACTACAGCGGCGATAACGATAGCAATAATTGAACGGATAAGATGACCTCTCAGTTCACCAATATGTCCGAAAAAGGACATGTCTTTACCTTCACTCACAGAATTTTTTTTAATGTTTTCAAATTTATGAAAAAAAGCGGGGAGTTGGATGCAGGAAATTGGAAGTTATTAATTTGATTTTTAAAATTAACATACAATTTTACAGTCCCAATTGCTTTGTACAGCAATGATCACAACAAAGGCTTAATTAATTCCCTCGTCTAAAAGTTTATGAATATCAATAATTCCGAAATACTTTCCGCTTTCTGTTACAATCAACTGACCTATATTGTTATCCTTTAGAATTTTCATTGCCTCTTTTGCCAAAAAATCTTTTTCAATACTTTTAGGATTGGCAGACATGATATCTTTAGCTAAAACTTTTGAAATATCATCACCGTTCAGCAACATTCTTCGCAAATCACCGTCGGTAATGACGCCAATAATTTTTTCTTCATTTGTGACAACTGTAATTCCATGGCTTGACGCGCTGATAGAAATAATTACATCCCTGATTGAAGATTCTTCGGTTACCTGAGGCTTTTGTGAAGAGACAAACTGTTCGACTCTCGCCGTCAAGTTTTTGCCTAAACTTCCACCTGGATGAAATTTAGCAAAATCATTTTCTTTAAAATCATTGAGTTCCATTAAACAAATTGCCAAAGCATCTCCCAAAGCCATCTGTAAAGTGGTTGAACTTGTTGGAGCCAGCTTATTCGGACAAGCTTCTAAATCAACATGAGTATCGAGAATAACATCAGAATATTCTGCCAATTTACTTTTCAAATTTCCTGTCATCCCTATCAAAGCTGAAGAATAATCCTTGAGATAAGTAACTAAATTAACGATTTCCGGAGAATTTCCAGAATTGGAAATGCATAAAACGACATCCTGCTTTTGAATTACTCCCAAATCACCGTGAATAGCTTCTGAAGCGTGCAAAAACTGCGAAGGGGTTCCCGTAGAGTTCAGAGTAGCCACAATTTTATTTCCGACATGAGCAGATTTTCCGATTCCTACAACAATTAATTTACCTTGTGCAGAATGAATAATCTCTACGGCCTTTACGAAGTCTTCGTCTATTCTGTTTTTTAATTTTTCTAATTCAGCAATTTCTATTGCTAACGTACTCTTAGCGATTGAAATGATGTTTGATATATCCATTTTTTCGAGATGATTTGTATCCAAAATATGCCAAAGGAAAACTGCATTGATTAAGAATTTATTACGCAGGTTTTATTTTTAATAAATCTCTTTACTTTTATTTTCAGTAAAAAAGTTATAACTTTGGGTTAGATGCAAATTTAGCAATACAAAATTAGATGAGCGCAAAAAAAGCCAATTTATCGGGCGAGTTAAAGAAATACTTCGGATTTTCTACTTTCAAAGGTCAGCAGGAACTTATTATTGAAGAACTGTTGCAAGGCAAAGATATTTTTGTCTTAATGCCTACAGGAGGTGGTAAATCTTTGTGTTATCAACTTCCCGCCCTTATTTCAGAAGGAACTGCAATTGTGGTTTCGCCATTGATTGCTTTAATGAAAAATCAGGTAGACGCCGTGAACGGTCTTTCATCTGAAAATGGAGTAGCCCATGTTCTAAATTCTTCTCTCAACAAAACCCAGACCAAACAGGTATTTGATGATATCAAAAGCGGAAAAACAAAACTTTTGTATGTTGCTCCTGAGTCTTTAATCAAAGAAGATTATCTTGAATTTTTCAGAGATGTGAAAATTTCATTTGTTGCGATTGATGAGGCACATTGTATCTCAGAATGGGGGCACGATTTCAGACCCGAGTACAGAAATTTAAAATCAATTATTGATAAGATTGCAGATGTTCCGGTAATCGCTCTTACGGCAACTGCGACACCCAAGGTTCAGGATGATATTCAGAAAACTTTAGGGATGACGGATGCTTTGGTTTTTAAGGAAAGCTTTAACAGAGCCAACTTGTATTATGAAGTTCGTCCCAAAGTCAACGTAGATAAAGAAATTGTAAAATTTATCAATAAACATAAAGGAAAATCTGGAATTGTTTACTGCCTGAGCCGAAGAAAAGTAGAGGAATTTGCCCAGCTTTTACAGGTTAATGGAGTTAACGCACTTCCTTATCATGCAGGTTTAGATCAAAAAGTAAGAGTGACCAATCAGGATAAATTTCTGATGGAAGAAGCTGATGTCATCGTCGCAACGATTGCCTTTGGTATGGGGATTGACAAGCCGGATGTTCGTTTTGTTATTCACTATGATTTTCCGAAGTCTTTAGAAAGTTATTATCAGGAAACAGGTCGTGCCGGTCGTGATGGAGGGGAAGGTCACTGTCTGGCATTTTATGATCCAAAAGATATTGAAAAATTAGAAAAATTCTTAGCTCAAAAACCTGTTTCGGAAAGAGAAATCGGGCTTCAGCTTTTAAATGAAGTGGTCGGTTATGCCGAAACTTCTATGAGCAGAAGGCAGTATATACTGTATTACTTTGGTGAAACTTTTGATCCGGTTACTGGTGAGGGAGCCAAAATGTGCGACAACGCATCAAACCCTCCCAAGCTGAAAGATGCAACCAAAGATTTGAAGAAAGTTTTAGAGTTAATTGATACCACCAAAGAAAAATTCAAATCAAAAGATTTAATCTCAGCGATTGTTGGAAAAGAAAACGCTGTCACAAAGTCTTATAAACTGGAGCAAAGTTCATTTTTCGGTTTTGGAAAAGATGAGAAAGATAATTATTGGAAAACAATTTTAAGACAGGCTACCGTTCAAAATTTCTTACAGAAAGATATCGAAACGTATGGTGTTTTAAAAATTTCGCCAAAAGGACGTGAAGTGATTATTGGAAAATTCAAAGAGCCATTTTTAATAGCTGAAGACCGTGAATTTGATTTGTCGCAAACAAAAGCAGATAGTGATCAGGTTCAAATGCAGGCAAGTGGATGTCTTGATCAAAACCTGTTTGGACAGCTAAAGGAACTTAGAAAAAAAGTTGCCAAAAAACATGGAATTCCTCCTTATACGGTTTTTATGGATCCTAGTTTGGAAGACATGACTGTTCAATATCCAGTTAGTCTCGAAGAAATCGCAAAGATTTATGGAGTTGGGGAAGGAAAGGCAAAAAAATATGGTAAAGAATTCGCTGATTTTATCTCAAAATACGTTGAAGAAAATAATATAGAACGTACTCAGGATATGGTGTTGAAAAATGTGGCTAATAAATCGAGTCATAAAGTTTTCATTATTCAAAGTACTGATAAAAAGATTGATCTTGAAGATATTGCAAGAGCTAAAAATCTTTCAATGAATGATTTGTTGAAAGAAATGGAACGTATTGTTTATCAGGGAACAAAATTGAATATAGATTACTATATTGAAGAAAACTTTGATGAAGATATTGTTGATGATTTCATGGAATTTATGAATGAATCTGAAAGTGATAGCATGAAGGTTTTGCTGGATGAATTTGGAGACGAGCTTTCAGACGAAGAAGTGAGAATGCTAAGAATTAAATTTATTAGTGACGTTGCAAATTAATGGTGTTGGATGATAATGAAATAATTTTAAGAGAGATTTTTCCAGCAAAAAAGTTTTTTTTAAATACCGCTGAAAAATTAAGAATTTTATTTTCTTTTTTTTATTTAGCCATTTCAATTATTTTAATAATCAATTTGCAGGCAATGCTTTTTATTTTTGCAGTTTTTATTTTTTTTGTAGCATTGTATCTGGCTTTTTTTCGCTGGATTTTGAGGTATTTTGATGTAAATGATAATTATTATTTAGTAACGAATTATAGAATAATTATCGCAGAAAAATCAACAAAGGAAATTACAAAATATAAAAAACTCGAAGAAATAAAAGAGATTAATGTTCAAATGAACAGCAGTTTTTTTGGAAATATTATTTTTGGTCAGCCTGAAGATATTTTTGGAAAAGCTGATGATTCTTTTTCTTTTTTTAAAACAAACGGGATGAATTTCACAGAAGATAAATATATCTTTTTAAGTGTCGAAAACATTCATGAAATTGTACCTGTTTTTGAAAGTTTAGGATTGCCAATCAATAAAACTTTTTTCTAATTTATCAATGAAAAAGAAAATTTCTGTCATGTTTATTCTGCCGGATCTCGAAACGGGAGGCGCAGAAAGAATCGTTACCACCATTGCAAATCATCTTTCCCGAGATAAGTTTGAGCCTAAGATTTTGCTTTTACGCAAACAAGGTGCTTATCTTGATTTCCTTAAAAGTGATGTTGAAATTATAGATATCGATACCGAAAGAATAAGACATTCGCTAAAGCCTATTTTAAAAGAAATTTACCGCAGAAAACCGGATATTGTGTTTTCTGGATTTGGTGAAGTTAATGCTTATCTATCTTTATTTATCAAGCTGTTTCCAAAAGTAAAATTCATTGCTAGAGAAACCAATGTTGTCTCGAAGCATGTGACCAAAACAGAAATCAAATTTTTCTATAATTTCTACAATAACTACCAGCAGATCATTGCACAGAGTGAAGACATGATGAACGATTTGGTTAATAATTTTAAAATTAGCCGTTCAAAAATTATTAAAATTAATAATCCGGTTGATTTTGATTTTATTAATGCAAAACTTAGCTTTTCCACTAAACCTGAAAGTTTTAAATATAATTATAAAAACGTAGTAGCCATTGGAAATCTGTCTGCCAGAAAAGGTTTTGACAATTTACTGAAGGTTTTTTCGAGGTTAAAAAATGAAAAAATCATTCTGCATATTTTAGGTGACGGGAGAGACCGAGAAATTCTTCATCAGATGAAAGAATTTTTAGGTTTAAAAAATGTAGTTTTCCACGGAATACAAGAAAATCCGTATGAGTTTTTGAAATTTGCAGATTTGTTTATTCTTTCCTCAAGATACGAAGGTTTCCCAAATGTTTTGCTCGAAGCAGGAGCCTGCGGAACTTATTCTTTGGCCAACAACTGTCCGGGTGGAATAAATGAAATTATTCAGCACGAAACCAATGGTGAGATTTCTGATATTGAAAATCACGAAGATTTTTCCCAGAAGATAATACAGATTCTGCATCGTTCTTATGATCATGAAGCTATTAAAAATTCTATTAAGTCACGGTTTTCTAAGGAGATTATTCTAGATAAATATGAAAAGATTTTGTTGGAATTAATGAAGAAGTCATAGTCTTTAAATTTCTCTAAATTTGCACTTCAATTTATCAAAAAATCAATATTTCATTTCATGAAAAAACTTCCGAAATTAGGTTGTGCGTGCGAAAAACATGACCTGACCGAATCTGAATACAGAACTTCAATAGTGGGTACAGATCTCACCAATGGCAAAAATGCGGAAGTAAGTGTTATTCAATGCAGACTTTGCCAAAGAATTTGGATTAAATACGCAGTCGGATTTCCGGATTCTCCAGAATCGGGAAGATGGTATAAAGGAATTATTGCGAAAAAAGACGTTGCAGAAATGAAACCGGAAAATGTGGTTAAACATTTGGAAAACCTTGAATGGTACATTTGCGGAGGTCAGTTTTTCGGAAATAAAGAAGTTTTCGGACTGGGAAAATTAAATTTAGATTTATAAAATTGGCTGGATGATGCTAAAATTAGAATTTAAACAAAAAAAATTTCTATCTATTAAACTTCCATCATCAAGCTTCAAAGATCCGCTTTCCAAAACTTGACAAAACTCACTTTGTTCCTTGTAAATTAATCAGTAAATTTGTAAGGATTTAAGAATAGCTAATAATAAATTATAAAATAAAATGAGTCAATTCGATGTTACCGTAATAGGTTCTGGTCCTGGAGGTTATGTAGCTGCAATCCGCGCTGCGCAATTAGGTTTCAAAACAGCAATTATTGAAAAATATTCAACTTTAGGCGGAACTTGTCTTAACGTTGGATGTATTCCTTCAAAAGCGCTTCTAGACAGTTCTGAGCATTTCGAAAACGCAAAACACAATTTTGCAGGTCACGGAATTATTATTAATGAACCTCAAGCTGACATCGCAAGAATGATTGAGCGTAAAAATGAGGTGATTAAACAAAACACGGACGGAATCAGCTATTTGATGAACAAAAACAAAATCACTGTTTTTGAAGGTCTTGGAAGCTTCGAATCTGCAACTCAGGTTAAAGTGACTAAAAACGACGGTTCTACAGAAATAATTGATTCTAAATACACCATTATTGCAACAGGTTCTAAACCTACATCTTTACCTTTCATCACTTTAGATAAGGAAAGAGTAATCACTTCTACAGAGGCTTTAAATCTTAAGGAAATCCCTAAACATTTAGTAGTTATCGGTGGTGGAGTTATCGGTCTTGAGTTAGGTTCTGTTTATTTAAGACTAGGAGCTCAGGTTACTGTAGTTGAATTTATGGATAAGATCATTCCTACCATGGATGGAGCTTTAAGCAAAGAATTAACTAAAGTTCTTAAGAAGCAAGGAATGAAATTTATGCTTTCTACAGCAGTTTCTGCAGTTGAAAGAAATGGAGATACTGTAAAAATTACAGCAAAAGATAAAAAAGGAGAAGAAGTAACGGTAGAAGGTGACTACTGTTTGGTTTCTGTAGGTAGAAAGCCTTACACAGACGGTCTTGGGTTGGAGAAAGCTGGAGTTGAACTAGACGAAAGAGGTAGAGTG
Organism: Chryseobacterium sp. JAH; assembly: GCF_001507335.1. Lineage (GTDB taxonomy): Bacteria > Bacteroidota > Bacteroidia > Flavobacteriales > Weeksellaceae > Chryseobacterium. Next base: position 498,687 of record NZ_LMAH01000001.1, on the reverse strand, counting down.
AAAACGAACGACCACCTTCAGACAAACGTTACTAACATCTATGCAATCGGAGATGTTATCAAAGGGGCGATGTTGGCTCACAAAGCTGAAGAAGAAGGAGTTTTCGTGGCTGAAACTTTAGCAGGACAAAAACCTCACGTTAATTACAACTTGATTCCTGGTGTGGTTTACACATGGCCTGAAGTTGCCGGAGTTGGTAAAACTGAAGAGCAGTTAAAAGAAGAAGGGGTAGCTTACAAAGTTGGTTCTTTCCCAATGAGAGCATTAGGAAGAAGCCGTGCAAGTGGTGATGTGGATGGTTTGGTGAAAATCATTGCAGACGAAAAAACTGATGAAGTTTTAGGTATGCATATCGTAGGAGCAAGAGCTGCAGATTTGATTGCAGAAGGAGTTATTGCAATGGAATTCCGTGCAAGTGCAGAAGATATCGCAAGAAGTTCTCATGCACACCCTACATATGCTGAAGCTATTAAAGAAGCTGCTTTGGATGCAACGGGTAAGAGACCTATTCACATGTAAAATTTAATTAATTAAATAAATATAAGACTGCCATTCGTAAATGGCAGTCTTTTTTATGTAAAATAAAATTCCAATCTAAGACTCTCAAACTAATTTCCTTACCTTTGCCAACTAAATTATCATCAATGCAAATCGGAAGAACACAGACTTTAAAAATTTCAGAAAAAAATAATTCAGGATGGATGCTTGAATCGGAAACCGGCGAAACGGCTTTTATGTCTAAAGTTTTTATTCGTGAAGAAAAAGAAATTGGTGATGAGATTGAAGTTTTTGTGTATCAGGATGATCATAAACTGAAAGCTACCACAGAAACTCCTTTGGCAGAAGTTGGCGAGTTTGCGGTGATGAGCTGCGTGCAGAGTCTTCCCAGCGGAGCTTTTATGGATTGGGGAATTATCAAAGATCTTTTCATTCCGTACAAGCAGCAAAAATCTAAAATTCTTGAGGGAAAAAGATATCTTGTACATCTTTATATTGATGAAGAATTAGGATTAATTACCGGTACCACAAAGTTCAAGAGAAATCCACAGTACGAAGATGTTCCTTTCAGAAAAGGAGATAAAGTGGAGTTGATTATGATGAACGAAAGTGAGTTGGGCTGGAATGTGGTGATCAACAAAAAATACCTTGGATTGATTTATGCCTCAGATGTTTACAAAAAAGTATATCCGCTTTCGGAAGAAGAGGGTTACATCAAAACTATCCGTGAAGACGGTAAGATAGATGTTTCGCTTCAGCCTGAAGGTTTTGAAAATATCGATGAATTCAGACAGAAGATTTTAAACAAATTGGAAGAAAACTTTGGTTTGCTTCATCTCTCAGATAAATCTTCTCCCGAAGACATTAAAGCTGAGCTGCAGATGAGTAAAAAGAACTTTAAAAAAGCATTAGGCGGTTTGTATAAAGATAAAATCGTTGAGATTATGGAAGATAAAATTAAACTTGTCTAAAGATTACTATTGAAATAAAACTGAAGTCTGAACATTTTGTTCAGACTTTTTTTATGATAATAATCACAGAAAATCACTTAATTATTTTGTTTAACAATTTTGTCAAAACAATTGTTTGATATATCTTTGCACAAAATTGTTTAACAAAAATGTCAAAACAAGAAAAAAAAGATCAAACTCAGGAATTAATCAAAGAGACTGCAAAGAATTTATTCTTTGTGCAGGGGAAATTTAACGCAACTACACAAGAGATTGCTGACGAGGCCGGTGTTAACAGAACATTGATCAACTATTATTTCAGATCACGAGATAATCTGATTCAAATCATTTTCGATGAAGCTCATCGGGTGGAGAAAGAGAAATCTGAAATCATCATGAACTCTGATCTTCCTTTTAAGGAAAAGATAGCCAAGTTTATTGATGGAAGTTTATCCACGAGTCTTCAATATCCATATCTGGAAACATACATCGTATCACAAATTAACAAAGGAAGTTGCCACAAAAGAGATGTGGAGGAAGACGAACTGAAAAAATTGTATGAAGACATCGAAAAAGAAATGCAATTGGGAAATATTGTAAAAATGGCTCCGGTACAGTTTCTTCTCAATATGGTTTCGCTTTTAGTGTTTCCGAGTGCGGTTAGGCCTCTGTTTTTAGAGAATTTAATGATTACAGATAAAGAGTTTGACCAGATCATCTCAGAAAGAAAAGACATCATCCTTAACATGCTTTTTAAAAATTAATTAAAAACTGTTAAAGTAATTATAAAACTGATTCGTCCTTTAGGGATAAAGTACATCAGAAAAACAACTACAAAAAAATAAACGAAGTAATAAATTATGAATAGAAAACGTATAACTGCAAAAAAGCTAAAAATTGGGATAGCTGCAGCATTTATGATTTTCGGCTCTACATCTGCATTTGCCCAGCAAGAGATATCTTTGCAAGAGGCCATCAAGCAGGCGTTGCAAAATAAAGCAGAAGCCAAAAAAGCAGCTTTACAGATCAAAAAAGCCGAATATAAGATCGCCGAGGCAAGAGCTGGTGCATTGCCGCAAGTGAGTGCAACTGCCGGGTTAACATATAACCCTATTATTCAGGAGTCATTGTTGGAGTTTGGAGGACAGAGAATCCGTGCACAATTGGGACAACCTTGGAGTTCAAGTGCCGTTGTTACTGTGAATCAGGCTATTTTTGATCAAAGAGTTTTTACAGGGCTAAAAGCTGCAAAATCTACCAGAGAATTTTATGTTTTGAATGCTCAGCTTTCTAATGAGCAGATTATCGAAAATGTAGCAACAGCCTATTATCAGGTTTTTGTACAGGAAGAAAATCTTAAAACATTAAACGTAAGCTACACCAATACCGAAAAAGTAAGAAATGTAATCAAAAGTTTAGTAGAAAACGGTTTGGCAAAAGGAATTGATCTTGATCGTACCAATGTACAATTAACGAATATCAGTGCCAACAGACAGCAGTTGGTGAACGCTGTTGAGCTTTCAAAAAACTCTCTGAAATTCTACATGGGCGTTCCTATCGATACTCCAATTGAGCTTGAAGAGAAAAGCATTGAACCTAAACCTCAGCTTATCGCAGGTACTGTTGATTTAGATACAAGAACAGAGGTAAAAGTTTTACAGAAAAACAGAGAGCTTTTGCAATTCAATAAAAAAGCTACTGAGGCTTATCTTTATCCAACAGTTGGTCTACAGGCAAACTATGGATGGGGTGGACAAGGAGCTAAATTTCCTTTGACAAACGGCATCAATAACGGCGTTCTTTGGAGCGATTATTCTGCAATTGGCTTAAATATTAATATTCCGATTTTTACGGGTGGAGCTACAAAATCTAAGATTCAGCAGGCTGAAATTGATATTTTAGATTTAGATCAGGATATTCAAAATACGCAGTTGACTTTAAGCTTAGATTATAAAAATGCAATTACCAATATGGAAAATTCATTAATCACGATTGAAAGCATGAAGAATAATGTGACGCTAGCTGAAAAAGTTCAGAAAGACACTCAGGCAAACTATCAATATGGTTTAGCAACGTTAACTGAAGTTTTAGATTCTGAAAATGCTTTGACGGATGCAAAACAAAATTATACCACTGCATTATTAGACTACAAACAGGCTGAAATTAAATTAATCAAGGCTAAAGGCGAACTTAATACTTTACAAAACCCATAATTGAAATGACATCGCTATGAATTATAGTACAAAAAAACTTATGAAAATGTGGCGATTGCATTTGACCTTTAAAATTTATAAATAACTTCAAATGAAAAAAACTTTAATATATATCATCGTCGCTGCAGTGCTTATTGGTTTAGCAGCTTGGAAAATTACTGATAACAAAAAGAAACAGGAAACCGAAGTAAAAGAAGTAGCAAAACAGGTTGACAAAATCAACGTAAATGTTGTTACTGTTTCCAGAGAAAATATCAACACAGATTATTCTGCAAACGGAACTTTTATCCCAAAACAGGAATCGAATCAGTCTTCAGAAATTGCAGGACGTATTGTGAGCGTTTTCGTGAAAGAAGGTTCTAGAGTAGGAGCCGGTCAGGTTTTAGCAACGATTAAAAGAGATGCGATTGAAGTAGACGTTACTCAAGCTCAGAACAATTTACAGAATGCAATTGCAGACAACCAACGTTATGAAAATGCCTTCAAAACAGGAGGTGTTACAAAACAACAGTTAGACAATTCAAGATTGCAGTTGAAAAATATGCAGGCTGCAGTAAGAGCTCAAGGTGTAAAAGTAAATGATACAAGCATCAGAGCAGGAATCAGCGGTATTATCAACAAAAAAATGGTTGAGCCGGGAATGGTGGTTGCACCGGGAACTGCTTTATTCGAAATCGTAAATATCAACAGCTTAAAACTTTCAGTTTTAGTTGACGAAAGCCAGATCGGAAGAATTCAATTGGGTCAGGAAGTAGCAATTAATGTGAATGTTTTACCTGAAGAATCTTTCAGCGGAAGAATTACATTTATCGCTCCTAAAAGTGATGCTTCTTTAAATTTCCCTGTAGAAATTGAAGTTCAAAACAGAGGGAACCTAAAGGCGGGTATGTATGCAACTGCATTATTTAAAACAAATAATGGTGCTGAAACTCAAAATATGCTGACAGTTCCCGCGGAAGCTTTTGCAAATGGAGTGAGTTCAGGACAAATCTTTATCGTTCAGAATGGTACTGCTAAAATGATCACTGTGAAAACAGGAAAAGTATACGGCGACAAAGTACAAATCATCAGCGGACTGAACGGAGGTGAGCAGGTAATTACCAGCGGACAGATCAACCTTGATAACGGTTCAAAAATCAATATCGTAAAGTAACAGAAGATGAAGTTAGCAGAAATATCCATTAAAAGACCGTCCCTGGTTATCGTATTATTTACGATTCTGACGCTGGGAGGTTTATTAAGCTACTCCATGATGGGGTACGAATTGATTCCGAAATTTGAAACCAATATGGTAACGATTTCTACCGTGTATCCGGGAGCTTCACCTTCTGAGGTGGAAACATCGGTGACACGTAAGATTGAAGACGCTGTAGGTTCGTTGGAAAACGTAAAGAAAGTAGAATCATCTTCATATGAAAGTTTATCGGTAATTATGGTTCAGCTGAACACAGGTGCCGATGTAAACTACGCTTTGAATGATGCACAGAGAAAGGTGAATGCTATTTTGGCAGATCTTCCGGAAGATGCAGACCCGCCATCACTGCAGAAATTCTCATTGGATGATTTACCGATCATGACGTTGAGTATTGCAAGTGATAAGCTGAATAGCAAAGAGCTTTACGATCTTTTAGATAAAAAAGTAGAACCGGTTTTCTCCCGTGTAAACGGTGTAGCTCAGGTTGACCTCGTAGGTGGACAAGAAAGAGAAGTTCAGGTAAATTTAGATGAAAAGAAAATGCAGGGGTATGGTGTTGCGATTGCAGACGTACAGCAGGCAATTCTTTCTTCTAACTTAGATTTCCCGACGGGAGCTTTGAAAACAAGAACTTCAAGATCTACCATCAGACTTTCAGGAAAATACAGAGATATTGCCGAGATGAATAGTCTTGTAGTATCCAATAAAAACGGAGTTCAGGTTCGTTTATCTGATATTGCAACCGTTTTTGATACTCAAAAAGATATAGAGAAGGTAGCGAGATTTAACCAAAATCCGACCATCTTACTTCAGGTAAAAAAACAGTCTGATGCCAATGCAGTATCAGTTTCTGAAGCGGTACAAAAAACGATTGAGCAGGTTCAAACCAATTATAAAGTTCAGGGATTAAAAGTTTCAATAGTAGATGACAATACAGACTTTACGCTTGAAGCGGCAGATCATGTAATTTTCGATTTATTTCTGGCGATTATTTTGGTTGCTGTAGTAATGCTATTATTCCTTCACAACATCAGAAACGCATTTATCGTAATGGTTTCTATTCCGGTATCGTTGATTGCAACGGTGATTGGAATGTATCTGATGGGGTATACCTTAAACCTAATGAGTTTATTAGGACTTTCATTAGTTGTAGGTATTCTTGTGGATGATGCGATTGTAGTACTGGAGAACGTATACCGTCACATGGAGATGGGGAAAAGTAGAATCCGTGCGGCCTATGACGGAGCTTCAGAAATTGGCTTTACCGTAACAGCAATTACCATGGTAATTGTGGTGGTATTTTTACCGATTGCGATGAGTTCAGGTTTGGTTTCAGACATTCTAGCACAGTTTTGTGTCACGGTAGTTATTGCAACGCTGTTCTCGTTACTGGCTTCATTTACCATCATTCCATGGTTGTCTTCAAGATTTGGAAAGTTGGTACATTTGACGGGTAAAAATCCTTTCGAGAAATTCATCCTTTGGTTTGAAAAGCAATTGGATAAATTTACACACTGGATTACAGGAATTCTTGAATGGGTTTTAAAATCCGGTTTAAGAAGAGTGATGACCGTTGTTCTTACGTTTGTACTTTTAATTGTAGTGACAATGGGATTAATGGGTGGCGGATTTATCGGTGGAGAATTCTTCCCGAAAATGGACAGAGGTCAGTTCCTTGTTCAGATGGAATTACCTAAAGATGCTTCCGTCGAAAAAACCAATCAATTGACTTTACAGGTTGAAAAATATTTGAGAGACGATAAAGATGTAGTCGATATGATCACCACGGTTGGCCAACAGTCATCAGGTTTTGGTGGAGCGCAGGCAACTTTGTATCAATCAGAAATTCAGGTAATTTTAGTTGATAAATCTGAACGTGATGAAAGTACAGATATTAAATCAGCTAAAATTAAAAGAGCTTTAGAAGAAAAATTCACCGGAGTTGAATTTAAAACAGCACCAATCGGATTAATGGGAGCAGACGCTGCACCAATCGAAATGGTAGTTACCGCTCCTGATAACGCAACGGCAAACAAAGAAGCCAACAGAATTCTTGCTTTGCTTAAAAAAGTTCCTGGAGCTGTAGATGCAGAATTATCTTCCGACTCAGGAAACCCTGAAGTTCAGGTGAACATCGACAGAGATAAAATGTCTTCTTTAGGTTTAAATCTTTCCAGTGTAGGTCAGACAATGCAGACTGCATTCTCAGGAAACACAGACGGAAAATTCAGAGCCGGAGAATACGAATATGATATCAACATCCGTTTTGGCGATGCCAACAGACAGTCCATTGATGACGTAAGAAACTTAATGTTTACCAATCCATCAGGCGAGCAAATAAGGCTGAGTCAGTTTGCTGATGTCAAAATGGGTTCAGGGCCAAGTTTGCTGGAGCGTAGAGATAAAACAGCCTCTGTAAAGGTGAAATCGAAAGTGGTAGGCCGTGCAATGGGTGATGTTGCCAACGAATGGGCAGACCAGTTTATGACAAATGAAAAAACAAAACCAGCCGGAGTAAATTACATCTGGAGTGGTGATATGGAAAATCAGACAGAAGGTATGGGTACTTTAGGAATCGCTTTAGCAGCGGCTATCGTATTGGTTTATCTGGTAATGGTTTCATTATATGATTCATTTGTGTACCCGTTTGTAGTATTATTCTCAATTCCTCTGGCATTGATCGGGGTTATGGTAATCCTAGCAATTACAGGTAATACCATCAATATCTTTACGATGTTGGGGATGATTATGTTGATTGGTTTGGTAGCGAAAAACGCGATTATGATTGTCGATTTCGCCAATATGAGAAAAGCAGCCGGAGCAAACACTCACGACGCTTTGATTCAGGCTAACCATGCCCGTCTTCGTCCGATCTTAATGACAACGATTGCGATGATCTTCGGTATGATCCCGATCGCAATTGCAAAAGGAGCAGGAGCGGAGATGAACAATGGTTTGGCTTGGGTAATTATCGGTGGTTTGACATCATCATTATTCCTTACCTTAATTATCGTTCCTACAGTTTATTCACTGTTCGATTCATTACTGAGAAGAATGGGTAAAGGCAAACCGGTAGATTATGATGCTGAAATGAAAGCGGATTACGAAGAAAAAGAACTGAGTGAAGACGGCTACACGCCAAAACACGTAGATTAATATAACAACCTTAATTAACCTGAAAGCCGCGTCAATTCTTTGATGCGGCTTTCTTATTTTAGTAATGATGCTCCAAATGATAAAAATAAATAAAAGACTGCTTTATATAACACAACCGGTGGCTGAGGCCTTCGAAGCCACGGACATATAAAACGCATGAACTGACAATTTCACAACCTTAAAATTCCCGTCCATCAACCCGAACCTACAGGTTTAAAACCTCAGCAGATATGTAAATAACCTTACTAGATTGGTTAATGACCTAAAAGCACAGGTTTCAATCATAAAAAAAATCCTATATAAAAACTTAGTAACCTTTTAGGCGAAATCATAGATTGCGAAGTCGAACGTATTGAAAGAATTTAAAATTGAATATGTTTAAACAAAATCTTAACAACTTTGGACAAACAAAAAAAGTCAGATTCTTCTGAGAATATCAGCAAGAACCTAACTTTAAAAAGAAACTATATAAAAATTTTTAATCTAAACTGGATAATTTCCTATCTCAGATTGATTACTTTGTTGAAAACTTTTCCTGCCTGTTCTACACTGATAATATAGTTGTCGGCTGTATTCGGGTTTAAATCGAAAGTGATATCCAGCTCACCATTGGTTGCAGATTTATTCGAATTGTAATAAACGGTATTTGAAAAATCTGACACCGTGATCTTTACTGAATTTTTTAAACCTGAGAAATGCAGTTTTGTTTTATTTCCGTCTAAAGAAAATTCAGGCTTCACGATTTCTGCCACAGGCGTTTTATCAATGATCACTTTTTTATCAGTGTCAACATTTATTTTATATTTCTCAATCTTAGTTTCAGATTCTACGATTAGGTAATAAATACCTGATTCAAGATCTTTAAAATTGTAAGATTTGGCAACGCTCTTATCTGAATTTAAATCTTCAGAAAGCAATTCACCATCATTTTCACTGAAGATTGTTACAGAAACATTTTTTGCATTTGATACTTTAAAGGTTACCGATTCTGCTTCAGCTTTTCCAAATGAAAGAGAAAAGTCTTTGTCTTTACTCATCGCACTAACTGAAAGAGATAGGAAACCGATCATCAAAACTGATTGTAATACTTTTTTCATAATATAAATTTTTTCATTTGTTAATACTGCAAATTTAGATCAAACCTCAACGCGGTTCTACTGTACAATTGCCTTATACATGTGCTATTTTAACCTTAATATTAATTATTTAAATTGTATTTGTTAATTTTGCATACAAATAACGGTACTGATATGAAACATTCGCATCCCACCTTCGAAGCTGTGAAACCCAATCTGGGAAGCAGTTTCACGAGTCTGAAGTTTTTGAAAAACGAAAATATCAAGTCACATGTATGGCATTATCATCCTGAAATTGAGTTAATTTTCGTCTGTGGCGGCTCCGGTAAGCGGCAGATAGGAAGTAATATATCTTATTTTTCAGATGGAGATCTTGTTTTAATGGGATCCAACCTCCCTCATTGCGGAATGACCAATGAAAATACCAACAACGATTACGAAATGGTCATCCAGTTTAAACCCGATTTTTTAGGTGAAGAGATTTGGAATTTGCCTGAGATGCAGAAGATTACCAATCTCCTGGAAAAAGCAAAAGCGGGAATTGTGTTTTCGGAAAATATAAAAAAAGAGGTAGGTTTAAAAATTACCGAAATGCACGACTCATCTTCTTTGGACAAGCTGATGAAATTCATCAAGATTTTGGAAGAACTCGCCTCAACACAGGAATACCGTATACTAAATGCCGGAAAATACTACCTCCAGACGCAGGTGGAAGATAACGAGAGGATCAATCATATCTTTAACTACGTGAAAGATCATTTCAAAGAACAGATCACTTTGGAACAGATTTCTGATCTGGCAAGCATGAAAGTACCTTCGTTCTGCCGTTATTTCAAGAAAATTACCAATAAAACCTTCACACAGTTTGTGAACGAATATCGAATTACCCATTCCCTTAAACTTCTAGCTGAACAGCCTTTAAGCATAACCGATGTCTGCTTTGAATCTGGTTTTAATAATTTCAGTTACTTTAATAAAACGTTCAGAGAATACACGGGCAAAAGTCCGTCGCAGTACAGAAAAGAATTTAATTTCTTATTAGATTGACGTGATTTTGGATTTCCAAACTCAATCGGAAAAACCACGTCAGTTCGGGTAGATTTTTGAAGAAACCGTATCGAGAACTTGAAAACTGCCCAATAAAAAAACCGCATCCAGAGAATACGGTTTATATTTTAAAATGCTGTTACAGCACATTTGTATTTTCAAAACGAAAATTAATCCGCCATTACCTCACCAGACTTTCTGTAGATGAAATTTCCGTAGATATGTCTTCTTGCAAAACGGCTCGGAGAATCAGCATTCACCATTTTGATATAGGTATTTCTCGGAACTCCGATGTATTCAAACATTTTACCGTTCAAATGCTGAACTTTCAGAATTGATTTTTCCAAATAAAAATCAGTGATGATAGAAGTAGTAATCGTTTCTGTGTATTCTTCTTTATATTTTTCCTGCGTTTCAGGGTTGATGCTTACCAAAAAGTGATAGGCTTCAATCACAGATTTGCTTTTTTCTTCCGCTTCCAGTTTTCCTTCTTCATTATTCACAAATTTATCAGGATGCGTATCTTTCATCACATTTCTGTAAACTGTTTTTAAATCTTTCAAAGTAGCGGTATTGTCTACCTCAAGAAGTTTTCTGTAATCACCTATTTTTTTCATAACGTACAATCCTTATTTCGGGGTGCAAAATTAGGCTTTTTAATTTTAAAAACCGTAAGTTTTTGATTATTAATTTATTTGGAACTAAAAATTCTGCTGATAAAGTTTATTTTACATTGAAATTCGCAAAACATCCTTCATCATCTCCCCAATTTTCTCCTCTATGAAACCAACTTTATCCTTCTTCACCTCATTCAAGATCACCTGCTGACTTTCAGGAATTTCAGAATATTTTTCCGCCCAAAGATTAATTTCTATCAGCAAAGGAAGCAGATTGATGCCTTTTTCGGTCAGCTTATATAATACTTTTGCCTTACTGTCAGGGTGATCCTGCTTGCTGATGATTCCGTTTTCCTCAAGCATTAAAAGACGTGAAGCCAGAATATTAGTCGCTATTTTCTCGTCAGATTTTAGAAATTCTCCGTACGTACTCTGTTTTTTAAACATCAGATCTCTTACAATGAGCAATGACCATTTGTCTCCCCATACGTCTAATGAGCTGCTGATGGGGCAATCTGATCTCTTTTTTGAACTCGGCATAAAATTATTTTTAAATAATGAAATAAAAACACTTGCGTTTTGAAAGTAATTTTATAGATTTGTACTTGCAAAACGCAAGCAAATTTACCGAATTAAATTTAAAATACAATGGAAAACATTCTTTTTGATGCTTACAAGAGTAAAAACTTAGATCTGAAAAACCGTATCGTGATGGCTCCAATGACCAGAAGCCGTTCAGATAATCCAGAAAATAAAGCAACCGAACTTATAGCAAAGTACTACCAACAGAGAGCTTCCGCCGGTTTGATTATTACAGAGGGTACATTCATCAGTCCGGAAGCAGTTGGTGTTATCAATGTTCCCGCAATATACAGTTCAGCACAAATAGAAGGGTGGAAATTGAGTACAGAAGCAGTTCATCAGGAAGGAGGGAAAATTTTTGCACAGCTTTGGCACACGGGCGCATACTCTCATCCCGATTTGCACAACAGTAAAAAGCCTTTGGCTCCGTCAAACGTTAATCCTCAGCAACAGATTTTTACGGCTACAGGTTTTCAGACGAGCGAAGAGCCTCAACCGATGACTACCGCAGATATCAAACAGACCGTGAATGATTTCAAGCAGGCTGCACTTAATGCTTTTGAAGCTGGTTTTGATGGAGTAGAACTTCACGGGGCGAATGGTTATCTTCTACAGCAGTTTTTCAGCAAAAATTCCAATCTCCGCACCGATGAATACGGTGGTACGGTAGAAAACAGAGCGAGAATTCTTTTTGAAATTATTGATGCCATCAAAGAAGTTGCAGATCTAAAAAAGGTTGGACTACGTTTAAATCCTTCGCTTAACGGAATTATGGGAATCTTAGTCGATGACGAAACCATTGAACTTTACAATTACATCGTCAACCGTCTCAACGGTTACGATTTGGCATATTTACACTTGATAGAGCCTTTTACAGACGTTTCAGGAAATTCAAATGCTATTCAGGAAGTAGCAAAACATTTCCGTAAAATCTACAACGGAACCATCATTATCAACAGAGGCTTTAACAGAGAATCGGCAACAAAAGTTTTACAGGATGGCGATGCAGATCTGGTTTCTTTTGGAACTCCTTTTATATCTAATCCCGATCTGGTAGAGCGTTTCAAGACCGATGCGCCGCTCAATCAAGCGGATCAGGCGACTTTTTATACGCCTGGCGAAAAAGGCTACACCGATTATCCGACTCTGAACATCTAAAATAATTTGGGCGAACGGCCGGGCTTTCCGCTGTATCTTTTGTTTCACAAAAGGATGCCGCTGCAATCCCTTTCGCAAACCCTACCATAACCACAATACACAACATTCAAACAAAACAAAAAAAATGAAAACAACAGGAAATACAGTATTCATCAGCGGCGGAAGTGCCGGAATCGGTTTAGCCATAGCAAAAAAACTGAATGCAGAAGGCAACAGAATAATCATCAACGGAAGAAATGAAGAACGTCTTCAGAATGCTTTACGGGAACTCGACAGTGCTGTAGCAATTCAGGGCGATCTTTCAAATGAGGCAGACAGATTACGCATTGCAGAAGATTTAAAAAACAATCATCCCGAAGTCAACATCATCATCAATAATGCAGGTGCAGCATTTGCCTATTTGCTGAACGAAACCCAAAATGCACACGAAAAAGCAGCGATCGAAATGAACACCAATTATTTCAGTGTCATTCATTTTACAGAACTTTTACTTCCTCATTTAGCTCAAAAAACAGAAGCTGCGGTAATCAACATATCATCAATTGCTGTATTTAGAAGCCATAAAATGTTGCCTACTTATAGTGCATCTAAAGCAGCTTTACATGGCTACACACATGCATTAAGACAAACTTACGAAGAGCAGGGAAATGTTATGATTTACGAGGTGTATCCCCCCTTAGTTAATACAGATTTCTCTGCTGAAATCGGTGGCGCCAATGGAATTGCACCTTCTGAAGTTGCTGACGAATTGTTTTTGGCACTTGCAAAAAATAAGTTTGATGTTCCGGTAGGTGATTCTAAGTTGTTTTTTGCAAAAGAATTAGCTTAATCTACTGAGAAAAATTCTTTTTTGAAAATTTCATCAAAATTACACCCTTCAGGGTTGGGGAATTAATTTTGATGAAATTTGAATATGATTTAAATTATTTACAAGGAGTTTTTCACCTAGAAAATATTGTAACATGGAATTAAAAGGAAAAACAATTTTAATTACTGGCGGAGCTTCCGGCATTGGTCTGGAAGCAGCAAAGCAGTTTTCAGAAATCGGAGCTAAAGTCATCATCACAGGCCGGAATCAGCAGAGATTAGATTTGGCTAAAAGACAGTATCCCAATCTTACGGTGATCAAAAGTGATGTTTCGGTGGCACAAGATGCGCAGGAGCTTTTTGATAAAGTGTCTCAGCTTGGCGGTATTGATATTCTGTATAACAATGCTGGTGTGGGATCTGCTCCGATCAATTTAGGAGTTCCCAACGAAAGGCATCTAGAAAATGCAGCTTACGAAATGGAAATCAATTATTTGGGCGTCATCCGGCTGAATAATATTTTCCTGAACATGCTTCAGTCCAGAAAAGAAGCAGCGATTATCAATACCGCTTCCATTCTGAGTTACGTTCCGTCATTGGTTGAAGCAACCTATTCAGCATCCAAAACCGCTTTGGCGTTTTATACAAAATCACTCAGAGAACATCTGCGAATAAACAGCAGCAAAATAAAAGTATTTGAATTGCTTCCTCCGGTCGTTGATACAGAAATGACTGCTGCCAGAAAAGACAAAAAAATCACAACTGAAGAACTGGTAAAAGGTTTGATTAATGGATTAAAAAAAGATCAGTTCACCATCAGAATCGGTGATGCGAAGTTGGTGTATTATCTGAACAGATTTTTTCCTAAATTAACGTTCGGGTTGGTCAATCCAAAGAATCAGGAACAAGTTTTAAAACAAAACTCAAGACATGAAAGCATTTAGTATTAGCCGTTACAAAAAAGACAGTGAACTGAAATTGGTGGATGTTCCCGAACCGGTATTGAAAGAAAATGAAGTTTTGGTGGAGATTCACGCTGCCAGTGTCAATCTTTTAGACTCAAAATTAAAAAGTGGTGAGTTCAAATTAATTGTCCCTTACAAATTACCGTTGATCTTGGGGCACGATGTCGCAGGCGTCATCATAAAAGTCGGTTCAAAAGTGAAAAGCTTTAATGTGGGTGATGAAATTTACGCCAGACCTGCAGATTTTCACATCGGAACTTTTGCGGAATTTATTTCGATCGATAAAAAAGATGTTGCTTTAAAACCAAAAAACCTGACAATGGAGGAAGCGGCTTCCATTCCTTTGGTTGGGTTGACGGCTTGGCAGGCTTTGGTTGAAAAAGCCAATATTCAGAAAGGTCAGAAAGTTTTTATACAGGCCGGATCGGGTGGAGTAGGAACCTTCGCCATTCAGTTGGCAAAACATCTGGGTGCGACGGTAGCAACCACAGCCAGTGAAAAAAGTTTTGAATTTCTAAAAGATCTTGGTGCCGATGTTCTTATTGATTATAAAAAACAGAATTTCGAAGATCTGTTGAGCGGTTACGATTTGGTTTTAAACAGTCAGGATCCCAAAACACTTGAGAAATCGTTTGATGTTGTAAAACCGAACGGTAAAATAATTTCCATTTCCGGTCCGCCAACACCTGTCTTTGCAAAAGAATTTAATCTTCCCTGGTACGTAAAATTTGCGATAAAACTGCTGAGCAGTAAAATCAGAAAAATTGCAGAGAAAAAAAATGTCAACTATTCTTTTCTCTTTATGAAAGGTAATGGAAGACAGTTGGCAGATATTACAAAACTGATAGAAGCAGGAAAGATAAAACCTGTCATCGACCAAGTATTTCCGTTTGAAAATACCAATGAAGCTGTAAAATACGTAGAAAGTGGCCGTGCAAAAGGAAAAGTGGTGATTAACATGAAATAATCTTTTATAGATTAAAAAAGGCAGGAGTTTCACAACTCCTGCCTTTATAATTTACTGAACTAAATTTCTTTCTTTTTCAAAAGCTTCAGATGCTTCTCTTGAAGCCTCTACCATTGCAATCAGCGCTTTTTCCGTTTCATCCCAATGACGGGTTTTCAAACCACAGTCAGGATTTACCCAAAGTTGCTGTGCAGGAATTACGGCTTGTGCTTTTTTCAGCAATTCTACCATTTCCTCTTTTGACGGAACTCTCGGCGAATGAATATCATACACTCCAGGACCAATCTCATTCGGATATTTAAAATCTGCAAAAGCATTCAGCAGTTCCATCTGACTTCTGGAGCATTCAATTGTAATGACATCGGCATCCATATCGGCGATATTCTGGATGATGTCATTGAATTCTGAATAACACATGTGGGTATGAATCTGCGTGGCATCTTCTACACCGCTTGCCGAAATTCTGAAAGCTTCAACCGCCCATTTCAGATAAATCTGCCAGTCTGATGTTCTCAACGGAAGACCTTCACGAATTGCAGGTTCATCAATCTGAATAATTCTGATTCCTGCTTTTTCCAAATCATTCACTTCATCACGAATCGCCAAAGCAATCTGTTTACAGGTTAACGAACGCGGCTGATCATCGCGCACAAATGACCACTGAAGAATCGTTACAGGTCCCGTCAACATTCCTTTGACCCATTTTTGAGTCAAAGACTGAGCGTATTCTGACCAATACACCGTCATCGGATTCGGTCTGTGAACATCTCCGAAAATAACGGGAGGTTTCACGCAACGGCTTCCGTAGCTCTGAACCCAGCCGTTTTGGGTAAAGGCAAATCCGGCCAGCTGTTCGCCGAAATATTCCACCATATCGTTACGCTCAAACTCTCCGTGAACCAACACATCGATCCCGATTTCTTCCTGCCAACGGATTGTTCTTTCTGTCTCCTGTTTCAGTAAAGTATCGTATTGTTCGGCATTTAATTCTCCTTTTTTAAATTTTGAACGCCACGTTCTCACTTCTTTAGTCTGCGGAAACGAACCAATAGTCGTCGTTGGAAATAATGGAAGCTGCAATACTTTCTGCTGAGTTTCTTTTCTTACATTGAAGGGGGAATTTCTCTGCGCATCTTCCTCTGTCGTCACATCTATACGGTTTTTCACGTCCTGATTGTGAATTAATGAAGATGTTTTACGGTTTTCAATTGCTTTTTTATTTTCGGCTAATTCCTGTAAAGTATTGTAGTCCGGATTTTCTGATGCTAATTTTTTCAAATTTACAATTTCATAAACTTTCTGTTTTGCGAAAGCCATCCACTGTTTAATCTCAGGAGAAAGAATATATTCATTTTTCTCTGAATCCAAATCGAAAGGAGAGTGGAGCAATGAACAGGAAGGTGCAATAAAAACTCTGTCCGAGCCGATTTTCTCAACTGCTTTTTTAATAAAATTTAAAGATCGTGTGAAATCATTTTTCCAGATATTTCTTCCGTCAACAATTCCCAGCGAAAGACTTAAAGTATTTGGAATTGTAGTTAAAACTTTATCCAACTGTTCAGGCGAACGAACCAGATCAATATGCAGAACATCGATCGGGAGGGAAGTCGCCAATGAAAGATTGTCTTTTAAACCTTCAAAGTAAGTTGTCACGATAAATTTCAGATTAGGGAATTGTTTTCTGATTTCAGCATAGATCAACTGATAGGTCTCCTTGGCTTTTTCATTTAAATCTAAAGCTAAAAAAGGCTCATCAAAGTGAATATATTCCGCACCATGATTTTCCAGTTCTTTTAAAATCTGGATATAAACCGGCAATAAATTCTGTGCTAGATCTAATTTATCGAAACCTTCTTCTTTTTCTTTACCCAATAATAAATACGTCAATAAACCGATGATTACGGGCTTTGCATTGATTCCAGCCTGTTTGGCACTGATGAATTCCTGAACAATTTTGTTGGAGAATAATTTGAATTCCTGATTTTTCTGAAATTCGGGAACGATGTAGTGATAATTGGTGTCAAACCATTTGGTCATTTCCATTGCCGTAATATCCAAACCTTCTTTCTGAAAACCTCTTGCCATCGCAAAATACAGATCAGTTTCAGATTTTTTGAAAGCGATTTCCTGATAACGCTCAGGAATCGCTCCCACCGTAAGAGTCATATCCAAAACCTGATCGTAATAAGAAAAATCGTTGCAGGGAATCCAGTCTATTCCTGCATCCTGCTGTAATTTCCAATTGTTTTGAGTAATGGTTTTTCCGACTTCCAGTAATTTGTCTAAAACAATTTTGCCCGACCAATACTGCTCGCAGGCTTTTTTGAGTTCTCTGTTGCTACCAATACGCGGATAGCCAAGAATGTGCGTTTGCATTTCTTAAAAATTTTAAATTAAACAATGATTTTAAAACTTCACAATACTTTTCTGTAAAAAAGCATTTTCATCCGGTAGAGGCAGGTCTCCTGACTTGTAACAGCTTCTGTCATCCTTCCCGTTTTCACAGTGGATATTCTTGGACAAAAACTTTTGGAATATTACTTACAGTTGCGCGACAGCTCGTGATTTTCACACGATTCCCTTTTCATTTATTTTACATAAAACCTTTCCGTTTGATGAAGTATGTGAAAGAACAATTTCTTTGGTAAAGATAATATTTAAGTGAATTGATTGGTTTAAATTGAAAAATAAAGGATGTTGTTTGGTTTTATTTATTTGAATCAGATTAATATTCTTTACATTTGAAAATTATAGTTTTAAAAAGAATATTATTCCGTGGAAAGATTAGACGAAAAGGATATTCAGCTCTTGAGAATCCTTCAAAAAAACGCAAAACTGACCGTCAAAGAACTTGCAGCCGAAGTAAATCTCTCGACATCGCCAGTTTTTGAGAGAGTAAAAAGACTCGAACAGGACGGATTTATCAAACATTACGCAGCGGTTCTGGAAGCTGAAAAACTGAACCGTGGTTTTACTGTTTTCTGTCAGATCAAACTGAAAATTCATGACCGTTCGGTAGGAAATCAGTTTGTGGAAGATATTTTAAAGATTGATGAAGTTGCCGAATGCTACAACATCTCAGGCGATTTTGATTTCCTGCTGAAAGTTCAGGTGCGCGATATGAAACATTATCAGGATTTTGTTTTCAATAAACTGGGATCAGTAGATTCTATCGGAAGCACGCACAGCACTTTTGTGATGGCAGAGGTGAAGAATACGCATGGATTGAGTATTTAATCAATGCGTTCAAAAGGAATAATTTTATGATCGATTAATTTTTTTTTCAGCTTATTTGCATACTGATGAGCAAATTTTTCTTTTTCGACTTTTGGTAAACTAAAGTAATAATCATTTCTTTTTTCATAAGAATCATAATCTTCTTCATTCTGTTCGGTCCTGAGCACAACATTTAAATAATGAACATAATGTCCAAATTCATGCAATAAAGTTCTATACAGTTGTGTATTTCTTGAAGACTGTGGCTTTAGTTCAGAAACAAAATCTCTTTTACTTTCGGTAAAAATATGACCATCTTCTTTCAATCTTAAAAATTCTTTCTGATCATCAACAGTTTGTATTTTAGACAAAATTATTTTTTATTTAAATCAATCGAATCTAATCTAATATTATTGCTGGATAAGATTCGTTTTCAAATTCAAAACTGTAGATTATTCTTCCCCAAACCTGAGAAATTATTTCTTCTTTTCTCTTGGGCTGGCGAAGAATAATAAATCTCATATCCCCATAATCAGCTTCTGGGATATGTTGAATGATTTTCACTAAATCATTTACGGAGCAGGAATGAAGACAGTTCTCACGAGTCTCTTCAATAATAAATAAAAAATCATGACCATTGATGTTTCTAATCTCTGTCTGATATTTTTCAATTCTTTCGTAAAAAGATTTCAGTGTTCCATATGGTATTGAGATTTGGAGTCTATTGTTTTGACCAACACCCTGATTTTCGGTGCCTATATTTCTATTTCTTCTTGTTGGGTTAAACATTAGTGTAGAATTTATTTCTATTCCTGATCCAGATACGTCAGCTTTGCATCTTTCACAAACTCCTCAAAACTCATATTTTTAACAGCTTTAGAATTTGTTAATTCAATAAAGTAAATAATCGGATTCGGCAGATTTCTATTTTTCGTAGTTAATTTAAATCTCTTCACCTTTTCATTGACATTTAAAAAAGGAAGCTCGGTAATTTTTATAGAAATATTATTCACATCAAACGATGCTTTCGGATCTTTTTGCAGTTTTAAAAATCTTTTTTGGGTTCTATCTGTGGTTTCATCAAGGAATTTCTGCATCTGATACTCTGTGAGCAATTGCGGGTAGATCAAGGCTTCTTTTAAAATTTGAGCAGTCATCTTTTCATATTTTTCAAGAAAAATTACTTTATCATCAAACTGGATATAATTTTCTCTAACTAAAATTTTCCCTTCAAATTTTTTATAATTTTTCTTTTTGTATTCAGCTTTAAAATGCTCTACAGCATGTTGATCTTTTGAACTTAATACTTCTTTCTTCTGACCAAATGCAACAGTAGAAAATAACAGACAAAGTACTAAAGAAAATTGCAATTTCATAATTTTAATTTTAAAATAAATCTACACTAAATTTTTAAGCCTGACATGCTGAAGCAACATAATGGTTTTCGCATCTTTTATTTCACCTGATTCAATCATCTGTAGCGCTTTTTCGATCTCGATTTCCAAAACTTCGATGTCTTCACCTTCATCTTCAAGTCCGCCGCCTTCCGCTATTTTCATCTCACTTGAATATTCTGCGATGAAAAAATGAAGAATTTCTGTTACAGATCCGGGTGACATATACGCTTCAAAAACCTTTTCAACCTTAGATATTTTGTAGCCGGTTTCTTCCTCTGTTTCACGGATGATGCATTCTTCAGGATGGTCATCATCTAGCAATCCTGCGCAGGCTTCGATCATCATTCCGTCCGCATTTCCATTGATAAAAGTGGGCATCCGGAATTGTCTGGTCAAAATTACGTTTTTTGTACTGGTATTATACAATAAAATCACGGCACCATTTCCTCTGTCGTAGGCTTCTCTGCTTTGGGTTTCGGTGGTTCCGTCCTTTTTCTGAACGGTAAATGTGATCTTTTTTAAAGTGTACCAGTTATCCGAAAGGACCTCAGTTTTCTCAACTTTTATGTTTGTATTTTGCATAGATTTTACAATCTTTTTATTTAATTAATTTCGTTTTAATAAGTCTTCCAAAGCTTTTTTTAAACCCGGAAATTTAAATTGAAAACCTTCATTTTGCAATTTTTCTGAAGACGTCCTTGAGCCTTCGAGCAATGCCACAGACAATTCTCCGAATATCAGCTTCATCACAAATCCCGGAACATTGGGCATAAACATAGGCTTGTCTAAAACTTCCGCAATTTCCTTTGTGAAATTCTCATTGTCGGTATGTTGGGGTGCAGAAGCGTTGTAAGCACCTTTTACGTTTTCGTTTTTCAAAGCAAATTCAAATATTGCACTGAGATCGTCGATATGAATCCACGGAATATACTGTCTTCCCGTTCCAATGGGAGACCCAATCCCAAATTTTACGGGAACAGCCATCTTTTTCAAAGCACCTTCTTTTTCAGAAAGAACAATAGCTGTCCGAACTTTCACTACTCTTTCTGCTACACCGCTTTCTAAAAATCCGTCTGCTGCTTTCTCCCATTGAATTACGACTTCACTTAGAAAATCATTTCCTTTTTCGTCATCTTCTTTAAATATTTTTTCGGAAGTAATCGCTCCGTAAATTCCAACGGCTGAAGCTGAAATAAACGATTTGAGTTGTATGTTTTTTTCTTGTAAAGTTTTTAGGATCAATTGTGCAGAATCTACACGGCTGGTGATGATTTCTTTTTTCCGTTTAACAGTCCATCTTTTTTCAGAAATATTAGCTCCTGCAAGATGTATAATGTGACTAACATTTTCGAACGCTTTGTCGTCTACAGTTCCTTTTTCAATATTCCATTCAAAATCATTTTCATGTCTTTGGGTGCGTGTTAAAAACCGAACAGTATATTCGTTTTCAAGTTTTTTCGCTAAAACTTTTGCGACCGATCCGCCGGCTCCGGTAATTACTACTACTTCCTTCATGTTTTGATTTTGGATATTTTTTAATTCTTAACGATCAAAATATAATCATCATCCAAAAGTTTATATCCCTGGTCGTAAACAAATTTGTATTCCGAACCATTTTTATAAACTTTAATTTGTGTAAAATAGTTAAAATCAAATCCTAAGCCAGTCAATTTGTTTTTAGCGATTTTGGTTTTTCCTTCAACATTGGTCTCGCTTAAGATCCGGTAATTACGGCGGAGTTTATTATTCACATTCCGCATCAGATTACTCGAATCTTTATTCTGTTTGTTATTGTAAGCGTTTCTACAGGCATCATTGCAGAATTTTTTATCTGATCTGCCGATGATTTTTTCGCCACATTCAAGGCATTCCATACTTATTAATTTTTCAAATTGTGTTGGTGTTTTTTATGTAAAAGCCGCTTCCATTTTTTACTTGTAGGGTAGCTTCTGTTTTTGGTAATATTATTGAAAAATAAGGCTACCAATAGTAAAATGATGCAGCCCGATAAAACAGGAGAAAGCACATACCAGTAACCTAAATCAGCGATTTTCCCTGGCGAGGTTACAGCGATTAAAGCTGTTGCTCCACCTGGTGGATGAAGAGTTTTGGTGTACTGCATCAAAACAATAGAACATGCGACAGCTAATGGAGCCGATAGCCATAAAATGTCAGGAACAATCTGATAAATGGTAACGCCAGCCAATGCGGAAATTACATGGCCGCCAACCAGATTTCGCGGTTGAGCCAATGGACTTTGAATGGCTCCGTAAATCAATACACTTGACGCGCCAAAAGAACCGATAAGGAATATGTTTTCTTGCTCCAGAAGATATTGTGACTGCAGAAAGGCGATAATTCCAATTCCGAAAAAAGCGCCGAGAAAAGACCAAAAATGTTCTTTATAATCAACAAGCGTTTCTTTGTAAATTACATATTTTGATACACGGTAAGTTCGTCGCAGCGTCTTCTTCACAGTTTCTGGTATTAAAATTTAAATATACAAAAATTATCCGTTTGTAAACGGCTGTTCTTTTACCACAAAAGAGGTGATTCAAAAAGGAGTAAATCAAAAATTTATATTAAATGAATATTCTTAACTAGAAACATGCTTCGACAAGCTCAGCATGACAATTTTACTTCTAACCGCTTGATTTATGCGATGTCAGTCTGAGCCTGTCGAAGACTTCACCAATTTTTAAACTAAATCTAAACAGTTAGTATAATTGTCCGAAATTTTGTCTCTTTTGTCTTTGTCGAATCTATAATTTACGGTAAAAAAAGTACTCTTTAATTTTTTATTCTCAGAAAAAAGTTTCAATTTTGCGCCATCAATGGGGTGCTGCACGATTGCGGCTGAGATGATACCCGGGAAATTTTTCCACACCTGATTCGGATAATGCCGACGTAGGGATTTTTTTGATTTATCATCTCATCATTTAATTTTATACAAGTTAATTTGATGCAGGAAATTTTATTCAAGACAACTTGGCCGGAATGGTTTGGGGTCTTCTTTTCAATTTTTCAGGTTTTATTGGCCCGAAAAAACAATTCAAACAATTATCTTTTTGGTATTGCCGGAATTTCACTTTCGCTGTATGTGATGTTTTTCGCAAAACTGTATGCGGAATTTACCTTAAATCTTTACTATTTAGTGATGAGCATTTACGGCTGGCTTTACTGGAAATTCGGTAAGCAACAATCTGAAGCAAAGATTTCTGAAACGACCAATCAGGAAAAACTAATCACCGCAGGAATCGTGGTTGGAACATTCAGCCTTTTCTGGTTTTTTCTAACTCATTTTACCGATTCTGATGTACCTATTTTAGATTCACTGGTCAGTGCTTTTGCATGGGCGGGAATGTGGTTAATGGCTCGACGAAAAATTGAAAACTGGATTTTACTGAATGTCAGCAATATCATAGCAATTCCTTTATTAATTCACAAAGATTTATATCTGTACGCTGGTTTGACGGCTTTCCTGTTCATCGTCGCGATTTCCGGTTACATAGAGTGGCGAAAAATTATCAAATCCAAGTCTTTGAAAGTCGCCTGATTTTTAAATACTCACGCAGATCTAGCAAATATTGCAAATTTTATCATCTGCAAAATCTGCTTAATCAGCGATCGATAAAAAAATAAAAACCAAAAATCTCAGTGATAAAGACATCAATTCAAAACGAAAACAGAACCATGATTACGCCTGAAGAAATCAGAAATGAAATGTTGGGAGCGTCTGAAGTTTCTCCAAAAATTATGAATCTGAATCATGAGAAACGGTTGCTTCAGATTTGGGTTCCCAAAAAATACGGAGGCTTGGGTTTACGGTTGAAAGAAGGACTATCTGTTCTGTTCGATTGGTCTCAAATAGATGGAAGTCTGGGCTGGATGCTAACGTTATGTTCGGGAGCGAATTTTTTCTCAAGAAATTTAAAACCAGAAATCGCAACGGCACTTTTCGCTAACCCTAAAACCTGTTTTGGCGGAAGCGGAATGATTGGCGGAACAGCAGAAAAGCAAAACGACGGAACTTTCATCATCAACGGACTTTGGCATTTTGCAACGGGAGCGCCACACTTAAGTCATTTTACTTTAAATGCTACATTAACTGAAAATGGAAATCCTTTATTGGATGAATCGGGTTCTGAAATCATCCGTTCGTTTGTTATTTCTAAAGATCAGGCAGAAATTATTCCCAATTGGAAATCGATGGGCATGAAAGCTACCGGAACGTATTCTTTTAAAGTGAATAACACAAAAGTTTCTGAAGATTACAGTTTTGTTTACGATGAATTTTTTACGGATGATGTTTTAGATAAAATTCCATTCAGGATTTTTGCAGATTTGACTTTATTGGTTAATTATCTTGGAATGGCGTCTCATTTTTCGGAGGAAGCGATTAAAATTAGGCCTAATCTCGATTTGAAACTGTTTAATCAAATGATCAGTGGTCATGTGGAAAAATCATTTCAGTTTGCCGATGAGATTGAGATGCTCCTGAATGATATTAAGTTTATAAGCCCTGAAAAACAATCTGAAATTCACAGTTTCGCAACCAGTTTGGTAGAAAATTTATCGCATCAGATTTTGGAAATTTATTTTCAGTTGGGACTTCGGGCAACGCATACAGATTCTGAAATGTATCAGATTTTTTGTGATTATTTTACAGCGACGCAGCATTCGAATTTTAGGAGGGAGCTATGATTTTTTCATAAATTAATAAAAATTGTACATAGAGTCTTTCTGCATGAAGATACTGCGGAAAACAAAGCACAAATATTTCGTTTTTAAAAGTTTAGAACCAAAGAATTACTATTGTACTTTGCAATTTTGCCCCTCACTATTGTAACTCTTGCTAGTGGTTCATTCTTTTTCAGGTCTGTCAATTCTCGGTAATTGATGCAATTTGTTTTTCTATTCTAGAATTTTCAAGTTTGACTTGCTGCTCTATATTTTCGTAATGAAAAGTCAAGGCGATTTTTGATATTTATCAATTCTTTTGTCAAGAAAATTTATGCCTTTTATTTTTAATTTCAGTTCGTCTGTTTTTATTTTTACTGTTATGTGATTTTCTGTTGTAATTGTTCCTTGCAAAATGTCGCCAGCAATAACAAGTCCACGTCCTGTAATTTTGAAACTATCTGAAATATCAAACTTTGCGATTGTGTTCACCTTTTTCTTTCCGATAAGTTCATAAAATTCAATTCCCCCAATTTTTTGTTTTTAAGAAAGTCAATAATAATTGTACCTTTTTTAGGATGTTCAACAACAATGTTGTCATCAAATTGCCATTCAGCTCCATTTTGATTAGCATTGGTACTGTCAACAAACTGAAAATAAGCATTTCCTCGCCATTGCCCACCTCTGCATTCTTTCAATGCCTTTATAGTGTCTTGTCTCAATGGTTCTTGTTGCTCTAAAAGTTCAATTATTTCTTTTATGTTGATGTATTCATTCATAGTATGAACGCTAATGTTTTTGGCTTTGGAATGATGGATAATAAAGAACAAATTTTCAATCGAAGAATTATCTTTGAATTTATAGTTTTACACTACTACTATAAACACATGTTTGCAGCTGGTATTTTTTATCGTTCCCATGTTTTTCTAATCAGTTTTAATAGTGGAAATTCTTTTCTTACATTCGGTTTGTTCAATGGTATTTTGTTATTGTCAATTTGTGCAGTAACTATTTTGTTATCATTTTGATTGTCTTCAAAATCCTTCATTTCTAATTCAAAGCTTTCGTTTTCGTCAAGTGGCTGTTTCAAGTCTGCACCACCCTTATGTGTAAATTGAACATAGTCTTTTGGCGGTGTTGGCAGTTTGCTTTCACATTCCTTTGAACACAAATTTGTCAAAAGAGGTAAAATGTCTGTTCCAACTTTTAAAGAAATCCAAAGTTGATTTGTTTGCTCATAAGTCATTGTCTTATTACACACACTACAATTTACAGTGGCACCTAAATACCTAATTGGGTTATGAGTTAACTGAGGAAATTCCATTCTGTTTTTCCAATTACCATACAAAGCTCTTGTGCTTACTCTGCTGTCTTTAAGGTTTTTACACTTTGTAATTTCATATGGAAACCAATGTAAATCATATGAAGTGTAAGGGTCAAAATATTCAAGTGCTTCCATTTCTCCAATTTCTGGCGGAATACGTTTCAGTTTACTTCCATAAAGCCAAACCTTCGTAACATTTTTTAGTTTTGATATTGTCTCGGGTAAGGTGTGTATTTGATCAAACAATTCTTGTCCGAGTTCTTCAACAGGTGAAAATTCCTTACGGTTTTCAATAGCAACTTTGTCAACATAATCACAAAGTTTTTTCCAAGCAACAGAATTTCTGTCTTGCACGTTATTTTCTATTTTAGATATTCTTATGTTCATTGTCGATTTGTTGGGATTGTGGCTGATCTACACTTGCTGATACAACCAAATATACGAAATCTTTAGTTTCACATAAAAAAAATAATATTATTTAAAGTGTTGTTTTTGAATGTCATATCCATTTTCAAACGACTACAAACGAATTTAAATAATTCTTTACCGATTAAATTTTAAAACCTGATGAATCTTTGCAACAGAGATTTGAGAAAACAGTGAACGTCTCTTATCTATTACTAATCTTAAAAATATAAAGTTATGTCACTAAGAAACAAGGTAACATTAATCGGTTACACAGGCAAAGAAGTAGAAATGATCAACTTCGAAAACGGAGGTACAAAAGCATCAGTATCGTTGGCAACCAACGATCATTACACCAACGCAAAAGGTGAAAAAGTAGAAGAAACTCAATGGCACAGTTTGGTGGCTTTCGGCAAAACAGCTGAGATCTTACAGAAATATGTTCCGAAAGGAAAAGAAATTGCCATCGAAGGAAAAATTACGTACAGATCGTACGACGACAAAGACGGTGCGAAAAGATATATTACCGAAATTAGAGTAGACGAAATTTTGCTTTTGGGAGGTAAATAAATGTAGAATTCTAAAATCACGAATGATGCAGATAAAAATTTTAAAAATAAGAATCGCAGAAGAATTTCTGCACGATGATCAGAGAATGATTGATGATTTCTTAGAGCATCACGATATTGTAAAAGTAGAAACTGCTTTTGTCGAAGAAGACCAATTTTGGTCAGTGGTATTGTATTTTAACGAAGCAAAATCACTGCTTAATAAAAACAGTGTAAAGGATTCTAAAGCGGTAAAGTATTCGGCAGAAGATGAAATGCTCAGCGATAATGAAATAATCATTTTGGATGCTTTAAAGATCTGGCGTTCAGAAAAAGCTAAAGAGCAGAACCTTCCGTCCTATTTTATTGCCACCAATAAAGAACTGGTTTCTGTAGCAAAATACAAACCTGCGAAAAAAGAGGAACTGCTGGACATCAAAGGTTTCGGAAAACACAAGATTGAAAATTATGGTGAAGAGATTTTAGAAATCCTGGAAAGTGTCTGAAATAAAAACCCCAAACACAAATGATTAAATGAGGGGCCGGGGAAATATGATCTCCGGCTTTTTTATTGATTTAAAAGTCCTTTCAATTCCTTATTTTTGCACATAATATCATTTATCAACCATCAATTATCATTTAGCATAATGAAGCCAAGCTTAGCAAAAGGAACGAGAGATTTTACCTCACTGGAAGTTTCAAGAAGAAAATACATCATCAATATATTACAGAAGAATTTCGAACTTTTTGGTTTTCAGCCTTTGGAAACGCCAAGTTTTGAAAATCTTTCTACTTTAACAGGGAAATACGGAGAAGAAGGTGATCGTTTGATTTTTAAAATTTTAAATTCAAGTATCAACGAAGCCAAAGACGAGAAAAAAACTCAGATGATGAATGATTTTCAAAAAGCTTTGGACAAACCTTTCAGTGCCGAAAGTCTTACCGACAAAGCACTTCGTTATGACTTAACAGTTCCTTTTGCAAGATTTATTGCGATGAACCACGGGAAACTGACTTTCCCCTACAAACGTTTCCAGATTCAGCCAGTTTGGAGAGCAGATCGTCCACAAAAAGGGAGATTCAGAGAGTTTTATCAGTGTGATGCTGATGTGGTGGGAAGTGAAAGCCTGTGGCAGGAAGTTGAATTGGTTCAGCTATATCTCAAATCATTTGCGGAACTGGGAACTTCTGTAACCATTCATATCAACAACCGAAAAATCCTTTCAGGTTTGGTCGAGTTTGCAGGAATCACAGACAAACTGATTGAGTTCACCGTTGCTTTAGATAAGCTTGATAAAATTGGGAAGGATGGAGTAGTGAAAGAACTTTTAGAAAGAAATATTTCTCAGGAATCGATTGATAAATTAGATTTCCTTTTCACTCAATCGAATGACGCTTTGGAAAATCTACTTCAGCTGAAAGAAAAATTTGTAGGAAACGAAATAGGCTTGAAAGGTGTTGAAGAACTGGAATTTGTCATCACGCAATCTCTAAACCTTGGAGTTGATATTCAGAATTTAGTTTTCGATATTACTTTAGCTCGTGGATTAGATTATTACACCGGAGCCATTTTCGAAGTCAAAGCAGACGAAGCGCAAATGGGTTCTATCGGCGGCGGCGGGAGATATGATAATCTGACTGAAGTTTTTGGAGTGAAAAATGTACCAGGAATCGGAATTTCTTTTGGTTTAGACCGAATTTATCTGGTAATGGAAGAATTAAATCTTTTCCCTGAAGAAGCTGCTTCCAATGTAGAATATTTATTTGCCAATTTTGGAGGTGCTGAAACCATTGAAGCTTTGAAATTGATTATCCAGTTGAGAGAAAAAGGGATTTCTGCCGAACTGTATCCCGAAAGCGCAAAAATCAACAAACAGTTTACTTACGCTGAAAAAAAAGGAATTAAAAATCTTGTTTTTCTGGGTGAGGAAGAAATAAAAAATAGAACCGTAACCTATAAAAATTTAGAAGCTGGCGAACAGAAAACGGTTGCTTTAGAGGATTTTTTAGGATAGATTCTTTTGATATTGGAACGACAAAAATACTATACTGATAATCACCTTTTCTTAATTGGAATGGTGATTATTATGTTTATGTCTGGGTGGTATAGAGATAAAAAGTATCATGAAACAATTGATAATGGTATGCAGAGCCCACATGTAGTTATTGCTTAGAACTGTAAATACTCAAGCAGGTCTAAATCCAGTGTAAAAATTGATGTCGATGATAAAGTCTATTCTGTAAATCTGAGTTCTAATGTTTGCGAACGATTCCCTGTACATTCGACAATTTCTGTATTTTACTTAAAAAAATATGATGAGTACATTTACAAAACCAAAGGATATCAAGACAAATTTAATTTTATGTTGATAATTTTAATTGCTTCATTATTCCCTTGGGAATTTCTATTTAAACATCATATCTTTTCTTTTCAGAGGAAAAAAATTAAGTGATTATTCTTCCCAACCGCAAAGAGTTTTACCCAAAGTCTGTGCTTTTTTAAGACTCACTTTAATAATATCATGTTTGCAGCTGGACAATCCACGGCAGTTTTTAGAGTAATGATATTTCTTTCCGCCGGCGCTGTCGCAAAGGTAGACATCAGAATATTTTAATGAATTTTCATTAAAATTTAGAATTATCGTTAGTAAGATTAAAAGTATAGTTTTCATCAAATATTAAGATTATTGCTCAAAAACCTGAATTTTAGTCGTCGTTTTTCTTGTAGAATAAAGTATCAAATTTTTTATTTTAAAAAAATGATTTCCCATGATTATTGCTAAGTCAAGTAGATGTTGAGAAACTTAATATAAATACGATCTATTGTAAAAGAGTTTCTTAAAAACACTAATATCCTGTAGTCAATTTCACAAAGGTTTTTTCATTAATCGTTTTTCTGATGCTTTTAAATTTCCAATGGTTAGCCTCTCTATATAATTTTCCTAAAACAAATATTCCTATTTTTTGAGAACTGCTCTCTGTCGAAATATAATGTTCTGAAAAAATGTTCTTTAGAGTATTATCGTCAAAAATCATTAATTGAAGCGAACTTATTGATGAAAAACTAGGTGATTTTATCTTTTTTAGATCAAAATTTAAATAGAAAAAAATAGTTTCTGTCTCATTATTTATTCTAGCCAAATCTATACTGATTACTTTTTTGTAGCGAGGGTCGTTTTTTGATTCGTAATCAAAATGTTCAAAGGCCCCATCTTTGGAATAACTTTTACCTAAAGGAAAATTATTATGTATAAGCCAACTATTGTATTTCGGTGAACAGATAGAATCTATCATTTTATTATACTTGTCAAACATTACACAAGTAAAATCCAACTCTATAAAATCAGTTAGTTTTTTTTTGATGCCTAAGAAATTACGGATATAAATCTCAGCAGAATCCCAAGTAACTGCCAGAGAAAAATTTAATAGTGGTTTTTCAAAATCTGAAAACAAGTCAATTGTTTCATCTTTTGGCAAAAGAGAAGTCATAGTTTCATGGTTATTATAAGTTTCATCAAAAATAATCTACATCGAGTTTCTGCAATTGTAGATTAATCGAAATATTCAGCAACTGTCAAATCAAATGTTTAATCATTCATTGATTTGATTTTCAGTTATTTGTTTCGCTGCAAAGGTAGAATAGTTTTGGCAAGTATTATATCATTTTTGCAATTATTTAATAAATTATTAATCTATCATCCTATTAAAAAGGGATTTGGAATAATTTCAGACGAAAAACAGCCTGTAGACTATCGATTTGCTATTAAAAACATTCAAGACGGATTTATTGCAAACATAATTTCAGACAGTTATGGTAACCGTAAATCTCCTTTTAAATTCTTTTCTACAACATATCATAGTTTGCGAAAATTTTTCAAAAAAATTATCTTTACATAAATTAAAACCAGTGGAAAATTATTTAGATATTAACAAAAACTCTTGGAACGCAAGAGTAGAGCCACATCTTGAATCAGATTTTTATTTTGTAGATGAATTTTTAAAAGGAAGAAATTCTCTTAATTCAATCGAATTAGATTTATTAGGGGATATTTCAGGAAAAACCATTCTGCATTTGCAATGTCATTTCGGACAGGATTCTATTTCGCTTTCCAGAATGGGTGCAAAAGTAACAGGAATCGATTTATCTGATAAAGCTATTGATGCTGCAGAAGATTTAGCAAAAAAATGTGAAACGGATACAGAATTTATATGCACTGATGTTTATAATCTTCCAAATGTCTTAGATGAAAAATTCGATATTGTTTTTACGAGTTATGGAACTATCGGTTGGCTGCCGGATCTGGAACGTTGGGCAAATGTTGTCAGTCATTTTCTAAAACCTGACGGTGAGTTTATAATGGCAGAGTTTCATCCAGTGATCTGGATGTATGATGACGATTTCAATGCTGTCACCTACAATTATTTTAATGAAAAACCAATTGTAGAAACCTCAGAAGGAACCTATGCCGATGCTTTAGCGGATATCGTGCAGGACTATGTTTCCTGGAATCATCCTTTGTCTGATGTTTTACAGAATTTAATCAGTAAAAGTTTTGTTTTAGAAAATTTCACAGAATTTGACTGGTCGCCATATCCTTGTTTCAGACACGTCGAGGAATTTGAAAGTGGAAAATGGAGAATCAAAAAATTCGGAAATAAGATACCGATGGTCTATGCTTTAAAAGCAAAAAAGAAGTCATTGTATTAATGACTTCTTTGTATATGAATGTAAATAATATTTAAAAATATATCTAAACTTAGATGTTTGAAGCAGAGTCTTCAACTTTCGCTTTCGCTTCGTCAAATTTATTTTGCGCTTGTGCTGCAACGTCATTTGCTTTAGATTTCAAATCATTACCCCATTTGTTCAGGTTATCCTTTGCGCTGTTAATCTTATCTTTCACAGCTTGCTGTTCTTCAGGAGTAGATTTTTTGTATTTCCAATATGCAAGAGCTCCAATTCCTAGTAATGCTAATAATCCATTTGTCTTATTTCCCATGATTTCTGATTTTAAAAGTTATATTAAATTGTTATACAACTAAGTATGTAAAATACGTGCCAAAAAATATATGACATTACTAATTAAATGTTAAAGTTTAATTAAAAATTTCAAAATTTTCTCCGTCAAAACTTGCGAAAACCATAGTCGGATGTGAGTCTTGATGATAGAAGTTTCCATCTTTATCAATGGCGATAGCTCCTGCGAAGCCATCAATTGTTTTTAATTCTGTAAATGTTTTACTAAAGGCTGCTTCTAAGCTCATTCCGTCTGTCACCCTCGTGACGATTTTCGTCGCTGTCGCATTACTTACGATATCTTCACCTACACCAGTACAGCTAACCGCACAGAATTTATTTGCGTAATTACCGGCCACTGTCGCAGAATCAGAAATTCTTCCAGGAATTTCAAAACCTTTTCCTCCGGTAGATGTGGCAACAGCCAATTTACCATCTTTATCAATAGCAACACATCCCACAGTACCTTTTCCACCATTGTTTAGTTTGGCTACGAACTCTTTTCGTCTCTGAGGAATTTCAGTTGAAAAGTTTTCAAAACCGTGTTCTGTAGCATATTTTTTTGCCCCGCTTCCGCCCAAAACTCTGTCGTCTTCTTTCATTAAATCTTTCGCCACAAAAATCGGATTTTTCACATCCTGAATATTGATGACGCCACTCATTTTCTGAGTTTCGCCATCCATAATCGCTGCGCTCATACGGATAATTCCGTCACTTTGAATTTGGGAACCAATTCCTGCATTATACAATTCATCATCTTCCAAGAGAGAAACAGCATAAGCCACCGCTTCAAAAGCGGTATGATTCTCTAAATACTGATGCGCTTTTTTGGCAATATCTTTCAAGGAATTTTGCTTGGCAACTTTCACTTCGTGGCTTTGGTCGCTTTCAGAGAAAAAACCTCCGTGTATGATAATTTTCATTTTGATTATTAAATTTTAAATATATAAAAAAAAGTGAAGAAAAACTTCACTTTAAATTTATTTTAGGTTTGTGGAATCGGGTTAAACTGAGAGTTTTCTATCGTTAATTTTCTCGTCGTTAAATCGTAATGGTCATTCATCGACATCACATGAACGGTTAAGTTATCGATAGAAATAGGTTCGCCTAAATTAATATTCGTAAGGTTGGTATCTTTAATAAATCTTCCGTCAACAATAATCACAAGCCCTGAACCAACAGCAGTCATGGTATCATTATGAATAAACAATCCTGTATCTTCACCCAATCCAATTCCTAAAGTTCTTGGGTTGTTGACTACGGCCTGAAATAGACGGCCAATTCTGCCACGCTGAACGAAGTGTGTATCAACAATCACATTGTCTATTAATCCTAAACCTTGCGTCGTTTTTATTTCACCTTTTAATAATGCTTCAGAGCTGCTTCCCTGATAAATCATGTTTTCAGAAGCAGCTGCTGCACCTGCAGAAGTTCCGGAGTAGATAAAATCCTGTTCCATATACTTAAGTAAAATGGTATCGTGAAATCTTGTTCCGCCAAGAATGGAAGTTAATCGTAACTGATCACCACCCGTGAACATCACTACATCTGCAGCGTTTGCACGGGCAACTATGGCATCAGAGTTAGCTTCTTCACGATTGTGAATATCAAGAATGTTAACATTTTTAGCTCCTAAAAATTCAAAAGCTTTTTTATATTCAGCTCCTACAATTTGAGGGATTTGAGATGCCGTAGTAATTACTTCAATAATTGAATTTTCTTTATTCTTAGATTCAGTAATAATTTTTCTTAAAATTCCTCTTTCAAAAAAATTGAGGTTTTTTTCAATATTCTGATCGTAATCGGTTTCGGAGAAACTGCCTTTATTAACAGCTCCACCGATAATAATTAATTTTCCAACAGGTTTCATAGCCGGCAAAGTTAGAAAATTATTAATTGTTGAGAAAATTTCAAACGGGTTTTAATGCATTTGCTTTGATTTTAAATTGATTACAAAATATAAAGTTTTTTTAATAATTCTTTAATGACACTGTGGTTTTTTTTGAGGTTTTGCATTATCTTTGATTTTAAAAGATAATTTTATTAATATAAATTTCATCACTAGACTATGAAAATTGAAAAGATACAAGCATTGAGGGGTCCTAATATTTGGAGTATTAGAAGAAAGAAGTTGATACAGATGCGTTTGGATCTTGAAGAAATGGAAAATTTTCCTACCAATAAAATTGAAGGATTCCGGGAGAGAATAGAAAAGCTAATTCCTTCTTTAATTACTCACAGATGTTCAGAAGGTACTCACGGTGGTTTCTTTCACCGTGTAGAAACCGGAACATGGATGGGGCACGTCATAGAACATATCGCTCTAGAAATTCAAACTCTTGCAGGAATGGATTCAGGATTCGGAAGAACACGTGAAACCAAAACTCCAGGAATTTATAACGTTGTATTTGATTATATCGAAGAAAATGTTGGTATTTATGCCGCAGAACAGGCTGTGGAAATTGCCAACGCATTGATTGAGGACAGGGAATATGATATGAATGCATGCATCCAAAGACTTAAAGAAATACGAGAGCGTGTGCGCTTAGGTCCTTCTACAGGAAGTATTGTAGAAGAAGCTGTTTCCAGAAAAATACCATGGATCAGATTAGGAACAAATTCTTTGGTACAATTGGGCTACGGTGTTAACCAACAGAGGTTTCAGGCAACTATTACCGGAAATACAAGTTCTATTGCTGTAGATATTGCCTGTAATAAAGAGTTGACGAAAAGAATGCTTCATGATGCTGCAATTCCGGTTCCTATTGGTGATCTGGTTACTTCTGAGGAAGGTCTTGAGAATGTTATTCGTAAAATAGGGTATCCAGTTGTGCTGAAACCTTTAGACGGTAACCATGGAAAAGGATCATCAATTAATGTGAACGATTGGGACGTTGCAAAAGTTGGTTTAGAACATGCGCAGAACTACTCTAACAAGGTGATTGTTGAGAAATATATTACAGGATATGATTTCAGAGTCTTAGTAATTAATAATAAAATGGTTGCTGCTGCAAGGCGTGTTCCTGCTCATGTAGTGGGCGATGGTGAAATGAATCTTCAACAACTGATAGACAAAGAAAATGAGGATCCGAGAAGAGGGTATGGTCACGAAAATGTGCTTACTGAAATTACCGTTGATAAAGATACTACAGAATTATTAAACAAATTAAATTATACTTTAGGAACAGTTCCTCAAAAAGGTGAAGTCGTTTATCTTAAATCTACTGCCAACCTTTCTACGGGTGGAACTTCTATTGATGTCACCGACATGGTACATCCGGAAAACATCACGATGGCAGAAAGAATTTCAAAGATTATTGGCCTCGATGTCTGTGGAATTGATATTATGGCAGAAAATCTTACCCAACCTTTGAAAGAAAGTGGTGGAGCAATTATTGAAGTAAATGCTGCTCCCGGTTTCAGAATGCACTTGGCCCCGAGCGAAGGGCTTCCAAGAAACGTCGCGGCGCCGGTTGTAGATATGCTGTATCCTCAGGGTAAACCATTTACAATTCCAATTATTGCAGTGACGGGAACAAATGGTAAAACCACTACAACAAGGTTGATTTCCCATATTGTTAAAAATAACGGATATCGTGTTGGTTTCACTACGTCAGACGGTATTTACATTCAGAATACGATGTTGACCAAAGGTGATACTACGGGCCCTATTTCTGCGGAATTTATTCTAAAAGATCCAACCGTTGAGTTTGCTGTCTTGGAAACTGCAAGAGGCGGAATCCTTCGTTCAGGTTTAGGATTTGGGCAATGTGATATTGGTGTTTTAACGAATATTAAAGAAGACCATTTAGGTTTAAATGATATCCACAGTCTTAAAGACTTAACCAAAGTAAAAAGAGTGGTACTCGACAGCGTAAAGAAAAACGGATGGAGCGTTTTGAACGCGCAGGATGAATATTCGATGAGAATCATCAATGATTTGCCAAGCAATGTTGCTATTTTCAGTTTGGATGAAAACAATGAGCACATTAAGAAGTTTGCAAAAGAAGGTCGAATTACCTGTGTATATGAAGAAGGTTATGTTACTATCAAAAAAGGTGACTGGAAAATCAGAATTGGGAAAGCCAAAGACTTCCCGATTACCATGGAGGGGAAGGCAAAATTCATGATTGATAATGTCTTGGCTGCAAGTTTAGCTTGTTACCTTTATGGATTTGGAATTGAAGATATTTCAAACTCCTTAAGAACTTTTATTCCAAGTGCTCAGTTGACACCTGGAAGATTGAATGTATTTAATTTTAAAAACTTTAAAGTTCTTATTGATTTTGCTCACAACCCTGCAGGATATGAAGCGATTGAAGATTATCTTAAAAATGTGGAATCTACCAAGAAAATAGGAATTATTTCAGGGGTTGGAGACCGTCGTGATGAAGATATCAGATTATGTGGAAAAATCGCAGGCAGAATGTTTGATCATATCATCATAAGAAATGAAAAACATCTTCGTGGGAGAACTGAAGAAGAAATCAATGGGTTAATCATTGATGGAATGCAGGATTCAGGACGAGATGTAAGTTATGAGACGATTCCGAAAGAGATAGATGCTCTAAAGCATGCAATGGGAATGGCTGAAGAAGGTACATTCATCACCGCTCTGAGTGATGTTATTTCTAATGCTATCGATTTGGTACAGGAATACCAGGCGAGAGAATTGCTAGAAGATGGTAAGATATAAATAGATCCTAATATCAACAATAAACCTCAGAATTTTCTGAGGTTTATTGTTGATATTTATTTAATCAGCAAAAAAAGTATTGGAACTTCCAATCCAAATTGCATCTTTCTTATTAAAGTCAACGTTTACCATAGCTGCTTTCGTCATTCGTCCTAAATTTTCCAACAAAATAGGACGTGCATCCTGTTCTCGCCAGATGTAAAGCAAACGGATCTCTGCTTTTGAAAACTCACCGTCAATGTCTTCGAAAATAGGTTCGTAAACTACTTTTCTCTGCAAAATATAATTTTCTTTATCTTCAATCGAATCTGTAATCTCTCTCGTCGGGTTTAAATTGACACCACTTCCTGCAAATGAAAATAGAGGTTTTAAAACAAAATTTTTAAGGCTTTCGCTTTCAGGAAATTCATGTAAAAAATAACTTTTTGGAACAAATTGATGCTGTAACATCGGCAATAGGAATTTTGAAATTTTGAAAAACCAGTTGGGGGGTGTGATCCATTTAACATCTGCTTCTTCGCGAAAGTCAAATTCAAGCTGAAGATTTGGAATTTTGTCTAATTCATCAAAAATAACCCGGTTGTAAATTCTGTTGATTTGAATTTTCTGCCCGTTATTTTCGTAGAATAATTTTTTACCTTCCTTTTTTACTTTAGTCAGACAAACTGTTTTTATTCCTAGTAATTTTTCGGTTAAGGCAAAATCTATTACAGTCTTTTGTTTTTCAGGAAAAATCTCAAGTAAGATAACATTTTCAGGATTTTCGTCTCCTACAATGAGTTCTTTGAGAAAATTTTGAAATTCTTCCTGCGGCATTTTGTTTCTAATTTCATCTAAAAAAGGATAGACCTCACAGAATGTTTCTTCAAAAACTCTTTGAAAAGCATATAAAGAAGGGAAAGCTTGAAGCTCAATTAATTGTGGTTCGATTTCTCCGTTTTCATTTCTGCAGACTCCAAAATCGATGGTAAAAAAGTGAGGTTGTTTGGTGTCATTAGGAACTTTGCAGTTTGCTGGAATTGCTTTTTCTAAGGTTCCTTCTGGTAAAGCCTTGATCTGATCAATGATGCTTTCACTCGCATCGATCAATTTATTTTTAAAATCATTTGTAAGAAACATCGGACTTTCAGAAAGTCTGAAGGCGGGCAGCAATCCGCTTTTGTCTTTTAGGATCTCTTTACATGCTTCATATTTTTCCTGACTAAAATCCTGATTAAACTGTTTTCGGTATTTTGCAATCATATTCTTTTTCTTTGTGATTTTAAAAAATCGAGCAGTTTGTACCCGATTTTATTTATTTTAATTTGAAAATTTTTAAAAGCTAACTGCTATCTTTTAAAAACGATCAGTCATTCTGCAGTTGCTTCAATCTGTTTCAAGACGTTTTTTTTTGCTAGTCTTAAAAAACTGGGTAAAATCTGAGCCTGTGTCAACATGATTTTATCTTCATCATCCATTCTGTCTACGGTTTCGAGATATTTTTCCATTCCGAAATTTTCAATCATCGCCTCTTTGTTTTTCTCGTCTTTCAGGTTTTCGATCATCCCGGCCGGATTGGCTTCAGGGTGAAACTGTGTTCCGAAAATTTCATCAGAAAAACGGATTGCCATTACAGCTCTTTCTAAATTGATATGCGGACGGAATTTCTCTATTGCAACGATTTTCATTCCCAATTCTTCGAAACGATCGATATTAGGTTCAATAAACTGATACGCTCTTGAATCTACTGCGTAAAATGGTTCGGGTAAATTGTTTAATAAAATTTCCTGTTCCCCGTCCTCAGTTTTATGAATAGGCATTACTCCGAAAGAATATGATTTTCTCTTGCAGATATTTCCCAGATCAAAGTGAATACTCGCCAGCTGAAATGAATGACAAATCAAAAACAAGAACTTCTTTGCTTCATTTTCTTTATTGTGCTGATAAATTTTATCTAAAAAATTTGCAAATTTATCCTCCCATTCGAATCCTTCACGGTGTGGATTACCCGGACCACCAGATGAAATGAAGATGTCAAAATCTTCTATATTCGGAATTTCATTTTTAAAACGGACATCAAAAACTTTAATACTAATGCTTTCTTCAGACTGCTGCTTGAAGGTCTCAGAGATTTCTTTGATATTTTTAAATCCCTGATTGACATGATTATTATTCATGTCGAGCAAAGCAATTCTTACATCTCTCATAACTTCATATTTTATGTAAAGTTATTAAAAATATTATGATGCAGTTTCACCGTGTGTAATGCCATATTCTGTTTCAGAGATCATATAGTCCACTACTTTCTTCAGATCTCCAGTCTCTTTATATACTGCAAGCTGTCTGTCGGCACCGGTTCCGTTCTCTACAATTTTCCAAGCGTATTCTACTTCTTTTCTGCATCCCAAGTCGTCGACAACATCATCAATGAATTCAAGTAATTCTTTCAATAAAGCAGGATAAGGAACAGATTCTTCTTTTCCAAAATCAATTAGCTGAGAATGAATTCCGTCTCTTGAAGCTCGCCATTTATTTTCATTGAGTAATAATCTCCTGTAGCTTCTGAAACTTAAATTCTGTTGATGCAGTTTATAAATCTTGGCCACTAAACTTTGCATAATAGCAGCCAAACAAACCGTTTCATCAATTCTCAGTGGCATGTCACAAATTCTGAATTCAATGGTAGGGTAGAATGGGTGAACACGCAAATCCCACCAGATTTTTTTCGCATTATCTATTGTTCCTGTTTTTACCAAAAGGTCAACATAGCTGTCGAATTCAGCTAAAGAATTGAAATAACTGGGGATTCCTGTTCTTGGAAATTTAACGAAAATTTCCTGTCTATATGATCTGAAACCAGTATTTCTGCCAATCCAAAATGGTGAATTTACGGATAGCGCGTACACATGTGGAAGAAAATAACGCATTACATTCTGAATTCTTACTCCTTCTTCGCGGTTCGGAATCCCAATGTGAACATGCAGACCGAAAATAAGATTCCCACGGGCAACGTCACCCATGTCATCCACAATTTTGTTGTAACGCTCACCGTTGGTTATCGTGTTATGTTCCCAATTGGAGAACGGATGGGTTCCGCCACCAGAAACACGAAGTCCCTGCTCGTGTGCTGTTTTGATAAGATGTCTTCTCAGATTTGTCAATTCTGCCTGAGCTTCCTGAATGTTTTGACAGATTCCGGTTTCCATCTCAATCATAGATTCGTGCATTTCATGCTTTAAGTTTTCGCTTAAAACCGCTTTGCCTCCTTCGATTATTTTTGAAACATGAGAAACTAAATCTCTGCTTTCTAAATCGATAATCTGATACTCTTCTTCAATGCCAATTGTAAACTGATGCATTTTTTTCTGTGTTTTGGTGTAACTTATTTCACTGAATCCTTCACAAAAGTTCCCCAAGAGATATTGTGTTTCCCCGGAACATATTCTTTTGCTTTTTCGATTGCCAATTTTGCAGAGTGCTCTACAATCCACGCAAAGTTTTCTTCACCTACAGAGTTTCTGTCTGCATCAGGTGCAGGATTACAAAAGTCGATAGCGTAGGGAATTCCATCTCTCACGGCAAATTCTACGGTGTTGAAATCATATCCTAGAGCTTCATTCATTTTGATGGTATAATCATGAATCACCTTTAATAATTTTTCTAAATCTTTTCCTTCTGTTTGATGGGTTGTAGCATATCTCAAGTGATGTGGATTTCTCGGTTCATAGGGCATAATATGAACATATTTTTTACCCAAACAGTATACTCTGTAATAATCCTGGAATACGATTTCTTCCTGAACCATCATCACCAGCTGCTCGGTTTCAGATAATTTATCCCAAAGATCTTCCGGGCTTTCTACTCTGTAAACACTTTTCCAACCACCACCGTCGTGAGGTTTCATGTAAGCCGGAAATCCAACATATTTGAAAATGTAATCCCAGTCATGAGGGAATTTCAAGTTTCTGAATGAAGTTTCTGAAGTGTCGGTAGGTCTTTCATATGAAGGTAATAAAACTGTATTGGGTAATGGAATCCCAAGTTTAGACATCAATGCATTATTGAAAAATTTTTCGTCAGCGCTCCACCAAAATGGGTTATTGATCACATAGGTTCCGTTCAATGCAGCATTTTTAAGATAAGCTCTGTAAAAAGGGACATCCTGAGAAATTCTGTCGATAATCACGGCATAACCATAATCTGCGCCTTGCTCCAACTTATCAATCGTTACTGCTTCAGCAACAATTTCGCCTTTTCCCAATTCATTTACTTTGTCGATAAATGCCCAAGGAAATGTGTCTTCCATACCAAATAAAATTCCTACTTTTTTTGCCATAATTTGTCTTTTTTAATGATTTACTACTGCTATTTGAATTGTTTAAATTTTTAAGAAAAGAATGTTCCGATAAAGGTTGGAAAAGCCATTCTCCAAAGCGGCCAGTCGTGATTAATCCACCTTTTTTCGTCGTACCAGAAATCGATTCCTTTTGCGCGGAGAATACCGGCCATTTCTACATTTTTGTCTTTACAAATATCTTCATCCGACGTACTCAGAACGATGTGCATATGTTTGTATCTCCACGCTTCATCATTCTTTACAAACTCTCTCGGACAGTTGAAGTAAACCAACTCATCAGAGTAGCCGTCCATAAAATTTCTAATACTAAACGCCCCGGAGAGACAGAAGAGATGAGAAACGACATCAGGAAATCTGAATGCGAAATTGGCAGCATGATACCCTCCGAAACTTGCTCCGGCAACTGCTACCCGGTGAGTGCCGTGAAGTTTTTGGATGTAAGGGATAAATTCCTGAATCAAAAACTGTACATATTTTTCGTAGTTTCTGATTCTCTGCTGTGGCGAAATACTTTCATCATAAAAGCTCCATGCGTCAATCGTCTGAATGTTGTATAGTTTCACTTTTCCCTGTTCTACAAACCAATTAATGCTGCTGTTCAGATGGAAATCGTGATTCTGGGTGTACTGCCCTTGCGATGTTGGAAACATGATTATCGGGTAACCGAAATGCCCAGTAATTTCAACTTTAAGGCTTGTACCTAGTATATGTGAGTAATAATCTGTGTGTTCTATATGTGGCATGTACTATAGATTTTTAGTTTTTTGTGTCTCAATTTTTTAAAACCGAATTATATCTTACCGAATGATTACTCAAGCTCTAAATTAATTCATTAAAAATTAATAACTTTCTGAATTTCAATTAATTTAATGATAAATAATCGTTACGCAGTGGGTTTTTCTTTTGGGGGAATGATATTGAGTAAATGAGAGTGAATTTTCTCTGCCGCACGGTCTAGTCTTTCGACAACTTTGTCAGAATCATTGGATTTATAAACAATTCCTACATGATAATCAATCGGAAGGAATTTCACGACTTCTTCGCATTCAAACTGTTCATAATCAGGCTGGATGTCTTTAATGAGAGCAATAATTAATCCTGAGTAGTAACCGGTAGGTTTAGAAACTTCATAATTTTTTCCCCTTAAAAGCGCATCTTCAATTTTCGCCCATTCACGCCAGATATTGATGTTGCTTGAGGCTTCTACCAAATCAGGAATATGCGCACCGCCAACTCGTGAAGATGTTTCAAGGAAATACCATTTTCCATCTTCTTTCCCTCGGATAAATTCAGTATGAGTCGCACCATTGAGCAGACCAAAGTTCTTTAGAACCTTAGAATTAGCATCACATAGTGCAATAAACTCTTCCGAGTATCGTCCTAGGGTTTTAGTTCTAAAAACGCCACCTTCATGAGAAACTTCCATTGGGGGAGCAAGGTATTTTGAGGCAGAAGTAAAAACAATTTCTTTGTTGAATGTCAAACTGTCAACATGGTAAACATCACCTGGCTTGAAGCTTTCTAAAAGAAATAGATGACGTTCTTCACCCAGCTTTTCTAAAGCATTCCAAAGTTCTTCTTTAGTCTGTAATTTTTTAATTCCGGATGCTGATGCTTCAGATCTCGGCTTTAGAACCCATGGTGCAGGAATTTTATCGGTAAAGCTGTTAATTTCATGATCATTAAATACGGCGGTGAATTCTGGAACATTAATTCCTGAATCTTTTGCTTTTTGGCGCATGGCCAGCTTGTCTCTGAAATAACGATGCGTCGTCTGACCCATTCCGGGAATACGGAATGTTTCACGAATCAAAGCAGCTTTTTCTACATCATAATCGTCTAAAGCAATTACGGCATCCACTTTTCGGGTTTTCATTAGATGTGAAAATCCCTGTACTAAATGATCCAGATTCCAGACAGAAGGTTTTATTTCGGGCATATAAAAAACCTCGTCAATGGCATGCCATGGCCATTTTTTTTCTTTAAGGTTTTCGGAAGTTATAAGAATTACTTTATTACCGAGTTTCTTCATCTCATCGATAAAATCATACCCCTTGTAATAGCACGAAATACATACAATTGTTTTCTCCTCCATACAATTTTTTTTAAATTTTAATGAATATTCAAAAATGAAAGCTATTTTTTATTGATATTTTAATGGTAAAAATCAATAATCAATACGTATTTGAGAAACACTAATCAATTATACAGAGAAATTTCGAAATAAACTAATTTTTAATGATAATTTTCAATTAAATCGACGAGTAATTGTACACCGTAACCCGTTGCTGCCTTATCTTTTGCATAACCTACATTTCCAAAGGCAACACCAGCAATGTCTAAGTGCGCCCAGTTTTTGTGTCCTTCGATAAATTCCTCCAAAAATTTTGCAGCTATAATACAATCGCCAATAGGTTTCATTGAAATATTTTTAAAATCAGCAACGTCAGATTTGAAGTCATCTTTCCAGATATTCCAAAGAGGCAGATTCCATAATCTCTGGTTGGTTTTATCACCTGTCTTTATCAGTAGATTTTTTAAATCCTCATTATTTGAAAACATAGCTCCGCAGGTGTCACCAAACATTCTTACTGAACTCCCTGTGAGTGTAGCCAAATCAATTAAGACATCAGTTTTGTAGTTTTTTGACATGTAGGAAAGGCCGTCTGCTAAAGTCATTCTTCCTTCCGCATCGGTGTTT
The DNA here is from genome assembly GCF_001507335.1 of Chryseobacterium sp. JAH. Classification (GTDB taxonomy): domain Bacteria; phylum Bacteroidota; class Bacteroidia; order Flavobacteriales; family Weeksellaceae; genus Chryseobacterium. Next base: position 455,136 of record NZ_LMAH01000001.1, on the reverse strand, counting down.
AGAACTTCTATTGTTTTGCCGTTATAAGCGGTGATCACATCACTAGGTAAATAGGCATTTTCGGAAACAGTATTGTCTGTAATCGGTAAAATAGCCGTAATGTTGATAGGTAATTTCATCTGTGAAGCATAAATTAATGCTCCGATTACGGCTGTGGCGCCACCCATATCCGATTTCATGTAATGCATATTGTCAGATCCTTTGATGGAAATTCCTCCGGTGTCAAACAGTACGCATTTACCTACTAATCCAAATGTCTTTGCACTTTTCACCGTCGTTTTATATTCTAAAATAGTAAATGCTGCGTCATAAGCACTTCCTTGATTAACTGAAAGGAATGCTCCCAAACCTAATTCTTTGCATTTTTTTCTGTTAAATACAGTGTATTTTAGCTGATTTTTTTTAGCTAAATTTTTCAGGTAGGTATTAACTGCATCTGGTTTTTTTAAGTTTGCAGGCTTGTTGAGCCAATCCTGACAGGCAGTCTGTCCTTCGCAAATTGCATCAGCTCTGCTCAGGATATTGTCTAATTTTTTCTGACTTAAATTCCCAAAGTGAAATTCAAATTTCTCATTCCAGAAGGGGTGGTTTTTCTCAAACGGATAATTATACGTTCCAAGGAAAAGTCCTTTGACGAATTCTTCAAACTGTTTTTCTATAATGAAATCTGCTAAAATCAAAGTAGGAACCGCTTGGAAATTTTTCTTGTAACCTTGCGAGAATTTTGTCGCTACCTGTTGGAATTCGAAGTTCTGCAGGTCAGATTTTCCAAATCCTATAAAATAAGTTATGCTTTCCTCTTTTGCATCGATGAAAACTTCATTTTTCTTCCCTGAAAAAATGACAGATATATTTTTATTGTAATTTTTTTTGTTTTCCAGCCACGATTCTTCTGTGAACAATTCTAGGATCTGGATGTAATTTTTATTTCTTTTATTTAGTAGTTTCATAATTATTTAGTTTTCTATTGTATCCTGATGTGGAGTTACTTCCACGGGGTTTTCGGTGTTGTTATAAAATAACCATTCGATCGCTCTGGGGAATTCTTGAGACCAGTAAAATTCGTTGTGAGAACCTTGAGCGTTAATGCTGGTTTTAAATTCAAAATCAAAAAGATTTTTCTTTTCCCATCTTTTGAGATAATTTTCAAAAACCTGTATTCTTTTTACCATTTTTGAACCTTCCTGCTCACCACCGTATAGATAAATTTTAGTCTTAAATGGAACTCTGAAGCTCATCATCGGAAAGTTATTATTCGGTTCAACCCAAAGTGAAGGAGAAAAAATTAATAATTTAGAATAAACTTCAGGATACAAAAATCCGCTGTAAATGCTGATTAATGCACCAAGTGAGCTTCCCCCAATTCCAGTGTTCTCACGGTCTTTTTTTGTGCGGTAATGCTCATCCACAAATGGTTTTAAAGTGTCTGTAATAAAACGGATATATTTCTTGCCCTCAGAACCATTAGCAACATTGTCATTATCAAAAATATATTCTTTAATTCGGTCATCGCTACCGTGCTCAATGGCGATGATAATGACATCACCTCTCCCATATTCTGCAAGGATTGACAGTTTTTTGTCGATTTCCCAATTACCATATAGGCTTCCTTCATTGAATAAATTTTGGGCATCCTGAAGATAGAGGACCGGGTAGTTTTTATCTGAAACATAGTAGTCGAAAGGTAAAAGTGCCCATACCTTGCGATGTCTATCAAGCTGAGGAATATAAAATTCTTCTGAAATAATTTCAACAATCGGAAAAAATTCCGGTTTAAATGGTCCCCAATTATATCTCCATTTTTCAACTCTGAAGGAAACCTCATTATCAGATTTAAATACTTTCTTATTTGGAGTAATATTTCCATATTGGTCGAGCTCTACGTTTTCCCAGCCACCTTTTGTGAATTTAAATTCTACAACGTCGGGAAGAAACTCATTAAATATTTCTATAAAATAATTGTTGGAGTCTATTTGTGTTAGTTGATATCGAACATCCTTAGGATTCCAAATGTTAAAATTTCCGGTTATAAATATAGGCCTATCGTCGGCTTCACTTGTGTAAAGTGTAAACTTCATATTTATGTTTAAATAGTAAGAGAGTATATTAAACTCATAAAAGTAGAAAAAATCTTTTTTATATAGGTTAATTAAAATTAATAAAAAACAGTCATTAACAAAGGAAATATTTATATATTTGATAGTCATCGATACTTACAAATAAGCTGTTAAACATAAAATCTTTTTCGATTTTTTATAATTACTGCTCATGACCATTATGACGGAAATAACACTATGATGAATTCGGTAAAAACCTACACACTTTTCACAGACCATGATATTTACCTTTTCAAAGAAGGCAAACACTACAGGTTGTATGAAAAATTCGGAGCACATTCTGTTGAAAAAGATGGAGTGAAGGGGGTTTACTTTTCAGTCTGGGCTCCTAATGCCAAAAAAGTTTCCGTGATAGGTAATTTTAATAACTGGACTCACACAGATCATCTGCTTTTCCCTAGATGGGATGGTTCGGGAATTTGGGAAGGCTTTATTGCCGAGCTTACGTGGGGTACGCTCTATAAATATGCAATCGAAAGTTTAGGCAAAATCTTAGAAAAAAGCGATCCTTACGCGTTAAGCTGGGAACAGAATCTTCAGGCTGCTTCTCTTGTCTCTACAACATGGTATGAATGGGACGATAAAGAATGGCTTGCCGACCGCTGGAAAAAAAACAGTTTAGAAGCTCCGCTGTCTGTTTACGAACTGCATTTAGGATCATGGTTTAGACATGCGGAATCACCTGAAAAATTTTTAAATTACAGAGAAATTGCAGGTAAATTGGTTTCCTACATACAATATATGGGTTTTACGCATGTAGAATTGATGCCTGTCATGGAATATCCATACGATCCAAGTTGGGGGTATCAGATTACCGGATTTTTCGCGGCAACTTCGCGTTTTGGTTCGCCACAGGATTTAATGTTTTTAATCAACGAACTTCATAAAAATGATATTGGCGTAATCCTAGACTGGGTTCCTTCACATTTCCCTGGAGACGCAAATGGTCTGCATCGTTTTGACGGAAGCTATCTTTATGAGCACGAAGATCCCAGAAAAGGTTTTCATCCAGACTGGAAGTCTTATATTTTCAATTATGGAAGGAATGAGGTTAAATCTTTTCTGATTTCTAATGCTATGTTTTGGTTCGACCGTTATCATGTTGACGGTTTGCGGGTGGATGCAGTGACCTCAATGCTGCATCTCGATTATTCGAGAAATGAAGGTGAATGGGAACCTAATATTTACGGTGGAAATGTAAATCTCGAGGCAAAAGCTTTTCTCCAGGAATTTAATACGGCAGTTTACAAAGAATACGGTAACAGTATTATGACAATTGCAGAAGAAAGTTCAGATTTTCCTCTACTGACAAAACCTGTCCATGACGGTGGGGTAGGTTTCGGAATGAAATGGATGATGGGCTGGATGCATGATACATTAGATTATTTCAAAGAAGAATACGACAACAGAAAACATACACATCATAAGTTGACTTTTGCGTCGATGTATATGTATAATGAAAACTATATGATGCCTTTATCTCACGATGAAGTGGTGCACGGAAAAGCAAGTCTTATTTATAAAATGAAGGGTGATGAATGGCAGAAGTTTGCCAATCTCAGAGCGTTATTCGTGTATATGTTTACGCATCCAGGAGCAAAATTGCTTTTTATGGGAGATGAATTTGCACAGACCGGCGAATGGAATTTTAAGCAGAGCTTAGACTGGCATTTGCTCGACTTTCCTATACATAAAGGTTTGCAAAATTTGGTTAAAGATTTAAATCATTTATATAAAAGTGAAACGGCATTCTATGAAAATCAGTTCAGTCCTGATGGTTTTGAATGGGTAGAAGCTGATGACACCGATAATTCTGTTCTGATCTACTTAAGAAAAGGAAAGAAGAAAGATGATGTTATGATGGTTGTACTAAATCTGACTCCAAAAGTTTTTGATTATAAAATTGGTGTCAATGCCGGTACTCATTGGGAAGTAATTTTCAATTCTGATGACAAAAAATACAATGGAAGCGGAGTGGAATCAACCATTTTCAAAGAAGAAAAGGAAGAGTGGATGAGCCATCCAAAATCTATTTCCCTGAAACTGCCGCCGCTTGCAGGACTCGTTTTGAAAATGAAAGAAGATAAAAAGTATAAGATTCAAAGAATAAAACAACACAAAAAATAAAGATGACAATTTATCACCTTAGCACAGAATGTTATCCCGTTGCCAAAGTAGGAGGTTTGGCAGATGTTGTGGGAGCATTACCGAAGTATCAGAACAAAATAAAAGATGTCGACGCCAAAGTGGTAATGCCTTGGTACAATAAATCTTTTGTCTATGATTATGAGTTTGAAGTGGTTTTTGACGGCTTTATTCATCAGGGGCAGAATATGTTTCAGGTTCAGGTTATGAAAGAGAAAACAAATACGTTGGGCTTTGAATTGTTTATGGTGAAAATTCCAGGACTTTTAGACCGTGAAAATCCTTACGGATATCAGGATGAAAGTTTTCAGTTTTTGGCCTTTCAGCATGGTGTTCTGCATTGGCTGAATGCAATGAAGATTCGGCCGGATGTTCTGCATTGTCATGATTATCATACAGGATTAGTTCCTTTTATGGTAGAAAACTGCCCTGAGTTTAGCTTTTTAAAAGGTGTTAAGACTATTGGAACTATTCACAATGGTGAATATCAGGGATTAATGCGTTGGGATATGATTCAGTATATGCCTTCATTTGATCATCACAGATGGGGACTTCTAGACTGGAACGGCTTTATTAATCCTTTAGCGAGCATGATCAAATGTGCAAATGCTTTCACAACAGTTTCTGAAGGATATCTAGAGGAGCTTTTTGTAAGTTTCAAAGGTTTGGAAAGTTTGGTTCGTGACGAGTTCGGAAAAGCGTATGGTATTATCAACGGTATTGATGCCGATGTGTGGAATCCTGAAACAGACCCTATGCTTGATTTTAATTTCAATAAAAAAAATGTTCTCAAAATTAAAAATAAAAATAAGCAGAAGCTTTGCAAAGAGTACGGTTTGAATCCGGATTTGCCACTTTTCGCTTTTATTGGAAGGTTTGCAACTGAAAAAGGAGCTGACTTACTTCCGGAAGTTGTATGGAGAAGTATTAAGCAAACGTATGGCTCACTCAATATTATGGTATTGGGTTCAGGGAATTCTTATATTGAAGATAAATTGAGAGAATTGAACTATGTTTATGCCAATTTTGCGACAGATATTGGATATAAAGAACATTTGTCTCACAAAATCTACGCTTCGGCAGATTTTTTGTTGATGCCATCTAGGGTAGAGCCTTGCGGTCTTAATCAGATGTATGCGATGAGGTACGGAACAGTTCCTGTAGTTAGCTATACCGGCGGTTTACGAGATACAGTAAAAGATATTTCTACAGGAGGCTCGGGCTTAAATTTTACCTATCCCGGAGTTGATGATATTATTCATGCTATGGTTCGAGGACTAGCCATCTATAATCAGGAAAAAGTGATGGATGATTTGATACTTTCAAATATGAATTTTGATTTCGCATGGGAGAAATCTGCAGAAAAGTACATAGCTTTATATAAGAAATAAATTTTTGCGATTGATCAATAGTACATTTTTTTTGTCCGCTGCATATTGATCATATTAGGATGTAGTTTTGCTTAAAATAGTTATCAATCAATGAACAGCTTAATGTAGACGTAACATTAGGAAATGTCTGCAGCAAATGAATCCTTAAGATTTCGTACTGATATCAGTAAGCTTGAAGATGGATATCAGCTTCATAGAGTATTAAATAAAAATATAGAATCACATAATATACTAATAATAAGATAAACCACAGATAAATTTATGAATCCAAATGTTATTTCAATCGTTTTGGGAGGAGGTAGAGGTACAAGGCTCTTTCCATTAACTTATTCAAGATCAAAACCCGCTGTCCCGATTGCCGGAAAGTACAGATTGGTTGATATTCCTATTTCTAATTGTTTAAATTCGGGTTTAAATAAAATATTGGTTTTAACGCAGTTTAATTCGGCGTCACTTAACGCACATATTAAAAATTCTTATCACTTTGATATTTTCAGCAAAGGTTTTGTAGACATTTTAGCGGCAGAACAGAACGTGGAAAACGAAAGCTGGTTTCAAGGTACTGCTGATGCTGTACGTCAATCAATGAAGCATTTGGAAAAATATGATTATGAATATATCTTGATTCTTTCCGGAGATCAGCTTTATCAGATGGATTTTAATGCAATGCTTGATTTTCATATCGAAAATGGTGGTGATGTTACGATTGCAACAATTCCTGTGAATGCCAAAGATGCTACAGGTTTTGGAATTTTAAAGTCTGATGACGAAGGAAATATCACTTCATTTATTGAAAAACCAAGCTATGACCTTCTCAACGGTTTGCAGTCTGAAGTTTCAGATAAAAATAAAATGGAAGGCAAAGAATATCTAGCTTCGATGGGAATTTATATTTTCACAAAATCTATTTTAAAGAAAATGTTTGAAGATGGAGCAGGAGATGATTTCGGAAAAGACATTATCCCAAGTTCGATCGGTAAATACAGTACGCTGAGTTATCAATATGAAGGCTATTGGACAGACATTGGAACCATCGAGTCTTTCTACGAAGCCAACTTGGATCTTTGTCAGGATTTCCCTCAGTTTAATCTTTTTTCATCTTCTCCAATTTACACCAGAGCTAGAATGCTTCCGCCGTCAAAAATTAACGGCTCTTACGTAAGCAAAGCTGTTTTTGGTGACGGATGTATTATTTTGGCAGATAAGATTGAAAATTCAGTGATTGGAAACAGAACACGAATAGATAAAGGCAGCACTATTGTAAATTCTTACGTAATGGGTGCTGATTTTTACCAGAATACAGCAGAAATTGTAATGAATGACAGACTTGGCCATCCAAATATGGGAATAGGAAAGTACTGTTATATCGAGAAAGCAATTTTGGACAAAAACTGTTATATCGGCGACAATGTAAGAATTATCGGTGGTAAACATATGGAAGACGGAGATTACGGAACACATTCTGTTCAGGACGGTATTGTTGTAATTAAGAAAGGTGCCGTTCTTCAGCCTGGAACTCATATTGGATGATAATTAAAATACAATAGAAACTGGAGTGATCAATATATTGGTCACTTTTTTTATTTGTATTACTTTTGTGCGATGCGTTTTTTTAAAATTATAGCCGTAATTGTTATTTTTCTGGTAGGAGCTTATGCTGCTTCTATGTATTTCTTTGTAGACGAAAGTAAAAGTTTCAAAGTAGAGAAAGAAGTAGAATATCCTTTAGATAAAGTTTTTAATCAGTTTAATAATCTCCAGAATTTTACAAGATGGAATAATTTCTTTACAAGTTCAAAAACAATTACCATCGATTATTACACACCTTACGAAGGGCAGGGAAGTGCGATTAGCTATAACGATCCTAAAAGTGACGATGGTGGTGAGATGTTTATTCGTTACGAAAATCCCAATAAGACTTTGAGATACCAGCTTTTTGAAGATAAAGATGAAAATCCGACCTTGATCGACGTTAAATTTACAAAGGTTTCTGCTGAAAAGACAAAAATCACATGGTTTGTGCATACTCCCAAATTATCTGTTTTAACGAGAGCTCAGAATTTTTGGACCGAAGATAGATTTACCGACAATATCGATAAAAGTATGATAAATCTTAAAAATGTTTTGGGTAATAAAGTTTCAAAAGACAATCAGCTAGCATCGATAAAGTATGACAGTCTGATGGTTGAAAAAGAAGAAGCGAGAATGCTGTTGGGAATAAGTGTCAGTACATCAAACAAAAAAGATGCATTGTACAGAAATATTGTGATGAATTACAATAAGGTCTACAATTTTGTTACGATGGATTTAGGCAAAAAAGATGACGAATTTGGTTATCCAATTTTGATTACGGATGCCGATAATTTTAAAGACAACGAAGTTTCTTATTATTTCGGAATTCCTTTGTCTAAGAAATTTGGGGTGAATGATAATAATTTTAGTTTCAGATCGATCAATGAGACTCAAAATTATGTGATTTATTATAAAGGAAGCTATGCGGGAAGAGTGAAAGCGATTCAACAATTGATGCAGAAGGCCAAAACCGACGAAATGCGTTATGGTGACATTTATCAAACTTTTATTGAGCAGCCTTTGGAGAATCAGAATGTTAATATGAAGCTCTCGTTATCTGTTTATAAATAAATATGATACAAATCATTTCTTTATGTTTTTTTTAATAGTTTGAGGCTGCCCAAAGTCGGTTTTTTTTATTAAATTTGAAGATTAATACGACTAACAAAATTTAATAAATAGACCAACTGTAATAATGGACAGATTTTCATTCCTAAACGCAGCTCATTCTCAGTTAATTGAGGATTTATACCAACAGTACTTAAAATTCCCGGACTCTTTAGAACCATCATGGAAAGCCTTTTTTCAAGGGTTTGATTTTGCGTTAGAGAACTACAGTGACGACGACAGCATTCAGGTTGTACAAAACTCTGTAAATTCTGCACCTGCCGTACAGCAGATTTCTCAGGCCGCAGCCAATGGTGAGGTTCCTGAGCATATTAAGAAAGAATTTAAGGTAGTAAATCTTATCGAAGCTTACAGAACGAGAGGCCACTTGTTTACAAAAACTAATCCTGTCCGAGAAAGAAGACACTATACGCCAACCTTAGATATTGAAAACTTTGGTCTTTCTCAGTCTGATCTGAATACGAAATTCAACTGTGCAACAGAAACAGGGATGAAAGGTCCTGCCACTTTACAGGAATTGATCAGACATCTTGAAACCATCTACTGTGACTCAATTGGTGTAGAATATACTTACATCAATAACGTTGAGGAAAAGGACTTTATCAAGCAGTGGATTCAGGTTAATGAAAACCATCCAAGCCTTAACGCTAACGAAAAAACTGAGATTTTACTTAAATTGAATCAGGCTGTAGCGTTTGAAAATTATCTTCATACAAAATTCGTAGGTCAGAAAAGATTCTCATTAGAAGGTGGTGAAACTTTGATTCCTGCGTTAGACCAATTGATCTCAAGATCTTCTCAATTGGGAGTTGATGAGGTTGTTTTAGGGATGGCACACAGAGGAAGATTAAATGTATTAACCAATATTTTCGGGAAATCTTACAAACAGATTTTCTCAGAATTTGAAGGAAAAGAATTTGAAGAAGATGTATTCTCTGGTGACGTAAAATATCATTTAGGTTCATCTAAAAAAATAAAAACAGCGTCTGGAGAAGAAGTTTCTATTAACTTAACTCCAAACCCTTCACACTTAGAAACTGTTGCTGCTTTGGTAGAAGGCATTTGCCGTGCTAAAGTAGATGATAAATATAAAGATTATTCTAAAGTTTTGCCAATTATCATCCATGGTGATGGTGCATTAGCGGGTCAGGGCATTGCTTACGAAGTAGCTCAGATGATGACTTTGGAAGGTTACAAAACAGGTGGAACTGTACACATTGTTGTGAACAACCAGGTTTCATTTACCACAAACTATGCTGATGCAAGATCTTCTACATACTGTACAGACATTGCAAAAGTGACAGAATCTCCTGTTATGCATGTGAATGCAGATGATGCAGAAGCAGTTGTACATGCCATTCATTTTGCAGCTGATTTCAGAGCGAAGTTTGGTAAAGATGTGTATATCGATTTATTAGGATACAGAAAATATGGTCATAACGAAGGGGATGAGCCAAGATTTACACAGCCTAATTTGTATAAATTAATTTCAAAGCATCCTAATCCAAGAGAGATTTATAAAGATAAACTCTTAAAGGACAGCATTACATCAAACGACGTTATCGCAAAAATGGAAACTGAATTCAAAGCGCTTTTAGATAAAGACTTTGATGCTTCTAAGGAAATCGAGAAAAATGTGATGGATATTTTCATGGCAGATGACTGGACGAATTTCCCGATTGCAAAAAGAGGTGCCGTACAAGATGCTGTTGATACAAAATATGATTTAACAAAACTGAAAGAATTGGCAATAAAAATGTCAACACTTCCAGCTGATAAAAAATTTATCAATAAAATTACAAGACTATTTGATAACAGAATCAAAGCTATTGAGGCAAACTCTCTAGATTGGGCTCTTGGAGAATGGTTAGCGTATGCTACACTTTTGGTAGAGGGGCATAATATCAGAATCTCTGGTGAAGATGTGGAAAGAGGTACGTTCTCTCACAGACACGCTGTTGTAAAAACTGAAGATACAGAAGAAGAATATATCCCTTTAAAAGAAGTTTCAGAAAGCAGATTTGATGTTTTCAATTCTCACCTTTCAGAATACGGAGTTTTAGGATTTGATTACGGATATGCAATGGCATCTCCGAATACTTTGACTATCTGGGAAGCACAGTTCGGAGATTTCGTTAACGGAGCTCAGATTATCGTTGACCAATATTTGGCAGCAGCAGAAGAAAAATGGAAGATTCAGGATGGTTTGGTGATGTTATTGCCTCACGGTTCAGAAGGACAGGGTGCAGAGCACTCTTCAGCCCGATTAGAAAGATTCTTGACGCTTTGTGCGAACGAAAACATGGTGGTAGCAAACATTACTTCTCCTGCTAACTATTTCCACTTGTTGAGAAGACAGTTGAAGTGGGCATTCAGAAAGCCATTGATTGTAATGAGTCCGAAATCATTATTAAGACATCCAAAAGTGGTTTCTCCGCTTGAAGATTTCGCAAACAAAGGATTCCAGCCAATATTAGATGATCCTACTGCAGATGCGGCAAAGGTTGAAAAATTAGTATTGTGTTCAGGTAAATTATACTTCGAATTATTAGCTAAAAAAGAAGAATTAAACGCTGAGAATGTAGCTTTAGTGAGATTCGAGCAGTTATATCCTCTTCAGAATGACGCTATCGAGGCTGTTTTTGCAAAATACGAAAACAAAAAATCAATCGTTTGGGCTCAGGAAGAACCAGAAAATATGGGAGCTTGGTCTTATATCTTAAGAAATTTCAGAGATACAGGAATTCAGGTTGTTTCTCCGGTACCAAGTGGTGCACCGGCTCCTGGAAGTCACAAAATGTTTGAGAAAAACCAAAATGCAGTAATCAACAGAGTTTTTGACAGAGATGATGCTCCGGCTAAAAGACCTGTTACTGCTTAATTAGAATAAATATCCATTAAAAAAATAAAAAATACGATATGTCAATTTTAGAAATGAAAGTTCCTTCACCGGGAGAATCAATTACAGAAGTTGAAATTGCAACTTGGCTTGTAAAAGATGGTGATTATGTACAAAAAGATCAACCAATCGCTGAAGTAGATTCAGACAAGGCAACATTAGAATTACCTGCTGAAGAGAGTGGTGTGATTACTCTTAAGGCAGAGGAAGGAGATGTAGTACAAGTAGGTCAGGTTGTTTGTTTAATTGACAGAGATGCTGCAAAGCCTGAAGGTGCTGCTGCTCCTGCTGCTGAAGCTCCAAAACAGGAAGAAGCACCTAAAGTTGCTGAACCTGCAAAAGTGGAAGCTCCAAAACCGGCTCCTGCTGCTCCTCAATCTTATGCTACAGGTGCTCCATCTCCTGCTGCAAAGAAAATTCTTGACGAAAAAGGAATTGATGCTTCTCAGGTTTCAGGATCTGGAAGGGACGGAAGAATTTCTAAATCTGACGCTGAATTAGCAGCTGTTCCTGCAATGGGAGGAAGCTCTTTAACAGCTACAGGTGCAAGATCTACAACGACAACGAAACTTTCAGTTCTTAGAAGAAAAATCGCTCAAAGATTGGTTTCTGTAAAGAACGAAACAGCAATGTTGACGACTTTCAACGAAGTAGATATGTCTGAAATTTTCAGATTAAGAAAACAATATAAAGAAGAATTTGCTCAGAAACACGGAGTTGGACTTGGTTTCATGTCTTTCTTTACAAAAGCAGTTACAAGAGCATTACAAATGTATCCCGATGTAAATGCATCAATCGACGGAGATTTCAAAACTAACTATGATTTCTGCGATATTTCAATTGCGGTTTCAGGTCCTAAAGGATTGATGGTTCCTGTATTGAGAAATGCTGAAAACATGTCTTTCGCAAACGTGGAAGGAAACATCAAAGATTTGGCAATCAAAGTAAGAGACGGTAAAATTACAGTTGACGAAATGACTGGTGGTACTTTCACCATTACAAACGGTGGTACTTTCGGATCAATGTTATCTACGCCAATCATCAACCCACCTCAATCTGCTATCTTGGGAATGCACAATATCATCCAAAGACCGGTTGCTGTTGATGGACAGGTGGTTATTCGTCCAATGATGTATGTTGCAATGTCTTACGATCACAGAATTATCGACGGTAAAGAGTCTGTAGGATTCTTAGTGGCGGTAAAAGAAGGTATCGACAATCCGGTAGAAATTCTACTAGGGGGTGACGAGAAGAAAGGTCTTGGATTATAATAAATCAATTTTTATAACATCGCATATAATCTCGCCTTCAAAAAAGGCGAGATTTTTGTATCAAACAACAAAACGAACAAAATGTTTTCAAAAATTACTTCGAATATTAAGGTGTCTGTAACTCCTGAATATGATAGCAAAAACTCGTATCCTTCTGAAAACCGCTTTGTTTTTAAGTACAACATTGTGATTGAAAATGGATCAGATTTCCCTATCAAAATTCTCAAAAGAAAATGGCTCATCTTTGATGTAGGATTTGGTTTTACTGAAGTTGTAGGAGATGGAGTCATCGGACTTACTCCTGAGATACAGCCTAACGAACAGTTTGCTTATTTTTCAAACGTTATGCTAAGGTCAGGTGTCGGAAATATGAGTGGTCTGTATTTGGTAAGAAATGAAGAAACTCATGAAAATCTAGAGATTGATATTCCAAAATTCAATTTGCTTTCTGCCATACTTGTCAATTAAATATATTTACAAAACAATATAAATAAGATTGTTCGGCAACAAAGAACTTCGTTTATAAGCATTGATGAAACTATCGCTCAAGTTGGAATGTAATTTTTTAGATAAATCAATAGTATGATACATTATAGATTTTGATTTATAAGGTTATTTGTTGATTGCTTTGTAAGTTATTCTAGGAATCAAAATAGCATTTACAAATCACAACTTCTTAAGCTTAGTCTGAAAATAGTCATGTATCTCATCTGTGCTCGTGATAATAAGCTTCTCAAAACCTAATAATGCTATTCTTGCGCACGCTTCGGCATCATCACCAGCTCTATGGTGATTAAACTTAATCTGATGTTGTTCTGCTAGATGTTTTAAACCATATTTAGGTAGATAATTCCAAGATTTTTTCGCAACCTGAATGCTACATAGATAGTTTAAATTAGGCTTAAATATTCCATAATAATCAAGACAGCTTCTTAAAACTCCCGCATCAAAACTCGCATTGTGAGCTATCATCAGAGTTCCGTACATCATGTCTTGTACTTCGTACCAAATTTCATCAAAAGTGGGAGCATCCTTTACATCATTGGGTACAATACCGTGTACATCAATATTTCGTTGATTAAAATAAGGAAAGCTCGGCGGTTTTATCAACCATGTTTTAGTAGTGACAATTTGTGAATTTTCAACGACGCAAATTCCCAATTCACAAGCAGAATGTCTTTCGTTAGTTGCTGTTTCAAAATCTATTGCGCAGAAATCCATTTGATTTTTTATAATTGATGTGTGATTTTTTAAGTAAAGGCCACAAAAGCTTTAATTACTTTAAATGATTTTCAAAAATTGGGAAAAATAAGTTCTTTACTTTTTACCAAAATTTTTGTAGTTTTTAATTTTTCTGTCGCTTTTGTGGTGAAAATTATTTTTATTTTTTCACACTTTAAGCTTTTTTACTACCCAAAAAATGCTTAAAAATAAGCCATTCCGTTTGGTAGTACTTTTTGATTTGATTTTTCTGTCTTAATTTTAAAGTTCCCGGAACTTGGGCATAGAAACCAAAATGTCCACGTAGAACTGCCCATAGATGTGATAATCCATTTTTATAAGCAAAATAAAACGCAGCTGCTCCGTCAAGAACCATTCTGAAAAACAGAACCCAAATCACGTTTGGAAAAGGAAGGTTTTTCAACATCATTGAGAGATTATTTCTAATGTTGAGAAACGTCTTTTGTGGACTCTGTTTATTTAAAGTTCCCCCACCTACGTGATATACTTTTGATTGTCCGCTGTAGTATATTTTTCTCCCCGAATTTATTAATCTCCAACATAAATCGATTTCTTCCTGATGCGCAAAAAATCTCTCATCAAAGCCATTTTGGTCTCGGAAATCTTTAGATCTGATAAAAAGGCAGCATCCCGAAGCCCAGAAAATTTCAACCTGGTCCTCATATTGGCCTTTATCTTCTTCGACGTCATCAAAAATTCGTCCTCTACAGTATGGATATCCCAAATTATCAATCAGACCACCTGCTGCTCCGGCAAATTCGAAGTAATTTTTACGACTTTGTGATAAAATTTTAGGCTGAATGGCTGCAATTTCAGGATTTTTCTTGAATAAATTTAAAATAGGTTCAATCCAGTTTTCGGTGACTTCTACATCTGAATTTAAGAGACAGTAATATTCCGCATCAATTTTTTTCAAACCTTCATTATACCCACCTGCAAAACCGTAATTTTTGTCATTTATCACAATTTTTACAATTGGAAATTCAGTTTTTAAAAAATTGACAGAATCGTCATCAGAAAAATTATCGATGACATAGATTTCAGCATTCTCAGAATAGGTAACTACGCTCGGAAGAAATTTCTCTAACCAACTTTTACCGTTCCAGTTGAGAATGACAATGGCTAATTTTTCTGACATTGATATTTAAATTTTTTCAGAATCAAAAGTTTTGATAGAATCCTGATATTTCCATTTTCTGTGAGACCAAAGATAATTATCGGGTCTTTTTTTTATGGTGTTTTCTAATAATTGATGAAACTTTTTTACAACTTCATTGTTCACGAATTTTTCTCCTTCAGGTTCCATCCTGTGATAGTTGATTTGATAATGTCCCCGCTTTACTTTTCTCATTTCTGTGTAAATAAAAACGAGATCCATTCTTGTTGCCAATTTATCATAACCAATAAATGCAGGTGTTCTTTGATTAAGAAATTCTAACCCGTAATTAACGTGTGCAACGTGTGGTGTTTGATCAGCAACAAAAAGATAGATAGAATCTCCATCATTTTTATTTCTGAAAATATTAAGAATTACCTCATTGGCTTCCAATGCAACATTTCCAAACTTGCTTCTCACTTTCTTCATCTGGTCTTCCCAGAAATTACTGTTTACTCTTCTGTAGACAGGATGACAGTTGTTTTGTGGAACGATTGTGGCCAAAGTATTCATCCATTCCCAATTGAAAACATGACCTGCAAGAAGAATAATATTTTTCCCTTCTGCCTTTGCTTCATGAAATAAATGCTGATTAATGTGCTGCATTCTTACTTTCGTTTCCGTTTCAGACATGGTAAAAGACTTAATAGTTTCAGCTAAGTAATCTGAGAAATTTAAGTAGAATTTCTTTCTAATCTGAGCAATTTCTTCGTCAGATTTTTCAGGGAAGGAATTTTTGAGATTCTTAGTGATAATCTTCTTTCTATATCCTACAAAGTAATAATTGAGAAAGAAAATAATGTCCGAAAAAATATACAATATTCTTAGCGGCATTTTTGAAATGAGGTAAAGTATTTTTATCAGAAAATTCATAAAGTTTACAAATTTAGTAATAATAAAATTATGGTTTCATTTTTGCTGCAGTTAAGTATTATTTTTTTAATTTTATAGTATGAAAAAGATTTCACAAAATTTAGCAATACTTAGTTTTCTTACATTGGGAAGTTTTGTATTTGCACAAGATATAAAGATTACGCCGGAAGGTAAGAATTCTGATAAGAAAGCTTTAATCGTAAAAACTGATCATCAGGAACTTGAAGCAAAGAAAAAAGCGGCTGAAGAAAAAGCAAAACTTCCGAAGCCTTATGATGCAAAAGCTGATGCAGAAAAAGATATTGAAAATTTGATAGCCAAGGCTAAAAAGGAAAAGAAGAATATTATGATTCAGGCAGGTGGAAACTGGTGCATCTGGTGTTTGAGATTCAATCAGTATGTACAGACAACTCCTGAGTTGAAGAAACTGGTAGATGATAATTATCTGTATTATCATCTCAATTACTCGCCGGAAAATAAAAACGAAAAAGTTTTTTCTAAATACGGAAATCCGGGAGATCAATTCGGTTATCCGGTATTTATTGTTCTAGATCAAAACGGTAAAATGATCCACGTACAGAAAAGTGATGTTCTGGAAGAAGGAAAAGGCTACAGTCTGGAAAAAGTAAAAGAATTTTTCAATACCTGGACAACAAAATCATAACAAAAAACCGAGAATATTCTCGGTTTTTTTATTTTACAAAAGTTTCTTGATCCACTTTATTTTATTTTCAGAGTAGGGTGGATACTTCAAGTCTGGTTCGCCCCAGGTTGCACGGTCTAGAACGGCTTTCTGATGTGAAAAAGTTTCAAAACCAAATTTTCCATGGTAGCTTCCCATTCCCGAGTTTCCTACTCCGCCAAAGGGAAGATTGTCGTTTCCTAAATGCATGACCACATCGTTAATGCAGCCACCTCCGAACGATAATTTCTGAATAAAAAGATTTTTTTCTTCATCATTATTCGTAAAGATGTATGCAGAGAGCGGCTTTTCCATTTCTAAAACTGAATTTAAAACCTGATGAAAATTAATAAAAGAAATTACGGGAAGTAAGGGACCGAAAATTTCTTCTTGCATCACATCATCTTCCCAGTTGATATTGTGTAATATTGTTGGTTCAATATGAAGATTTTGTTCATTAAAATTTCCTCCAAAATATACCTTGTGAGAATTTACTAATTGAGTAATCCTTTCAAAGTTTTTCTTATTGATAATTCTTGTGTATTGCTCGGAGTTTGACTCATATTTAAATTCTGTGATATATTTCCTCAGCATTTCTAAAAATTGTTCTTTCACAGATTCTTCAACTAAAACGTAATCTGGTGCCACACAGGTTTGCCCGGCATTTAAAAACTTCCCCCAAATAATTCTTTTGGCCGCAACCTCTATATTAGCATCTTTAGTAACGATTACAGGCGATTTTCCACCTAATTCTAATGTTACCGGAGTCAAATGTTCTGCTGCGGCTTTATAGACGATTTTTCCGACCTTCGTACTTCCGGTAAAGAATATTTTATCGAATTTTAATTTTAAAATTTCAGTTGTTTCATCAATTCCGCCTTCAAAAACGTGAATATATTCCGGTGGAAAATTCTCATTGATGATTTTCGCCATAGCTCTCATCGTATGCTCAGCAATTTCACTGGGTTTTAAGATACAACAGTTTCCGGCGGCAATAGAAGCAATTAGAGGTGATAAAGAAAGCTGGTAAGGGTAATTCCAGGCTCCGATAACCAAGGTGCAGCCAAGTGGCTCTGGATGAATTTTACTGGTCGCAATTTGATTGGCTAAATTGGTAGTGACTTTTTTTGGTTTCGAGAGAGAGTTTAAATTTTTCAGATAATAATCAATATCTTTTAAAACAAATGAAATCTCGGTAACATATGTTTCAAATTTAGATTTCCCAAAATCTTTATCAATTGCTTCGTACAGCAGATTTTCATTCTGAGTTATTAGATCTCTCAGCTTTTCGAGATACATCTTTCTGAATTTTACATTCTTCGTTTTTTGAGTGTTGAAAAATTCCCTTTGGGTGTGGAGTGTATCTTGGTAATTCATTCTTTATATATTGAAAGTCAATTACGGTAAAAAATATGCCAAAGTATACCCATAAAAAAACCACTCCTTGCGAAGTGGTTATATATTTGAGAAAATCTCTTTAGAATCTTAAGCTTCTTCAGCTGGAGTTTCTTCTACTTTTGCAGCTTTAGGAGCAGCAGGTTTAGGAGCTTCTACCGGAGCATCAGATACTACATCAAACTCGAAGTTGTACTCTACATTTCTGTGAAGTCTTACAACTGCAGTTACTTTACCAGTTCTCTTGATCGTGTTTCCTGGGATTTTGATGTATTTTTTCTCAACTTGTACACCAGCTTTAGCCAATGCTGCAGAAAGATCTGCATTGTTGATAGATCCGAATAATTTGTCACCAGAACCTACTTTTGCAGGAATAGTAACAGAAGTTTTCTTCAATTGATCAACTACCGCGTTTGCAGCAGCGATTAATTTAGCCTCTTCTTCTTTTCTAGCTTCCAACGTAGCTTCCAAAGTCGCTTTGTTTTTAGGTGTAGCTAAAAGAGCGATTCCTTGAGGTAACAAGAAGTTTCTTGCGTAACCTGGTTTTACATTTACTGTATCGAATTCAAGACCTAAATTTTCTACGTCTTTTTTAAGGATAATTTCCATTGTTGTTGTCCGTTTTTTAGTTTTAGAGAAAAGAACAAAGAAAAAAGAAAAAAGACTGTTGTCTTAAAAATTATTTCTTTTCTTCAATCTAAAAATCGTTAGAATTAATTATTTATTCAGCAACTTAAAAAAAGAGAAAAAGATCAAGATCTTTTCTCTTTTCTCTTGTTTCTTTTTGTCTTATTTTAATAAGTCAGCTACGTAAGGCATCATTGCAAGGTGTCTTGCTCTTTTGATAGCCGAAGAAACTTTTCTTTGGTATTTTAGAGAAGTACCAGTGTATCTTCTTGGTAAGATTTTACCTTGTTCGTTAACGAACTGTAATAAGAAATCAGCGTCTTTGTAATCAACGTGCTTGATTCCGAATTTTTTGAATCTACAGTACTTTTTATCAGTTTTTGTATTGATATCAAGTGGAGTAAGGAATTTTACTTCAGATTCACCTCCAGCAGAGGCTTGTTTAGCCATATCATCTATTGCCATGTCTTTGTCTTTTTAAATTTGGGTTAGTAATATTAAGCTCTTGAAGCTTTAAGTTTAGTTCTTCTAGTTACAGCATACTCTACAGCGTGCTTGTCTAGTTTTGTAGTTAAGTAACGAATTACTCTTTCGTCACGTTTGAATGCCAATTCTAAGTCAGCAACTACAGTTCCTTCACCTTTAAACTCGATTAAAGTGTAGAATCCGTTCTTTTTTAATTGAATCGGATAAGCTAATTTCTTCAATCCCCAATTTTCTTTAGTGACAATCTCACAGTTCTTTTCTTTTAAAAGATCTACATACTTGTTCACTGCTTCCTCCACCTGAGCTTCAGATAGAACGGGAGTTAAAATGAAAACAGTTTCGTAATTGTTCATAATGTTAAATGAATTTGTTAATTATTTCGAGGTGCAAAAATATGAATTATATTTGTAATACACAATAAATCAGATATTATATGGTGAAAATAATTTGATGATTTACAAAAATTCTTGCTGGGGTAGAAAAATTTAGACTGTTTCATTTTCTTTGCTTCTGATTTCTGCAAGAAAATTCACCTTCAAAACATCGTACAGAGAATGTCTGCTCACTAAAATAGAAGCAATGGAAGAGACCATTCCTGCCAACATTAAATGAAAAATCAGCGAATGTCTGTCTGTCATTTCCAAAACAATAATAGCAGATGTAAATGGTGCTCTCGTGATACCTGTAAGAAAAGCAACCATTCCGGCAAGAATCACAACGTTGGTCTCATTTGGCGTTAAATGAATGGCGCCTGAAATCACAGAACCGATACTTGCGCCCGCTGTTAAAGCCGGAGCAAAAATTCCACCAGCACCGCCGGACGTAAAGGATAATGCTGGCCCCAACATTCTTAGAATAGGAACATACCAGTCTTCATGTTTGTCCTGAGTGAAAAGTACCCTTTCCATGATTTCTTTTCCTGAACCTAAAATTTCGCGACTTATAAAAAAAGAGATACAAGCGATTAGTAAAGCACAACCCACGAGAAATAAAACGTTGGCTTTATCGGTTTTTAATTTTCTCTTTTTCCAGTCATTCATTTTAAGCATGGTTACAGAAAGCTGACTTGCTAAAATTCCTGCCACACCACCAACAAGAATAATCGGAAACATGACCATTAATGAAACATCATTGGTTTTTGGATATCCTAAATATAAATATGAACCTGCTAAAGTCTGTGCCGTTAAACCCGCAATAATCACAGCCGTAAACAGGGCTGTTTTAAAGTAGTTGATATGTGTTTTTGATAGTTCCTCTACTGCAAAAACAATGCCGCCGAGAGGTGTATTAAAAGCAGCTGCCAATCCTGCTGCTGCACCTGTCATGATCATGTTTTTCTTTGAAATTTTTGGCCACCATTGTGGTAAGTATTCATTCACTTTTCTGAAAACTGATCCTGCAATCTGAATCGTTGGACCTTCACGACCTACAGCACCACCTCCGATAACCAAAACAACGGATGAGATAATTTTAAAAACAATGATTTTTAAACTTAAAAGACTTCTTATTTTCTTGTGTTCTTTTGGATTGGCTAATTCAACGGCTGCCATCACTTGCGGAATTCCACTGCCCTTTGCGTATGGTGCAAATTCTTTGACCAGCCACCAGGAAAGGACAAAGCCGACTGGAGCGATAAAAAAAATCATCCAGTCGTGCCAGTTGAGGATAAAATGAAGGAGATTTTCTCCCCAAGCAAATATTTTGGCATACATTACCGCAAAAAAACCGGTAATCACCGACCCTATCCAAAAGGGAATTGCCTGAAGCAGGTTATACTTCAGTTGTTCGTTTCGGATGTTATCGAAAGATGTTTTAAGACCTTGGCGGAAGTAGATGAAAATTCTACGCATGCATCAAATCTAAATTATTTTTTACGAATATGAAAATTTTTAATCAAATTTAGATGTGTGAATTTTGAAATTCGTAATGACTGTGCGGTAGAGATCGCTTTAATTTAATCTACACCTCTCACGTATT
Source organism: Chryseobacterium sp. JAH (assembly GCF_001507335.1). Taxonomy (GTDB): domain Bacteria; phylum Bacteroidota; class Bacteroidia; order Flavobacteriales; family Weeksellaceae; genus Chryseobacterium. Next base: position 434,175 of record NZ_LMAH01000001.1, on the reverse strand, counting down.
ATATTGGACTTAGATTATTCTGCTATTGTTTAAAACAAAGAATTTCAAATTCAAAAAAAAGCCTCCGAAAAAAAAATCGAAGGCTATATTAAATTGAAGGTAATTATTCATTACCAATTCATTACTTATATCTCAGTGTTCAAATCCCAGTTTTGAAGGTAATCGTGAACATGTTTTAGCATCATTCCACCTAGAGAACCGTCTACTACTCTGTGATCGTAAGAGTGAGACATAAACATCAACTGACGGATTGCGATAACATCACCATCTTTCGTTTCAAGAACTGCAGGTTTTTTAACAATAGCTCCGATGGCCATAATCGCCACCTGAGGCTGAGGAATAATAGGTGTTCCCATTAGATTTCCAAAGCTTCCTACGTTAGAAATGGTGTATGTCGCACCCTGAGTATCTTCAGGTCTTAATTTTTTATTTCTTGCTCTGTACGCTAAATCGTTGATGGCTTTTGCTAAACCTGACAATGACAGCTGATCTGCATTTTTGATGACAGGAACAATAAGATTTCCGTCTGGCAAAGCAGTTGCCATACCGATATTGATATTTTTCTTCTTAATGATATTATCACCATTAATAGAAACATTGATCATTGGGAAATCCTGGATTGCCTTTACAATTGCTTTTACAAAAATCGGCATGAACGTCAGTTTTTCACCTTCACGTTTTTCGAACATATCTTTGTTCTTTGCTCTCCATTTTACAACGTTAGTTACGTCGGTTTCGATGAAAGAAGTGACGTGTGGAGCAATGTGTTTTGCCTTAACCATGTTTTCAGCGATGATTTTTCTCATTCTGTCCATTGGAATGATCTCGTCACCCGCAGCTACAGAAATTGTAGATGCCGGAGCTGAAGTTACTGCTGGTGGAGTAGACACTGTCTGCGTAGGAGCAGTTTGTTGTTGAACTGCCTGTTGAGGCTGGTTTCCTCTGTTGGAAACGTGTGATAGTATATCTTCTTTGGTGATTCTTCCTTCCAAACCACTTCCTTTGATGGTTTTTAGTTCAGATTCAGAAATGTTTTCCTGTTGAGCAATAGATTTTACAAGTGGAGAAAGGTAAAGATCTCCTGAAAATTCTACATGAGAAGTAGCGGTTGGATTTAAAGGCTCTTCAATTGCTTTAATTGTTTCTGCATCAGGAGTTGGGGTTTCAGTTTTTACTTCTTCTGAAGCTGTACTTCCGCCTTCTCCTTCAATTTCTAAAATAGCGATGGCTTCACCTACTTTTGCAACTTCGTCTTTTTGTTTTAAAATCTTTATGATTTTCCCCGAAACTGGTGTCGGAACATCCGAATCTACCTTGTCTGTTGCAATTTCAACTACCGAATCATCTTCTTTTACCTGATCACCTTCATTGAATAACCAAGTGATCACCGTAGCTTCCATCACGCCTTCACCCATAGAAGGAAGCAATAATTTGTATTCTGCCATTTTCTAATTTTAGATTTTGACAAATATATAAAAAAAATCGGTTTTTTTATGAAATAGATAATTTTAGAAAAATTCGATGTAAATATTTTCACCAACATTTAATCCGAAAAGAGTTTTGGCACCGTTCTTTTTACTGCCTTTGTAAATAGTTAATTCGAGCTGTTGGCTATCGTTAAAAATGGCTGCTGATTGCCCATGGTATTCAGTTTCTCTGTCCCAATCGGTGACCACCTCAGTATGACTTGAGTAGATTTTTGATAAACTTAAATTTCTGAACTTTATAGTGAATTTTTCGAAACCTTTCGCTAATGTTTCAAAGAATTCCTTACTGATATTTGATATTATGTTTCCGAAATTATCAATGTACATTACTTCGCCGATAATCATCTTTTCTGTCTCATTATAAACCGGTTTGGGGAATAAAAGCTGTTTAACATCTTCGATTTTTCTTCCGATAACTTCGGGAAGTCCACCGTTGGCCAGATGTACTGCAACAGGAACGAAAACATCCGTCGAGGTGAAATTAACAACATCATCAAATCTGTTGTTGAGTGTGATTTCATATATCGCTTCAGGCTTAATATCAAAAAAAATCAAACTCAGTAAGCCGTTGTCTGCTGCTAAAAAGTATGATCCGTCAGCTTTGTATAAAATATTTCTTCTAGATTTATGAAAAAAACTATCAACAGCGATAATATGAATGGTTTTTTTTGGGAAATATCTGTAGGCATTTCTTACGATGTAAGAGGTCTGAATCAGGTTATACGCCTGGATATCATGACTGATATCAACACTATTGACTTTAGGATTTAAAGACAGAATTTTTCCTTTCATAGCCGAAACTCTGTAATCTAAACGTCCGAAATCTGAGGTGAGGGTAATGATTGACATGGATAAATCTGATAGAACTGCAAATTTATCTAAAATAAAAGGAAAGAAATAATTAATGTGGATAAGAATTTGATTTAAATCTGAAAAAAAACTTTTAAATTTAAAAATCTAAACAATAAAAAAATTTGCATGTTCGAATTAACGTACGATCTAGAAGATATTGATGCAAAAAACTTTTACGGAGTTAATAACCAATATTTCAATTTAATAAAATCCAGCTTTCCAACACTTAAAATCACGGGCAGAGATCATCATATTTTCGCGATGGGAAATCAGGAAGCCCTTGATATATTTAAACAAAAACTTGATGATATTGTCAGTTTTATTTCAAAAAACAATTCTATAAGTCTCAAAGACATTGAAAATTTTCTTAATCTCAAAGATGAAAATGAAAAACATTTGGTTTTTGATCAGGATATCATTGTAAAAGGGGTTAACGGAAAAATTATCAAAGCGAAAACCACCAATTTAAAACGGCTTGTAAAAGAAACCGAGAAAAAAGATATGGTTTTTGCGATCGGACCTGCAGGAACAGGTAAGACGTATACGAGTGTAGCCTTGGCAGCAAGAGCTTTAAGAGATAAAGAGGTGAAAAGAATTGTACTGACAAGACCTGCCGTAGAAGCAGGGGAGAGTTTAGGATTTTTACCGGGAGATTTGAAGGAGAAACTTGATCCTTATTTACAGCCTTTATATGATGCACTCCGCGATATGATTCCTCATGAGAAATTAGAAGGTTTTATAGAGAAGAAAGTTATTGAAGTTGCTCCTTTGGCTTTTATGAGAGGTAGAACGCTTGATGATGCATTTGTCATTTTGGATGAAGCTCAGAATACTACCCATGCACAAATGAAAATGTTTCTGACAAGAATGGGTATGAATGCCAAATTTATTATAACAGGAGATCCTACACAGATTGACTTACCTCCAAAACAGCATTCAGGTTTAAAGGAGGCGATGAGGATTTTGAAGGATGTAAAAGAAATTGGTTTTGTGTACTTAACGGAGGAAGATGTGGTACGTCATCCAGTGGTGAAAAAAATTATCTTGGCCTACAACGAAGAAGATAAAAAAATGAGGTAATAATAGAATCAGTAAGTTTTTTCAGAAAAGTTTGAAAATATTTTGTGAATCCATAAAAATTGATATATTTGGAATCATAAAATTTGTTAAAAATATAAACTATGAAAAAATTATTATTGGTTGCTTCTGTTGTTTTGATGGGAGTTGCTGTAAAAGCTCAAGAAACAAGATTTGGTGTTAAAGCTGGGTATTCTCTAACCATGTTAAAGGTAGATGGAGATCAGGATGATTTAGAAGAAAGAACAACAGATCCTTCACATACTTTTTATGTTGGTGGGCTTGTAGAGCACAAATTTAGCGATACATTTGGTATACAGGGAGAATTATTGTATTCACCTTTAGGAGGAAAAGAGGATTACAATGTCAGTGAGGGACAGCTTTATTTTAGAGAAAAATCGAAAGTTACATTTGGAACTCTATTAATTCCGGTTTCAGCAAAATATTTTATCACAGAAAATTTATCAGTAGCCCTTGGTGCGAGTTTCGGAGTTATACTTTCTGCAAAACAAAAAACTGTTATTGATGCAGGGATTGGAATTCCAGGTTTAGAACTTGAAGGAGATGATGAAGTGGATATTAAAGATGATGTTAATACTTTAAATATTGCACCGTTTTTAGGTGCTGAATTCATGTTGGAAAATGGGTTGTTTTTTGATGCGAGGTATAATTATGGTATTTCAGACTTATCTAAAAGTGAAGGGAAAATTACGAATAGTTTCTTACAGGTTGGTGTAGGATTTAAATTTGGAGGAAACTAGATTCAAAATGAATTAGATACAATTAGCAGGACAATTTTGTTCTGCTTTTTTTTGTGATGTGGTACCTTGCGGCACTTTTTTTGCTGTAAGGTGAGTCATTAAGTGAATAACAAATTTTAATTAAGTAAAATGAAAAAACTATTATTACTAGGTGCATTTGCGGTATTCGGAGGAGCTGCTCATGCACAGGAAGGTTTTAAATTGGGAGGACACGTGGGTGCTCCGCTAGGAAATGCTGCAGATGCAGCTAGTGTTACCATTGGAATTGATGCAGCTTACATGTGGAATATTACTAAAGGTTTAGATATTGGTGCTACTACAGGGTATTCTCATTTTTTCGGGAAAGATCGAGTTGATGATTTTGGTTTTGTACCCGTTGCTGCTTCAGGAAAATATAAATTTGATAAACTTCCTCTTTTTGTAGCATTAGATTTAGGGGCAGCCATTTCTACGAGAGATTATATAAACAGTGGTTTGTATATTGCACCAAAAGTAGGTTTTCAGATGAGGAATGCAGAATTGTATTTGGGATTCCAAAGTATCAGCAGCAAATATAGAAATCGTGATTATTACTGGAATGGTAATGACCGATTTAATTTCGGTGCAGTCAACTTCGGGGTTAATTTCTATTTAAAATAAAATATCAAAAAACAAAACTATACTAAGCTTCAATTGAACAATTGAAGCTTTTTATTTGAATTCATTGAAAAAAAAATGGCTAATTCTATTTATTGTGTACTTTATGTAAAAAAGTCAATGTTCATGGGTGATTTTTATCATGTTAACAAATTTTAATATTAGATTTCGTCACTATACATTTGCAGTCAGAAAGTATAAAATTATTCAAAATGAAAAAATTATTAATTGCAAGTGCTGTAGCACTTTTCGGTTTATCAAACGCTCAAATCGCTAAAGGAACTGTATATTTATCAGGATCTGTTGGTTACTCTCAGGAAGAGACTAACAATGGAAACTTGAAAACTGAAAACTTCAATGTTCTTCCTACAGCTGGATTTTTCGTAGCTCCTAACTTTGCAGTAGGTTTAGGTGTTGGTTACCAAACAGAAAAAACAACTGCGGTAAGCACTACAACTATCGGAAACATTACTACAGTAAACACTTCAGTTGAAAAATACCCTGCATTTGTTGTAGCTCCTTTCGCTAGAAAATACTGGACATTGTCTGATAAATTATATTTCTTCGGTCAATTGGCAGTACCTATGCAGTTTGGAAAAGCTGAAACTGAAAATTCTTCTGTATCTACAAACGGAACAACTACAGTTTCTACTTCTACATCTACAGAAGCTAAATATACTCAGGTAGGTGTAACTGTTAAGCCAGGTTTAGATTATTTCTTAAACAAAAACTGGACTATCGAAGCTACAATCGGTGAATTTGGTTACAATAACTTCAAACCAAAAGACGGTGATGCTACAAATAACTACAGCTTCGGTTTAAACCTTGCTAACGTAGGTATCGGTGTTAAATATGTATTCGCTAAGTAATTAGACAATCATTTAATTGATATAAATCCTGAGATTTTTTCTCAGGATTTTTTTTGCTTTGAACTGGAATTATTTATCTAAGTTTTAAATAAATAGTCATAAAGATTTTTGACAAGCTCAATCTGACAGACGCCGTACAGTTATACTAAAAGCAATATCAGTTTTAGATTGCTATAGACTTCTAGGTTGAGTTTAAAATAATATTAAGCATAAAAAAACTCCCAGAGAATTCTGAGAGTTGTATGTTTTGAAACTATTGTCCTTATTTTCCAAACATTCCGCCCATTCCAGGCATATTTGGCATTTTGCTCATCATTTGCATCATTTGTTTTCCTTGTGGTCCCTGCATCATTTTCATCATTTTCCCCATTTGGTCAAACTGTTTCATCAAAGCATTTACATCTTCAATTTTTCTTCCTGCACCTTTGGCAATTCTGTTTTTTCTCTGCGTATTGATGATTGAAGGTCTTCTTCTCTCGTCAGGTGTCATCGAATAAATAATCGCTTCAATATGTTTAAATGCATCATCGCTGATTTCAACATCTTTAATGGCTTTACCAACTCCAGGAATCATTCCCATCAAGTCTTTCATATTCCCCATTTTTTTGATCTGGTTGATTTGTTTTAAGAAATCATCAAAACCAAACTCGTTTTTAGCAATTTTCTTGTGAAGTTTTTTTGCTTCCTCCTCGTCAAACTGCTCCTGAGCTCTTTCTACCAAGGAAACAACGTCTCCCATTCCTAAAATTCTGTCAGCCATCCTTTCTGGGTAGAAAAGGTCTAAGGCTTCCATTTTTTCTCCGGTAGAGATAAATTTGATCGGCTTTTCAACTACTGAACGAATCGTAAGAGCAGCTCCACCACGAGTGTCACCGTCTAATTTAGTTAAAACAACTCCGTCAAAATTTAAAGCATCGTTAAATGCTTTCGCTGTGTTAACGGCATCCTGACCTGTCATTGAGTCAACCACAAATAGAGTTTCGTTTGGTTTAATGAAATAATGAACAGATTTAATCTCATTCATCATCTGCTCATCAATCGCCAAACGACCTGCAGTATCGACGATTACTACATCGTGACCGTTAGATTTAGCGAAACTTATTGCATTTTCAGCAATTGTAGAAGGATTGGTAGCACCTTCTTCTGTATAAACCGGAACTCCGATTTGTCCACCAAGAACTTTCAACTGATCGATTGCAGCAGGACGGTAAACATCACACGCAACCAATAAAGGTTTCTTGGATCTTTTAGTTTTTAAATAATTAGCAAGCTTTCCTGAAAAGGTAGTTTTACCAGAGCCCTGAAGACCCGCGATCAAAATTACAGAAGGTTTTCCAGAAAGATTAATTCCTTCCTGAGATCCACCCATTAAATCTACCAATTCATCATGAACAATTTTTGTCATCAATTGTCCAGGTGTAAGAGAAGTAAGTACGTTTTCTCCTAAAGCTTTATCCTGAACTCTTTTGGTTAAATCTTTCGCAACTTTATAGTTAACATCGGCATCTACCAATGCTCTACGAATCTCTTTTACGGTTTCCGCAACGTTGATTTCGGTAATTTTTCCACGTCCGGAAAGATTGTGAAGTGCTTTGTCTAATTTATCCTGTAAACTATTGAACATATTGATTGTAAATTATAGATTGCAAAAATAAGGAATTTCAGTCAGCTACAAAAGAGCTATTGAATGTTTTTGGTTTGCAATATTTTAGATTCATTTTTAGAGTCCAAATTCTTCTTTTAAAATTTTTCTTTTATAGTTTTTGCTGTAAGCCAAAATGATGTGCATCATAAAGCGGAAAGAAGAAATGTAAAGTGGGGAAGAGGTTCATCATCTGCCTCTTGTACAGCAAAGCTTGTGGATTGTTTATTTATAACTATCGATGCATTTAAATTCATTTTAGGTTTCTTTATATACATTATCTGCAGTTAAGTAAGAATATAGAAAGAAAAAAGAGTAGAGTTTTGTGTTTTCTCGGAGTTGCTGTAAATTTCATTTGTTTTTTATTTAAATGTATCAAAATTTCATAAATTTATCCCATAATAATGAAAAATGGATACACTCCCTCAACCATGTATGAAGAAGAAATTTTTGTTTCTTTTAATTTTGTTCTTTCCTTTATCGTTATTCAGTAATATGGCAAGTCCTTATATTGATGGATCTCTTCCTTCCTCCATGTATTCTATAAAAGACTGCAGGGTTTCGAAAGAAAAGATTGTGGTAAAAATTTTGAAAGGGGATGAAGGATATTATGCACATTACCATGTGATCTACCAAATTATTTCGGATGTGGAGAAAGAAGTTCCGTTGGTTTTTGTAGGGAGACAGCTTTATGCAAATCAAAAGATATTGGTAAACAACGTTACCGTAGATCAGATTGATATTGATAAAAAGTCAAAATCTTTTATTCAAAAAAATCTCAATCGATTTGAATTAAAATTTGTTGAACATGAAAGTTATGAAGTTCAGCCGGATGAACTTATTTATTTCAAGGCAAAATTAAGGAAGGGTGAAAATCTGATTATTATTGACTATGATGCAGAACTAGCTCAAAACCGCTTTGGTTTCGAGAGAAAATTTACTTTAGAATATTCTTTATATCCGTCAAAATTCTGGAAATCATTTGAGAATGTAGAGTTTTTGCTGGAACCGTCAGATGAAATTAATGTTGAATCTAGCAATGCAGGAGGTTTTACAAAAATTGACAATGCGTACGTCTGGAAAATTAAAAATTTTGACAACGATCTTAAAATTGAATTTACTCCTCAATACAATTGGTTTCAAACGATGCTTTTAACATTGCAACCGATGGGAATTGCTTTAATCTTTGCTTTTATTTCTGGTTTTATTCACTGGAAGCTGCTTAAAAATCGAAGAGAAAGATATCCTAAAAAATACAATTGGCTCGTTCCGTTAGGAATTTTAGTGGTGGCGATTTTATTTTATACAGTTTTCTTTTTATCGTATGATCTTATCGATTGGGTATTGAACCAAAAAAGCAAACACGGCTATTATTTTTTATTGATAATTATAACAATTCCTTTTTTCTTGCTTATTTACGGATTTCTGACTTGGTTTGCTGATGTGCAGATTAATAAAAGAGTTAATCGATTGAATGAGCAGAAATGAAGGTAGACTTTTGAAATATACTAAAATTTAAGATTCAAAATCAGTAGTAGATATTCTAGTGAAATATTTCCGAAAAAGATTATTTTTGCAAAAAACAAAAATTATACTTCGTTTTTAAATTGTGAAAACGAAAATAAAATCTGCACATGAAATCTAATCCTAACATTCTTGTTGTTATAATTTTCTTTTTAACATTTCTGATTCATTTTTCTCTGTGGAAATTTGTTTTTCATCTTGACGAAATAATCATTGTTAAATTTTATCTTTTTTTAAGCGTAATGTTTATGATGATGATTACGATGATTATTTTAATTAATCGAGTAGTGCCTGAGTTTTTGGGTTTGGCGGTTATCGGTTTAATCCTTTTAAAATTCGGTTTGATGTATTTAATAAGGAATAAACTTCATTTTGAAACAATTCCTGGATATAAATTCCATTTTGTCGTACCTTATTTTGTATTAACGACTCTGCTTACGTATTATGCAATTAGGTTGATTAATCATGACAAAAAACAGTAAAAATATTTATTGAAACTAGAAAAAAAAATCTATTTTTGCACAACGAAAAAAACCTATCAATGTTAAAGAAATTTGCAGTTTTATTCTACAGTATTTTTATGTTAAGTCTAGTGTCTGCTCAGCATGGTGAGGCTACTGCTGTAGAGACTCCGGGTCAAGAGCTTTCAGAAAAAGACAAAGTAAGTAAAGAAAACAAAGAGTTTATCGATCATCACTTATTAGATGCTCACGATTTCACATTGATGGTTGACAAAGAAGGTCACCACATTGGTTTTCCTCTTCCTGTTATTTTTTATGATAACGGAATCCACTCTTTTATGAGTAACAAAGAAGGTTTCATGCACGGTGATGTTGTAGAAAGCAACGGTTCTTATTATAAGCTTCATCACGAGAAAATTTTCAAAACGGATCCGGCAGGAACTTTAACAATGGGTGAAGATCATCACCCAACCAACGAAAAGCCAATTGATTTATCTATTACCAAAAGTGTATTGATGATTCTTTTAGTGTCTATCTTTATGTTGGTGTTATTTGGAGGAATGGCAAAATCTTATAAAAAGTCAGAAATACCTACTGGTGCTGCAAGATTCTTAGAGCCGTTGGTGATTTTTGTGAGAGACGAAGTTGCTATTCCAAATATTGGTCACAAGTACAAAAGATTTATGGGGTATCTTTTAACGGTATTCTTCTTTATATTATTCTTAAACGTATTAGGTTTAATGCCTTTCGGAATCAATGTTACAGGTAATATTACCATGACATTCTTCTTAGCAATCCTTACGTATTTAATTACAACATTTTCTGCAAACAAAGACTATTGGAAACACATCTTCTGGATGCCGGGAGTTCCTGTTCCAATGAAATTGATCATGTTGCCAATTGAATTATTAGGTACCATCACTAAGCCATTTGCATTGATGATTCGTCTTTTTGCAAACATGACTGCAGGACACATCGTTGTAATGAGTTTGATTGGTTTGATCTATGTGTTTAAAAATGTGATTGCCGGAGTTGCTTTCCCTTTCCTTACCTTAGTAATTTATTTACTGGAAGTATTGGTAGCGTTCTTACAGGCATATATTTTCACGATGTTGTCAGCATTATTTATCGGTATGGCTGTTCAGGATCATGATCATGAGCATGCTCATTAAGAAATAGAATTTAGTTTAAAACAATTTTTTAAAATTATATATTATGGAAATTCCTAAAATTGTAGGTGCTGGTATCGTTGTACTAGGTGTTGGTATTGGTCTTGGTAAAATCGGAGCTGCTGCTCTTGAGGCTATCGCTAGACAACCAGAGCAGTCTGGAAAAATTCAAACAGCTATGCTTATCGCTGCTGCACTTGTTGAAGGTGTTGCGTTTGCTGCTCTATTTGCAGTAAACTAATCAAACTAGGCCATTCCCGTAACGGTTGGTTGCGGGACATGGTTTTTTTTAAGAAATAGTAATAATTATTTATACATTATATAATGGAATTAATTCATCAGTTTTCATCAGGATTATTTATTATCCAAACGGTTATTTTTCTGGCGCTTTTGTTTTTGCTAGGTAAATTTGCGTGGAAGCCTATTCTAAAGTCTATTAATGACAGAGAAACTTCTATCGTTGATGCTTTGAATCAGGCTAAATTGGCTAAAAAAGAAATGGAAGATCTTAAATCTGATAACGAAAGAATTATTCGTGAAGCTAAAATTGAAAGAGATTCTATCCTTAAAGAAGCTAGAGAAATTAAAGAAAGAATTGTAGGTGAAGCTAAAGATGTTGCTAAAGCTGAAGGAGATAAAATGATCGAAGCTGCTAAGCAAACCATCCAGACTGAGAAAAATGCTGCAATGTCAGAAATCAGAACTCAGATCGGTGCTTTATCTGTAAATATCGCAGAATCTATCTTGCAGAAAAATTTAGAGAAAACTGAAGCTCAGGACGAGTTGGTTCAAAATTATTTAAACAAATCTAATCTTAACTAAGAATGCTTAGATCTAAAGTAGCTAAAAGATACGCACAAGGTTTGCTGGATTTCACAAACGAATCCGGACAGACTAATGCCGTATTTTCTGAAATGAAAGATGTTAAGAAACTGATGTCTGAATCTGAGGATTTAAACAAATTTTTCAAGACGCCTTACATTGATGCAAAAAAGAAAGAGGACGTTGCTAAAGAGATTTTTAAAAGTTTTTCACCGGTTTCTCAGAATTTGATTACTTTGGTAATCAGACAGGGGCGTGAAAATCATTTGAGAAATATCGCTCAGGAATTCATCAATAAAGTGGAGGATATCAATGGTGTACAGAGAATTACTCTTACTACTGCGACTCAGCTTTCTAAAGAAAACGTTGACCAGATTTTAAAATCTACAGATTTAGTTAAGGAAGGTTCAAACTTTGACTTAAATCTTACCATCAATCCTGATATTTTGGGAGGATATATTTTAAGAGTTGGAGATCAGCAGATCGATGCATCTGTAAAATCTAAGCTTAATAATATCAAAAAAGATTTTCATTTAAATTAAGAAAAAACAACCATATAATGGCAGAAATAAATCCGGCAGAAGTATCTGCGATCTTAAAACAACAGTTGGCCAACTTCGACACTCAATCTAATGTTGAGGAAGTAGGTACAGTTTTGACCATCGGTGATGGTATTGCTCGTGTATACGGGTTAGAAAATGTACAGTACGGTGAGTTGGTAAAATTTGCTAGCGATGTAGAAGGTATCGTACTAAACTTAGAAGAAGACAACGTAGGTGTGGCTCTTTTAGGTGAAAGTAAATTGGTAAGAGAAGGAGATACAGTAAGAAGAACAAACAGAATCTCTTCTATTAAAGTAGGAGAAGGAATGTTAGGTAGAGTAGTTGATACTCTAGGTAACCCAATCGATGGTAAAGGACCTATCGAAGGTGAGTTGTACGAAATGCCATTGGAAAGAAAAGCTCCAGGTGTTATCTACAGACAGCCGGTAACTGAGCCTTTACAAACTGGTATCGTTGCAATTGATTCAATGATTCCTGTAGGAAGAGGTCAGAGAGAGTTGATCATTGGTGACAGACAGACAGGTAAAACTACTGTTGCTATTGATACAATCATCAACCAAAGAGAATTTTTTGATGCAGGAAATCCTGTATATTGTATATATGTTGCGATTGGGCAAAAAGCTTCTACAGTAGCTCAAATTGTTAAAACTCTTTCTGATAAAGGAGCTTTAGCATATACTGTAATTGTTGCAGCTAACGCATCAGATCCAGTTCCAATGCAGGTATATTCTGCTATGGCTGGTGCATCTATCGGTGAGTTCTTCAGAGACACTGGTAGACCTGCCTTAATCATTTATGATGATTTATCTAAACAGGCTGTTGCTTACCGTGAGCTTTCTCTACTATTGAGAAGACCACCGGGCCGTGAAGCTTACCCTGGAGACGTTTTCTATCTTCACTCAAGATTATTGGAAAGAGCTGCAAAAGTAATCGCTGACGATACTATTGCTAGCCAGATGAATGACTTACCAGACTCATTGAAGCCAATCGTAAAAGGTGGTGGTTCATTAACTGCACTTCCAATTATCGAAACTCAGGCGGGTGACGTTTCTGCATATATTCCAACCAACGTAATCTCGATTACTGATGGACAGATTTTCTTGGAGTCTGACTTGTTCAACTCAGGGGTTCGTCCTGCAATCAACGTGGGGATCTCTGTATCTAGAGTAGGTGGTAATGCTCAGATCAAATCAATGAAGAAAGTTTCTGGTACTCTTAAATTAGACCAGGCTCAGTATAAAGAATTGGAAGCGTTTGCTAAATTCGGTTCTGACCTTGATGCTTCTACTTTAGCAGTAATCTCTAAAGGAGAAAGAAACGTTGAATTGTTGAAGCAGCCGGTAAACTCTCCGCTTCCTGTTGATAGCCAAGTTGCTATGATCTATGCAGGTACAGAGAACTTATTGAGAAACGTTCCGATCAACAAAGTAAAAGAATTCCAAATTGAGTACATCTCTTTCCTAAGATCTAAGCACCCTGAAACAATGGCTGCAATCAAAGCTGGGAAAATCGATAACGATATCACAGGTGTTCTTAAGCAGGCTGCTAATGATTTAGCTTCTAAATATAACTAAAATCAATTCAAAATTCCGAATTCAAAGTCTCAGAATTTTGAATTCGGAATATTAAATTCTTGAATCCGTACAATGGCAAACTTAAAAGAAATACGAGGAAGAATCAGTTCAATTTCATCTACGATGCAAATCACCCGTGCTATGAAAATGGTTTCGGCAGCGAAACTAAAGAAAGCACAAGATGCCATCGTAATGTTGAGACCGTATTCTGAAAAATTGCAGGAGATCATCCAGAATGTAAATTCTAGCTCAGATCCTGATCAGGTTTCTATTTATGCTCAAAAAAGAGAGGTTAAAAAAGTACTTTTCATCGCTGTTACTTCAAACAGAGGTTTGGCAGGTGCATTTAACTCAAATATTGTGAAAGAACTGAATGTTCAGTTTCAGAATAATTCTCAGTACGAAATTGAAGTTCTTACCATTGGTAAAAAAGCTTATGATGCGGTAAGAAGAAGCCGTACAGTGTTTTCTAATGAAAGCAGTGTTTTTGATAAGCTAAGTTTTGATGTAGTTTCAAACGTTACTGAAACGGTAATGAGCAACTATAGAGAAGGTAAATTTGACGAAGTATATGTTATTTATAATAAATTCGTCAATGCAGCTACTCAGGAAGTAATTACTGAGAAAGTTCTTCCGATTTCTATGTCAGAAGTTGATGCTAAAGATACTCAGGTAGAAACAGATTATATTTTCGAGCCAAATAAAGCAGAGATTTTAGATAATTTGATTCCTAAATCAATTAAAACTCAGGTTTTCAAAGCTGTGTTAGATTCAGTAGCTTCAGAGCACGGTGCCAGAATGACAGCGATGCACAAAGCAACAGACAATGCACAGGAGTTGAAAAATGACTTGGTTATTTTCTACAACAAAGCAAGACAGGCTGCGATTACAAACGAAATCTTAGAGATCGTTTCAGGAGCAGAAGCTTTGAAAAATTCATAAGAATATATTCATAAAATAATTAAGCATCGGTTTTTCCGGTGCTTTTTTTTTGAAGTACAGGTTATTATGGTGCTTGATAATAGTTAGATAATATCAAATAATTTGTTGTAAAAATACAGCTGCCTTTCATTTTCCTAATCCTGTTACATTCATCATCCAACATTTAACTTGTAACAGTTCAATATATTTTGTATATCTTTGTACAATAAATTATAATTTCTAAATGGACTCTGACATAGTCAGGCTTTTACTAGCCTTGTTTCTTGTTTTATTAAATGGCTTTTTCGTAGCCGCTGAATTTTCAATTGTTAAAGTTCGTTATTCTCAGATTCAGATCAAAGCTGCTGAAGGTGATTCGATGGCTAAGCAGGCTGAGCACATTATCAAGCATCTTGATGAGTATCTCTCCGCAACGCAGTTGGGAATTACATTAGCTTCACTAGCTTTAGGTTGGGTAGGCGAAAGTGCCATGCATCATGTGATCGACAACTTGTTTCATTCCCTAAATATAAATTTTAGTGAATCAACAGTGACTACAATTTCTGTCGTAATCAGTTTCTTGATTATTACCGTAATGCATATTGTTTTTGGTGAATTGATACCGAAATCTATTGCAATAAGGAAAGCAGAAGCTACGACAATGGCAACTGCCGTTCCGTTGAGAGTTTTTTATACAGTTTTTAAACCGTTTATTTGGTTGATGAACCTGATGTCAAACGGAGTTTTAAGATTAATGAAAATTCACCCGGCATCAGAGCAGGAAATACACTCTACAGAAGAGCTTCAGCTTTTGGTGAAACAAAGTGCCGACAGCGGAGAAATTGAAGAAGAAAACTACGAGATTATTAAAAATGCATTTGATTTTACAGACCACTCTGCGAAACAAATCATGGTTCCGAGACAAAATATTACGTCAATTGATTTTGCAGATGATTTAAATGAAATCATTAATAAAATCATGGATAGTGGATATTCGAGAATTCCGGTCTACGAAAACTCAATTGATAATATTATCGGGGTTTTTTATACAAAAGAAATCATCAGAGAATTCGTTAAAAGAAAAGGAGTTTTGAGTCATGAAGATTTGAGCGAATTGATGCGCGAATCATTCTTTGTGGTTGGAAGTAAGAAAATTTCAGATTTGTTGAAAATTTTTCAGCAGAAGAAACAGCATTTAGCCATTGTAATTGATGAATTTGGTGGTACTGAAGGTATTATTACATTAGAAGATATTTTAGAAGAATTGGTAGGTGAAATTCAAGATGAAGAGGATGATGAAGAGAAATTGGTTGATAAAGTAGGTCCTAACACGTTTTGGGTAAAAGCGACACAGCCTTTAGATGAAATCAATGAATCTTTACCAAAGAAACTGACCGTTTCTGAAGAAAGTGAATACAATACTTTGGCCGGATTTATTCTCCATGCCTTAGAAGACATTCCTGAAGAAAACCAGGAATTTGACTTGGAAAATTATCATTTCAAAATCTTAAAAATGAATAACAAGAGTGTTGAAATGGTAGAATTGATTTATAATGAACCTAATAATATCGTGGATGATATTATAGAAAAATTAGGAGAAGATTAAAATTATTTAGACAATGATTTTTTATAATAGCATAAAAGATTACGAGAATCCAAAACGTCAGTACGAAGAAGAAGTTCTGGTTTTGGACGAAACAGATGAAGTGTATAAGCTAATTTTACATAACGACGACATTCATACTTTTGATGATGTCATTGAAGCTTTAATAGAAATTTGCAAACATGATCTTATACAAGCCGAACAATGTACCATGCTTGTACATTACAAAGGCAAATGCACAGTGAAAACAGGCTCTTTGGATGTTTTAAAACCTATGCACGAAAAATTAATTTCAAGAAGCTTAACCAGCGAAATCGTATAATACAAACTCCGGCAATCGTCGGAGTTTCTTTTTTGATTAAAATATTTTGAATGAATATTGTAATCTTTCAATTCTATAATCTCTTAATTGTTTTATATTTGTACAAACTATATTAGAATGCTTGTAATAGGAATTGCGGGAGGAACAGGATCCGGCAAAACTACCGTTGTTGATAAGATTATTCAGCAGCTTGATATTGAAGGGATGAATATTTTATCTCAGGACAATTATTATCATGATAATCACAATCTCACACTTACAGAAAGAGAAGCGTTGAATTATGATCATCCGAAGTCGATAGATTTTGAATTGATGCTGAAACATGTGAAAGCATTGAAAAATAATGAAGCGATTGAGCAACCTGTTTACAGTTTTGTAACCCATTCAAGAACCGGTGATCACGTTACCGTGGAGCCGAAAAATGTATTGGTTGTAGAAGGAATTTTAGTTTTGACCAATAAAGAATTATTGAAAGAATTTGATCTAAAAGTCTTTGTACATGCTGATTCAGATGAAAGATTGATCAGAAGAATCAGGAGAGATACACAGGAGAGAGGAAGAGATCTGAACGAGGTTTTGCACCGTTATCAGACAACCTTGAAGCCAATGCATCAGGAATTTATTGAGCCGTCAAAAAACGATGCCGATTTAATTATTCCAAACATGAAGCAAAATTCTGTGGCGATAGATTTTTTAACGACTGTTATTAGAAATTCACTGAGAAAACATTAGATAATGGCTGAAAAAGAATTAATTAAAGAGATCCAACCCAAATCGGAGGCACTGAAATTTCTTCAGCATTATGTATTGAATAAATACGTGATTGCAATATGTCTTTTCTTGGTTTGGATGGTATTTTTCGACAAAACTTCGTTTTTGGTAATCAATGAGTTGAACGGAGAAATCAATAAATACGAAGAGCAACTTGATTATTATAAGACAGAGTACGAAAAGAATGATCAATTCTATAAAAAGCTCATGAATAATAAATCTGAAAAAGAGAAATACGCCAGAGAAAATTACTTCATGAAAAAGCCAAATGAAGAAATATTCATTCTGGTCGTAGACAGCACAAATATCGCTAAGAAATAATTTAAAGTGAACTGTGAATAATTGATGGCTTTTCAGCAATTTAAAACGAGTCTGCCAATCACGATTATTCATTATCCATTACTTATTACTCATCATTTATGTCAAATACTGAAACCTTTTCCAATTGGGAAAATCTTGTTAAAAAACAACTTAAAACCGAAGATATTTATACCGTTCTGAAAAAAGAAAATTTGGAAGGAATTGAGGTAAAACCTTTTTACGATGTTGTTGAGAAACCTTTGGTCAACCTTCCGAAAGTGGAAGAAAGTACGCATTTGGTAGCAACGTATCACGACACTTTGGAGGAAGATGTTTTTGCTTTTTTATTAAATGAAAATGTAGAAAATCTGATTGAGAAAACTATTTTCATCAATAATAGAGATTTAGCAGAACATATCAGTCCCGAAGATAATGATCAATATTTTTCTTTGATTGATGTTTTTGATGAAAAAAGCGGGTCAATTAATGATCAACTGGTCAAAGAATTATTGGCAAAAAGTTTCAAAAGAAATATATGCATAGATGTTTCATTTCATCAAAATGCGGGCGCTTCTATTGTTCAACAGTTGGGAACTGCATTGGCAAAGACAAAAGAGCTCATAGAAATTTACGGAGCCGAAATCTTAAATAAAATACTGTTCAGATTGGCTGTCGGAGGAAACTATTTCTTTGAAGTGGCTAAAATTAGAGCTTTTAAATTGGTTTTTAACCAACTTTCAAAAGAATACGGTTTAGACGATATTCCTTATATTTTTGCTGAGACTTCTTTGAGAAATAAATCAATTTCTGACAGCGAAAACAACTTGATTCGTTCTACATTAGAGTTGGCTTCTGCAATGATTGGAGGAGCAGATGCAGTTTTCAGTACCAATTATCAAATTGGAAACAATACCGAAAATTCTGAGGAAATATCATTTAAACAACAGATTGTTTTGGCGTATGAAAGCATCATTAATGTATTTGAAGATGCCTCAAACGGGAGCTATTACATTGAAGATATCACTCAGCAAATTGCGGAAAAATCTTGGCAGTTCTTTTTAGAAATTGAAGAAACTGGAGGCTATTTAGAAAGTCTAAAACAAGGAATTCTTCAGAGAAAAATCTACAATCAGGCTGTAGAAGAGCAAAAATGGGTTGAGGCAGGGAAAATAAAGCTGATTGGCGTGAATTTATATCCAAAATTAGACGTTAAAAAGTCTGAAGGAGAGCTTTATGATGAAAAAGAAATTAAAGCGGTTCGTTGGGCTGAAATGTTTGAGTAATGAATAAAAAGCTGATTGACTTATTTGAATATACCTATCATTTCAACAACGAAATGATTAGAATTATTTCGGAAAATATTTTTAAAGTTGACGAGAAAATAATCAGCTTAATCAATCATACCTTAAATGCTCAGCAAGTGTGGACTTCAAGAATTTTAAATGAAAAATCTTTTGAAGTTTGGCAAATCAATCCTTTCGAAAGTTTGAGTGAAATCAATCATGAAAACTATTTGAAAAGTATTGAAATTATTGAGAGCTCAGATTTAGACCGAAGAATTGAATATCAAAATTCAAAAGGAATTAAGTTTGAAAATACTATTTTCGAAATACTTTTTCATGCCGTCAATCATTCGACTTACCACAGAGGTCAGATCAATTCGTTATTGAAACAAAATGGTATTGAACCAATATCAACAGATTATATTTTCTATAAAAGATAAGCTCTTTGGAAATTTCAATTTTAAATAAAGAAATTCAAAATTATATTGATGTAAATCTAAACACAGATCTGCATTCTCTTCTATTAAAAAAATCTCCATTTCCTGAAGTTTCTATGCAGGAAATTGTTCAGCAGATCAAAGGAAAACAGGTTGCTCAGAAAAAATTTCCTTTTCTATTAAAGGATGGCGTCGTTTTCCCTCCACAGCTGAGTTTAGAGCAGTCTTCTTCTGACAAAACAGCAGTTTATAAAGCTCAACTTCTACAAGGAAAGAAATTTATCGATCTCACAAGCGGTTTCGGGATTGATGCCTACTATCTGTCCGCAAATTTTGAGGAAGTCACCCTGGTCGAACAAAATCCTGAACTTGTAAAAATTGTAGAACATAATTGGACTACTTTAGGTAAAAAAGCAAAGTTTATCAATCAAAAACTAGAAGACTTTCTCACTCACAATACTGAAATTTTTGATGTAATTTATCTCGATCCGGCCAGAAGAGACCATCAGAAGAATAAAGTTTTCTTGTTAGAAGATTTGTCTCCCAATATTCTTGAGATTCAGGATAAGCTGCTGTCGATTTCTAAACAGGTGGTCATTAAACTCTCCCCTTTGATTGATTTAAAATACCTTGTTTCTGTTTTAAAAAATATCTCCAGAATAGATATCATTGCGGTGAAAAATGATGTGAAAGAGATTGTGGTTTTTCTTTCTTGTGAGCATTCTGAAGCTCTTCATTGCCATTGCATTAATCTGGAAAGCGAAGAATCTGACTTCGAATTTGTGTTTGGCGACGAAGAAAATGCGTCCGCAGAATATGCTGAACCAGAAAAATTTATTTATATACCAAACAACACATTATTAAAAGCGGGAATTTTTAGTCTGATTTCAACGAGATTTAATCTTAAAAAGCTGCATCCCAATTCACATATTTATAGTTCTGACACTAAAATTGAAAATTTTCCAGGACGAATATTTGAAATGGAAGTGATTGATGGTAAGAGAATTAAAAAGAAAGATCAGTATAATATTATTTCCAAAAATTTTCCCTTGAAGCCTGAAGAAATTAAGAAAAAATATGGATTAAAAGATGGCGGAAATGACTATCTTATTTTTACACAATCCAAAAAAGGAAAATTAATATTAAAATCAGTCTGAAAATGTTGCCGAAAAATGCAATATTTCTTACTTTTGGGCAATCAAAAATTTTGGTACAGATTCGCAGTGCTTGTTACTCAAAGAGATTAAGCTACTGCAAATGACCTTTTAAAGAAAATAAATAAATCATATGAAAAAACTAATTATATGTTTGGCTATCGCAACTGTAGCAGTAAGCTGTAAAAAGATTCAGGCTGGCGGTAACAAGAATACTTTGAAACTGGAAGAAGGTGTAGAAAGATATTCTGACGATCACCAAGGCGGTCACGACGGCCACAGTGCTGAGCCTGCTCACGCAACTCCGGCACATGGCACTCACGAAACAGAGGCTCCTAAAACGGACAGTGCAACAGCAAAACATACAGATTCGGCAAAAGCAGAACATTAATTTGTTCTCAAAAATATACATCAATCCTGCACTTGTGTGGGATTTTTTGTTTTGAAACTGGCCTGAAAGATAAAAGCCTCTTTTTTGTTTGTTCAGGCAGTCCAATTTTTTTAAATTTATCCAAATTAAAATTAACAATGCAAGAGACATTAAATTACATCAACGAAAACAAACTTCGTTTCGTAGATGAATTGTTTGAATTATTGAGAATCGCTTCCATTTCTGCTGACCCAGCTTACAAAAATGAAGTTTTGTTGTGTGCTGATAAAGTTGCAGAACATCTTAAAAATGCAGGTGCAGACGACGTAGAAGTTTGCCAAACTAAAGGTTATCCAATTGTTTTCGGACAAAAATTGATTGATAAAAATCTACCCACTGTATTAGTATATGGTCATTACGATGTACAACCTCCAGATCCTTTAGAATTGTGGAGAAAGCCACCTTTCGAACCTTATATTGAGAAAACTGAACTGCATCCTGACGGTGCCATCTTCGCAAGAGGTTCTGCTGATGACAAAGGGCAGTTTTTTATGCAAATCAAAGCTTTTGAAGCAATGATGAAAACCAATTCTCTTCCATGCAACATTAAATTTATTTTTGAAGGGGAAGAAGAAGTAGGATCTGTAAGTTTAGGTGATTTTGTGAATGAGTTTAAAGAAAAACTGTCTTGCGATTGTATATTAATCTCTGATACTCATATTTACAGCAACGAACAACCAACTGTCACTACCGGTTTGAGAGGTTTGAGCTATGTTGAAGTTGAAGTGGAGGGACCTAACAGAGATCTGCACTCAGGTCTTTATGGTGGAGCCGTACCCAATCCGATTCATGTGCTTTCAAGAATGATTGCGAAATTGATTGATGAAGACGGACAAATTACTATTGACGGATTCTATGACAATGTAGAAGATGTTTCTGATGCCGATAGAGCTGATATGAACAAGTTGAAAGATAATCCTGAAGAATTCAAAAAATCAATTGGCTTAAATGGAGTGGAAGGTGAAGTGGGCTACACGACTTTAGAAAGAACATCTATTCGTCCTACATTAGACTGCAACGGAATTTGGGGTGGTTACACAGGTGAAGGAGCAAAAACTGTAATTCCTTCAAAAGCTTTTGCGAAAATTTCTATGCGTTTAGTTCCTTATCAGACTCCTGAAGAAATTACAGAAAAATTCACTAAATATTTTGAAAAGATAGCTCCTGATAATGTAAGAGTAAAAGTAACGCCGCATCATGGTGGAATGCCTTACGTTTTGCCAACTGATACCAAAGAATACTTAGCTGCTAAAAATGCAATGGAAACTGCTTTTGCAAAAGAAGTTCTCCCTTACAGAGGTGGAGGAAGTATTCCTATCACCTCAATGTTTGAGCAGGTTTTGGGAGCAAAGTCAGTATTGATGGGCTTTGGCTTAGATTCTGATGCAATACATTCACCCAATGAACATTACGGTTTGTTTAATTTCTATAAAGGAATCGAGAGTATACCTTTATTCTTCGAAAACTATTCAAAATAAAAATTATAAGTCCTCAAGAAGTTTTTCTTGAGGATTTTTTTTGTTTATATAGAAAAAACATCACGGAAGTGTCTAATTTTATTATATTTACATTAAAATAATTAAAAATTAATTTAATGAAAAAAATTCTATCTTCTTTCTTGATAACTTCTGCAACAGTAATGATGTTTGGGCAGGTTATTGATACACAAAATTTCAATTCATTAACTGCAGGAAATGTGGGAACAAACTTTACTGGAGCAACATCAGGACAGGGAGGGTATTATTTAGTTAACGGAGTAGCATCAGATTACCAAATTACTACTATTGATGCAGCACATGCAAATTCACTTAAAGTGACTGCCGGTTCAGGGTTTGTAGCGACGAGTGATCCAAATAATCATTCAGCAGTAAAACTTGTAGGGGTTAATGCAACTACAGGTAATAATATTATTAAAGCTACTTACAGTTTTTATACCGGCACAGCTAATGGTACGGGTTCTATTTATTTTACAATGATTGATGACGAAACTACTCCGGGGGTCATTGCTGGTGTCACTTATAATGTGGTTACTAAGACACTTTCAGCTGTAGGTGCACGTCTTAATAATGGGGTTAGGCAATTTGCATTATTTAAAACTTTAAATGGAACATATCCTGCTAATACCTGGGTATTTATAGGTATTTCGTATAATATGACTACAGGTGCATATACATTTTATACTCCTCAAGAAACATACACATACGATGCGCCGTTATCACCGTATGCGCTTATACCGGGACTAGATATAGGACAATATCGTACTTATAATTTTAATGCGACTGGAAATACTGTTGCTTATAGCTGGGCAATTGATGACGTTAATGTGTCTTATTCTAATAATGCTGTTTTATCAACTAATGATATTACTACAAAATCAAATAATACTGCGATATTTCCTAATCCAACTGCAGATATTTTAAACATTAGAACAGATTCGAAAATAAATAATGTTTCTGTAGTAGATATAATGGGTAGAAAAGTAAATGTAAAATTAGATGGTGACAAAGTTGATGTAAAAGATCTTCCTGCGGGTACTTACTTAATCAATGTAGAAACTAAAGATGGTATTTCTACTGAGAAATTTATTAAAAAATAAATAAAAAACTAGTTATCAACATAAAACGCTCCGTTCGGAGCGTTTTATGTTGATAACTAGTTTTTTATGATTTATTATTTTGTTAAATAATTTGGAGTATTGAATTAATTATTATATTTTTATAATAAAAATAGTTATGAGAAAAATTTTACTTTTAAGTGCATTATTTGGTTTAAGCTTGTTTAATGCACAAGTTGTGTATAGTTACGGCTTTGATACTGCATTTCCTGCAGATTGGATCACCACCAACCAAAGCAGCCCGGCAGGAGCCAGCACCTGGACTAAAGCAACGTACACTACACCACTTTCGAATGCTATTTTCGGAAGCGGAAATACTACCACAGTTCCTGTAGGGCAGTCTGGAGGAAATAATTCGTTTGCACTTGTTAACTTTAACAGTACTACAGGAGCAGGAATTATTAGTAACTGGCTGCTGACTCCAGTTGTGAATGTAAAGGATGGAGATGTAATCAGTTTCTACACCCGTAAAGGAACAGATGGTACACAAGATTATCCTGACCGTCTTGAACTCCGTTACAGTACAGCTGCAACTACTGTTAACCCGTCAGGAGGTTCTTCCGGTTTGGGGAGCTTTACAAATCTTGGTGTATCAGTTAATCCTACTTTAGTTACAGGTTTTGTTTATCCGAAGGTGTGGACAAAATATCAGTTTACAATTACAGGTGTAGGCTCAACTGCAGTTCCTGTCAAATTTGGATTTAGGTATTTCGTTACCGACGGAGGTCCATCTGGAAATAATTCTGACCTTATTGGTTTAGATACTTTCTCAGTAGACAGACCAGCTCTGAGTATGTCAGAAGCTGAAGCAAAAAGTATAGTAGTTAAAGTCTATCCAAACCCAACTTCAGATTTTATCAATTTTAAAACTGATGCTAAAATTATTAAAACTGAATTGTTTGATTTAGCCGGTAAGAATATAACTGTTCCATTAAAAAACAATCAGTTGGACGTACGAAATCTTCCGTCTGGTCAATACTTAATAAATGTAGAAACATCGGAAGGGAAATTTACAGAGAAATTCATCAAAAAATAAGTACTGATAAATCTTAGTATATTAAAAACGCTCCAATCGGAGCGTTTTTTGTTATTTTAGTAGAAATAAATTTCAAAAAATTATGATTGAAAATAAAGTGGCCTACATTACAGGTGGTACAAAAGGAATTGGCTTTGGAATTGCTGAAACTTTACTGAAAAATGGAGCCTCTGTCGCATTTTCCGGAAGAAGAAAAGAAGATGTTATAGAAGCGGAAAAACAATTGCAAAAGTATTCTGACAAGGTTTTGGGAATCGTTTCTGATGTCAGAAGTTTTGATCATGAAGAAAAAGCTGTTGAAAATATAATTGATAAATTCGGGAGATTAGATTTTATCATTGCCAACGCAGGTTTAGGCATTTTTAAACCGGTTGACGAATTGACTTCGGAAGAATGGAATTCGATGATTGAAACCAATCTGACGGGAGTTTTTCACACTTTAAAAGCATCTGTTGAGGAACTAAAGAAGACGGAAGGATATTACATCACTATTTCAAGTTTAGCTGGAGCCAACTTCTTTGAGAACGGAACAGGCTATAATGCTTCCAAATTTGGTGTTGTTGGTTTTACACAGGCTGCGATGATCGATTTAAGAAAATATAATATCAAATCTACTGTCATTATGCCCGGTTCAGTAGCTACCCATTTTAATGGAAATCAACCTTCTGAGAAAGATAACTGGAAAATCCAACCGGAAGATATGGGAAATTTGATCTTAGATATATTAAAAATGAATCCAAGGGTTTTACCGAGTAAGATAGAGTTTAGAGCAACAAAACCAAAGAGTTAGGAACATATAATGCGCTGAATAATAATTAAATAAGTATTATGCATGCATAATATATTTTTTATTTATATTTACAAAACTTAACAAACATAATTGCTTCTCGGATTTTATGAGTTGAAGCAAAAAGAAAAATATATTATAGATATGAAAATATTAGTTTGTATTAGCAGTGTTCCTGACACTACTTCTAAAATTAACTTTACCGCAGATAAATCTGCTTTCGACAAAAACGGAATCCAGTGGGTCATCAATCCGCTTGACGAATTTGCTTTAACAAAAGCGATTAAATTACAAGAATCTCAGGGAGCAACGGTTACAGTAATTAATGTAGGAGATGCTACCACCGAGCCTGTAATCAGAAAAGCATTGGCAATCGGTGCTAATGACGCTGTTAGGGTAAATCTTGACCCGAAAGACAGTTATTCTACAGCAAAAGAAATTGCTTCTGTAGCTCAGAATGGAGGATATGATCTAGTACTTTGCGGAAAGGAATCTATCGATTATAATGGAGGTTCTGTTCCCGGAATGGTTGCTCAATTATTGGGTCAGCCTTTCGTGAATGCGTCTGTAGGTTTAGATGTGAACGGTAGTGAAGCAACTGCTGTTAGAGAAATTGAAGGTGGTAAAGAAACTATTTCAGTTAAATTACCTGCTGTAATTGCAGGTCAGAAAGGTTTAGTTGATGAGAAAGACTTGATTATTCCAAATATGAGAGGAATTATGTCTGCAAGAACAAAACCTTTACAGGTGGTTGAACCTACTTCTTCTGAAGTGAAAGTTCAGGGCGTTTCTTATGACTCTGTTCCGCCAAGAGCAGCCGTGAAAATTGTTTCTCCTGATAATTTAGATGAATTGGTAAGGCTTCTTCACGAGGAGGCTAAAGTTATTTAATCTTTTAATTATTAAATTTTTTAATCTTAAATTCAAGAAAAATGGCAGTATTCGTATACGCAGAAAATATAAACGGAGTTTACAAAAAAGCAGCTTTTGAGGCAGTATCTTATGCTAAAGCAGTTGCAGATCAGGCTGGTGAAACGGTAACAGCTATCTCTGTAAACCCAACAGATTCTTCAGATTTATTGTATAAATATGGAGCAACTAATGTAATCAATATCAAAGACGAGGGTCTTAAAAATTTCTCAGCAAAAGCTTATGCTCAAGCAGTAAGTGAAGTGGCTGACGGAAATATTCTTGTTTTTCCTCACACTACAGATGCTTCTTCAGTAGCACCAATGTTGGCGGTGATGAAGAATTTTTCTTTAATTACCAATGTTTTGGAAGCACCGGAAAGCCAGTCTCCATTCCAGGTGAAAAGAAAAGCGTTCTCAGGAAAAGGATTTATGCATGCAAAAGCTGAAGCAACAGGAGTAATTCTTACTGTTTCTCAAAATGCTTTTGGTGTTAAAGAAAATGCTGTTTCCGGTTCTGAAGAAGTGAAAAATCTTTCAGTAGCTAATGAAGATACTAAGGTGATTTCTCATGAGCAAAGTTCAGGGAAATTAGACCTTAAAGAAGCTGAAGTGGTAGTTTCTGCCGGTAGAGGTATGAAAGGTCCTGAAAACTGGGGAATGGTAGAGGAATTGGCAAACGTTTTAGGAGCAGCAACTGCTTGTTCAAAACCGGTTTCAGATATTGGTTGGAGACCTCACACAGAACACGTTGGGCAAACAGGTAAAGCAATTTCTCCAAATTTATACATCGCAATCGGTATTTCCGGAGCTATTCAGCATTTGGCTGGAGTCAACTCTTCTAAAACGATTGTTGTCATCAACAGTGATGCAGAAGCTCCGTTCTTCAAATCAGCTGATTATGGTGTAGTGGGAGATGCATTCCAAATTATTCCTGCATTGACAGAAAAAATTAAAGCACTTAAAGGATAAAATAAAAAAGTGAATTGGCAATAGTCAATGTACTTTGCTTGTCTGTTTAAAAATTCACTTGCGAAGCACAATTAACAACTCAGTTAATTCACAATTCACCTATAAAAGCTCGGTATCCGAGCTTTTATTTTTGTCTAAAAAGTAAAACCTACAATAAAAAATTAATTTATATTTGTAGTCATGGATTATAAACAGCTAATCATTCGCGGAATATCGTATAGCCAGACCCAATCGGGGGCGTACGCTTTGTTATTGGAACATGAGGAAACACACATTAAATTACCTGTTGTTATAGGGAATTTTGAGGCACAATCCATTTCATTAGGCCTTGAAAAAGACATTCATCCACCACGTCCGCTTACTCACGATTTATTTACAAAATTTATAGTTTCTGCACAATTTGAATTGGTTTCAGTGATCATTTATCAGATTGTTGACGGAGTTTTCTTTTCAAATATCAATTTTAAAAATAAACTTACAGAAGAAGAATTAATCTTGGATGCAAGGACTTCTGATGCTGTTGCAATGGCAGTAAGATTTGACGCACCTATTTTCACAACTCAGCAGGTTTTGAGTGAGGCGGGAATTCTTCTTGAGCTGGAAGAAACAGCGAAAGAAGAAGATGTATTCTCTGAAACCATGCAGGATGAAGACAGTCTGAAAAATATTTCTATGGAAGAATTGCAGAAATTGTTGGATGATGCTGTGAAAGAGGAGGATTTTGATACCGCTCTTGAAATTCAGGAGGAAATCAAAAGAAGAAAAAAGAAAATCGATTAAGGATATTATAGATACAAAATGAATTTAAAATTACGATTGACCATTCTGAGCTTTCTCCAATTTGGAGTTTGGGGAGCTTATCTTACTTCCATGGGAAACTATCTTGGCTCGGTAGGATTGGGATCTAAAATTGGACTGTTCTATGCCATGCAGGGGATTGTATCGATTTTTATGCCTGCGATAATGGGCATTATTGCAGACCGATGGATTCAGGCACAGAAGCTTCTCGGAATTTGTCATTTTCTGGCTGCTGTTTTCCTGATCTGGGCAGGTTACTATGGGATGTCAGCAGGAGATAACGTTGAATTTTCGAGGCTTTTTCTACTTTATAGTTTAAGTGTAACGTTTTATATGCCGACGATTGCGCTTTCCAATTCTGTAGCATACACAGTTTTGGTCAATAATAATTACGACACCATTAAATCTTTTCCACCTATTCGTACATTAGGAACTGTAGGTTTTATCTGTGCGATGTTATTTGTTAACTTTGCAGGAATTCAGGACGGAAGTATAACTTTTAATTTTTCAAATCAATCTGATTTTCCAAGTTTTCAGAATAGCTACAGCCAATTTTTTGTTTCAGGTATCTTAGGAATTGTATTATTCATTTATTCTTTTACTTTGCCAAATTGCGAAGTCAATAAGAGTACCGAAAAAAGAACTTTGTCTGATGCATTGGGTCTTAAAGCTTTTGCTCTGTTTAAAGAGAAGAAAATGGCGATTTTCTTTATATTCTCAATGTTTTTGGGTGTTTCATTACAAATTACGAACGGTTACGCAAATCCATTTATTACAAGTTTTAAATCAATTCCTGAGTATGCAGATACTTGGGGTTCAAATAATGCGAATGCGCTTATATCATTATCGCAGGTTTCAGAAACCTTGTGTATTCTATTAATTCCATTCTTCTTAAAGAGATATGGAATCAAAAAAGTAATGCTAATGGCGATGTTTGCGTGGTTTTTAAGATTCGGATTATTTGGTCTCGGAAATCCTGGCGGAGGAGTTTGGATGTTTGTTTTATCAATGATCGTTTACGGAATTGCTTTTGATTTTTTCAATGTTTCTGGTTCACTGTTCGTTGATAAAGAAACGGATAAAAGTATTCGCTCAAGTGCACAGGGAGTTTTTATGATGATGACTAATGGCTTTGGAGCTACGATAGGGATGTTGGGCGCTCAGGAAGTTGTTAATCATTATGTCTTTTCGCAGACAGATCCAGCGTTACAGCTTGTAGGATGGCAAACTTCATGGTATATTTTCGCAGGTTATGCGCTTGTAGTCACTATTCTCTTTGCAATTGTTTTTAAGCATAAACATGATCCAACAAAAGTAAGCGAAATAAAACATTAGAGTATTTATTGAAATATCTTCTGTATTTTTCATTTTTTGTTGAATTATTACGTGGTTTTATAAGTTTTTGTTAAAAATTAATTATTTTTTTTTAAAAAAGATATATTGTGTTTATATAAAATTTTTATATTTGTTAAGTAATCGTTGTTTTGTTGTATAAAACAAAATAATTATACCTAATTAATATGAAAATACTATGAAAAAGACTTTTTTTATGTTAGGGATAGCGGCTGCTATTCTAGCAGGTTGCGAATCTGATGATAAATTAGAAAATCAGTCAGAAAACAAAATTGAAAGCGCAAATTCACATCGAGGCTGTGCGTCTGACGAAGTTTTAAAAGATCAAATGGCAAACGATCCAGCATTGGCGATGAAAATTGCACAAATTGAAGCTTTTACCCAAACAAAGTTGAGTGAAAACTTTCAGTCGAGGCTTGTGAATGGCGTGATTGAAATTCCGGTTGTTGTAAATGTACTTTATAAAACTGCTGCAGAAAATATTTCACAAGCGCAGATTCAGTCGCAAATAGATATACTGAATAAGGATTTCAATGCTACAAATACCGATTATAATGATGTTCCCGCTGCATTTTCTAATGTTAAAGCTAATGTAGGTATACGTTTCGTGTTAGATCAAGTTGTCAGAAAATCTACTAAGAAAACTTCATGGGGTACCCGTGATGCCATGAAGAAATCTGCACAAGGAGGATTAAGTCCTCTTTCTCCGACCACGAAACTTAATTTATGGGTTTGTACTATCGGTGGTGGCATTTTAGGATATGCTCAGTTTCCTGGAGGTGCTAGTGCAACAGATGGTGTGGTTGTAGATTCTAAATATTTTGGAAGTACAGGAACCGCTACATATCCTTTCAATCTGGGAAGGACCGCAACCCATGAAGTTGGTCACTGGATGAATCTTCGCCACATTTGGGGAGATGCTACATGCGGAAACGATCTGGTCGCGGATACACCGTCGCACAACACTGCAAATTATGGTGCACCAGCTTTTCCTCATTACAGTACTTGCGCAGGAAACCCTGTAGAAATGACGATGAACTATATGGATTATGTGGATGACAGAGCGATGTACATGTTTTCTTCAGACCAGAAAAGCAGAATGTTGGCAGTTTTCCAATCAGGAGGACCAAGATATTCTTTCGCACAATAAGTTTTAAACAAAAATCTAAATATAAATTGCACTTTTGAAAGAAAGTGCAATTTTTTTATTTTCGGGCAACCATTTCAAACGTTTGTCGTCTTATAGATAGAAACTGATACATGAAGAATTTAGAAGAGAATTTTAAACTTGCCAAAAAACAGGATCGGAGAGCCCAAAAAGCTCTTTACGAGTTGTTTTCAGCTAAAATGCTGGCGATTGCAAATTCTTACACAAATAACATTCATGATGCTGAAGATATCCTGTTAAATGCTTTTCTGAAATGTTTTAATAAAATTGGTGATTGCAAGGAATGGAAAAGTTTTCCGTTTTGGCTGAGAAAAATTGTTGTGAATGACTCCATAACCTTTGTCAGGAAAAATAAAAATATTCTCTACGCAGATATTGAGATTGCTGATCATTATATGGATGATGAGATCGATGAAAGACTAACTGAAATTAATCTCGGAGAAATTTTTTCACAAATGCCACCAGGTTATCGATTGATCTTCAATCTCTACGTTTTTGAAGACAGAAAGCATCAGGAAATCGCTGAAATCATGAATATTTCAGAAGGTACAAGTAAAAGCCAGTTAAGCAAAGCCAAAAAATGGATTGCTGATTATTTAAAAGCAAAAGAAAATGGACAAAAAAATACTGAAACAATTAAAATCTGAGTACGAAGAGTTGGAAATAAGCCCTTCTTTAGATTTTTGGTCTAAAATTAATACCGGATTAGATGTGGAGGTAAATGTTCCTCAAAAAAGCACTTTGTATTGGTGGAAATATGCTGCTGTAGTGCTTCTTTTTATTTCTTTCGGAGCTATTTTCTACTTTGATAAAGTGGATAATGATAGAAAGGAATTTACGAAAGCTTTTATTAAAGATAAAGATGAAAAATTAGATATTGATAAGAATGAATCTCTTCCCGAAGCTGAAAATTTAGTAAAAATAGAAACTTCTAATGTGGATTCTAAAATAAATTCAATCAAAAAAGAAGAAAATCTAAAACAAACAATTTCAGCAAACCCAACAAGTATTTCTGAACATATTTTTGTTGAGGAAAAAGTGAAGGAAAAAGAAAATCCTCAGATTCCAGTCGTTAAAGAAGCAGATAATTTTTTAAATCAAAAACCAACCATTGCCGAACGCAAAAAGGTAAATTATACCAATGCAGAACAGCTTTTACTTGGAAGAGAATTGGATAAAACTAGGGAAGAAAACCTGAAAAATCATAAACAGTTTGGTGTTTTAGATGCTTCAAAAATCAAATTTAAACGGCCTAGTTCCTTAGAAATATTTGGTTTCAAAGTCTTTTCAGATTCTATCTCAATAGAATAATCATAAACAAATTCATAATAAAAATAGACTGTTTAAAACTAATCAGAAATACTGTTGTACCTAAAAATAAGCTTGATATGAAAACAAAAATTACCTTATTTACTGCTTTTTTACTTTCCATTTGCGTCTACGCTCAGGATAATAAAAATGTTTCTTCGGAGATGGACAAATACACGAAAAAAATTGATAGTATCGTTCAATCTGAAAAAACTAATATGAATATTGAACTTGATAAGCTTGATGAAAGATTGAAAGGAAATAATGCTTCGGTTACTGAAGAAAAATCGAAACGCAGAAAAGAAATTGCCGAAAAATACGAGCAAATTATCAATGAAAAAATAGAAAATGAAAAATCTGAACTAGAAACTGCGACGAAGGAACTAGTGAAATTTACAGTTTTAAATCCTAATAAAAAATACAGCTTGACTGTTGATTCTTACCCTGGGGGGGTATTGTTCAGGAAAAAAAGAGTGATGCTTCCTAAAGATTATTTGCATTCTGTAAAGCTTTCTGTTGGCTTTTTGGGAACAAGTTTAGTGACCAAGAATGAGCCTTTGGGCTTTTTTAATGGAGATTCTGAAATAAAAAATGGATTTAATTCATCATACTTAGCTTTAAGATACGAAAATCAGTTAGGAAGTTTTAAAAGCCCATTTTTTTACAGGTTCGGAGTAGGTTATCGTTCGGATAGATTTGTGCCAAAACAAGATAAAGTTTTTTCTCAAAATGAAGATTATCTATATTTACATGACTTTACAAAAGGTGCTTTTAAAAAAACGGGTTTATATAATTGTTATATTACTATTCCCTTGGAGGTAAAATGGGTACTGAATCCTAAATATGTTGACCATGAAAACGTGAAATACATAGATAATAGAAAAACGCAAATGTATATCGTTGCAGGGTTATATGGTGGTGTAAGAGTGACTAGTTTTATTTATAATAAATTTTCAACCGATTATTCTAAAAGAATTGTAGAGCGAGAAACGGTAAGTAATGGAGTCAATAACTTTCTTGTAGGTGGAAAATTTGGAATTGGTTATGGAGGTGTTGGATTATTTATTCAAAAAGATTTTACTCCAACTTTTAATAATGATGCCCTTCTTTTATCAAAATATGGTCTGCAGGTCGGATTAGAATTGGCAAGTATCAATTTCTAATTATTCATCTAAATTTTATTTTTATTAATAATTCATTAAATTTTCTTTAAATATTTTGTTAATAGTAATTGCTAAAATTCAAATATTTGATTTCAAAACACACCTATTTAAAGTGTGTTTTTTTTTGTACTTTGGCTTTCTCAGAATCTTATAAAAAGATGAAAAATATACAGTTAGTTGGATTGATTTTAGTAGTGGTTGGAAGCTTCCTGCCGCTCGTACACGTTCCGATTATCGGAAATTGGAACTACTGGGAAGTTGATCATTATTTAGCCATTGTCTGCTGGGTTTTCTCGGCTATTGCATTGTTTGGAATACTCAATAACAGTCCGAAAATCGTAAGAACGTTCAGTGTTTTATTAATTATCTTGTTTCTCTTCACAATTTTTGCGACAAAATATCAGGCATTCAGCTATTTCAGTTTTCTTCCTTTTAAATCTTGGACAGAGACTTTAGCTTCAACGGTGAAGTTAAAATGGGGCTGGGCTGCGGAGTTTTTAGGTGCTATCATCATGTTATTTGCTACAAAGAAAAAACTATGAGAATATATTCATTTTTATTCATCATATTCATTTTTTTCTCTTCAGAAGTAAAATCCCAGGAACATTTTTTATTACCAGATTCGCCTGCAAAATGCCATCTTATGAAAGTAGGGAAATTCATCAAAGAAGGTGAATCTGCAAAAAAATGGAATATCGTCATTAAAAAAGATTCTCAGCGAGAATATACCAACAACGGAAAAGATTACATCAAATATAAAGTTGAATTTCTTGATGACTGTACATATAAAACCATAGTAACAGGGAAATCGGACGGTAAAAACCCAATCAGAATAGGGGATGTTATCACTAACAAAATTATAGAAACAGATCATCAGTTTATCAAAATTTCATCACAGTATTTTAATAAAACCGATGAAATTATTCTTGAAAAAATAGAATAAGATGCTTTATTCAGTTGGTTTGCTATTGGCTTGAGTGATAATCATTTTTTAAAATTTTAAAATAAATAGTAAGTATACTTAAACAAAAATTAAATAGATAAATATATGAAAGAAGTATTCATCGTTTCCGCGGTAAGAACCCCAATGGGAAGTTTTATGGGAAGCTTATCAACAGTACCTGCTACAAAATTGGGAGCAGCAGCAGTGAAAGGAGCATTAGATAAAATCAATCTTGACCCAAAAAATGTTCAGGAAATATATATGGGTAACGTTTTGCAGGCAGGTGAAGGTCAGGCGCCAGCTCGTCAGGTTGCATTAGGTGCAGGACTTTCAAACGAAACACCGTCTACAACGATCAACAAAGTTTGTGCTTCAGGAATGAAAGCTGTTACGATGGCTGCGCAGGCAATCAAAGCAGGTGATGCAGATGTTATTGTTGCTGGTGGGATGGAAAATATGTCTTCAGTTCCACATTATTATAATGCAAGAAACGCAACCAAATTAGGTGATGTGAAAATGCAGGATGGAATGGTTTTAGACGGTCTTACAGACGTTTACAACAAAGTTCACATGGGTGTTTGCGCAGAAAAATGTGCTACAGATTACCATTTTACAAGAGAAGATCAGGATAATTTTGCCATTGAATCTTACAAAAGATCTGCAAAAGCTTGGAGCGAAGGGAAATTTGCTGAAGAAGTAGTACCTGTTTCAATTCCACAAAGAAAAGGAGATCCCATCATTTTTTCAGAAGACGAGGAATATAAAGCGGTTAATTTTGACAGACTTCCTACACTTCCTACTGTTTTCAAAAAAGAAGATGGAACCGTTACAGCTGCTAACGCATCTACTTTAAATGACGGTGCTTCTGCTTTAATCCTTGTTTCTAAAGAGAAAATGGAAGAATTAGGATTGAAACCATTAGCAAAAATCGTCTCTTACGCAGACGCAGCTCATGAGCCTGAAAACTTTACTACTGCGCCATCAAAAGCATTACCTATCGCTCTGAAAAAGGCAGGTTTAGAGATTTCAGATATCGACTTTTTTGAATTCAATGAAGCATTTTCTGTAGTAGGTTTGGCGAACAATAAAATTTTAGGATTAGATGCTGCCAAAGTAAATGTAAACGGTGGAGCAGTAGCTTTAGGACATCCACTGGGTAGTTCGGGTTCAAGAATCATTGTAACTTTAATCAATGTTTTAAAGCAAAACAACGGAAAATACGGTGCTGCAGCGATCTGTAACGGTGGTGGTGGAGCTTCTGCTATTGTTATTGAGAATTTGTAAGATAATTCTTATGAAAGCTAAATATGCCATATTTGTATTTTTAGCAGGCTTTGTATTAAATATAGTTGGAGCTTGGCTAAAAATTACTCACATCTCATTTGGAGCAATGAGTGGAACTTATGCATAACCATAGGATCCATTCTTTAGGGTATCGGTATTGTATTAATTATTTTTAAAGTTGTCAAATATCCAAAATTCAAGGATTTCTTAAACAGATAAATTTTTAAATAAATAAAGACCAAAAGCAATAGTGTTTTTGGTCTTTTTGTTTAAGGCTAACAGGCGAGCTTCACTAGAATAGGTTTTTACTTTCCATTAAAAATATTTTAAAGGCATATTTAATTTAAACCAAACAATAATATTTCCCTGAAACAAAATAAAAATCACCGAATATTCAGCGGTTTTTCTATTTTTGTGCAACTAATACATTTTAAAATGTCTGAAACCGAAATTCAACCTTCACAAAACATAAAGAATAACCCAAAAATCATGAAAGCATGGGCTGTCTATGATTGGGCAAATTCCGTCTATTCTTTGGTGATTACCTCTGCGATATTTCCTATTTACTACACTATTCTGACCACTGCTTACAACAAAAAAGAATATGTAGCCGCAGCGAATGAAGTGCAGGAAATTCCGGTGAGAAATATGATTAAAGTTTTCGGCGAAACTTACGAGCCAGATGCGGTTTTGAGTTTCTCTTACGCAATATCTTTCTTTTTAGTAGTTCTTTTGTCTCCTTTTTTATCTTCATTGGCAGATACCATTGGAAATAAAAAGTCATTCTTACAGTTTTTCTGTTATCTGGGAGCAACTTCTTGTATGGGATTGGCGATGTTTACCGGAATGGAAAATGTGTTCCTCGGATTACTATTCAGTATCACGGCAAGTGTAGGCTTCTGGGGAAGTTTAGTATTTTATAACTCATTTTTACCCGATATAGCCACGCCCGAAAAGCAGGATGCACTTTCTGCAAAAGGCTATATTTATGGATATTTAGGTTCGGTCGTTTTATTGATTATCTGTTTGGTTTTAATTCAGGTAGTTGCGAAAGGTCCTGAACAGACAAATATCTATATCAGAGTAAGCTTTTTATTAACGGGAGCTTGGTGGTTTGGTTTTTCACAGTACACGTTCAAACATTTACCTCAGTTTGGTGATGTGAAAGAAAAATTACCGAAAGATTTGGTTTTATTAAATTATAAAAATATTTTCAAAAGACACGAAGAGCAAGGCGGATTTTTTGAGGTTTTAAAAGACAATATCAGCTTCTATAAAGATATCGCTAAAGAAAGTTTCAGAGAACTGTTCAGAGTAGGAAGTAAACTGTTTGCTGATAAAAATTTGAAATTCTTTTTATTAAGCTTCTTCTTTTACAGCGTCGGGATGCAAACGATTTTCCTGATGGCAGTACCTTTCGGTAGTACAGATATTTTCCCTAAACAGGCAGATAAGTACAAATTAATCATTACCATTTTGGTAATTCAGATTATTGCAATCTTCGGAGCTTTCTTGTTCTCAAGACTCTCAAAAAAGATTGGGAATAAAAACGTGATTACTATCGCCGTTATCATTTGGATTGTTTGTTGTATTTCTGCATTCTCTTTAAACAAAGAAAATCCTAATCTTCAGCTGCAGTTCTATGCTTTAGCAGGACTTATAGGTTTGGTAATGGGAGGTTTACAGGCGATGTCACGATCAACATACTCAAAGCTTTTACCTGAAAACTCAATGGAAAATACCACGTATTTCAGCTTTTATGATGTACTTGAAAAGATTGCGATAATCTGTGGAATGCTTATTTTCAGTGTGATCATTCAGAAATTCGGAAATATGCAGTATGCATTTATTGCTATGTCTACATTTTTCGCTGCCGGAGCAATCACGATCAGGTTTTTGAAATCTAAGGTTTAAAATGCGATTGGCTTAAAATTTGTTAATATTCAGCAGAATACGTTAACTTTGCACAAAAGATTTATTACACAATGACGAACCCTTTGTTTTACGCTAAAATTCTTCTCTTCGGAGAATACGGAATCATTGAAGATTCTCAGGGTTTAACACTCCCGTACAGCTTTTATAAAGGGACTTTAAAGTTCTCATCTTTAGACTCGGAATTTGAAAAGAAGTCTAATGGTCATTTAATCAAATATGCAGAATACTTACACAATTTGGACCTTCCAGAAGGTTTTGAATTAAATGTTTCTGAATTTCAAAAGGAAATTTCAAAAGGTTTATTTTTCGACAGCAACATTCCTCAGGGATATGGTGTTGGGAGTTCAGGAGCCTTGGTAGCTGCCATTTTCGAAAGATACTCTATCACCAAATATATTCCGGATAACATTTCTAAAGACGAACTTAAGAATCTGAAAAAGGTTTTTGGCTTGATGGAAAGTTATTTTCATGGAAGAAGTTCAGGGATCGATCCTTTAATCTGCTACATGAATCTGCCAATTCTTATAGAAAATAAAGAAAGTGTAGACAAAGTTTCAATTCCCAAAAGTGAGGAAGGAAAAGGTGCAATTTTTCTGATTGATTCGGGAAGTATTGGTGAAACCGGACCCATGGTTCAGATTTTCTTTGAAAAAATGAAGACCGAAGGTTTTCGTAAGACCTTGAAAGAAGAATTTATCCGTTACAACAATGCGTGTATCGATTCTTTCCTGAAAAAAGATATGAATCCGTTCTTTAGAAATCTGAAAAAACTTTCTCACTGGGCATACGAACATTTCCGTCCTATGATTCCTGAAAGTATTTTTAATGTCTGGAAAAAAGGTTTGGATTCTAATGCTTACTACTTAAAACTTTGCGGAAGCGGAGGTGGAGGTTATATTTTGGGTTTTACCAAAGACTACGAAAAAGCTGAAAAGATGCTTGACGGTTTTCATAAAGAAGTGATTTACAGATTCTAAAAATACCGGAATGAATTCTGAAAAAGAAACTTTCCAGGAAAAGAATTTTATTTCTAAATCTGTGTTTTACAGACTTTCACAATTCGTAGGTTTCCTTTTAGGTGCAAGGTTTTTTGTTGCTGTTTTATTAACCTTCGCATTATACGTTTCTACATTTTTCCTATTTAATCAGGATGAATCTTTCAGAAGTTTTGTTTTCGACTTTAAAGTTCATGGTATCATTTTCTGTACCGTTCTTTCCATACTTTCCGGCGGAATTATCAATCAATTTTATGATTTTGAAAAAGATCATATCGTAAAACCTTTCAGAACAAGGATTCAAAGCTTTATTAAGCAAAGATATTTCCTGTATGCTTATCTTGCTCTCACGGTAATTTCTTTGGGAGTTGCAAGTTTCATTTCTTACAGAGTTCTTATTTTTTTTATCATTTACCAGTTTTTTATGTGGTTTTATAGTCATAAGCTGAGTAGAATTTTAATTTTAAATAATCTCACATTTGTAAGTCTAACCTTATATCCATTCTTCGGAATGATGGTGTATTACGAGACTTTTTCAAAGAAAGTTTTGCTGATGGCAATCTTTTTATTTTTGATCCTTTTATGCATCGATATTGTAAAAGATACTCTGACAAAGAGTGTTGACAAAACTTTTGGCTATGTAACGATTCCTAATTATTTTAAAAGTGAAACCACGAAGATAATTATTATCACTCTTCTGATGGTTACCATGCTGGTCTCAATGAAGCTCATTTTAAAAACAGGAATTTCTGGTTTTATGGCCTATTATTTTGCTTCAGGATTATTCATCATGATTTTATGTATTTATTTATTCTTGAATTCCTCGAAAAAGTCTAAGTTTTTCACACTCAATATATTACGGTTTTGGGTCTTTGTAGGAATTATTTCAATGTTGCTCAACGGAATCGAGGGTAAATTGTAGAAAATTTATTTTAAAAACATTCAGGTTATTCTTACATTTGCCAAAATAAAATTTACAAAAAGGAATGCCCATTTTTAACGATACTAAAGTCGCATTTGCTGATAAAACAGATGCTCAATTGAGAAAAGCGTATTGGATGTTTAAAATGATTGAACAGCCGGCTTTGACCAATATCGGAACTTCTCTGCTTAATTTCACAGTTCACAATAACTTTCCATTCGTCAACGGAATTGTAAAAAATACTTTGTTTGAGCAGTTTGTAGGTGGTGAAACGCGTGAAGAAAGTATGAAGGCGGTGAAGCAGCTTTTCAAAAGAGGTGTTGGAAGTATTTTCGACTATTCCATTGAAGGGAAAGAAGATGAGGAAACTTTTGATGCGGTGTGTCAGGAGATTAAAGATATCATTAAATTTTCTGTGGGAAACCCTGCGATTCCTTTTATCGTATTTAAACCCACAGCTTTCGGAAGAATTGATTTATATGAAGCAGTAGGAAAAAATGCCGAACTGACTTCAAGCCAGAAAGAAGAATGGGCGAGAGTTGTTAAAAGGTTTGATGAAGTATGCAAACTTTGCCACGAGCATGAGAAAAAAGTCATGATTGATGCCGAAGAATCCTGGATGCAGGATGCTGCTGATCAGCTTTGCGAAGAGATGATGGAAAAGTACAATCAGGAAAAACCGATTGTATGGAATACCATTCAAATGTACAGAACACATCGTTTGGAATATATGGAAGCCAATCTTCAGCGCGCAAGAGAAAGGAATTATTTCATAGGTTATAAAATTGTTCGTGGTGCTTACATGGAGAAGGAAAGAGCGAGAGCTGCAGAGAAAGGTTATGCAGATCCAATTCAGCCAACTAAAGATGCTTCAGACAAAAATTACAATGCAGGAATTGATTTTATTTTAAATCATTTGGATAAAGTTTCGGCTTTCTTTGGAACCCATAACGAAATATCCTCTGAATTGGTGATGGATAAAATGAAAGCAAAAAGTTTGGAAAATAACGATCCCCATATCTATTTCGGGCAGCTTTACGGAATGAGTGATAACATTAGCTTCTACTTGTCTGATAAAGGATATAACGTGGCTAAATATCTTCCCTACGGACCTGTGAAAGATGTTGTACCATATCTTACACGGAGAGCGAGAGAAAACACTTCAGTTGCGGGACAAACCGGAAGAGAATTAGGTCTAATTAAAAAAGAGCTTGATAGAAGAAAGAAATAATCTTATTTTGATATAATAGAGAAAACTTCGTTAAATACGAAGTTTTCTCTATTATATGAGTTTTTATTTTTTGTAAATTTAAAATAGATTATTGATTTTTTTAATAATATTTCATTTATGTGTATTTTTTAGTGTTGATAATTGATCTTTGTTGTAAATTAGTTACGCATTTTAAAATCTACATTATGAATAAAAATTTACTTTTGGCTACAGTTATGTTAGCAAACTTCTCATTTGCACAAACATTAAATAACGGAGGTTTAAGTACAGGTGCTACTTCTAAAAGCGGAGTAGCTGCACCTACAGGATATACATGGTCTGAGCTTCAGAATAACACGGGAAATACTACAGAATCTAATACTAGTTTAGGTTTAGGAGGAACCTACAGTTCTACTACAGCAAACTTCTTTCTTGCTGATGATTTTACTGTTCCACTTGGCTTTCAATGGCAGATTACCAGCATTGATTTCTTTGCTTATCAGACCAGCTATGCGGGGACTACCTCACCATTTAATACAGTAAGGGTTCGTATTTATAGTTCAGACCCTTCTGTTTCTGGAGCTGTAAGTGTTTTTGGGGATGATACCACCAATAGATTTGCTGCAAGTGTTGATGGAAATATGTATAGAGTGGGAAATAGTACAGTACCTACAGCTGTAACTCCTGTTACAAACAGAAAAATTTGGAAAACGACAGCAAACACTGCAGTTACATTAGGATCTGGAACATATTGGATAAAATATCAGTTACAAAACGTAACTGTAGCTAATGCTGGGTTCTTGCCTCCAGTCACAATTGTTGGAAGTAGAGGATTACCAACTTTTAATGCCAAACAACTTGATGCAGTAGCAGGAACTTGGGCACCAATTATAGATGCAGGGAACCCAGCTTCAGCACCAGACGTCCCTGTAGATATGCCTTTTGTTATTACCTATACTTCATTATCATTGGGAACACAGGAGGTTATGCAATATGATAATAGAATACAAGTTTATCCTAATCCGGTAAAAGATATGTTCAAGATTAATAATCCAGGACAACTTCAGATTAGTTCAGTTGAAATAATAGATGGATCTGGAAGGGTTGTTAAAACTTTAAAAGGTGCAGAAGAATATAATATATCAGATCTTCCGAAAGGGAACTATATTATAAAAATTAAAAATAATGAAACTCCTAAAATAACAAAACTTATAAAAATGTAATCTCCATTTTTTAA
The DNA here is from genome assembly GCF_001507335.1 of Chryseobacterium sp. JAH. GTDB lineage: Bacteria > Bacteroidota > Bacteroidia > Flavobacteriales > Weeksellaceae > Chryseobacterium. The sequence goes on along the minus strand of NZ_LMAH01000001.1, from coordinate 392,884 downwards.
ATTTCTCTAAGCCTGATTACTGATCAGGCTTTATTATGGCTCAAAACTTTCGAATTTTCCATTTTCGTAGAACAAAACTATACGTTTAATCTTATTCGATTGATTTTCAATAACTTGATTTATTATTTCCTCACTTGGTCTTTCTAATGGCTGAGAATCGGATATTTTCTCCCGACCTTTACTTTGATGTGGAATAATGGATTCTCGCAAGGCCTCAATTTCTTCAGGTTTTTCTTCTGCAATTCCAAAATCTTCATCTTCATTTATCATGGTAAATAAATCGGGCAGGGAAGTTGGTTTTAATTTTTCTTCATCGATTAATATTGATGTATCTGGAAGATCAGATTTTAGCATTTCTCCGTCACCTGTCACCAACCAATCCCAAAGAATCTCAGGGAACCTTGATTTTATTTTGATAATAAATTCTAATGAAGGTTTATTTCTTCCGGACGTAATATGCGAAATCGAAGACCGCTGCACATCAATTTCGTCTGCAAACTCCGAAGAGCTCAGATTAGAATATTCGATAACTTTTGAAATTCTCTCATTTAAACTCATAAAAACAAGCTTTTAATCTTATTACAAATGTAAATATAAAATTTACATTTGCAAAATACAAAAGTAAACAATCTCAATCAGTGAAAGTATACAAAAGTAAATAGATTTAAAGTATTGTTATTCAGTTGATTAATTTTCTATTTGACTTCCGCAATCATTTTATCCACAAAATTTACAATACGAATATCTCAGTATGTATTTTACTTAAAGTATAACTCGAGATGATATTTCTAATGTAAAATCGAAAAGAGAATTTTTGATTTTAAAATACGTAAAATAACTGTAACAGCCTTACTGCGGGTATTTCAGGAGGTAAAACCATGTTGTAGAGTGGGAGAGAGGTTATATGCCTGGTTTTGTAGTGAATTAGGGTGCTTCATATTATATAACTGTAATTTAATTACGCTAAAAACCTTTATGGGACTAAATTTTAACAAAATATTAAGAGGTAAAAACAGAATTGCGAATGATAGTAAAGTACTCACCTTAAGTTAGCCATCTCAAGCAATTTTGAATTCAGCAATTTTGTGGATAAATAAATAAATTAGGGGAATTTACATTTGTATATTTGAATGAATTCACCACTTAATCCACATTGTGCATGTTTAGTATAATTGCACTCAAATGGGTTAAAATAAGCCTACCCACACTTAAAGCAGATATGAACTAGTTATTGAGTTGATTTATTTAATTAATTGATATTTAATGAATTAAATGAGTTTATTTAAATTATTAGCAATCCACAATTTAACTAACAGACTTTTTGGCAATTTACATTGTTTAATACTGTTACAAATGTAAATAATGTTTTTTCCTAAAAAATCGTTATTTTTGACTCATGTAAATTTCTTTAGAATGAATTTTGAACATTTGTATATCCAAAATCCCGTTTTCCAAAATCGTTATATTTCCCCAGAAAAATTATTTTCTTACCTACAGACCAATCTCAGCGATTACATCCAGGAGATAGGCAGATCTTATTTACATAAGCCTATTTACAAATTGAGCATAGGAAATGGTAAAACAAGTGTTGTAGCCTGGTCGCAGATGCACGGCAATGAATCGAATGCAACACATGCGATGCTGGATCTTTTAACCACACTGAAGAAAGCTCCCGAAATGAGAGATCAGCTTTTCAGTCAGATAAGTTTAGACTTTATCTTTATGCTCAATCCTGACGGCTCTGAAAGATGGACGAGACTTAATGCTGCAGAAATTGATCTGAACAGAGATTTTCATAATGAGGCAAGCACGGAGCTTAAATTTTTAAAAAAAATGGTTTCATCAAAGAAGTATGATTACGCTTTGAATCTTCATGAGCAACGCACCATTTTCACAACTGATGGAGTACATCCGGCAACACTATCCTTTTTGGCACCCTCAGAAAACGAAGAACGGACAGTTACTGAAAACAGAAAGAAATGTATGGCGGTCATTGGTAAAATTTATGAGAGCTTAAAACATTTAATACCTAATCAGATCGGAAGATATACAGATGAGTTCTATCCTACTTCTACTGGCGATAATTTTATTAAAGCAGGAATGCCTACGATTCTGTTTGAAGGTGGACATTTCATCGATGACTATACCAGAAAAGAAACCAGAAAATATTATACAATTGCACTTTATTATGCGTTAAAAGCAATTAGCGAATTAAGATCCGATACAACAGGCTGGGAAAATTATCTTGAAATTCCCGAAAATCAGGAGACTCATTACGATATTGTCTATAGAAATGTCAAGTTGAATACAGACCATGAATGCATTCTCGATATTGCAGTTCAGTACAGAGAAATTTTTGAAGAAGGACAGGACGAGATATTGTTTGTCCCTTTTGTTGTAGAAGCAGGAGAGGTGAAGAAAAGAAAAGGATGGCTGGAAATTGACTGTACCGGAAAAAGGTTTGTAAGCGACACAAAATATCCGAAACTGGATGCAGAAGTCAGTTTCAAAATAGAAGAATAAAAAAAGCGGAACAAATTAATTTGTTCCGCTTCTCTTTTAAGTTGTATTGAGTATTAGTTAACGACTTTTATTCCGTTCGCTACAAATCTTATTTCCTCTTTAGGTTTGGTAATTGCATCAATTTCAGATTGAGGCTTCTTAGCATCTTCTGCATAATGCTTCTGCTCGTCGATAGAAGTTACTTTTCGTTCGGCATTACCTTCCAATACTACATTTTTACCCTTTAACGCTGTTGGTACGAAAAATCCGTAATCTTTCATTTTTACAAAAAACTGAGTATCGTCTTCAGTTTGAATGGTTAACCAACAACCTTTTTTATCGCAAACGTCAACCACTTTTCCTTTGATGGCAACATTTTCTACTTTTTTATTGTCTTTTTTCAACTTTTTAGCCAGTTTATCAACGCTGATTGCTTTAGACTCCGCTGAAGTTACTGCTGATCCGTAAGTATCACCTACGATAGCGTTTCCTGCCGGTGGACCAGATTTTTTCTCTTCCTGTGCAAATGCTAATGTTGACAAACCTAGTGCTGCCAAAAATAATATGGATTTTAATTTCATTTTAAATATTTTGACCAAAATTAATAATAAAATTTGAATTTAGAATCATTATAAACTTGATAAATAGTAGTTTATTTATGAAGTCAAAACAAATAACCAAAACAATTGCATATTTATCTATATTTGAAGGGAATATTTGAATATGCAAAAAAAACTAAAACTTTGGGACGCTACTATGCTCGTAATGGGCTCGATGATTGGTAGCGGAATTTTTATCGTAAGCGCAGACATGATGCGAAATCTTGGCTCAGGATACTGGATGATCGTAGTTTGGATTATCACTGGAATCATGACAGTGGCAGCCGCAATCAGTTATGGGGAACTTTCTGCACTGTTTCCTAAAGCGGGTGGACAATATACTTACCTCACGGAAATTTTCGGAAAAAAAATGGGCTTCCTTTACGGTTGGGGACTATTTACCGTAATTCAGACGGGAACAATTGCTGCTGTCGCAATGGCGTTCGGGAAGTTCGCAGCCTATCTTATTCCTTCGCTGAACGATGCAGCTCCTATTTTCCAAAGCGGAGAATTTCAAATTACATGGATTCAAATTTTAGCCATAGCCATCATTCTTTTGCTTACCTACATCAATACCAGAGGCGTTGAAAGCGGAAAAATTCTTCAAAATGTCTTCACAGGTTCAAAAATATTAGCTTTACTAGGTCTTATTGCTGCAGGTTTTATCTTCGTTGATTTCTCGCATTTGGCAGAAAATTTCAGCTTCGGAACGAATGCATTCAATAATATAAATAAAGATGCAACAGGAAATTTCCTGAAAACAGGCTGGGAATCGATTGACGGAATGACTTTAATGGGGGGAATTGCCGCAGCAATGGTTGGTTCAGTTTTCAGTTCTGTTGCATGGGAAAGTGTGACTTTTGTTTCAGGTGAAATTGAAAATCCAAAGAAAAATGTCGTTAAGGCAATGATCTTAGGAACTTCTGCGGTGATGCTTTTATATATTGCAGTGAATTTCGTGTATTTAAATGCTATAGACCGTGACTCGATAGCATTTGCTGCCAATGATCGAGTAGCTGTTGCCGCTTCACAGAATATTTTCGGAAGTGCCGGAACGGTTATTATTGCGGTTCTTGTCATGGTTTCTACGTTTGGTTGTAACAACGGATTGATTTTAGCGGGAGCAAGAGTTTTCCAAACCATGGCAAAAGACGGTTTATTTTTCAAATCGGCAATCGACAACAATAAAAATGAGGTTCCGTCAAACGCTCTTTGGATGCAGGGAGTTTGGGCTTCGGTGCTGTGTTTGAGCGGACAGTATGGAAATCTTTTAGATATGATTTCGTTCGTTATTGTATTATTTTACATGATTACCGTTTTCGGAGTAATTTACCTAAGATTTAAGCAACCCAATCTTGAAAGACCGTACAAAACTTGGTTATATCCGGTAACACCGATTATTTATCTGGTGATTGGAACGGTTTTTTGCGTTCTTCTATTGATTTATAAACAACAATACACTTGGCCGGGGTTTTTGATTGTGCTAATAGGACTTCCTGTTTATTATATCATCAATCGAAATAAAAATACAGATTCATAATTTTTTTTAGGAGCTTCTTCCCGCTTTCACTACTCGCTTTTTCAGATTTTGGGCGGCGGCCATGCCGCCGCCCAAAATCTGAAAAGAGCTCAAACAGACCGTTCAATCTGGGCTAGAACTCTTGGTGTCAAATCAAAGATAGTCATTGCGAGGAATGCAGCGGCGAATCAATCTTTAAATAAACTAAAGAGCATTGTAAATAGAATATCACTTCTTCAAACTAAACTATTTTTAGCAATGAAAACTTTGTGAGCTTAGTCTTTAAAATGATTACAGCTTTAAATTCAACAAAAGTTTCGAAAGATTATCATCCATTATTTCCCGAAAATTATTAATTTGGTATTTCATTTTAAGTAATGACACCAAAAAAATTAAATAGAGGACACCAATCTATGGATACACCAAATTACAGAATGCCTTTTGTGCCGTCAATTCTGATGTCTGAAGGGGGAAGTATAGACACCTGCGATATGGGTGAAAGTATTGCCCACAACATTATGCTTCTGATTACCACAAAAAAAGGCGAAAACAGATATGATGACAATTATGGCAACGACGTTTGGAATCTGGAATTTGATAACGGAGTTACATCAGCCGTATGGGAAAATGTTTTTATCAAAAGTCTCAAAAGACAGATTCAGGAGTTTGAACCGAGAATCATTCAGCCACAGGTCGACGCCCATGTAGAAATCGTAGAGCACAACTACGACACCAAAGAACATACAGAAATCAAGAAAAAAGTAAGAATTGCTATCAATGCAAAAATGGAGGCCACCGGAGAACGCTTCAGCTTTTCTACTGAACTGTTTCTGAGCCCGATGTCAATCGATTAATCACCACCTTATCACAAATATGAATTTAGATCAGAATATTTATTCAAAAGAATCTGTAAAAGCACGAATGCTGCAAAACGCAACCAAAGTCTGGGGTTTGAAGAGTCCGCAGTCACTGGATCCTTTTGTTAAGCTGTTAATCGATGCTTTCAGTACAGAAGTTTTTAAAGCAAATAATGAAATTCAGACTGTTAATGCGAGAATTTTAGAAAAGCTTGCGAAACTTTTAACACCCTCAATTTATACTCATCCGATTCCAGCACATGCAGTTGCCTATACGGCTCCTTTTGAATCTTCAGAGGTTTTGCTTGAGCATACAGAATTTTTCTTCAGAAAGCAGATGAATTCAACTGTAAAATCAGAATCAGATAAGCAACTGAATATTCCATTCACGCCCATCGGAAGTATCAGAACGAACAAAGCACAGACAGCCATTATGTTCGTCGGCAATACTTGCTACAGCATTGATGACCGTTTAAATAAAATCCCGATTTCAAGATTTCAGGGAAGACCGTCAGATTATAGAAAGGTTACGATAGGAATCGATGTATCAAAGTATACCAATGAAAAATTCCCAAGAGCTTTAGGTTTATACTGTTCAAATCCTGCATTTGAGCATTTAGATTTTGTGTATAAATTACTTCCTTACATCACGGTTTCAAGCAACGGAAATCCTTTGTTTGTAAAAGAAGGTTTAACATATCTTAAAAAAGAACAGGCTGAAGGTTATGAACAGCTTTTCCATGAGCAGTCGATTCAGACGAAAATTATTCAGGATATCAAAAGCATTTACCATCATAAATTCATTGAAGTTACGGGACTGTCAAGAGATCTGTTTTCAGAAGCGGGAACATTGCCTCAGGATTTAGATTTCTTAAACGGAAGAGAAGAAATTCAGAAATACATTGACGGCAAAAACTTCCTGTGGCTCACTTTTGAGTTCCCACCGCAGTTTTCGGCTGAGATTTTAGATAATTTCACTTTCGTTCTGAATGCTTTCCCCATTTACAACCGTGGCTGGAAAAAGACAGAATACAGTTTGGATATTATGGGAAACAATATTCCTTTGATTACTGAGGAAGGCGAGCATTTCTTATACGTGGATGAAGTGCAGGATGGTGAAGGTAGAAAGTATACCGAAATTCCATTCACTCCTTCAGATGATCTGAAAAAAGGTCTGTACACGGTAAGAAAAGGCGGAATGGAAAGATTCAACAACAGAAATGCGGTGGATATGATTTCTAATGTTCTTGAACTTACCCGAGATGAAATTGCTGCGTTTTCATTGTTAAATCGTGATAACGTCAAAGGTATGCTGAGCGAAATGTCTGACAAGATGAAATCGATGGTGCAGAAGGTAAACAATGCCAAAAGAAGTATCAAGCAGGAACTCAACTACGTCATTATGGAACCCGTTGAGAAAACCGATCATACTTACGCATCTTTTTGGATAACACACTGTACTTTTGCTAACCACATGCGTCCCGGGACAGAGCTTTCAAACCAATTAAAATCTCAGTCACTGATACTGCTTACCGAAACCATCGGCGGTGCAGAAGAACAAAAAGGTTCAGACAGTATTCAGGCTTATAAATATGCATTGACGACCAGAGATAAAATTATTTCTCTCGAAGATGTGAAAAATTATGTGAGAATGGTGTTGAAGGATGAATTGAAAGATGTCCGCGTAAAAAGAGGAACCATGATCAGTAACAAACCGAAGGAAGGTTTTGTACGTACGGTTGAAGTCGAGGTTATTCCGCAAAATTATTCTTTCTACGGAAGAGTGTATTGGGAAAATATGGCTAATATTCTGAGAAATCAGATCATTTCAAAGGCCATCGACGGAATAGAATATCGGGTCACGATTACCAATGAGGATGTAGAATTTTTTGAAAATTAATCTCACCTGATAAATCATAATAAAATTCCGAAAAGCGTTAAATAAAACTAAGGCTTTTCGGAATTTTAAATTAAATAATTTGATTCATCAGAATAACCTCTCTGTTTTCAAGGAGAGGAATGATCTGCTTCACAACGAGACTCTGATAATGTTCAGAATTACGGTGAAATTCCAGTGCAGATTCACTTTCATAACCTTCAAATAAAATCAGTGTATTCTCATCGGATTTATTTTGATGAAGTTTGTAAAACAAATTTCCTTTTTCTTCGGAACTTTTTTGGGCAGCTTCTTTCATAATTTCTAGTACTGCATTGAGTTTTCCTTCTTTTATCTGCCATTGGGCATAAACGTAAATAGCTTGCTCGCTCATCTTTTTAGATTTCAATTTAAATTATGAATTTTTAGATTCCATTATGGCAACGATTTTTTCGCCAACACCTTTTGCAGACGCTGGGTTTTGTCCGGTTACCAAATTTCCATCAGCGATACTGTTGGCGGACCATGCTTCAGCAGCATGGAAAATCGCACCTTGTTCAGTCAATGCAGCCTGCAGATCGAAAGGAACATCAGTTCTTGCATAGTTGTCTTCTTCTTCGGTGGTGAAAGAAGCAATATTTTTACCATTAACAAGATAAGTTCCGTTACTTAATTTTGCATTGAGCAAAGAAACCGGACCGTGACAAACAGCTCCTATAATAGCATTTCTTTCATAAGCTTCCACAATTACCTTTTTTAGTTCGGTATTTTCCGGCATATCGACCATCGGAGCCAAACCTCCTGGAATGAAAACTACGTCGTAATTATTGACATCAACATCTGAAAGTTTTGCAGCTTTGTGCATGTCTTCCCAACCTTTTCCGGTTAGAAATTTCAGATTGTCAGAATCATCAGCTAGATTTAATGCATCTAAAAATGGTGACTCGCCCGTTAAACTTGCAAAATCAATTTGATAATCTGCTTTTTCAAATTCTGCGTAAGGATGGGCAACTTCTGATAAGAAAGTTCCTGTTCTTCTCTTATTAGGCCCGATTGCGTTCGCATTGGATACAATGATTAATACTTTTGCTTTCATAGTTGTAAATTTTAATTAATTATTTTTTTAAATTTCTACAGCAAATGTATGGCGGTTGCAAGGCGAGAGAGAAGGAGGGAAATCACAAAAAAAGTGTGACCGAAATCACACTAAATCTTTTCAATATTTAAATTCTTTTAATAAACTATTTTGCATTTGAATAAAGTCTGCTTAAAGTTTCTCTGCTCACTCCAAGATATTCAGCAACGTATTTTTTAGGAATTTGCAGGATAAGGTCAGGGTATAGTTTTGAGAACTCTTCGTAACGTTGTTGAGGTGTACTTGATAACAGAAGTCGTATTCTATCCTGTAAAGCGACATAACCGTTGGTCAGTTTTATTCTGAAAAAATGTTCCATGGTATGAAATTCTGCTGCCAGCTTTTCTCTTCCTTCCAAAGTGAGGCACAAAACTTCTCCGTCTGAAAGACATTCTACAAACATCGTCGATTTTCTCTGTTTAAAATAACTATTGTAATCGGTCATCCACCAATTTCGTTTGGCGAACTGTACAATGTGTTCTTTTCCGTTTTCGTCCAGATAATAAACTTTATAAATTCCATCCAAAACCAAAAACTCAAATGATACTTCATCACCTTCATGAAGAAGAAACTGATTTTTACGAACGTTTTTTTGTGTGAAAAATGTTCTGATAGATTCAAATTCCTCGTCCGTAATGGGACTTATTTCTTCAATATGCTGCCGTAATCTTTTCATGAATTTTTTTAATACGATGTAAATTTAAATAAAATTCATCAAGATAGAAGATAATGGTTAATTAGGATTTAGATTTAAAATTCATAAAAATGACAGAGCAGTTCAATTAAAATCGAAACTATTTTTAACTTAAAAAATTCCATAAAATTCCGTAATTTTGCCAATCGTGATTTTCATGTAAGATCACCCCACATTATGAGTGAATCAAAAGAATATATAGAAGTTTACGGAGCTAGAGAACACAATCTTAAAAACATTGATGTCAAAATTCCGCGTAATGAACTGGTGGTCATCACCGGACTTTCCGGAAGCGGAAAATCGTCATTGGCTTTTGATACAATTTTTGCAGAGGGACAACGTCGTTATATAGAAACATTTTCAGCGTATGCACGTCAGTTTCTCGGCGGTTTGGAACGTCCCGATGTTGATAAAATCGAAGGATTGTCTCCCGTAATTGCGATTGAGCAGAAAACAACGAATAAAAACCCACGTTCTACGGTTGGAACGGTAACAGAGCTTTACGATTATCTACGTCTTTTATTTGCGAGAGTTTCTGATGCTTATTCTCAGACGACAGGTAAGAAGTTGGTCAGCTATACCGAAGATCAGATTCTTGATACCATCAAAGAAAATTACAAAGGCGAAAAACTGATGTTGATGGCGCCCGTTGTGCGTTCTAGAAAAGGTCATTATCACGAACTTTTTGTTCAGATGGCAAAAAAAGGCTACGGGCAGGCAAGAATTGATGGAGAGCTTCAGGATATCGAATATGATTTAAAACTCGACCGTTACAAAACCCACGATATCGACATCGTGATCGACCGTTGGATCATCGGTGAATCTGCTTCTGAAACCAGAATGGAGAAATCATTGAGAACGGCCATGGAAATGGGTGAGGGCGTTATCGGGATTCAAAAACTGGGAAGTACAGACATCGAATATTTCTCTAAAAATTTAATGGATGCTGAAACCGGACATTCATTGGCTTTACCTGAGCCAAATACGTTTTCTTTCAACTCTCCGAAGGGAAGTTGCCCAAGCTGTAAAGGTTTAGGGACTATCAAAAAAATCAACACCGATTATTTTGTTGAAAATCCTAAATTATCAATTAACCAGGGAGGTTTACTGCCTTTGGAAGATATTAAATCGAATAAGTGGATTCTAGCACAAATCAAAAATATTCTTGAAATTTTCGGTTTGGGATTGACGACTCCTTTTAAAGATATTCCTGCAGAAGCGTTGGATTATATGTACAACGGATGTCACAAAGAATTTAATAAAGACCTGAAGTATGCAGGAATTACCAAAAAAATAAAAATCAGTTTCGACGGTTTGATTCCTTTTATGGAAGAAATCATCGACGAAAAGGAGTCTTATGAAGGTGTTTTACTAGAAAGACATTTTACTACAGAAGAGACATGTCCTGAATGTAAAGGAACTCGCCTTCAGCCTGGAAGTTTGAGCTTTAAAATCGACGGAAAAAATATCGCTGAAATTAACGGTCTGAGTTTATCGGATTTAAAAGATTGGCTGAGAGATGTAAAAAATAAATTTTCACCGAAAAATGCGATTATTGCTCATGAAATTTTAAAGGAAATCGAAACCAGACTTCAGTTTTTATTGGATGTCGGTTTAGAATATTTAAGTCTGAGCAGAAGTTCAAAAACGCTCTCCGGTGGTGAATCTCAGAGAATCCGTTTGGCGACGCAGATTGGTTCGCAGTTGGTAAATGTTCTGTATATTTTGGATGAACCAAGTATCGGTCTGCACCAGAGAGACAACGAAAGGCTGATCAAATCACTAAAGAATCTCCGTGACATCGGAAACTCTGTTTTGGTGGTAGAGCACGACAAAGATATGATCATGGAAGCTGATGAGGTTTTGGACATTGGTCCGAGAGCAGGAAAATTTGGTGGAGAAATTCTTTGGCAGGGAAAACCGGCAGATCTACTGAAAGCTGATACCATCACTGCAGATTATATTAACGGAAAAAGAAAAATTGCCATTCCTGAAGTGAGAAGAGAAGGAAATGGGAAAAGTATTGTCTTAAAAGGTGCTACAGGAAACAATCTTAAAAATGTAACACTTGATGTTCCGTTAGGAAAATTGGTGGTTGTGACAGGAATTTCAGGAAGCGGAAAATCTTCTCTGATCAATGGAACTTTATATCCGATCCTTAACAAACATTTCTACAGAGCCGTTCAGGAACCTTTGCCATACAAAAAAGTAGAAGGTCTTGATAATATCGATAAAATTGTTGACGTTGACCAGACTCCGATTGGAAGAACGCCACGTTCAAATCCCGCGACGTACACAGGAATGTTCACCGATATCAGAAATTTATTTTCTGAATTACCTGAATCTAAAATCCGTGGCTACAAACCGGGAAGATTCTCTTTCAACGTAAAAGGAGGAAGATGTGAAACCTGTCAGGGAGGCGGATTGAAAGTCATTGAAATGAACTTCTTACCCGATGTTTACGTTCATTGCGAAACCTGCAACGGAAAACGTTTCAACAGAGAAACGCTGGAAGTGCGCTACAAAGGAAAATCGATTTCCGATGTTTTGGATATGACGATTGATGAAGCAGTAGATTTCTTCCAGCCGATTCCAAAGATTTTTGCAAGAGTAAAAACTTTGCAGGATGTTGGTTTGGGATATATCACAATGGGACAGCAATCAACAACACTTTCGGGTGGTGAAGCGCAGCGTATCAAACTGGCAACAGAATTAGCAAAAAGACAGACAGGAAATACTTTATATATTCTTGACGAACCAACGACCGGACTTCATTTTGAAGACGTTAAAATTCTGATGGATGCGATCAATAAGTTAGTGGAATTAGGAAATTCATTCATCATTATCGAACATAATATGGATGTGATCAAATTGGCAGATCATATTATAGACGTTGGTCCTGAAGGTGGAAAATACGGCGGTGAGATTATTGCAAAAGGAACTCCGGAAGAGATTATTAAATCGAAGAAAAGTTTGACAGGGAAGTATTTGAAGAAAGAGATGTAAAAAGTAAATCAATTTAGATAGAAAAAGAGAATCTGTGAAAGCAGATTCTTTTTTATTTTTATAAGCTTTAACTTTATACAGGAAATGAAAAAACTGATTATTTTCAATTTCACTTTCTTTACTACTAACTACTCTCACAATTTTTAAATTTAGTAAACCTTCTTGATGTTGAAAGTATCAATTTTTAATTATATAATAGTCTTAATTGTAGAGCTCCAATGTTAACAATTGAATTATTTTTATATTTCAATTTACTGATTTTCAATGTTTTGAGTTGTAATGTTAACTCAATGTTAACTCAATGTGAAATTTGTATGAATATTTTTTTATATCTTTGAATTAGAAATCAAAACAAGTTTAATATATAATTTAAAATCAAAGACTTATGAAAAATAAAATCCAAATATTTGTTGCTTCTCTTTTCGCATTAGGATTAACTGCAATTGCAGGAAATGTAAAAGCTCAAACGACTTCTAGCAATACGATTCAGGAAGTCCAGTTAAATAAAAATGATGCATTTAATGAAATCAGAAATCTGTTAATTGCAAATTTTGATTTTACAAATTCTGACTACAAGCAGGGAATCGTCAATTCTGAAGTAAAATTTGATATCGCTGACAATGGAAAAATCGTGAATGTACGTTCAAAAGGAGACTGTAAAAATGTAAGTAAAGAAATTGAAAAAGTGTTGAGCCATCTTCAGTACAAAATAGATCCAAGCAAACTAAATCAAAACATGATTGCTTCATCTTTTGTAATGCCGGTAAGAGTAGATATCAACAACAGATAATCAGAAATAATTGATTAAACAAACTATATAGAATTCCAAAAAACTGCTTGAAAAAGCAGTTTTTTTATTTCTGCTAATTGCATACATTTGATTTTAAATTTTTCATACAGTGAATCCCATTCTTGATGTTGTTGTCCGCTCCGTATGTGTTTATCTTTTTATGGTGATCGCCATCCGTCTATTTGGGAAAAACCAGCTGTCGCAACTCAATGCGGGAGATGTTGTGCTGCTACTTCTGATTTCAAATGCTGTACAGAATGCGATGGTGGGAGAAAATACATCCTTAGAGGGGGGAATTGTTGCTGCATTGGTTTTGTTTGCAGCGAATTTCACTTTAAAAGATTGATGTTTTCGAATCGGTCATTTGCGAGTTTTATGGAAGCCGATCCGGTAATTTTAGTGAGAGATGGCGTCATAGATCATGTGGCTTTGCGAAAAGTGAAAATTACTGTAGACGAACTCAATGAATCTATCAGAGAACACGGTATTGAGAGTATTGCAAATGTAAAACTTTCGATTTTGGAAGTCGATGGAAATATCAGTGTGATTTCAGAAGATGAAAAAGATAAACAGACCCATTATTCAAGAATAAAAAGAAAAAACAAAAGAAAATATCATTAAAAATGAACTACGAAATAAGAGAAATGCTTCCCAATGACGAAACGAGGGTGATGGAAATTTTTCAACAGGGTATAGACAGCGGAATTGCTACTTTCGATACTGAACTTCCCAATGTCGAGGTTTGGAATACCAGTTTCATCAATGAATGCCGCTGGGTTTTGGAAGATGAAAGCAATACAGTAATTGGCTGGTGCGCTCTAAAACCTGTAAGTAAAAGAGAATGCTTTAAAGGTGTCGCTGAGGTTAGTATTTATTTTGATCATAATTATGTTGGGAAAGGTTTAGGTACAGTTTTATTGAAAAAGCTGATTATCGATAGCGAAAACCATGGATTTTGGACTTTACAGTCGAATATTTTCCCTGAAAATGAAGCGTCCATAAAATTTCACCTAAAAAATGGTTTCCGAAGTGTCGGAATACGCGAGAAAGTAGGAAAGCTTCACGGCGAATGGAAAGATTTGGTAATGCTTGAAAAAAGAAGTGAAAATATTCTCTAATTATTCTCTAATTATTCTCTAATTATTCTCTCATGATATTTGTATAATGTTTTTTTGGCATTTTGATTGTATCATTCATTTAATTCAATTAAAATTAAAAAATATGAGACTTCTAAAAAATACGATCGCAGCATTATTGTTAGCTGGTTTTTTTTCGTCGTGTCTTCCACATCCGAGCCGAAGACCAATGCCACCGGGACATGACAAAAAAGTTGAAAAATTAAAGGAAGCACATCCTAGCAACAGGAACAAGTAGCTTTTACAGTAATTCGACTACTTAGATTAACTATTTTTTTTCCTTAACTCAATTTTGGCATTATCATTGTAGGTGTGCTTAATGGAAAATTAAAGTGAAAGTTATGAAAGGATTAGTGAAAATAATCAGTATGGTCGGTGTAGTGAGCATGATGCTTGTGTCGTGTGTTGTTCATGATCATCACGGGCGAAGACCGATGCCTCCAGGACATGCTAAGAAAGTATATGGTGGAGGAAGTGCAAAACATTATGCACCCGGTCAAGTAAAAAAAAGAGGTCATCACAGAGGAAGACATTAAATAAAAAAAGCCCCAATTTGGGGCTTTTTGTTATTTGATTTTAAACTTGTAATTTTTTTGAATCCTATTGAAAGTTTTAAACCCTCAAAAACAATAAGATAGAATTAGCAAATCAAAAAAAATAACAACACCTGAAGACTGGATATATTATTTTTAGAATTTTTCCGTTATTCCATGGTAATCCTTCTCAATTTTGGCATTAGTATTGTAATTTTTTGAGAACCTAACTAGAAATTTAATATCATTATGAAGTTTTTATCTAAAGTAATTGGAGTGTGTTTGTTTGTTTTCGCAATTACATTTTATCAGGCAGAGCCTACCCAGCGTCATCATCCTAGATCATACAAAAATCATCATCGTGGCCACCATAAGATGAAGTATAAAAGAGTAGCCTATCATAAAGCTCCAAGGCATTATTACAAGAAACACTATTACAGACCGGCAAGACCTTACAGGTATTATACCCACAAAAGATACAGACAGCCCCGTGTTTATCATAGCAGGCCAGTTATCATTGTCAATTTATAAAAATAGGGCTGTCTCAGAAATGGGACAGCCTTATTTTTCTTTGAGCTTGCAAAGACTTTATCTAAATTTCAATTAGATTTTCTTTTTCTTCGGATTTAAAAAAGTATTAAATATCATCACTTCCTGTCCGAACTTTTTTTCGATTCTTTCAGAGATGTTTAATAATTCACTTTCCATAAATTCAGTTCTCTTTTCTTCATCATCAAAAATCAAAAGAAGATTATAGTTTTTTCCATCTTCAATGAAGTCGCTGTGTACCTCAGAGAGGATATATTTTTCGACATCCAAAAGATTTTCCGTCATCAAAACCAAAGTGTCGTCCACGTAATTTTCCCATTCTTCTATATTGTCTTTCGTACAATGGAAAGTAATGCTCAGTACGCTCATATTTTAAGAATTTTTAAGATTATTTGAATAAATAGTTCGGCAAAAATCGGTAAAAATTTCGTAAATTAGCACGTTATTAAATATTCAAAATAAATAGTTTTCAGGTTGTTTTTTAAACATCTGATTATCATTACAATAAAAGTTATATATGCAAAGAGAAGGAGAAAGATTGATTCCTATCAACATCGTTGATGAAATGAAGTCATCTTACATTGATTATTCAATGTCCGTTATTGTTTCAAGAGCTTTACCGGATGTAAGAGATGGCTTGAAACCTGTTCATAGAAGAGTACTTTACGGTATGTATGGATTAGGGGTTTTTTCAAACAGAAAGTACTTAAAATCTGCAAGAATTGTAGGAGATGTTTTAGGTAAATATCATCCACACGGAGATTCTTCTGTCTACGATGCAATGGTTAGAATGGCTCAGCCGTGGAGTTTGCGTTATCCACAAGTAGACGGGCAGGGTAACTTTGGTTCAATGGATGGGGATCCGCCTGCAGCAATGCGTTATACCGAAGCAAGATTAAAGAAAATTTCAGACGAAATATTATCTGATCTTGATAAGGAAACGGTTGACTTTCAAAATAACTTTGATGACAGCTTGACGGAACCAAGCGTAATGCCTACAAAAATCCCAAATCTTTTGGTAAACGGTACTTCAGGTATCGCTGTAGGGATGGCGACTAATATGGCGCCTCACAACTTATCGGAAGCAGTAGATGCAATTACAGCGTATATTGATAACAGAGAAATTACCATTGACGAACTGATGCAGCACATTGTTGCTCCGGATTTTCCAACGGGTGGAATTATCTATGGTTACGATGGTGTAAGAGACGCATTTCATACCGGAAGAGGGAGAGTAGTTCTTAGAGCTAAAGTGAGCTTTGAAGAAGTACACAACAGAAATGCAATTATTGTAACGGAGATTCCTTATCAGGTTAATAAGGCGGAAATGATTGCCAGAACAGCTGAGCTCGTGAAAGATGAGAAAATTCCTGGTATCTACGAAATCAGAGATGAGTCAGACAGAAACGGGATGCGTATTGTATATGAATTGAAAAACGATGCGATTCCTAATGTTGTTCTTAACTTATTATATAAATATACTTCACTTCAGACATCTTTCAGTGTCAACAATATTGCTTTGGTACACGGAAGACCAGAGCAGTTGAACTTAAAAGATATTATTCATCACTTCGTAGAGCACAGACACGTTATTATCGTAAGAAGAACGGAGTATGAGCTTAGAAAAGCGAGAGAAAGAGCACACATTCTTGAAGGTTTCATGAAGGTGATCGGAACGCAGGATTCTTTAGATAAAGCGATTTCTATTATCCGTCACAGTGCGACTCCACAAGCGGCAAAAGAAGGAATTATTCAGGAGTTTGATTTGTCTGAACTTCAGGCTCAGGCTATTCTAGACCTTCGTTTGGCTCGTTTGACAGGAATGGAGCTTGACAAAATCCGTGATGAGTATGAGGCTATTATGAAAGAGATTAATAATTTGGAAGATATTTTGGCAAATGAACCAAGAAGATTCCAAATCATTAAGGATGAATTAGTTGAAATTAAAGAAAAATACGGTGACGAAAGAAGAACTGAGATAGATTATTCAGGAGGTGAAATGTCTATTGAAGATATTATCCCGAATGAAGCGGTAGTTCTTACGATTTCTCACGCAGGATATGTGAAGAGAACGTTGCTTTCAGAATACAAAATTCAGAGCAGAGGGGGTGTCGGTAATAAAGCGGCAACGACAAGAGATTCAGATTTCTTAGAGTATATCGTTTCTGCGACCAATCACCAATATATGTTGTTCTTTACCGAAAAAGGGAAGTGTTATTGGTTAAGAGTATTTGAAATTCCTGAAGGTTCTAAAACTGCAAAAGGAAGAGCGGTACAAAACCTAATCAACATCGAACCGGATGACAAGATTAAAGCGTATATCAGAACCAACAACTTAAAAGATGCTGAATATGTCAACCAAATGAGCGTAGTAATGGTCACCAAAAATGGTACGATTAAGAAAACATCATTGGAAGCTTATTCTCGTCCAAGAGTAAATGGAGTAAATGCGATTGAAATTAGAGATAATGATATGTTGTTGGGGGCTTACTTGACGAACGGTACATCACAAATTATGATTGCTACGAAGAACGGTAAGTGTATCCGTTTCCCTGAAGAAAAAGTAAGAGAAGTAGGTAGAGGTTCTATCGGAGTTCGAGGGATCAGCATGGAAGATAATGATGAGGCAATTGGTATGATTGTTGTCAACGACTTGGAAAATGATACGGTTCTTGTAGTATCTGAAAAAGGTTATGGTAAGAGAACGGCGGTAGAGGATTACAGAATTACCAACAGAGGTGGAAAAGGTGTTATCACTCTAAATATTACTGAAAAAACAGGTAATCTTATTGCAATTCAGAATGTAACTGACGACGATGGATTGATGATCATCAATAAATCGGGTGTTGCTATCAGAATGAACATGAATGAAATGCGTGTAATGGGTAGAAATACTCAGGGTGTGAAAATGATCAATCTGAAAAAGAATGACGAAATTGCAGCCATCGCAAAAGTTGAAATGGATAAAGATGTTGTAGAGGAAGATGAACTTTTAGAAGGTGAGGAAGGAGTAATTCTTCCGGCAGAAGAAGGTAACGCTCCGGAAATAGAAAACAATTCAGAAGACGAAAATTCAGAAGATACAGCTGAAGACAATTCTGAAGAATAATTAATATAAAAATAAAATTGTTATTATGAAAAAGCTAATTTTAGGTATAGCTATCGTTTCATCAGCATTTGTTTTCGGACAGAAAGATGCAAAGGATGTAAATGCGCAATTACAAGCTTCTAATAAAGCGGCAATGGATGCTTATCAGGCGAAGAATTATGCAGTTGCAGCACCAAAGTTTTTAGAGGTTTATAACTTAATGAAAACGAGTGGGCAGGATGATAAAGTATATATGTATTATGCAGGTCTTAGCTATGCTCTTGCTAATAATGTGGATGAATCTATCAAAATTTATACTGATTTAATTAATTCAGGATATACAGGTGTTCAGACTAATTATACTGCGAAAGCAGTAAAGACAGGTGAAGTTACTACACTTGATAAAAACACTTGGGATTTGCTTAAAAAATCATCAAAAGATTATACAGATTTTAAAACTGAGCAGACAAAAAGTGTAGAGCCGGATTTGTATGAAACTTTATCAACTCTGCTTTTAAATGCTAAAAAGAACGACGAAGCTTTAGCTTTGATTGAAAAAGGTTTGGCTAAATTTCCGAATAATGCTAAATTAAAAGAATATCAGGGTTCTGCTTTGTATGCTACAGGAAATACAGATAAATTCTTAACAAATCTGAAAGAGCAATTAGCCAAAAATCCTAACGATGCAACCAATTGGTATAACTTAGGAGTTCTACAGGCGAAAACTCCGGCAACTGAAGCTGAGGCAATTGTAGCATTCCAAAAGTCTATTGAACTTGCAGGAACTAATACGACGTTGCTAAATAATGCTTACCAGAATTTAGTATTTACATCAATAGGAGATGATCCAAAAGCTGTTGAAACCATTAATGCAGTGAGAAAATCCAATCCTGACGAAGCAACAAAGTTAATTGATGCTAGAAAGGAGAGATTCAACAAAGCATTACCTTTTGCAGAAAAGTGGTATCAAAGCAATCCTGAAAGTCTAGATGCAGTTACTACGTTAAGAGAAATTTACAGTATTACAAAAAATCAGGCAAAAGCTACTGAAATGAAAGCTAAACAAGCTGAACTTGAGGCCAAACAGCCAAAATAATATTCAGGTATCTGAATTGAATATAAAACCGGAGCATTTTGCTTCGGTTTTTTTTGATATTTTAATTTAAATGAAGAGAGAAATCTATAACTAGACATATTTCGAGCGTTTAGAATGATTGGTTACTTTTAGAATTATACAAGTATTTCAATGAATTATCCTTAAAATTCAATGTTAAATTTCTCTCTAATTCCGTATCTTTGAGAAAAATTTTTACAGAATGATCGAGTGGAAAACCGTAAAGGAATACGAAGATATTACTTATAAAAAATGCAACGGTGTAGCAAGGATTGCCTTCAACAGACCAGAAATCCGTAATGCATTCAGACCTAAGACAACTTCAGAATTGTATGATGCTTTTTACGATGCATCAGAAGATCCTTCCATTGGCGTAGTATTGCTTTCAGGAGAAGGGCCAAGTTCGAAAGACGGTGTTTGGGCTTTCTGTAGCGGTGGAGACCAAAAAGCGAGAGGTCAGCAAGGGTACGTAGGTGAAGACGGAAGACACCGTTTGAATATTCTTGAAGTTCAGCGTTTAATCCGTTTTATGCCAAAAGCTGTGATTGCAGTTGTTCCAGGTTGGGCTGTAGGTGGCGGTCACTCGCTTCATGTGGTTTGTGATTTGACCTTAGCGAGTAAAGAACACGCTATTTTTAAACAGACTGATGCGGATGTAACGAGTTTTGATGGTGGTTACGGTTCAGCGTACTTAGCTAAAATGGTCGGACAGAAAAAAGCACGTGAAATTTTCTTTCTAGGAAGAAATTATTCTGCGCAGGAAGCCTTCGATATGGGAATGGTGAATGCTGTAATTCCTCATGACGAATTGGAAGATACTGCTTACGAATGGGCTCAGGAAATTTTAGCTAAATCTCCAACGTCCATCAGAATGCTGAAGTTTGCTATGAATCTTACCGACGACGGAATGGTTGGGCAACAGGTTTTCGCAGGTGAGGCAACCCGTTTGGCTTACATGACAGAAGAAGCAAAAGAAGGAAGAAATGCCTTCCTTGAAAAAAGAAAACCGGATTTCGGAAAAGATCAGTGGATTTCTTAAAATATAAATAATGGGTGATAGGTAATGGGTAATTTCCATTACCTATTATTTTGTAATTTTAGTGAAGTTCTAAAAATAAAAGAAATGAGAAAGCATAAAAAAATACATTATGTTGCCGGAATGATCAGTGCGCTTTTAATTCCTCTTTTGTTTCTTTATTATGCAACTCCTGTTTACTATCAAATGAGCATGAGAGTATTAGATATTGGACTTCCATATAAAGCTAAAAAAGGAGAAAAGATTCCGGAGTATACACACATTCCGAAAGAAGGATGGAATTATAAAACAATCAAGGTAAAGCCGGGTTTTGATAAAAAAAATGAAGAGAATTTCATCAAAGAAATCAATCAATTAACTTTAAACAATATTGATAAAACCGGAATACGCTTTCAGCTTTCTGATAAAAATGTTTATGCTGATTTAATTGGTTTGATTAATATGATGCTTAAAACCAAACAGGAAATGTACGGTCTTGATATGGAAGAAACCAACAGTTTCTACGTTCTTTACGAAAGACTTGAAAAAGAACCTAATATTTTTGGTTGTAGTGGAGGTGAAATGTCTTACCTTAATCTGGATCAGTATAATTATGCACATTCTAATTTCTGGAACAAACTCATTCATTATTCTCCAAAAGGATCTTACTATTTAATTTTTGGTTTTCTGATGCTAATTTACTGTGCTATGCTTAGACCTAAACTGAGTTTCAATATTTAATTTAATGGAGCAAAACTTTCAAAACCCTCAGATTTTCGACCTTGAAATACCTGATTTCAGTGATTTGAAACTGATATCGGTGTCTTCCAAATATCTCAACATTATTTTATTAAATCTCACATTGTTTTCGATTTTTTTAATCGGAGCATTTGGTGTGGCTTTTTATTTTTTTTATTTCAATTTAACAAAATTACAGATTTTAACAATTGTTACAGGAATTTTCCTGATCATTGTTTTTCTGTTTTTAAATGCAATCATTGGTTTTAAATTCAGGAAATATGCTGTTCGTGAAAAAGATTTGATCTACCAATACGGTTGGCTGAAAAGAAGCGTCATTATAGTTCCGTTTAAAAGAATTCAGCACATCAAAGTAGAGCAGGGCTGGTTTTCTAAAATTTT
The DNA here is from genome assembly GCF_001507335.1 of Chryseobacterium sp. JAH. GTDB lineage: Bacteria > Bacteroidota > Bacteroidia > Flavobacteriales > Weeksellaceae > Chryseobacterium. The sequence goes on along the minus strand of NZ_LMAH01000001.1, from coordinate 371,331 downwards.
GAATTTGAAGTCAATATCAGCATACACTGCAGGAGTAAGCGGAGGTGACGTTACCATTAATGGCTTGCCGGAAGATATTGCGGAAGGGATCAACCAATTAATCCGTCACAGTATTTCTGAGGAAAAGAAAGAAGATGGAGGACAAGCATAATTCTTTTTTTCAGCCTCAACGTCAGTCCAAAACAGGAATTGCACTACTTTTCCTGTATAATGTGGGATTGGTTGTCAAGAACTTATGGGTTTTTATTATATTTTATTTCGTAAAAAAAGATAAAGTAGAGCCCTGGATTATTATTCTTGCCACCATCGCTTTACTCACAATCTTGATTGTTTCCTCTGTTTTGCAATACTATCATTTTAAATATTACATCGATGCTGAAAATGATGAATTTGTGATTCATGAAGGAATTATAAATACTTCGGTAATTAAAATTAAAAAAGAAAATATTCAGGAAGTCAATATCTCACAACCTTTTATTCATCGATTTTTTAATATTTATAAACTTGAAATTGATACCCCGGGAAGCTCTGAAAAAGAAGTGAAGATTTCAGCATTGACAAAACAAAATGCGATTGATCTAAAAAAATATCTTTTAACGGAGAAGAAAACAGAAAACAGTACCGAATACCTTGACGAAGCTTTAAATAATGAACAGACCCAAGAACTTCGTTCAATCAATATTTCAACACTCAGTATTTTAAAATACGGAATTACCGCCAATTATATCCAAAGTTTTTTTGCTTTGTTAAGTTTAATATTTTATGGTTTTTCTGAACTTACCAATTTGCTTAAAAAAGCAGAATTTGATACAGATTTAGACTATGATACCGTAGAATCTCAGTTTTTAGCGTTTTCTATTCCTGTCATTCTTGGGATTGTTTTGGTTGTCATTATTGTCGGAATTCTTATCAATACTGTTCGGACGTTGATTAAATTTTTCAATTTTAAAATTACTGAAAACAATCAGAGTTTCTCTTTTGAATACGGATTGTTTAATACCAGAAATTCGATTGTCAACAAATCGAAAGTGCAGGTAGTCACAGAGACGCAAAACTGGATTCAGAAAAAAATGAAGATCTCTCATGTGAAATTTCTTCAGATTGGTAAGAATGAGGAGGAGGATGAAAAAAATGTCGCTGCTGTTCCGGGAATTAATGATCATGAAAAAATAAAACTGATCTCAGCAATTTGGAATGAGATTCCTGTTTTTAAAAATTATTTAAAACCTAATTTCAGATTAATCATTGTTCATACTTTTCAGTGGATTGTGATTCCTCTGCTTTTAGTTTCCATTATTGAAAGAGAAATATGGATAAACTACTGGTTTTTAGCGGTCATTTATGTTGTTTTAGCGGAATTGTTAATTTTAATTTCGTTTCTAAATTTAAAATTATTTTACAACGAAAAATTTATCAGACTAAAATCAGGAATTTGGGATATCGATAACCGAACTTTTGAGGTCGAAAAACTTCAAACTGTGAAAATTTCTCAGTATTTTTGGCAAAGAAAAACAAACTTAGGAACAATCACTTTTTATACTTCCGCAGGACGCTTTAAAATAGCTGCTTTAAACTATTTAAAACTCAAAAAACTGCTGAATTACTGTATCTACAAAATTGAAAATTCTAAGAATAATTAAATAAGAATTTAATGTCAGATTGGATAAAAGCTGCAAGGCTTAGAACGTTACCGCTCTCTCTGAGCGGAATTATCATGGGGTCATTCATTGCAAAATGGAGACTTTGGGGACAAGGCGGTACCTGGGACTGGAAAATATTTGCTTTGGCACTTTTAGTGACGTTACTGTACCAGGTTTTATCAAACTATGCCAATGATTATGGTGATGGTATTAAAGGTACTGATGCAAAGAGAATCGGCGAAGCAGAGGCAAGAGCAGTAGCTTCAGGTAAGATTACTGCTAAGCAAATGAAAAATGCAGTGATTCTTTTTTCTGTTTTATCATTTGTAGCAACAGTTGCGCTTTTATATTTGGCTTTCATTCCAGATTTTATGAATGAATTTTACATCTTCATCGGTTTGGGTGTGGCGAGTATTTTGGCGGCAATTGGTTACACCGTTGGTAAAAAACCTTATGGTTATATGGGATTGGGAGACGTTTTTGTTTTCATTTTCTTTGGTTTAGTTTCAGTTTGTGGAAGTTATTTTTTATTTACAAAAACATTTTCTTGGGATATTCTTTTACCGGGCGCAGCTGTAGGAATGATGAGTATGGCGGTTTTGAACCTTAATAATATGCGTGATATTGAAAGTGACAGGTTGTCAGGCAAAAACAGTCTTGCGTTGAGAATGGGTTTCAGAAACGCAATGATTTATGAAATGGTTCTGCTGCAGTTTCCTTTGATTTTAATTCTAATATTTTTAGGAATCAACGGCTTTATTCAATCGCAGCAATATTATGTGTTCATTGTGATGATTCTTTTACTGCCATTGGCAAAACTGAGAAGAAAAATAATGGAAGTGAAAGAACCAAAAGAACTTGATCCGTTTTTAAAGCAAGTTGGAATTATCACCTTTATGATGGCTGTTCTTACCGCTTTCGGACTGAATTTTTTTAAATAAATAATTTCTATACCATGAGTCAAAATGCGTACGTTGAAGCTCAGATGCTGATCAGAAAACCTATCGAAGAAGTTTTTGAAGCATTTATTGATCCCGAGATCACTACCAATTTTTGGTTTACAAAATCTTCCGGAAAACTTGAAGAGGGAAAAACGATTGTTTGGGAATGGGAAATGTATAGTGTGAGAAATGAAGTTTCTGTACATCAGATCATCCCGAATCAATTGATTAAAACGGCGTGGGGAAACCCCTCTACAAAAGTTGATTACGAATTCAAAAAAATGGAAAAAGGAACCCTTATTGTTATAAAAAGTTACGGCTTTTCTCAGGATGGAGAAGATTTGTTAAAAGTAATTAATGATAATACAGGCGGTTTTACAACTGTGCTAGATGGGTGTAAAGCGTATCTTGAGCATGGAATTAATCTTAGATTGATAGAAGATAAGTTTCCCAATAAATAATACAGAATGATGAATATTGCTTTCAAGGTAATTTCTTATTTATCGATTATTTTAGCTTTAGTTCTTACTTATAATTTACTTATCGAGTTAAGTGAAATCGAAACAATTTTTGAAATTGAATTAATTCCAATCTTGATTTTTTTAATTGTTGTTTCTAACGGTGTGTTAGGTTTTTATTTTCTGTACAGAAAAGTAAAACCAAGAAAATATTTATTAATCCTCCAGACGTTAATCATAATACCGACATGTTTATTGTTGTATCAGATCTTTTTTAATTCGACAATTTCGTGTTATTAGTTCAAAAATAAAATTTAAAATGAAAATACAATACTTGGGACAAAACTGTTTTTTGTTCACCTATAATGAAATAACAATTCTTTGTGACCCTTTTTACAATTACAAAAAAGCAGAATCTGGATTTGATATTTCGGCTCAGAAAATCGATTATATTTTGATCACCCACGCACATGGCGATCACATTGCTGATGTAGGAGAGGTTTTACAGCATTATCCTGAAGCTACCATTATCGGACAGCCAGAAATCTGTGCGTACTTCAAAGATGCTAAAAACAAAGATGATGTCAACTTGGGTGGATCTGCAAAAATTGGAGATCTTAAAATTTCTATGGTTCCTGCTCATCACACAAGTTCATTCCCTGACGGAAGTTATGGTGGAGTGCCTGCGGGTTATATTTTCAGGCTTGCTGAAGGTAAAAATGTATATTTAGCTGGCGACACAGGAGTAATGGCGGATATGCAGTTGTTTCCTGCCCTGTATGGTCATTTAGATCTTTCAATCCTTCCGATAGGAGGTCATTACACTATGTGTTCAAGAAAAGCGGCTTTTGCAGCAGCAGAATTATTGAAAACTCCAAAAGTAATCGGATGTCATTTTGATACCTTTCCTGCAATTGAGATTGATCATGAGAATGCTGTGAAAAATTTCAGTGAAAAAAATGTTGAATTGATTCTTCCAAAACTTGGCGAAAGTTTCGATATATAACAAAAAAAAATTAAGAGATTAAGTAATTTAAATAAAATCATCTTAATCTCTTAATTTATAAAAATAAAAAATGGCAAGCTACCTAAATCACACCGCTACGACCAATTACCTTTGCTGCGTTCCCACCCTGGAGGGTTCTCAGGAGCTGGTTGTTTAGGACTTGCCGTTGCAAAGATAGGAATTTATTATAAACTTAAAAATATTATTACAGAAAAAATCTTAGATAATCCCTTTATTAAAGCTAATGCGCTGAAATTTAGATGGATATTTTTTAAGAATTTTTCCAAAAATTAGAATTATGACGAAAAGTCCAGTAACCTTAGGAATTTTACTTTATGCAGCTACAATGTTGATCTTTTTTGTAGTTTATTTTCTCTTTTCCGGTGTTGAGTATTTTGATACTTCATTGAAAGTCAATGCTTTCGTTCTGCCGATATTTTATGCTTTAACAGCATTTTGGTCTGTAAAGTCTCGTTGGAATAAGTATAGAATGGGCTTCAGAGAAGCATTTAAAAGAGCTTTTGTTCCGATGTTTGTAGGTGGAATTTTATCCATTGTAAGCATTTTTACCTTTTTAAATTTCGTTGATACGGATGCAAAAGACCTTCTGAATTATCAGTATGTACAGAGACAAAAATCAGAATTAGGCAAAGAATATTTGTCAGCAAAAAAGATTTTGAAACATCAGAAAGACATTGACGAGCTGGAGCAAAAATATCAGGAAGGTCTTCAGAGATTTGATCCTAAAACAGTTAAAGGAAAAGATATGTTGACGGCTAGTCATTTTTCAGGATATTTTGCCGCAATTCTTATATTTTACGTAGTTTTGTCAGTATTTTTCGGGGCGTTTTTCAGAAAGAAAACAATGCCTGAAGAAATCATTGAAGAATAATTTTTTATTAAAATTAAATGAATTTATCTATAGTTATTCCGTTGCTGAACGAGGAGGAATCTCTCGAAGAGCTTTTTACAAGAATTGATAACGTTTGCAAAACCAGTAAATTATCTTACGAAGTTTGGTTTATCGACGACGGAAGTACAGATTTGTCTTGGAGCATTATTGAGAATTTAAAAGTTCAGCATCCGCAGATTCACGGAATAAAATTTTCCAAAAATTACGGAAAATCTCAGGCTTTACACTCTGCTTTTGCAAGAACAAATGGCGATGTCATCATTACCATGGATGCCGATTTACAAGATTTTCCGGAAGAAATTCCTGAGCTGTATAGAATGGTAATTGAAGACAATTACGACATCGTTTCCGGTTGGAAAAAGAAGCGTTTTGACAATGTGATGACAAAAAATGTACCTTCAAAACTGTTCAATGCTGCGGCAAGAAAAGTTTCTGGAGTGTATTTGCATGACTTCAACTGTGGTCTGAAAGCGTATAAAAAACAGGTTGTAAAATCAATCGATGTGTATGGAGATATGCACCGTTATATACCGGTTTTGGCTGCTAATGCAGGTTTCAGAAGAATTACAGAAAAAGAAGTACCACATCAGGCTAGACCTTACGGAACATCAAAATTTGGAACTGAAAGATTCGTTCGAGGGTTCTTAGATTTAGTAACACTTTGGTTTGTAAGCCGTTTCGGGGGAAGACCTATGCATTTCTTCGGAGCAGTGGGGACATTGATGTTTATCATAGGATTTCTTTCTGCACTTTGGCTGGGAATTTCAAAACTGATTGATGTCGCAAGAGGAATTTACGGACATTTAATTACCAACAATCCTTGGTTTTTTATTGCATTAACAATGATGCTGATGGGAACTTTGCTTTTCATTGCAGGCTTCTTGGGCGAAATGATTATCCGAACGAACAGAGAGCATAAGAATTATAATATTGATGAAGTGATATAAATAGAATGAAGTTTTGCCTTATTATTTTTAGTTTCTTTTTGTTTTCATGTACAGAAATGAAAACCAATAAACAGATAACTGCCAAATGGCAATTTATAAGTATTAATGATGGAAAAAGGAGAATAGTCGACGATAAAATGCTGAATAATTTCAAAAAGGAATACGGAACAGGTACATTAGAGTTCAAAAATGATTTGTCTTTTTCATCGTTGGGAAGCAAAAATAATAATGGTGGTACTTATTCTTTAAAAGATAGTACTGTAATCATGCAATATTCTGATCTTTCCGAGTCAATTAAATTTAATTATTCAATAGTTGAAAATAAATATCTGCTTCTAACGAATAACGAAGGTAAGCCTCATACTTGGCTTTATAAAAAAAGTAACTAATGAAAAAAATTACTTGTATAATCCTTTTTTCCACTGCTGTAGTTTCTTGCGGAAAAATATCTCCAAAAGGGAATTTAGAGAAAAAAGAAATTGATGTTGAAGAATTTGTCAATTTAGATTTAGACGGAAAATTCCGTGTATTTTATGCAAGAGGTCCAAAGAATTTTGTTGAGATAGAAACCTATCCGAATATTGCTGATAATCTGGATGTTGACGTAGATGAAAAAACACTTTCTATCAAAGAAGGCAGAGGAACAAAGGGTGTAGATTTCTACAATGTGACGATTTATTCTAAATACAATTTGGAAAAAGTCTCGCTTTCAGATTCTGTTGAAATGAACATTTCGAGCGAAATTAAAACCGATAATTTTAGACTCAATTTAAAAAATAATGCTACTTTTATGGGTTCGGTGAACACAAGAAGGGCAGAAGTGGAAATGCTGAACAGAAGCCGTGCTAATTTTTTAGGCGAAACAAAGGACGCAGTGATAAAGATCTCTGATACAGCAAGTTTAATAGCTCCGTATTGGAAAATCGTGAATTTAAATATTGATTCTAAAAACGGAAATTATGCAGAAGTTAATGTAAAAGATACCTTAAAAGGAAACATAAAAAATACTGCGAAGTTTTTGTATTATAATGATCCGATTAGAGCTTTTAAAGTTGATAAGACGACCAGAGTTGAGAACAAAAAGTTGCAATAATATATGTACTCACCTTCAACATGAATTTCATAACTTATAAAATAAAAATGACTAGATTTTTATCCGTTTTAATTTTTATGGCAATTTGTTTAATATCTTGTGTATCAACAAAAGTGAGCTCAAAAAATAATTATGATTATTCAGTTTTAAACGAAAGTACAAATTATATCGTTGAAACAAAGACCGGAGAGAAAATTAGACACTTCCAATTCAACAGTCAGAATGATGATTTAATTATCGGGAAACAGGGTGAGAAGGAAATTCAAATTAAGAAAATTACGATAGATAATATTAAAAGACCAAGCACAGGAAAAACCATTGGTCTCGTTGCAGGTTTAATTGCACTAGGTGCAGTTGGAGGTACAATACCTGCAGCAGTAAGCAATAATTAAACTATAAAAGTTACAAATACAAATATGACAACACTAGAAAAAGCACAACTTTGGTTAAGTGATACCTTCGATAAAGAAACGAAAGATGCTGTTCAAACATTAATCGACAGTAATTCTCCCGATCTTGAAGACTCTTTTTACAGAGAATTGGAGTTTGGAACAGGAGGAATGCGTGGAATTATGGGTGTTGGAACTAACCGTTTAAATAAATATACGTTAGGTCAAGCTACACAGGGACTTGCGAATTATATGTTACAGCAATTTCCAGGTGAGGAAATTAGTGTTGCGATAGCTTATGATGTTCGTCACAACTCAAAAGAATTCGGAAAATTGGTTGCAGATGTTTTAACAGCAAACGGAATTAAAGTTCTTTTATTTAAAAACCACAGACCAACTCCGGAATTGTCTTTCACAGTTCGTGACAGAAAATGTAACGGAGGAATTGTGTTGACGGCTTCTCACAATCCACCGGAATACAACGGCTACAAAGTATATTGGAATGACGGTGCACAGATCGTTCCGCCTCATGATGAAGCAATTATCAATGAAGTATATTCTGTAAAATTTGAGGAAATTAAATTTGACGGAAATGATGATTTAATCGAGTGGATCGGAGAGGAGCAGGACGAAGTATATATCGATGCATGTATTGAAAATTCAACCTATCAGGATGTTGGAAAAGGTAATCTGAATATCGTCTTCACATCAATCCACGGAACAACATATACCACAGTCCCTCAGGCTTTGGAAAAAGCAGGTTTTAAGAAAATCGATTTGGTTAAAGAACAGATGATCCCGAGTGGAAATTTCCCGACGGTAGATTCTCCTAATCCGGAAGAGCCTGCAGCATTGGAAATGGCAATGGACTTAGCGAAGATCACCAATGCAGACATCGTTATCGGAACAGATCCGGACGGCGACAGATTGGGAATTGCTGTGAGAAATCTGGAAGGAGAAATCCAGTTATTGAATGGAAATCAGTGTAATTCCATTTTAACCTACTACATTTTAGACCAATGGAAAAAGCAGGGTAAAATTACTGGAAAAGAATTCGTAGGATCTACGATTGTAACTTCAGATATCTTCTTTGACATTGCTGAAAAATTCGGTGTTGACTGTAAAGTTGGATTGACTGGTTTCAAATGGATCGGGAAAATGATCCGTGATTTTGAAGGTCAGGAAAAATTCATTTGCGGTGGAGAAGAAAGTTTCGGGTTTATGACCGGAGATTTCGTCCGAGATAAAGATTCTTGTGGAAGTATTGTTTTAGCTTGCGAAATCGCAGCTTGGTGCAAAGCCAACGGAAGAACGATGTATGAATATTTGATTGAAATCTATCAGGAAACAGGAATGTATTATGAAGGTTTGATCAACATTACTAAAAAAGGCAGAGACGGAGCGGAAGAAATTCAGAATATGATGAAAAATTTCCGTGAAAATCCTCCAAAATCATTGGCTGGTTCAGCGGTTGAAGAAGTAAAAGATTTCAAAGAACAAACGAATTTGGTAGTTTCTGAAAACCGAAAAACTGTGATGGATGATATTCCAAAATCAAATGTTTTGATTTACTATACACAGGACGGAACGAAAGTTTGTGTAAGGCCTTCAGGCACAGAACCTAAAATTAAATTTTATGTTTCTGTAAAACAAAATTTAGACACAAAAGAAGATTTTGAATCAACTTTAAAATCTTTAGAACAAAAAATAGAGGAAGTAAGAAAAGATCTTCAGTTAAATTAAAATAACTGGATGTTAGATTTCAACTTTTAAATCTAACATCCAGTATCTAGTATATAATATCTAACAATAATAAAAAGTGAAAGTTTCAAAATTAGCGGCGAACCTGATTGGTTCTGAAATCGTAAAAATTGGTAATGAAGTAAACGATTTGAAGGCAAAAGGAGCAGAAATAGCCAACCTTACCATTGGCGACCTGAATTCTAACCTGTATCCGATTCCGGCACAGTTGAAGGAAGAAATTCAGAAAGCGTATCAGAATAATTTGACAAATTATCCGCCTGCGAACGGACTTTTATCTTTAAGAAAAGAGGTTTCTAAAGATCTTAAAAGAAGATGGAATCTTGACTATAATGTCAATGATGTATTAATCACGGCTGGTTCTAGACCGTTGATTTATGCAGTTTACAAGGTGATTGTTGACGAAGGTGATAAAGTGATTTACCCAACGCCATCTTGGAATAACAATCATTATGCATATTTGACTTCTGCTGACGCAATTGAAGTTAAAACCACACCGGAAAATAATTTCCTTCCTACAGCAGATGAATTAAGACCTCATTTGAATGGAGCAGTTTTATTGGCACTTTGTTCGCCTCTCAATCCTACGGGAACAATGTTTACGGAAGCTCAATTGAGAGAAGTCTGCGAAATGGTTTTGGAAGAAAATAAAAAAAGAGGTGCAGATGAGAAGCCATTGTATTTAATGTACGATCAGATTTATTCTAATCTTACATTTGGTGCAAAACACGTTGATCCTGTATCGCTTTTCCCGGAAATGAGAGAATTTACAATCTACATTGATGGAATTTCTAAATGTTTAGCAGCAACCGGAGTACGTGTTGGCTGGGGCTTTGGTCCTTCACACATCATCGATAAGATGAAAGCACTTCTTACACACGTTGGAGCTTGGGCACCAAAACCAGAGCAGGAAGCTACGGCTAAATATTATGAAAATGCTGAGAATGTTGATACATTCGTGGAAGAATTTAAAGGAAAACTTGAAGCAAGTTTAAAAGTTCTGCACAATGGAATTCAGGAATTAAAAGGCAAAGGGTTGGCAGTAGAAAGCATCGAACCAATGGGTGCATTGTACCTGACCATCAAAATCGATTACATTGGAAAAACAAAGCCTGACGGAACAGTTATTGAAAATTCTTCTGATTTGGTATTTTATTTAATCAATGATGCAGGAGTTGCTTTGGTTCCGTTCTCCGCATTTGGTGAAGCAAAATCAGAGCCTTGGTTCAGAGCTTCTGTAGGAGGTTTAGACATCAGCGAAATCGAAGCAATGATGCCGAAGCTTGAAAATTCTTTAAATAAACTGAAATAGTTTAAAAATATTTTCTAAATTTATAAATGTTGATTCTATTAGAATCAACATTTTTTTTTAACCAAAACTTGACACAAAATGAACGATGAAAAAAACGAAACCAACGATCAGTTGGATGAAAATTCAAAACAGGAAATTAATTCTCCTTCTGATGATTTTTCAGAAAAGCAAAATTCTCAGTCAGAAAATATAATTTCTGAAAATGACTCCAGTTTTATTCAAGAAGAACCTGAAGGGCAGCGACCAAAAGAAAGCTTGCCTGTGACCGAGACAACGAAAAGAAATCCATATAAAATTGCGTTTTTCAGCTTAGGTGGAATTATTCTGGTAGGCGGAGCTTCTTATTTCGGATACCAATATTACAAAGATCATCAGGTTGAACCAGTTGTCGAAAATGTGTGTTTAGATACCGACACCAAGATCTATGATACCTATAAAGATGCGGTGGTCATGGTGAAACACCGTTATGCTTTTGTTGCAAAAATTAAAGGAAAAGAAGTTCTGCTAAATATTCCTGAAGCTTCTGAAGAAACTCTTTTCGGGACGGCTTTTTTTGTTGATAAAATGGGAAATATGATTTCCAACAGCCATGTTCTTCAACCCTGGAATTCTCCGGAAATGCTTGATAAAATCAATACTGATGCGGGAAATATTCGCAGAAAAATTGCCTCAATTTTAACCACAGATATTTCTGAAGACGGTTACGAAACTTTTATTGCATCAAATTGGGGAAGCGCATCTTCTGAGTATTCTAATGATGGTGAAGGTGAATATCATGATGAAAGTGATGCAGATAATAAGGGGAGGAATTCATTAGCTCAAATGAATCAACAGTAGATTCAACCTCTGCAGCTGTTGATATTGCTGCCTCAATTCCTCAAAAAGATTACGTTTCTGAAGATGAGATCGAAGTGTATATGAAAACGGTTGATATTTCTGTGGCAGTGCACAATTCAGCTGAAGAATGGCTGCCTTCAACCATTGAGAAAATCTCTGAAGACCCATCGGTTGATTTGGGTGTTTTGCAATTAACAAGTAAAGAAACACCGAATACAGTGGTTAATATCATCGATCTGCAAAATGCAGTTACTGATGATAAGACTTTACGTCCTGGTGAAAAGGCGGTGATGATTGGATATCCCTTAGGAGAAGATTTGGCGCAAACCATTTCAGGAATTAAAGTACAGTTGTACAATGGGCAGATTAGTAAAGAATCTGACGGTACAAAAATTCAGTACAGTGTCACTTCAACACATGGCGCAAGCGGTTCCCCGATTTTTAACAATTGCGGACAATTGATTGCTGTAAATTTCAGCGGTGTTGAACAGGTGCAGGGCTATAATTTCGGGATTATTGCCAAACAGATTAATTCTGTATATCCATTTTTAGCTTCAGAAATAACAGTTGTAAGTCCTAATTAAGAATCATAAACACAATCTAATATGAATAAAATTTTTAATCTATGCGCATTAATGGTTTTTGGAACCTTTTTTTCGCAAATTCCGACATTGGAAATTGGCAATGAAAAAAAACATCCCGTTATTCTTCAGGAAGCTAAATTTGACACCAAAATTTTAGGAAATCTAGCAACGACCATAGCAACTTACACATTTTATAATCCGAGTAACAGAATTTTAGAAGGGATACTTACTTTTCCGCTTCCGGAAGGTGTTTCTGTGAGTGGTTATGCTTTAGATATTAATGGAAAACTGAGAAATGCAGTTCCCGTTCTGAAGGAAAGAGCAAAAGAAGTTTTTGAAAGTATCGAAAAAAGAAATGTTGACCCCGGAATCATAGAAAAAGTGGAAGGAAATAATTTCAGAACCAGGATTTATCCTTTGCCTGAAAAAGGCAGCAGAACCATTCAGGTTACTTATCATCAGGAGTTGAAAAACGTTGCTTCTGATTATCAGTATTTTTTAAGCTTTGCGAATGCAACGACGATTCCGAAATTTAATCTGAGAGTGTGGATCAGTGAAACAGCAAACGTTCCTAAAATCTTAGAAAATCCTGATGGAAGTTTTGCTTTTCAGAAACAGGGAAACCAGTGGATCGCTGAAATTAATAAAACTGATTTTAGACCTAATGAAAGTCTAAAAGTAACGATTCCTAAAAATCAAAATTCATCCAATGTCGTTTTACAGAAAGCCTCAGGTGACAAATTCTATTTTGCTGCAAATATTGAGTTGGATTTTCCGGTAAAAGAAAAACCAAAATCTCAGAAAATTGCGATTATCTGGGATAATTCTTTCAGCGGTACAAAACGAAACCGAGATAAGGAATTACAGTTTTTGGATGCATATTTCGCAGACAATAAAAATGTATTCGTTTCTTTTTCTTTGCTGAATAATACTTTTGAAAATGCTCAGGAATTCACTGTGTCACAGGGAAACTGGAGCGAATTGAAAAATAGAATTCTCAATCTAAAATATGATGGTGGAACAGATTTTGGAGCTTTAAAAGAAATCAATGGAGTAGAGGAATATCTTTTATTCTCGGACGGAATTTCCAATTTTGGAGATTTAACGATGAAATTTAAAAAGCCATTAAACAGTATTACAAGTATGCCGACTTCAGATTTTAATCTGCTTAAATTATTGGCCAATCAATCGGGTGGAAATTTTATTAATTTAAATGAACTGGATACTCAGGCTGCTTTAAAAACGTATAAAAGATTGCCCGTTCGTTTTTTAGGATTCAAAGAGAACCCCAATATGCAGGAGCTATTTCCCAATATTGGTTCGGTCATCAGTGAGCCGGTTAATATTTTTGGAATTTCATCAGGAAATGCAGGAAAATTAACTGTGATTTTTTCAGTCGGAAATGAAAAATTTGAAACACCTGTCGATTTTTCAAATGCTCAACAGTTAGAAAATTGGCAGATTGCTCAGTTTTGGGCACAGAGAAAAATAAATGAATTGGAATTGAATTCTACCCAAAACCGTCAGGAAATTAAAAATATCAGCGAACAATTTGGGGTTGTAAGTAAAAATACGAGCTTGATTGTTTTGGATGATATTAACGATTACGTACGCTACAAAATTACGCCGCCACAGGAGTTATTGGCTGATTATCAAAAAATTGTTTCTCAGAATAAAGGAAGAGTTTTAGAAGAAAGGAAAAATCTTTTATCTAAAGCTTTCGATAAAACCAGAGAATTAAAAACCTGGTGGAATACTGATTTTAAACCCGCAGAAAAGAAAAAATATCCTAGAATTTCAAATCAATCAGATGTAATTAATGTAATACCCTCACCTAGTCGTGCACCTCAAGTCGATAGAGTTATGAATATGGAAAGTTCAAGTTCGGCAAAAATGGAAGAAAGAGAATCCCAGCCAAAAGGAAAAATCACTCTAGTCGATGTTGAAAGCACCGCAGAATACATGAAGGATTTTCAGAATTTGCAGTCTGCGGATGTGATTTATCAGAAATATCTGGAAAACCGCTCAAAACATGAGAAGCAGGTTTCTTATTATTTTGACATTTCTAAATTGCTTTTCAAAAAAGGAAACAAAGAATTGTCTTTAAAAGTATTAAGTACTTTGGCTGAACTGGATTTGGAAAATGAAGAATTGTACAAAACCATTTATTATCTTTTAAAACAGAGAGGTCATTACAATAAGGAATTGTGGATTACGCAAAAAATTCTTGAATGGCGACCTTTTGATGTACAAAGTCACCGAGATCATGCTTTGGCATTAATTGACAACAAAAGACCTCAGGAAGCCTTAAATATTTACAAATCACTATTGTATCAGGAATTTACAGATGAAATTTCGATGCGGGACAACGGAATTGAAGAAATCCTGATTATGGAAATCAACAATATTCTGAAGCAAAATAAAAATGTTGACGGAAGCAAAATCGATGACCGTCTGAAAGCAGATTTGCCTGTAGATATTCGTGTGGTGATCAACTGGAATAAAGACAACACCGATATCGATCTCTGGGTGACCGATCCGAAAGGAGAAGACTGCTCGTATCAACACAAGTCTACGGCAATCGGTGGGAGACTGAGCAACGATTTCACTCAGGGTTTTGGGCCAGAACAGTTTTTGCTGAAAAAAGCAGTTAAAGGAAAATATAAAATCAAAACCAATTTTTTTGGTGAAAGACAAAATATTCTTTCGGGGCCGACGACCGTCATGGCTGAAGTGTATTTGTATTATTCAGACGGAAGACAGGAAAGAAAAATTGCCGTTTTCCAAAGTCAAAAGGAAAATAAAAGGGAGAGTGACAGCCAAATTCTGATTGGAGAATTTGAATTTTAATTAAAATCATACTAAATTGCCGAAAGTTTTTACTTCGGCAATTTTTATTTCTATTCACTATTTTGAATAGAATTATTTTGGGCAGCTATTTCCGCCTTCCGCTCCCGCTTTTTTGCCTTCTCGATGTTCGGCAAAAATAGCTCCGCTCAAGTCGGGCTGCGTGAGATTCGACGTTGAACAACCAAAATTAATTAGAAAAAAAAGAAATTAATACAATGAAAATTATCGCTGTCATTCCTGCGCGCTATGAAGCCAGCCGTTTTCCCGGAAAGCTGATGCAGATTTTGGGTGAAAAAACAGTCATTACAACGACCTACCAAAATGTTGTGGAAACCGGACTTTTTGATGAAGTTTTTGTAGCAACAGATTCTGAACTGATCTTTAATGAAATTCAAAATCATGGCGGAAAAGCAGTAATGACAGGACAACACGAAACCGGAAGCGACCGAATAGCAGAAGCTGTGCAGAATATTGATTGTGATATTGTGATTAACGTTCAGGGTGACGAACCGTTTTTAAAATTAGAACCTTTAAAGCAATTGATTCAGGTTTTTAAAGAAGATGATAATCAGGAAATTTCTTTAGCTTCACTAAAAATAAAACTTCACGAAAAAGAAGAAATTGAGAATCCGAATAATGTAAAAGTGATTACCGATAATAATGGTTTTGCTTTGTATTTTAGTCGTTCTGTAATTCCCTTTCACCGAGAAATTACTTATGGTGTAGATTATTTTAAACATATCGGTGTTTATGCTTTCAGAAAACATGCGTTGCTTCAATTTTCAAAATTGGAAATGAAACCTTTGGAAATTTCAGAAAAAATAGAGTGCATCCGTTATCTGGAGTATGGTATGAAAATCAAGCTGATCGAAACCAATTTTATTGGAGTTGGAATTGATACACCGGAGGATTTGGAGAAGGCGAAAAAGTTGATTTAAAAATTTGGTGATTAGATAATTTGTAAATATTATGTGCAGGCTCCCATTTTCAAATTGCCTCATTTTAAAATTTTCAAATTAAAAAAACCTTATATTTGACTTGATAAAATTGATTGAATGAAGAAATTACTTACAGTATTCGTCCTTATATTTTCGCAACTATCTTTTGCTCAGACTGCTAAAGAAATCATTGATAAAAACATCGAATTATCCGGAGGATTGACAGGTTGGAAGCTTCTGAATTCAGTTTTACTTCAAGGGAAGGTAATCTTGGGAATTAAAGATGAATATCCAATTAAAATTTATCAACAAAGACCCAATTTAACGAAAACGGTTCTGACCATCAACGGAAAAGATACTGCAATCGAAGGATACGACGGAAATAAAGGATATGCAATGAATTATGCAACCAATAAACTTCAGGTTTATCCGGAGTATATTTCAGAAAGTTTTGATAATGATTTTATCGATTGGGAGAACAAAGGTTTTGAGGCAAAATATTTAGGCAAAGAAAAAGTAGGAGATATTTACTGCCACAAAGTGGAATTAACTAAAAATGTAAATAAAAATTACTATTATTTTGATACCAAGTCTTTTATGCTTCTGAAAGAAATCAAAAAAGAAGAAAGTTTAACCTATTCAGATTATAAAAAAGTAGGTAATTTAGTAATGCCTTTCAGAATAGAATCTTCAAGTGCAAAAAAAGATGGCGACTATGTGATCCTATTGAATAAAGTGGAGATCAATAAAGTATTTCCTGCCCATATTTTTAAGTTTTAATAATTAAATGAAAATAGCAGCAGAGCTGTAAAATAAATGAAAAAGATCTTTTTAATATTACTTTCTTGCGTAGCATTCTTCAACAGCTGTGCTCCGAAAAAGACAGATGTTTCTAAAGCTAAAAGTAAAGAACTTATGGGAAAAACAATATACGATTACAAGGTAGAAGCGCTTGAAGAAGGGAAAGAAATCAATTTTGCCGACTTCAGGGGAAAGAAAATTCTTATTGTGAATACAGCGTCAGAATGTGGTTTTACACCACAATATGCTGACCTTGAAAAATTATCAAACGAATATAAAGACAAATTGGTTGTGATAGGATTTCCTGCCAACAATTTTGGAGGGCAGGAGCCTGGTTCAAACGTTGAAATCGGAGCATTTTGTCAGAAGAATTTTGGTGTAACATTTCCTTTAGCAGCAAAAGTTTCTGTAAAAGGTGATGACACGGCACCGATTTTCAAATATCTGACTGAAAAAGAACTCAACGGAGTAAAAAACACTAGCATCCTTTGGAATTTCACTAAATTTTTGGTGGATGAAAATGGTAAGTTAGTAGATTCATTTATCAGTACTACTAAACCTACTGATGAGGCGATTACGAAATATTTGAAGTAGATCTAAAATAATTGATTACATTTATAAAGTGGATTTTTTAATCCACTTTTTTATTTTTAAATATGAAAAAACTACTGACCATTTTGTTTTTTGTCTTTTCTGTGAGTGCTTTTTCGCAGGATCCTTATTTTTTAGGAAAGACAAATTATTGCACTCCAAAGAAAGCGGAATCTAAAAAACAGTTTGATGCGGCAATTTTAGCCTTGCAGTTTCCGAAATATTATGCGGGTGCAACAAAGATGCTGATGAAAACTATTGAAGAAGACAAGGAATACTGTGATGCCTATTTTATGGCAGGATATCTTTTCAGACTTCAGGATATGCAGAAGGAAGCGGTCACGATGTACTACATGGCAGACAGTTTAGCGCAGAACAAAGCACCAATTTTCAAAATGAATTTAGCTGTTTCTGCATTTCGGTTGGGCGCTGTGGATTTATCGCGTAAAAAATACCAGCAGATGATAACCCATTTTCCTGAAAACCCAGAAGGTTATTATGGAATTGCAAATACGGCGATCGTCATTGGTGATTTTGATAACGGACTCAGCAACTTGAAGACCGCAGAAAAATTGTATCAGAATCAAGGTGGTGTTAAAACCGATGTTAAATATCTCTTCGGAATTTTGTATACTTTTAAAGAAGAGTATAAGACAGCATTGCCTTACTTAGATGATGTTTTCTCAACGTATAAAAAAGATGAGGGTTATTTAGCAACCTATGTTTTGACGCAGATGAAAGTTGCAGTAGAAACCAATGATGAAAAGTTAAAAAATAAAGCTAAAAAGAATTACGATAAAATAAAAAATAAAAATACGATTCCTGACGATTTGAAAAATAAACTAAAAGAATATTTTTCATAATAATATTTTAAAATTCATTGACAGACCGTGCCCAACAAAGATTGCCGGCAAAGGACTTGTTTTACAGCAATCTGAACTTACGAATCTTTTTACCGGGTTTACCGCTTAACTATTCATTAGTTTTCTCCGCAAAACCAAAAATATTCCCCAGTTTAATACTCGAGTAACCGTTACTTTTTATTTTGCTTGAATTAATCATTGCTTTCGCTAAAATATCTGTAGGCAAAGGTTTTTGGCTTTCGAAAAGACCAAGTTTGTTGGCAAATTTGATGATTCTGCTTCCCAAAACTTCACCTGATCTTTCAGAATCTTTTCTTTCGAGCATTCCAGGTTTGAAAATGGTGATTTTATTAAAATGAAGTTTTCTCACGGCATCCTCCAGCTCACCCTTCATTTTAGAATAGAAAATTTTAGACTGCGGATTAGCTCCGTAAGCCGAGACTAAAATATAATCTTCAACATTGTTCTCTTTGGCCACTTTTGCAAACTGAAATTGATAATCGTAATCAACTTTTCTTTGGGCTTCTTTGCTTCCCGCATCTTTTAAGGTCGTTCCTAGACATGAAAAAGCAACGTCACCTTTTACAGCATCTTTCCAGTCTTCAGGTCTCTCGAAATCGACCACATGAGTATTTAATTTTTTGTTTTCTATGTTTAACGGTTTTCTTACAAAAACGTCTACCTGCTCAAAGTCTTTGTCATTTAATAACTGTTTAACCAAATCTTTTCCTGTAGCGCCTGTTGCACCGATGACCAAAGCTTTCATAATAATTTTGATTTGATGATGTGAGATATATAATTTTCTCCATTAAATTTACTAATTTTAGACCAAAGGTTAAAAAATTATTAATTAATCATTACCAATCATTTTTTACTCAATTATTCATGGATGCGAACGAAATTTTAGACTATTGCCTGGCTCAAAAAGGCGTGACAGAAACATTCCCTTTTGACAAGGAAACGTTGGTCATGAAAGTGGGAGCAAAAATGTTTCTGCTTATGTCATTAGACAAACAGCCTTTAACGATTGCGGTAAAAACTGATCCAGAATGGAGTGCAGAACTTCGTGAACAGCATCCGCAAATCACGGGAGCTTACCACATGAACAAAACTCATTGGAATTCTGTTTCTCTGGATGGTCTGAAAAAAGAACTCATTCTTCAACTTATTGATGATTCTTATGATCTTGTTTTTAAATCTCTAACCAAGAAAATTCAAAATGCCATCATTAATTCTTAAAAAGAAATATAAAATATGAGGAAAATATTTATTTCTGCAGTCTTCTTTCTGTCTGTGAATGCATTTGCGCAGACCAAAGAGCAGACGAAAACCTGGGAACTTCTACTCGAAAATAAGAGATTGGATGCCAGAAATTTTTACGACAAAAATCTGAAGAAAGATCAGCTTAAAGATTTTGAAAACCTTTTTCTGGACGCCGTTATCGATGAAGAAATGGGGGAAATTGTGTTTGATGATTCATTTATAAAAAACCTTATCACACTCAATCCAGAAGAAGCGTATTTTTATCCGATTTCGCACAGAAAATTTGTTTTTGGTGAAAGTGATGCGTCTTTCGATGACTATTCTTATTCTCGCACGGATCTTCTTGCAGATGCACCTGTTTACAGTGATATGACAACGGTTTTAGAAGTAAAAGCTACATTAGACAGGATACGCAACAGGTACGAAAAAGCTGATAACAGCATCAAAAAAATTGGACGAATTGATAAATGGCAATTTGCCGGTGTTTTTGAAAACCTGAATGGCAGCGGACTTTATAATGAGTACGAACCTGAGCGTTATGCCAAAAACGATAAACTTTTCAATGCAGACAGTTTTGGAAATGTAGGCTGGTACAACAGAAAATTCCCATCCAATGACGGTTTTGAATTCTTTATGAACGAGCTGGAATATGGAAGAGGAATTGTTTACTCACAATCCTTTATCGAAAATCCTGTAGAAAGAAGAATGTTTCTGGAAGTGGATACAAACTCTGAGTTCAGATTGTTCTTAAATGATACAGAAATTTTATCGAGTACCAGCGAAGGGTATACCAACCTTGGATCACATATTGTAGAAGTCAATCTGCCCAAGGGAATGAACAGGCTTCTGTTTAAATTTGATGCAAAGGATACCAAGAATGCATTTATGGTCGTTCCAATGAATAGTCAGTATCAGAAAATTTCAGATCTGAAATATTTTGATGTTTATCAAGATTATCAAAAGTCAACATTGAGCCAGCTTCAACCCAAAGAATTACCATTGCGTTTTGAAGCTTTTCTTAAGGATGAAATAAAAGCGAATCCTAAAAGCTTCTTTTATAAATATCTTTTAGCTTCAGGATATTTAAACAACTCTCAAAACGAACAGGCTAAAGAGCTGATCGACGGTTTTGTAAAAACATACCCCAAATCTTCATTTGTTCAAGGGTTGCTCATAAGGTATTACGATAATCTCGATGATTCTGAAAAAGTAGCAGAAATATTCAAAAATATTGAACTTGATGATGCTGAGTATTTCCTTATTCCTTTCCTGAAAATGATGGATCGTGATATGTATGAAAATACACCGATTCAGGATATTGAAAAATATAAAGGCATTCTTAGTAAAACCAAGGCTAAAAGCATGGCCGAGTTTTTTGATGTGGTTATCGCCATGAGAAATCGAGATATGGTGACCGCACAGAAACATATCACAAATCTTAAAAAGAGTTTTGCCAATAACGAAAAACTTTTTTCAGTATTTACTGTACTTGAAGATTCTGAGAAAAAAGATCAAAGTTCTACTATTAAAAAATTCGAAGATGCTTTAGCTGTAAAAAACAGTCCCGAAGTGATGAATATGCTGTATGCCTATTATGAAAAAGCAAACAGAATTGAAGATCAAAAAAAACTACTTAAAAAGTATCTGGAGCTTTATCCATCTATTAATTCTTTGAGAAGCCAATATGTTGCTCTGATTGATGATGACGTACAAAATCCAGAAGTAATGCAGGAATTAGATAATGCATTAGGAAATTTCCCATACTCATATACTTTGCTGGCTGCAAAGGCAGAAATTCTTGCGAAGCAAAATAAAAAAGCTGAAGCTATAAAATTTGCAAAGTTGTCTCTTTCGCACAACACACAAAATGATCAGATGCACCAGTTGATACGCGATCTCGACAATACGCCGGACGCCATTGATCAGGTCGCCATTAAAGATTTATATAAATTGGTTGCGGAGCGTAGAAACAAAGGTGGAAAAGGTAAAAAAGGAGTTACCACTTTACTTGACGAATATATTGTGGATGTTTACCCGGAAGGAGGAATCAAGAAAAGAAGTACCTATGTGTATGAAATTACTTCTGATAAAGGTATTGAGGAGATAAAAGAATATTACATCAATTATTACGACAAAGTTCTGAAATCTGAAATCATTAAATCAAACGGAAGTATCATTCCTGGGGAAAAGTCTGAAGATCAAATTGTCTTTACCAATCTTGCGGTTGGTGACGTCGTGCTTATTCAGAAAGAAAATATAGAGCGTAATAATGGGAGATTTAATAAAGATTTTAATGTGAGCTCCTATTTCAACTCAGAATATCCGGTAACAGAATCAATATTTACCGTTATCACCCCGGAGAATATGGATTATCAGGTAAAAAGTCTGAACCGAGAAGTAGTATCAACAAAGAAAAAAGTAGGAAACAAAGTATCTCAGACCTGGAAGCTTAATGATTTAGCAGAAATTAATCTTGATGAAAACTATGGACCAAGCTATTATGATGCTACAATTTCTGTAACTGCGAACTCCATAAAAACTTGGAACGAAATTTCAAACTGGTATGCCGATGTTGCCAGAAAAAGTATGGTCTCCGATAAAATAGTGGATAAAGCTTTCAAAGAAATTTTCCCTAATGGCTTTGCCAGCATGAATGAAACAGAAAAAGCTGAAAAGATCTATAACTATATTGAAAAAAATGTAACATACAGTTCGCTGGATTTCCGTCAGAGTGGTCAGATTCCTCAGAAGCCTTCCAAAACTTTGGTTACTAAACTGGGAGATTGCAAAGATTTATCTACGCTTTTTGTTATTTTAGGAAATCAGGCTGGCTTGAAATCTAATTTGGTTCTTGTACAAACCAATAACAACTCACCGCAAAGACTGCTTCTTCCGAACCTGAGCTTCAATCACTGCATCGTAAAAGTGAAGCTCGACGGAAAAGAAAGTTATCTGGAAATGACAGATAAATATTTACCTTTCAATTCTGCAGTATTAACCAATTATAAGGCAAAAGCACTTCTTGTAGACATTGAAAAGTCTGGAGCGAGTCATAAAGATTTAATTGAAATTTCTACAGAAAACAATACCAAAAACCTATTTAAAACCGTCAGCGAAGTGAATATCAATGGTGATGATCAGAATTTTTTCACGAAACAGTATGTGATGGGGGAAACCAAGAGTTATTACAACAATTTCTTTCAGGATGAGCAGACGGATGATTACAGAAAGAAAAATGTAGAGGAAGAATTTGGGTCTATTCTAGATAAAGTCATCAATGTAAAATCGGTGAAATTAATTGAAGGAAAA
This sequence comes from Chryseobacterium sp. JAH, assembly GCF_001507335.1. GTDB lineage: Bacteria > Bacteroidota > Bacteroidia > Flavobacteriales > Weeksellaceae > Chryseobacterium. The sequence goes on along the minus strand of NZ_LMAH01000001.1, from coordinate 348,835 downwards.
GATCTTTCTGCCAAACCACTTGCGTACGAAGTTCAGTTTAATATTAACGATAAACCGCAATCTGTAGGAAGCTTGAAAATCATGAAAATTCCTTTTGTGACGAAGCCTTTCACCAAAAGTATTGTTGCTACCGAGAATCGAAATACTGACATTCTGTATACGAAATATGAGAAACAGAATGAATATAATGAAGAAGTATATCTGAATATTCCGGAAACTATGAAGTTTATTGAGATTCCTGAGAATAAAACGCTGGCTTATCAAAACTTCAGATATACCATTAATTATGATTTGCAGAAAAATAATAAGTTAAAAATTACCAGAACTGCGAACACTCCTTGGGATAATATTAAAAAAGAACAGTATCCTGAATTTAAGAAGTTTGTGGAAGACGCAATTAATTCAGAAAATCAAATATTAGGTTACAAATAAAACGAAAATGCTTACAGAATCTGTAAGCATTTTTTTATTTTCTAAAACTGAAATTCTTCAGTTAATCTTTTATCTTCATCCAGTTTTTCAACGAGTTTTTCTAAACCTTCAAATTTAATTTCCTCATGCAGAAAATCTCTGAATTTCACAGTAATTGTTTCATCGTAAAGATCTCCGTTAAAATCGAGAATATAAACTTCAACAGTTAGTTTTTCTCCGTTCACTGTAGGATTGGTTCCCACACTCAACATTCCTTTGTACTGCTGATCTTTTACAAAAACTTCAACAATGTAGGCTCCTTTTTTGGGTAGCAGCTTGATTGAATCAGTTGAAATATTAGCCGTTGGATAACCAATCGTTCTGCCTAGTTTCTTCCCATGAACCACCGTTCCGGAAATCGAGTAGGAGTAACCCAGCATTTCGTTGGCTTCTTTTATATTTCCGGCTAAAAGGGCATTTCTGATCTTTGTAGAACTGATATTATTCTCGTGAATGTTGATCGCTTCCATTTGTTCGACCTCAAAATCAAGCTCTGTTGAGAGTTTTTGAAGCAATTCAAAATTTCCGCTTTTATTTTTACCGAATGAATGGTCATAACCGATAATTAAATATTTTACATTTAATTTCTCAACTAAAATCTGACGGACGAATTCTTCTCCGGTAAGGTTTCTGAATTCATCATCAAATTCTTTTACAAATAAATTGTGGATACTGTATTTTTCCATCCGAAATTTCTTTTCCTCAATGGTATTGAGAAGTTTTAAATCTTCATTTGGATTAAAAACAAACCTCGGATGCGGCCAAAAAGTAAGGATTGCCGTTTCTAGATTATTCTCAGAACCCACCTTCTTCAGCTCGTCGATAATATATTTATGGCCAAGATGAACTCCGTCAAACATGCCTAGAGACAATGCTAAAGGCTTTTCTGAGTGGTAATCTTTAAAATTTTTGAAAATATTCAAAACGGAAAAATTTTGAGTGCAAATATAAGTATAATGTAACATTATTAATGTAACAATTTATCAATGTAATAATTTAGCATTAAAATTACTGATTTTAAGGAGTCATTATTGGTAAGTTGGTAGATTGTTGTATTGCTACATTGTTTAAAAAAGCATGATAAAAATCTTTTTTTTAGCAATTGCAGGTTTGTGAAGATTCATTATATTTGCACCAAGAAAAAATTTAGCAATGGCAAACCAAATTAAAGGAAAAATTTCTCAAATTATTGGTCCTGTAATCGACGTAGTTTTTAATAATGTGGAAGCAATTCCAAGTATTTATGATGCGTTAGAGATTATCAAAGGGAACGGTGAAAAAGTAGTCTTAGAGGTAGAACAACATATTGGTGAAGATACAGTAAGATGTATCGCAATGGATGCTACAGACGGTCTTCAAAGAGGGCAGGAAGTTATAGGATATGGTAATCCTATTATGATGCCGATCGGTGAAGCTGTAAACGGAAGACTATTCAACGTTGTTGGGGATGCTATCGATGGGCTTCAAAATATTTCTAAAGAAGGTGGTCTTCCAATTCACAGACCAGCTCCGAAATTTGATCAACTTTCAACTTCTGCAGAAGTTTTATTCACAGGTATTAAAGTAATCGACTTAGTTGAGCCTTACGCAAAGGGAGGTAAAATTGGATTGTTCGGTGGTGCTGGTGTAGGTAAAACAGTATTGATTCAGGAGTTGATTAACAATATTGCAAAAGGGCACGGTGGTCTTTCTGTTTTTGCCGGAGTAGGTGAAAGAACGAGAGAAGGAAATGACCTTTTGAGAGAGATGTTAGAATCAGGTATTATTAAATACGGTGATGACTTTATGCACTCTATGGAAAACGGTGGTTGGGATCTTTCTAAAGTTGACCTAGAGGTTATGAAAGATTCAAAAGCTGCATTCGTTTTTGGACAGATGAATGAGCCGCCAGGAGCAAGAGCTAGAGTAGCACTTTCTGGTCTTACATTAGCTGAGTACTACAGAGACGGTGGTGAAAGCGGACAAGGTAGAGATGTATTGTTTTTCGTAGACAACATCTTCCGTTTTACACAGGCTGGTTCTGAGGTATCTGCACTATTAGGTCGTATGCCTTCTGCGGTAGGTTACCAACCAACATTGGCATCTGAAATGGGTGCGATGCAGGAAAGAATTACTTCAACTAAAAATGGTTCAATTACTTCAGTACAGGCGGTTTACGTACCTGCGGATGATTTAACTGACCCGGCTCCTGCTACAACGTTTGCTCACTTAGATGCAACAACTGTACTAGACAGAAAAATTGCTTCATTAGGTATTTACCCGGCAGTAGATCCGTTGGCTTCTACGTCAAGAATCTTGGCTCCGGAAATTATCGGTGAAGAACATTATAACTGTGCTCAGAGAGTGAAAGAGATTCTTCAGAGATACAAAGCTCTTCAGGATATCATCGCAATCTTAGGTATGGAAGAACTTTCTGAAGAAGATAAATCTGTAGTTTACAGAGCTAGAAAAGTTCAGAGATTCTTGTCTCAGCCTTTCCACGTTGCAGAACAGTTTACAGGTATTCCGGGATCATTGGTAGACATCAAAGATACCATCAAAGGATTTACCATGATTATGGACGGTGAATTAGATCACTTACCGGAAGCTGCTTTCAACTTGAAAGGAACTATCGAAGAAGCAATCGAAGCTGGACAAAAAATGTTAGCGGACAACGCATAATAAATTAATTAGACACAAGATGTCAGATTCTAGACATGAGACTTTTATGTCTGAAATCTGAATTCTGAAATCTTTAAATCTAAATTAAAATGAATATAAAAATTTTAACACCAGAATACGTAGTTTTTGAAGGAGAGGTAGACTCAGTATTGTTGCCTGGGAAAAATGGTGAATTCCACATCATGAAAAACCACGCAGGAATCGTTTCTTCATTAGTTGGCGGTAAAGTAAAATTATATGCAAAATCTATCAACGAAGCTTTTGCTAAAAACTTTACCAAGGAAAATGAAAAAGACTCTGTTTTTTCTTATCCTATAAAAAGCGGTGTGATAGAATTTAATAATGATAAAGGAATTATCCTTTGCGAATAATTAAATTATAAGCTAAATATATTTTCAAGAAAGTGTAACTTTGTTACACTTTTTTTATGCTTTATAAAATCTGATTCATGCAGAAAAGTTTAATCTTATTCTTTACAGTTCTGAGTTTTATATGCAATGCTCAAATTATCAAAACCAAAAGAGGAATTGTAAGTCTCGACGGAACTCACGTAGCCAAAATTGCCAATAAATCCAACGAATATACATTTATGGATTTAAAGGAAACCCCGATTTTCACTGTTGAATTTGTTGATAAAAGCATAGTGGATTCAGTGCGAGATAGTTATGTGAAAATTAATAGGGTGTATAACCGTGAGAAAACCTTAGATTTAGATTACATTTCACCTTCTGCATTTTCGGGCGAAGAAAAATCTGCGGTCTATACTTGCATTAAAGGACTGAAAATTATTGATGAAAGAGGTATCAATATTAAGAATCTGGATGATCTTTTTAAAAATATGCCTAAGCGAAAATTAGATAATAAAACCAAAGAAGCATACACCATCCGAACAAAAATTGATAAATTAAATCTTGAAGTCAATAGTGTTGGTGAGATTCTGAGCAATGGTGTTCCAGTGGGATATTTTACTAATTTACCCGTAAGCTTTGGCTCAGATGACAGAGTGACCGATAAAAATTTTGTGGACATTGAAATTTATGATGCAAAAAGTAAATATATCGGAAAGTACATTACAACAACAAAACAAATCAAAACTGCAGGCGGAAAAACTTTTACGCTGTATAGAGAAATGTCAGGAAGAGCTTCTATTCTGAAATATCCAACATATAAAGCAATTGCTGAACGTATGGCGATTCTGGATCCTAATTTTATAAAAATTCAGGAAAAAGTAATTGTGGGAGATATTGTGAGAGATGGAGTTGAAAAAGATAAAAAATAAATTCTCTAAAACGAAACGGTAGAATGAGATTTCATTGGCTCATCGTGAGCTTGTCGAAGGAAGGCCGTTTAAAAAAATAAAATTCTATAAGCTTTAGCCAAAAATCAAAAATCCTGAAAAAATAATTTCCAGGATTTTTATCTTATGTAAATTTTATTTAAAACTAGTTTGTTATTCGAAAGCTTACAGACTCAAAATCACTCCGTTTTCTTTCAGTTGTTGCATCGGTTTTGAAAACCAGAACAATTCAAAATCTTCAAAGCTATTTTCAAAATTATTTTTCAATTGTTGTAAAGTAATCCGTTTCGGATTCTCAAAAGAATTCTCCTGTAAAATTTTGATTAGCCATTCTCCTTTTTCCTGTTCAAAATCTAAAGAAATAATATTGGTTTTTAAATGGAACGTAATTCTTGTGTACGGCCATGAGTTTTGCTTTTTTGTTTTTATGTAATTCTCAGCGATTACGTTTTTTTCCAGGAAAACTATTTTTGCATTGGGTTTGAATGAAAAATTCTCTTCTTCCAAGAGTGAATCGTGAATGTAATCAGGATGAATTGTTGTTTTCGGAATTTTAAAATCAAACCAATTTTGCAACGGTAATTCAAAATTAATTCCGTGCATATAATTAAACAGAGATTTCTTCAAACCAAAACTAAATTTGCTGTGATCGATTCCGGTTTTGTCTGTAAAGTCTATATCATTATTGGCGAACAAAATTTCCTGTTTGATCGGTGTTACTCCAAATTCTTCAGGATTCAATCCGACAGGTGAATGGGCAGTCATGGCAAACTGATGCCAAAATGCACTCTGCAAAATTCCCATTTCGAAAAGCTGGCGAACCATTTCCAGAGAATCCACCGTTTCCTGAATCGTCTGTGTCGGGTAGCCGTACATCAGATACGCATGAATCATGACTCCAGCTTCAGTGAAATTTCTTGTTACCTGAGCAACCTGTTCAACAGAAATTCCTTTATCAATTAATTTTAGCAATCGGTCACTCGCCACTTCCAATCCACCGGAAACTGCAACGCAACCAGAAAGTTTTAAGAGAAAACATAAATCTTTGGTAAAACTTTTTTCAAATCTGATATTCGTCCACCATGTTACTACAAGATTTCTTCTCAAAATTTCCAAAGCAACTTCACGCATCAAAGCCGGAGGTGCCGCTTCGTCCACAAAATGAAATCCGGTTTCGCCAGTTGTTGCAATCAATTCCTCCATTCTGTCAACCAAAATTCTGGCAGAAATGGGTTCGTAAATTTTAATGTAATCTAAGGAAATATCACAGAAAGTACATTTTCCCCAATAGCAACCGTGCGCCATTGTGAGTTTGTTCCATCGTCCGTCGCTCCACAAACTGTGCATCGGGTTGGCAATTTCAATGACAGAAATATATTGATCTAACTGTAAATCAGTGTAATCAGGTGTTCCAACCTGTGCCTGTTTATAATCATGTTTCGTTGAATTATTTTTGTAGATAACTTCTTCATTTTCAATTAAAAAAGTGCGTTTGTAAAAGGTTTCGATAGGCTCAGTCTGAAAAATATTTTCGTAGACCAGTTCAAGAGGAACTTCTCCGTCATCTAAAGTGATAAAATCAAAAAATTCAAAAACTCTTCTGTCTTTTACTTCCCGCAGCTCAGTGTTCGGAAACCCGCCGCCCATTGCAATTTTAATGTGAGGATAATTTTCCTTAATAAATTTTGCAGATCGAAAAGCAGAATATAAATTTCCGGGAAACGGTACTGAAAAACAAACCAATTTTGGCTGAACTAGTTCTAGTTTTTCGTGAAGAATTTTTAAAGTAAGACCATCGATAAAAGTCTGATCTGAATTTAATTTTAAATATAATTCGTCAAATGAATTGGCAGACTTTCCTAATCTTTCGGCGTATCTACTAAAGCCAAAATCAGAATCAACGTGTTCAATTATATAATCAGATAGATCTTCTAAATATAAAGTAGCCAGGTGTTTAGCCTTGTCCTGTAAACCCATATTTCCGAAAGCAAATTCCATATCATCCAGTTGATTGAAACGGGAAGCTTCTGGCAGAAAATTCATCGAACAAATTTGTCTTGCTAAAGTGGGATTTCTATTCTGTAAAAATAGAATAACCTGATCGATGGTTTTAATATATTCATCTCTTAAAGCAAAAATTCTCCGAGAGTTTTCGGAAGTATTTTTTAAGTCAATTGATTTTGCGAAAATCTTTTGAATTCCTTCTTTTGAAAACAATACCAAAATCACTTCAATCCCCAAATCGATCTGATAGCTTGAAATATTTTTGGTATTCAGAAAACCTTTGATATAAGCTGTCGCCGGATACGGAGTATTGAGTTGCGTGAAAGGTGGAGTTATAAGAAGAAGATCTTTCAAAAGTAATTTTTTGCAAATTTATGGGTTTAAATGGAAAAGAAAGAAAGTTTTTGACTGATTTAAAAAAAATATCAACGATTGTGTTTCACAATTATTGCAGTGCAACAATAAGTAGTAAGGTATTTTTAGGAGTTACATTTATTTGGTGAAAATTAATTAAATTAATCTAAACTTCTTAATTATAAATCTTGATCTTCGAAATTTCACAAAAAAACCGCAAGAAAAATTCTAGCGGTTCTAATTATATTTAATTTGAAAAATCGAAATTACATTTGTTTGTACTCGATATTCATTTGTTTTTCCATTTCGGCATAAACTCCTGATTCTAATTTTTCTTTGATGCCTTCGAAAGCCGCCAAAGTTTCGTTAATTTCTGAATCCGTATGAGAAGCAGTAGGGATTAATCTCAACAAAATCATTCCTTTTGGAATTACCGGGTATACAACTACTGATGTGAATACTCCATAATTTTCCCTCAAATCTTTCGCTAAAAGCGTTGCTTCAATCGTAGTTCCCTGAATGAAAACCGGTGTCACACAAGTATTGGTATTTCCAAGGTTGAAACCTCTTTCTTTTAATCCGTTTTGAAGTTTATCTACGTTTTCCCACAATTTATCTTTAATTTCGGGACGGGTTCTTAGTAATTCCAATCTTTTTAATCCTCCGATTACCATTGGCATTGTCAAAGATTTAGCAAAAATCTGAGAACGAAGATTGTATTTCAAGAATCTAATAATTGTTTCATCTCCTGAAAGAAATGCTCCGAAACCAGCCATTGATTTAGCAAAAGTTGAGAAGTAAACATCAATCTGATCCTGACATCCTTGCTCTTCACCAGCTCCTGCTCCAGTTTTACCTAAAGTTCCGAAACCGTGTGCGTCATCAACCAAAAGTCTGAAATTGAATTTAGATTTTAAATCACAAATTTCTTTAAGTTTACCCTGCATTCCTCTCATTCCGAAAACTCCTTCAGTAATCACTAAGATTCCTCCGCCGTTTTCCTCAGCAACTTTAGTTGCTCGTGCTAAGTTTTTTTCTAAGCTCTCAATATCATTATGTTTGAAAGTAAAACTTTTTCCCATGTGAAGACGTACTCCGTCAACGATACAAGCGTGAGAATCTGCGTCATAAACGATAACGTCATGTCTTGTCACCAATGCATCGATACAAGAAACCATTCCCTGGTAACCGAAATTTAATAAATAAGCAGCATCTTTTTGAGTAAATTCTGCCAATTCTTTTTCTAGTTGCTGATGTTGTTGAGTTTCCCCAGACATTGCTCTTGCACCCATCGGATAAAACATTCCGAATTCTGCTGCAGCTTTTGCATCGGCTTCCAAAACTTCCGGATGGTTACACAATCCTAAATAATCATTGGCACTCCAGAAAATTACATCTTTACCTTGAAATTTCATTCTCGGACCAATCGGACCTTCCAATTTTGGGAATACAAAATATCCTTCTGCGTAATCTGCAAACTGACCTAGCGGTCCAGGATTTTGTTTTATTCTATCAAAAATATCTACCATTGTATGAGTATGTTTTATGTAAAAAAGCCTTTTGTGATTTACGAAAAGGCTTGATTTGTATTTATTAATTCTTATTATTTGATGAATTCTGTTTTGAAAACTTCATCATAATTGTGGAAACAGTTGTTGATGAATCCTTGTTCTTCCATCCATTTGTCGCTGTACACTTTTGTAATGTATCTTGAACCGTGGTCTGGATAAATCATCACAACAAAATCATTTTCAGTCAGTTCATGAGACTGCGCATACTGCATTAGTCCCTGCGTGACAGCTCCTGTTGTGTAACCGCCCATGATGGCTTCTTTTAAAGCAATCTCACGGGTTCTGTATGCAGACATTTCGTCGTTTACTCTCACAAACTCATCTACTTTATCAAAAAGAAGGGCAGAAGGAATTAAGTTTTTTCCCATACCTTCAATCTGGTAAGGATGCACATCTTCTTTATGAATTTCTCCGGTTTCGTGGTAGCTTTTCAAAATAGATCCGTCAGCATCTACACCGATGATTTTAATATTTGGATTTTTTTCTTTTAAGAATTTTGCCGAACCTGATAATGTTCCGCCAGTTCCTGTACACGCGAAAAGGTGAGTAATTTTACCTTCTGTCTGTTCCCAAATTTCAGGACCTGTGGTCTGATAGTGGGCATCAACATTCAATTCGTTGAAATACTGATTGATATAAACAGAATTTGGGGTTTCTGCAGCAATTCTTTTTGCTACTTCATAATATGATCTCGGGTCATTCGCAGGTACATTCGCAGGACATATATATACTGTAGCACCAAGAGCTTTAAGATAAGCTATTTTTTCAGCTTTTGTTTTGTCACTTACTGCAAGAATACATTTGTATCCTTTGATGATGCAAACCATCGCAAGTGAAAAACCTGTATTTCCGGAAGTCGTCTCTACAACTACAGAATCTTCCTTTAATAAACCTTTTTTCTCAGCGTTTTCAATAATATGAAGTGCGATTCTATCTTTTGTGGAATGTCCAGGATTATATGATTCTAACTTGGCATAAACTTTTGCAGGAATCTCTTTAGTTACCGTATTAAGTTTTACTAAAGGGGTGTTCCCAATCAAGCCAAGAATATTATCGTAAACATTACTCATTATTTGTTATTTTTCAAATAAAAATCTGACCGCAAAAATACAAAAAAATAAATAATTTTTAAACTTTTCAGAAATTATAAGTGTTGAAAGTATAATTATCTGTTTTTATACTTCTTGATACAGCCTCGAAACATTCTCAAAAAGTAAGCCAATCTTTTAAATTTTGTTAAAATCAATTTAAAATGAAGTAAAAACCTTATTTTCGCAATAATTGATTTTATACTATGAAAAACTGGACTTTTAGGCAATGGAACACCCTTCTCGGATGGGTGATTTTCGTCATTGCATTTTTCACGTACCTTTCAACAATAGAACCCAACTTCAGTTTTTGGGATTGTGGTGAGTACATTTCTTCAGCCGTAAAATTAGAAGTAACACACGCGCCGGGAGCAGCTTTGTTCCAGATTGTAGGTGCTGTTGCTGCCATTTTTGCGTTTGGAAACGGTGAAAATTATTCTTTGGTAATCAACGCGATGTCTGCATTATTCAGCGCATTTACGATTCTGTTTTTGTTCTGGACGATTACCCATTTTGTAAGAAGACTTCTTAACAAAGATTTTGAAGAAGTAACCAAACATCAGGAAATTGCTATTCTTTTTGCCGGTGTTATTGGTTCTCTGTGTTTTACATGGTCAGATACGTTCTGGTTTTCCGCAGTAGAAGGCGAGGTTTACTCAATGGCTTCGTTATTTATTGCCATTCTAGTTTGGTTGATCACAAAGTGGGAAAACGAATACAAGGAGTCAGACAATGAGCGATGGATCATTTTAATCTTCTTTATTGTAGGTCTTTCTGTGGGTGTTCACATGATGTGTATGTTGGCAATTCCTGCAGTCTGCTTAGTATATTACGCAAGAAACTATGAATTTACCTGGAAGAATTTCTTTTGGGCTAATGCAATTACACTAGGGATCTTAATTATTGTTTTCAAAATTATTTTCCCGGTAATCATGTCATTATTTGGAAAACTTGAAATATTCTTTGTTAATGGTATAGGTCTTCCTTTCCATTCGGGAACGATTGCAGGTTTCATTATTTTGGTGGCTATCTGCTATTTTATTCTGAAATATGCGAGACAGGCAAAGAAAAATATTTACCAGACGATTGCCTTATCTGTTGTCTATATGATGATTGGTTTCTCTTGCTGGATGGTAATTCCGATCAGAGCCAATGCTAATCCGCCAATGAACTTAAATGATCCGGATACCGCTATTGGTATGCTTGATTATTATAATAGAGAGCAATATGGTGACTGGCCAACAATTTACGGTCAAAACTATACTGCATTTTTGGATAACAGCGGAATTGAAAAGAATGAGGACGGAAGTTTTAAAACAACAAAAACCGGTGACGTTTTTGAAAAAGATGAGAAAACTGGTACTTATCTAAAGACAAGTGAGCGTTTCAATTACGTTTTCAACCCAGCGTATGTGAGCTTAATGCCAAGGATGTTTAGTGAAGACAAAGACGTCATGGCGAATTATATGTCGATGTATGGCGCACCGGATTTTCAGTTTAATTATGCAAACGAAAATATCGCAGATGATCCTCAGGCTAAAGAAATTTTTGAGGAACTAAGAGGAAAATATGAAGATAAAACAATTACTCCGGCAGATTATTTAAAGGTAAAACCATATGAGCTGATTACTGTTCAAAGACCTTCTTTGGCTCAGAATATGGATTATTTTATTACATTCCAAAATGGATATTATTTTATCAGATATCTGTTGTGGAACTTTGCAGGAAGACAGAATGACCTGGAAGGAAACAGTGAGAATACAAGAGGGAACTGGATTTCCGGAATTCCTGCAATTGACAATACCCTATGGGGAAGCCAGGATGCGATGCCTTCAAAATTTAAAAATGAAAGTACTGTAGCATTCTTTTTTCTGCCATTATTGCTAGGAATAATCGGATGTTACTTCCAGTTTATGAGAGACTTTGGAAGATTTTACGCACTTCTTTCATTATTTATATTAACCAGTGTGGGAATTGTTTTCTACACCGGAATGAAACCTTTCGAGCCGAGAGAAAGAGATTATGCAGTAGTTGGTTCCTTTTACGCCTTTGCTATTTGGATAGGGCTCGGAGCCGGTGCAATTCTCTGGTACTTACAGTCAAAAGTAAAATCTAATGTTGCCAACATAGGATTTGGTGTTGTATTAATGGCAATCCCTTTAATGATGGGCTTCCAGAATTATAATGTTCACGACAGAAGCGGAAGATATACGGCATATGATTATTCATATTCAATGTTAAAATCTCTACCGAAAGACGATATCCTCTTCGTATATGGTGACAATGATACTTATCCTGTCTGGGCAATGCAGGAAACTGAAAGATTCCGTGATGATGTGAAAGTGGTGAATTTCACTCTTCTTTCAACACCTTGGAACATTGATCAGGTTAAAAGAAAAACTTACAATGCAAGTCCTATTCCTAGTCAACTGTCACACGATGATTACAGAGATGGTGTAAATGATCAGATCTATCTGATGAAAAAAGATGATTGGAAGGGAGTTATCAGTAATTTAAAGGAAGCAGGTGCTCCTGAGCAAATGATTAAGCCATTCGAAAAATACCTTGTTCAGGATTCGATGACTTTAAAAGAGGCAGTGAATTTCCTTAAAATAAAATCACCGGAAAAAGATGAAGTTTTAAAAATGATTTTTGGTGAAGCCCGTTATGAAAAGTATAATTTCTTACCTGTAAACAAATTTATTTTACCTGTAAATAAGCAAAATGCAGTTAAAGCAGGAATTATCAATCCTGCTGATCTTCCAAATACAGTTGATCAAATTATGATTGATTACAAATCAGGAACCTTGTACAAAAACAACCTGATGATGTTTGATATTTTAGCGAACTTTGATTGGAAGAGACCAATCAATTTCTCTTCAGGCGGAGTTTATGACAGCGAAAATATTTTCTTCTTAGACGAGTATCTTCAGTTTGACGGTTTCAGTTACAGGTTGGTTCCAATTCGTACACCAAGAAGCAGTGACGGAGAAATGGGTAGAGTAGATGCAAACTCCTTGTATAATGTTGTGAAAAACTTTAAGTGGGGTAACTTCAAAGATCTGAACGTTCATTTTGACGAAACAGCTACTTCAAATATTATGAGCTATAGAAGTTCCGCAAGCAGAGCTGCTGCAACATTGGCCTTGAGTGGTCAGAAAGCTAAAGCTTTAGAAATTTTAGATATCGCAGCAAAAGAAATTCCTGCAGAGAAATACAATGACCCACGTTCTTTAAGTTCAATGGTTTACGGTTACATCGTGGCCGGACAAGAGCAAAAGGCATTAAAATTAGCAGAGATTCTTAAGAAAGGAATTTTTGAGGAGTATGATTACTATCTTACTTTAAGCAAAGCAGATCAAAGATTTGTAGGAAGACAGATGAGATCAAAACCTATGGAATATTCTCTTGTTGTGTCGGCTGTTACAGATGCTTACAAGAAAATAGGTCAGAATCAGAAAGCATATGCTTATTTGGTGAAATCTATTGAGCCGATTGATAAGAAATTTAATGTATTCATCAAAGATCTTCAGCAGATGGGGAAAGAAAAAGCGATGAAAGAGTCTGAAAATGTACAGCGAATCACGCCATTTTATCAGTACTTATTTGATGTGATGCAACCTTTTGATTCGATGTATTCGAAAGAAAAAGAAGATCAGATTACCAATGCAATTATCAAAGCTACACAGTAAAAAACTGTTTGCAGATACTTTAAAACGGAACTTCGGTTCCGTTTTTTTTATGTTGATATTCAAGAATAATAGAATTATATTTGTGCAACAAAAAAAAGCGATGGCCGAGAATACAAACAAGAATCTTCCATTATACGCAGTCATATTTGCAGTAATTGCAAAGCTCTATTTTCTCCTGACGCACCATATTCAGGAAGACGCTTTTATCACTTGGAGAGTTGCCCAGAATTTACTGGATTATGGGGTGATTGGGTTCAACGGAGGTACTAAAATTTCGGCTTCTACAACGCATCTTTACGTTTTTGTTTCTTATTTTTTTAATTTGATTTTTGGAAAAGAGAACTTCATTGAACCTCTTTTGGTTATAAACACTGTTCTTTTCACCATTGGTAGTTTATTTCTTTCTCATTTATTACTAAAAAATCCTTTGCATAAGGCAATTTTCATCTTTCTTTTTGGGCTATTACCGCCATCCATCAAGATTTCAATACTCGGAATGGAGTACGGAATTTTATTTTTTCTAGAAATGGCTTTGCTTTATTATGGTTTCAGAAAAGAGAAAAAATGGGCACTCATTGTATTTCCAATCTTGGTTTTATTCACAAGAATCGATTCGGTTATTTTCCTCGGAATTGTCTTTTTGGTTGATACTTTTTGGAACAGAAAAATAAAATGGGTCTATATTCTAGGTGGAATTTTAGGAGTTTCTGCGGCTTTGGCTTTCAACTGGTTTTATTTTGGGGAGATTATAAATAATACCATAGTTGCCAAAAAACTGGCTTACGACCGAGTCTACACGTTAAATCAGGATTTCGAATACTTCAGATTAAATTATGGTAACTTCTGGGGAATGCTAAAAATTCCCGGAGATTTCAATCCCTTTACGATTATAATTGCAGTTTTTGAATTGCTGTGTTTTATTTTCTTAATTAGACAGCGGGATCAAAGAAATTACTTCCTTTGGATTATTTTCTTGTTTGCCTGGATAAAACAGATTATTTTTCTTTCACAGAAAAGCCTTTTTGACTGGTATTATTGGATTCCGCAGATTCTGCTTTTCGTTCCGGTTTTGATCTTTATTTTAGAACAGAAAGTAAAAAGAAACTGGTGGCTTACGGCATTGATTATTTTTTATATTTTGCCAATGCTGGCTTTCCAAACGGTACATTCTATCGCAACCGGAAATGGTGAATGGAATTACAGAAGATCAATCGGGTTGTTTCTAAACATGTACGAAAAGGATAAAAAACAATGGATTTTGCTTGAACCCGCAGGCTATATTCCTTATTTTTCAGGTTTAAAAACCATTGACGAAGTAGGATTGGTCGATAAACAAATTCAGGCAGAAATCAAAAACGATAAACCTAATTATTGGCTTAACACCGTTAAAAAAAGGAAGCCTAAATATCTTCTTTCATACAAAAATCTATTCGATGGAAAAGATGCCTACTATTATAAAACTCATTACAAATTACTCAATGAATTTAGAATAAAAAATCACTTACAAAGCGATAATAAAATTCTTGATAAAATATATAAATTGAAACCTTCGGGAACTGATTACAATCTCTACGAGAAAATTAAACTGTAAAACTATAAAAACATGAAATACTGTGCTTTCTTACGCGGAGTGAATGTAAAAGGAACCAACATGAAAATGGTGGAAGTCTGCGAAGTGTTCAAAAATGCAGGAATGCATGATGTGGTTTCAGTTTTAGCTTCCGGAAATATTGTTTTTTCTTCTGATCAAAAAGCAGAAGATCTCAAAATTATTCTTGAAAAAGCCATGTCTGATTATTTCAGTTATGAAGCTTTTCTTTTCGTGAAAACTCAGAGAGAAATCGAAAATTTTTGGAGTTCAAACCCGTTTAATAAAAATGACAGTTTGCATGTTTACACATTTATAGGGAATGAAAATATTGAGAAAATTCTGATAAAAGAATTTGAAACCGCTTCACAGACAGAAAATGAAGATGCGAAAATAGTCAACAGTAATTTCTACTGGCAGGTTCCGAAAGGAAATACCTTAGATTCAACATTCGGAAAAATTTTAGATAAGAAAAGTATGAAAGATCAGTTTACCAGCAGAAATATCAATACATTTGAGAAAATTTTGAAAAAAATTCACGTATGAAAAAACTTTTATTTGCATTTGTACTGTCATTCTCTGTAATCACCCATGCGCAAACAGAATTGAAATTTGACACATCGTTTTTTGATGCTGAAAATTCTTACGTAGCTTTACCGAAAAAAGATCAGGAAACTAAATACATTTTTGGAGTTCCTTACTATGACGATGTTGCGGGATATTCATTCAAGTATTACGGTGATTTTAAAATTGTAGAAGGAAATTTTGTCAAAGTAGATTCTTATACCAATCAATCTGGAAGTATGATTGTTCGTTGGGAGAATCTAGGTTTAAAAGTTGCTGTTTTATCTCAAAATGTGACAAAACAGTTTGGGCTTCCCGTCGTGCCAGACTTTTTAAAATATTATGCTTCAAAACTTCCTGCCAAAGAGCTTCTTGTGAATAAATTAAGCAGTGCCAACGGTGCAGGAGCTTCAAATATAGCACTTCCTAAACTGGAAACGCTGTATAATGAGAAATACGATTCACAAAAATTATTTTTCGAGCTGACTTTTGCATACAACGCTTTAGGAAAATTTGCTGAAGCCGAAAAAATCTCAAATGACGTCCTGAAAAGAGGAAAAGCAGACGATTTAATAAAAAAAGAATATATTTATTCACTTGTCAATCAAAATAAAGTAAAGGAAGCTGATGATTTTTTATCAAAAAATATTTCATCCTTTAAAACTCAAAATAACAAAATAGAAGCGTTAATCAATACCATTGCACTAAGTGCACATAACGGTAATTTGGATGTTGCCCAAAAGTGGCTGAAAGAATTAAAGTCTGAACCCAATATTGACCGTTATCAGAAAAATATTCAACAATTAGAAAGTATAATTAAAGAAAAACAAAGTAAAATCCTATGATTCAGTACTTAGATAACATACAACACAAAGATTCAAAAAACTTTTTTTTAATTGCAGGACCATGCATCATAGAAGGTGAAGATATGGCTCTGAGAATTGCCGAAAAAGTAATTGAGCTGACCAATAAATACAATATTCCATACATTTTTAAAGGAAGTTTTAAGAAAGCCAACAGAAGCAGAGTAGATTCTTTTACTTCAATTGGTGAAGGAAAATCTCTGGAAATTCTTAAAAAAGTAGGGGAGACTTTCAACATTCCTACGACAACAGATATTCACGAAAACGAGCATGCAGCTCTGGCAGCTCAATATGTTGATGTATTGCAGATTCCTGCATTTTTGGTTCGTCAGACAGACTTGTTAGTTGCTGCAGCAAAAACAGGGAAATGTGTTTCACTGAAAAAAGGACAGTTTCTTTCTCCTGAATCGATGAAGTTTGCAGTTCAGAAAGTGACAGATTCTGACAACCAAAAAGTTGCAATCATTGAAAGAGGAAATTCTTTCGGATATACCGATTTGATCGTTGATTACAGAGGAATTCCTACGATGAGAGCTTTTGCTCCTGTTATTTTGGATGTTACGCATTCTCTTCAGCAACCCAATCAAAGTTCAGGAGTGACAGGAGGAAGACCGGACCTGATAGAAACTGTTGCCAAAGCAGGAATTGCCGTTGGCGCAGATGGGATTTTCATTGAAACGCATCCTACACCGGAAACCGCTCTATCTGATGGTGCCAACATGCTTCGACTTGATTTATTAGAAGATTTGTTACAAAAACTGACAAGAGTAAGAGAATCCATTTTGTAATTGTTAAAAAATACTTAATTTTAGAATTCTAAATAATTTCTTTTGAAAAAACTAGTTTTACCACTGAGCCTTATGGTTCCGATGTTAGTGTTCTCTCAAACAAAAAAAAGAGATACGGTAAGGACCACAGATATTGAGGAAGTCGTTTTCCAGAAAAAAACAGTCGGAAGTACGAATGACCTTACCACAGTAAAGATATCTGCAAAAGATGCTCAGAATGTGGCAAGCATTTCTGGTGGTATTGAGGGCATTATCAAAACTCTACCTTCTGTAAATTCAAATACGGAGCTATCTTCGCAATATATGGTGCGTGGCGGAAACTATGATGAAAACCTTATCTATATCAACGATATCGAGATCTACAGACCTTTTCTCATTAGAAATTCTCAGCAAGAAGGTTTAAGTATTATCAACCCTGATATGGTTTCTACGGTGAACTTCTCTGCCGGAGGTTTTGAACCTAGATATGGTGATAAAATGTCTTCAGCTTTAAATATCTATTATCGTGAGCCGGAAAAATTTGAACTTTCAGGAGAGGCAAGTTTAATTGGTGGAAGACTGACAACTGGTTTAGCTTCAAAGAACAATAAATTGACCGCATTATTTTCAGGACGATACAGAAATACAAATCTTGTACTCAATACCCTGAATGAGGATACTGATTTTAATCCCAAATATTTTGATTTTCAGACGTATCTTAACTATCATTTTAATGACAAGTTCACAATGTCCTTTATTGGATACTATTCAAAAAATGACTATGAAATGTATCCCAAAGAGCGTTCTGTAGATTTTGGATCTTTACAGAAGCCCATCAATCTTTCTGTTTTTTATAACGGTAAAGAAAATGATCAGTACAAAAATATGATGGGGACATTTTCTATGAACTATAAACCGTCTGATAAATGGAGATTTACCTTAGATAGTTTTGCGTATCAGAACAGAGAAAAAGAATACTATACAATTGCTTCAAGCTATATTTTGCAGACATTTGATCCCATTACAGGTAATCCTATTACGTCCTATGATGTTGGCGGACAAATAGAGCATGCAAGAAATGATCTTTTTGTAAGAACTTACGGAACTCAGTTTAGAACACGTTTTTCACCCAATGTAAATACGGATATAGAAGTTGGTTTTAAATTTGAAAAAGAAAATTTAAGAGATCTTACCAACGAGTATAAGTTAGTTGATTCCTCAGGTTACAGTATTCCACACCCTGTAGATGACCCAAGATTTCCAGATGCTTCAGATTTAGATCTTTACTACAGCATTGCAGGAAGTAATCATATTGAGCCAACCAGGCTGTCGGCATATGCGCAGTATTCACAAAAGTTTTTTTGGGGATCAAGCAAAATATTTGTAAATGCCGGAGCAAGAGTTGCACACTGGAGTTTTAATGATGAAACGATATTCTCGCCACGAGCACAGTTTGCGATAAAGCCTGAATGGGATACCGACATGTTATTCAGAGTGTCTGGAGGAATTTATTATCAGGCACCTTTTTACAAGGAAATTAAAGATTTAAATGGAAATTTCAATCAAAATATAAAATCTCAGCGATCTATTCAGGCAATTGTTGCCAATGATTTTGAGTTTGAGTTTGATGACCGCCCATTTAAGCTGACCACAGAGGCATACTATAAAAAAATGGATAATCTGATTCCTTATTACATGGATAACGTAAGAATCCGTTATTCAGGTAAAAATAATGCTTCAGGTTATGCATACGGAATTGATACCCGTTTGTTCGGAGAATTTGTTCCGGGTGTAGATTCGTGGCTTTCTGCTAGTTATGCAAGGGTTTATGAAAATATAGATGGGAGAGGAGATATCCCAAGGCCTACAGATCAGCGATTCAGATTTGCGATGTTTTATCAGGATTATATGCCAAAATTTCCGCAAATGCGCGTCAACTTAACTTTAACGTATGCCATGGGGTTGCCCAACGGGGCGCCAGTTTTCACAGATCCTTATCAGTACCAGAAAACGCTACCTTCTTACAAGAGAGTTGATTTAGGGCTTTCTTATGCATTTGTAGATGCCAAAGAAAAGAAACAGAGTTATGGTTTTTTGAGTAATTTTGATGAATTGACTTTAGGAGTACAGGTGTTTAATGCATTTAATATCAATAATACTGTTTCCAATCAGTGGATTACCGATGCCAATACGAATTTAATGTATCCGGTTCCAGTTCGTTTAACCGGAAGATTTTTCAATGTGAAGCTGGAGTTTAAGATTAAATAAAATTTGAACTTTTATCAAAAATATACAAAAGCTCCTGAAATTTTAGGAGCTTTTGTATTATCCTTAATTTTATAACAATATCACACAATTTTGTAACAATCATTCAGCGGATATTTTTACCTTTGCTTTAGTTAATGAAAAAGATTCTAGCCATACTATTTTCGATATTCTACTTCGGTTTTTCTTCCGGAGCAGTTTTTCAGATGCATTATTGTATGAAAGAATTGGTTTCAGTGACACAAAAATCTGATGATACCTGTAGTAAATGCGGAACCAAGGAAAAAAGAGACTGTTGCAAAACTGAAGTAAAGTTGGTGAAGGTTGATGATTCTCAAAAATCAGATTTTTTGAAAATTAATTTTCTGCAAACCATTTCAGAGATTCAGAAACATCATTTTTTCTTTACAGACAAATCCTTTTCACTGAGAAAGTTCAGTCAAATCCAGATTAATGCTCCGCCGGAAAAGCGGTCGGTTCCAATCTTTATCAATCATTGTAATTTTAGAATTTAGAATGTCTTAGTCGTTTGATATTCATATCATATTGAACGACACGCTTTGTCGCATCATGCGATTTTCAAATTATTATTCAATCTAAAATTTTAAAACAATGAAAAAATATATCATTACAGCCCTATTTTCTTTATTTGCAATCGCTTCTGTTTCTGCTCAGCTAAAATCTGATGCTCAGGTATCGAAGCTTTACCAAAATTATATCTCCATCAAAGATGCGTTGGCTTCAGATAATGCCGACAAAACCTCTAAAGCAGCTACAGAGTTTATTAAAACCGCTTCGGCAATTGATTACAAAATTCTTTCTGAAGGGAATGTGAACACTCTGAAAAAAGATGCAACAGCAATTTCAAATGCCAGTGATATTGCGGTTCAAAGAGAGACATTCTTTAATCTTTCAGACAATATGATTGCTTTGACAAAACAGTTTAAAATTTCAGCAAATCCGGTTTTTGTACAGTATTGCCCGATGGCTGACGGAAGCTGGCTAAGCAACGAGAAAAAAATCATCAATCCTTATTACGGAAGTTCTATGCTTTCTTGTGGTTCTGTGAAATCAGAGATCAAATAAATAGTGTATTTGTTTGTAAAATAAACAGTTGAATTTATTTAATTAGAATCTGCTTTAATAGATAGATTGCTACTCAGCTGTAAAAAATTTTGAAATATTATGAAAAAAGTAATAATGTTTCTGATGCTTTTGTTCTCTGTTTTCAGTTTTTCACAATCCGTTAAGACATATTATACATGTCCGATGGATAAAGATGTCATTGCATCCAAAGCCGGTGACTGTCCTAAATGCGGAATGACTTTGGTAAAGAAAACCGTTGTCATAAAGCCTAAGATTGCAGAAAAACCATCAGTAAAAAATTTACCGAAAGCAACAGCAAAATCAGAAATAAAAATCAAAACTAAGGCTAAACCTGAGATTGCGAGAAAAGTTGACGTTAAAAAAGTAAAAATTGCTAAGAAATCTGAAATTAAAACTATTAGGGTTAAACCAATTTTATATTCAAAACCTCAAACTCAAACTCAGTCTAAAATAAGCTACACTTGTCCGATGCATCCTGATGTAATTTCAGATAAATCCGGAAGGTGCCCAAAATGCAGTATGGATTTAGTGGAAGTTGAAAAGCATGCTCAATCTGAGTCTAAACCTTCGCATAAAAATTCTGTTTTAAAAAGAAATTCTGAAAACGGAAAAGTAACTTTTGGTGCAAAAACAGTTCGGTATGATTTGTATGTGAAAGATACGATTGTGAATTTTACTGGAGAAAATCATAGAGCAATTGCAGTGAATGGGAAATTACAGGCTCCGACTTTATATTTCACAGAAGGAGATACTGCGGAGATTTATCTTCATAATATGCTGAAAGAAAATACGGGTTTCCATTGGCACGGAGTTATTTTACCGAATGAACACGACGGAGTTCCCTATTTGACGACGAAACCTGTGGAGCCTGGAGAAACTCATTTATATAAATTCAGAGTTTCTCAGAACGGAACCTATTGGTATCATTCACATGAAGGTTTGCAGGAGCAGATCGGGATGAACGGAATTTTAGTTTTCAATAAACGAGAAGGTGAGCCAAAAACGGAATATACAAAAGAAATTCCGGTGCTTTTAGGTGAATGGAGTGATGAAGATCCCGTGCAGATTGCAAGAAGGCTTCATATGGCAAATACCGATTGGTATGCGATTAAGAAAAATGCAGTTCAAAGTTATTGGGAAGCTATAAAATCCGGAAACTTCAGAACAAAAGCCCTCAATGAATGGAAGAGGATGGAGGCAATGGATGTAAGCGATGTCTACTACGATAAATTTCTGATCAACGGACTTCCAAATTCTGAATATTCAAATCTGAAAGCGGGAGATAAAGTACGATTGAGGGTCGCCAATGGAGGATCTTCCACTTATTTTTGGCTGAATTTTGGAGGCGGAAAAATAAAAGTGGTCGGAAATGACGGAAATGATGTTGTCCCTGTAGAAGTAGATCGTCTGATTGTAGGCGTTTCGGAAACGTATGATATCGAAGTGACCATTCCGGAAAACAAAAGTTTTGAATTCCGTGCAACTTCAGAAGACAGAATTGGTCATGCATCACTGTGGTTAGGTTCAGGAGAAAAAAATGAAGCTCCAAACTTACCGAGATTAAAGCTTTTTGAAGGAATGAAAATGATGAACGGGATGATGAAGATGAGCGGAAATATGAAACCAATGAACATGGTGATGGGTAATCAGATGATGGACATGAATGAAGTGATGTATCCTGAACTTTCTGAAAGTCAGAGAAAAATGACAATGAAGCACATGAATGAAATGATGGGGATCAAAGAAAAGAAATCAGAAAAAGAAGAAGATCATGCTCAACATTCGGGAATGGATTTGGAAGAAGAGAAAACCATCAAAAGATTATCATACAATATTTTAAAATCTCCAGAAAAAACGATTCTTCCTAAAGAAAATGTTCGTGAAATGAAATTTACGCTGGAAGGAAATATGAATCACTATCTGTGGACTCTAGATAACAAAACGGTTACAGAGACAGATAAGATTTTAGTGAAAAAAGGAGAAGTTCTGCGCATTACGCTGTACAACAATTCGATGATGCGGCATCCGATGCATTTACACGGCCACGACTTCAGGCTGATCAATTCAAAAGGAGAATATTCGCCGTTAAAAAATGTCGTAGATATTATGCCGATGGAAACCAATACGATTGAATTCGCAGCCAATCAGGATGGTGACTGGTTTTTTCACTGTCATATCCTGTATCACATGATGGCCGGAATGGGAAGGATTTTCAGTTACGAAGACTCTAAACCCAATCCACAGTTACCTAACAGAAAATTGGCCTGGAAAAGCTTTTTAAGAGACAACAGAATGATCAGTTCTATGGCGATGGTCGATCTCCACAGCAATAAACTGCATGCAGAAACGATGACGATGTTCGGACCGAGATGGGCAAATCTGAATGAGTTTCATTCGAATTGGGAGTTTGATCATTTCGACGGAAATTTTAAAGTCGGTCGGTTTTTAGGTAAATTCCAATGGGCGATTCCTTATGCAGGTTTGAGGATTCAAAAAAATCATGAAATCATGGAGCGAAAAATGACCGAAGAAATGGGAGAAGATTTTCATGGAAAGAAAACCTGGTTCGGACAACAAAAAGCTTCGAAAAGTAAGGCAACGTTCATCGTTGGTGCTCAATATATTTTGCCGATGCTGATTACAGCCGATGCAAGTATTGACCAAAATGGTAAAGTATTATTGGAGTTAAGCCGAGAAGATATTCCGATTTCCAGAAGATTGAGAGGGAATTTCAGTGTCAATTCTGACGGAGAATTTACCTCGGGAGTAAGATATATTTTGCAAAAATGGTTATCTGTTTCCGGAAATTACGACAATGAAATGGGCTGGGGAGGCGGAATTACGCTGACCTACTAATTACAAAAGGTTGCTTTAATTTTGAAGCAGCCTTTTTTTTATTTATCTATTTAGAAATTTTCAACAAAGATCTTTCGAATAATTTGCAAAATAATAATCAGCAATCAGAGAATTGAAAAAATCACATTTCCAGCTGTAGAATTTTCTCAATCATTTTTTGACTAGTTTTTTCAGGAATTAATCTCATCACGAAGTTTCGTAAAGCATTTCCTTTTTCCCACTGAGAAATCTGTCCGACTTTCCAACTGGTATTGACGATATAATCAACTTTTTTCATTCTGATTTTTTGAAATTCTTCAAAAATAAAATTAAAATCTCTACTTTTCTCCAATAATTTTCCAAGCACATAAGCATCTTCAATGGACTGACAGGCACCTTGTCCCATATTCGGAGTGGTGGCATGAGCTGCATCGCCAATAAGACAAAGATTTTCTGCAGACCATTTCGGGATGGGAGCGAGGTCAATAATATCATTTAAAATAATATTTTCCTGTTTTGTAGCTTCTAGAATCTGTAAAACTATCGGATCAAAATCGCTGAAAGTCTCAATTAAATCTATGTTTTCTCTATAATTATTTTCGTTGATTAAAGCGTACCAATACACCTTATTTTCAGAAAGCTTCACAAAACCAAAACGTTTCCCCTTTCCCCATATTTCCAAAGCGTGATGAAAATATTGTTCAGGAAGATAAAAATCAGTTAATCCACGCCAGCATTTTTGCTTGGAATTTCTGATCGTTCTGTTTTTTAAAATTTGATTACGGACTTTAGAATGAATTCCGTCTGCTCCGAAAACAATTTTGCTTTCGACTTCGTTTCCGTTTTCAAAGTGTAAATGATAATTTTCTTTCTTCTCAATCGTTTTTAAACTGTGATTAAGTTTAATATTTTCAAAACCTAAATTTTCGGCTAAAATATTCTGTAAATCTGCTCTGTGAATCGCAACATTACATGAATTGAATTTCTTTTCTAAAGCCAGAACATTCGTTGTTGAGATAGTTTTTAGTTTTTCATCGGTAATAAAAATGCCATGAATTTTGTTTCCGGCGTTTTCAATTTTTTCTTTTAAATCTAATTTTTCAAAAATCTGCATTGCATTAACGGCCATCATGATTCCTGCTCCGACAGGTTTTATTTCCTGCGCAGATTCGTAAATGGTAAAGTCTAAATTTTGTTGCTTCAGAATATTTCCTAAAGTCAAACCACCAATTCCGGCGCCGATGATTGAGATTGGATTCATTTAAAATTATTAAAATTTAAAATAAATTAAATCATATTTTTTTTCGCTAAAATCCAAAATAATTCTGTAATCGATTTTTGCTAATCCTCTTTTTTAATAACCTTTAATTCTAATTTTATCATCAACCTTCTGTTTTGAAATATAAGTGATTTCCTCCCAAACGTAAGCAAAATTTTCTCTATTTTCAATCCTGCTTATTTGCAGGATAGGTTGAGCTACCTTAAAAATTTTACTTTTGATAAGTAAAAAAATATGGTCGTTCAAAAGAATGATGGTAGATTTATTAATCTGATAATTATAAATAGAGTTACTACTTGATATATCAATATCAGTATTTATACTATTCAATTTGATAAATTCTTTTCCGGATAAAGATGCTAAAAACTTTTCATGCTTATTTTTATTATAATTGTGAAATGCTAGATTTCCTATAGTAAAGAGAAAAATTAGTGTTCCAAAAGCTAAATAGATTTCCATATTCAAATATAAAAAAAACGGAGTCTGAAAATTCAAACTCCGCTTAATAATTATTTAAACTAAAATTATTTACCTAAATAAGACTTCAAAATCTTACTTCTGGTATTGTGTTTCAGTCTTTTAATTGCTTTTTCCTTAATCTGACGAACTCTTTCTCTTGTAAGATCGAAAGTTTCACCGATTTCTTCCAAAGTCATTGGATGTTTACCGTTCAGTCCAAAATATAGTCTTACCAAATCTGCCTCTCTCGGAGTCAAAGTGTTTAGAGCTCTTTCAATTTCAATCTGAAGAGATTCAAGCATCAAATCTTTATCCGGGCTTGGAGATTCTCCTGAACGCAATACGTCATACAAGTTAGAATCTTCACCTTCTACCAATGGTGCATCCATCGACAGGTGTCTTCCGGAGTTTTTCATTGATTCTTTGATGTCTTCTTCACTCATATCCAAAACTTCAGCCAATTCTTCCGGAGAAGGTGGTCTTTCGTTTTCCTGTTCAAGGTGAGCGTAAGCTTTATTGATTTTGTTGATCGAACCAATTTTGTTCAGCGGTAATCTTACAATTCTCGACTGCTCAGCCAAAGCCTGTAAAATCGATTGACGAATCCACCATACGGCGTAAGAGATAAATTTAAAACCTCTTGTTTCATCATACCTTTTTGCAGCCTTCATCAATCCTAAATTCCCTTCATTTATCAAATCGGGAAGAGAAAGCCCCTGATTTTGGTACTGCTTAGAAACTGAAACTACGAAACGAAGGTTGGCTTTGATCAATTTTTCCAAAGCGACTCTGTCTCCGGCGCGAATTTTTTGTGCCAAATCAACTTCTTCGTCTGCGGTAATCAATTCTACTTTACCAATTTCCTGCAAATACTTGTCTAGTGAAGCGGTTTCCCTGTTGGTTACCTGCTTGGTTATTTTTAATTGTCTCATTAATTGTTATTCTCAAAAATAGAGTTACTGTATATTATACGTTTGAAACAATCAAAAGGTTACACTTGTTTTAATTATTTTTTATTTAATTAAAATGATGTTGGATTTTTAGTTGTAAATTATCGCTCTTGTTTTATCAGACTATTCATGTATCACTCTTCATGCGGAATGGCCCTCAAAGAAGCGTATTGAGAAGTTTTGATTAATGACTTATTTGTATGACGTTCACGGGTTTTCGATGCATTTTTCTTTGTTTCACTTCGAAAAACTCGAACTGATGCATCAAATTAACGGTTAAAAAAAAGTGAAACAGAAGTTTCACTTTATATTATTAGAGTTTAAAAATTGACTTATTCACGATTCATTTTTAAAACAAATCATTGAGTACTTTAGCCAGTCTCAAGCCTCCGTAAAGAAGCTGTCTCTCCATGGTATCATTAAATTTGTACTGATAATCGTAAGCTAATTTTGAGTCATTCGGAGTTTGTGCATAGATTTTATTGGCAATCTGATGAGAATCGTACAACCAGTTTTCTAACGTCCCGGATTGTATTTGCTTTACTTCATCTTTCGTTTTAATATCTAAAAGTTTTGCGTATTCTGTGTAGCTGTATTTTTGAGAATCAACCAATTTACCGTCCCAAACTGAATGTAAATTTGTTTTTTCACCAAAATAGGTGACATTAATTTTATTTCCGCCTAAATCTTCGGATTTTCCGGTATGCATTGGCTGAGAAAGATCTCCCATCATGTGAATCAGGAAAATCAAAGCAATTTTTCTGTCTTTTTCCGACGTTTTTTCGTCTTTAATCTGAGTAGATAAAGTTTTAATTTGAGAATAAAGACTTGGCCCTGCCTGAGCTTTCAGATTTTTTTCAAACGATGTGAAATCTGTCTGTGGATCGATATTCACATAATGCCAAACTGAAGTCTGCTTCCAAACTCCTGTTGTATCAGACTTGATAAAATCCGGCCAGTTTGCCCAATACGCCAAACGCTCTTGCCCCATCATTTTTCTTATTTCTCTTCTTGCCTTACCAGATAAGTGGTTTTCTGCAATTTCTGCGATTACTCGGTGTCCTGTCAATCCCCACGCAAAAGAATATACTGAGCTGGAGATCATTAGTAAAAGCAGCATTTTAGAATAAATACTTTTCATTTTTTTAATAATAATTTTAGAAGGCAAAGATAGGATAGAGTTTTCAAAGTGAGCGAAAAATAGAAATATTTTCTTATGATATTATCGATTGTTAAATAAATTTAATTTGTAATTTCTAATCATTCATTATAAATATTATTACTAAATTGGAGTTACAAAATATTTAAAAATTTGTAAGGAATATTTTTTTCAAATTTGAGAGATATATTATCTTTACACTAATAACCAGAATCACGAAACACAAAGTATGTACGACAATAGCATTTTAGATATGCATTATAATAAACTGCAGACAGATTTTAAAGCTGAAGCAGTTGCAGTCAATCTCCTGAAATACCATCGGGCAGTAAGCAATATTTTCATCGACAGAATTGGAATCAACGACAGGGCTTATCTAAAGGATATCAAAAGTATCTCGAGTCAATATCTTGGTTTTGATGAGGAAGTTCTCAGCATAAAAACCTATAGAGAAGGTATTTACGACTATTTACCTGAAGGGCTTTTTCACCCTCCGTCTTTCAACGGTTCGAGAAAAAACGTAGAAAGTGTGGTAAATGAAATCCGAAAGCAAAAAAGGGTAGAAGAGGATGCACGGAAATTTTTCATGCCTTTTGAACTTGAAATATTTTTTACAGAAATTAGTGCTTTATTAAAAGAATATGATTTTGATTTGGCAAGCGATACGGATTCACTTCTAACAGTATTTTCGGAACTCTGGCCGGTTGTGAAGATGCTGGATAAAAAGAATGCTTATATTTTCATTCATATTCTTCCGTTTTTTCATCAGATTAGAGGTGACAAAAAATGGTTTGAGCGTTGTATGACGTCATTTTTGAAGGTTCCTGTAGAAATTACATTTAGCCCAAATGTTATCGACAGAATTGAAGAGGAGGATGATTCTATATTATTGGGGAATTCAAGATTGGGAGTTACTTACATCCCAAGCGGAAAACACATGGATGGTGAAAGAAATTGGGTCGTCAATGTAGGCCCGATTCCTTACGATGAAATTAAAAGATATATTCCGGGAAATTCTTTCAGAAATGTTCTTCAGGCTCTGTATGATTATTGCTTACCTGTAAACGTCGATATTGAAGAAAATTTTATTACCGAAAAGAAAGAATATTCATTCATGCTGGAAGATGACGAAAGAAATTCAAACAGGCTAGGTTTCTCTACTTTTCTGTAAAATATTTTATTATATTTACAATCACCAATAACAATCATTATTAATTGAATTAAATGGAATTTTCATCAGTCAAAGGTGTATTTTTAAGATTTATATTAGTGCCGTTGCTGGCGGTAATTATGATGGGCATCATGAGTGCCATCAGAAGAAATCAGCCTGCAATTAAAATTAAAGTAATCATCATTTATGTTTTGCTGTGCAGTCTTTGCCTGGCAATTCCCGGTTTTTTCGGTTTCTCAGGAAATCTATTCAATCCTTATTGGTATTTGATTTCTCAGGCAATTTACTTGTTACTGGGGATCTTCCATGTTAATTTAATGCATCGGTACTTTAGAAAGCATATTCAGTCATTCGGCTTGAGCATTTTGTTTGAATCGATACTTTCGATCACATGCGTTCTTTTGGGATCGTATTTATTTGTCCTTATTTTTAAATGGATCAGCAAAGACCAAGGCTATCCCGTAATGTCTGCTACAAGTGCTTTGATATTTTTTGTTCCGATGGTTTTTCATTACTGTTATATTCAGTTTATCAGTATTCCTGTCGACATTTATAAAACGTGGAGATATTCTCCAGATCAGAAGCCGCCGGATTTTGAAGGAGCAGATTTTGACCGATTAATGGTATTGAATGTTGAATTGAGCAAAAACCTTGAAGATGCCAACCGATTCAGAATTAAAGCTAAGACTTTACCAACAGGTGTAACTTTTGGAGACTGGTTTTTCCGCGTAGTAGACGACTACAATCATAAAAATCCAAAATCGATAATTCATCTTTCTGATGAAACTAGAGAGCCTTATTACTGGATATTTTATACCAAAAAATCCTTTTTCAGTTTTAGAAAATACATCGATTTTGATCAGGATATCAGCACCAACAGTATTTCTGAAAATGAAGTGGTAATCTGCAAAAGGGTTATTCAGCATGAAGAAGAAGGAAAACGAAAAGCATAATCACAAATTTTAAAAAAAGTATTACTATGATACAGCCAATCAAACATTTTGCGATCAACTGGGTCGACGGGATGAAAGTTTCCCAGAGACACCTTAATGATCAGGACAATTTTTTAATAGATACAATCCGAGATGCCAATTCTTTGGCGATTACAACATATAACTACGGTTTGCTGCCGATTCCCAACGAGTTTACAGATAAAACAATCTTTGATGTTCACAATACTGCAACAAATGATGTGCAGCTAGTTATCAAACATTGCAGTGCTGTTACGTTAGCAGGTTATAGAATCGAGCTAAGAGATAGGAGAGTAAGCGTAAAATCTTTGGCGAAGTCACTGAACATGGAGGGTGATAATATCGATGGTGAATACTATATTCTAATTTCCGTGAATCCTTTTGATAAAGTTCCTTTTGGAGATATTGACCCGGAAGAAATTCCGCCAAGACATCCGAATGCACATGCCAATTATCATATCGAATTACTGCCGGTTTCTTCATTAAACAGCAGTTATTCAGGAGGAAATTATTTGGTTGTTGGAAAGGTTGATTTTAAAGGAAATATTACACAGGTTAATGCAAATTTTATTCCGCCGTGTACTTCTGTTCAAAGTCATCCTGCCTTGATTGATTACTATAATGGGTACGCAAAATCGATTGGAAATTTGCAGCAATATGCTTTTAAAATCATTCAGAAGGCTTCGCACAAAAATCAGAATACAGCTTTAGCACTGAATGTAAAATCTCTGTGTACGGTTTTGGTCAATACTTTCGGAGATATGTATTTCCAGTTTAGAAATGTCATTCCTTATCAATCGCCGGTTTTTTTGATTGAATCTTTTGCAAAATTGGCTTTAAGAATGTACAATGCAACACAGGTTCTTGTACCTGCAGAATTGGAAGAAATGTTAAACTATAGTTTGGAATGGAGCGAAATTGCACCTCATACTTTACTCAATCAATTATCAACTGTTGCAGAAACCAATTACGATCATCATAACTGTGGAGAACCACTTTTATACATTCAGCAGATGCTGAGAAGTTTAGAAATTATCTTCTCAAAATTAAGCGAACTGGATTACATCGGTCAGCGAAAAGAAAATATTATTGTTAATGAGCAGGAAGTGTCTTCAAACACGAACCCGAAGAGAGGTTGGAGTGTTTTAGATTAATCTCCTTCTTTTTAAAAATAGAAATCCCGAACTACAAAGTCCGGGATTTTTTATTATCATTTTAAAATTCAGATTTTTTATTTTTTTACTAAAATTTTCTCGGTTGCTTTTTTACTTAAAACTTCCTGTTTCTCGCCAACTTCAACGGTTACTGACTTGTCAAAATCCTCAATCTTAACAATTTTAATTTTTGTATTTAAAAGAAGCTTTCTCTCAGTAAGATAATTTAAAAAAGCATCGTCTGATAAAGTCACAGAGGCAAAAACTACATTTTCTCCTACTTTGCAGTCGCTAAGTTTACGCAGATCCATGGAAATAATATTTCCGTCTTTATCAGGAATGGGTTCACCATGGGGATCAAACTTTGGATGGTCTAAAATTTCATCCATTTTATCAAAAAAGATTTGGGAGTGAACGTGCTCCAACTGCTCAGCAATTTCGTGCACATTTTCCCAGCCAAAGTTCATTTTTTTAACCAAGAACATTTCGGTTAATCTATGTTTTCTTACAACCAATGCGGCTTCACATCTGCCTTTTTCGGTAACTCGCAGAGGTTTATACGTTTCGTAAATAACCCATTTTTTTTCTGAAAATTTCTTCATCATATTATTAACGCTGGGCATTTTTACGTTGAGAAATTTGCTCAATTCGTTAATCGTTACTTTACCTTCATTGTCAACTAAATGAAACAAAGCCTTCAGATAATTTTCTTCGGTTAGTGTTGTTTTCAAGATGTTAGATACTTTTCATTACAAATCTAACAAAATATTATTTAAAATTTGGGCTTGTTATTTTAAGTTTTTTTAAATTTACTACATGAAATTTTCATTTAAAAACGACTATTCTGAGGGTTGTCATCCCCAAATTCTTGAAGCACTTGTACGTTATAATCTTGATCAGCAAGCCGGTTACGGAGAAGATCAGTTTTCATTAAAAGCCAAAGATTTACTCAAAGAAAGAATAAATAATCAAAACGCTGCTATTTATTTTGTTTCAGGAGGAACTCAGGCGAATCTTATTGTAATTTCCTCTATTTTAAAGCCCTATCAATGTGTAATTTCGGCTTCTACTGGACATATTCTCAATAATGAAACCGGAGCAATCGAAGCAACTGGACATAAAATTCTAAGTATTGAAAAAAAAAATGGGAAATTATCACCATCCGACATTATTCCTGTCTTAGAAAATCATAAAAATATTCCGCATCAGGTGATGCCGAAGCTGGTATATATTTCAAATTCTACAGAACTGGGTACTGCTTATTCAAAAAAAGAGTTGGAAGATCTTTCTGTCTTTTGCAGGGAAAATAGTTTGTATTTATTCCTGGATGGCGCGAGATTGGGACATGCTTTAACTTCAGAAATCAATGATTTAAATTTAGAAGATATTGCTAAATTGACTGATGTTTTCTACTTAGGTGGTACAAAAAACGGAGCATTGATAGGAGAGGCAATCATCATCAACAATCAATCGTTACAGGAAGATTTTGCGTTCAACATTAAACAAAAAGGTGCTTTATTGGCAAAAGGAAGATTGCTAGGAATTCAGTTTTTGGAATTGATGAAAAATGATTTGTATTTTGATTTGGCAAGACACGCCAATCAGCAGGCGATGAAAATTAAAAGTGCTCTGTTGAAAAAAGAGATTCTATTTCTTTCAGATACCTATACCAATCAGATTTTTCCGATTGTAAATCATAAGCTTATCGATGTTTTATCAGAAAAATTTGAATTTTATATTTGGAAAAATATTGATGAAAATTCTTCAGCCATCCGTTTGATTACCTCATGGAATACAAATGAACAGGCAGTAGATGATTTTATAAAAATTATCAACGATCACGTATAAAAAAAATGCAACTTTTTGAGTTGCATTTTTTATGACATTTTTTATTTTAAAGCTTTTGAAACCTTCGCACAGTCTGCGCTTTCCAATTTTTGCCCGTCCTTGTAAGCAATTTTCTTTTCGTCAGCATATTTCATGGCACCATTTTCATCCTTCTGATTACCTATGCCTTCCAAAAGATTTCCGTCTTTCTGAATGAAGAAAATATCTCTTTTACTGGTTGTACCTTCGGATGCAAATTCGTAAGTAAGTTTCAGGGTATCGCCAGATTTAAATCCTACAAGATCGCCTTTTGAGCTGTCTTTTTCGCTGTTTTTGTAACTCATTTTTCCGGTCACCGTACCTAAATTGTCATCGATACTTACAAATACACTGTCTTTACCTGTGACACCCAAATAACAAAATGATTTTGTACCCAAAGTATCAATTACGGTAGCTGTGGAGTCTTCAATGGATTCGCTGGTAGTTGCAGTTACGGGAGATTCTGTTTTTTTATTACAGTTCATTAAAAATAATGACAACGAACCTAAAAGAATGTACTTTTTCATAGTCTTTTATAAATGTTAAATTGATTTCTTTTGCTAATGTAATGATTGTAATCTTATCCGAAAAAATATTCGTAATAAATTAATATTTTAAAAAAATGATTATGATTTATTACTGACTGTTATGCTTATGCAAATAATCTTCCAAAATAAACATTTTCTAATCGCTGAGAATCTGTTCTATTTTTTGTTTTGATATTTTTACAGCTACAATCAAAAAAAATGACACATACTATATTTCAAAAACTTCATGAATCGGTCGTTGGGTGGTTGTTAAATTAATTTATACAATAAACAGACCTAGGGCTTGAGATCGATCGATACATTAAAAAAGGTATGATTGTAGAATTTTATATATCGTTAAACACTAAAACTGGGACTTTCAAAAAGTCCTATAATTTATATTATGTTAAATTGAAAATGTTTCCAGAATTATAAATGATTGATTTATAGTTTGTCAATGAAAAAAGTTAATTTTGATTTTTCATGAAAATTTGCGATTATTTAATTTCTCATATTTGAGATTTCGTCATTCAATAGATTTTACATTTTGTTAATTTTCTACAGAATTACCATCAAATCCTTCTTCGATAATTTAGTGAAAACCGAGTGATCTGTCACAATCAAATCATTCGCTAATTGAGTTTTGGATTGCTGAAGTTTCATGATCTTTTCTTCGACCGTATTTGGACAAATCAAACGCACAGCAATTACATTTTTCTTCTGTCCGATGCGGTAACAACGGTCTATTGCCTGATTTTCTACTGCGGGATTCCACCATGGGTCGACGAGATACACGTAGTCAGCTTCTGTTAGATTCAAACCTGTTCCGCCGGCTTTCAGACTTATTAAAAATACCCTCACCTCTTCATTTTCCTGAAATTCGTTTACTTTTGCGGCTCTGTTTTTGGTCTGACCTGTCAGATATTCGAATGAAATATTTCTTTGCTCTAATTCTTTTTTAATTAAATCAAGCATAGATACAAACTGTGAAAAAACAAGAATCTTGTGCTGAGAAGATTTGTTTTCAATTTGCTCCATCAGAACGTCAATTTTTGCAGAACTGTCGCCAAATTGTTCTTCATCTTTTAATAAAGCTGGAGAGTTACAAATCTGTCTCAATTTTGTCAATCCTGTCAAAACGTGCATGCTGTTTTTAGCAATTTCATCTTCGTCTTTTGCCGAAATATATTCCCGCAATTCTTTTTCATATGCATCATAAATTCGCCTTTGCTCCTCTCCCAGTTCGCAGTAAATCACCATTTCAGTTTTATCGGGAAGTTCTTTGGCGACCTGTTTTTTTGTTCTTCTTAAGATAAATGGTTTTATTTTTTGCTGCAAATCAATAGCTCTTTTGGTGTATTCAAATTTATCAATCGGGGTCGAATAAATATCTCTGAAATATTCCTTACTTCCCAACAGTCCCGGAATGGCAAAAGAAAGCTGTCCGTAAATATCGAAAGTATTGTTTTCAATGGGTGTTCCGGTTAAGACTACTTTATTTCTCGATGTCAATAATCTCGCAGCTCTATACCGTTCAGAATTTGGATTTTTAATGGCTTGAGATTCATCCAGAAAAATATAATTGAAATTGAATTCTTTTAAAAACCGAATATCGGAAAGCAGCTTTCCATAAGTGGTCAGCACAATTTCGTGACCTGCAAACTGACTTGTGTTTTTA
Source organism: Chryseobacterium sp. JAH (assembly GCF_001507335.1). Taxonomy (GTDB): domain Bacteria; phylum Bacteroidota; class Bacteroidia; order Flavobacteriales; family Weeksellaceae; genus Chryseobacterium. Next base: position 314,494 of record NZ_LMAH01000001.1, on the reverse strand, counting down.
ATTCTATTGGCCCCGTAATGCGTCATTATGTTAAGCGAAGGAGCAAATTTTTCTACTTCGGCCTGCCAGTTGAACAGTAAAGAAGTTGGCACCACAACAAGATTGGTGTTTTCAGAACGTTTTTTATTTTGTGAAAGAATAAAAGCGATAATCTGCAAAGTCTTTCCCAGTCCCATATCGTCGGCAAGACAACCTCCAAAACTGAAATTATCCAAATGATTCAGCCAGTCGAGCCCCTGTTTCTGGTAGTCGCGCAGCGTGGCATTTATTTCTGCCGGAACTTCACTTTCGGGAATGTTTATATCATCAAAAAACGCTTTGTTGTAAGTATCAATTTCCTCAGTAACTTCTTTGCTTAAAACGTCCTGCTCAAAAAGGTTTTTAATATCAGAAAAATTACTTTTTGGCAACCGCAAAAGTTCGTCATAGATCTCACCTGACTGAAAATAACGGTTCAGTTTTTTCATCCATTCTTCGGGTAGAATTCCGTGGGTACCGTCGTCCAACTGTACAAATTTATTTTTATTCCTTATTGATTTATGGAGCTGTTTCAGAGTTGCTTTTTGAGTCCCGAATTTCACATTGACTTCGGCATTAAACCAATTGATTCCACTCACCACGTTGATAGAAACTACTGCTTTGTTGGCATTGAGTTTATTCTTTTTTAAATCATTAAAACCTAAAATAACTATGCCTTCATTTCTCCATTTTTCAAAAGCTTCCAAAAACCATTCTTCGTCTAGAAATTTGTTTTTGTGAAGATAAAAATACTCGTATTCTTCAATCTGTTCAGCAAATTCGGGATGCTGCTGCATGATGGTCGCTGTCAGCTTTATTTCTTCTTTTTCATCTCTTTCCACTTTAAAAACATTGCCGTTTTGGTCGTTGTCAAAAATCTGTTTTCTTGTAAAAACAGGAATTTCTACCGGACCATATTTCATGACTGGAGTGATCGAAATATAATCTTTTTTGTCTGCTAGATAAATGATTTTTTCAACCTTTTCGTCAAATGATTTTTCTGCCAGTTGCTTTTTGGTAGCTGGTTGTATGTAGGCATAATTGATTTTAATCTGTTTTTCTAAATTGGCAAGAATAGTTTTTTTAAATTCCTCAAATTTAGATGAATGAACCAACAAAATCTCCCGGTTCGATTTAAAAAATTCTAGGACACGGAGCATGTCCAAATTGGTCATCAGATGCAGCGTTTTGTCGTGGGAAAGGAAATAATTAAACTGGATTTTTAGATTTTTAAACGGCTGCAAAACATCGCTTAGCCACAGTCCGCCAGTAATTTCAAAGAAGGGTTCTTTTTTGAAAACTGACAGCTCAATATCTGCATTCAATAATTGTAAATCAAAAGAAACGATAGATTTTGCCGAAATATTCTCTGAAATGTCTTTGTCGTGATAAAATGTCTGCAGATTTAGCGGATTTTTTACCACGACCTTTAGCGCTTCGACATCAGCCTCGTTTTTTTCTTCATGTTCATTATTCTGAAATTTAGCAACTGCTGTAAAGAATTTTGCTTCATCGATAGTTTCTGCATTCCAGATTAAACTAGAAGGATGGACCGCTGTAATTGGGTTTTTAATTTTTCCCGACTTTGTGGTTTCTCCTTCAAACAGTTCAATGCTGAACCGCTGATCATATCTATGTTTTTTAATAACCAAAAACATTTTTTTTGACTGACTTTGAGTATTGACTATATGAAATTCTCCTGTATTTTTAGGCAATAATTTTTGTTTTAGCTCATCAGAATCGGGCTTTATCAGTTCTTTAATTGTGGGTTCGATGCGTAAGGAAGTGTTGACATGTTCTAATTGAAAATAATCGTCGAGATAGGGCTCATTTTCCAATCCATAATCTTTTGCAAAGCCTAGTAATTTTTTTTGTCTGAGTTTTTCATCAAAGAAAATTCGCAAATCCTGACGCTCGATGATGGTGTATAAAACCTGAGCCTGATGGCTACACATTCTGGTCTTCGGAACATCGCAAGGACAGTCTACAATGAGAGAACTTCCTATAAAATTGATTGCAACACTTGGAAAATCAATGTTGGAAGAAGGTTTTATAAATACTCCGGCATTGATCTCAATACAATATGGCTGAATATCCTTTAAGTTTTCCCTCTCAATATGCATTATTTCTGAGCAATGCTTTTGAAGATCAAAAATAGAAAAAACCGAAAGGTCTATATTTTCAAAGATGTATTGATTTCTAAGTTCCTGCATTTTGCTGATGAGACGTGGGTAGTACGATGAATTTAGTTTTTTATGTGATGTTTATTGATGTTCTTAAATCGAAAAAATCATCGTCAAAGTTTTAATTTGGGCTAAATTAATAAAAAAAGACGAAGTTTTCGTTGTGCATTGTGTGCTTAAAATATTTTGTTTCGGGACTGCTATGTAATAGATCAAGTACATTACCTAACTATTAATAAGGGAAAGTTCGTCACTGAAGGAGTGTTTTCCGCAAGAGATATACCGTGATTTCCTCCTTTTTATAATTCAGCAACCCATTTCATTTTGGATACTCTTTTCCTTGCTATGGATACTTCAATTGACAACGTGTACCTCATCTTTGCTCTACAAAAAAATAATATAATGAGTAATATTTCAGGAAAGGTGATCATCATCACCGGAGCGAGCAGCGGAATAGGTTTCGCAACAGCAAAATTATTAGCAAAAGAAGGAGCAGTTTTGAGCCTTGCCGCAAGAAGAAAAGAAAAACTGGATGATTTGGTTGCAGAAATCACGGCCGAAGGAGGGAAAGCTCTGGCTTTCGCCACTGATGTCAGCAAACGTGCAGATGTAGAAGCATTGGTGAACCATACTTTGAAAAATTTCGGAAAAATCGATGTCTTATTCAACAATGCGGGAGTGATGCCGGTTTCAATGCTTGAAAGTCTACTTTATGAAGAATGGGAACAGATGATTGATGTGAATATCAAAGGTGTTCTGTATGGAATCGGCGCGGTTTTGCCTCACTTTATACAACAGAAAAGTGGTCACTTTATCAATGTATCTTCAGTCGCAGGTCATATAGTGGCACCTTCAAGTGCGGTTTATTCCGGGACAAAATTTGCCGTAAGAGCCATCAGTGAAGGTCTGAGACAGGAAGTGAAACCTTACAACATCAGAACCAGCATTATTTCGCCGGGCGTGACAGAATCTGAACTGACACATACGATTACCGACGAAAAAGTAAAACCATTCATCGGTCAGCTGGCGGGCATGGCGATTTCTGCAGAAAGTATTGCCAGAGCAGTTTCATATGTGATCAGTCAACCTGAAGACGTAGACATCAGCGAAATGATTATCCGCCCGACTGCTCAGCCAATGTAGTCGGTTTAGAATAAAGTTATTGCTATATTTGTATTGAAATCTTATGAAAAAAAACACGCATATTCCGTACGTCTTTCATACCATCACTGAGATGAACAAAGCGCTGGGAATGCCTGAGCCTAAACATCCGCTGATTTCTCTGAATGATTACAAGGATATTTCCGGTGATGTCTCGGATATTGCCAAAGGAATGGTAATGGATTTTTACAAGATTTCGTACAAAAAAGCACTCAGTGGAAAAATCAGATACGGACAGCATCATTATGATTTTCAGAATGGCGGACTTTCTTTTATGGCGCCGCATCAATTGATTGCAGAGGACGAAAGCAACGGAAACTGTGAAGGACAGACGCTCCTGATTCATCCCGATTTTCTCAGGGGCTATGCGCTGGCAAAAAATATCAAAAATTATGGTTTCTTTTCTTACGGAGCCAATGAAGCTTTGCAATTGACTGAATCTGAACAGCAGACCATTTTCAGCCTGTTCGGAAATATTGAAGATGAACTCAGTCAGCGTCTCGACCATTTCAGTCAGGATGTGATGATCAGCCAGATTGAATTACTATTAAATTACAGCAACCGTTTCTACAACCGTCAGTTTCTGTTTCAAAAAGTGAAGAACAATGATTTGCTTAGTCAGATGGATGTTTTACTGGATCATCATTTTAACAGCGATAATGGGTTACAGAATGGTCTTCCTACGGTTCAGTTTTTAGCCAATCAGTTGAATGTTACTCCGAATTATCTAAGTGATATTTTACGTGAATTGACGGGTTTAAATGCTCAACAGCACATTCATCAGAAGCTGATTGATAAAGCGAAAGAGATTTTATCGACCACCAATTTATCTGTTAGTCAGATTGCTTATCAGTTAGGTTTTGAATATCCGCAGTCTTTCAATAAACTATTTAAAAATAAAACTGAAGTGACGCCATTGGAATTTAGGAATTCTTTTAACTGATATCAGAGCTGAACTAATTTAATTGGATACCAAGCTTTGAATTTTGCAAATGCTAAACAAAATTCAGTGACTGGAACTAGAATTCTGAAACAATAAGCCATCTACAAAAGATGGCTTACTTTTATTTTTTAAGGCTTACTTGAACAAAAGCTTTTTAAACGCTTCTGAAGCCAAAAGAACCTGTACCGACCAATCATCTGCGGCATCGCTCCCCGCATCATCGGAAATGTATTTTAAACATAAAAAAGGAATATTTTCCTGCATGGCAATGAGAGCCAACGGATACGCTTCCATGTCGATGACGTTATATTCGGTGTTGATGTGATTCATCTCAAAACTGTCGCCGCTGCCGCAAGTTCCTTCTTCCACCCCGTCCATTTTTAAACCGTTTTCCAGAACGATCGGGATATTGGATAACGGTGTTTCAAACTTTTTAAATCCTAAACCCTGCGCATCCATATCACGCTGGATAAATTGTGTGCAGCAGATGATCTCACCTTTATGAAAACCTACTCCACCTGCCGAGCCCAGATTCACGATTAACTTAGGTTTTTTTCTAATGATTTCTTTAGTCAGTTCAATGGCTGCACTTACTTTTCCGATTCCGGTGATGAGTTTCTGCGTGTGATCAAAAGCTTTTCCGGCTTCAGAATCTAAAGCAAAGACGAAAAGGGTGTCTTCAACCGCAAACGTAGTTTGATTGTTTATTTTTATCATTTTAAATATGAAAATAGCGTAGATTAAATACTGCAACCGTCTGCATCGCAAGACAAATCATTACTCGAAGCACCTTTAAATGGCTTCACCGTTTCGTTATACGTTTGCGTTAAAGCTTCCTCAAAAAGTTCCGTCGGCTGCGCTCCTGAGACCGCATATTTTCCATTTAAAATAAAGAAAGGAACTCCGGTAATACCGTTATTACGACCTTCTGTGATATCTTGATTCACTTCATTATTAAATTCGTCTGAACTAAGCGTTTGCATTGCTTCGTTTTTACTGATGCCAAGTTTTTCCGCTAATTTTGATAAAACTTCAACACTTCCTACATTTTCACCTTTCAAAAAATGAGCTTTGAACAATTCTTCTTCCATCTCTGAAGATTTACCGTTCTTTTTAGCTAAATGCAGAATTTTATGCGCAGGAAAGGTGTTGGTAATTAATGCTTTTTCAAAATTAAAATCAATACCCGAAGCTTTACCCATTTGTACAACCTGAGCCGTCATTTGCTTTGCCTGCTCCTCAGGAAAACCTTTCTTTTCTCTGAAATATTCTGCTGTAGTCTTTGTTTCTGCAAGTTCTAAAGTAGGATCCAGCTGAAAACTCTTCCACTCTACTTCTATTTCTTCTTTAAATGGCAGTTTTTCTAATGCCTGCTCAAAGTTTTTCTTTCCGATATAACAAAAAGGACACATGACGTCTGACCAGATTTCTATTTTCATGAATTTTATTTTAAGGTTAAATATATTAATTTGAAATTATTTTTTTACAGAAGAGAATATGTGCTGACAAAGCCAGCAGTCCCATTACAACACCAACCATACAAACTCCTTCCCACTGAGCATATTGCCAAGCTAAAGAAGCCAGCCAAGTACCTAATGAGCCACCGATGAAATAAGAAACCATATAAACGGTATTCAAACGGTTAACTGCAGTGGTTTTCAATAAGAAATAATTAGTCTGATTCATAATATGACTCGACTGTACGCCTAAATCAATCAGGATAACGCCAACAATTAGTCCCCAATATGTATTTCCTGCAAAATAGGTAAATCCCCAACTTCCGATTAAAATCAACAGAGCATACCGGATAATTCTGTTTAAAGAAATCTTATTTTGCAACTTTCCTACCCTGGCGGCAGCTAATGCGCCAACCGCTCCAGCCAGACCGAAACTTCCCACCACAGAAGCACCTACCTCAAACGGAGGTCTCTCCATATGAAAAACCAGGGTTGTGAATAGCGCACACATCGACCCAAAAGCCATCGCACCTCGGAATGAAGCCAGCTGTAAAACAGGTTGAGTTTTTGCTAATTGGGCTACAGATCTCATCAGTTCGATATACGTTCCTTTAAAATTAGGCTGTAAAACAGGAAGCATTTTGTAAACAAATATCCAAATTACAAGCATCAATCCTGCTGCGATTGCGTACATTGTGCGCCATCCCCAAAGTTCACCGACAATTCCGCCGACGAATCTGGAGAGCAAAATCCCTAGTAGCAAACCTGAGACAACCAATCCAATATTTTCCGATTTTTCTTCTTCTGAGGACAATTCAGCGGCAATGGGAACAAACAATTGTGGGATTACGGATGTAATTCCTATCAACAAACTTGCTACATACAACATCCAGACATCTGTGGCAAAAGTCATCCACAATAATGCTGCAAAAACCAAAAGCAAGTCAATTAGGATTAGTTTTTTACGATAAAATTTATCTCCCAAAGGGACGATGAGCAATAATCCGAAAGCATAACCTAACTGGGTAAGAACAGAAATTTTTCCCGCTGCGGTTTCAGAAATATCAAAATCTTTAGAAATTAATCCAAGCAAAGGCTGATTATAATAATTATTGGCAACAACAAGTCCGGAAATAACGGCCATAAGCCAAACCACGGTTTTTGAAATACGTGAAGAAGATGAATCGAGCATTAAAGTTTCTATTTGAAAATATCTTTAGTGAAAAACTTAGTAAAGGTAGGCATTGTGTACTTATTTTTCTGAGCTGATCATCGAAAAAGATAAAATCTATGAGTCTCTATATGTTGATTAAAATCTTATATTTGGATCAAATTATTTCGAAATTCAACTACAAATGATCACAAGTAAAACTGTTATTTCTTTCCTTTTATTTCTTTGTATACATACGTTTGCTCAACATCAGAAAAGCTGGTCTGCAAAAATCGACAGTTTAATTCAAACTAAAAATCACAGTACGTTCAACGGGGTTATTTTGATTACTAAAAATGGAAAAACAAAATATTCAAAGGCTTCCGGATCGAGAAATCTTAAAGCGAAAATTCCTTTGGAAATAAATGATCAATTTGAAATCATGTCAAATTCAAAGCAAATTACTTCTGTTTTGCTTTTAAAAGAGGTTGAAAAAGGAAAAGTCGATTTAGATAAACCCATCAAAAAATATTTATCATATCTTAAGCAATCTTGGGCAGATTCTGTTACCGTTCATCAGCTTTTAAACCATACCCACGGAATCTCAGACATTGAGAAACCATTGCTATTCAAAGCGGGAACCGATTTCAAATATGGGAATTTATCAAATATTCTTTTAGGGAAAATTATCGAAAAAAGTTCAGGTAAAGCTTACAGAGATGTTGCAAATGAATTATTTGATAATCTTAAAATGAAAAACACGTTTTGCTTTTCAAAAGGCGACCAAAGAAATCTGGTAAGTGGACATATGATCAGTCAAAAAGATTATAAAGTTATTGACAGTTCTTTCATAAATGAAGAAAATTTACCTGCCGACGGAATAATAACCACAGCAAAAGATCTTTCAATATGGAATAACAATCTTCATAAAGGTAAAATTTTAAGCGAGAAAATGTACAGAAAGATGACTACAGAATCTGTACAATCTCAACATAGCGTTTTTGGAAAAGATAAAATGGGTTACGGTTACAATATCAGAATTGCAGAAAATCATGGTGTAAAATATTTAGGTCATACAGGATTGGGCGATGGTTTTGCTTCATTAAATATTTATATTCCGGAATCTGATATCAGTCTGATTATTCTGGAAAATCAAATGAATGAAAACAGTGAAAATTTTTATTATTTTGAAACACTGATTAAAGATATTATTCTTAAGAGTGAACTGGTAAAGCCTTTTAATTAAACGACTTCCGAAAATCCAAAGGCGAAATATCCGTTTTGGCTTTAAACAGCTTACTGAAAGACTGAGAATGTTCAAACCCCAATTCATAAGCAATTTCACTTACAGAGAGTTCGGTTGTGGAGAGTTTTTCTTTGGCTTTTTCAATCAGTTTTTCATGTATAATCTGTTGTGTGGTTTGTCCCGTTAAAGTTTTTAAAAGACTTCTCATATACTGCGGTGACATATTCAATTCGTCTGAAAGAAACTGAACACTCGGCAATCCTTTTTCTTTAGAATCATCTCTCTCAAAATAATTATTAAGCAGCATTGATAATTTTTCTAAGAATTGATGATGTGCTTTTTGCCTTGTTAAAAATTGTCTTTGATAGAATCTTTCTGAATAATTCAAAAGTGTTTCCAGCTGAGAGATAATAATATTCTGACTGAATTTATCAATACTCGTCTGGTATTCCTGCTTAATGTTTTCGGTGATTTGCTGGATTTTAATTTCCTCATCTTCGGATAAAAATAAAGCTTCATTGACCGAATAATCGAAGAATTCATACTTTTTGATGGCAGTTGCCAATGGCGTATTCCAGAGAAAATCAGGGTGAATCATCATCATCCATCCGGATGGATTTTTGTCGTGCTCTTCTCTGATAACGCTTAGAATCTGATGCGGTGCCATACAAAACATTACACCTTCATCGAAATCATAATCTTGCTGACCGTATCTGTATTTATGATTCATATCCCGTTTGACAGAAATCATATAAAAATCAAATATCAAACTCTGCTTTCCGCTTTCCAAAGCGGGTGCCATATCTTCAAAATTAATTACACTGATGAGCGGATGTTTTGGCTTCGGCAAACCACGTAAAGTATGGAATTGGGATATGGTCTTTATTCTTATTGGCGCGTCAGACATAGGTTTAATATTTAATCAAATTTAATGAATGTTTGTCTTAGATTATTGTTGCTCAGCTAAATAAATGTTTTCAAGATCTTCCAATAAAGTTGGATGTTGTGGTTCCCAACTTAAAACTGTTTTGGTTTCTTCATTTGAAGTCAGATTATTAAGCTTTGCAAAATGCGCAAACCACCCAAAATGTTCTCTCGCTTCATCATTGGATAGAGAAACAACCGGAACCTGCAATCTTTGAGCGATAAACGTTGCAATATCTTTAAACGGAATGCCCTGTTCAGCAACTGCGTGATACCTTTTTCCGCTTTCAAAAGGATTTTCCAAAGCTAATCGGTATAATTTTGCAGCATCTAATTTATGAACTGCGGGCCAGAAATTGTTGCCATCATTAATTACAGCAGATTTGCCTTTTTCTCTTGCAATCCTAATCAATGTGGGGATAAAACCAATGATATCACCTTTCCCGTGAACGGATGGCGACAATCTAATCACCGCAACTTTTACACCTTTAGCTGCAACAGCATCGGCTGCATTTTCTGTAGCAATTCTGGGATGAGGATTTACTGAGCAGTCTGTTTCTACGGTAAGTCCGTCTTTTGAGAAAAGTGCCGTTCCTGAAGTGATGAGAAATGGTTTGTCGGTTCCTGCCAAAGCTTCACCAATTGTTTCAATGACTTTGCCATCAAGTTTGCACATTTCCTCGAATCTTGTAAAATCGTGGACGAAACCTAAGTGAATCACTGCGTCTGAACCTTCAGCTCCTGATTTCAGACTTTCAAAATCATTTAAATCTCCTCGGTGTGCTTTTGCGCCGGCTGAAATCAGTTTGTTTGCTGATTCTTCCGAACGAGCCAATCCTAAAACCTGATGACCATTGGCTAATAATTCCTGTACTACGGCTGTTCCCACAAAACCTGTAGCGCCTGTAACAAATACTTTCATTTTGATATATTTTAATGAAGCAAAGTTGAGGTTTCGCTGTTGTACTCTTGTAGCCGAAAAGTATTTTCCTGTAGCCGAAAAAATTTAATTAAAAGATTTCCGAAACTCTAAAGGCGAAATATCCGTTTTAGCTTTAAATAACTTACTGAAAGACTGAGAATGCTCAAAGCCCAGTTCGTATGCAATTTCACTCACGGAAAGTTCGGTTGTTGAAAGTTTTTCTTTGGCTTTTTCAATCATAGCATTTTGAATATATTGCTGTGTATTGAGTCCCGTCAATGATTTCATTAAATCACTTAAATAACGTTGGGACAATTGCAACTCCGCACAGATGTTTTGCACGGATGGCAGACCATTCTTGAGTCCGCTGCGATCATTGAAATAATTTTTCAGTAATTGGTCTAACCGATTGACGATATTGTTGTTCAAAGCTTTTCTTGTAATGAACTGCCGATTGTAAAACCTGTTGCTGTAATTTAACAATAATTCAATTTGTGTGACCAAAACGTTCTGGCTGAAATGATCAATACTATTCGTTAACTCCGCAGCAATTGAGTTAAATAAACTGGTGATAATGTCTTTCTCCTTTGCCGATAAAAACAATGCTTCGGAAACATTGTACGAGAAAAAGCCGAACTGGTCTATCTGTTTTCCTAAAGGATAATTCAGAATGAAATCCGGATGAAAATATAGTGCAAAGCCCACATAACTCTCTTTATCTTCCGGCGTATAGACAATTTGTTTGGGTTTCAGGAAAGCCAATCCACCTTCTTCAAAATCATAATAACCTTGTCCGTACTTCGTTTGTCCTTTAAAATCGGGTTTAAAAGAAATTTTATAAAAATCAATACTTAACTTTTGTCCCTTTTCCAGCATTTCGGCAGAAACATCATTGTAATTGACCAAAGCAATCAGCGGATGCAAAGGCGCCGGCAATCCGAGTTCACGCATCAGTTGTGAGATGCTTGCGATGTGATGGATATCTGTTTTTTGCTGCATTTTATTAGGATTAATAATAATTAATTTTGTTTTGCCGGACGAATGACGATGTCACCGATTTCAACTTCTTTTGGCTGACTGATGGCATAGATGACAGCATCGGCAACAGCTTCCGGGCTTATGGCTAATTGTTCCATATTCTGCTGAATGACAGTTTTCATTGATTCATTTTTTATATGATTTGCAAAGTCAGTTTTCACGACGCCGGGCGAAATTCCCGTAATTCTGATCTTCCCATCCGATTCCTGACGAAAGGCTTCCGAAATAGTACGAACAGCATTTTTTGTACCTGCATAAATCCCCTGTGTCGGAACAATTTTGATTCCTGAGGTAGAAATGATATTCACAATATGACCCGACTGCTGTTGTTTGAAAACAGGAATTGCGGCTGCCATTCCATACAAAACCCCTTTGATGTTGATATTAATCATTTGCTCCCAGCCGTCAACATCCAGTTCATCAATCCGGCTAAGCTGCGCCACTCCTGCATTATTGATGATGACGTCTAATGTTCCGTATTTTTCAACAGCAGCGTTTACAAAGTGAATCAAATCTTCTTTTTTGCTCACATCTATTTTTACAGAGATTGCATCGCCGTTGTTGTTTTTAATGTAATCAACTATGCTTTGCAATTGCTCAATGTTCCGCGCTCCCAAAACAACTTTCACCCCGTTTTCTGGCAATTTTATCGCAATGGCTTTGCCGATTCCTGCACTTGCTCCGGTAACAGCTACTACTTTTCCTTTAAGATTTTGCATAATGTTTTGTTTAAATTATTATGCAAAGTTCTGTATTGCCAAAGTGAAAAAAATAACCAAATTGGTCTTTGCTGTAGCAATGTTGGTGAAAATAAATTGTACGTCTTAATTAAATGACTTTCTGAATTCCAAAGGCGAAATATCCGTTTTAGCTTTAAACAGTTTACTGAAAGATTGCGAATGTTCAAACCCTAGTTCATAGGCAATTTCACTTATTGAAAGTTCTGTTGTTGACAGTTTTTCTTTGGCTCTTTCAATCAGTTTTTCGTGGATGTGTTGTTGTGTGGTTTGTCCTGTTAATTGCTTTAATAAACTCCCCAAATAATTAGCTGAGATGTTCAATTGTTCAGCGACATAATTGGCGGTCGGCAAACCTTTATCCATCACATTTTCGTTAAAATAATCTTTAAGGATGATTTCTAATTTATCTAAAATCTGATGATTGGTCTTTTTTCGGGTAATGAATTGTCTTTGATAAAATCTTTCGCAATAATTTAAAATGACTTCAATCTGCGAAATAATGATATTCTGAGTAAACTGGTCAATTCCCGATTGGTATTCTTTTTCGATTCCTTTGAAAAGTCCGATTAACGTCTCTTCTTCTTTTTCAGAAAGAAATAAAGCCTCGTTCACATCATATCCGAAAAATTTATAATTATTTATGGTTTTTGCTAAAGGTGTATTCCAGATAAAGTCAGGATGAAAAGCCAAAAGATATCCCGAAGGTTTTGTTTCATATTTGCTGATAACCATTTTGACTAACTGTCTTGGCGCAATAAAACACATCAGACCTTCATCAAAATCATACTGACCCTGACCGTAATGAAGTTTCCCCTGAATATCTCTTTTAAAACCCATAAAATACAAATCCTGAACCCAGCTAATTTCGGATTCTTCGATTTGATATTCCACCAAACTGTAATCTACCAGACTGATGAGCGGATGCTGAGGTTTGGGCAATCCTGAAATTCTGTGAAATTCAGAAATGGTATCGATGGTGTATAATTTTCTGTTATGCATAACTTAAAAATTAAAAGGCAACAGCAAGAAACTGTTGCCTTTACAAATTTAATAATCTGTAGATGTACTTAGCGTTTTAAACTCAGAAATTTCACTTTGAAGCGCATTTAATTTATTTCCGGCAATTCCGAATGCATCAGAACCTAAAACCAAATGTACAGGCGGATTTTCCAGTGCTACCAATTCCATCAACGCCACAGCTGCTTTTTCAGGGTCTCCCGGCTGATTTCCGTTGATGTCTTTTTCGTGTGCGGTCTGAAGTTGTCTTGCTACGGTGTATTCTTCAATTTCCGTTTTTGGCGTTCTGAGTGAGCCACCTGTTAAGAAATCAGTTCTGAAATACCCAGGATAAACCACAGTTGCATTCACTCCGAATTCTTTAACTTCAGCGGCCAAAGCTTCTGTAAATCCTACCACTGCAAACTTAGTGGCACAATAGATTCCCCAACCTGCAAATTCTCCTGTTAATCCGCCAATTGATGCGATGTTGATAATGAATCCACTTTTCTGTTCTCTCAAATAAGGCATTGTCTTTCTGACGATATTCAGAGAACCGAAGACGTTGGTGTCAAAATTCTGACGGCTTTCCAAATCCGAAATTTCTTCCAGAGTTCCCAACTGTCCGTAACCGGCATTATTCACTACAACATCCAGCTTCCCGAATTTCTCTATCGATTTTGAAACTGCTGATTCAACAGAGTTTTCGTTAATCAAATCAACTTCAAGCGGAAGAAATGATACATTTTCTTCACTCACTGCTTTCTGTAGTTCAGTAATATTTCTGGAAGTCGCTGCTACAGAATGACCTTCTGCCAATAATCTTTTGACCAAAGTTAATCCTAATCCTTTTGAAGCTCCTGTCACGAACCATACTTTTTGTGTGTCCATTTTTGATTGTTTTTAATTGATTAATTTTTACAGTACAAAGTTGGTCAGAATCTAAAAGACAATTGTGGCTAAATCAAAGATTGTTGTAGCTAAATCAAAGGTGACCTCTTCAATCAATTTCAAATGGTTGTGATTAAAATTATTATTTTTGATGATTATTTACTTTTGCAATACAATTAAATTTAATAATCATAGTTTTCGCCTCAACTTGTTATATGCCCAAGATGACAAGATTGACGATGTAAAGTACAACTGCAATTCACTTATTTAAAACAATGATAATTTAGTAAAACATTAACTGTGTTTTATCAAAACATTGTGATTTATTTTATTATTTTTAATTTTTTAAAATTAAATAGCAGATGAAAAAAATCACTTCTCTTTTTGCAATACTCACCATTGTAGCTACCCACCAAATCAGTGCGCAGTCTAATCAGTTTTTGTATGAATATAAATTTAGATTAGATTCTCTCAGCCGTGATAAATCTGACATAGAAACGATGGTTTTGGAAACCTCACCCACCGGATCAAAATTTTACAGTCAGGTAAAAGCAGTGTACGACTCTACAATGCAGGCCACCTTTAAAAATGCAAAAATGACACAGAATAATCATTTCGATTTTACTTCGCTTAAACCTGCAAAGGTAGATGACGAAGTTTTAAAAATGTATCCCGGTTATCAGACAAAACTCCGAACAAGAATTTCTTCCACTCCACTTTTGATTGAAAACAATAGAAAAATCGACTGGAAAATTACTTCAGATAAAGACAAAGTTTTAGGGTATAATGTACAGAAAGCAACTGCCAGTCTGAACGGCAGAAAATGGATTGCATGGTTTGCTCCCGAAATTCCGGTGCAGGACGGTCCCTACAATTTCTATGGACTTCCAGGTTTGATCCTGAAAATTGAAGATACAAAAGGAGATCACTCATTTACCTTGGTCGGCAGCAGAAAAGTGAGTGGCGAACAAACGCTGAGCCTAGACAAAAAAGCAAGAGAAATTGCAGTAACTGAAGAAAAATTTAACAAACTATGGCGGGAACACAAGAAAGATCCTGTAAAAGATTACAGACAGAGAGGTTCTTCCAATGGTGGTACTGCAACGGTAACTGCAGTTGTATCTTTTGACGGGAAAACTCTTTCTCAGGAGGAAATGATGAAGGAAATGGAAAAGAGTGCCAAAGAGAAATTTAAAAAAGAAAATAATTATCTGAATCTCAATTTATACCAATAAAATTTACCTAATGAAAAAAATGCTTACCACTGCAGGAGTACTTGTATTCCTTCTACTTTCTCAAAATAAGTTCTCGCAAAAGGAAGCAATGAATGCTCAAGAAAATCTGTTACATCTGTCTGCTGAAAATGCTAAGAGGAATTTCAAAGAAAAAAAATGGTATATAATGGTAAAGTAAATTATCGATCAAAATTCATTTCGTTTGATGATGCAGAAAAAGTGGTGATTGATGAAAAAACGAGTACAAAGAAAATTTTCAACTGCAAAAATTTCAAAGTAATTGAAGTGAAAAGTCTGACTCAACCTGCAACGAAATAAAACGATTATATTATCTACAACTATAAAGAAAACACCGTAATTTTATAAATGATTATTCTTTGTAATGTGAATGATATAGAAGAAAGCTTTAGAATAATTTAATCATAAAAATTAAATCTTATGAATAAAGTTTTTTTCTTTTTGATCATTTTCTTTTCACAAAACATTTTCGCACAGATTTTAAAATCTGGTTTCGACAAATCTGAATATATTGAAACATTAAAAATAAACTACAAAGCCCACATTCCGGTTGATGAATGGGATAAAAACACCACCCTCACCAATCCCGAATATTTTGATTTTGTTTATCGCTCACCTGTTGTTGCGTTCGACAATATTTGGGATCTTTGGATTCATAAGAAGGAAAAAGTAGCGGTCATTGCAGTTCAGGGAAGTATTCAGACGGAGGCAAGTTTCCTTGCGAATCTCTATGCAGCCATGATTCCGGCGAAGGGTGAACTTCAATTGGATGATCAGTTTCTATTTAAATATAAACTGGCAGAAAATCCGAGAGCTGCAGTTCAGGTAGGTTGGTTTGTAGCAATGGCATACCTCTCAAAAACGATTGAATCCAAAATAGATTCGTGTTATAAAGCCGGAATTAAAGATTTTATTCTAACAGGTCACAGTCAGGGTGGCGGAATAACCTTTATGCTGAATGCTTATCTTGAAAATTTAAAACTCTCTGGAAAGCTTCCGCAGGATATCCGTTTCAAAACCTATTGCAGTGCAGGACCAAAACCCGGAAATCTTTTTTTCGCTTACGATTATGAGCATATGACTCAAGGAGGCTGGGCGTATAATGTAGTCAATACTGCTGATTGGGTTCCAGATGTTCCTTTTTCTTTGCAGACCATCAATGATTTTACATCAGTTAATCCTTTTCAGGGCGCTAAAGCCATAATTAAAAAGCAAAAATTCCCTGCCAATGTAGCGTTGAAATATGCTTACAATCAATTAAGTAAACCCAGTCTGAAGGCACAGAAAAACTACGAAAAATATCTAGGTAAAATGGTTTCGAAAGCAGTGAAAAAACACATTCCCAACTTCAATACTCCAGAGTACTTCCAAAGTAATTATTACGTTCGTACAGGAAATACTATAGTGCTTTACGCTGACGAAGAATATTTTAAGATCTTCAGTAATGAGTCGGATAATCAAAATATCTGGCAGCATCATCTTCCGAAGCAGTATTTGTTTTTAACGGAAAAATTGAAATAAAAATTAAAGTAATATGCTTTGCCGAACGTTTATACAGAAAACATGTCAACATGAAAATCCCCACCATTCACGGATATATTGATCGTCGTATTCTTATTAATTATACGGCAGATCCCAAAGATGTAGAGAAGATAATTCCTCAACCTTTTCGCCCTAAAATCTACAGAGGTAGAGCCGTTGTAGGGATTTGTCTCATTAGATTAAAAAATATTAAACCAAAAGGTTTTTCCGATTTTTTAGGAATAAATTCCGAAAACGGTGCTCATAGAATTGCTGTTGAATGGGATGAAGACGGAGAAGTAAAATCCGGAGTTTATATTCCAAGAAGAGACACCTCTTTAGTGCTGAATACTTTGGTTGGAGGGAGAATTTTCCCCGGAAAACATTATCTGGCAAAATTTAATGTGGAAGAAAAATTAGGAAATTATCATATCGACTTTAAAAGTTCCGATGATACCAAAATTTCAATTGATGCCAAGGAAACTTCTATTTTTAATCAAAATTCAATCTTTGAGACCTTAGAAAATGCCTCTGATTTTTTTAAAAAAGGTGATTTGGGATATTCTCCCAACAAAGAAAAACTTGAAGGACTGCTACTTAATGCCTACGAATGGAGGGTAAAGCCGCTAGAAGTATTAAATGTAAAATCGAGTTTTTTTGAGGATGAAAATATTTTCCCTAATGGTTCTGTACAGTTTGACAATGCTTTACTGATGACCCATATTGAGCACGAATGGAAAACCGCAAAAACTAAATAAAATATAAAGCTTAAACAAACCATGAAAAAACTTCTTTTAAGCACAATAATGATCATTATACTATCATCATGTGGAACAGTAAAAACTACAGCTGAAAGTTCAACCGATTCTTCACCTGAAGATGCCACTTACGGTTTTACCGAAAAAAATCCTGTGAAGGTGGGCGGAGTTGGAAACGGTCCGCTCAATGAAAGGAATTATCTTAATGCTCTCACAGGACCCAACGGAGAAAAAGTTTCTTATGAAAGAGATGGAAGTTGCTGTGAATTTAAATCTAAAAACAGTCCGTTCGGAATGGGTTTGCTTGATCGTTATGCTGTCACGTACGAGGGGAAAAAAGACACCGTAATTATTTACCTCAATATGTACGATAAGGCAAAAACAATGGCTCCCGTAGGATTTAAAATGAAATAAAATGAATTTGGATTATAACCTCTCCTCCATTGGGAAAAACTTAAATGCTGTAGTTCAGACTTTGTGTTGACTTATTTTAAAAACCCTAAACCCAATGATGCAATCATCATAGATATTGAGGGAGCAAAGAATAAAGACGAAAAATATCTCTTATTTCTTCAAAATAAATCCTCATTTCTGCCTCTTTGGTGTAAAAATAGATAGCATATAAGCATCAACCACAATCATCAAAATAATCAGGTATGAAATCAGAAAATATTTTAGAAAAAAGAAGTCTTCGTGGTAAAACCGTTGTTGTCACCGGTGGAAGCAGCGGAGTCGGAAGAGCCACAGTAGAAGCATTTGCTTTGGAAGGATGTAATATCGTCATCGCCGCCCGTGGACAGGAGGCCTTAGACGAAACTTTACACCTTTGCAATGAACTTGAGGTGAAAGCTATCGCAGTTCCTACCGATGTTTCCAAAGCTGAAGAGGTAGATAATCTAGTGAGACGAGCCATTCTTGAATTCGGAAGAATAGATATCTGGGTTAATAATGCGGGAGTTATGGCAAGCGGTAAATTTGAAGAAATCCCGATGTCACTTCACGAACAGGTTATTAAAACCAATCTTTTCGGATACATGCACGGAGCCTACAGCGTAGTTCCGATTTTCAAAGAGCAGAACGAAGGAATTCTGATCAATAATGTATCAATTGGCGGATTTATGCCTGCTCCATACAGCGCCGTATATTCGGCTACCAAATTCGGAATCCGAGGAATGATGGAATGTCTACAGGGAGAAATTTCAGATTATAAAGATATTCATGTTGCCAATCTGTATCCGCAGATTCAGCGTTCTACAGGAAATGCACATTCAGCAAAGTATTCCGGACTTGATTTTAAAGTTCCTCCATTTGCAGCGGATCCGCGTGATACGGCAGCAAAAATAGTTCAGCTCGCTAAAGAACCCAAAAAAGATCTATTCCCAGATTTCACATCAAGACTTTTGGTCAACGTCTATGGAATGTTCCCTAAAGCCATCATCAATACGGCATCTGCGGGAATGAGGATGATGATGAAACTTAAAAATGGTGAACCTACTTCAGGAAATGTTTTGGAATCATCGCCGGAGCCACATCAGATCTACGGAGAAACCTCTATTCCGGTTCCAAGTAAAAAAACAAAATTAGCAATGGTAGCAGGCGTTACCTTAGGATTAGCATATATGTTTTTCACCTCAAGAAGTTCCCATAGTAACAAAAATTGAGCAGAAGAATTAAAGTAAGTTTAAATACTAAACCCCTGATCGAAAGTCGGGGGTTTATCTTTGTTAGCATATGGTAAATTACTTATTTAGAAGTTTTTGTAATTCAAGAAAAGATTTTAAAATCTCCTGTTCTGATTTCACATAGAAAGTAATATTGACTCTTGGTTCGCTTTGATAAATCTTTACTCTCATTCTATCTGCTGATATGGAGGCATTTTTAATAGAATAAGTTTCGGTAAAAGGCTTTTCATCGCCGGTAACTGTCATATCACCATTCTCTGCAATTTTAATAGATACAAATGAATATGAAGGCGGATCATATATTCCTCTCAACATATATGAGCCTTTGAGTTGCTCATTCAAAGTCGTTTCAATTTTCTTGAATTTTTCGCTCTGCGCAAAAATAAATGTACTCATTATAAGCAAGGCAAGTGTTAAATAAATTTTCATGGGTATTAGTTTTTATTAGATTAAAATTCTACTCAAAAATAGGAAATATACTCCCTGGGGAAAATAGCCCTTTTGTAGTATTTTTTCATGAATCTAGTTTGACGGATTGACCATCACTGTTTAGTTAAGTTATTCAACCATTGCGTTGAGATGTTTGATTTCAACTTATTGGGATTCAGTATTTTACATGTGTTATAAGTGTCAATAGAAAATTTTGATTATTTTTTTATATATAAAAACGAATATTTTGCTTTGGCTTATTCTAATCATTAAAAGCTGAGGTCGAGCATATTTGGAATATTCCAATTACCCTATTATGACAAATAGTTAAATTCCCTAAAAAATTCCCTAAACTGATATTCTACATACCATATTTTTGAAATTCTTAATTTTTTAATGTTAAATTTGTCATATTAGACATTCACAATAATTATATGGATTCACAGCAACAATTTTTAAGGAAATCTGACGAGGCTAAAGATCTTTATCTTCCACATCTGTCGGCCGATCCTGTCGTTTTTGGTTTTGATAAAAGTGAATTAAAAGTTCTTCTTCTTCAGATGACCTACCGCAAACAGTGGCTTCTACCAGGTGGTTACGTGAAAAAAGATGAAGATCTGGATGATGCGGCAAAGCGTGTTTTGAAGGAGAGAGCAGGGATTTCTGACGTATATCTTGAAGAGTTTGCTGTTTTCGGCAAAAACAAAAGAAGTGAATTTTATTTCGAAGATTTTGATGATTCTCTATGGCACAAACAACGTTTTGTCTCGATAGGATATTACGCTTTATACAACCCCGATAATGCCAATCTGATTTTAGATGAATTCAGTGAAAAATGTGAGTGGGTATATCTTAGCCAGCTTAATGAGATTGAATTGGCGATGGATCACCGTGAAATTATCGAAAAAGCATTACTCAGCTTAAGAGAAAGAATATCTTATAAACCAATCGGTTATAATCTTCTGCCTGAGAAATTTACCCTTTCAGAATTACAGAAATTATATGAAACGATTTTAGGAAAAGAGCTCAATAGAGGAAATTTCTACCGAAAAATCAAAAATCTGGGAATTCTTAGAAAATTAGATGAGCAGCGACGTGGCGGCGCTCACAAATCTCCTGACCTCTACTCTTTTGACGAAGAGAATTATAAAAAAGCTCTGGAAAACGGTTTGAATAACTGGTAAAAAAAGAATCCTGATTTTTTCAGGATTCTTTTTGTTATAAACTTAGTTGTCTCTCAAACTCTTCAAAGTATTTTGCTAAATGTAGCCCATCTGCCAAACCATGATGCGCCTCTATAGAGACGGGAAGATATTTTTTATCATCACGGATATTGAATTTTCCAAACGTAATTTTCGGAATGCACTCTTTAGGGTCAAAATTAGTAGGATGAAGCATAGCAGAAAAAGATTTCCACGGAATAGTTGTATGTCTTATGTGATTAATAGGCAAAACATCATTGCTGATTCCTAGACCTGTAGAGTTTTGAACAGATTTTACTTCTTTTTGCAGTTCCTGATTAAAAATATCGAAGTTTTCAGAATAATGAAAAAATGAAAACCCGAAAGTTCCGTCTGCTCTTCCAATAGTACCTCCAACATGTACTTCATCATACAAAACTACATTTCCGTCGACAATCCTCAGTTTCAATTCTTCTACTGTATTTATCGCAATCATTGATTTGTGAAGATAGACTGCATAAAATGAATTACCTTTTCGTTTTGCATCGTCATAAGCCTTTGTACAATCTACCTCGCTTGTAAATCCAAAAAACGGACTTTTCATTTTAGAGAAAAATTTAAAATGTTCTTTCCTTTTCCATGTTTCAATATCTATTACTTTCATTTTATATTAATCAGTCTTTTTACTTTTTTCATTACCTAATCGCATCTAATTTTTCTTCTGTAAAATCAAATTCTTTTTCCCATTCTTCGAGCAAATTTAAAATAGGCAATAATGCAGATCCTTTTTCAGTAAGGTTATACTCTACTCTTGGTGGTAATTCTTTGAATTCTCGTCTGATTACCAATTTATCCTCTTCCATTTCTCTTAGTTGATCTGTAAGGACCTTTCTTGAAATCAGAGAAATATGTTCTGCAATTTCGCCAAATCTCAAAGTACGGTCTTTAATCACTAGTACGATAATGGGTTTCCACTTGCTGCCTAAAGCTGACATGGCCTTTCCGAGCGGGCAATTGCACTGTTTAATTTTTTGTCGTCTCATGATGGGTTGAATTAGTTACTGCTAATTTACTAGTTTTTTAAATATGTGGTACAAAAACAGACTAATATTGGTTAGTCTATGTAACAATTGCTAGTAAAAAAATAAAATTAATATACACGAGATATTAAAATAATAACAGATCAGTGGTCGTTTTGGTGAATCAAAGTTATGATTTAACTTTTGCAGGTCAGCCAACAACTACTAGGGTTTCTACAGATTTAAAAAGAATCTATATTGATCCGTTTGTGAGTGATGTAAATGATAAAATCAAATTTCTTCATTGATCATAAGTTGAATACTAGACAAATCCCATTAGGGATAAATCTATCATCCTAAATAATTTGATAGATAAAAAGTTAACTTTTATGCTATCAAAATAATGTCCGATAAAAATAATAACTCTCAAAAAATCTATTTTTGTAGGCAAAATTGTATAACATGAAAAAATTATTATTGTTTTTCACTTTACTTTGCGGATTACAAGGATTTTCGCAGCTTGTTCAGGTTCCTGTATATACGGGTGTTTCTTTGCAACCAGCACAACCGGGGAGTGAAGCTGGAAAGTTACTTGATGGTGATAATACGACCATCTATCATTCTAAATGGTCACAGAACGGTATTCCGGATGAGTTGAAGTTTTATTTTACCACTAATGTTACCAGCATTAAAAAACTGGTTTATACTCCAAGACAATCTGGAGGTACCAACGGAATATGGACTAATGTAAATATTTCATACAGTACACAGACGGCACCCAATACTTTCACTTTAGTAAGCAGTAATTTAATTTGGGCATCTAACACTTTGGATAAGGAAGTTGTTTTTCCGACAGCGATCCAGAATCCTTATATCATTAAAATTTCGGTGAACAGTGGCGTTGGCAACTTCTCAAGCGGAGCGGAGATCAAATTCTTTTCTGAAACCCAACCTGTGATTTCTGACGGTACCGACTGCACCATCAATACATCGGAACTAAGTATAAATGGTGTAAATGATGTGAAGGCAAACATTATCGCCTCCGGAACGACAGCATCATCATTTCAGTCGGGAGAAAATATAGATAAATCTTACGATAATGATGTAAGTACACTGTATCACTCTGCATATAGCACTACTACTTTTCCTGTGGTGTTAAATTACAGGTTAAACGGTGTTACTCCTATTGATTACCTAAAATACACACCGAGAACAAACGGTAGTAATGGTAGGTTTGGAAATGTGAGCATTAGTTATAATACTGCATCAAACAGTACATTTGTTCCCCTGATGTCTTTTGATTTTCAAAATTCTTCTTCACCCGTAAACGTTAATTTTCCTAATCAGATTACACCTTTAAACGTAAGAATTACAATTAATAGTGGTGAGGGTAACTTTGCAAGTTGTGCTGAAATGGGCTTCTACACAATAGGTTCTTCAGGAGCCGCAAATCCATACAGCAATATTTTTGCTAACAATCTCTATTCATTATTACAGCCGTCTGTTAATCAGTTAGATATAAATGCAATAACATCTCCTTTCTATAAAGATTTGGCACAATGTCTATTCAACGGAACGTACGTAAGTAAATATAGAATCCAGGAGTACAAGGTTTATCCTCCTATCGCAGTTACTACTGGTAACCTAAAGGTCGGATCTGGATATAGCAGGTTTGAAAATCCTACAGGTATCGTATTCGCACAAGGCACTAAGGTGGCCATGTTTGTTCAGAATTTACCTTCTGGAGCTAGTGTTTCTTTGCAAGTCAAGGATTTTTCCACTACTATGGGTGGTGTCAGTTCCTATTATGAACTTCATAATGGTTTGAATGTATTTCAACTTACAAACAGTGGTCTAGGATATATAAGTTATTATAATACCAATACAACATTACCTAACATCCAAATCAATATTGTTTCAGGTAAGGTCAATGGTCTGTATCACTATCAGACATCTACACAAAGTGACTGGCAAGAGAGTTTAACCAATTCAGCGTATAATATGATTGATGTTGTGGGGAATCATTCGCATTTGGTTTATAAAAAAAGTATGCTAAAAAATCATGCTCCTTTTAATCCTGCCGCTCTTATTGCAAAATATGACCTTATTGTAAAAAATGAATGGCTTGTGATGGGGCTCTATAAATATAATTTAGTTCCAAAAAACCGTATGTTCAGCTATAGTAATAATGGCGGAGGTTGGTATGCTGGCGGGCTAGGCATAAATATGGATTCTGACTGGGGTGAGGAATCTTTGGCCGATATCAACCAGTTGTCTTTATGGGGACTTGCTCATGAATTCGGACACATCAATCAAATAAGACCGGATCTTAAATGGATTGGTACTACAGAAGTTACCAATAATATGCATAGTACATGGGTAGATTATCATATGAATACACAAAATGATGGGATGTCTCGCCTGGAAAGAGAATCTGTGGAGCCGGCAACAGGAATGAACAGCCTTGCAGGTGGAAGAATAAACGGAGCGATTTTAAATACTTCCATCAACCAGGAAGCCTTGCAAGGGAACGCAAATATCGATGTATTTAAAGTACTGGTACCTTTCTGGCAGCTTGAACTGTATTATCAATTAGCCGGAGCTTCACGAAATGCACCGATCCTCTCCTTTAATTATCCAGCCAGTTATACGGGAGTAGATTATGCACACTGGTTTGGAATGGTTGCAAATATTGCAAGAAATTACAATGCTTCAGGTGTTTCTAATGGTGAATTGCTACTGAATTTTGTAAAAAATACATGTGCCGTTGTTCAGGAAGATTTGACTGATTTCTTTACAAAAACAGGATTTTTAAAACCAATCAACAGAGCTATTGATGACTATGGAATTGGGCAACTTACCATTACGCAGGCACAGGTAGATGCTACTATAGCTTTCATACAGGCTCAAAACTATCAGACACCTGTATCGCCTGTAATGCATTATATTTCAGCACGCAGTATTGCAGCTTTCCGTGATCAACTCCCGTTAAACGGGCAAACAGGGCAAGGGGTTACTTTAAGTAATAATTATCTCACTGTACAACATAGTGTTTGGCAAAATGCTGTAGCTTATGAAACGTTTAACGCCAATAATGAG
Organism: Chryseobacterium sp. JAH; assembly: GCF_001507335.1. GTDB lineage: Bacteria > Bacteroidota > Bacteroidia > Flavobacteriales > Weeksellaceae > Chryseobacterium. The sequence continues at coordinate 289,883 of NZ_LMAH01000001.1, read as the reverse complement.
ATTATCTACATATCGGTTTCAGGTACAGGAGATATCACTAATCAGACTACAAAAGTTTATTACCCATCCAATGCTGTGGCAGTATATGCAGTAGGTTACAATGGGCAGAAAATTTTGGTGTATCCAACTTCAGTACTTTCTATAACCGAAATGGAAACTAGCAATTCTGAATTAGTTGTCTACCCTAATCCTATAAAGCAGAACGAATTAATTCATATTAAATTGAAAAATGCATCAGGAAATTACAGTGTGAATATTTTTGGTACAGACGGAAAAATAATATTAAGTTCGAACGGAAATCTTGAAGCGATTGAAAATAAAATAAATACAGAGATTGCTAACTACCCTTCAGGAATTTACTATCTTTCATTGAAAGATACAAAAGGAAACGCCTTTAAAACCATTAAAATTATTAAAAAATAAATTTAACTTAATACCAAGCTTTTAATGTACCTTAAGGTGTATAAAGCTAATTAGATTTTACATAAAACAGTTTCAATTTTTTGGGACTGTTTTTTTATAAAAAATTGTCAAGATTACTTTGAATTATTCTGATTTCTTAAACAGTTTGGATAAAAACTGGCTAACGATTGAAACACGGATTTTCTATACTTTTCTTCTGATTTAATAATGAGAAATTCAACCTATAATTTAGATGAAAAATTGCATTTTTCAGAACAAAAAATAAAGATGAAGGATCAACCACTATAAATTTGAAAAGTCTGACCAGAAACCTTAATTTTGTTTTATATTTTTCTACATGTTTGACATCCTCATTTCTCATATTCGAAATAAAGTGAGCTTAACTGAAGAAGAAAAGATTGAATTGCAGTCTTTTTTTTCGCTTACAAAGCTTAAGAGAAAGCAGTACCTGTTACATGAGGGAAATGTATGTACTCATCTCTCTTTCGTATGCCAAGGCTTGCTGAAATCTTATTTTGTAGATGAAAAAGGAGGGCAACATATAAATATGTTTGCTTTTGAAGGATGGTGGATTTCAGATTTTAAAAGTTTTATCAATCAGGAAAAAGCTGTTTTGAATATTGATGCGTTGGAGGACACAGAGTTGCTCATGATCAGTCTTGCAGATTATGACAGATTAATGCTCCAAATTCCGGTGATGGATCGTTACTTCAGGATTCTGTATCAAAACAGTTTAGTAACGAAAGACTATCGTCTTATTGCTTCAAACAGTTATACTGCCGAGGAAAAATACCTTGAATTTTCTCAAAAAAACTCTGAAATAATCAAAAGAATTCCACACAATCTCATTGCGTCATTTTTAGGCTTAGCTCCGGAAACCGTCAGCAGAATTCGTAAAAAACTTTTATTGAAAGGTTAGATCTATAATTTTCAATTCTATGTTTTCAATTTACATCGGCTTAAACTAACCTAAACTCATGATCCAGATCAAGCGCTTTTGATGAAAACCACCCTAGTTTTGTAGAAGAAATTTACAAAATGGAAAACAATAAAAATATCGCATTAGTAGTCGGAGCCACCGGAATTACTGGAAGTAATCTCGCCAACGAACTCATTTCTCAAGGCTGGACAACCTACGGTTTATCCAGAAACACAAACAACAATATCGAAGAATTAATATCAGTAAAAGCTGATTTGTTAGATACAGGAAGTTTGAAAGTTGCATTAGAAAACATCTCTCCTACTCATGTTTTTTTCACAACCTGGATGCGAAATGATACTGAAGAAGAAAACATCCTTGTCAATAGCGCTTTGGTAAGAAACCTGTTAAATGTTTTGTCTGCAAAAAAATCGGTACAGCATGTTGCTTTGGTTACAGGATTGAAGCATTATCTCGGCCCTTTTGAAGCCTACGCAAAAGAAGGAAAACTTCCCGAAACTCCGTTGAGAGAAGAGCAGCCGAGACTTCCGCTTCCGAATTTTTATTATGCTCAGGAAGATGAGGTGTATGCAGCTTCAGAAAGAGATGGTTTTAGCTGGAGTATTCACAGACCGCATACCGTAATTGGTTATGCAGTCGGAAATGCGATGAATATGGGAACTACTTTGGCAGTGTATGCAAGCATTTGCAAAGAGACCGGCAGAAAATTTATCTGGCCCGGATCATCCGCACAATGGAACGGAATTTCGGATGTGACGGATGCAAGAATTTTAGCGAAACAGTTAGTTTGGGCATCAACCACAGAAGAAGCGAAAAATACTGCATTCAATATCACAAACGGAGATATTTTCCGTTGGAAATGGTTGTGGTACAGATTGGCGGATTATTTTGGTGTGGAAGCAGTTGGTTTTGAAAACGAAATCAAACCTCTCGAAAAAGAAATGCAGAACCATGAGGAAATCTGGAGCCAAATCGTAAAAAAATATAATTTAAAAGAAGAAAATACCGAAAGATTATCTTCTGCTTGGCACACAGATTTGGATTTGGGAAGACCTCTTGAAGTGATGACCGACATGACCAACAGCCGAAAAGCGGGATTCAGAGAATTTCAAAATACCGAAGATTCCTTCTTTGATTTATTTAAAAAATTAAAAGAAGAAAAGATTATTCCATAAAGATTTTATGAAGAGTTGTTTTAAAAACAGCTCTTTTTTGTTTGATAAAAAGTTGTGCTCAGTTTTAAAGAAGAAAATTTCAAAAACCACTAAGAATAGGAATGATCTGCAGAAAAGTTTTGATTTAAAATAATTTGGTTAGGTTTTTGAATATTCAGAAACATACTAATCATCACGCTTTTGAAACTCATCACATTCACAAACAAAGGTATTTACTGTCCGCAGGGAAAATTTTATATTGACCCATGGCGACCTGTAGATTATGCAGTGATCACGCACGGTCACGCTGACCATGCCCGTTGGGGAATGAAGAAATACCTTTGTCATCATTTCACAAAACCAATTTTACATCAAAGAATTTCTCCGGACATCGAATGTCAAACCTTACAGTATGGGGAAGTTTTGGATATTAATGGTGTTAAGCTTTCAATGCATCCGGCTGGTCATATCATTGGTTCGGCACAGATTCGTTTAGAATATAAAGGTTATGTGACCGTGGTTTCCGGTGATTATAAAGTTCAGGATGATGGCTTGAGTACACCTCTTGAACTCGTGAAGTGTAATGAATTTGTCACTGAAAGTACCTTCGGGCTTCCCATTTACAATTGGCTTGAAGTTCCTGATTTGAATAAGAGATTGCAGAATTGGGTGTTGAGAAATCAGGAAAATCAGAAAACTTCTGTATTCATCGGTTATTCTTTGGGGAAAGCACAGAGAATTATGAAGGCTGTGGAAGGGATGGGAAAAATCCATGTCCACTACTCGATTGGAAAACTCAATAAAGCCTTTGAAGAAGTTGGAATTGTGCTTCCAGATTATGAAGTTCCCGATTTCAGAGAAAGCATCAAACACGTTGCGGGTGACATTGTGATTGTGCCACCGGCTTTGTTGGATAGCAATGTCATTAAGAAAATTCCGGATGCCGCAACAGCGATTTGCTCCGGCTGGATGCAGGTTCGTGGCGCAAGAAGATGGCGAAGTATGGATGCAGGATTTCCAATGAGCGATCACGCCGACTGGAAAGGTTTACTGCAAGCCATCAAAGCTACCGAAGCTGAAATTGTTCACGTCACGCACGGACAAACCGAAGTGTTTTCAAAATACTTAAATGAAATCGGAATTAAATCTGATGTTGTGGAAACGCTTTACGGCGATGACGACGATGAAGTGGTTGAAAAGGAAGTAATAGCAGATATTAAGCAAGATTAAATATAATGTTGAACTTGCAGGTTTAGAAATAGAAATTAGAAATGAAGAATTTCGCAGAACTCATCAACGCCCTGGAAAGTACGAATAAAACCAATGCTAAAATCGATGCCATCATCGATTATCTTGAACGTGCGCCTGATGATGATAAATTGTGGTTTGTAGCCCTGTTTACGGGGAAAAGACCCAAGCGAAATGTGAATACCAATTATATGAAAGAATGGGCGTTGGAAATTACCCAACTGCCATTTTGGCTCTTTCAGGAAAGCTATTCCTCAGTCGGCGATTTGGGTGAAACGATATCCCTGATCCTTCCGCCTCCCACCGAAAAAATTGAAAAAACATTATCTGAGTGGATGACCGACATCATCGGACTGAAAACGAAAACCGAAGCTGAGAAAAAAGAATTTATTCTTAATTCCTGGAATGGTTTGGATTATACGGAAAGATTGATTTTCAACAAATTACTGGGTGGAAGTTTCAGGATTGGGGTTTCATCTAAGACGCTAATTAATTCTCTGACCAAATTTTCCGGACAGGAAGCAAGTACTTTGATGCACAGTTTGATGGGAAAATGGCAACCGAACGAAGTTTCATTTAAAGAACTGATTTCTGCCGAGAATATCAATCCCGATAACTCAAAACCCTACCCTTTCTGTTTGGCTTATCCACTGGAAAAAGAATTGGAAGATTTGGGTAAACCCGAAGAATGGTTGATTGAATATAAATGGGACGGTATTCGTGGACAAATTATCAGAAGAAACGGTGAAGTATTCATCTGGTCGCGTGGGGAAGAACTGGTGACCGAGCAGTTTCCCGAAATTACCGAGACTGTAAAAGCGATGAAAGGAAACTTTGTGATTGATGGAGAAATACTTGCGGTAAAGGATGGTAACGTTTTAAATTTTAATGAATTACAGAAACGTTTGAACCGTAAAACTTTAACCAAAAAAATGCTCGCTGAAATTCCGATTGAAGTTTTTGCTTACGATATTGTGGAACTGGAAGGAACTGATTTAAGGGAAAAGCCCATCTCCGCCAGAAGAGCAATGTTGGAGGAATTATTATTAAATGAAATGCCGGAAAATATCAAAATTTCTCACGCAATTGATTTTGAAGACTGGAGTAAATTAAATTTAATCAGAGAGAATTCCAGAGAAATCAACAGTGAAGGATTGATGCTGAAACAGAAAAATTCGCACTATCATTCCGGAAGGAAAAAAGGCGATTGGTGGAAATGGAAAATCAGTCCGTTGACGATTGATGCAGTTTTGATTTACGCACAAAAAGGAAGCGGGCGAAGAAGCGCCTATTACACCGATTACAGTTTTGCTGTGAAAAGTGGCGATAAATTGGTTACCATTGCCAAAGCCTACTCCGGATTGACAGATAAAGAAATAATGGAAGTCAGCAAGTTTGTAAATAAAAATGCAATCGAAAAATTCGGTCCCGTCCGAACTGTGAAAGCTGAATTGGTTTTCGAAATTGCATTTGAAGGAATTGGCTTCAGTAACCGTCATAAGAGCGGTGTGGCATTGCGTTTCCCAAGGATTTTAAGATGGCGGAAAGATAAGACCGTAAATGATATTGATGATATTGAAGAGATTAAGAAATTGATACAGTAAATTTTAAAATGTAATGTTCGCAAAGATTTCTGAGTGGGACGCCTTTGTGAACGAAAAAATATGCCTAAGAATGTCAAAAACCTTTTCGCCTTTGTGTGTAAATAAAACAATTAACAAAATTGAGCAACTACGAAAATACCGAAGGCTTTAAAATCATTCAAAACTGGATGATGGAAAAGGGCAACTCGCCATTTAAATTTCAGGTCGATACCTGGAAGAAATTTGGCAGTGGCTACAGCGGAATGGTAGTAGCTCCGACAGGTTTTGGAAAAACGTTTTCAGTATTTTTAGCTTTGGTTTCAGACTTTCTGACGAATCCTGACAAGTACAAAAAAGGACTGAAAATGATTTGGATTACGCCATTGCGTTCCCTTTCTAAAGATATTGCCAAGGCGATGCAGGAAGCAATTGACGAGATTGGACTGGATTGGGTAGTAGGTGTAAGGAACGGTGATACCGGCCCGAAAGTCCGTCAGCAACAGGTTAAAAATATGCCGGAGATCTTGGTAGTCACTCCCGAAAGTTTACATCTGCTTCTAGCTCAGAAAAATCATCAGCGCTTCTTTACCCATATGCATTGCGTTGCGGTGGATGAGTGGCACGAATTGTTGGGTTCAAAGCGTGGCGTAATGGTCGAATTGGGGATTTCACAGCTCTTTCATTACGTTCCGAAACTAAAAATCTGGGGAATTACCGCAACCATAGGTAATCTTGATGAAGCACAGGATGTTTTGATTCCTTACGACATTAAGAAAACAAAGATTACGGCGAAAGAACTTAAGAAAATCGATATCATTTCGGTTTTTCCTGATGAAGTTGAACTTTTGCCATGGGCAGGACATCTCGGACAAAAATTAGCGGATAAAGTGGTTCCAATCATTCTGGAATCGAAATCGACTATCGTTTTTACAAATACCAGAAGCCAGAGCGAAATGTGGTATCAGCTTTTGCTGAATGCATATCCTGATTTTGCCGGACAAATTGCGATTCATCACAGTTCGATAGATGCGCATTTAAGAATATGGATTGAAGAAAATTTAAGTTCAGGAAAACTGAAAGCAGTCGTTTCCACATCTTCTTTGGATTTAGGAATTGACTTTAAGCCGGTTGATACGGTGATTCAAATCGGTTCGGCAAAAGGTGTTGCGAGATTTTTGCAACGTGCGGGACGTAGTGGCCACTCCCCTTTTGAAACCTCAAAAATTTTCTGTGTTCCCACGCACTCTTTAGAACTGATTGAAGTTGCCGCTTTAAAAGAAGCTGTAAAACAGAAAGTTATCGAACCACGTGAGCCTGTGGTTTTGTGTTTCGACGTCCTGGTTCAGTTTCTGATGACTTTGGCGGTTGGTGACGGATTTTTACCGAACGAAGTTTATAAAAGAATCAAAAAAGTCTATACTTTTCAGGAAATCAGAGATGAAGAATGGAAAGCGATGATTGATTTTCTCACAATTGGTGGAAGTGCTTTAAAGAGTTACGAAGAATATCACAAAGTGGTCGTGATGGAAGATGGTTTGCACAAAGTGACTTCACGAAAAATTGCGATGCTCCACAGAATGAATATGGGCGCGATTGTTAGCGATGCGATGCTGAAAGTAAAATTTATTTCAGGCGGATACATCGGAATGGTTGAGGAATACTTTATTTCAAGATTGAAGAAAGAAGAAAAATTTATCCTGGCCGGTAGGGTTTTGGAAGTGGCGATGATTAAAGATATGACTGTTTTCGTTCGGGCTTCTAAAGGAAAAGCGCAGGCTCCGAGTTATTTGGGTGGACGATTACCTTTAAGTTCAAATTTAGGTCATTTCTTACGAGAAAAATTGTCAGGTGCGCTGAATCCAAAAGCTTCTGAAAAAGAACTTAAATTTCTACATCCGCTTTTGGCCAATCAGGAAAAGCGTTCACACATTCCAAGAGAGGATGAATTTTTGATTGAATTAATTAAAAACCGCGAAGGCTATCATTTATTTATGTATCCTTTTGAAGGAAGACTGGTGCACGAAGTGATGGCGGCTTTGATTGCCTACAGAATTTCAAAACTGGCTCCGATTTCCTTTTCAATGGCGATGAATGATTATGGTTTTGAATTATTCAGTGACAAGGAAATTCCGCTAAATGAAGATAATTTAGCGAAAATTCTGACCCGAGATAATTTGATGGTAGATGTGATTTCCAGTATTAATTCCGCAGAAATGGCAAGGCGTAAATTCAGAGATATTGCTGTGATTTCAGGAATGGTTGTGCAGAATTTCCCCGGACAGCAACGTTCCAATAAAGCTTTGCAAAGTTCAGCGGGATTGATTTTCAAAGTTTTGGAAGACTATGATCCAAATCATTTTCTCGTAAGACAGGCATATACTGAAGTTTTTAATATGCAATTACAGGAACAAAGATTGGTTGAAGCTTTCAAACGGATTGAAAAATCGAAATTCATCTTAAAATATTCCAATAAATTTACACCATTAAGTTTCCCGATTAAGGTTGACAGTTTGAGACAGACTCTAACGAGCGAAAATCTTGATGCAAGAATTCAGAAATTAATTAAACAATCCGGAAGAAACATTAAAGATGAGTAAAACTTCCATCATCAATCCTCGAACGTCCACTTTATTATGAATATAGCAACTAAAAATATATTGATTCAAAGCGAAATTTTCACTCTAACGAATCAACGTGCGTTGTTTTGGGAAAAGGAAAAAGCATTGATTTTTTCAGATTTGCACATTGGGAAAACCGCTCATTTCCGAAAAAATGGGATTGCTCTGGCGAATCATATTATGAAAAATGATTTGGAGCGTTTATCTATTTTAATTGAAAATTTCCGGCCTGAAAAATTTATTATTGTCGGAGATTTATTACACGCTGGGAACAATTCTGAAGTGGATGAATTCTGTACTTGGCAAAGTCGATATCCGGATATCAAATTCTGTCTGGTAGAAGGCAATCACGATAGAATTTCGAAAACTTTAGAAAAAAAATTATGTTTGGATTCAAGAAGTGTTTCATTGGAAATTGATGACATTTCTTTCGTTCACGACTTTGACCGTTCGAATCCTAAATTTCAGATTACAGGACATATTCATCCTGGTTTTGTTATTAATTCTCCGGTCAAGAAAATTAAATTACCTTGTTTTGCTCAAACTTCTAAGCAATTATTATTACCTGCTTTCAGTGAGTTTACAGGTCTGGATACAAAAAACATCCCTAAAAAAGGGATGTACTTTGTTTTTACGGATTCTGATATTTATGAAATTTAAATTTAATCAAATTTCATCAAACCATTTGTAAATGTCGACTGACGAATCAATATTCAGTTTTTTTCTGATTCTGTTCTTTCTGTTTTGTATTGCTTTTGGCGTGACAAAAGTGTAGGTCGCAATTTCTTTGGTCGTTAAATTTAATTTTAGATAAATACAAAATATCAATTCCGAATTTTGGAGATTAGGTTGTATAGCTGCCAGTTTTTCAAAAAAATCCGGATACGAAATTTTGAACTTACTCAAAAGGCGGGGTGAATTGTCTTTAGCCAATCTTATAATTTCTTCTTCTGCCAAATTTTTCATGATCTTGTCTCAATTATTTTTATTTTCTTCATACGAAGTATTACTATTTATTATTGTTTTTTAATTTTTTCAACAATAATTCTACTGATTAATGATTAACCAACCATCAAATATATTAGATTATACAGATGTCTTTTTATGATTGAAATCACGAAGGGTGAAATTTGCACTTACATCTACCTAAAACCTTGTGGTATCTGTGTGGTAGCATATTAATTCACTATTAATAAAAATTCTTTTTTCTTTACAACTTGTTAAAACAGTCCTATTTAAACCAAATTATAAGGATAAACACAAATGTTTTAAAATTTAGATTTTTTATGATTAATGAAGACCTATTATTTTCTCATGGTGCAGATTGTAAAAATTTTAAAACCAACGAGATGATTTTTTCTGAAGGCGATACGCCTCAATATTATTATCAAATTGTGGAAGGAAAACTTAAAATAAACAACTTCAATGATCAGGGAAAAGAGTTTATCCAAGGGATTATTTCTGAAGGCGAAAGCATTATTACTCCACTCTTTACAGGAAGATCTTACCCCTTAAATGCTGTGGCAATTGAAGACTGTAAGTTAATCAGACTGCCCAAACAGAATTATCTTCAGTTATTAAAACAAAATCCTGAACTGTATGAAACGACTTTGAACTTTATTTCAGAAAGGATGTACTACAAGAACATCATGATGCAGAGTATGTCGTTCCAAAATCCTGAAAATAAGCTTAAAACCCTGATGAATTATCTTAAAGATCAGCATGAGGATCATTCGAAATATTCGTTCCAAATTCCCTACACCAGACAACAACTTGCCTCTCTTACTGGATTGAGTGTAGAAACCGTGATTCGGGTGACAAAAAATATGGAGAAAAATGAAATCCTCAAGATACAAAACAGGAAGATCTTTTTCTAATCCTTGATCTCCTTACTATCTAAATCTATCCGTTCACAATTAATCCACCATTGGGATGAATAACCTGTCCGGTAATCTGAGCAGCCTGATCAGAAGCCAAGAACAGAAAACTTGTAGCAATCTCATCTTCCGTTGCGTTTCTCTGCAATGGTGGTTTAGATTGATCTTCTTCCTCTTCCCCGAAAGTCTCTTCTGTCAGCGGTGTTGCCACTGGTCCCGGAGCCACAGCATTTACTCTGATTCCTTTTGGTTTAGACTGCAAAGCCAATGATCTTGTAAACGAAACAATTGCACCCTTGGTTGCAGAATAGTCCAAAAGTTCTTCATGTCCCTGATATGCTGTTGCCGAGGTTGTATTGATTACCGAATCTCCTTCCTTTAAATAAGAAAATGCAGCCTTCGTCAGTAAAATCATCCCAATAATATTAGAATTAAAAGTGGTCCGAATATTTTCTTCTTCTAAATTTTCAATAGTATCACAAGGAAACTGGGTACCCGCATTATTGACCAAGATATTTAACCCACCAAATTCTGAAACCGTTTTTTCGACGGCTTTCCTGCAGAATTCTGAATCGTTGATGTCGCCTTGCAGGATGATCGATTTTCTACCTATTGAAATGATTTCTTTCTGAACTTTCGCTGCACCTTCTTCATCGGTACGGTACATAATTGCAATATGCGCTCCTTCCTTTGCGAAAAGTAATGCTACTGCCTTCCCTATTCCGCTGTCAGCTCCTGTAATGAGGACTGATTTGTTTTCTAACTGCATTCTCGCTTGTTTAAAAATTAAATTATTTGATATTTAAAAGAAAATCTTTCGATTGTCAATTTTTACGGTCAGGTTCTTTTCCATTTTTTTAATGGTTCTTATTACCGTTTCGACACGAAGACCTGTAAGATTGGCAATTTGCTGTCTAGTAAGCTGTATCTGAAACGATAGCGGAATATCATCACTGTGAAAACTTTTTAAGTACTCCAATAAACCTGTAAGCCTGATCACTGGATCATTTGAAGCTAAATTTTGCATCATAATAAACTGATAATGCATTCTTTGAGACATACAGGAATTGATTTGAACAGAAGTTTCCGGATGCTTTTCCAAAAGATTTAAGAAGTTAGGTTTGGCAAGTTTAATCACTCGGCAATCTGTGATTGCTTCTGCATTAATAGGATATCTTTTATCTATGAAAAGCATAGAATCGCCGAAGCTCTGTCCAGAACCTAAGATATTATGTATGAACTCCCTGCCTTCACTATCCTGATTATTTTCTTTCACTTTCCCTTCTACAATCTGGAAGTAATACATCGGAATCTCTCCCTGTTGAAAAATCTTTTCTCCTTCTTTAAAAGATTTTATTTCACCTCCGAAGGATTTTAAAAGATCTTCGTCTAGTTTAGTACAGCTGATCGTTTTCATATCATTTTAATAGTTTTATTAGAATTTTATAGACATATTTTGTGCCAAAATGCTTACTGCGCCCTTACTGAATAACATAATAGATCAAGCTAATGATTTCCATTTTTTAACATAAATGTGAACTGAATTTTCATATTATCAAAATAATTAATTAAATATTATGATTTGAATCATAATTTAGTGATTCTGCTATAATTTATTATTGATTTTTTGATTATTTTAAAATATTTTCTATTTTTAATACCTTTTTCTGATTTTGGTTAGATTTTTGAAGTTGAAAAATCAGTTAGAAATTTTTTAACCAAGAGAAAATACCACTTCTCTTTTTTTATTACAATCACACTAAATATTAATATTATGTCAACAGAAAATTTAACGCACATCGAGGCGATTAAAAAAATCAAAGAACTTTCAGAAAAAGCTAGAATTTGTATGTTCGCAACAGATCTACAAACGTTACCAATTACTTCCAGACCTATGGGACTTCAGGAAACTGATGACGAAGGAAATTTATGGTTTATAAGTAGCGAAGAAAGCAACAAGAATTTTGAGATCAGAGATGACCGCAGAGTTCAATTGTTTTTTATGAACAACAGCAACTCAGAATATCTTTCAATCTACGGAGAAGCTTCAATTTATACTGACAGATCTACAATCGAAGAGAAATGGTCGGCGATGGCCAATGCATGGTTTGACGGGAAAGATGATCCTAACGTATCCATTATTCGTGTTGAGCCGAAACAAAGTTACTACTGGGATACAAAAGCTGGAAAGCTGATCAGTATGTTAAGTTTCGTTGCAGCAGCAGTTACCGGAAACAAAACTGATAATTCAGACGGTGTTGAGGGAAACGCTACTGTATAACAAGCCTACTTAAACCAGAAAAACTATGTAGCTATGATATTTGAAGACCAACCGCATGCTGTTCGCCAGGAAATGAACAGCATGCCACACGAAAACTTAAAATTCATCGCCAATATCATCAACTTTACCGGCGACAAATCTTTTATTCTTACTTCTCTGCAAAAAATTCAGAACAGTACTCTGTGTGAAATTAAACGAAATACGATCGATAAATTTATCAAAGAATACGCTTTGAATTTTAACGGATTTGTTGAAAATGACATCACCCTACACCACACCTCAAACAAACAGGTTTGCCCTGTATTTGCAAAAAAATCTTTTGAGAAAGTAATGATGGAACAGGAATATCTGAACCGGCTGGTGAGTATTTTGAATATGGATTAAACTATTATTTGTCTGTTATAAAGTTTTTCCTTGCCAACTCTTTCCGTACACGACTTAAACTTTCAGGTGTAATACCAAGGTATGATGCGACCATCCATTGGGGAACTCTGAGTAATAAATCAGGGTACATTTTAATGAATTTTAAATATCTTTCTTCAGCAGTTTCACCAAGCAGCGAGTTGATGCGGTCTTGTAAACTCTTGACGTGCTTTTGAAGAACTAAATCATTTTTTTCAATGCTGTCAGGAAATTCTTCGAGAAGATTATTAAAAAAATCACGTTGCAGAACAGAAACTTCAGAATCCTCTACCGCTTCGATATAGTAATTTGATTTTTCATTAAAGTAGAGACTGCTTCGGTCACCAATCAGCCAGTTTTCCGGAGCAAACTGAATAATGTGTTCTTTACCGTTTTTGTCAATGGAAAACATTCTCAAAAGTCCTTTCTCTACAAAAAAAGTATTACGGCAAACTTCACCATATTGCAGCAAAAGCTCTCCTTTAGCGACTTTCTTTATTTCATATTGCACACTGCAAAGGCTTAATCGTTCCGCCGGAACCTCTAAAACTTTTGCTAAATAGTTGGTCATATTACTCATGAGGTTATCTGGCTTAAAGTGATGTCCTGGTGAGAGGCATTATTAATTTCATTACCGTTTTCTATAACGATCAATTGAGGACTTTCATGCCGTATTCCGAAGTCTTCAGCAATTTTGTTTGAAATATTTCTATGTGCCAGAAGATCCAGAAAATAGAATGTAGTGCCATTTTCCTGTGATTCTTCAATCTCTTTTTCAAAATTTCTTAATACCGTTTTGCTGATAAAACAGCTTGTTGAATGTTTGAAAATGGCAATTTTCGCTGTATAGGATTTTTTAATTGCCTCTTCTAAATCTTTTTCAGATTCTATCATGTTCCAGAAAGATTTAGACTGGTTTTCTTCCTGTTTGCCTCCAAATATTTTATCAAAAAAACTCATACATAAAATTGTTTCAAGTGGTGATTGAGGTGTTTGTATTCTAAAAATCCCCAATCCTGTTCTTTCATCTTTCCAAAAAGGGCATGGTCATCTGGTAACAGATGATTTTCGTAGGCCTTAATGTAATCGTTAAGCGTGTTCAGTAGATTTTTTTTTGCAACCTCAAAATCACACTCAAAATTAACGATTAGTTTTTGAAAACTCGGCATATTCGGTGGAATTCCGTTATTAAAAATCTGAATTTCTTTTTTTGTCAGAATTCCAATAGCTCTCAAAATAAAATTAGGTTTCTGGAGGACTACTTTTTTTAAAGGAACCTGTAAAATAAGCTCGCAGTGCGTCAGCATTTGGGCAACCTCCATCCTGCCCCATTTTCTTTGGGAGCTTTGGCTCAGTTTGGAAATTCTTGTCACAATTTCTTCAAGATCTGTTCTGTTGTGAAGACTTTTTTTTACCAACCTTTTTCTTTCTTTAAATTCTCAATGTGTGTAAAATGATGATTGCAATGCCAGGAGTACAGTGCCAGATAATATCTTAGATTATGGTCGTTTTCTTTTTCAGGATGACGGAAAGTTCTTTCAAATTGTTTATTGGTCAATGTTTTCAGTAAAACATACCATCTTTGATGGATTCCTTTCAACATTCTCATGGCAGGCTTTACAGGCATATTGACACTGTCTTGAAGTTCAGCCCATTTTGTTTCATCGTAGGGTTTTATTGTAGGATTATCTTCTGTGAGAGCCAGTTTAAAACGGATAAAACTGTTTGCGTGACTATCTGCCAGATGATTGATAAGTTGTCTTACCGTCCAGCCAGCTTCTCTGTAGGGCGTGTCTAGCTGTTCATCAGAAAAATCTTCAATCAGTTTTTTCAGTTTTTCAGGAAAGTTTTTGATCACTTTGATGTGGCTGTCTAGCTCGATGTCGCAACCGGTATTATTTTCGTGAAATTTGCCGATCGGAAATTTTTTGATATCTCTATTATTCATGACTTTTTAAAATTGTTAAAAGATGTGAAACAATTACTGCATTATCGTCTTTCAGATAATATAGCATTTTATTCTGATAATAATCATTTTTGGAATAGACCATAAAATAATGATAATAATTTTTAATTTCTAAATCTTTGAACAGTAATTCTTTATTATTAAATTTAATTCTGTCTGCTGAAAACTGGATTCCACACAAGAAAAAATCTTCTTTTTCCTCAATCTTCTTTAAAAAGCTTTCTGTCATGTCATCTAAATAAAGACACCATAATTTATCTATGATGTCACAAAATAGTTGATGTTTTTCTTTTAATTTTCTTCTGTAGAATAGTTTGAAATTGATCTTTACTTCTTTACCTGATTTTGACTTAATGAAAATCTGATATTCTCGTCCAATGTAAAATTCTAAACCTTTTATGAAATGAATTCCGTATCGAATACCACTAATATCTTCTTTATTAATGATTTTAAAAAGGTCTTTCTTGTTATCTTTACTTTCAAACTTGATATAGTTTCCATTGATTATCAATTGCCTTTTTCTTCCATCAAACAAACCGCGAACGACAGTGAAATTTTCCATAATAATGATTTGTTTAACTCTAAATTTCCAGCAATTTACTCTGATAAGTTTTTCGTAAAAATATCAATAATTGCGGAATGTAAATGTGAAAAAAACTTTAAATCTAATTTTTTTTTACCGAGAAGATCAAGAATAAAAAAACTTCAATCTATTACAAAATTGAAGTTTATATTAAAGCGTAATGAAGGTTTTAATAACCATGTAAATCAATACCTTCAGTTCTTTGTAAAGTTACTTTCTTTCCCATCTTCTTCTGAATCACTCTGAAATGCTGTAATTCGTCATTGGTCAGAATATTGATGGCAGTTCCTTTTTCTCCTGCACGCCCCGTTCTACCGATTCTGTGAATATAATCTAAAGGCGAACGTGGCAACTCGTAATTAATCACACAAGGCAAAGATTCGATGTGAATACCACGACCAATTAAGTCTGTTGCGACCAAAATCTGAGCACCATTTACTTTAAATTCTTCTAAATTATTTCTGCGGGCACCTTGCGATTTCTGACTGTGAATAGCGACTGCTTTGATTTTATTTTTCTTAAGCTTTTCAACCAAATTATCTGCTGATTTTGTAGATGAAACAAAAATAAGGGCTTTTTCAACTTTCTTTTCTTTAATCAAGTAACGCAAAAATGGCCCTTTGTTTTCCGGAGCAACATGATAGGCCAATTGCTCAATATGGTCGATTTCAACTTCTTCTTTTTTTATTTCAATCAATGTGGGATTCATTGAAATACGTTTCTTCATTTCAGAAACCTTGTCATCTAAAGTTGCAGAGAATAACGTTGTTTGCTTCATTACAGGCATCATTCCCAAAAGTTTATCCATCTCTTCCCCGAAACCTAGCTGAAACATTTTATCGGCTTCATCGATTACCAAATGTTGAATTCCTGAAATACTCAATGCGTTATGGTCGATCAAATCTAAAAGACGACCAGGCGTCGCGATAAGAACTTCAACTCCAAATAATCCTTTCATCTGCGGATTGATAGAAACTCCGCCATATACTGCCATTGTACGAATCTCACGCTTCAGATTTTCTGTGAAGGTTCTGAAAACTTCATCAATCTGAATCGCCAATTCTCTTGTAGGTACCAATATCAAAACCTGAACATTACGGTCTTTTTTAACTTCTGCATTTTGTAATTTCTCTAAAATAGGCATTACAAAACAAGCTGTTTTCCCAGAACCTGTCTGTGCAATTCCCACCAAATCTTTTCCTTGTAAAATAACAGGAATAGCCTGCACCTGAATCGGAAATGGTTTCAGGTAGCCCAACTTTTTAACGGAATGAATAATATTGCTTGATAATCCTAACGACTCGAATGACATATAATACGTATTTCCTGCAAAGATAAGCTATTGGGAATTGAAGAATCTATTTTAAACTCAAATTCTCTCCCAAACACGCTGAATATTTAAAATGCCGTTTTGTCCGATATTTAAAATTTGGACAATTTTTTGAATATTATATTTGTAATAAATTGTAAAAAATTCAATCATAATAATACGTATGAAAAAAGCACTTATAATAGTCGATGTTCAGAATGACTTTTGTGAAGGCGGAGCTTTGGCTGTTCCGGGAGCAAACGAAATAATTCCCTACATCAATCTTCTGATGGAAGAAAATGAATATGACCAAATAGTTCTTACACAAGATTGGCATCCTTCGAACCATAAAAGTTTTGCTAGCAACAATGCCAAAAAAATAGGTGAAAGCATAATTTTAAACGGCGTTCCACAGTTTATGTGGCCGGATCACTGTGTGGAAGGAACTTTCGGGGCAGAATTCCATCAAGATTTGAACAGAGAAAAAGTCACTCACATTGTTCAGAAAGGGAAGAATACAGAAATTGATGCCTACAGCGGTTTTCAGGACAATAACCATTTTATGAAAACAGGTTTAGATGATTTCTTAAAATACCATGATATTCAGCTGGTTGAAATTGTAGGTTTAGCACTAGATTACTGTGTGAAATTCACAGCTACGGATGCTGTGGCAAATGGCTATGTTACATGTCTTCATTTTAATGGCACTCGTGCAGTCAATGTAAAACCAGATAACGGTAAAGATGCTATCTTTGAGATGATTCAAAAAGGGGTAACGGTTTTAGGATAAGCATATAAGTTTTTGAGTGATGAATGGTAAGTTAATTCTAGACACAACTAAACTGATAATTTACTACACAAAAAAGACGCAGAATTATTTTCTGCGTCTTTTTTATTTTAAACTTAAAACCTCTGTTTTAAAGCATTTTCAAATTGTTCACTTCTAAATCTGTAAGGATTCTCCAATGTCCTCTTTTAATATTTTTCTTCGTCATGCCGGCAAACATTACTCTGTCTAATGCCTCAACTTCGTATCCTAATCTTTGGAAAATTCTTCTGATAAGACGGTTCCAGCCGATGCTGATTTCCATTCCAATTTCATTTCTCGGCTTCCCTTCTATAAACGAAATTTGATCCACAACTGCAATACCTTCTTCCAGACGAATCCCTTCTGCAATCAGTTTCATGTCTTCATTGGTCAATTTCTTATCCAAAGTTACATGGTAGATTTTTTTAGAATCAAAAGATGGATGCGTTAATTTCTTAGTCATGTGTCCATCATTGGTCAAAAGGATAACCCCCGTTGTAGAACGGTCTAATCTTCCTACCGGGAAAAGACGATATGGCGATGCATTAGCAACCAAATCCATTACGGTTTTTCTTGCTTTGTCATCTTTTGTTGTAGAAATATATCCTTTAGGTTTATTCAAAAGTACATAAACTGGTTTTTCCGGAGTGATACCCTGTCCGTCGAAAACTACTTTATCTGTCTTTTCAACTTGATATCCCATTTCGGTTACCACCTTTCCATTAACTTCTACCAATCCCTGAATAATCAGGTCATCTGCCTCTCTTCTGCTGCAAATTCCTGAGTTTGCGATATATTTGTTAAGACGAATCGTATCTTTATGAACGTCTTTTTCAACCTTTTTGAATCTTCTTTTTTGTACAAAAGATCTTGCTCTGTCGTCATCTCTGTCAGTTTCGCTGCCAGGTCTTCTTCCGTATTTTAAGCTTCCTCTTTCGTATTTATCTCTGGTATTAGTACTTCTTACACCTCCCCTTTTTGATCCGAAAGATTTTTTTTCTTCACCTTTATTGGATACAAATGGTTCCTTTTCAACTTTTGAGTATTTTTTTTCCATTCGACTCTCATAGCTAGTATCAGATCTCCTAGAATCAGGTTTCGAAAAAGGTGTAGAGCTGTCTGTATCTCTATCTCTTGGCTCAAAACTTCTTCCGCCAGTTTTAGAGAAAGGCTTTTTAAAAGATTTTGAATCTGAAGAATTTCCAGATTTAGGAGAGCGAGGACTGTCCGAATTTCTTGTTGAAGATCTCGGTTTTTTTGGTCTTCCTGAATTATTATTGTCTCTGCCCATTTCTAAATATTTTTGCAAAGATAGTGATTTAGTTACGAGTTAGAAATTAAGAATCATAACTTTGTGCAATTGTTTGCTTAATATTTTAATTAAAAATCAAAAAATGATTACTTTTTTAGACCACAATTTTTCTCAACTCAATGCTTTTATTACCGAAAACACATTCAGCAAAATTTTCATTCTTGTCGATGAAAACACTCATGAATACTGTCTTCCAGTACTGTTGGGGAATTTGGAAACAGAAATAAGTTTTGAAATTTTGGAAGTTGAGCCAGGTGAAGAAATGAAAAATATTCAGACCGTTACTCAATTGTGGGAAATTTTAACAGAGATGCAGGCCGATAGAAAGGCTTTGATTATCAATCTTGGAGGAGGTGTAATCACTGATATGGGTGGTTTTATAGCTTCTACTTATAAAAGAGGAATTCAGTTTATCAATATTCCAACCACTCTATTATCAATGTGTGATGCCTCTATTGGCGGAAAAACAGGAATTGATCTGATGCATTATAAAAATATGGTCGGGACATTTAGTTTTCCGGAGCAGATTCTTGTGTATCCTCAGTTTTTAGAAACGCTTCCTTATAAAGAACTGCGAAGCGGCTTTGCCGAAATGCTGAAACATGGTTTGATTGCAGACAAGGCTCATTGGGAAAATTTAATTCAGATTCAGAAATTAGATGTTGAGGGTATTCTTCCACACATTCAAATTTCGATGAATATTAAACAGGAAGTGGTGGATAAAGATTTTCATGAAAAAAATATAAGAAAGACTTTAAATTTTGGGCATACAATCGGGCATGCGATAGAAAGCTTATGTCTTGCAAAAGAAAATCCTATTCTCCACGGTGAGGCTGTAGCTCTCGGAATGATTTGCGAGACTTATCTATCATATCTGGAGGGTTTAATTACTGTAGAAGATTCTGAAGTAATTATAGAAAACATTCAAAAATATTATTCGTTCGTAGATCTAAGTCAATTTGAAGATAAAGATATTTTCGAACTTTTATTAAATGATAAAAAGAATATTGAAAGCAAAATCAATTTTTCTTTACTGTCAGGAATTGGTTCTTGCGTTTTTGACCATCAATGTACCACAGAAAACATCCAAAAATCACTACTTTTTTATAAGAAACTTAGCGGATTTTAAAATTCTGCGCTCATTTTCAGCTTAAAATCACATTTATTTTTAGTTTATTTAAACAAATGTTTGTTTTTGTAATTATCTGATATTTAGTATTTTGTATTCGTATTTGGCTTTTATTTAATTTATTGCGACCTGATTTTTGTCATATTTTTTGTCTTTGGCAAACAATTTGAAAGATACCATACGTCAAACTCAAAAAATTTGACAGTAAAATTTAAAATTAGGAAAATAGTAAATATTAAAAATTTAAAGTTATGAAAAAGTTAATTTTAGGACTAGCGGTTACAGCAAGTTCATTAGCATTCGCTCAGACAACGACAACTACTACAACTACCACAAGATCGACATCTTCATCAGATGTAAGATTTGGTATCAAAGCAGGTATGAACGTTTCATCATTATCAGATGATGGGGCATTGGAGGATCAAGGATCTAAAATAGGATTTAACGCTGGTGTTTTTGCAACAATTCCAGTAGCTGAGTCTTTTAGCATCCAGCCAGAGGTTATATACACACAGTATGGCGATAAATATGATTACAGAGCTCCAATTACAAACGATAGAATTTCTTATGCGAGACATTTGGATTACGTTGCAGTTCCATTAATGTTCCAATATAATTTTATTCCAAATCTTTATGTTGAAGCGGGACCGGAATTTGGATTTTTAGTTAGTGCTAAAAATAAACTTAAAAACGAAAGCAACAATGATCCTTTAAATACAACAGGAGATTATAAAGATCAATTAAACACATTCAATTTAGGTATTGGTTTAGGTGCTGGTTACTATTTCACAGACAATATCGGTTTGACTGCTAGATATACAGCGGGTGTTACAGATGTTGCTAAAGACAGACCAAACGGTTCTGATGCTATAAGAAATAACAATTTTGCAGTTGGTTTAGCATTTAAATTCTAGAAAGTTAAACAATCTTATTTCAATAAAAAAGGTCAGACTTAATATTAAGTCTGACCTTTTATTTATTTAATGAATCTTAACTAAATAATTCTATCTCCTCTCCCTTTGCAACAGGATATTCTTCTGTGAAGCATCCAAAACAGTGGTTTGAAGAACCTAAAATCTCTTTAAGATTATCTGTACTCAAAAATTCTAAAGAATCTACTCCCAAATAGTCTCTCAACTCTTCGGTAGACATATTTGCAGAAATCAAATCGTCTTTAGATGGAGTATCAATTCCTAGGTAACATGGTGCAATAATCGGCGGAGAAACACTTCTGAAGTGAATTTCCTTAACACCCGCTTCTTTTAGAATCTTAACCAATCTCTTAGAAGTTGTTCCACGAACGATAGAATCGTCGATGATTACAACTCTTTTACCCTTGATTTCAGAAATAATCGGGTTCAATTTAAGGTTCACAACCCTTTCTCTCATTTCCTGAGTCGGTACGATAAAACTTCTGCCAATGTATCTGTTTTTAATCAAAACCGGACGGAAAGGTATGCCAGATGCTTTTGAAAAGCCAATTGCTGCCGGAACTCCTGAGTCAGGAACTCCAATTACGATATCAGCTTCTACAGGAGCCTGTTCCCAGATTTTTTCTCCGGACTTTTCTCTGATTTCGTATACATTGATGTTTTCTAATGTAGAATCGGGTCTAGCGAAGTAAATGTATTCAAACGAACAAATTCTCTGCTTTCCTCTTTCCTCATTCACCATGTAAGAGTTTAGTTTACCAGGCTCGTTTTCGTTGGTGTAAATAATTTCTCCTGGAAGAATATCACGTACATATTGAGCTCCAACAGCGTCTAATGCCACAGATTCTGAAGCTACAACGTATGTTTTTTCGTCAACAGCACCCAAAACCAGAGGTCTGATTCCGTTGAAATCTCTGAATGCAAAGAATTTATTTCTCGTCATTCCGACAACGGAATATGCTCCTTCAATTTTTTCCATGGTTGCTTTAATAGCCCCACGTAAGCCAAGATCAAGATTTTTTTGAATTAATCTTAAAATAACCTCAGAATCTGAAGTGGCTCTGAAAACTACGCCTTCAGCCTCCAATTCTGTCTTCAGTTCTCTCGCATTAGTTAAGTTACCGTTATGAGCGATTGAAAGTATAATCTGGTCATATTCGTTTTTAGCAAAAAATGGCTGAAAATTATATTTCTTTTTGTCTCCTGCGGTGGTGTAACGGGTGTGGCCGATTGCAGAATTTCCCATAAAAGTTTCAGGATCCTGAATCTCTTTATAAACATCCAAAACCAAACCTTCATCTTTCATATTGGTGATTTTTCCCTCTTTAAGAACAGAAATACCACAAGCTTCCTGACCTCTGTGCTGCAAAGCAAAAAGCCCGAACTGTGAAAGAGAAAACGTATCGAGATCATTATCAGAATACATTCCGAAGATACCACACTCTTCGTTGGGAGCGTCTAGTCTTTCTTCTTCCTGCGTTCTGAAAAGATTTCTTCCGTAGGTTTGAGTCTCAAACTGTTTTAAATATTCACTTTTATGAATGTCTAAACTTTTCATTTCTATTTTTCTAAATTTGTTGGATGTCAGATGTCGGGTGTTGGGTGGAAATCATCACACATCCAACATCCAACACCCAGCATGTTACTTGTTAAGCAAAGTTTTCAGTCTGTTGTAGATCTCTACGTAAGCTTCAGTTACTTCACCAAGATCTCTTCTGAATCTGTCTTTATCCAACTTCTTCATGGTGTCTTTGTCCCAAAGTCTACAAGTATCAGGAGAAATTTCGTCTGCTAAGATGATTTCACCGTCAGAAGTTTTACCTAATTCGATTTTGAAATCAACCAAGATAATGTTCATTTTGTCGAAAAGATCGATCAAAATTTCGTTGATATCTGAAGTTAATTCATACATTTCATCAAGCTCTTCATAGGTAGCTGCACCTAAGAAAACGGCATGGTGATCATTGATAAGTGGATCTCCCAGTTCGTCTTTTTTGTAGCAGATATCAAAGATAGTCACCGGAGATTTAATTCCTTCTTCAACTCCTAATCTCTGAGCCATGCTTCCTGCAGAATAGTTTCTTACCACCATTTCCAAAGGAATAATAGATACTTTTTTTACCAATTGTTCTCTTTCGTCCAATTGTTTAATGAAATGAGTTTTAATTCCTTTTTCATTTAAATATTCAAAAATAAGAGTGGTGATAGCATTGTTCATTTCACCTTTCAAATCAACCGATCCTCTTTTTTGAGCATTAAATGCTGTAGCATCGTCTTTGAAACGAACGACTACTTGATCAGGATTATCGGTAGCAAATACTTGTTTTGCTTTCCCTTCGTACAACATTTCTTTCTTTTCCATTTTCTAAATGTCTTATTAGTTAGATTTATATTATTTAATTAAAATTCCTGTTAAAACGGCAATTCCAAAGCTCAGTAATGTACCTATAAGAACATATTCTGTGAGTTTTCTCTGCTTTGCCTGCGCAAGATCACTGAATCTGAAAACAGATTTAGCTGCTACCATAAAACCTACACCTTCCCAATGATTTACCATAATAAAAGTAAAAACCATTAAACGTTCTAAAATTCCTATATATTTTCCGGCACTTGATAAAGATTCGGTCTGTATGTTGGTTTGTGTCTCGGGAGCGGGTGTCCACGAAGACAATAATGTTTTAATAATAATTGATGACGGAGATGATAAAAATACTATGGCTACTATTATTTTTAAGAAGTTATGATCTTTTAAAAAGTCAAAATTAAACTCATCAAAATAAAAAGAAACTCCAGCAATCACCGCAATATGTAAAAACTGATCGATGAAAAACCATCTTTTTTTAGTCTTTATATTCTGAAAATAAAGCTTTGCAGCATCTATGATCAAATGTGAAACTCCTACCAATACTGCAATCCACCATAATTCAAGATTCCAAAGTGAAATAAAACTTAAAACCGTGTGAATCAGAACATGAAGGTACAGATATTTACTCTTCATTTTTTTATTTTCTTTATCTGAAACCCAAGCATTTGGCTGGAGAATAAAGTCTCCGAGTAAATGTGCCAATATGAGTTGTATAAAGATCATGTTAGAGTTCTGAGATTTTCTTTCTAAAATATTGATTGGTTTCTACGATCAATTCGTAGTTAGCGCGCTTTAATCTTTGACTTACCGATGATTGTGATATGGCAAATTTCTTTGCAAGATCTTCCTGTGTAATATCATTGTTCATAATCATTTCATGAATGATTTCAGAAGTCGCCATCGTCCAGCTGTCAAAATCTTTTGAAGCCCATTTAAGTAAAATATTGAGATCTCTGTCTAAAGAATCATTGGATGTTTTGATAGAAACAGTATGGCCGTCACTCTTTAAGTCATTTAATAATCTTCCTGAGTATACGTAAGCTGTACCATTTGATTCTGTGACTTTTTCGGATGAGAAGTTTTCCTGACCGATACCGATCGCAATTCTTACGTCTAAATTTTCCTGACTTCTAATAAGAGATTTAATGGCTAGGAAACGCCAGAATACGTCATCGATATCACATTTAAACTGAAACTCGTCTCCTCTGTAGATTTCCCATGTTTGTGGAGCACTTCCCCACTTTTCAAGAAGATTTTTTAGTTTGGTAATCCAAACTTCAGTGTCTGCATGCTGCGAATTTATAATATCACCGGTGATGACCGCTATCATTTTGCAAATATAAGCATAAATACTTATATGTAAAAATTATAAGCAGATACACTTATAGATATTAATTATTAGTGAATCTACTTATATCAATATCAAATTTTCATCAATGAAAATTTCAGATAATCAAAATATATCTTAAAATTTTATCTTCATAAAATTGGCTTTCACTGTGTATAAATTTATTTTTAGAACGAATAATTTTCTTTAATCTAATAATGTAATTAAAAGTATAAAATACTGAAAATTAAAATATTATGTGGAAATTTTAATCTGAGTAATAATTCTTTTTCGTATTTCGGCAATTTAAGTATCTTTGGGCATTAACTATTATCTAATATGAATACAGAAACTATCAACAACATTAAAATGATAGCTGAAACAGCAAAAGAATTTGCTGAGAAAAATATCAGACCCAATATTATGGAATGGGACGAAAGTCAGACTTTTCCTAAAGAATTATTTCATCAATTAGGTGATATGGGTTTCATGGGAATCGTAATTCCTGAGCAGTATGGTGGTTCTGGATTGGGTTATCATGAGTATGTGACTATTTTGGATGAGATTTCTCAGGTAGATCCTTCTATCGGACTTTCTGTAGCAGCTCACAATTCATTATGTACCAATCATATCTATGAATTCGGAAACGAAGAGCAAAGAAATAAATGGCTTCCGCAGTTAGCTACCGGTAAAGTAATCGGAGCTTGGGGATTGACAGAACACAATACAGGATCTGATTCTGGTGGAATGTCTACCACTGCTGTGAAAGATGGTGACGAATGGGTAATCAACGGTGCTAAAAACTTCATTACTCATGCAATTTCAGGAGATATTGCTGTTGTGATGACAAGAACAGGTGAAATTGGTGCAAAAAATAATTCAACTGCTTTCGTTCTTGAAAAAGGAATGGCTGGTTTTACTTCTGGTAAAAAAGAAAATAAATTAGGAATGCGTGCTTCAGAAACTGCTGAACTTATCTTTGATAATGTTCGTGTACCAGATTCTCACCGTTTGGGGGAAGTAGGTGAAGGTTTCAAGCAGGCAATGAAAATATTAGATGGTGGTAGAATTTCTATTGCTGCTTTAAGTTTGGGTACTGCAAGAGGAGCTTATAAAGCTGCTTTGAAATATGCTCAGGAAAGAAAACAGTTTGGGAAAGCGATTTCTGAATTTCAGGCGATCAATTTTATGCTGGCAGATATGGCTACAGAAATTGATGCTGCAGAATTGTTGATTCAAAGAGCTTCTACATTGAAAAATGCTAAACAGAAAATGACGAAAGAAGGTGCGATGGCAAAATTGTATGCTTCTGAAGCTTGCGTTAGAATTTCTAATAATGCAGTTCAGGTTTTTGGAGGTTATGGTTATACAAAAGACTTCCCTGCTGAGAAATTCTACAGAGATTCTAAACTTTGTACAATTGGAGAAGGAACTTCAGAAATTCAGAGATTGGTTATCGGTAGAGAGATTACTAAGTAATTTATAAAATAGCACATGCGTAAGTATGTGCTATTTTCATTCATAAAGGAATTAATTTAAATCATATTTAATGTAATGCATAATATTTTAAATTGATTGTCCAAATTTTTCTTAAAAAAATTTGTTTTTCGTAATATAATTTTTATTAGCTTTGATATTCCACAATCAAAATATTATTTTTTATGAAAAAACAACTATTTGTGATTGGAATGCTATTTCTATCCGGCATTTCTTTCGCTCAGACTGACCGACTTTGGTCTGAAGGTTCTAGAAAAACAAATTCAGAGATTTTTGAAAACAAAGCAAACATTCTCGCTCCCAAAATTTACCAGCTCGATATCAACGGATTAAAAAGCGCCTTAGTGAGAGTTCCAAAAAGATTATCCGTGGGCGAAAAATCAGAGATCATTATCTCATTTCCTAATTCTGAAGGGAAATTAGAGAATTTTAAGGTCAGAGAAAATTCAAATTTCGATCCTCAATTAGCTGCAAAATATCCTGATATTAAATCTTATGTTGGCGAAGGTCTCGAAGATTCTAATTCTACGGTTTACTTCAGTATTTCTCCTCTGGGATTATCTTCAATGGAAATTTATGGTGACAAATCCGCAGTTTTTATTGAGCCGTACACAAAAGATCTTTCTACTTATGTAGTTTATAAAAAGTCTGATAAAAAAGATAATTTAAGCTCATTTGAATGTACTGTTATCGATGTTGCCCAAAAAGGAATTAGCGCAACAGATCTGGCAGCAAGACCAAATGCGGATGATGCTAAACTAAGAACTTTCCGTTTGGCATTATCATCTACAGGGGAATACACCACTTATTTTGGAGGAACAAAAGCACTCGCTTTAGCGGCGATGAATAATACAATGACCCGCGTTAACGGAGTTTTTGAAAAAGATTTTGCAGCAAGAATGGTTTTGATAGCCAATAATGATGCTGTCATTTATACCAGTGCATCTTCAGATCCATATTCTGCAGCAGCACAGATGAGTAATTGGAATTCTCAGCTTCAATCAACTTTAACTTCAGTTATTGGTGAGGCCAATTATGATGTCGGGCATTTATTTGGAGCTTCAGGCGGCGGCGGAAATGCTGGCTGTATCGGTTGCGTTTGTGTAAACGGTTCTAAAGGTAGTGGCTACACTTCCCCATCAGACGGAATTCCATCAGGTGATAATTTTGATATTGATTATGTTGCGCACGAGTTAGGGCATCAATTTGGAGGAAATCATACGTTCTCAATGAGTAATGAAGGAACAGGTGTCAATATGGAGACGGGTTCAGGCTCAACAATCATGGGTTATGCAGGAATTACAGCTCAGGATATTCAGCCGCATTCAGATTCTTTCTTTCATGCCATAAGCATTCAGCAAATTACAAATAATATTAAAGCTAAAACATGTCCGGTAAGCACTTCTACAGGAAATTCAATTCCAACAGCTGATGCTGGTTTAGATTATACGATTCCGAAAAGTACACCGTTTATGCTGACGGGAACTGGAACTGATGCCAACGGAGATTCTTTGACTTATATTTGGGAACAGGTTGATAATGCTTCATCTTCTCAAACCGGAGCAAGTTCTGCAGCTAGTGCAACAAAAGCAACCGGCCCAACATTCAGATCTTGGACGCCAGCTACAACGCCTGTAAGATATTTCCCAAGAATGGCTTCTGTATTAGCAGGTGCTACGACTACAGCCGGTTCAGAGATCAATGTAGAAGCACTTTCTTCCGTAGCACGAGCTTTAAATTTCAGATTTACAGTTCGTGATAACAGAGCCGGAGGTTCCGGAAACAATTCTGACGATGCTAAAGTGACTGTAAATGCAACTGCAGGACCTTTCATCATTACTTCTCAAGGTACAGCGACCACTTACGCAGGAGGAAGCTCACAAAGCATAACCTGGAATGTTGCAGGAACAACTGCAAACGGTGTTAACGCAGCCAATGTAGATATTCTTTGGTCGACAAATTCAGGGACAACATGGACAACTTTATTAGCCGGAACTCCCAATGACGGTTCTCAAGCGGTAGTCATTCCGAATGTTACGACAACGACAGGAAGGATTATGGTCAAAGGAAGCAATCATATTTTCTTTGATGTCAATAACGCAAACATTTCAGTAAACGCAGGATCAGGAAGTATAGATACTGTAGCTCCTACTGCCCCTACTCTTTCGGCTTCAGGTACAACTTCTACAAGCACTAACCTTTCCTGGTCGGGAGCAACAGATGCTGTAGGTGTTACGGGTTATGATGTTTATCAGGGTTCTTCATTGATTGGAAATACTGCCTCTACAACGTATACGGTTACAAGTTTGAATCCTTCTACAACCTATAGCTTTAGTGTACGAGCTAAAGATGCTGCTGGAAATGTTTCCACTTCAAGTAATACTGCGACAGTAACTACTCTTGCGGGAAGCACTGTTACATATTGTTCAGCAACTGCCACCAATACTTCGGATGAAAGAATTGGAAATGTGAAATTTGGAACAATTAATAACACTTCAACAGGAACTGCAGGATATGAAAACTTCACTTCTATTTCAACAAATGTGACCTCAGGAAATGCAAATACAATTTCTATTACTCCGGTTTGGACTTCGACTAAATATAATGAAGCGTACGCTGTTTATATAGATTATAATAAAGATGGTGATTTTTCAGACAGCGGAGAATTGGTTTGGACAAAAACTGGTTCACAAACCACTCCTGTAACAGGATCAATCACAATTCCTTCAACAGCGACCTTAGGAAATACAAGAATGCGAGTAATGATGCAGTATAATTCTGTGCCTTCATCTTCTTGTGGATCTTACACTTACGGGCAGGTTGAAGATTATACTTTAAATATTCTTTCCTCAGGAAGAGGGAATGATTTTGATGTCAAAAATGTATTGACTGATATTAAATTATATCCAAATCCTGTAAGAGATATTTTAAATATTTCAAATACTACGACTGAAGATTACAAGATCTTCGATATGGGTGGAAAACTAATCAACTCAGGAAAACTCGAAAGAGGCACAGTGAATGTAAGCAGCCTTACTGCAGGAGCATACACGATCCAGATTGGAGAAATCTCAAAAAGATTTATCAAAAATTAACCATTAAATCAATTAAACTTGAAGACTGTCAGAAATGGCGGTCTTTTTTTATTGGTAGAATGATCAATACTGAGTAGTTTGGTTTTCATCCCACATCTCGCATCCAAAAATTTACCAAAATCACTATATTTGCTTTAAATTTAAAAATTTCATGGATAAAATTGACAGCCTGAACCAAGTAGCAGAATTCCACACCACTTTCAAAGCTCCTATTTTGGAAACTCCACAAATTCCTTCGCAGGAAAGATGTAATTTAAGAGTTGAGCTTTTGCAGGAAGAATTAAATGAGCTGAAACAGGCGATTGAAGATAAAAATTTAGTAGAAATCGCTGATGCATTATGTGATTTACAATATGTTTTAAGCGGAGCTGTATTAGAGTTTGGATTAGGTGATAAATTTGTTGAATTATTCAACGAGGTTCAACGTTCAAATATGTCTAAAGCTTGTGATAATGAAGAGCAGGCGAACGAAACCGTAGAGTTTTATGCTGCAAAAGAGGTTGAATCTTTCTACGAAAAATCAGGTGAAAAATATAATGTGTACAGAAAAGCTGATCATAAAGTTTTGAAAAACAAGTACTACTCTCCTGCTGATTTAAAAGCAATTATTGAAAATTAAAATGAATCCGCCTAAGTATCAGTGAAAAAGGGCGATTACATTACTTATTCCAACGATTCGGAATAATCTTTAAAAAAAAGTAGAAATCTACCTATGAAAAAAATTATTACAAATATGCTTATTGCAGCATCATTGGCATCGGCAACTCAGCATTTAAGTGCTCAGAAAGTTGTTGTCAACCGAGAAGTTGAAACTAAAAACGATGGTAAAATGCTTTTGGGAAATCAGTTGAAAGATCAGTTTCTTAAAGAACCTTATTCTGAGTGGTATACAAAAGAATTCAACGAATATGCTTTAGATCAAAAAGCTATTGATGAATTAAAAAAAAATAAAATAAATTCTTACAATCTGATCGTTTTCATGGGAACATGGTGCGAGGATAGTCACAGAGATTTCCCTAGATTGATGAAAATTTTAGAAGAAGTGAAGTTTCCGGACAGTAGACTGATAATTATTGCAGTAAATCGTAAAAAAGAATCTCCTACAGGTGATGAATCTAAATATAACGTTCAGAAAGTCCCTACTATTATTGTTGAAAAATATGGCAAGGAAATTGGAAGAATTATTGAAATGCCGACTACAGGATATATCGAAAGGGATCTTGTAGAAATCTTAAAGAAAGATGACCAATCGGTGATTAAAGAAATATTTAATAATTAAAATTGAGAAATTTAAAACTTTTTATTCCATTTGTTGCAGGAATTCTTCTGATGGTGATTCTGTTTTTCAGTTTCAGATCATGTTTAAAAGTAAGCGAGAAAACCGAAAAGTCTGATTATTATATTTTGACCAATCAAATCTCGAAGATGAATAAAATGGTGGTATTGGAACAGGACTTTTCCGCAATGCAGAAAACGAAATTTGGCTACGAATTTCTTGGCAAAGAAATGACAAGCAATAGTATTATTACCTACACCAGAACCAATGCGCAGGTTTCCTATGATTTAAATAAAATGAAAATGGAGGTAGATTCTGTGAATAAAAAATTGATTATCACTGATCTTCCGACTGCGGATATAAGAATCACGCCAAGTGTAGAAATTCAGTCGTTAGATGATTCTTTCATCAACAGAATTTCTGAAAAGGATATTAAGAAGGTTCAGCAAAAAGCGAAGCAGACTGCAATCAATTCTGTAGATCAAAACAAGTTGAGAAATGAAGGCAAACAGCAATTGATGGAAAATCTGAACAATATTTTCGTTTTGGCAAAGGCTTTGAATTATAAGATAGAAGATAAAACCGGACAACTCGGTGTTCTTGGACTCTAAAATTCAAAATTATGGACTCAAAAGACGATAACAAAAAGAAAGAATCTGCAAATTCCGCAGAAACGAAAAAGCAGAATGAAGATTTTCAGAATATTCCTGCTTCGTCAAAAAAACAAAATCCACCCGATGTAGATAAAGATGATGTAAAAAAATCTTCAGAAAACAAATCAGGGAAAACAGATAATACTAAGTGAAAGCTTAGTATTTTTTTTGCAATTATTTATTAGGGCAGCTTTTCCGCCCTCCATTCCCGCTTTTTTTCTGGAGATGCGAACCAATGGATATTATAATTTACATTGTAAGCCCACTGCATCTCCAGACAAAAGAGCTCCATTCAGGTCGGGCTGCGATTCAGCAGATTTCAAAATTTGCTATGTAATTCGAGACTTAGCATTCTTTAAGCGGTTTTAAAAGTCTGAAAAGGTTTTTAAAAAATAAGTACTAACGTCAGAATGTAAAATAAATTGTATTTTTTGTGAATTATCAGGCAATGATTTCATAAAGATGTAAAAAATGCGTATTTTTGCAACTTAAAATTTCTTAGTAAACAATGATAAAAATTACACTTCCAGACAATAGCGTCAGAGAATTTGAGGGAGAAGTCACTCCGTTGGATGTGGCAAAATCTATAAGCGAGGGATTGGCTAGAAATACCATTTCCGCAGTTGTAAACGGCACACAAGTCGAAGTTACCACGCCTATTACCACAGATTCTACGGTACAGCTTTTGACATGGAATGATGATCTTGGAAAGAAAGCTTTTTGGCATTCTTCTGCTCACCTTTTGGCGCAGGCTATCCTTGAATTTTATCCAAATGCTCAATTAACCATCGGTCCGGCAATCGAAAGCGGATTTTATTACGACGTAGATTTTGGTGACGAAGTTTTGTCTGAAAAAGATTTTGAGAAAATTGAAAAGAAAGTTTTAGAAAACGCTAAAAAAGCTTCAACATTCTCATTATACCCTGTTTCTAAAGCGGAAGCTTTGCAGACGTATGCTGATAATCCTTATAAAGTGGAATTGATTTCGAATCTTAACGATGGCGAAATTACTTTTGTAACGCATGATAACTTCACAGACCTTTGTCGTGGAGGTCACATTCCTAATACAGGAATTGTAAAAGCAGTTAAGATTCTGAATGCTGCAGGTGCCTATTGGAGAGGAAATGAGAAGAATCCTCAGTTAACAAGAGTATATGGAATTTCTTTCCCGAAACAGAAAGAATTGACTGAATATCTTGAATTATTGGAAGAGGCAAAAAGAAGAGATCACAGAAAATTAGGGAAAGAATTAGGGATTTTTGCTTTCTCAGAAAAAGTTGGAGCCGGTTTACCTCTTTGGTTGCCTAAGGGTACTGCTTTGAGAAAAAAATTAGAAAATTTCCTTTCTGATGCTCAGAAAAAAGGAGGATACGAATTTGTAATGACACCTCATATCGGTGCAAAAGAATTGTACGTGACTTCTGGACACTGGGATAAATATGGAGCAGACAGTTTCCAGCCAATTAAAACTCCCAATGAAGGAGAAGAATTTATGCTGAAGCCAATGAACTGCCCTCACCACTGTGAAATCTATAAAACTTCACAATGGAGTTACAGAGATTTGCCTAAAAGATATGCAGAGTTTGGAACAGTTTACAGATATGAGCAGAGTGGAGAACTTCATGGCTTGACGAGAGTTCGTGGTTTTACCCAGGACGATGCTCACCTTTTCTGTACTCCTGATCAGCTGATGGACGAGTTTAAGAAAACGATTGATTTGGTTCTGTATGTTTTCGGTTCGCTTGGCTTTGCTGATTTTACTGCTCAAATATCATTAAGAGATCCTGAAAACAAAGAAAAGTATATCGGTTCTGATGAAAACTGGGAAAAAGCAGAAAACGCAATCGTAACTGCAGCGAAAGAAAAAGGATTAAATACTGTTACAGAATACGGTGAAGCTGCATTCTATGGTCCTAAATTGGACTTCATGGTGAAAGATGCTTTGGGAAGAAAATGGCAGTTAGGAACTATTCAGGTAGATTATAATTTACCGGAAAGATTCGATCTTACTTATATTGGAAGCGATAATGAGAAGCACAGGCCGATCATGATTCACAGAGCACCGTTTGGTTCTATGGAACGTTTTATCGCAATCTTATTAGAAAATACAGCCGGAGATTTCCCATTATGGTTGAGCCCGGATCAGTTTACAATATTGCCGATCAGTGAAAAATATGTAGATTATGCTAAAAAAGTTTCAGAATTTTTAGAAATTCACGATATTAGCGGATTAATTGACGAGCGTAACGAAAAAACGGGTAAAAAAATCCGTGATGCGGAATTAAAAAAGATTCCTTTCATGCTTGTAGTGGGAGAAAATGAAGAAAGAGATGGCACAATTTCTGTACGTAGACGTGGAGAAGGCGATCTTGGAGTAATGAGCATGGATGAGTTTGCAGCCTACTTCAAAAAAGCCGCAACAATATAGTTGAAGATTTAATGATTTAAATATTAAATTTATTTAAAGATTAATTTGCTAAAAGTAATTTTTAAATTTTTTAATCATTAAATTTTTCAATTCAAAATTAGTTATTAACCAATAAAATTATAAAGCGATAGCACAAAGATTTAACAACAGAGGCCCACAGAGACGTCCACCACAGGAGGACTTACACATGATAAACGATAAGATCCGTGTACGGGAACTTCGTTTAGTGGGCGACAACGTAGAAGCGGGAATTTTCCCGATTGATAAAGCGAGACAAATTGCCAAAGAACAGGAATTAGATTTGGTCGTGATTTCAGATAAAGCTGAACCTTTCATTGCGAGAATATTAGACTATAAGAAGTTTTTATACGAGCAGAAGAAAAAAACTAAAGAACTTAAAGCAAAACAAATCAAAGTGGTTGTTAAGGAGATCCGTTTCGGACCTCAGACGGATGAGCACGATTATGATTTTAAGAAAAAACATGCTGAAAAGTTTTTGGAAGAAGGTTCAAAATTGAAAACCTACGTATTTTTCAAAGGACGTTCCATTATCTTTAAAGATCAGGGTGAAATTTTACTTCTTAAACTGGCTCAGGAATTAGAGCACGTTGGTAAAGTAGATCAGTTACCTAAACTTGAAGGTAAGAGAATGATTATGATGATGAGTCCTAAAAAACCAGCTAAATAATTCATTTAGAACTTATAAATATGACCTCAAAGAAATTTGAGGTTTTTTTTTTCTTTATTTTGCACTTTATTAAAACTAATTAGGTGAATTCAATTAAATATAAATCAAGGAGGCTAGAATATAATTACTTATTGCTGCTTGTCTTATGCATCTTCTTTTTAAGTTGCTTATATTATTATCCTTTCATTTCAGATGACAGTTTAATATCCCTTCGTTATGCAAAACGTTTCATTGAAGGCAAAGGATTAACTTGGAACGATGGTTCTCCTGTTGAGGGATATTCTAATTTGTTGTGGATTTTGGGTGTTTCTGCATTAGGGAAATTAGGATTTGATCTGATGATTGCTACAAGAATTCTAGGAATATTGTGCTCATTAGGGATTTTAGGCGTTATCTTATTTTATTTCAAAAGTCAGGGTTCTAAAATACAATATATATACTATGCCATGTTACTATTTGTTACTACACCATGTGTAGCAGTTTGGGCAGTTGGCGGTTTAGAGCAACCACTGTATATCTTTTTTATAACTCTGATGATTATAGAGGTATCAGTTATTATCAATAAAAAAAACTTCGAAAGAATTTACCTACTTTCATTATGGTTAGGGCTCTTAGCTCTCACAAGACCTGATGGTTATCTATTTACTATCTTGACCTCAGTATTTTTACTAGTTTTTAATTTCAGAGATAGGAAGCTATTTTTAAAAATTGTTTTTTCCGTAATTCTTATTCCTTCTCTATTTTTATTGGGTCAGCTTGTATTTAGATATAATTATTATGGAGAACTTGTACCCAACACAGCATTAGTAAAGGTCAAAATTACTCTACATCATATTTTGCGAGGGGGATATTACAATTTTAAAGCTTTTTTAGGGACTTTACTTCTTTCTGCACTTGGTTTTTTATGTTTATATTATCTAGTTTTTAAAAAGAAAAATTTATTTGGGTTATATCTATTATTGTGTACTATGGCATGGATGTCCTACATTACGTTAATTGGTGGTGATATATTTCCTGCGTTTAGACATTATTATGTAGTGCTGATTTTTTTAGTTTTTTCTATTATAACAGGTTTAGAACATTCGAACAAGATAGATTTTAGTATTACTAAAACGAGAGTTTTTTTCTTTATTCTATTAATCTCTAGCGTGTGTATTCAGGTATTTATACCAGCTAATCAATATGCAAAAGATGAAAGATGGGAGTTTGATGGAATGCATCTGGGAAATAGACTTAAAAATATTTTCCCGAATAATACACTGATTGCTGTAACTGCTGCAGGATGTATTCCTTATTTTTCTGAACTTCCCACAGTTGATATGTTGGGTTTAAACGATTATTTTCTTGCCAGGAATCCACCATCTAATTTTGGAAATGGTGCATTAGCACATGAGTTGGGTGATGCTAATTATGTGATGAGAAGAAATCCTGATCTTATTATTTTCGGTACTGGATCAGAACTTAACTTTAATATTGGAGATCAGCTGAAAGAAAACATGATTTTCAAGACTAACTACATTAAAGTTTTAGCAAAAGATAATGTTAATCAATACATAATGTTTATTAATAAATATGGAAAAAATGCGGGAATTAAACTTAAGGATAACCAACTGACGATTCCGGGATATTTATTTGAAAATAAGAGGGATGCATTAATTTTATTAAAGGGAAATTCTATTTATAAAGAATTCAAAAGTGGTGAAACCTATTCGATTGAGATAGATAATAAGGAAATTAGTTATACAAAATTTAAAGATATATTTTCTGAAAATTCACTTATCAAAACTAAAATCATTTATCATGAAAAGTCAACAGAGATTCATATGATTGCGAAAAAGGATACATTAATTGAAAACCTTTTATTTAGGTAGGAGATTTAATATTTTTTCGTAACTTTGCAAACCATTATTCTTGATATATCTTCAGGGATTTAAAAACAAATATTGATAACAAAAACATAAAAAAGCAAACAATGCCAAAATTAAAAACGAAATCAGGTGCTAAGAAGCGTTTTAAACTTACCGGAACTGGTAAGATTAAAAGAAAAAATGCTTTCAAAAGCCACATCTTAACTAAAAAAGAAACTAAGCAGAAGAGAAATCTTACTACTACTTCTTATGTTGCGAAAGTGGATGAGAAAGGCGTTAAACGTCAATTAGCAATTAAGTAGTTTTTATAAATCATTTTTCGGTTTATAAGAATAACAATTCAACATTTTAACCCTGAAACGGTGCAAATAAGTGTAATGAAACAGTTTACCGCCCTTTTCAAAAAAACAATTTAAATTATGCCAAGATCAGTAAATGCCGTAGCTTCTAGAGCGCGCAGAAAAAAATTAATGAAACAAGCTAAAGGTTTTTTCGGTAGAAGAAAGAACGTTTGGACTGTTGCTAAAAACGCGGTACAAAAAGCAATGCAATATGCTTACCGTGGAAGAAAAGAGAAAAAGAGAAACTTCAGATCACTTTGGATCATGCGTATCAACGCAGGAGCTAGAGAGCACGGAATGTCTTACTCTCAGTTTATGGGAGCTCTTAAAAAGAACAACATTGAATTAAACAGAAAAGTTTTAGCTGATTTGGCTATGAACTATCCTGAAGCATTCAAAGCAGTTGTAGATCAAGTAAAATAATGTAAAATTTTTTGTTATCAATATAAAATCCCGAGTTTTTTGCTCGGGATTTTTTTATTATCTACATTTGTTTAAAATTACTTCAAAGTATAAAATTGACATTTAAAGTGAAAAAATTATCCACTCTTCTACTCCTTTCATTAGCAACTTATAATGCGCACGCTCAAAGTTTTATTCAAGCTTATCAAA
Source organism: Chryseobacterium sp. JAH (assembly GCF_001507335.1). Taxonomy (GTDB): domain Bacteria; phylum Bacteroidota; class Bacteroidia; order Flavobacteriales; family Weeksellaceae; genus Chryseobacterium. Next base: position 253,168 of record NZ_LMAH01000001.1, on the reverse strand, counting down.
ACAGAGTCAATCAGATAACGCAACCTAATATTACTACACTTCTTCAGGAGTTTGCTGCATTGGGTGTAAAAACGAGTGGATCTACCGCCAATACAAATACGCTGAACTGGCTTAAAACGAAATATCAAGCTTACGGGTATGCTGCCAATCAAATTACCGAAGACAGCTTTACAGTAAACGGCAATACGACAAAAAATTTAATCATCACAAAAACAGGAACTGTTTATCCGAACACCTATGTAATTATCTGTGGCCATTACGATACGATAACAGGTCCCGGAGTGAGTGATAACGGTAGCGGAACTTCTATTCTGCTTGAAGCTGCAAGAATTTTAAAAGATGTTCCTACAGAATATTCTGTAAAGTTCATTCATTTTTCCGGTGAAGAACAGGGGCTTTTAGGGAGCCATCACTATGTAGATAATGTTGTTTTTCAAAACGGCGTGCGACAGTTAAATTTGAGAGTTGTTTTCAACATTGATCAAGTAGGAGGCAAATTGTCTGCTCCTAGTAATTCAATCAAATGCGAAAGTGATCAGTCAGGATTACCGGGGAATAATGCTGCTTCTTTATCTTTTACACAACAATTGGCAACGTGTACCACTCTTTATTCTCCCCTTCAAACCGTTATGTCAAACACCTATGCATCTGATTATGTTCCTTTTGAAGCTAAAGGAGATATTATTACAGGTTTCTACGAAACTCCACAGAGCATGAATGAGCATACTGTAAATGATACTTTTGCCAATGTAGATCCAACATATGTTTTTAATGTAGGAAAAGCTGCGCTTGGTGCGCTTCAGCATTTTGCGGTGGCCACATCGGTTCTCGCAGTTAGTGAAGGTCAGAAAGATCATGACTCTGTTAAATTTTTTCCTAATCCAGCGAAAAATATTTTACATATTGAGATTCCTGCTACCGTCCGCCACTTTACTACAGAAATAACTGATGTAACCGGAAAATTGGTTTTAAAATCTGAAAATCAAAAAGAAATTAATATCTCAGGAATAGATTCTGGAAATTATATCGGAACAGTAGTTTTTGAGGGCGAAAAAATTTCAAAAAAAATTATTATTGAGAAATAATTAAGTTGAAAAGTCTATCATATAAAATATTTAATTTAGTAATCTGTATGTAGAAATATGAAAAAACTTGTAGCTATTTTGCTTTTCGGTATTGCAACCGACGATCTGAAATCACAAAATTTCATTCAAACTTATCAGGACCGTGTTGATGCTCTTAAATTTGAAGATATTAATTCTCATTTAAAAGAGTTTGAGAAATTGGGCGTAAAAACCACAGGTTCCGAAGAAAATGATAAAGCATTAGTTTGGATTAAAAATAAATATCTCTCCTTCGGTTATACAGAAGATCAGATCATGGAAGATCCTTTCTCTGTGGGAAGGATGAAGTCTAAAAACCTTATCATCACGAAAAAAGGAACAGTGTATCCAGATACCTATGTCATTATCTGTGGTCATTTCGACAATATCAATGGTCCCGGAGTTAATGACAACGGAAGCGGAACTTCCATTATAATGGAAGCCGCAAAAATTTTAAAGGATGTTCCCACTGAATATTCTATAAAATTTATCCATTTTTCAGGTGAAGAACAGGGATTATATGGCAGTAAGCATTATGCAGACGAGGTAGTTTTTCAGAAAAAAGTTCGTCAGCTAGATATAAAAATGGTTTTTAATTTAGACCAAGTTGGTGGTAAAAAAGGAATATTTAATGACACCGTTTTCTGTGATGAAGACCAAGGTGGCAGCTCTAAAAATAATGCAGCATCTACTCAGGCCACGAAAGAGCTGATGGCTTGCACGACATTATACTCTCCTTTGAAAGCTAAAATTGATCCTGCTGAACACAGCGACTACATTTCCTTTGAGAAAAAAGGTGAAGTGATAACAGGATTTTTTGAGTATTTGAGAAGCGAACTTCCGCATACGAAAGATGATACATTTGCCAATACAGATGTACGGTATGTTTTTAATATCGGCAAGGCAACCATCGGAGCTTTGCAGCATTTTGCTGGAGCAAATAAAACTTCTGATATTAAAGAAACTCAGAAAAAATAAAATGTTAAAAACATATATCTATGTTTTAAAAATATACGTAACCTGCAGATTTGCAGGTTTTTTTATTGATTTCTTTGCAGTAGAATTTCTTCAATTTGATTTAACGAAAAGTTCTTCGCTCTTAACAAAATTAAAAAGTGATATAGTAAATCAGCTGCTTCATTTTTAAATAAATTTTCATCATTGTCTTTAGCTTCAATCACCAATTCCACAGCCTCCTCTCCGACTTTTTGAGCCACTTTATTGATGCCTCTTTGATATAATGAATAGGTATAAGAACTATCTACTTTGTCATCAATTCGCTGAGCGATTTTAGCTTCCAGCTGATATATAAAACCTTTGCAATCTTTCTCACCAAAACAGCTGAAGCTTCCAGTGTGACACACTGTATTTTTTGGAATGACTTTAATTAAAATTGTATCCTGATCACAATCGATCTGAATTTTTTTTACGGACATAAAATTCCCAGACTCTTCACCTTTTGTCCACAATCTGTTTTTTGAACGACTGAAAAAAGTAACGATACCTTCCTTTTTTGTTTTGTTAAAAGCCCCTTCATTCATGTAACCAAGCATTAAAACCTGTAAAGTTCTTTCGTCTTGGATAACCACAGGGACCAGTCCGTTTGTTTTATTAAAATCTATTTTCATCGTACGTTGATATTTCTGTTTTTTAAGTCATTTTTTAAGTCATCAATTCCAATCTCACCAAAGTGAAAAATGCTTGCAGCCAAAGCTCCAGTTGCTTTTGTTAGATTATAAACATCTTCAAAATCTTCAATTTTTCCTGCTCCGCCGGAAGCGATCACCGGAATATTTATCTTTTCTGAAATGAGTTTCGTCAATCTCAAGTCAAAACCGTTTTTTGTTCCGTCACCATTCATTGAGGTTAAAAGAATTTCGCCGGCTCCCAATTCCTCAACTTTTTTTGACCAATCCAAGGTCTTCAACGGAGTCATTTCTCTTCCACCTTTTACAAAAACCCAATCTTCGTTATTAACAAATTTTGTATCAATCGCAACAACGATACACTGACTTCCAAACTCTTTCGCCAGTTCAGAAATCAGATAGGGATTTTTCACTGCTGATGAATTGATGCTGATTTTATCCGCTCCGGCTTCCAACAGTTTTCTGACGTCTTTCACAGAAGAAATTCCGCCTCCTACAGTAAATGGAATGCTCAGTTCTCTGGCAATATTTTTCACTAGTTCGACAAAAGTTTTTCGTTCTTCTATGGTTGCCGTAATGTCCAGAAAAACCAGTTCGTCCGCTCCTTCATTTTCATATTTTTTGGCTAAATCAATAGGATTTCCGGCATTTCGAAGACCTTCAAAGTTGATTCCTTTTACCGTGGTTCCGTCTTTGATGTCGAGGCAAGGGATTATTCTTTTTTTGAGCATTTTTTCTTATTTGTCATGTTTAATGTTGATAGGATTTCATCCCATCCTTTGTTAAAGCGTCCCGTTGGGACTTGTTGATGTAAGTTTTTAAGCTGATGTGCTCTTCTAAAAAGTTTATAGTGACTTGAATGAATTTAGTATAAAGAAATCCAAATTTAGTTTTCAATAAATTTTTGCAATTCTTTCAGAGTGATTTTACCTTCATAAATTGCCTTACCAATGATCGTTCCGGCACATCCGATCTCCTTCATCAGATAAACATCTTCTATACAGGAAATTCCGCCACTTGCCACTAATTGAACGGATGTTTTTTCTAAAATCTCTCTGTACAGTTCGGTGGAAGCGCCTCCCAGCATTCCGTCTTTTGAAATATCGGTACAAATTACGTTTCGAATACCTTTTTTTTGATAATCAAGAATAAAATTAATCACGTTTTTATCGCTTTGTTCCAACCAGCCGGAAGTTTTTATCATTTTATTTTCGCAGTCGGCTCCGAGAATTATTTTTTCAGCTCCGTATTTTTCAATTAATTGATAACAAAATTCTGGATTCTGAACAGCGATGCTGCCGATTGTGATTTGTTTTGCACCTGCATTAAAGGCTGTTTCTATATCCTTTTCAGTTTTCAGTCCGCCACCAAAATCGATCTGCAAAGAAGTTTCTTTCGCAATATTTTCCAACACTTTTTGATTGACAATGTGTTTTGATTTTGCACCATCCAAATCAACTAAATGCAGAAACTGAATGCCAGAGGCTTCAAATTCTTTAGCAACTTCCAGAGGATGTTCATTGTAAATTTTCTTGGTATCGTAATCACCTTTTGAAAGTCGAACGCATTTTCCGTCGATGATGTCTATGGCCGGTATTATTTTCATATATATAGGTTTTTTAGAGGTTCAAAAAATTTTCTACTATTTTACTTCCTGTTTTTCCAGATTTCTCAGGGTGAAATTGTGTCGCAAAGAAATTATCTTTTTGTAAAGATGCGCTGAAGGGCAAAATATAGTTGCAGACAGAACTTGTATGTTCTGTCAATTCACAATAAAAACTATGCACAAAATAAAGATCATTTTCACCGGATTTCTCTGAAAACAGTGGAGATCTTTCATTTGAAACGGTATTCCAACCCATGTGTGGAATCAGATCCAATGGAGGGAATTTTTTCACATCGCAATCAAAAATCCCCATTCCTACTGTATTTCCTTCTTCATTATTTTTACACATCAACTGCATTCCGAGACAGATTCCCAAAACAGGTTGCTTCAAACTTGGAATTAACAGATCCAAACCTTTTTCTTTTAAAACTTTCATCGCAGATGAAGCTTCGCCAACACCGGGAAAAATTACTTTGTCGGCATTTTTTATCAATTCAAAATCATCTGTAATAATTGAGTCTGCACCCAATCTTTCAAGAGCATTCTGAACAGAATTGACGTTTCCACCGTTATATTTTATAATTGCTATCATTTTATAAACTCCCTTTGGTTGATGGTAAATTATAATTTAGGTCAGTCTGATTGACTGCCATTTTTATCGCTTTTGCAAAAGCTTTAAATATTGATTCAATTTTGTGATGTTCATTCTCCCCTTCAGATTTAATATTCAAATTGCATCTTGCAGCATCAGTAAACGACTTAAAAAAGTGATAAAACATTTCTGTTGGTACATCTCCTATTTTTTCTCTTTTAAAATTTGCATCCCACACCAACCAAGGCCGGCCACCAAAATCAATCGCCACTTGAGAAAGACAATCATCCATCGGAAGAAGAAAACCATATCTTTCAATTCCTTTCTTCTTCCCTAAAGCTTGTATAATGGCTTCTCCAAAGACAATTCCTGTGTCTTCAATTGTGTGGTGTTCATCAACTTGTAAATCTCCCTCCACTTTAATTTTTAAATCTAAATTTCCGTGCTTTGAAATCTGATCTAACATGTGGTCAAAAAAATGTAACCCAGTTGAAATTTCAGAATTTCCACTTCCATCAAGATTGACCTCGACTTCTATTTTAGTTTCATTTGTCTTTCTGTTAACGGTAGCTTTTCTTGGAATTTGTTTTAAAAATTGATAGATTTCGGACCAATTTTCAGTCGTTAAATTCGCATTTCCATTTTTAGAATTACTAATGAAAATACTTTTTGAACCTAAGTTTTTAGCTAATTGAATATCCGTCAAACGGTCTCCGATAACGAAAGAATTTTCAAGATCATAACTGCCATACATATATTTTCCAAGCATTCCGATTTCTGGTTTCCTGTTTGGTGAATTTTCGTGCTCAAAACTTGTATCAATCAAAATATCATTGAAAATAATTCCCTCATTTTCAAACGCTTTCAACATCTTCTCCTGAGGTTTTATGAAATTTTCAAAAGGAAAACTGTCTGTTCCCAAACCATCCTGATTGGTCACCATGACCAGTTCATAGTCGAATTCCTTTGCGATTTTGGATAAATTTTGAAAAACAAAAGGATAAAATTCTAGTTTTTCGAGTGAATCAACCTGAAAATCTGTTGGTGGCTCAATAATTAACGTTCCGTCACGGTCGATGAATAATACTTTTTTCATTTCTTTAAATACTTTTTAAAATAGTAATCAGTGTTTGATTTTCATTTCTGCTTCCCACATTGATTCTTATGCAGCTCGGAATCTGAGGGAATCTTTTGCTTGTTAAAATTTCATGTTCAAGCAATGTTGAGTAAACTTTTTCTACTTCTTTAAATTCTAACAGAAAAAAATTAGCATCCGTGGGAAACACTTTCGAAATGCATTCTACATTTTTAAGTTGATCACTCAGCCAATCTCGTTCTTTTAAAATTTCATTTAAATTAATATGAAAATCTTCGATTTGATCCAGTTTTTCTAAAACTAAATTTTGACTTAAAATATTCACATTAAAAGGTGATTTAACTGTGTAGATAAGATTGGTGATTTCTATGGACGAATAGGCAATTCCAATTCTCGCTCCTGCCAATCCCCAAGCTTTTGAGAAAGTCTGCAAAACAATTAGATTCGGATATTTATTGATTAATTCCAGACAAGATTTTTGTTCTGAAAACTCAATATACGCTTCATCAACAACTACAATTCCGTCAAAATTCTGGATGTAAAATTCAATGTCATCAATTGAGTTGCCGGTTGGGTTATTGGGCGAACATAGAAATAAAACTTTAGGTTGATCCTTTTTAATCGCATTCAAAAAATCTTCTTTTACAATTTCGAAATTTTCATTGAGGTTGAGCTGTACAATTGCATTTTCATTGATTGCAGCATAAAATCCGTACATCGCAAATGAAGGATTCATCACCACGACAGAATCTTTTTTAGGCTCACAGAAAATTTTTATAATCAAATCAATTAATTCATCACTTCCGTTTCCAATCGCAATTTGGCCGGCTGAAATGTTTTTGGAAACTGATATTTTTTCTCTAAGATTCTTGTGTGTAGAATCTGGATAGCGGTTAAATTCACCAAACGGACTTTCGTTAGCATCCATCAATAAAGGATTTTCAAACGTATTGTTATCTCTGAAACTGATGTATGGTTTCAATTCTAAAATATTTTTTCTAACTAATTTTTGAATATTTATTGTCGTCATAATCTTATTTTAATCTAATGGATACTGCATTTTTATGAGCTAAAAGTCCCTCTGCATCCGCCATAAGTTCTATTGTTTTTCCTAAATTCTTTAATCCTTCTTTCGACAAATTTTGAAAAGTAATTTTCTTCACAAAACTGTCTAATGAAACTCCGCTGTAATTTTTAGCGAAACCGTTTGTGGGAAGTGTATGATTGGTACCACTGGCGTAATCTCCGGCACTTTCACATGAATAATTTCCAAGAAAGACCGAGCCCGCACTCTGAATTTCAGCAATGTAGTTTTCAAATTTTTCCACTGCTAAAATCAAATGTTCCGGCGCATACAGATTGCTGAATTCTAAAGCATCATACATAGAGTCCAGTAAAATAAAATGGCTGTTGTTCAGTGATTGTTGAGCAAATTCGTTTCTTGGAAGCTCTTGGATCTGTTGTTTAACTTCCTGAATTGTTTTATTCAAAACTTTCAAATCTGTTGAAATAAAAATCACCTGACTGTCACTTCCATGCTCTGCCTGAGACAACAGATCTGCCGCACAAAACTCCGGAATAGCATTTTCATCGGCGATAACCAAAACTTCACTTGGTCCGGCCGGCATATCGACTGCCACATCAAAATTCTGTGCAAAATCTTTCGCAGCCACCACAAATTGATTTCCAGGACCGAAAATTTTATAGACATTCGGAATGCTTTCTGTACCGAAAGTCATTGCTGCAACAGCTTGCGCTCCACCTACTTTAAATATTTTTGAAATTCCGCAAAGTTTTGCGGTGTACAAAATTGCTGGATTGATATTTCCATTCTGATCTGGTGGTGTACACAATATAATCTCCTTGCAACCTGCCAATTGAGCAGGAACTGCGAGCATTAAAACCGTCGAAAACAGTGGCGCTGTTCCTCCAGGAATATAGATTCCCACTTTTTCGATCGCACGGTTTTCTCTCCAGCAAATCACGCCTTTCGTCGTTTCTATTGTCTGAATTTTATTTATTTGTGAAGCGTGAAATTTCGTAATATTTTCTTTTGCAGTCTGAATAGCTAATTTTAAATCTTCCGAAACTAAAGCTGCAGTTACTTCAACTTCTTCCTGAGTTACTTGCAGCTGATTAATTGTAGCAGAATCAAATTTTTGAGCATAATCGATTAAAGATTGATCACCATTTTTTTCGACTTCTGCGAAGATTTCTTTAATAATTTCTGAAACTTCCTGTTTTTTTAGAATAGGTCTTTTAACAAATTCAAACCAGGTTTCTCTTTTTGGATTTTTGTAAATGTTCATTTTAGATTACCATTTTATCGATTGGAATGATCAGAATATCCTGTGCACCTTTTTGTTTTAATTCGTCAATGACGTCCCAAAATCGTTCTTCGTCGATTACCGAATGAATACTACTCCAACCCGCTTCAGCAAGTGGAATTACCGTTGGACTTTTTAATACTGGAAGGACGTTAGAGATTTCTGAAATCTTATCATTTGGAACATTCATCAGGATATATTTTGAATTTTTAGCCTTCAAAACCGCTTTAATTCTGAAAAGCAACTTGTATAAAGTTTCTTCCTGTGATGTATTAAGATTGATGTTTTTTGCTAAAACAGCTTCAGATTTTAGAATGGTAACTGTTTCACGCAGTCCGTTTTTGAATAAAGTGCTCCCCGAACTTACGATATCACAAATTCCATCTGCCAGTCCGATATTCGGAGCTATTTCTACAGAACCGGAAATCACGTGAATGTCAGCCTGAATATTATTCTCGTTTAAATATTTTTTAAGCGTATTGGGGTACGAAGTGGCAATTTTTTTTCCATTGAAATATTGTGGCTGATCAGTATCAATATCTTTCGGAATGGCCAATGAAACACGACATTTGGAGAAGCCTAATTTCTGTACAATTACATTTTTCTTCTGTTTTTCTGCCAGAAGATTTTCACCGACAATCGCAATATCTACGACTCCATCTTCCAAATATTGCGGGATATCCGAGTTTCTGAGGTACATGATTTCCAAAGGGAAATTATCTACCAAAACCTTCAGCTGGTCTTTTCCATTGTTTACAGAAATGCCACAATCTTTGAGAAGCTGTAAAGATTCTTCGTACAACCGGCCGTTTTTCTGAATAGCAATTTTTAATTTACTCATTACTTTTTAAAAGATTTGGTCTGAGTAAATAAAGCTGATTAATCGAATTTTACAGAAATGTGCAAACAAAAAAAACCGTCCTTTACTCAGACGGTTTTTAATTTATTTTTATGAATTCAACACAAAATATCAATCACTTCCGCCTTAGCTGAGATGATGATAATGATGAAGTGTTGAGAAATTCGGTTTCATTTTTTGAATATTGTGATACAAATGTAGAACTTATTTTTAAACTTCCAAGAATTTTATAAAATAATTTTTTGGTAAAAATTCATTAGCTCATTGGCAATCGGCTCGTCATTGAATTTTTGAACAAACTCAAAACCCTTATCAGCACGGCGTTTTCTTTCAGATTCGTTGTCCCATAAAAATTTTACTTTTGATTTTACATCTAAATAATTTTGAGGATCGATATAAACTGAATCATAACCTCCTGCTTCCGGAAGACAGCTTGTATTGCTAGTTACCGTTACGGTTTTTGAAAATAATGCTTCAATCACCGGAATTCCGAACCCTTCAAAAAAACTTGGATAAACAAAAATATCAGCCAATTTGTAAATCACAGCCAACTCATCCATCGAAACACCTTCCAGAAAATAAATTTGCTTTTCCATTTTATTTTTCCGGATGAAGTCTTGTACTTTTTTGAAGTATTTTGTTTTTCTTCCGACAACGACTAAAGGAATTTCAGTTTTATCGATTGCTTTTACAATATTCAAGAGGTTTTTTCGCTCTTCAATTGTTCCGACATTTAGAATAAATCGTTCAGGTAAATTGAATTTTTTTTTGGTTTTCTGAATGAATTCTTCAGATTGATTTTCTTTGAAAGCGCGGTGACAGCCCTGATAAATCACTTCAATTTTATGTTCAGGAACTTTTAAATAATGAATAATATCCTGCTTGGTCTGCTCTGAAATTGCTATAATTTTGTCCGCAGATTCAGCCGCTTTTTTAAATTTCCAGAAATGAATTTTTCTGTCAAAAAAAGAATAATATTGAGGATACCTTATGAAAATCAGATCATGAATCGTGACCACTTTCTTAATTGGGTTTCTGTCCCATTTTAATGGTAATTCACCTGATAATCCGTGGAATATATCTGCATTTTCTGCCTGCGCATCCTTCCCCATCTTAAGCTGGCGGGAAAATTTTCCTTTCGAAGTTTCTATGAAATAGACATTTGCTTTTTCTAAAATTTCCTTTCCTCTTTCTGACTTATTTTTGTTGAGTACGAGATATTCATTGTCCGGAAAATATTGAGATAAAATCCTCACCAAATCACGGGAGTAGTTGCCTAAACCAGAAGTATTGTGAAAGAACCGTTTTGCATCAAATGCTATCTTCATTTTCAGGCTTTATGATGTTTTGAGTAAGCTGTTTTCTCTTCCAGTGCTCAGATTTGTCTTTGTACAAGAAAAATTTACCCATTTTATATTTAAACTGCATTTTATTGTCATAATGCGGCGCCAAAAAACGGTGTGGAATATTTGGATCGTCTGCAAGACACTGCTTGACCGAATCTGTATAAACGGTAGGTCCTGTAGTTTTATGAACGTTATGAGGATAAGGATTATTTTTAATATTATCCATTATATTCTCTAACGTTTTTTGTAAAAATGGGTGTCCGGCTGCATAAACCAGACCCCATTGTACATAATACGTAGGAGGAATTTCATCAGTCACCAATGCAACGTCATCCTCACGGATGAGCTTTCGCAACGGGATGTTAATTCCACTGTCTATATCCAGATACACTCCACCTTTCTTATATAAAATGGCGTACCTGAAAAAATCTGCTTTGGCGGCTCCGATTGTTAATCTATTGTAAGCTTTGCTATATTCCGGTGGAAACTCTTCTCTAAAAAAAGTCTGAATCTTTTCATCATCATAAAAATGATATTGATATTCAGGATTCTTTTTGAGCATCCTTTTAATGTAGAATTTTGTCAACCAGGGTAATTTACTGGTTTTAAAAGTCTGGAATATTTGCTTCGGAATTGCCATTGTAGAATAATTAAACTGCTACGTTATTTTCTCTTAAAGCATCATTAAGAGACGTTTTTTTATCTGTAGATTCTTTTCTTTGACCAATGATCAAAGCACACGGAACCTGAAATTCTCCAGCAGGATACTGTTTTGTATAACTTCCAGGAATCACTACTGAGCGTGCAGGAACTCTTCCTTTAATTTCAATAGGCTCTGGACCTGTAACGTCGATAATTTTAGTTGAAGCAGTCAATACAACATTTGCACCCAAAACTGCCTCTTTTTCAACATGAACACCTTCTACAACGATACATCTCGAACCGATAAAACAGTCATCTTCGATAATTACCGGTGCAGCCTGAAGTGGTTCCAAAACACCACCAATACCAACACCACCACTTAAATGAACGTTTTTACCAATCTGCGCGCAGCTTCCAACTGTCGCCCAGGTATCAACCATTGTTCCTGAATCTACATAAGCTCCGATATTTACATAAGAAGGCATTAAAATTACGCCTGAAGCGATGAAAGATCCTTCTCTCGCAACTGCATGAGGCACAACTCTTACTCCTTTTTCAGCATAATTTCTTTTCAACGGCATTTTGTCATGGAACTCAAAAGGACCTACCTCAATCGTCTCCATTTTTTGGATTGGGAAATACATAACTACTGCTTTCTTTACCCATTCATTTACCTGCCATCCGTTTTCTGTAGGTTCAGCGACACGAAGTTTACCTGAGTCTAATAGAGAAATAACTTCTCTGATTGTTGCTTTACTGTCTTCGTTTTGTAATAAATCTCTATTATCCCAAATGTTTTCAATAGTTTGTTGTAACGACATGTTTTTAGTTTAAATCAGTTTAATAATTATGTCGCCAAATATACAAAAAAGTTGTTCAAAAGCCTTTCAAACTATTGTTCTGAAAGCGATTTATTTTACATTAAAACATGAAGTAATTATCAAAAAATTATAAAACCCTCTGTGCATGTAGATAGGCTTTGTTCCAGTATTTTTCGTTGAGAGAAGAAATAATTACACCTTTTGATGTGGATGCGTGAATGAATTTAACCTCGCCGTCATTTTCTATGGTGTGAACAATTCCTACATGGGAAACTTTACTACCGCCAGCTGTGGCAAAAAACAAAAGATCCCCAGGTTTTACTTCTTCCACATCAATGTTTTTGCCTGTATTTGCCTGATCAGCTGATCTCCTTGGAAGTTTCAAACCGTTTTCGTCAAAAACTTTGGTAGTCAGTCCTGAACAATCAAAACCAGAAGACGAGTTTCCTCCAAATTTATAGGGTGTTCCTAAATATCTTTCAGCATCTTTTAGAACGCTTTTCATTGAGCCAGATATCGAACCGTCAAATTTTGAATCCAGTTTTCTTAGATTTTCAGACTTTGCAACTGCTTTTGATGAAGAATTTTTTGATTTTGAAACAGCCTTTGAACTTCCACATGATACGACAAATGAAGTGAAAATGGTCATAACAGCAAAATACTTTACAATCGGTCTGTATCTAATTATCTTAAAAATCATATCTGGTTGATTTATAGTATACAACATTTTATATACAAATATAAACAATTATTTTTTATGATAGTAGAACTATACTATAACTATACTATAAATATATGTTAAAATTATTATTTTGAAAAATAAATACTATATTTGGTATTCATTTATAATATATGGCGACGTACGAAAGTTTCATAAAAATTAACGGAACCGTTGGAGATCTGGTTTTTTACAATCTGAACGGTAAAAATGTGGTACGAAAGAAAAGCGGTTTTAATAAAAATGCTTTTAATAAAAGTCCGTCATACGAAAAAGTCCGTCAGAATAGTTCAGAATTCGGGCATTGTTCTAAAATCGGTAAAATTTTTAGACAATGTTTAGAACCTTATATTAAAGAATGTAATGATGCTCTACTCTATCAGAAGTTTGCCAAGCTGATGACTGAAGTTAAAGATTTGGACTCGATTTCCGAGAAAGGTAAAAGAACTGTGAAAGTCGGATTGTGTACAGAACCTGGAATGCAAATGCTTCAAAGTTTTCAATTTGGAAACATCATGTCATTAGAGAATTGTGTTACCGTTTCTGCTGGTTTATGGGATTGTAGTTTAGTTCTAGATAAAAATATAAGTATTGACGAAATTGTAGTAGAAACTCTTTGTATTGATTTTGAAAAATATCTAGCACAACAATTTAAAGAGACTATACCTATTGAAAAACCGCTCAATGAATACATTTTCCACAAACATTTTTCAGATGAAGAGATGAAATTTAATTTTGTCATTTTAAGGAAAAATGATAAAATTATAAGAATGGGATTTATTTAAAAGATTATTTCTTTCTTAGAATTTGACAGATTGTGGCGATTTTTTTATTGTAAATTTAGTGATAAAGCAAAAAAAAACCTGTAAACTAATGCTTACAGGTTTTTCTTATGTTATATAAAAATTATTTGTTCTTTTCTCCAGTCCAAGCACCACTTCTTGTTGGTGTTGGTACAGCATTAGTCCAATTTCCTTCTCCTTTTTTATCTGTGGTAAGAGTTCCAGTGAACTGACCGTCAGAAGGAAGACCTAGATCTGCAGTTAACTGCCCTGAATCGTCTAAGTGACCAGAAATGTTATAGTTCTCGTTATTAATTTCAGAATGCATCGTCCCTGTAACGTTCCCATCGCTTGCTACTACAAAATTCCACACTCCTTTATCGCTCCCGGTATACGTTCCAGACCAAGTTCCAATGTAATCATAGATTGTTTCATCATCAGCGGTACACCCAATTAATAAAAAAGTCGTCACTAAAAGTAAAAAAAGTTTCTTCATAGCTTTTAATATAGTTTGATAATTTTTGTTAAAGTGGAGAATATGGGGATCGAACCCACCACCTTTAGACTGCCAGTCTAACGCTCTAGCCAGATGAGCTAATTCCCCTTATCTCTGTGCTTTTCACACGAAGCGGTACAAAAGTAAGTAATTAAACCATATTTGCAAATATTTTGTTAAATTTTATTTAAGAAAATGCTTGAATTTTAAAGACAATAAACGTTTTTTTAAAATTCTTTAAGAAAATGATAAAAATAAATTCTTTATTTACTATTTTTCAACTGTAAGGCGCGCTGATAAAATGACTGTGCAGTCAATTTATTTTCAGCTTCTTCTATTGCCCTCAATAAGTGATTGTTATTGTCAGCTATTTCACCTAAAATAGTAGAAACTAATCTCCAAACTGGCTGCATTTTTTCGGTTAAATTTACACCTTTTGGTGATAATTCAATCATACGTTTACGCTCATCAGTTTTATCTTTTTTAGAAAGTATTAGCTGTTGCTTTTCAAGTTCTTTTAATAAACTGATAGTTGAAGGATGACTGTAACCTATTTCATTAGCAATTTCTACAACACTCAATATCTTTTTGTGATGCAGCGTGTAAATTACAGGAAACCATTTTGGCTCAAAATCGATTTCAAATTCTTTATAGATGAGTGCTCCGTCTTTACGCAACTGCTCACTGAGTCTCTGTAATCTTGTAGACAAGGCCAAGATGCCTGATTGGTCAATTACATTCATTATTGAGATTTTAAATTAAGGAAGCAAAAAACATTATCAGCATTCATCAAGGGGAATTTTGAGGGAAGCTTGCCTTTCTCAATCATATTGAAACCATTTCTTTCGTAAAAACGGAGTGCGGCCTTCAATATAGATACCGTTCCTAAATAGACTTCATCAATACCATTTTCACGACAGTATTTGATAAGTTTTTCTAACAGTTTTTGCGCAATGCTGTATTCCTTTCCTCTGAATTCTTTTTTGACAAACATCTTTCTGATTGCCGCAGCTTTTTTATCAAACTTAACCAAAGCTATTGTTCCTACAAGCTCACCATTGATGAAGGCGGCCAAAAAATTTCCGCCGCTCGCTAAATAAAATTCATCAATATGAAAAAGATCCGGTTGGTCATCAATAGTTATGGGAACGTTAAATTCTTTCTGCTGAATATTCAGTATTAAATCAATGACTGATTCAGAATATAGATTGCCTATTTGTTGTATTTTTAACATCGTATTTATTTATGTACAAAACTACGTAGTTAACTACATATATGCAAGTGGAGTTTAAAAACAACCATAAAAAAACGTATGCTGAAAATAGCATACGTTTAAATTATTTGATTTATCAGTCTAAAACAAATTTCTATCTGTTTATTTCCATCCACCACCAAGGGCTCTGTATAAATCTACTGCTGCTTTCATTTTACTGTACTGCGCATTAGAGATATTCAGCTCGGCATTCAATGAATTGACATTGGCATTTAATACCTCAAGATAGTTTGCCATCCCGTAGTTCACCAATTCCTGAGAATACTCTACCGAATTTTTATAGGCATTCAATTCTTTTGTTTTTAAATCGATAAAAGAATCCTGTACTGAAAATACTCTGATCGCATCAGAAACTTCTTTTCCTGCAGTAAGAACTGCTTTTCTAAAGTTTAAATAGGCCGTTTCCTTGTTCGCTAAACTAACTTCGTAGTTGGTTTTAATCTGTCTTTTATTTAAAATCGGTTGTGCTAATCCACCGATTAAACTTGCGAAAAGTGAATTGACACTAAACAAATGATCGATATCCACTGACTGTAATCCGCCGCTTCCTGTCAGTTTCAGTGTTGGATAGAACTGTGCTTTTGCAGAATTGGTTAATTCAAATGCATTCATCAGATTAAATTCTGCCTGCATTACATCCGGACGGTTTGCCAGTAAATTGGCGGGATATCCCAATGCAAAATTTGCAGGAAGTGTTTGTCCTTCTAAAGTCGATCTCTCTATTATCTGAGAAGGTTCACCCATCAAAAGACTCATTGTATTTTCTAACTGTTGAATCTGCGTATCAATGTCGATTAATAAAGACTGAGCATTGTAAACCAACGCAGAACTTTGCTGAACTGCAACTTCTGTAAGTGTTCCTGCTACTTTTAAAGCTTTCGTCGTTTCAAGATTATTCTCGCGGATTTTTATGGTTTCCTGAATGATTCTTTTTTGGTCATCTAAAGTTAAAAGCTGATAATAACTTGAAGCAATTGACGAAACCAAATCACTTTTAACAGCTTGATGTGCCGCAACATTTCCCAAATAAGTTGCTAACTGAGCTTTTTCCTGAGCTTTTAATTTTCCCCATAAATCAGCTTCCCAAGCGATGCTTCCGGTAATGTCAAACTGGTTTACATATCTTCTCTCTCCAATGATCTGCCCAAACTGAGTATTCAAGGATTGAGTCTGAAAAGTATAACCGGGACCCACTGTTAATGTCGGTTGATAAGCGGCTTTGCTCTGTCTCAAATACGCTTCTGCAGAAGTAATGTTCTGCAGAGCGATTCTTATATCTAAATTGTTTTCTAAAGCTTTAGAAATATGCTTTTGAAGGATAGGATCGGTAAATATTTCTTTCCAGGAAACATTCGCTGTGCTTGTACTATCCTGCGGAAGAATATCTGTACGGAAGAGTTTTTCATCTACAACGGCTACAGGTCTTTCATACTCCTTTCTGACATGACAGGAAGTAATAACCAGAGCGGTAAGCACCGAAAAAGCAGTTCCTTTTATTATTGATAAATTTTTCATTATTTAAATCTTAAAGATTTCTTATTCAGCTAAATTGATGTCTTCGTGCTTGATCGGTTTGATTTTCTCCTGTAAAGTCTGGAAAACCACGTACAACACCGGAATTACAAAAACTCCTAGTATCGTACCTATCAATAATCCTATCGAAGCCCCGGTTGCGATTGATCTGTTACCTACAGCACCAATTCCGCTTGCTAGAACCAATGGTAATAAACCGAAGATAAAGGCTAGAGATGTCATCAAAATCGGTCTCAGTCTCGCTTTAGCTGCATTGATGGCTGATTCCACGATCGTTTCACCATGATGTCTTCTCTGAACCGCAAATTCGATAATTAAAATCGCATTTTTTGCCAACAATCCGACCAACATGATTAATGCAATCTGGAAATAAATATTGTTCTCGAGTCCCATTATTTTTTGCCCGAAATAAGCTCCCATCACCCCAAGAGGAAGTGAAATTACAACGACCAAAGGTAAAATATAACTTTCGTACTGAGCAGAAAGGATGAAATACACAAATACCAAACTCAAAGCAAAAATCAATAGAGTCTGAGATCCTGAACTTAATTCTTCTCTTGTAAGACCTGTAAATTCAACATCATAATTCTGATCAAGTGTTTCTTTAGCAACTTCCTGCACTGCAGTAATCGCATCACCAGAGCTGAATCCTGCTTTGTTGGCTCCTGTGATTTTTACGGAAGTAAACAAATTGTAACGACCAACAGATTGTGGACCGTATGTTTTATTCAAGCTTACAAACTGTGAAATCGGAGTCATTTCACCTGAACTTGTTTTAACATAATATTGATTAAGATTTTCTGCATTTACTCTGTCTTCAGGAAGCGCTTGAATCATTACTCTGAACTGTTTTCCGTATTTCGTAAAGTCAGCACCGTAAATTCCTCCGATGTATCCCTGCATTGTTGCCAAAATATCATTCACAGAAACTCCTTTTTGTTTTGCTAAAGGAACATTAATCTGCATCATGTACTGAGGATATTTTGTATTGAAAGAAGTCTGAGCAAATTCAATTTCCGGTCTCTGCATTAAGTTTCCGATGAATTCGTTGGTTTTTGCATCCAACTGAGCAAAATCACCTCCAGACTTATCTAAAAGTACCATCTCAAAACCAGCACTGTTACCGAATCCCGGTACACTTGGTGGCTGGAAGAATACTACTTTCGCATCAGGTACTTTTCCTGCAAGACCAAATAATCGCTTAGATATTTCTTCGGAAGATAAACCGTCTCCTTTTCTGTCATCAAATGGTTTCAGTTTTATAAAAGCAAGACCATTATTGCTTCCGTTTCCGGAAAGTAAACCTCTACCTGTAGAAATGGTGACGTTCTGAATTCCGGGAATCTGCATCGCATTTTTCTGTATTGTCTTTAAAACATTATAGGTTCTTTCCATTGAGGCTCCCGGAGGAAGCTGTACGTCGGTAAAGATAATTCCTCTGTCTTCTGTCGGTACAAAACCTTTCTTCATACTTCCGTTTGCCCAGTAAATAATTCCTCCAGTAACGATAAGAATTACGACGGTCACCCATTTATGTTTAATTAAGAAATTAAATCCTCTTCCGTAACGTTCGGTTGCTGTTTTGAAACCAATATTAAATTTATAAAAGAATTTCTGAATGAAATTTTTACTTTTATAATCCTCGTGATGGTCTTCGTGTGGTTTTAAAAATAATGAACATAAAACCGGACTTAATGTCAATGCATTTACTGCTGAAATAATAATCGCAATAATCAAAGTAATCCCAAACTGCTGATAAAATACACCGGTAGGACCTGTAATAAATGTAACCGGAATAAATACTGCAGCCATTACTAAAGTAATGGAGATAATCGCGCCTGTAATTTCATCCATCGCCTCAACGGTAGCTTTCTTCGCATTCGAAATACCGTTCTCCATTTTAGCATGTACGGCCTCGACGACGACAATTGCATCATCCACCACAATACCGATTGCCAGTACCAATGCAAAAAGCGTTAAAAGGTTTAATGAATATCCAAATAAATTCAGGAAGAAGAATGTACCCACAATCGAAACCGGAACCGCAATCGCTGGAATCAAAGTTGATCTGAAATCCTGTAAGAATATATACACTACAATAAATACCAGAATAAATGCTTCAATCAAAGTATGAACTACTTTTTCAATCGATGCATCCAAGAATTCATTAGTATCAAAGTTAAAAGTATATTTTACACCCTCAGGATATGAACTTTCATTTTCTTTAAGCTGTTTTTTGATATTTTCAATAATTTCCTGAGCGTTTGATCCCGGAGTTTGAAAAACGCCCATACTGATGGATGGATTGTCACCATTTTCACCAACTCCTGAGTAAGAAAGACCTCCCAATTCAACTTTTGCAACGTCTTTCAGCATAAGATTCTGTCCGTCAGGCAGTGATTTGATGATAATGTCATCGTATTGTTCCTTTTCACTGAATTTCCCGACATATTTAATAATATATTCGAAAGAACTTCCGCTGTTTTGTCCTAAAGAACCCGCAGCTGCTTCTCTACTTTGATCGTTGATAGCTGCTGTCACTTCAGTTGGTGTGATCCCATAAGCTGCTAATTTTGCGGGATCAAGCCAGATTCTCATCGAATAGTTTTTCCCTCCAAAAACATTGGCTTCACCTACTCCATTGATCCTTTGAAGATTAGGGATAACGTTGATATTCAAGAAGTTTTGAAGGTAGACATCATCAATGTTTTTATTTTCCGAGTAAAAAGAAAGATACATTAATGCACTTGTCTGCTGCTTCTGAGTTACTACCCCTGCTCTGGTAACTTCACTTGGAAGTAAAGGGGAAGCTCTGGCTACACGGTTTTGTACGTTTACCGCAGCAATATCAGCGTCAATTCCCTGTTTAAAAAATACCTGAATTTGAGCCGAACCGTCATTACCGGCCGTTGAAGTAATATAATCCATTCCTTCAACACCATTAATCTGTTCTTCCAAAGGAACAACCACACTTTTCATTACGGTTTCAGCGTTGGCTCCGGTGTAATTTGCCCTTACACTCACCGTCGCAGGTGCAATGTCTGGATACTGTGTCACCGGAAGTGCTGTCAATCCCAAAACCCCGAGAATAACAATCAGGATCGAGATGACAGTGGATAAAACCGGTCTGTTAATAAAGTTCTTTATCATTAGAATTTCGGTTTTACTGATTGTACAAGACTATCCATGCTAACTTTTTTAGGTTTTACTGCGGTACCAGGTTTTATATTTCCGGTTCCTGCAGCAATAATAACTTCACCTTTTTTAAGTCCTGATTTTATTAAAGCTAAATTGTCAATTCTTTCAATGACTTCCACAACGGTATTTCTTGCAGTATCTTTTTCAACTTTATAAACATAAACAATACCTTGCTGTTCGTAAGTTGCACTTTCCGGAACCACCAACACATTGTCAAATGTCTTAGGAAATCTGATACTACCACTGTTTCCGTTACTTAAAAGCTTCTGTGCATTTTTAAATGCAACTCTGAACTGAATTGTTCCAGTTGTTGCATCGATAGAACCTGTAATGGCTTGTATTCTTCCTTTTTCAGGATACAAACTTCCGTTTGCGAGTTGTAATTCAACCATTGGAAGATTTTTTATTTTTTCAGGAACGGTTGCGCCGACAGATTTTTCCAAGAAATCGAAATATTCTTTTTCATTCATTGAAAAGTAAGCAAAAACTTCTGAAGTATCTGAAATTGTAGTCAGTGCCATTTGGTCTGTTGGTCCCACTAAGCTTCCAACTTTTAAAGGTAATTTACCAATGACACCAGATATAGGTGCACGAATGATTGAATAATCAACGTTAGCAGCTGCTCCTTTATAATTGGCATTGGCCTGTTGTCTTGCTGCAATTGCTTGCTGCACCTGAGCCTGAGCCTGAGAAAGATTTGCCTGAGCAGTCTGAAGCTGGATATTGCTGATGATGTTTTTTTCAACCAAGGGTTTCAACTTGTTCACTTCAACCTGAGCTGCATTTACAGCTGCCTGAGCTGCCGCAATATTTGACTGTGCAGCACCTACTCCTGCCTTTGCTGCTGCTGCTGTTTCATTTAATGTATTCGTTTCAAGACGGAACAATGGCTGTCCCTTGGTTACATATTGTCCTTCATCAACCAAAACCTGAGTAATGTAGCCTGAAATTTTGGCTCTCACGTCATTATTTACTCTGCCTTCAATACTTGCAGGGAAGGTATCGTATCCTGTAATATTTTTATTTTCTACCGATATAACAGGAAAGGGTTTTGGGCCATCCTGTTTCGGAGCTTCTTTTTTGCAGGCAGTCAGAGAAAATGCTGCTACAGAAAATAATATAAGCTTGTTTGTCATTTTATAGTTTATTAAGAGATTCCTGAATATTTACGATGCTTTTGTTTAACAGAGATTTATAGACTTCCATTTTTAGATCATATTCCTCGTCTTTTACTTTTCTGAAATGATTGAGTTCGTCTAAAAGCTTCAATTCATCCTGCATTTTCTGAACTATTTTTTCAAATCTGATTTTTTTATAATCATCATTCGCGAAAAAATAACGCTTTCTCTCATCCATTTTATTAACATCAATGATTAATTGTGAATTTAGTAGAAGAGAAATATTGGTAGAAACAGAACTTTTACTTGCTGAAAAAACTTCCACAAACTCATCAAAAGTAATTCCCACCTTTTCAAAATCGAAAATAAGGTAGGAATAGATTTTAGAAGCCAATGGAGGCAGATTTAGAACATTGCTGTAAAATTTCACAGCATCCTGAAAAATCTTCTCATCAATTTCTATACTTTTATTCATATGAAGAAATTATTGGTTAGTAGTGACTATATAATTGTTCTCAAAATTTCATTTGATTAGAATATGTATTAAGTACAATTCATAGCATATTAATTCTCAGCAAAAGTAAAACTTAGTTCGGAACTAAACGAACAAACTTAATAGAGTTTATGAATATATAGTTTCCTAAAGAATCAATTGAAACAGATTTAACTTTTTGATGTTTTTTACATCAATACCTTTTCGTACGCTTTTCTCATTCCCGATTGCAGTAAAACTTCACCACAATAGGTATACCCTTTTGACTCAAGAATTTTGAGCATTGCCGTATTATCATAGTTCGTATCAACTTTGATACTATGCACATTTTGAGATCTTACATAATCTTCAATAACATCAAAAAGCTTTTTAGCCAAACCTTGTCCTGCAAACTTTTCAGAGACTGCAACTCTATGAATTACAACAAATTCACCATTGGTAAGCCACGCTCCATCAATCGTACTGTATGCCGGTTCATCATTAAAAATCAAAGCCACATAAACTGCAATTTCATCATTGACCGTCAATACAAAACCAAAATTTTTAGCGATATCAGTTTCTACTGTTTGCTCGTTTGGGTAGCCATTCTGCCATTGGGTACTTCCGTCAATTCTCCTTCTTTCGATTGATTGCTGAATGATTTCCCAGATGATATCTTTGTCTGAAATTTCAGCTTTTCTAAATTTAATGGTATTATTCTGAGTCATTAAAGTTTATATTTTTAGATTAAACAATTATTGATAATGATATATCACTTGAAAATTCTTAAAATTTGACAAAAAAAACCGAAAACTAATTTGAATTAATTTTCGGTTCCGAAGTAGTAAAATTTAAAATTATGAAATTGATTTTTATTGATTCTGATTTTGTTGAAGATAAGCATCTATTACATCGAATGCTTTCTTCTCATCAAGCAAATCTACCATTACCTTCAGCGAAGTCGCAGTAGGTGTTGTCGTGAAAGTTAAATAATTATTTTCAACGGTATTGGTGATCTGCGCATCTTCTAATTTAGACTTGATTAACTGAATTTCTGAAGGTTTATCGCTTTCAAAAACTGATACTCTCGTGTTACGTTCCATATAAAATTACATTTTGAGTATCTAAATATAGGGTGTTTTTTTTACAATTCCAAATTTTGAAATTTTAAATTTTATTAATATTGCCCTCAATTTTATCTAAAGCAGTCTGAATTTCTTCTTTTGTAACATTCAAATGCGGTCTGAAACGCAATGATTGGTCACCACATGAAAGTATGATTAAACCTTCTTCAAACAAAATTTCTCTCAAATGGTTTCTTTGTTCGTGTGTTGGCAAATCAATAGCACACATCAACCCTCTTCCTCTAGCATTAGCAATTTTATCAGGATATTTTTGAGCTAAATTTTGAAGGCCTTCTAATAAATAGTTGCCGACAACTCTGGCATTTTCAACTAAATTTTCCTTTTCAATTACTTCCATCACCAATTGGAAACGCAGCATATCAATAAAGTTACCACCAAAAGTGGAATTGATTCTTGAGCTTTCTCTGAAAACATTGTTTGGCACTTCGTCAAATTTTTCTCTGTTGGCTAAAACCCCGCAAACCTGTGTTTTTTTTCCGAAAGCAATAATGTCTGGTCTTACACTAAAATGTTCAAATGACCACATTTTTCCAGTAATTCCAATTCCGGTCTGTACTTCATCAAAAATTAATAGAACTTCGTGCTCATCACACAGTTTTCTCAATTCAACGAAAAATTCATCTCTGAAGTGATTGTCACCACCTTCTGCCTGAATAGGCTCGATGATGATACACGCAACCTTGTCAGGATTTGATAAAATTGCTTCGCCAATATTAAGTAAAGCTAGGTTTTCATTATTGATCGTTTCCTCAAGATTTTCCTCTGTGATAGGGAAATTCAGTTTAGGATTGATAATTCTTGGCCATTCAAACATCGGGAAATACTGATATTTTCTTGGATCTGACGTATTTGTTAAGCTTAAAGTATAACCACTTCGTCCATGAAACGCCTGTCTGAAATGAATGCATATTCCGGCTTCAATATCAAGACCTTTATCGAAATTTTTTCTTGTTTTCCAGTCAAAACATGCTTTCATCGCATTCTCAACTCCTAGAGTTCCACCTTCGATGAAGAATGCATACTGAAGCTCGTTTGGCATCACTACTCTTTCGAAAGTATCCAAGAAGTCTGCATATTCTTTAGAATAAACGTCTGCTAAAGTTGGTTTATTGATGGCCATTTTTCCCAACCAATCTGATTTTTCAACCAGGTAAGGATGATTGTAGCCAATGGAAGCTGAGCCGAACATTGAAAACATATCCAGATAATTTTTACCTGTTAGAGAATCATGAATCCACGATCCATGAGAATTTTCTATGTCCATGACAAAATCAAAACCGTCTGCTAAAACGTGCTTTCCTACGGTTTCTTTTACTTTATTTATTTTTGTTTCTACTGTGTGTTCCATATTATTGTGATTGAATAATTAAAAATGTTTAAAGATTTTTAATTGTAAATTTTTGCTTTTTAGATCTTTAAATGACTTGAATATTTTAATTGAATACTTTATAAATCAAATTTAATTCCCTGTGCTAATGGAAGATTTGCGGTATAATTAATCGTGTTGGTTTGCCTTCTCATGTAATATTTCCAAACATCAGATCCCGATTCTCTACCACCTCCTGTTTCTTTTTCACCACCAAAAGCTCCGCCGATTTCTGCACCGGAAGTTCCGATATTGACGTTTGCAATTCCACAGTCTGAACCGGCCTGAGAAAGAAATAATTCAGCTTCTCTAAGATTTTGAGTCATAATTGCAGATGATAATCCTTGAGGAACATCATTCTGAATTTCAATGGCTTCCTCCAAAGTCTTATATTTAATTAAATACAAAATTGGTGCAAAAGTTTCGTGTTGTACGATTTCAAAAGAATTTTCAACTTCAGCGATACACGGTTTTACATAGCATCCAGATTCATAATCTTTCCCTTCTAAAACTCCGCCTTCCACAACAAATTTTCCGCCTTCCTGAATACAGTTTTCTATGGCCATTTCGTACTGATTCACTGCATGAACGTCGATAAGTGGTCCAACGTGCATATTTTCGTCTAAAGGATTTCCAATTTTTAACTGTCCGTAAGCTTTTACCAAGCGGTTTTTCACTTCATCATAAACATCTTCATGAATGATCAATCTTCTGGTTGATGTACATCTTTGTCCTGCAGTTCCTACGGCTCCGAAAACTGCTCCGATGATTGACATATCCAAATCGGCATCTTTAGAAATGATGATGGCATTATTTCCACCCAATTCTAGGATTGATTTTCCGAATCGTTCAGCTACTTTAGAAGAAACCATTCTTCCTACTTTGGTTGAACCAGTAAATGAAATCAATGATACTCGTTTGTCATCAACTAATTTTTGTCCGATTTCGTGATCTGAAACCAAAACACTAGAAATACCTTCTGGAAGATTGTTTTCCTTTAAAACTTCCATCATAATATTCTGACAGGCAATGGCACAGAAAGGAGTTTTCTCTGACGGCTTCCAAATCGTAACATTTCCACAAATCCATGCTAGAGCGGTATTCCAAGCCCACACAGCAACAGGAAAGTTGAAAGCGGTAATAACACCAACAATTCCAAGCGGATGATATTGTTCGTACATTCTGTGTCCCGGTCTTTCGGAATGCATTGTGTAACCGTGAAGCTGTCTTGAAAGTCCAACCGCAAAATCACAGATGTCGATCATTTCCTGCACTTCACCAAGACCTTCCTGTAAAGATTTCCCCATTTCATAAGAAACAAGTTTCCCTAAATCGTCTTTATATTCTCTTAATTTCTGACCCAATTGTCTTACGAACTCTCCTCTCTTAGGAGCAGGAATCATTCTGAATTCTTTGAAAGCAGTTTGTGCAGTTTCGATTACCTTGTCGTAATCTTTCTCTGCCGAAGTTTTTATTTTTCCGATTAATCTTCCGTCTGACGGCGAATAACTTTCAATCGTTTTTCCGGAAGCGAAAAATTTACCTCCTGTGGAAGTTCCTTTATTTTCATCTTTTATTCCAAGATTTTTTAAAGATTTTTCAATTCCGAAGTCTTTGACTTTTTTTGACATAAATATTACTTTTCGTTTTGCCTAAGATAAAAAGATTTCTTAGACTAATGAAATTTTAATCATTTAAAGCTATTTTTATTTGGAATGATTATAAACATCTTTATCTTTGTAGTATAAATCTTTGTCGAAATGGAAACCAATAAATCTGTAAAAGAACCTACAGAAGAGAAAAAATCTCGCTGGAAGAAAATGCTGAAGAAATTTGGAATCGGCGGAATTATCTTTTTTACAATAAAGGGAATTATTACCTCCACATTGATTTACTTTTTAGGTAAAAATTTCTGGACAATTATCAGTGGATATTTTTCGGGAATATTCCAATAAAAAAGGCAAAGAATTTCTTCTATGCCCATCATTTTAATTAAAACTTTACTATCATTTTTTTTCTCCCAGAATTGACTAAAAAAATCAATATTCGTTAATGAAGATTTTTTCAAAAATAGTTTTGCCCTTGACTGATCTCTGATTCAAGTTTATTTTATTGCTTACATCACAAGCTGCTTAACACCTCTAAA
Source organism: Chryseobacterium sp. JAH (assembly GCF_001507335.1). GTDB lineage: Bacteria > Bacteroidota > Bacteroidia > Flavobacteriales > Weeksellaceae > Chryseobacterium. The sequence goes on along the minus strand of NZ_LMAH01000001.1, from coordinate 226,883 downwards.
ATGTTAGTATAAACCAAGTCTAATTCATTAGCGGTGATACAATAAGGAGGTACCAAATACATTACATTTCCCAAAGGGCGCATGATAATTCCTCTTTTTAAGAATTTATTATATAGAAGTTTTCCTATCTCATTAAAATAAGAAGTCTGTTCATTATTTTTAATTTCCCATGCCAAAATAGTTCCTATTTGTCGGACATTTTCAACCTGTGAATTTTGCTCTAAAATTTTAGAAAACTGAAAATGCTGTTGAGAAATACGCTTTATATTTTGTTGAGTTTCATCATTTAATAATAATTCCATACTTGCCAGAGCAGCAGTACAAGCCAAAGGATTTGCAGTAAAAGAATGTCCGTGAAATAATGTCATGTATTTTTCATCCGATAAAAAAGCATTGTAGATTTCATTAGAACAAGTTGTGATTCCCATAGGCATCGTACCGCCCGTTAAACCTTTAGAAAAACACATGATATCGGGTTTTTCTAACAGATAATTGGCCGCAAATAACCTTCCTGTACGTCCAAAACCGGTAAAAACTTCATCCTGAATCATTAAAATTTTCTGTTCGCGGCAGAATTTCATTAATTCATCCAAATCTTCAGCATCGTACATCAACATTCCCGCCGCACCTTGTACAAGTGGCTCAAAAATAAAACCTGCAATATCATCTCCATGATTTAGAATTTGATTTTTTAAGCTTTCCAGATTTTCAGAAGTCGGAGTGTCGATGAAAATAACTTCAAAGAGCATTTCACCGAAAGGCTTTGTCCATAAGCTTCTTCCACTCACCGACATTGCTCCGAAAGTGTCTCCATGGTATGCATTTTTAAAAGCTAACATTTTTGATTTCTTTTGACCTTGATTGTGAGCGAATTGAATGCACATTTTTAAAGCAACTTCCACTGCTGTAGAGCCATTATCGGAATAAAAGACTTTGTGCTGATTGGTGGGTAAGAGGTTTAGTAAATTTTCAGAAAGCTGTATGGCTGGTTCATGGGTAAAACCTGCAAAAATAACCTGTTCCAAGGTGTTTAACTGTTCTGAAACCTTTTTTGCAATGTATGGGTGAGCATGCCCGTGCAGAGTCACCCACCATGAAGAAACGGCGTCGATATATTTGTTTCCTCTATCATCATAAAGATAAACTCCCTTTCCTCGGGTAATGGGAATTACATTATCCGCTGTTTTCATTTGAGTGTAAGGATGCCAATTAACAGCTCTGTCTCTTTCTTGTAATTTCATTATTTTAGAAATTATACTATGCGTTAGTTTTCCAAGTTTCAAATTGATCCATCACTTTTTCTGCTTGTCTTTTCATTGGTTTTAACCCTAAAGTCTGCAGCATTTGCGTATCTTCAGAAACTCCCGGATTAGGTGTTACCAGTAATGTTTCTCTTTCTCCTGTAAAAATTGAATTTGCTCCGGCCATAAAGCACCAGCCCTGTTCAAATTCGGTCATTTCAATTCTTCCCGCACTCAGACGAACCATTGAAGAAGGCATTACGATTCTTGCAGTGGCAATCATCCTTACCATTTCCCAGGTATCTGTTTTTTTATTGTTTTCAAGCGGCGTTCCGGCTACTCTCGCCAATGCATTAATGGGAACAGATTCGGGATGTTTAGGCATTGTTGCTAAGGTAAGTAGCATTGAAATTCTGTCTGCGTGTGTTTCCCCTAGACCGATGATTCCACCCGAACAAACAGTAATTCCCGCTTTTCTTACTTTGCGTATTGTATTGATTCTGTTGTCAAAAGTTCTCGTAGAAATAATTTCGTCATAATATTGCTCTGAAGTATCCAGATTGTGATTGTAGGCGTATAAACCTGCCTCCTGAAGGCGGATTGCTTGTTCTTCGGTCAGCATTCCAAGGGTGCAGCAGACTTCAAGTCCGAGTTCATTGACCCCTTTTACCATATCAATCACACGGTCAAAATCACGGTTATTTCTCACCTCTCTCCATGCCGCAGCCATACAGAAACGGGATGAGCCGCTGTTTTTTGCTTTTTGGGCATGCTCAATCACTTTTTCCGTTGGAAGCAGAGCCTGAACTTTAATATTGGTATGATAGCGAGCAGCCTGTCCGCAGTAGGAGCAGTCTTCTGTACAGCCTCCTGTTTTTATTGAGAGCAATGTCGACATCTGTACTTCTTCGGGATTATGCCATTCGCGATGGACGGTTGCTGCCTTGTAAATAAGCTCAAGTAATGGTAAATTATAAATCTCCTCTATTTCTTCTTTTTTCCAATTATTTCTCAATTTTGTTCTATCCATTATCTTTTTTTTTTGTTACTTGTTTTGTAATACTTTCAATATTTACCCTTGTTAAATCTTCGATGTTTGGAATTCTTATGATTTCAGTTTCTGTTTGAATGTTTTTACATATAATTTGCTCTGTATCTATTGGGAAATCCCCATTAAGAATCAAATGTTTTAGATTAATTTTTCTTTGATTTATAGCTGTGATCGACAGTAAACTGTGATTGATACAGCCTAAATAATTTCTAACGACGAGGGCAACCGGAATGTCAAGTTTTTCTATTAAATCAATCATCAATTCATTATCAGATAACGGAACCATAAGACCTCCCGCACCTTCTATGATTAAATTATTCTGAGTTTCGGGAAGTGTAAAATCATTTATACTAATTGAAATTCCTTCTTCCGCCGCCGATTGGTGAGGCGAAGCCGCAAGTTTTAACCGATATGTTTCAGGATGAATCACCACATCTTCATCAAGCCAATTTCTAATTTTCATACTGTCTGAAAAATGTAAATCTCCTGACTGTACCGGTTTCCAGTAATCTGCTTTGAAATACTGAACTAAGATTGCTGAGCAAACAGTTTTCCCGACTTCCGTTCCTATTCCTGTTACGAATAATTTCATAGTACCTTATGCTTTTTAAATAAATTCTTTAATAATTCTTGTAAGCTTCATAATCTCTTTCTCTGTATTAAAACTGTGAATACAAATCCTGAGGCGTTCTGTTCCTTCTTTTACTGCAGGACTAAAAACAGCGTAGGTTAAAAATCCTTCATCTAATAAAGTTTGCTTTGTTCTTTTCAGTAGGTCATGATTGGAAATCAAGATTGACTGAATCGGGCTGTTTGCAGAAGAAAGCATTTTCAAATTTTGGTGACGAAAACTTTCAATATTATGCTGTAGTTTGATTCTTGCAGAATTGTTCATTTCTAAAAATTCATATCCCGTTTTTATACTTCTCCATTGAATATCCGGAGCCGAGGTTGTATAAATGAAAGGAGAAGCAAAATTGATCAGATAAGATTTAACCACATCATTAGTGAGAACCGCTGCTCCGTGTGAACCCAATGCTTTTCCATAAGTGATGACAGTTGCCAACACCTTTTTCTGAAGTTGAAACTTATCGACTAAACCATTCCCAAAAATCCCAAAAGAATGCGCTTCATCAACAATTAAAAAGGCATTGTATTTCTCAGCAACTGCAGCAATTTCTTCAATGGGTGCAAAGTCTCCATCCATCGAATAAAGACTTTCTATGGCGATGTATGATTTTCCGTTTTGGTTTTTTAAAATACGTTCGAGATCATCAACATGATTATGACTGAATTTTACTTTTTTAGCATGAGACATTTTGCATGCATCATGCACAGAACGGTGAATCTTCTCGTCAACTATAATTGTGTCATGCCTAGTCGGAAGCGTTGAGAATAATGCCAGATTAGCATTGTATCCTGAGGAAAAAAGAAGGGCGTCAGAATACTGATGTTTTTCTGCAATCAATTTTTCTGTCTTAACCACTTCGGAGCTATTTCCGCTAATCAACCTTGAACCAGTACTTCCCGAAAGTAAACAAGGATTTTTGATCACCTCTTTTAGTAATAAATTTTGCAACTCTTTATTTTGAGCAAACCCCAAATAATCATTAGAATAGAAATCTACACCCTCTACCTGGGGTTTTAGTAGCCTCAAAGTTCCATCTGTTTTTCTTTGTTCAAGGGTGTTTTGAAAATGACTAAACATGTTCGATTTTTACAACATCTTTGATGATTGAATTGATCCATTGGGTATGTAATTCGTTTTCAATTTGAAGAATATGATCGGCATGAGTTTTCCAATCTGTTGAAAAGTCATCCAGCTGATTAATCATTTCCTCCAAATGGCCTTCTTCTTCGAGAATGATAGATTTTACCATAATTTTTGAAGATGTTTTGGTAAGAATTTCCTGATAGACAGGATACAGCTCATCGGCACGAACTTCAATGGCATAGGTCACAAAAAGATATGCTGCGTATTTCAATTCATCTTTTGTAAGATTGAAATGGGTGTAAAGATATTTACATGCTCTGATGTCCAAAGAATGAAGATAATGACGTGTTGCAAAAGGTGCCAAAAGCTCCTCGTTTTCGTACGTTTTGCAAAGCTCTGAATCTATTTTTGAAATTTGTTTTTTGAGATAATAGGCATGTCGATGTTCTTCACAGGCATGCTTGAGCTGAATCAGATTAACTTTAGTAGGATGTTCACAAGCAGAAATCTTTCTGGCTCCTGCATTTTCCATAAAAGAAAGGGTATTAAGCCATTGGGCATGAGTGTGGTGATTCTGTACTATTTTCTCAAGAAGTTTGTAAAATTCCATTTTTTTGATTTGTGTCAAAAGTAGTATATTGCCGGATGGTTGAATAGTGCCAGTTTTCATATTATGAGTAGTCCGGTTGATTTTCCTTACGAGAGTTTCATTACAATTGATAGAAGTTCTGATATTTCTATGTATATGCAGATTTCAACTCAATTAATCAATGCTATTCAAAGAGGTGTTCTTCCATTCGGAACCAAGCTTCCCGGAACCAGAACTTTAAGTATCAATTTAAAAGTTCACAGAAATACCATTGTGGCCGTATATGATGAATTATTTTCTCAGGGTTGGGTTGAAAGCCTACCCAATAAAGGGACATTTGTTATCGGAAAGGAAAATGAGAAACCTGTAAATATTTTAAATTTCGAAAAGAAACAACTCGTTAATTACCCAACATCTACCGGTTTCACCTTTAAAACATCAAATATTCTTGACAATCCTTTTGAACATTCCAATTGCGAATTTGTTTTTGATGACGGAACTCCTGACGTTCGACTTACCCAGATAGATCATCATTCTAGAATTTACAGCTCCACACTGAAGCGAAAAGCGCACAAAGTAGGGCATTATAATAACGACGGCAGCGAGTTTTTTAAGAAAAACCTTTCACATTATTTAAATATATCAAGAGGGTTACCCATTTCAAAGAATAACGTCCTCATTACAAGAAGCACAGAAATGAGCATCTATATTGTTTCTGAAATTTTACTTTCGGCCGGAGATATTGTTTTGGTTGGTGAGTTAAGCTATTTTTCAGTGAATATGATTTTTCAGAAATCTAAAGTCAATATCCAGACAATACCTATTGACGATGAAGGGATAGATGTAGAAGAAGTAAGAAAAATATGCAAGAAACAGAAAATCAGAATGCTTTATCTTACACCACATCACCACTATCCTACCACTGTAACATTAAGCGTGCAACGAAGATTAGAATTACTGAAGCTTTCCCAAGAGTATGGATTTATCATCCTTGAAGATGATTACGATTATGATTTCAATTACGACAAAAGTCCTATTCTTCCTTTGGCGAGTGCCGACACCAATGGAATGGTCATTTATATCGGATCTTTTGGGAAATCTCTAGTCCCTGGTTTCAGAACGGGATTTATCGTTGCCCCTGAAAATTTGATGAATGAAATGCGAAAGTACTTAGGAATTATAGACCGCCAGGGTGATGTTCTTATGGAACATGTTTTGGGTGAAATGATAGCAGAAGGCGAAATCAACAGATACCTAAAAAAATCATTAAAAATATACAAGGAACGCAGAGATTATTTCACCATGCTTTTAGAACAGCGAATGGGTGATCACCTTGATTTTAAAAAACCTTCAGGAGGGTTGGCAGTGTGGATGAAATGGAAAAGTCCAGTGAATCTTTTGCAGCTAAGCCATAATTGTATTAAAGACAATCTTTTCATTCCAAAAACATTACTTTACCAAAATAAACATTTTACCGCCATGCGGTTAGGTTTCGGAAATTTAAGCATCGAAGAGATGGAAAAGAGTATTGATATTTTAGCTAAAAATATAAAATAAGATTAGATAATAAATTAAACTAATTGGTGTAGAAACCGTATAAAATAACAGAATCACAGATAAAAAAAACTCCCGAAAATTAATTTTTTCGGGAGTTTTAAATATATAAATTTAATTTATTTTTTCTTTAAAGCAGCAAATTTAAAGTAAGAAACTACGGCTAAAATTAGCATTGATGCTAGGCCTATGTATACCCAAGCCGGTACAGGAACTGGGTCACCTGCTGCGTAAGAGTGCAATCCGCTTAAGTAGTAGTTCACTCCAAAATAAGTCATCACCATTGAGCAGAATGCAAACATTGTTGCAACGTGGAATGCCCATCTGCTTCTCAATCCTGGAACCAATCTCATGTGCAGTACAAAAGCATAAACCATAATTGAAATAAATGCCCAAGTTTCTTTTGGATCCCAGCTCCAGTATCTTCCCCATGACTCATTAGCCCAAATTCCACCTAAAAAGTTTCCTACAGTAAGAGCGAAAAGACCCATCGTTAAAGACATTTCGGAAACGATTGCCAGTTCTTTCAATGTTGTATCGTTATGAATTTTAAATGCATTCTTATTTGAAATGATATAAAATACAAGTGAAATTACAGCGATAATCATCGAAAGTCCAAAGAAGCCATAACTTGAAGTAATAATTGCAACGTGTACAATCAACCAATACGACTTCAACACAGGAACCAGTGGGGTAATCTGAGGATCAAGGGCTGAACCTCCGTGAGCAAATCCCATCATGATTACAGCCACCATAAATCCAGCTGCGGGAATTAATGCATTAGAAGTATTTCCTTTACTGACTAATCTCATCGTGGCCGAAGCAGCTCGCTGCTCCAAATTTGGTTTCCCAAATCCGAAGTAGAACATTAATCCTGCAGAAATTCCGATCCATGAGATGAAGATAATTGCTTCATACCCGTTACTCCAGGGAGCGTGACCTGAAATAAACCATCTTGCAACAAGACCTAAGAAATGAAAGAAATACCCTACAACACCTGAATAGATAATTATTTTAATGATTTTATTCAAAAGTTTATTAGGCTTAAATAATTCAACAAAACCTAAAATCAGCAATAAACTCCCGATTATTGTATAGAAAATTAAAAGTTTGAAGTTAAGATTCACTTCATTCATGAAAACTTCCAAATCAACTTTAGTTTTAGAAGGAACTACGCTTTTGCCCCACTTCTGCTGATATGCCGAAAGCTTTGCTAATTCAGCATCAGCTTTGCTCCAGTCTCCTGTTTTCTGAGCCTGAAGAACTTCTGCGAAGTAAGGTCCCATTACCTGTTGAGATTCCTGATCCGGTTCCATTTTCTGATCAAGCCAAGAATGCCAAGTGTGATTTGGGTCATTTTTCACAGGAACAATTCTCATAAACTGTCCGCTGAAAAACTCGTTGAAAATCTGTACTCTTTCGTTTATTTTAATGACTTGCTTGTCGTATTCATTCTGTTCAGAAGCTTTTTTACGGAAAGCAAGATTGTAGTCTTCATCTAAAATATAAGTCAAGTTTCCGTTAGCATCCGCCGGGAAAAGACTCATCAGAGAAGTATAACCATCTTCGTTCGCTTTTGTTTTTCTTAAAAGTTCTTTCCCCCCTTTTGCATCAATTTTAATCATAGGAACCATCGTCCAGCTTGGAGTGTCTGTATTTACAGATAAAAACCATTGGTTTGCGGTAAGATATTTTCCGTCAGTCCCTCTGAAAGCATCTTTTTGATACAGTTTTCTTAGAACATCTAAAGCCTGTGTATTAATTGGAACAATTCTTCCTTCAATGTTCTGAACTAAAAGATATCCGAATTTATCTGCATGTTCTTTGCTGATTTTATTTCTTGCAATGATCTCGTCAGGAGAAATCAATTTCATTTTCGTTAACGGTACTGCTACAGAGTTCTGTTGTGAGCTTGCCTGTGGCTGAACTGATTGCGGAGCTGTTTCATGTGTGTGACCATCGCCTTCCACGTGCACGTGTTCTCTGCTTCCGTCTGTAGTTCCGTGAGTTTCAATTTTTTGAGCATTGAAACCGAAACTTAAAAACAATAATAAAACTGCTGCTGCTCGTTTTTTGTTAATGTCTTTCAGCATTTTATTTAATTTCCAGAAGTGAGTTCCTTTCCAGAAGAACATTACAAACATACCACCAAATAAAAATGCATATCCTATATATGAAATCAAAGTTCCCCAGAAATCATGATTTACAGATAAAACGGTTCCCATTCTGTCCGGTGAAAAACTCGACTGGAAGAAACGGTAACCTTTATAATTTAAAACATTATTCATATAAATTTTATACGCAGTCTGTTTGCCCTGATCGATAATTTTCACATGACTCTCATAAGCACTTGGAGATGAGCTTCCAGGATATGTTTCCATCACGAAGTCATCTAATTTTAAGGCGAAAGGAGTGTTGTAAATCTTAGGGCCAAATCCTACCATGATATTAAGATTGTCAATTGAAACCTGCTTGTATGCATTGGGATTTCCTCTTTCAACTGAGAGATCGACAATTTGTTTTGTTTTAGGACCTTGAAGTTCGATAGTCATTACATCTGGAACATTTTGGTCTTTCTTTCTATCTCCTTCAAAAGCTAACAATTTGCCTTTTCTCAGGCCTTCAGGCACTACTAATTTTAGTTCATTAATGGTATATAAACTTCTCAGAACTAAAGGTTGGAACTGATCTTTAACAGTCGTTCCTGTAGCTTGAGTTGCCATCGTCATGAAGTTGGCGTCAACGGGAGTTTTAATGAAAATCTGTCCATTTTCCTTTTTAAATTCAACTGCACCTTCAATAGCTCTGTTGAACGTTACCAAAGTACCATTGATTGATTTGGTTTCGCCCGGTTTGATATAAATATTTTGTCTTCCCGTTTCAGCAGTAGAAACCAAATGAAGATATTCTGTACCATTAGAATCAACAATCAGACTGTCTTTTTTTCTCTGAACATAATCTAATGTCTTAACCTTAACCTGTTTTCCGTGGAAATCATATGTTGCAGCAAAATTTTTGTGTAAAGGTGACATTAGGTAAGGCACATCCTGATAATTCAGAACATCACCCTTATCTTCAATCTGAATTTTAAAGAAATGTTTGTCAGTCACAATTTCATTAGAAGTCTCTCCTTCTCTGATCACCATTTGACCTTCAAAACTAATATATCTTGTGATTGCTCCCCCGATAAAAATGAGAATGAAAGCAAGGTGAAAAACCATAACAGGCCATTTTTCTCTTTTCCAAAGACGGTAACGTGAAATGTTTCCGATAAAATTGAGAATAAGAAGAACCATGATCAATTCAAACCATTTCGCTTCATAAATTAATGCTTTCGCTGTGGGCGTTCCATAGTCGTTTTCTAAAAATGTTGCGTATGCCATAGAAAAGGCATAAATTAACAAAAGAACAGCCATTGTTCTGGTTGAAATAAGAATATCTTGGATCTTCTTCATGATTTTTTTTACTTGACATGCAAAAATAAGGATGATAAAACGAAAGGGAGAGAAAAAAAGCTGTTTTTTGTCATTAGAGCACCATGAAAGCGTTATTTTGAATCATTCTTAATAACATTGTAAGCTTTGTTAAAAACTCAAATCATCTCTAAATCAGCTTAGAAAATCACCTTCGTTTTAATGAAAAAAAATAAACACAATATTAAAAAAACACTAAATTTGCCGGGATTGATATTATGGAAAAGAAAACACAAAAACCACAGACCGAGTCGCCTGAAAAAGGCAAGATTTTATCAAAACCGCGCATCTTTTTCGGATTAACGTTTATCGTTTTTTCAGGAGTTCTGGCGTTGTCATTTATTTCCTACTTAATGAATTGGAAATCAGATCAAAGTCAATCAGGAACAATGCTCGATAAAAGTATAAAGTCTTCCAATATTTTCGGGAAACTGGGTGATTGGCTTGGTAATATTTTTATTTTTGAAAGTATTGGCGTTGCATCATTTATAGTTGCCTTTCTTTTTGTGGTTTTCGGGACGATGATTTTAAAGAAAAAAATCTTCAAACCCTGGATGACTTTTGGGCATTCTTTATTTTTTATCTGCTGGCTCCCTATTTTTTTCGGGGCCATTACTAAAGGTCAAGGAAACGCAGGAGTGTTAAGCGGAGTGTATGGTTACCAAATTATGGATTCTCTGAATGCCATCATCGGAAGTGTTGGTCTTTGGCTCGTTTTGGTGGTAAGTATTGCTCTTTATTTTATTTTGGAATTTAATCTTCGCCCAAGTTCAATCAAATCAAAATTTAACGAAATAAACGAAAATACAATTGGCAGAGTAAAATCGATGATGCCGAATTCAAGTGAAAATTTTGAAGCGGATGAGGAATTAGAAAATGAAATTCAGGACTCATCATCAAACATAACCGTAACCGATCTTTCAGATCAACCAAATGTTCAGGATGCAGTAAAAGTGACAAAAGTTTCCAATGAAGCGCAATCTTCGTCAAACGTAGAAGCTATTGTAACACCTAATCAGACTTCATTTGAAGAGGTAATACGAGATCCTTCACCAACTGTTAGTTTAGATTTAAATACAAAACCTATCATACCAGTTGCAAAACCTGAAGATGCTTTTGATATCAAACCTTCATCAGACGGAATTAAATTTAATGTAGAAGTTGCACCGCCTGTAGAAATTTTGACTGATGCAGAATTGCATTCAAATGATCTGGTGGAGAAACACGGTTTGTATGACCACCGTTTGGATTTGGCTCAATTCCAAATGCCGACTTTAGATTTACTGAAAGATTACGGCAATGAAGAGATATCTGTTAATAAGGAAGAATTAGAAGAAAATAAAAATAAAATTGTTGGACTCCTAAAAAACTTCAACGTTGGAATTGCAGAAATCAAAGCGACTATTGGACCCACAGTTACTTTATATGAAATTGTACCGGAAGCAGGAATTAGAGTTTCTGCTATCAAAAAACTGCAGGATGATATTGCTCTGAATCTTTCAGCTTTAGGGATCAGAATTATCGCACCAATGCCTGGAAAAGGAACGATCGGAATTGAAGTTCCGAGAAAAAATCCTACGATGGTTTCTATGCGTTCGGTGATTGCTTCGCAGAAATTCCAAAATACCGACATGGATCTTCCGGTTGTGTTTGGAAAAACAATTTCGAATGAAGTTTTTATGGCTGATTTATCAAAAATGCCTCACCTTTTGATGGCAGGTTCTACAGGTCAGGGAAAATCAGTGGGTATTAATGCAATTCTTACTTCCCTACTCTATAAGAAACATCCAAGCGAATTGAAGTTTGTCATGGTAGATCCTAAAAAAGTGGAACTTTCATTATACTCAAAAATTGAAAGACATTATTTAGCTAAACTTCCTGACTCTGATGACGCGATTATAACAGATACGCATAAGGTCATCAATACCTTAAACTCTCTTTGCGTTGAAATGGATCAGCGATATGATTTACTTAAAAATGCTTTCTGTAAAAACTTAAAAGAGTACAACAAAAAATTCAGCGAAAGAAAATTAAATCCTGAAAACGGACACAGATACTTACCTTATATTGTTTTGGTAGTCGATGAGTTTGCAGATTTGATAATGACAGCAGGAAAAGAGGTTGAACTTCCTATTGCAAGATTGGCGCAGCTAGCTAGAGCTGTCGGAATTCACTTGATTGTTGCAACACAAAGACCATCAGTCAACGTAATTACGGGTATGATTAAAGCTAATTTCCCTGCGAGAGCGGCGTTTAGAGTAATTTCGAGTGTTGATTCAAGAACTATTCTGGATTCTCCGGGAGCAGATCAGCTGATCGGAAAAGGGGATATGCTTTATTTTAACGGAAATGAAATTTTAAGACTTCAATGTGCCTTCGTTGATACTCCTGAAGTTGAAAGATTAGCCGAATTTATTGGTGAACAGAAAGGATATGCTTCGGCATTTATGTTGCCTGAATACGTCAACGAAGAAGCGACAAGTTCTGTTGGATCTTTTGATCCAAATGAAAAAGATCAGTTATTTGATGAAGCAGCGAGAATTATTGTTTCTACACAGCAAGGTTCTACTTCAATGCTTCAGAGACAATTGAAATTGGGTTACAACAGAGCGGGAAGAATTATGGATCAGCTTGAGGCAAGCGGTATTGTTGGCGGATTTAACGGGGCAAAAGCCAGAGAGGTTTTGATCAGTGATTTAAATTCTTTGGAACAGTTTTTGGAAGACCTGCGAAGTTAAAAACGTACATTTTAACTTTTAATAGTAGAAACTGTCTAAGTAGTAGAAAAATTAGAAAAAAATGAAGAAAATAATTTCAAAAATAGTAATTGGAAGTTTTGTAGTGGGAAGTATGGCTTTCGTTCAGGCTCAGAAAATAGATGCCAAAGCGAAAAAAATACTGGATGATGTAACGGCTAATTATAAATCTAAAAAAAATTCTTATTTTAAATTTGCTTTCGGTAGCGGTGTAAATGGTGTTGTAAGTAAAAACGAACCTGGAATTTATTACACAGCAGGAGATAAATACAAACTGAAAATCATGGAAACGGAACAGATTTTCGATGGCAGCAAAATTTACAATATCAATACAGAAGATAAGGAAGTCACGGTAGCGAAACCTAATGAAAGCTCAACGATGTTCTCCCCTATTAACTATTTAACCTCATATAGAAATGATTACAACGTTTCGTACAATGGCAAAAAGACAGTTGATGGAGTAAGTGCAGATTTCATCAAGTTGACTCCAGTAAAAGCAAATGGTTTGAAATATATCTATATTTATATCGATGGGGCAAAAAAACAAATGCTGAAATTGGAGCAGCACGGTAATAACAAAGACATTGCGGTGATTTCTATTAAGGAGTATAAAGAAAATCAGCAATTGGACCCTAATATGTTTGTTTTTGATAAGAATAAATTTAAAAATTATCTTGTTACAGAATTATAATTCTAAATAAATATTAAAATTTAAAGTCACAAAGGAAACTTTGTGGCTTTTTCATTAATTTTGGCAAATGTTTAAACTACTAGACCGATACATCATTAAAACCTTTTTTGGTCCGTTTTTATTTATATTCAGCGTATTGTTTTTCATTTTTATTGTAAACATTATATGGATTCAGCTCGGGCAGTTTATGGGAAAGGGGCTTACCACGTTTCAGATCATGAAACTTCTTTTCTATCTGGGAGTAAGTGTCGTCAGTATGGTTTTACCTTTAACGATACTTTTGGCGAGTATCATGTCTTTCGGCGAATTGGGTGAAAGATATGAGCTTGCGGCCATGAAAGCCGCCGGTATATCTTTAACACGTGTCATGATGCCTCTTTTTGGAGTAGCAGCAGTGCTCGCTATATTACTTTATTTTTTCTCCAACAATATTATTCCGGATTTTCAGCGGAAAGCGAAGAATATGCTTTTCAATATTGCTCAGACTAAACCAGCCCTGAATTTTACGCCGGGTCAGTTTATTGATCAGATTCCTGGATACATGGTGAAATTTGATAAAATTGAAGGTGAAGACGGAAGAAATCTTGAAGGAATTTTCATTCATAAAAAAGCAAGTACTTTTGAAAATCAACAATCAATTGTAGCGAAAAAAGGGAAATTTGTGACACCTCCAAATAAAAATTATCTGCAGCTCGTTCTATATGACGGTTATGTTTTTGAAGACAGCTACGCAGGAAAAGCCGAGAATGTACGATTAAAACAACCTGATCAGGCAATAAAATTTGACACTCTGGTTTCGCATTTTGATGTTAGTGAAATTATCAATAAAGCTATTGAACAGGAGAGAATTACTGATGACTATCGCTTCCAGACATTCAATGAATTATATTCCACCATTGATAAAACAAGGAAAGATAATGCTAAATTGGCAACCAATGTAAGCACGGAGCTCATATCCCAAACCAATGCAGTAGTTAGTTATATGGATAAAAATAAATCTAAAGCTCCCATAAAACAACAGTATAAATTGGATACTATAAAAGTTGATAAAAAACTGGAGCTGATTTACAATGCACACAACAGACTAGATAATCTAAAATCATCGCTAGAATCTAAAGAATTGGAGCTCGATTCGAGCGTCAAATACTTTAGCAAAGTAGTTATCTATCAGCAGCGGATCATCTCCTACTCTTTTACATGTATCATTTTCTTTATGATCGGTGCAAGTTTGGGTTCCATTATCAGAAAAGGAGGAATGGGAGTTCCGGTAATTGTAGCAATCGTTATTTTCATTATATTTTATGTGATTAATGTCGGTTTTGAAAATGTTGCCTGGTCAGGGAAAATGAGTCCTTATCTCGCAGCGTGGCTTCCAAATATCATCTTATTCCCTTTCGGAGTTTTGATGACTTATAAAGCACTAACAGATTCTCAACTATTCGATTCTGAGAAATACAAAACGTTCTTTAAACCAATTACGAAACTTTTTGTAAAGAATAAAGAACATCAAAGATATCAGTAAATGTCAGTCCGGAGCTTGTCTCCGGATTTTTTTTTGTTATTTAATGAAGGTTTCTGGTATAATCTTTCTCAAAAAACATAGAATATTTACATTTCAAATAAAAATCTCATATTTATAGACTAATTTGAATGAAATTAATAATGAGAAAAATTTTACGGTTTGGCTGTTCAGTTTAATGACTACGACTGTCTACGCTCAAGAAGAAAATACAGATTACGAACTGAAGGCTGACGAAAAGTTTGGATATGTTATCGACAAAAGCGGAAAGAAAATCGAAGGAATTGTAAGGTTGGCGGCCAACGATATGAGTCCGTGGGTAAATCAGAAAAAAGCAAAATTTATTGCTGTTGCTGATATCGACAAATCAAAGAAAAAACAGAAATTCAAAACAGTGGATTCTGATGATCTGAAAGAATATGTTGCTTATGATGACAGTAATGTTGAGAGGCATTTTGAAGTTGTGAAATACACCAATACCAAAGAAGGTTTTAACACAGCAACCAGTGGATTGAGCGGTAACATCAAAGCCTTTAACAATCTTACCAAAAGCAATCAGTTTGCGGAAGTGGTGACAGACGGTAAAATTAAAGTATATAAACTCTACGGTTATCCCACGACTTTCTCTGCAGGCCAGAACCAGATCAACAAAGCCGATAAAGAAACCGAAAGAATGAGGAAAATCCTTCTTTTATTTATACTAAAAAAGGAAGTAAACTGAAGGAACTGACTTTGCAAGAATCTAAAATTATTACTGCAGACTGCAGCTATGTGAAAGAAAAAATCTGTAGTGGTGCATATGCATCGCTGAAAGAAGATGAGAAGAAAAGATCAGGCCTGGGAAAATTTATTAAAAATCGGATTGATGATGTAATGTCTCATGTTCCTCAGATTGTTGACGAAGTAATTTTAGATTATAATGAAAACTGTAAATAATCTTTATCCTTGAAAATTAATCAAGCAACTGCGTACGCAGTTGCTTTTTTTTATAAATAAATATTCTCATTGTAAATTTGCTGAAAGTGCCATAAACATTATATTTGCAAAATAAATTTATTCAAGAATAAGTGATTATTTAATCAAAAAAAACTATGCTTAAAAACATTTTAAAAGTTTCTGTCTTCGGATTTGTACTACTCTCCTGTTCTGGGACAGATGAGCTGATTGATAATCTTAATCAGGAAGAAACAATTGTTAATGATGAAAATCTAACGAAACTGGGGATTAAAATTACTGCCGACAAATCACAAGGTAATATCTTTGAGAGCTTCCAGTTTAAACTTGATCAGAACAGCCAGTCTTCCTACTTTGGAGAGCTTGAGTATCATTTAGATTCACTGGTCTTTAAAATGTCTGACAGCCACGTGACAAAAAAACTTTTTCAGAAGTTAGAAAATGGCAACGTAGGTGTTACCACATTTAATCATCATTTTTATTTTCCCGGAGAATACAGCGCAGGCATCGTGGGATATAAGAAAGGTAAAGTTATTTACAAAGATCAGGTTATTTTAAAAGTGACCGACAAGAATGACTTTTTAACCATCAATTGGAATAATTTTCAGGCCAGCGGAAATTCAGTAGGTTACACAAATGCGTTACTGAAAAATAACCTGTCAGTGTATTCAGCATTTGAAGGAAATTACCCCTATGTTTTGGTAGGAAATTCATGGAATAATTCATCCAACTACAGTTCAGATCAGATCAACCAGATGGACAGAGATTTTCTGTATAATTACCTGTTTAAGTTGTATGGTGAGCCTCAATATTCTGAATCAAATACAGCCAATTTAAAGAATGTATACTTAGAGAATTTTAAAAAATCAATCAACAATGATATTCCTGTCAGTATTTGGATAACTCCCAAGAATAAGATTGCTTTAATGAAAGAATATTCTAAGAACAATCCGGCTCAGTTTTATGGATATAGAATTTCAGCCGAACCTAGAAATTAGAAATTCAAATTACATTTTGTGCAGTTAATTTTAGCTGCATTTTGATTTTATGATAAAGTTGAGAATGTTTAACGGTAAGATTGTCGAATTTCATATCTTTAAATTAATTTTATCCAAATCTTTCAGCCATGAAGAAGCTATTATTCATTTTATTTATCTCAACAGGTGTTTTCGGATTTGCTCAGCAAGCAGATCAAGAAGCTTATATCAGAAAAGAAAGCATCGGTGGCAAGCTGGATTTCTCAAAGAGAATTGAAGAAAAATATAGTGATGCCCCTTTCATCAAATTCGGAGAAACTTTGTACAATAAAAAAGATTTTACCATATTAATTTGGGCTGCGAATGTAAGGACAGTAGGTATTGAATCATTTGATCAGGCTGCTAAGATTTGGGAAGAAATTAATAAAAGAAGTTTAACAGAAGCTGAAAGAAAAGCTTTAAAAACAGGATTTGAAGCTAAATTTTAAATACATAAAATTGACTTGCACATTTTTTGTTGTAGCAAAAGCCCAATCTCAAAATGGAAACAATGAAAAAACTATTTTTAATTTCAGGTTTCATAGCGATTATTTCCTGTAAAAAAGAAAATCAACAAAAGACTGTTGAGAATTCTAACCCGGCAGACAGCTTAAACATACAATCAAATGTAGATTCTCTACGTTCGCAAAATGATTTAAGTTCAATTGACGGAATAAAAAAAGAATACGATCTTGTCAATTCAAAACTCACTACAAAGACATTAGATTCTGTCAGTTTTAAGTTTGAATGCGAAGAAAGATCCGGTGATGTCGTTTATTATTCTGAAAAAGGAACTTTAAAAGCAATCAAATATTTCACTGCTGACAGTCATTTTTCTTCGGTAGAAAAATATTTCATCAGTGATGATCAGCCTTTTTTTGTATTCAAAGATGAGACAGTCTGGAGTTTTGATGGTGGTTCACCAGAAAAACCGGAAACAAAAGATGAAGTTACACAACAGCGTATTTATCTTGCAAACAACAAAATCATCCAATGTTTAGAAAAGAAGTTTACGATAAAATCAAGCGTTGCAAACAAACCAAATCCTGAAACTATTCCTAACAACGAAAATAAGAATTGTTCTGCAAATGAAGTTCTGGAAACTTTCGAATTACTCATTAAAAATAAAGGTAAAAAGGGAAGCATTAAATGTCTCTAAAACAAAAAATTGGCTTCGAATATTTCGAAGCCAATTTTTGTATAAAATAAAACTGAAAATTATACTTTCATAATTTCAGCTTCTTTTGTCTTAAGATGATCATCACAAAGCTTTACATGTTTGTCTGTCAGTACCTGAATTTCTTCTTCAGTACTTTTTATAGCATCTTCAGAAATACCGTCTAGCTTTTTCAGCTCTTTGATTCCGTTTTGTCTTGCGTTTCTTACCACGATTTTCGTATCTTCAGTTTCTCCTTTGGCCTGTTTTGCCAATTCTCTCCTTCTGTCCTCTGTTAAAGGTGGAACATTAAGAATAATATTTTCTCCATTATTTGAAGGGGCAAAACCTAAGTTAGAATTAATAATCGCTTTTTCAATAGCATTGATTGCCGTTCTATCCCAAGGTTGAATAGAGATGGTCATCGCATCGGGTACAGAAACGTTGGCAACTTGATTAAGAGGAGTTGGAGCACCATAATATTCTACCATCACATCCTGAACCATATTTGTAGACGCACGTCCCGCTCTGATTCTTTGAAATGCATGATCCAAGTGCTTTACAGCTGCTTCCATATCATGTTTTACAGATTCTACGATAAGATCTAATTCTTCCATTATATAATAAAAATTTGAAAGGTTACACATTTTTTGTAAGCAATAAGTAATAAATTAATATTTTACTAAATAATACTTTTTACTATTGCCTTTTATCTTTTTTAAATATTGACTAAGGTTCCTACATTTTCTCCTTCTACAATCTTCACCAAATTACCATCTTTATTCATATCAAAAACAATGATCGGCAATTTGTTTTCGTGGCTTAAAGTAAATGCAGTCATATCCATCACTTTAAGATTTTTCTCGAAAACTTCGTCGAAAGATAATGAATTGTATTTTACTGCATTTTCGTTTTTCTCAGGATCGCTGTCATAGATTCCGTCTACTCTAGTTCCTTTTAGAATAACATCTGCACCTATTTCGATAGCTCTTAGAGTTGCTGCTGTATCAGTAGTAAAATAAGGGTTTCCTGTACCCGCTCCGAAGATTACTACTCTACCTTTTTCAAGATGTCTCACCGCTCTTCTTTTGATGAATGGTTCAGCTACTTTGTCCATTTCGATGGCAGATTGCAGTCTTGTTTTGATTCCTGCGTCTTCTAAAGCGCCTTGTAATGCCATACCGTTGATGACAGTTGCAAGCATTCCCATATAATCACCTTGTACTCTGTCCATTCCTGCTGCAGCTCCGGCCACACCGCGGAAAATATTTCCTCCTCCAATTACAATGGCAATTTCACAACCTAAGTCAACTACCTTTTTAATTTCATGAGCGTACTCCATCAGCCTTTCAGGATCGATACCGTATTGTCTGTTCCCCATCAATGCCTCACCACTCAGTTTTAGAAGGATTCTTTTATATTTCATCTTTAAATTTATAATAGTTTTTGAGAATTAATTTCGTCGAAAATTAACTTTGCAAATATAATCATTATAAATATTGAAAAAAGAAAAATATTTAATAGTAAATAATGTTCTAAATATTTTGATAAGTACGAAAAAGGATTATTTTTGCATTAATTAATTACTGATTTGAAGAAAGTTCTAATTTTTTCACTATTTCTTTCGGGAATTGTTTCATTTGCACAAACTGGAACAAACGTATATCCGTTTCTGAATATTCCGGTTTCTGCAAGACAAGCTGCTTTAGGCGGTGATGCCATTACCATGAGAGATCATGATGTTTCTTTTGCTATTGCCAATCCTGCTTTACTTAATAAAGAATCAGATAAACAGCTTTCTGTAAATGCAACTGCATATCTTGCAGATTCAAAATATGGAACTATCGCTTTTGCCAAAGATCTTGATAACGGTCATATGGTAACAGTGAATGCGCGTTACATGAGCTACGGAAATATTCCGCGAACGGATGACAGTGGTTTTGAGATGGGAGAATTTTCAGCCTCGGATGTTGCTGTTGGCGGTGGATATGCCTACCAGTTTGAAGAAGACTGGACGATTGGTGGTGGTTTAAATTTCATTACATCAAAAATAGATACTTACACATCTTCTGCGTTGGCAGGAACATTAGGAGTTACTTATCATCCGAAACAAAGCAAAGAAGTAGTTTCTGTAGTTCTTAGAAATTTTGGATATCAGTTTAAATCATTCAATGGAGAGAGAGAGAACCTTCCTTTCAGAATAGATTTGGGATACACCAAGATTTTGAAAGCTTTCCCATTAGCAATTACCATTACTGCACACGATTTACAACAATTTGATATTTCTTCAGAATTAAACGTGAACGGACAGGAAGTTAATATCGGGAGGAAAATTGCTGATCACTTTTCTTTAGGTGCAGAACTTTTTCCTGAAAAAAGTTTCAACTTCAGGATAGGTTATAATGTAAGAAGAGGTAATGAATTGGCGGTTGCAGACCAGAGAAATTTCTCCGGACTTTCTGCAGGTTTCGGACTTAAAGTTTCAAAATTTCGTATCGATTACGCGCACGTGAGATATCACAATTCATCCAATGTCAATCAAATCGGGATTTCAGTGGATCTGAGCGGTCACCAGGGAGAGTGATTTTATATTAAATTCAAACATTAGATACACGTTGACCTTGTTGGTGTTTGCTGAGTAAATGTCGTGGTGAACGTAAAAAACAGTTAACAGCTAAGAAAAATTTTTCCGGCTTTGCGTTACAATTAAGTTGTAATAATATTGAGTATTTTTCGAGTTAAATCTTATATTTTTTTGAATTTTTCAGAATTTTTCTTGAACTTTGTCTTATGAAAAAACCAGTAATCGCGATTGACGGATTCTCATCTACAGGAAAAAGTTCCATTTCAAAAATTATTGCCGAAAAATTAGGAATTGTCCATCTCGACACCGGAGCTTTATATCGCGGTATCACATGGTTTGCCCTTCAGAATTGTCATAATGAAGATCAAACAATAAACCTTGAACAGCTTTTTAATTCTTTTTCATTAATTGAACTTGAATTTAAAAATGATCATGGTGAATTGGTTTTGTTTTTAAATCATATCAATGTATCAAAAGAAATTCGTTCCAACGAAGTTTCTGATAACGTAAGTTTTATTGCCAAACAAAAAGAAGTTAGAGATTTTCTTCTGCAAACTCAGCGCAATTTGGCAGAGAAAGGAGGAATCATTATGGATGGCAGAGATATTGGCACAGTCGTACTGCCAAATGCTGATTTTAAATTTTTTCTGACAGCAAGTATTGATGAAAGAACCAAAAGAAGACATCAGGAACTGCTGAGCTTAGGAATTGATTCTGATGAGCAACAGGTGAGAGAAAATCTAATTGCCAGAGATAAGATAGACAGTGAACGTGAAATTGCACCTCTAAAACAAGCAGATGATGCAATTGTCATCGATAATACGATGCTTACTAAGAAAGAGACAATAGAAAGTATCCTTTCACATTTAAAAAAATAACAATTTTTATAGCTCAGAATATTCATTTGGTATATTAATTGTAAGATTTAAAGTATAAAATATTTATTAACAATAATTAAAAAAACAAGGAATGGCTAGAAAAGAGAATAATACAGCAGGTATTTTAGCGGGTCTTCTTGCAGGTGCAGCAGCGGGAGTAATCTTAGGAATGTTATATGCTCCTGAAGAAGGTAAAGAAACTAGAAAAAAAATCAAAACAAAAGCTAACGACCTTAAGGAAGAAGCTAAAAACAAATACGGAGAAGTTTCTGAAAAAGTAAAAGATCAATATGGAAACATATCTTCTACATTCAAAGAAACAGCAAGTAACGTGGCTCATACAGTAAAAGATGGTTACGATAAATACAAAGATCAGATTGTTTCTAAAACTACTGACATTGTAAAAGATGTTGAAACAGGATTGAATGATCTTAAAAGATAAATTCATTTTAATTTAAATGATAAAAGGAACTTTGACCAAATTAAAGTTCCTTTTTTTGTAACTTTAAAAAAAAACAATGATTGAAACTATAAAAGAATATGCATCTAAGCGAATAGATTTGCTGAAAATACAGGCGACAGAAAAATCATCAATTTCTGCTGGAGTCATTGCCTATCTTGTTATTTTATTAGTTGCCTTTGCTTTTTTTATCATCCTCTTTAATTTTGGATTGGCATTTTTTATCGGTAAACTATTAAATAATACTTCTTACGGATTTTTAATCGTTGCAGCATTTTATTTGGTGATAACATTCATAATTGTCGCATTTAAAAAACGCATTGTAAACAGTATCGCAGATAAAGTAATTGAATTTTTAAATCACTAATTATGGGCAGAAACTACAGTAGTTTAGAGGAACTAAGAATTAAGAAAAAGCTTTTGAAAGGTGAAATTGAAGATCTGGAAGGATTGTTGACTTTCAAAAACACAAAAGAAAGCCTGAGCGCATTTACAAACGGAATGACCGATCAATATCTGAAAGAAAAAATTGATGATGACGGTGAAGAGACTACAGTTCTCAGAAAAGATGTAATCGCTAAACAATTGACTTCTGAAGTGAAAGATTTATTACTGAACAGAAATACAGCAATGGGAATTGCCGGAAGCGCATTTAAAGGTGATGCAATGGATACCGTTGTGAAACTTGCCGTAACTGCATTTGTGGCCAATTATGCAAAGAAAAACATGAGAAGCTCAAACTGGAAAAAGAAAGTGTTAGGAGCTGTTTTGATTTATGTCGCACCGATGGCTTTAAAATTTGTCAGAAAAAAACTGGAAGCTTATCAAAAAACTAAGAGTGTATCCAGTATGGAACAACTAATATAACTAGGAAGTTAGAAGTTAGAATCTAAAATTTAGTTTAATGTAAACTCTATTTAATATTTCTAATTTCTAGCTTCTATTTTGAGTATAATTGTCCTAAAATTATTCCTGCTGCCATAGAAACATTCAGGCTTTCTGTTGATTGAGAATTTCCAAACCTTGGAATAGATATTTTTTTGTGAAGTAACATTTCGGTATCCTCACGCATTCCCTTCCCTTCGTTTCCTAAAATCAAATTAATTTTTTGAGGTTTTTGGAAGGAATATATATTTTCCCCATCCATATCGGTACCTATGTTAGTGTTTTTTGTCTCAGATAAGTACTGTACCAAATTGCAGTACATCAAATTAACTCTAGTGAAAGATCCCATACTCGCCTGAATGACTTTTGGGTTATAAAAATCTACGGTGTCTTCGCTACAAATAATTTGTTCAATCCCAAACCAATCTGCCAAGCGAATTATTGTCCCCAAATTTCCGGGATCCTGAATTCCGTCTAAAACGAGTTGAATATCCTGATCTTCCAATTTATATTCTTGTTTCAGTTCACATACCGCTACCGAATCTTTAGGGTTTTGCAGAAAACTGATTTTTTTTAGTTCATTTTCAGTGATTTGATGAACAGTAATCTCCTTAAAATCTAAATTTTGAGGATTTGTAGAAAATATTTCTTTAATTTTAAAGTTAGAATCCGGAAGTTCTGAAATTATTTTATTCCCTTCAACCAAAAACAAATTGTATTTTTGTCTGAACTTCTTTTTATCTAAAGACTGTAAAACTTTTATTGTATGAGCTGTAAGCATTATAAGAATTCTCCTCAAAAATATTACAAAATTATATCATTTGCAACAGCTGTTGGTTTACTTTATGCTTGCAGTACGACAAAAAAAGTACCAGAGGGAGAATTTTTGCTAACCAAGAACAAGTTTCAGTTTGAAGATAAAAAAGAATTTTTTGATGAGGAACTAAAAGATTATGTGCAGCAAAAACCGAATAAAAAACAGTTTTTGTTCATGCCTTTAGGTCTATTGCTATACAATGCCGCCAATCCTAAGTACGACACTATTTTTAATGAATATATGACGTATCCTAGTGAAATGAGAAATCAGAAACTCAGAGATTCATTGTTTATTAAATACGATATGCAGAGCAGTGTAGGGAAAAGTCTATTGTTTGACAGACTCTTGCATAACTGGGGAACCCCTCCATCAATACTAGATCAAACAAAAACTCAAAAAAGTGCTGAGTCTATAGAAAAGAGAATGACTTACAGAGGATATTGGGACTCTGAAGTTAAATTTAAACATGACATAGACTCAGCGGCTAAAAAAGCGGCCGTAACTTACTTTATCAAGCATAACAGTCCGACGATGATTAAAGAATATTATTACAATATTCCAGATCTTGGCATTAAAGCACTTTATCAGCAGAAAATACATGAAACACTCGTAAAATCGAATAAAGTTCTTGATCAGACGGCACTTGAAAAAGAGGTAACCAGAATTAATGAGGTAATGAGAGCGAATGGTTATTACAGATTTAATAATGGTAATAATGAAGTTTACTTTGTTGCCGATTCTTTGAGAGACAGAAAAAATGTTCCGCTGACTTTAGAGATTCATAAAGATTCCGCAGATAGCCCTTACAAAGTTTCTACGATCGGAAATATTGATATTGCAATTGTAGATGAGCCAAGTGATTTTGGCAGGAAGACGGTGAAAGACAGTCTCAGAAGAATCAGATTTCACAAAATGAATGAAGATTATAAGACCAACTCATTGTGGAGAGCTATCATAGTGGACAGCAAATCTATATATGATCAGAAAAAACTTGATCTTACCAAGAGAAATCTTTTAGCTATGAATAATTTCAGCATTTTAAAAGCTAAAGATTCTTTAAGGCAAGGCGGGGCAATGAAGCCTAATGACAGCATTATTGATGTACTTTATTTACTGAAACCTCTTCCAAAATACGAGGTGAAAGTTGGAACTGATATTAACTATTCACAGCTTTTAAACTTAGGAATTTCGCCATCTGTAGATCTTACCACCAGAAACATTTTCAGAGGTGCAGAAAACCTTTCTACAAGTCTTTCCGGAACGTTTGGTTCGATACGGAATCCTAAAAATTTAGATAAAAGAATTTTAGCATACGAAATATCAGCACAGGCATCACTGAGTTTTCCACGTCTGTTGCTTCCTTTTAATTATTATAAACTTATTCCGAAGCGTTACACTCCTACTTCATCAATTGTTTTGGGAACTTCTATACAGAACAATATCGGTTTGGGAAGAGTCAATTTTAATACGGGATTAAACTATTTTGCCAATGTAAATGATCAGTCTTCTCACAGATTGACTTTATTTAATACGCTTTTCAGTTTAACTAAAAATAAAGACAGCTATTATGATTTCTTTCTGAATGACAACCAAATCAGAGAAGAAGTTTTTAATGATTACTTTGCGTACAGTCCTTCAACCAAGCAACTTTTTGATTCTGGCGTTCTGACAAGAGATCAGGTCTCAGAACAGATTATTAAAGATATCGACTACGCAGCCAGCCTTACTCCTGAAAAGGCCGATAAAATGCTTCTACCGTTCTTGGGAACCCTTGTTAATAAAGACAGACAGACCCAGGATGTTATTATTTCATCGATGATTTATAATTTTATTTATAATGAAATTGGAAAAAAAGAATATCCTAATGCATTTTATTTTAACGGAAAAGTAGAACTGGCAGGTAATATTCCAAGTATATTCAATCAGAAAAGAGATGACGGCGGAGGTATTATCAGAAGTCCGGAACGAACAATTTTTGGGATACCTTACGCACAGTTTGTAAAATTTGATTTTGACGTTAGGAAATACTTTAAGTTTAACGGAAATCAAACTTTAGCATTACGTCAGTTCATAGGTTTGGGAATTCCTTATGGAAACTCTTCTTCAATGCCGTTTGTAAGATCTTACTTTAACGGAGGTTCTAATGACATACGTGCATGGGTTGCATTCGGAGGTTTAGGGCCTGGCGGTTCTCAGGTTGACGAAAGAGTACGAACTTATCTGATGGGAAATATTAAACTTACCACAAATTTAGAATACAGAATTCCTTTCAATGATATGTATGAAGGAGCAATTTTTACAGATATTGGTAACGTTTGGAATACAGACAACAGTGGATTCGGTGATCAGTTTAAATTCAATAAATTCATCAGAGAAATGGGTGTTGGTAGCGGATTTGGTTTAAGAGTGAATGTTGCTTACATTACTTTAAGAGTCGATTTAGCGTATAAAATTTATGATCCCAACAAACCTGATGGCGAAAGATGGAGATTTGATAAATTTCAGCCTTTAAAGCCTACTTTAAACATCGCATTCGGATATCCTTTCTAATCTGGAGATATTCCCAGAACAAAATACACTACAGCAACCACTCGTGCAAGAATTTCTCTCGACTGGTTTCTGTAGAAACTTTCGGGTTTGTTGACATCCTGTGCATCAAAACCTAATGCGTTCATATTATTATTTCTTGCAAAAAACAGTGCACGAAGATTATGGAATCCTTGTGAAACAATGATGACATTCTTCTTTTTGTAAATGTCTTTGCAGCGCAAAATGCTCTTGTAGGTATTGAATCCTTTTGGGTCTTCAATGATAATGTCTTCAGGCACACCTTCCTGATAAATAAGGTAATTTTTCATTGCAGCAGGCTCATTATAGCCTTTGCTTTTTTCGCCGCTGACAATAATTTTTTTAATCTTTCCATGATGATAAAGCAACGCTGTCGCATCCATTCTTTTGGTAAAATACGGATTGGAAACCCCTGATCTCATTCTCGGTGAAGTTCCCAATACCAGAGCTATTTCGCGGGGTGGAATTTTTGATATCTTATTGTACGTTCTTCCATTAGTCAGTCCGAAAACCCATATATTAGAAAGGCATATCAATAGAAAAACTAGTTCTAATGATGCTATTATCAGTTTAAATATGTTTCGGATGATTCTCAATTGAAATCAAAGTTAAGCTTTATTTTCTTAGTTTTCGCTATTGACATGCATGCCAAAATTTTACCTTGCGCTTCTTCTTTTTCAGTGAGATACTCATTTTCAAGAAGCTCAACTTCTCCATCTTCCAATGTACATTCGCAGCTCCCGCAAATTCCTGACTTACAGGAATAAGGAACATTGAATTTTTGAATTAATAGTTGCTGAAGAATTTTTTCACGGTTATTAGGGAGCTCTGTATGATATTCTTTTCCAAACATTTTAAAATCTACCTGCACATTTTCGATTAAGGGAAATTCTTTTTCTACAGGATAAATGTCATCATTGAACTCCTCAAACAATTCGAAATGAATATTTTTTTTTGGAATTCCGTGATGGTAGCAAGCATTTGCAAGAGTTTTAATCATCTCACCTTTTCCGCAGATCAGAACTTCATCTACTGCATCCCAGATTGTTGATTCTTCATCGGTATCATCCAAATGAAGGATCTGATTGATAATTAAATTTAATTTTTTAGCATCTAATCTTCCGTAGAAAAATTGGTCTGATGTTTTTTCCTGTGAATAAAAATAAAAAATCTGCAGTCTGTTTGCATGTTGTCTTGCTAAATTATCAAGAAGTTCACGGTACATCAATTCTTCAGCACTCTTATTTCCTAGAAACAGATACAGTCTGGTTCTTGGTTCTCGGTGTAAGATATTTTTAAAATGACTTAAAATAGGTGTAATGCCAATTCCTCCTGCAAAACCAACTATGGTTCTAAATTCACTAGGTTTTGAAACCAGAGTGAATCTTCCGTTAGGTTCGCTCACAAGAAGTTCATCTCCGACATTATAATTTTGGTAAAGTTGAGAAGCTGCTCCATCAGGAGAAGCGACTTTTATTCCTAAAATTATTTTTTTCTCGTACGGAGCTGAAGTCATCGAGTAATCATTGACAATATCCTTACCATGAGATTTGAAATATATACTGATATATTGCCCCGCTTCAAACTTAAAATTATCCTCTAAATTCTCAGGAATATCGAGCTCTAGAGAAAAAGTATTTTTGGTCAGGTCTTCCTTTTTAGCTATTTTTAGACGGTGAAACTGCGTCAGTTTTCCTTTGTAGATTTGTTGTTCCATACTTCAAATCAAAAATAGATAAAAAATAATTACGAAATCGTATCGACGTTATTTTCTTGCAAACAAAACCAGTGAGAAGTACACATCGTATATTTCATTGTAACAATAGAATATTTACCTATGAAATCTTTATAATGAACTTTTGGGTAAGATATAAAAGAAAATAAACGGTATTATTAAAACCATTAAGGTACATATATGAAAAAGATATTATTATCAATATTTCTAGCAGCGACACTTTTCAGTTGCAAAAAAGAAGCAGAAAAATCAGAGGCAGATACATCTTCAAATGATTCAATTTCAGCTGCAGTTCCAGAAACTGGAATAGTGCATACAACGGTAGATCTAAAAGTTTTAAATCCCCAACAAACAACTGATTTTCTTCAGACGAAAAATGATACTTTATATGTAACCAATTTCTTCGCAACCTGGTGTGGTCCTTGTGTAAGAGAAATTCCACATTTTAAGGATAAGATTGCAGAAATGAAAGGTCAGCCTGTAAAAATCACATTCATTAGTTTAGATACAAAAGAAGTTTGGAATTCTGAGGTACAGAAATTTGTTGATGCACAGGGAATCAGAAGTAACACTATTCTTTTGGATGGCGGTCAACTTGATGAAACATTTTTTAAGAACAATTTTAAAGAATGGAAAGGTGATGCAATACCATTTACTTATATGAGAAAGGGTGATAAAACCGATGAATATTTAGGAATGATGACTTCAGATTTGTTGAATTCAAAAATCAATTTGTTAATTAAATAGTTCTTTCAGAATTTATTGTGCTATGTCAAACAAATTTAAGACTCTGTGTTTATTATTAATCATCGCAATTATTTTTATGGCGTTCATTAATCTGAATACAGGATTTTTAAATTTAAAGCTACATGATTTTTTTCAAAGTTCAGAAAACGGACAAATTGCGGAGATCAGAGTCAACCGAGTGTTGGTCATGCTTTTGGCAGGAATTTCTATCCCGACATCGGGATTTTTGATGCAAGAATACTTCCAAAATCCGCTTGCAGGACCTGATATTTTGGGAATTACATCTGTTGCAAGCTTATCTGTAGCATTTTATATTTTTTTTTCGCACAGTATTCTACTTCCTGAATTTTTACAAAATAGTTTTTTAAGTTTATCAGCAATTGTCGGAAGTCTGCTATTGATGTTGGTTTTACTTTCAATGTCAAATAAATTCCAGGATAAATCATATTTGATTATTTTCGGATTTTTAGTTTCCGCTTTTGCAGGAGCAATAGTTTCTTTGCTTCAGTTTTATGCCGAAAATCAAAGTTTGAAAAATTATATTTTGTGGTCTTTTGGAGCTAATAATATGGTTTCAAGGAATCAAATTATAGTGTTGTCGATTTTAGTCGGGATTGGGTTATTTTTTTGTTTTAAAACGATCAAACCTCTGATAGGAAATTCTTTAGGAAGTTCTTATGCACAAAGTCTAGGAGTTAATTTAAGTCATTTAAAAATACTGATTATTGTAACGTCATCTCTCTTATCTGCCTCTATTACAGCTTTTTTAGGACCCATTTTGTTTATAGGGATTATCGTTCCCCACTTCTGCAGATTAGTTTACAATCCTGCAAAATTGTGGCAGCAGTGGATTTTGAATATGTTTTTGGGGATGTTAATGATGTTGATGTTTTCTATTGCAGCTGAAAAAAGTCAGATACCTTTAAATGTAATTAGTTCAGTATTTGGAATTCCTGTCATTTTGGTGATGCTTTTGAAGCAAAATAAGGTTTAAAAGTGCATTATGAGTGAGTCAACTTTTAATTGGAAAGAAATTACTTAAAATAAAATGTTATAATTATTATGAAGTAGCCACCTAAACTGAATATCAAGTAACACAGAGACAAATTAATTATTACACTTATATTATTTATCATTTTTATTTCTATTAAATAAAAGAATGCACCTACAAATCAAACAAGCTAACATCGGCTACAGCACAACCTTAATTTCAAATGCCAATGCATCTTTGAATTTAGGTGACATATGCCTTTTGATTGGTAACAATGGTGTAGGAAAAACAACTTTAATCAAATCAATTCTTAACCAGAATCGATTGTTGAGTGGGGAAATTTTAATTAACAATAAAAATGTAAAAGATTTTTCAGTAAAAGGAATTGCAGAAAATATTGCTATTGTTTTTTCTAAAGCTATCATACCTCAGAACTATACCGTTGAAGATTTAATTTCCTTAGGTAAATACATTTATTATCCTTTTTATTTTGAACTGAAAAAGCAAGACCGAGAGGAAGTTAAAAACATTATAGAAGAATTAGATTTAACTCAGTATAAAAATACACTCCTTAGGAATCTTTCAGACGGAAATCTGCAAAAAGCATTTATAGGAAGAGCTTTGACGCAAAATTCCCCAATAATTATTTTGGATGAACCCACGACTCATCTGGATGAAAAAAATAAATTAATTATTCTTAAAACCCTTCGGAAATTAGCCAGACAACAAAACAAACTCATTGTATTTTCATCTCACGACTGGCGGTTAGCAAAAGAATTTGCCGATAAATTGTGGTATATTAAAGACAGTCAACTTTATTCAGGAATTGTAGAAGATGTTTTGCTGCAGCATGATGAGTTGACGAATGCATCAGTTTTTAAGTTTAATGAGAATTTTGTATCTCCTTCCATAAAATCTCCTGAGATCCAAAAAGAAATGTTGTATTCTTTGCTACAGAAAAACTTTCAAAAAGATTTATCAGCTTTCACTTTCGATTTCAACGATTCAATTTGGGAGATTTCATATGAGAATAAATGCTACAAATGTGAATCCTTTGAAGAAATACTTAAATTAATCTCAACACTTCATTAAATCAATACTTTAATTGTATTTCTCACATACTATGCATGCATAGTATTATGCTAATCATACATTTTAATCAATTGTAAATCAGGTTGTTAATAAATTTTAACATTCAATAATACTATGCATGCATAATATTTGCTACATTTGATACATACCGATTAGCAAAAACATGATGGATAATAATAAAGAAAAAACAGAAAATGTTGATCTCATTTTAAAGCAGACTTGGTTAGCTGTTTCTAAAATGTACACTGAGCTGGCACAGGAACACGATTCTACAGCTGTTCAAGCTCTTACTCTATTGAAAATAGATCCCAAAGAAGGCACAAGAAGCACTAATTTAGGACCTAAAATGGCAATCGAGCCTACTTCTCTTACAAGAATTATAAAACTCCTCGAAGACAACGGATATATTTATAAAGAAAAAACCACAACTGATAAGCGCGAAGTAATAATAAAGCTTACGGATAAAGGGTTAAGTTCACGAAATATGTCTAAAGAAGTCGTTGTGAATTTCAACAAAAAAGTCATGGAAAAAATTGCTCCGGAAAAACTGGAAACTTTCAAAGAAGTTATGACAGAGATTATGAAAATTGCTGCAGATCTCAATCATAGAAAGTAAGGTAATCGAAGCCCGATCAATTGCAAATAACTAAAATAAATATTAATGAAAAGACGAATCAAACATGTAACGGTTTTAGGTTCAGGAATTATGGGAAGCGGTATTGCAGCACACTTTGCCAACATCGGAGTGCAGGTTTCACTGCTTGATATTGTTCCTTTTGAACTGAATGAAGCTGAACAGAAAAAAGGTTTGACCAAAGATGATAAAGCTGTTCGTAACCGAATTGCTTCTGAAAACTTTGAAAAACTAAAGAAATCTAGCCCTGCACTACTCTATTCCCCAAAATTTGCGGAGAGAATTAAAGTAGGAAATTTCGATGATGATTTAAAGAAAATAAAAGATACTGACTGGATTATTGAAGTCGTTGTAGAAAAACTTGACATCAAAAAATCGGTTTATGAAAAAATCGAGCAGTTCAGGAGACCAGGAACTTTGGTGTCTTCCAATACTTCCGGAATTCCAATCAATATGTTGGTAGAAGGACGAAGTGATGATTTCAAAAAATATTTTGCAGGAACTCACTTTTTTAATCCTGTAAGGTATCTTCCTCTTTTGGAGGTAATTCCAACCCATGATACAGATCCGGAAGTTGCTGAATTTTACATGAATTACGGAGCAAAATTCCTTGGGAAAACAACAGTTTTAGCTAAAGATACTCCTGCGTTTATTGCCAACAGAATTGGTGTTTTCTCGATGATGGATTTGCTACACAATGTTCAGAAATTAGGTTTAAATGTTTCTGATGTTGACAAATTAACAGGTCCAATAATCGGGCGACCAAAATCGGCAACATTCAGAACAGCCGATGTTGTTGGTTTGGATACTTTGGTGATGGTAGCAAATGGAGTTCGTCAAAGTGGTGCTGAAGCGAATAATTTCAACAATGTTTTTGCCCTTCCTGAGTACATTCAGAAAATGGTTGCTAATAAATGGTTGGGTTCAAAAACCGAACAGGGCTTCTACAAAAAAGTAAAAAGTGCTGACGGAAAATCTGAAATTCACGGGTTAAATCTTGACACTTTAGAATACGAACTGCAAGGGAAATCTTCTTTCCCTACTTTAGAATTAACAAAAAATATCGACAAGCCAATTGATAGGTTTAAAGTCTTAATTGGTGGAAAAGACAAAGCTGGAGAGCTTTACAGAAAATCTTTGGGCGCATTATTCGCTTATGTTTCTCACAAAGTTCCGGAAATTTCGGATGAAGTTTACAAAATAGACGATGCGATGAGGGCTGGTTTCGGCTGGGAAGACGGACCTTTCGAAATTTGGGACGCTGTGGGAGTTCAAAAAGGAATCGAATTGGCAATAGAAGCAGGCTACGAAGTTTCGGATTGGGTGAATAATGTCGAATCGTTTTATAAAGTTAATGACGACGGACAAAGTATTTTCTTTGATAAAAACTCAGGAAATTACAACAATATTCCGGGTCAGGAATCATTTATCATTTTAGATAATATCCGAAAAAATAAGACGCTTTGGAGCAATTCAGGTTCGTCGATTGAAGATTTGGGTGACGGAATTATCAACTTTGAGATCCGTTCTAAAATGAACTCTTTGGGTGGAGAAGTTTTGGATGGATTAAACAGGGCGATTGATTTAGCCGAAAAAGAATATGATGGATTGGTCATCGGAAATCAAGGTACCAATTTCTCTGTCGGAGCTAATTTGGCGATGATTCTAATGATGGCGATCGAACAAGATTGGGACGATTTGAATATGGCGATTGCATATTTCCAAAAATCAATGATGAGAGTTCGTTACTCATCAATTCCTGTTGTAGTTGCTCCTCACGGAATGACTTTAGGAGGTGGTTGCGAAATGACCATGCACGCCGACAGAGTGGTTGCAGCAGCAGAAACTTATATAGGATTGGTAGAAACCGGAGTTGGTGTGATTCCAGGTGGTGGTGGAACGAAAGAATTTGCTTTGAGAACTTCAAGAGAGTTTCATAGTGATGATGTTAAAAACAACAGACTTCGTGAAGCTTTCATGAATATTGCGATGGGTAAAGTTGCCACTTCAGCTTACGAAGCTTACGATATGGGAATTTTAGAAAAAGGAAAAGATGTAGTCGTAGTTGATAAGAAACGTCAGATCATGACCGCAAAAATGATGGCAAAAAGTTTGGCAGAGCATGGTTACACCCAACCCATTGAACAGACGGTGAAAGTTCTTGGAAAAGACGCTCTTGGAATGTTCTATGTGGGAACGGATCAGATGTTAACGGGTAATTTTATTTCGAAACATGATAAATTAATTGCCGATAAATTAGCTAATGTTTTAGTAGGTGGAAATCTTTCTGAGCCAACAGTCGTTACCGAACAATACTTATTGAATCTTGAAAGAGAAACGTTCCTTCAGCTTTGTGGTGAAAGAAAAACTTTGGAGAGAATTCAGTTTATGTTACAGAAAGGGAAACCGTTGAGAAATTAATAACTATAAATATTTTAACACGAAGTTTGTCATTCCGCAGAAATCTAAACTTAGATTCTTTCAGCATGACAAATGTATGTTTAAATTAAAATCAATAAAAAAATGTCAAGACAAGCATATATAATCAAGGGATTTCGTACAGCAGTCGGAAAAGCGCCAAAAGGCTCACTCCGCTTTACACGTCCCGACGTAATGGCAGCAACCGTCATTGAAAAACTGATGGCGGCCGTTCCTCAATTAGACAAAGACAGAGTCGACGACTTGATCGTTGGAAATGCAATGCCGGAAGCTGAGCAAGGCTTAAATGTGGCTCGTTTAATTTCATTAATGGGACTAAACACGGATAAAGTTCCGGGAGTTACCGTAAACAGATACTGTGCGTCCGGAAGTGAGGCGATTGCTATTGCTTCAGCAAAAATTCAGGCAGGTATGGCAGACTGCATCATTGCAGGTGGTACCGAATCTATGTCTTATATTCCAATGGGAGGTTACAAACCAGTTCCGGAAACAGATATTGCAAAAACCAATCCTGATTATTATTGGGGAATGGGATATACGGCGGAGGAAGTTGCAAAACAATTCAATATTTCCCGTGAAGAGCAGGATCAGTTTGCTTTTGAATCTCATCAAAAAGCTCTGAGAGCAAATCAGGAAGGCAAATTTGCCAATCAGATTATACCAATTCCTGTAGAATATAATTTCCTGGATGAAAACCAGAAGATGCAGACTAAAAAGTTTGATTTTTCGGTGGATGAAGGTCCAAGATTAGACACTTCTCTGGAAGGTTTAGCCAAACTAAAGCCTGTATTTGCGAATGGAGGAAGTGTAACTGCTGGAAACTCATCTCAAATGAGCGATGGAGCGGCTTTCGTAATCGTGATGTCTGAAGAATTGGTGAAAGAATTAGGACTGGAACCGGAAGCAAGATTAGTTGCGTATGCTGCTGCCGGACTTGAGCCAAGAATCATGGGAATGGGACCAATTTATGCAATTCCAAAAGCTTTAAAACAGGCAGGGCTAGAACTAAAAGATATTGAATTGATTGAATTAAATGAAGCTTTCGCATCACAATCAGTTGCAATCAAAAAAGAATTAAACTTAAATCCAGATATTTTAAACGTGAATGGTGGCGCAATTGCTCTTGGACACCCGCTGGGTTGTACAGGAACGAAACTGACCGTTCAGCTTCTTGACGAAATGAGAAAACGAGGAAACAAATACGGAATGGTTTCTATGTGCGTTGGAACAGGACAGGGAGCGGCTTCAATCTTTGAATTACTTTAAAAAATAGAACAAAGAATAAAGAGAAAAGACAGAGGTGAAACATAATTTTAAGAATTTAAACATTTGGAAGTTGGCTATTGAATTAGCTAATGACACTTATATTCTTACTGATAGTTTTCCGAAAAATGAAGAATTTGGATTAAAATCTCAATTGAGAAGATGTTCTGTTTCGGTTGCTTCAAATATTGCTGAAGGATCAAGCAGAAGTTCAAATAAAGATTTCAATCGGTTTTTGGAAATAAGTCTTGGATCTCTTTACGAATTACAAACTCAAATTATAATTTCCTCAAACAGAAGTTATTTTGATTTGTCTAAACTTGAAAATATAGAAAATAAAATCACAGAATTACAGAGAATGATTTCTGGCTTTCAAAAAAACTTAAAGTTGTAAGTCTTTACTCTTTTCTCTTTATTCTGTAAATCTAAAAAATTAAAACAATGAGTGATACACTTAATAAAACATTAAAGGGCGGTGAGTTTTTAATTAAAGAAATTCCTGCAAACGATATCTTCACTTTAGAAGAACTTTCAGAAGAGCAAAAAATGCTTCGTGATTCTGCGAAAGAATTTATCGACAGAGAAGTGATTCCGCATCATGATCGTTTTGAGAAAAAAGATTATGCATTGACTGAAGAAACCATGCGCAAATTAGGAGAAATGGGACTTCTTGGAATCACCGTTCCTGAAGAGTATGGAGGTCTTGGGATGGGATTCGTTAGTACCATGTTGGCTTGCGATTACGTTTCAGGAGGAAACGGTTCATTGGCAACAGCTTACGGAGCGCACACAGGAATTGGAACGCTCCCAACTCTTCTTTACGGAAGCGAAGAATTAAAAAAGAAATATCTTTCGGATCTCGCTACAGGAACAAAATTCGGGGCGTATTGTTTGACTGAGCCGGACGCTGGTTCAGACGCAAATTCAGGGAAAACAAGAGCGAAATTGTCAGAAGATGGCAAACATTACATCATCAACGGACAAAAGATGTGGATTTCAAATGCAGGGTTTGCAGATACTTTTACATTGTTCGCAAAAATTGATGATGACAAAAACATTACAGGTTTTGTAATCAACCGTTCAGAATTGGAAGATCCAAACAGCTTAACTTTTGGTGAAGAGGAGCATAAGTTAGGGATCCGTTCATCTTCTACCCGTCAGGTTTTCTTCAATGACATGAAAATTCCTGTTGAAAATATGCTGGGTGAAAGAAATAATGGTTTTAAAATCGCTTTGAATGCATTAAATGTAGGCAGAATCAAATTAGCTGCTGCCAATCTTGACGGACAGAGAAGAATCTTGAATCATTCAATTCAGTATTCAAATGAAAGAAAACAATTTGGGGTTTCTATTTCAACCTTCGGAGCAATCAGAAAGAAATTGGCAGAAATGGCAACCGGAGTTTTCGTAAGTGAAGCAGGTTCTTATCGTTTGGCAAAAAATGTTGAAGATAAGATTGAGGAATTGGTTTCTGGAGGAATGAATCATCAACAAGCTGAATTGAAAGGTGTTGAAGAGTTCGCAGTAGAAGCTTCTATTCTTAAAGTTTTCGTATCGGATCTTACTCAGGTTACTGCCGATGAAGGAATTCAGATTTACGGTGGAATGGGATTCTCGGAAGACACTCCAATGGAAGCTGCATGGAGAGATGCCAGAATTGGAAGAATCTATGAAGGAACGAACGAAATCAACCGTCTTTTGGCCGTAGGAATGTTGATCAAAAAAGCAATGAAAGGTGAATTGGATTTACTTTCTCCGGCAATGGCAATTTCTAAAGAATTAATGGGAATTCCTTCATTTGAAGTTCCTGATTATTCTGAATTAATGAGCGAAGAAAAAGCAATTTTGGCAAATCTTAAAAAAGTATTTTTAATGGTTTCAGGAGCTGCCCTTCAAAAATACATGATGGATATTGAGAAGCAACAGCATTTATTATTGAATGCTTCTGAAATTCTT
This sequence comes from Chryseobacterium sp. JAH, assembly GCF_001507335.1. Taxonomy (GTDB): domain Bacteria; phylum Bacteroidota; class Bacteroidia; order Flavobacteriales; family Weeksellaceae; genus Chryseobacterium. The sequence continues at coordinate 190,120 of NZ_LMAH01000001.1, read as the reverse complement.
AACCAGATATACATGGCAGAATCTGCAGTTTTAAGAGCTGAAAAACATTTCACTGCTGATTCTGTAGAAGTTGCAATGGCTCAGTTGAATCTTTACAAAGCAATCGAAAAAATAATCTCCGCTGCCAAAGAAGGAATTGTTTCTTTCGCTGAAGGCGACGAACAGAGAATGATGCTTTCAGGATTAAGAAGGTTTACAAAATACACCAATCATCCTAATGTTGTCGCTTTAACAGAAAAAGTGGCCGCTGCTTATATTGCGAAAGGGCATTATTAAAAGAGAAAGTCAATTTACTTTTACTTTATCTAAAAACCTGACAGACTTTCTATCTGTCAGGTTTTTCCTTTTTAATTATATTAATTATCATATGATTTCTCTCGATAATTTATAAAAACTTTTTGAAAATCATTTAAATTTACTGCTTCTGACTTGATGATTTTTCCGTTTTTATAAATGTTATAATTATTCTTTTCATTGATTTTTTTGTTTTTAAAATCCATAAAAATACCGTCTTTTATTTTACCTGAAGCATCTGTTTTCAAAAAAGCTAAAACTTGAGGAGCAAATTTTTCAGCATAACTTCCATAAAATATTTTTAAAAGTGCATCTTCTTCGCTGAAAAAATCGCCAATGTTTTCAAATATAGCATCTAAGTTATCTAAATCTGGGCGAACTGTTAACCCGTGAAAAAGTTTGAAAGTTTTGTCGGGAAAATCATCGCCGAACATTTTATCGTTAGAAAAATAGGTGTTGCTGAAAACCATATTATCAGAAATTAAGGTAGAAATAACCGTACTCTTCGGTAGATTTTCGATGTCAAAATCTATATTTTCAACAATAACGACTGGCTCTTCTTTATAGAACAAAGTTCTGACTTGTTTCTTATTTTTTAATTCAATCTTTATGACAGAATTTTTATCGGCTGCATTGGTAATGCGAATTTCATTATTTGATTTAGAAACAATTAAGGTATTGCCATAGTTTACAGCTGCCATTGTAATGATGATGCTATCTAACTTACCATTCTTATATTTTTTAAAAGTGCTTCCGCTCTCAATCTTTTTCTCAGTAAAATTTGAATAATTTTCGTTTTGTCCGAAAACCATTATTGAGCATACTAAAAATGTAAAAAGGCTGAAAAAATATTTCATAAGATCAATTTAAATATTTGAAGATAAGCATTAAAGTGCATTTGTTATCATTAACCGTAACGTAAATAAAATTTTAATAAAATATTTGCGTAGTCAAATAACTACATTTATATTTGTAGTCAAATAGCTACATAATAAAATTTCTATTTTAATTAAATCTATAAGTACACCATATGAATCTTAGAAGAGATGTTTTTCAGGCAATTGCAGATCCTACCAGAAGATCAATTCTTCTTTTGGTGGCAACTCAATCTATGACAGCGGGTACAATTGCTTCTAAGTTTGACACAGCAAGGCCAACAGTTTCAAAGCATTTACAAATCCTTACTGAATGTGAGTTATTGAAAAAGGAGCAAAATGGAAGGGAAATCTTGTACCATCTTAATCCCAATAAAATGAAAGAAATTTCCGATTTCATTGAGCCTTTCAGGAAAATGTGGGATGACCGGTTTAATACGTTAGAATCTGTAATGAAAAACTATAAAAACAACAAATAAAATGGAATTAAGAACGAAAATCACAGCCGAAGATGATAAGCAGGAATTGATTATCACCAGAGTTTTTGATCTTCCTTTAGATCTGCTTTTTAAAGCTTATGAAGATCCTGAAATTGTAGAACAGTGGATGGGAACAAAAGTACAAAAGTTGGAAAACAAAGCGCATGGTAGTTGGTGTTTTGAAACTTCTCACAACGGACAAATTGTTTTTTCTGCCAACGGAGTTATCCTAGAATTTATTCCCAATGAAAAAATCACCAGAACTTTTCAGATGAAAAACAGCGCGTTTCCTGTTCAGTTGGAATTTTTTGAATTTGAAAAAATAAATGAGGAAACAAGTCAACTTACAATGCAAATTGTTTTTAAGTCTGTTGAATTTCGTAATCAGCTATTAAAAATGCCTTTTGCTCAAGGTTTAAGTATGGCACATGACCGTCTGCAGAATTTAATTCTAACTCAAGAAAATAATCAATAATGAAACGAGATAAAATAATATATTGGATTACAACTGTTTTCCTATCCACCGGAATGTTGGCGGGAGGTATACAACAAACCTTGCAAATTGGTGGTTACAACGAAATTGTTACTAAACTTGGTTATCCCTTATATCTTCTGACCATTCTCGGTGTCTGGAAAATTTTGGGTGTTATTATAATTTTGCTTCCAAAATTACCATTGATAAAAGAATGGGCTTATGCAGGATTTTTCTTTGCAATGACGGGAGCCGTAATCTCACATTTTGCAGTGGGACAATCATTTGTTGAGGCTATTCCGTCAATTGTTCTATTAGTTGTTACTATTATTTCATGGATTTTCAGACCATCTGAAAGGAAATTAATCCCTTAAAATAGCAAGACGATGAATACTGAGGCCGAAATATTTTTTGAAAAAGCTAGAAAATGGAATGAGGAGTTTTATCTTTTGAGAGAAATTATTCTTGAAAATAAACTTCTTGTAGAAGATTTTAAATGGATGCATCCCTGTTATACTTTCGAAGGGAAAAACATAGTGTTGATTCACGGATTTAAGGAATATTGCGCATTGCTTTTCTATAAAGGAGTTTTACTGAAAGATCCTGACAATATTTTGATACAGCAAACTAAAAATGTACAGTCTGCAAGACAGTTGCGCTTTATAAATAGTAAAGAGATTACAGAAGTAAAATCTCTAATCACAAACTACATTAAAGAAGCGGTTGATATTGAGAAATCAGGGTTGATAGTAGAATTAAAAACAGTTAAAGACTACCCTATTCCTGATGAATTTAACAAGGTTCTGGATGATGATGATGAGTTTAAAAAAGCATTTTATTCTCTGACACCAGGACGTCAGAAGGGATATCTGTTTTACTTTTCACAAGCCAAACAATCTAAAACGCGTGAAGCACGAATTGAAAAATATTACAATAAAATTCTTGAAGTAAAAGGACTTGATGATTGATGCTAAATAGGTTGCGATTCGATTCTTGAGTTTAACATTTTATTTACCTATTGAAATTCCGTTGTAACAAAATTATTTTTACAAAATAAAATCAAATCAGAAAAAATAATTAAAAAGGGGTTATATCAGAAAACCACTTTTTTATCTTCATCAGATGAGAATCACATTGACAGTACTTTAGTGCAACTTTATAAAATGTCCGTTACCAAGCCGTAAAATCCTGAAAATATATTCAAGTTTGAACAGATTGGTGAAAAAAATACTCAATTTAAAATTCTTAATTCTTTTCGATTCAATAAAATCAAAAAAGCTAGCAACAAAATAAATTGTAAAACATCATTAATTGTTGATAACATCTTCTAAAATTATTAAAAAAATGTAGAAGTTATAAAGGCTGTTTTATATTTTTGTAGTCTATTTTTTATGAAATGACTAAAGAAGAACTTCTACATAAAGCTATAAAAATTGCTGACAAAGCACATAAAGGTCAAAAAGATAAATACCATGCTCCATACATCGCTCATGTAATGCGTGTCATGGAATACGGTAAAACTATGGACGAGAAAATCGTGGGAGTTTTACATGATGTGGTGGAAGATAATCCACAAGACTTCAGCCTCGAATATTTGAGGAATGAAGGTTTTCCGGAATATATTTTATACGCTGTCAGCTGTCTTACTAAATATGATCCTGATGAGATTTACGATGATTTTGTAAGAAGAACAGAAAGATCTCGGTTGGCAGTTGCGGTAAAGCTGAATGACCTGCGTGATAATATGGATTTGAGAAGAGTCAATCGTGAACTTACCCCGAAGGACATTACAAGATTCAACAAATACCTGAAGGCGTATCGATACTTATCTGAGAAATATTAGTCGGCTCCCGGGAAATGGTAGGTTTTTGGTTGGGGGTCTTTTGTGTCATCGATATTGATGTTTAAGGCAAAGTAGATGAAATGTACATTTTTGTTACCTTTTGCTTCAAATTCTCTTTGCCATAAATAACCGCCTAAAACACCGAAGTTTTCATCAATCTGATAACCGAGACCTCCATATACTCTATTTCTTGCAAATGCCGGTTTGATCGGTGATACAATAAAAATTTCGTCATAAACGTTTGCAAATAAAGTTCCTGGTGCAATTTTCTTAGCATTTAAAGGAACGGAAACATTCAAACGGTATCGGTAACGCATCCTTTCTGATCTTTTGTCGGTTTGCGGTTCGTAAAACCATGACTTTTCTGCACGAAATCTGTTTTCAAATTTTACAACTCCCGTTTTAAAATCAATCACATCCTGCAGCCAAACACGAAATTCTTCTTTATTGATTGCATGCTCTTTGTAAGTTGCGTATCGTCCTAACCCTATAAATGGCTTGTGATTTTTAGTCAAATTGTATCCTAAACCACCTTTTATTTCGTAATAATCAGGATAAGTATATTCTTCGATACCTCTGGATTGTCCTTCAGCATAAAGGAAAAATTTTGGATGAAACTTATAGGTCACAGTCAGCGCATTAAAAGAGGAAATATGTTCCTGAGCACTAAAAAGACTCATCATCAAAACAAAACCAAGACTTGTAATAAGTTTCATCCAAAAAATTTTTGCAAAAGTAAATGATTTAACAATTCGGTAATGTTAAGTTTACTTAACATTAATATTGTAAGTCAAACCAATGTGAAACCATCTCTGAGGCATCGGTACACCAAATGTTTCTGTGTAATCAGAATCTGTGACATTGTTAATCAAAACATAAACCGATAAGTCATTTTTTGTAAAGCTTATTTTTTCATCCAAAAGATTATAACTTCCCAAATTCACACGGTCGCTATATCTGTAAACTAATTCGTTAGTGAAATATTTTAAAAATTTAGTATTTAATTTTGCTACAAACTGATGTTTTAGATTATCAAGTACATATCTTGAATATCCGTTATTGAATTCTTTGAATTTATTATCTAAATAAGTGTATCCAAGAGTATATTTCATCCAATCCAAAATTTGATGACTCACTTCAGCTTCAACACCCTTGATTTCTGTATCACCCACATTTTTTGCATACCAGATAGGATCTTGCAAAGAGTTTTTTACCCAATCGATAGCATCCGATGAGCCCCTGTAGAAACCACTTACTTTTCCTAAGATATTTTTGTTCTGATATTGATATCCAACTTCTGCATACACTGCACTTTCAGGCAGCAAGTTTTCATTTCCCCGTTCTGTTTTGCTGGTATAATATAAGTCTGTGAAAGTTGGTACACGGTGAACTTTTGAGATGTTTCCGTAGATTTTATTGTTTTCGTAGAAAGTATAACCCACATCCAATCCGGGATAAAAGAAATTTCCTTCATTAGAATAATTTGCCCATGAAATCCCTGGAGTAATGTTCAATTTTTTATCTAAAAGAGATAAATGATGTTCAAAGAAAACCTGAGAAACAAAACGTTCTCTGTGACCTAAATTGTTACTTGCCAAAAATTCTTTTCTCAATTCTACACCTATCCCCGTAGTTCCCAGTTTTGAAGTGTAACTTGAATTCACTTCGCCACCCACATTATTTCCGATGTGCATGTTTCTGTAGATTTCGGGTTTTTCTCTGTTAAAAAGATACATATCCTGCCCACGTCGCCAATACACATTTGAATTTAATTTTAATTTTCCAAACGTTTGTTGATGAGCCAAACTTACGATTGAAGCCTGAAGTTCCTCATACTGTTCAGTCGCAGCAGGTGATGAATAAAAACCGTTCGCTCCAAATTTTTTCTCAGAAATACCAGCCTGTAATCTGATGCTTCCGTTTTTAATTTGTAACTGATTTTGATAAAAGACATTTTTCATTTCAAAATCTGTATTGTGGCGGTACCCTTGCGAAGAATTTGAGTTTGCCTGTAGTAGATTTGAAAATTTTCCATTTCCAAAATTGGCATTCAAACCAAGACCGTACGTTTCGTAATCGCCTGCTTCAGCTTTTATTTTCACTCTTCTTCCGGGAGTCGCTTTCGTGATGATATTAATGGCTCCGGCATAAGCATTTTGTCCGAAACGTCTTGCTGCCGGACCTTTGATAATCTCAATTCTCTCAACATCTTCCAAATCTACCGGCACATTCAGTGAATTGTGACCGGTTTGAGAATCATTCATTCTGATTCCGTTTATGAGCAAAAGAACCTGTTCGAAAGAACTTCCACGAAAGCTAATATCACTCTGCACACCGTTGGCACCTCTCCTTCTTATATCCATTCCTGCAATTTGCTGAAGAATCTCGTCAATACTTGTTGCAGGTGAATTTAAGATATCTGTTCTCGTAATGACTGAAATATTCTGGTTGGCAGATTTGTAAGGAGTTGAGATAAATTTCCCCTGAATCTCTACAGAATCAATCTCTGCAAATTTTTCCTGAGCTGAAACCGAAAAAAAAAGTGAAGCAGTGGAAAGGGTAATCAGTTTTCTGATCATAGTTTTATATAGTTAAGTTTGAAGCGTTCAAAATTAGCAGACTTCAATCAGACCAAAAAATGATACTTGTCATATTATATTTTGACAAATTTTACTATAAATTATGTCTGTTGTTTTTAAAGATTGCCGATATATTGTTTCTGTATTTGAAATAAAAAATCCACGTTTTGCAAAGTGGATTTTTATTGGTCGATTAATAATTTATACTTTAATCTAAAAGAATATTTTCATTTACCTGTAGTGACTTTCTTTTGTCAACTTTTATTTCCTTTCCGTCAAGGGTGTAAGCTTTGTAAGGTGAAGAAAACTTATCAGCATTAGGATTGTCAATATATTCTGATCTTTTTTTTATAAAATCAGCTTTCTCTTTTAAATGTACTGTATTTACGTAAGCAATTGGCTCAATAATATCGTTTGATTTTTCTATTTTAGTTGCCTCGATGATCAGGCTTCTGTTTTCGTTATGTACTTCTAAAATTAATCCCGCAAGTCCTTTAAAACGAAATGGTCCTTCAGGAATTGGAATTTTGGGACAATACCATGCATAATATAATTGGCCTGTGTCTGTAATTGCCTTTGCCTTTAAACACAGATTTCCTAAAATCTCTTTTTTTTCATTTGAAACTGTTTCCCATTTCAATTCAGGCTCATTAAAACTATACAGATTATTCCCAACCGGCAAAGTTACAACTACACTTCCACCCTCTTTATATACGCTGCTCTTAGATTTTGGATACAGACTTCTATCTAGGCTTGGTGCCTGTCTGTTACTTCTGCTTTTTCGGATAAATTCATAGTAATTTTGCAATCCATTATTTGCGTAAATTGATTTTACCGCATTACATAAAAGAGTGAAATCATACGAATGTCGCACGTCAGTCCCGTTGTTATTGACTTGATCATCTGAGATAATCATTTGATAATCAATTTTAAGCTCTGCATTATCATATTTATTTTGCGAATGTATTGACTGAAAGGTAAGTACGCAGATAAACAAAAATCTTTTAAAACGCATATTGAATCATGTTGAATAAAACCACTGTTTGTTTTTACAGCCAATGCTGTCATTTTTTTGGATATAAATTTTAATTTTGCAATTAAAAACAAATTAAGACTAAAATTAAAATAAACTTCAAAAAAACATTCACTTTTAAAGAAATTTTTGCGAACAGTATTTTGGAGAACCAAAGGTTTTATTACAAAATCTTTTAAATTTACTACTCAGAATTTCGTATTTTTGTTGGTCACAATTTTACTATGGCTCCAATTACAGAAATAGATATAAAAAAACAGGTTTTCGTTAAGAATGCACATCTTAACAACCTGAAACACATAGATGTATTAATTCCTAAAAATAAATTGATCGTCATTACAGGAGTTTCCGGAAGCGGAAAATCTTCTCTGGCATTTGATACGATTTATGCTGAAGGACAAAGACGTTATGTAGAAAGTTTGAGTTCTTATGCACGTCAGTTTTTAGGCAAGTTAGAAAAACCTAAAGTTGATGATATCAAAGGGTTAGCACCTTCGATTGCAATACAGCAGAAAGTAATTTCTTCGAATCCTCGTTCGACGGTGGGAACTTCCACTGAGATTTACGATTATATGAAACTTCTTTTTGCAAGAATCGGGAGAACATTTTCTCCGGTTTCAGGTGATGAAGTGAAAAAAGATTCAGTTTCTGATGTGATTGATTACATTAAATCGGCAAAAAGTGATACCTCATTTCTATTAACTGCTCCTTTGGAATATGATATTGAAAATTTCACTGAAAATTTAAATATTCTGAAACTTGCAGGATTCACAAGATTGGAAGTTAATGGAAATGTTGCCGGAATAGAAGATTTAGAAAGCTTCGGATTCAAGCCTGAAAAAGGAATGATAATCAATTTGGTCATCGACCGTTTTTCGTATGAAGATGACGAAAGTTTTCTTCAGCGTTTGGCAGATTCGATTCAAATGGCTTTCTATGAAGGTCGCGGATATTGTTCATTAAAAAATATTGCAAACGGAGACAGGAAAGATTTCTCTAATAAATTTGAGCTTGACGGATTAGAATTTCTTGAGCCGAACGTTCATTTTTTTAGTTTTAATAATCCTTACGGTGCTTGTCCGACCTGTGAGGGGTACGGAAAAGTGATTGGAATTGATGAAGATTTGGTTATTCCCAATAAAGCCTTATCTGTTTTTGAAGACGCCATTGCTTCATGGAAAGGTGAAACGATGAGCGAATGGAAAAAAGATTTCATTAAAAAAGCAAAAGACTTCCCTATTCATAAGCCTTATCATCAATTGTCCAAAGAACAGAAGAATTATCTTTGGAAAGGTGACGGAAGTAAAACGTTTCCTTCTCTGAATAATTTCTTCGTAATGCTTGAAGAAAATTTATATAAAATTCAGTATCGTGTGATGTTGTCCCGTTACCGTGGAAAAACGCTTTGCCCGACTTGTGAAGGTCTTCGCTTGCGTGAGGAAACGATTTGGGTGAAAATTGACGGACATAATATTCAATCGATGATTGAGCTTCCTTTGGATGAATTGTCACCGATGATTAACAGCTTACAACTTAGTCAGCACGATAAAGATATTGCTAAGAGATTATTATATGAAATCACTACCCGATTGGAGTTTTTACTGAAAGTCGGTTTAGGATATTTATCGATTAACAGAACATCAAACACGCTTTCAGGTGGGGAAAGTCAGAGGATTAATCTGGCAACAAGTTTGGGGAGTTCTTTGGTGGGTTCCATTTATATATTAGATGAGCCATCGATAGGATTGCACTCTCGTGATACCGAAAATCTGATTGGTGTTTTAAAAAATCTCCGTGATTTAGGAAATACTGTAATTGTTGTAGAACATGATGAAGACGTAATGAGAGCTGCAGACTATATCATTGATATCGGTCCGGAAGCAGGTTATCTAGGTGGTGAATTGGTTTTTGCAGGAAATTATAAAGAATTGAAAGATGCTGCTACGCTGACTTCAAAATATCTCACGGGAAAGTTAGAAATTAAAGTTCCTGAAAAACGAAGAAAAGCAAAGGAATTCATTCATATCAAAGGTGCAAGAACCAATAATCTTAAAAATATAGATGTTGATGTTCCTTTAGAAAGTTTGGTTGTGATTTCAGGAGTTTCCGGAAGTGGAAAATCTACTTTGATGAAGGAAATTCTTACCAATGACATCCAGATTCAGCTGGGGATGGGTGGAAAAAAAGGTGACTATGATTCTGTGGAATTTCCGAAAAAACTGGTAAAACACATTGAATTAATTGATCAAAATCCTATCGGAAAATCATCCCGATCAAATCCTGTAACGTATTTGAAAGCGTATGACGACATCAGAGATTTATTTTCAAAACAGAAAGTTTCGAAAATGATGGGTTACAAGCCGAAGCATTTTTCTTTTAACGTTGATGGTGGAAGATGTGACGAATGTAAAGGAGAGGGAGTCATCAATGTTTCCATGCAGTTTATGGCTGATATTGAACTGGAATGTGAAGTCTGTAAAGGAACACGTTTCAAAAACGAGATTCTTGAAGTACGATTTGACGAAAAAAATATTTCGGATATTCTTCACATGACTGTTGATGAAGCTTTGACCTTTTTTAAAGATAATAAAGAAGATAAAATTGTCACCAAACTGACACCGCTTCAGGAAGTTGGTTTGGGATATCTGCAGTTGGGACAAAGCTCTTCTACTCTTTCCGGAGGTGAAGCGCAGCGTGTGAAATTGGCATCATTCCTTGTGAAAGGTGTGACAACAGATAAGACTTTGTTTATTTTTGATGAACCTTCAACAGGATTGCATTTCCATGATATTCAGAAATTATTAAAATCTCTTCAGGCTTTGATTGATCTTGGACATTCTGTGATTGTCATTGAACATCAACCCGATATTATGAAATCTGCAGATCATATCATCGACATTGGTCCGGAAGCCGGAAAATACGGTGGAGAAGTTGTTTTTGCAGGAACTCCGGAAGATTTAGCTAAAAATAAAAAATCGCATACTGCGAAGTATATCGCAGAGAAGTTGTAATACAATATCATATTTAAACATAAAAGGAAGCAAAATTTGCTTCCTTTTTTTATTATCTCACGGTCATTTTAAAAACTTTCAGCTTCATACCTTTTTCAGATTTTACTTCAAGCAGATAATTGCCAGTTGTTAATTTATAACGTAAATTAAATTGATTGGTTTTCTTTTTTTCAAATGAAGTCTGATGAATTAATTTCCCAGACATATCGAATATGGCAAGGCTTGCTTTCTGCTTTTCTAAAATACTTCCTGAAATACTGAAGTTCCCATTGTTCGGATTGTCATAAAGCTGTAAATCATCGTTTTTAAGTAAATCCGTAGTTCCTAATTGGTTTTTAAGATTAAATTTAACAATGTAGCCAAATGGCATTCCGGGATAAGGATTTATCATCGAAGGAAATGCAGATCCTGAAGTACCTACCGCTGTAGAATTTGAGGTAAATCCCCAAATTATTAATGAACCATCATTCAGCAATACAGGAGAATGCTTATCTCCATAAGTTGAGCTGCCACGGTCTAAAAAATAAGAACAGTATTTTCTGCTCCCGGAAGAATCAAATTCTACAAAAAAAGAATTTGTAGATGTAGGGAGTGTACCAATCGGTGTTGTGAGGTATGCTCCTGCGGTTGAAATATTATCTGTATTGGAATATTGTTTACCTATCATTACAATACGGTCACCTAAAAGACTTAGATTAGGAAAAGCATTTACACCTTCTACATTATTGCTACCAAAGTAGGTTCCCCAAACTCTGTTTCCTGTAAAGTCGAATTTTGTAAGATAGAGATCCGTATTTCCTGTAACAGCGGTTTTGAAAGCTCCGGAAGTTGCGAAATAAGAAGGGTTTGAAGAAATTGAGGTGAGCCCGCTGATGTATATTCCAGTTTCATTTACTTCTACATCATTTGCCATATCGTTATAATCAGTATTATTTGTACCAAGATAAGTACCCCACTGCCTGAAGCCATTTGAAGTATTAAATTTTAAGACTAACTGCTTGCCAAATGTATTTGATTGGAAAGTTCCTATTGTGGCATAACCAGGCACCTGTGTATTCGATGATAAAGTCAAAAGATAGATTCCTGATGCATAAATGTCATAATCATAAATTTGCCGTGCAATATAGGTTGCCCAAACTCTCTGTCCGGAAGTATTAAGTTTTACTAAAAAAGAATTAACATACTCTGTTGAAGAAATTAATGCGAAATTCTCCTGAAATGCTCCGGTTGTTGTAAGATTAGGAATGTCCTGGGCAGTGCGCCCCAATAAATAAATATTGTTATCAGAATCGAACTTTATGGTAAAATAATTATTTGAAGGATTTGGTATATATGTTTTCCAAAGAAGGTTATTAGAATTATCATATTTTGAAAGAAGATAACTGAAATTTCCTGAAGGTGTCTGCTCCACCCAAACTCCGGGAGTTGCAAGATTTGGAACCTGACCAGGAATTGATTGAATGTAGTATTTATTATTATTGTGATCAATACCAATTAAATTTGTAAATCCTAATCCTGATGCTCCGGTATAGCTTCCTTTTAGAAAATTTCCGTCTACAGAAAATTTGGCGTTGTAATGATTATAGGAAACTCCCATTGTCACATTGTTGCCACCGCCATACACATATTGATTGTAGTACGAATCTGGATAACCACTCTGCATATTTGTAACACCGCCAACATAGATATTGTTGTAACTGTCTAAATGAAATGCGTTACCGTACTGATTTTGATCATAAATAAGAGTGCCTGATCCTCCTACATATGTTCCCCATGCTTTCGTATAGGGAAAAACAGATTGCGCTTTTACAAATAGAGTTAAGGAAAATAAATAGAAAAAAAAGGATATTTGTCTCATAAGTGTGAAAATATATCAAATATATAAAATATTTGATGAAAAGTTCATTTATATTTAATCTTATGGCATAAAAATCTTATCCACAAAAAAATGTGGATAAGATGTGAATTTTAACATTAAAATAATGTTGCGTATTAAAAATATTCTTACATTTACTATGTAATAAAACTGAAATGAAATCAATTTTTGCTCTCTTCGTTTTCGGAATTGCAATTAAATTTGAAATAAAAATTTAAGCACAGCATCGTCGGCTGTGCTTTTTTGTTGTTGTCTAATTAAAAAAAATGAGATGTATTTATCTATTGAATCCGCTTCTAAAGAGCGGATTCTTTCGTTAAAATTTCATAAACAAACATTTATATGATACATCTTCTTTATTTTTGAACCAATCAAATAATTTTATGAACAAAAATTTATTCAGTATTCTTTTGTTATGCGGATTTTTTGCGCAGGCACAATTACAAAATTCGGGCTTCGAAAGCTTAAAAGATCATTTTCCTACGGGATGGAATTCAAAGGCCGTTTACCCATATGAAATACAGATTGATCATAATATGAAGTATTCAGGAAATAATTCTTTACAGATTTTATGTTCAAAACAAGATGCAGGTGGATTCCAGCCTTTCTCTCAGGTGGCAACAGTTCCAGGAAAAGGATTGCGTAAAATAGAAATAAGTGCATACATTAAATCTGAAAACACAGTTGGAGATATTGTATTGTGGTCACAGGTAAGAGATAAAGAGAAAAAAATGATTGATTTTGGGAATTCACTTTCTCAGGGAAAAAATATCATTCCTAATGCTGACTGGAAAAAGTATTCTTTAGAATTTATGATAGATGATGAAGCAGATAATTTTTTATTGGGCGGCTATTTATCTAAGGGTGGAAAAGTGTGGTTTGACGATTTCAGCATAACAGAAATTCCGTTTTCGCAAAAACCGGCATCAAAAGAAGCTTTAAACTATATTAATGATTTTAAAAAAATCATTCAGAAATATTCTATTTTCAGGGAAAAAGTAGATTGGACTAAAATGGAAACCAATCTGCAGAGAATTTCTAAAGGAATGGAAAAGACAGATGATACTTCACCAGCTTTGCAATATATGTTAAAAGAATTGCGAAAAGCCGGAGATTCTCATTCTTTTATTGAATCTAAAACTACTGTTGATCAGAAAAACACAACGAATCCTGCAGCTAAAGAACCAGAAAGTAAATTAATTGCAGGAAATATCGGCTATATTATGGTTCCCGGATTTTCATCTGTGAACAGTAAGCTCGGCAATTCGTTTGCAGCAAAGATTCAGCAGATGATAGAAAAACTTGATACCGAAAATGATATCAAGGGCTGGATTGTTGATCTGAGAACCAATACGGGAGGAAATATGTTTCCTATGATCGCCGGTTTGGGACCATTGATTGGCGATGGAACTTTAGGATATTTCACTGATGGAAAAAAGAAAACTCCTTGGAAATATAAAAATGGAAAAACCAACTATACAAAGACGAGCAAACCTTACCACCTTAAAAATGAAAATAATCGCATTGCTGTTTTAATTGGTCCCATGACAGCGAGCAGCGGTGAAGCGACTGCTATTTCTTTTATTGGAAAAACCAATGTGAGAACTTTCGGAACTCCTTCTGCTGGACTGACAAGTGCAAATAAAGGATTCAAACTAAGCGATGGGAAAATGATTCTTCTGGCAAGTTCTTATGAAATGGACAGGACAGGTAAAAATTATACCGGGAAAATACAACCTGATGAATTAGTGGAACCTTCTAAAGATTTAAATAATGATAATCAAATTCAGTTGGCAACTCAGTGGATTTTGAAATAAAATCTCGCCTCTATCTACACGAATTCCAGGCGTTTTAAGAAATAATAGGTTTTTTGATTTTAATGCAGTGTAATTCTCATGTGTTAAATGCACAGCTCTCATATTCTTGTTTTTTTTACTATCACAATTCCAATTTCGGAAGTTTACTTCAATGATTGCTTATTGATTAAAAAACTCTCCAAAATGCCAAAGTATTCCTGAAGGATCGTGTAGGAAACACTCTTTTCCCCAATCCATTGTTTTGATTGGGCTGAGCTTTGCTGTTGCATATTTTTCAGGAAGATTTAGAGCGAGCATTTCATTATAATATGCTTCTGTATCCTCAACTTCAACAAAGACCATTGTATTTTCAATCCATTCTTTTGCATAGTAATCCTGCAGATAAAAAGCAATTTCATTTTTTTTAAAAACTGAGAAGTTGTGTTCAAGAACAACTTCCTCAAAACCCAAATCTCTATAAAATGATCTGCTTTCTTCAAAGTTTTTCGCTCCTATAAAAGGTCGGATTGATTTTATATTTTGTTTCATATTCTTAATGAAAAAAACCTACAAGAAAATTCTTATAGGTTTTAATATTTTAGTTTAACTTATTTTTTGTCTACAACAATTCTAGCTTCTCTGTTGGCAATTTCCCAAGCTGTCGCAAAAACCAGCTGCGTTCTCTTTTGTAACATATCGTAGTCTATTTTTTCTACATCATCGGTTGACTTATGATAGTCTTCATGAATACCGTCAAAATAAAACGCTACAGGAATATTATTTTTTGCAAAATTATAATGATCTGATCTGTAATATAATCTCTGCGGATCATTAGGGTCGTCATACATGTAATTTAATTCTAAATTCACCGTTTTTTTATTAGCAGCTTCATTGATTATTTTCAATTCAGAACTCAACATTTCAGATCCGATGACATACACATATTTTTTACCTCTATTTTCGGGATCATCGCGACCAATCATATCGATATTTAAATCAACAACAGTATTGGCCAAGGGAAAAACAGGATTATCAGAATAATATTCGGATCCAAAGAGTCCGTGTTCTTCACCGGTTACATGAAGAAACAAGATAGATCTTTTGGGACCGTTACCTGCTTTTTTAGCAGTTTGAAATGCTTTGGCAATTTCCATGACGGCAACCGTTCCACTTCCATCATCATCTGCTCCGTTATACACTACACCATTTTGTGTTCCGACATGGTCATAATGTGCAGAAACTACAACTATTTCTTGAGGTTTTTCACTACCTTCTATAAAAGCTAGAATGTTTTCTGAATCAGGTAAATTTCTACCCCCTCTTTTCTGCATATATTCAGCCGGGACTTTTTGGTAATACGATCCTAAGGTTTTCGGAAACGAAACTCCTATACTTTTATAATAATTAATCATGTACTCCCCTGCCTTTTTCTGACCAGGGCTTCCTGTGTCTCGACCTTCCATATCATCGGCTGCAATAACGTAGAGGTTTTTTTTAAGGTCTTCAAGTTTAATAGCTTGATAAGCAGACTGAAAAGCTTTGTCGTCTTTAGGTAAACTTGAACTAACCGACTTTGACGTATCTTGACCAGTTGTAGTAACTTTTGAAGTTCCACAACTTGCCAAAACGAAAGCAGAAAACATAGGAATCAGAATTTTTTTCATATACAGATTTTATTTTTTAAAAGTTTATACCAAAAAGTTGTAACAAGTAATGTTATCGTCTTTTTTATTGGTGTTTGTTAATCAAAACCAATGACGTCGATTTCATTTACAAATTATTTGTTTAAAAATAGCAAAAATAATTTAACTGTGGTACGGCATCGTTTTTTTTATATATTTGATAGTCTATATGAAAAAAAAATACGGATTTAATGACTACACATTTTTCACTGAAATGTCTGAACTTGCGTTAAGACATCAGAGTTACGATTTGTCATTGGGTCTTCCCGATTTTGAAATTGATAAGAGGCTTCGATATTATCTCAAAGAGTCTGCTGACATCATCAGTCACAGCTACGAATCTCTTTCCGGTAACCCTCTACTGATTGATAATATATTAAAGTTTAATTCTCAAAGAATCAATAGTTTGAGACTTAAGAAAGAAGAAGTTAATATTGTTCCGTGTTCTACTTTTGCCTTGTATACCTCACTGAAATCGATCTTAGAATTTGGGGATGAAGTGATTGTTATTCAGCCTTCCTATTATACTTATGCACCATCTATTGTCTTGAATGGCGGAATTCCTGTTTACTATAATCTGGATAATGATTTTTCCATTGAATGGGAAAAACTTCAAAACTGTATTTCAGAAAAAACAAAAGCAATTATTATTAATTCTCCACAAAACCCGACAGGGAAAATGTGGACGGCTTCAGACTGGGAAAAGCTCTATCAGTTGATAAAAAATCAGGAGATTTATGTAATTTCAGAAGAAATATATGACATCTATTGTTATGATGAAGTTGCTCATTACAGTCCGTTTCTTCATTCTGAACTTAAGAAAAGAACCTTCTCTATTTTCTCTTTTGGTAAAATGTTCCATGCTACAGGCTGGAAAGTCAGTTATCTTTTAGCTTCAGAAGAATTACTGGATAACTTCAGACACCACCAGCAATATATCTCATATAGTTCAAATGCTCCTTGTCAGTATGCGATTGCAAAATATCTTGAAATTTTTGACCCTTCAGATAACCAAAAAATCATGCAGAATAAGAGAAATGTCTTCAATGAAATGATTGAAGATACACCATTACAAATCGAACAACAAGCTGAAGGTGGTTTTTTCCAATTGGTAAACTTCAGGAATATTTCAAAAACCATGACCGATGTGGAATTTTCTAAATGGCTGACTGTAGAAAAAAAAGTTTCATGCCTTCCGCTTTCTGCTTTTTACCAGTCAAAACAGGATTCAGATTATATAAGATTTAGTTTTGCCAAAAAAGATGATGTGATTATTCAGGCTTTGGATCATTTGAGAAAAAATTTGTGATATAAACTTAAAAATCTTTTTCATCATGCTTTGGAATAAAAGTCTTCTACTTATTTTACTTCTTGAAAAATGTTACTTTGTCAAGATTAAAATCTGATAGTGATGAAACGTATAAAGTTAGATTTACAACACATACAATGAATGAAGTTTGGGGAGATAATCTTATAATGATCACAAGTAAAATGAAAATACTAAATGATTGCAAATTCGAAACTGAAATTACAAAAATTGAATCAAAATTATTATTTGAGGATAATCTTCATTTTGTTGGAAAAAAGACAGTGTACGAAATCACACGAAATGATAAAAATGAATTTACATATACTTATTGGTGTAATGAAGGAAGAAATATATGTACTGAAATATTAGAAAGAAGATAAATTAGAATTTTTTTAAAACGAAACACCGCAGTTTTTCTGCGGTGTTTCGTTTTAGTTAAGTTTAATTTAATTATAAAGAAAGAACTCTCACATCAATTCTTCTATTTGTTGCCATACATTCATCGGTATCATTAGCTGCACAAACAGGATATTGTGATCCATAACCTTCTGCTTCTACTCTGTCAGCTGCGATTCCTAATTCTAAAAGTTTTAGCTTCGCAGTTTGCGCTCTAAGGTTTGATAACTGCTTGTTTCCTTCCTCGCTTCCTGAATTATCTGTGTAGCCACCTAACTTTATTTTAAGATTTGGATATGCATTTAAAATTTCAGCAAGGTTCATCAGTTGAACTTCGGAGCCTGCTTTTAAGTCGCTGGACTCGGTTTCAAAAAATAAATTTTCGATGGTAAACCATTCATCAGGATCTAAAACGGTCTGCTGGTTATTTTTTATTTGATTATACATCAGCAAGAGTTGGCTCTGATTTCCTAAAGAAATGGTTTTGCCTCCTTTCAGCTTGATCTCCTGAATATTTCCTGTATTATATACAAAATCCCCACTTTCATTGAGTTGCCCTGTTATCGGCGCTGGCACAACCTCTATTGGAGTTCCTGAAACATTTTGTTTGGCAGAAATTGTACCCGTCATTCCTGTTAAGCTCTCAATTTTTGCCTGTCTGTTGGCTTCAATTTTATCTTTGTGCATCACGGCTAGCGTAGGTGCAATTACCAATGAAACAATAGACATTAATTTAATTAAAATATTCATTGATGGTCCTGAAGTATCTTTAAATGGATCTCCGACCGTATCCCCCGTTACTGAGGCCTTGTGTGGTTCTGAACCTTTGTAATACGTTTCACCGTTTATTTTTGCTCCCTTCTCAAAAGACTTTTTAGCATTATCCCAAGCTCCACCTGCATTATTCTGGAACATTCCCATCAAAACACCACAGACTGTTGCTCCGGCTAAAAAACCTCCCAAAACTTCGGGTCCAAAAATAAACCCGACTAAAAGCGGTGAAATAATAGCGATGGCTCCCGGAAGCATCATTTTTCTAATGGAAGCATCGGTAGAAATCGCAACACATTTTTCATATTCAGGTTCTGCCTTACCTTCTAAAATACCAGGTATTTCTCTGAATTGTCTTCTCACTTCTTCTACCATTGCCATTGCTGCCTGTCCAACTGCAGTAATTGCCAGTGATGAAAAAATAAAAGGAATCATTCCTCCAACAAATAAACCGGCGAGGACGTCTGCCCTGTAAATATCAATTCCATCAATTCCTGCAATTCCAACAAAGGCTGCAAATAGAGCTAAAGCGGTCAAAGCTGCTGAAGCAATCGCAAAACCTTTTCCTGTTGCTGCTGTTGTATTTCCTACGGCATCCAAAATATCTGTTTTTTCGCGAACCTCTTTTGGTAGCTCACTCATTTCTGCAATTCCACCGGCATTATCAGCAATTGGCCCGAATGCATCAATGGCTAGCTGCATTGCTGTTGTTGCCATCATACCTGCTGCTGCAATGGCCACACCATATAATCCTGCACATAGATATGAACCGTAGATACCTCCAGCTAAAACAATAATCGGTAAAAATGTAGATTCCATCCCTACTGAAAGTCCACCGATGATGTTTGTTGCATGGCCTGTAGAAGATTGTTTTACAATACTTTTTACTGGCCTTTTGCCCATTGCTGTGTAGTATTCTGTGATGATACTCATTAAGGTTCCTACCACAAGACCTACCATGATGGCTCCGAAAACGCCCATTTTAGTAAATTCAAGTCCACGTAGAACCATTGTTTCCGGTAATAAATAATTAACCAAGAAATAAGAAGATATTGCTGTAATAACGATACTTCCCCAGTTCCCAAGGTTCAAAGCATTCTGAACACTTGATGTAGAAGAATCTTCGTCATCATTAATTTTGACAAATAAAGTTCCGATCATAGAAAAGATAATTCCTGTTCCGGCAATCAACATTGGTAAAAGAACAGGTGCAAAACCTCCGAATGCATCGTCTGACATAGTTTCACGTCCTAAAACCATTGTTGCTAAAACGGTTGCAACATAAGAACCGAATAAATCGGCACCCATTCCGGCAACGTCACCTACATTGTCACCTACATTATCCGCAATAGTAGCCGGATTTCTAGGGTCATCTTCTGGTATTCCTGCTTCAACTTTACCTACTAAATCGGCGCCTACGTCGGCTGCTTTAGTGTAAATTCCGCCACCTACTCTGGCGAAAAGAGCAATTGATTCTGCACCCAAAGAAAATCCTGTAAGAATTTCAATGGTTCTTTCCATTTCATGAGAATCAACAGGGGAATTTGGAGCGAAGATTTGTTTAACAATTAGATACAAAGCTCCCAATCCTAAAACCGCAAGTCCGGCAACGCCCATCCCCATAACAGAACCACCTGCAAAAGAGACTTTAAGAGCTTTCGCTAACGAAGTTTTTGCAGCTTCGGCAGTTCTTACGTTTGCTTTTGTGGCAATTTTCATCCCGATAAATCCCGCCAAAGCAGAAAATACGGCGCCAATAACAAACGCAATACTGATGCTCCAGTGCGAATTTGAATTTGTTGTGCCCATCACAGCCAATAAAATGGCGACAATAACAACGAAATAGGTTAGAATTTTGTATTCTGCTTTCAGGAAGGCCATAGCTCCGTCGGCAATGTGTCCGCTGATTACTTTCATTCGTTCATTTCCTGCATTTTGTTTGGTCACCCAACGGCTTTGAAGAAATGTATAGAGTAATGCGATAACACCAAAAATGGGTACTAAATAAAATAAGTCCATAGTTTAATATTTTTTTGGTAATAGAATAATAAATATACCAAATAATTCTATTCAGAAAATGGAAAATATTATAAAGTGTTTAAAAACTCAATAAAGGGTTAAATTAAATATTGAAAATTTCACAAAAAAAAAAGAGCAAATGAAAATTCATTTACTCTTTTAAATTTATCATAGAAGGAATATTATCCCCCAAATTTGCTTGCGTAATCATTCTGAGATGCAATAATTACTTTTCTAGCGTGTTCAGCTCCGTAAACTTCCTGGATTCTGCATTTTGCAGGCTCATCCGGAAGGTTTTTGTACGTTAAAAAGTAGTGCATCAATCTTTTCACTTCAGCCTCTGGAAGTTCACTGATATCTCTGAAATGTCCGAATGCGTGGTCGCTTACCATTACGGCAACGATTTTATCATCAGCTTCACCACCATCAATCATTTTGAAACCACCGATTGGAATAGCTTCCATCAATAATCCTCCCGAATGAATATTGTGAGAGCTCAAAACACAGATATCCAAAGGATCATGATCTCCCATGGTAACGTCGTCTGCTCCACTTTCTACAGCTAATTTCATTACTTCTTCGTTACAGTATGTTCTTGGAACAAAACCATATAATGCAGGAATAATGTTTGAGAATTTCTGAGGTCTGTCAACCTTTAAATATCCAGTAGCTTTATCAATTTCGTATTTAATAGTATCTGAAGGAACAATTTCCACAAAAACGTTGACAACGTTTGGCGCATCTTCTCCTGCAGAAATCCCATGCCACGGATGTGCTTTAAAATTTGGAATCATTTATTTATTTTTATAGTTTAAGCAATTATTAAAATCTCTCTTCTTAAATCTTCGATGGTCGCTCCTATATAATCATCTCCATTCATGTAATTCATGATGAAAACGGTTTTGAACTCGTTGAGATTAGGATTATTATTAAGACTTTCGTAAGTCTTGTGAAGAAGATCAATGACAGCATTTTTAGAATCAACAATATTCTGCCATGCATTTTTAGTTACGTATAATTGTTGAGATGAATTATATTCAAACTCTTCATTGATAGTTCTTTCCGTCAAAAATACAAACTCGTGAGCTGCCAAATCTTTATCAAATTTTTGAATTAGATTGGAAGGCTTCATTCTCTCTAAAAAGAGCGTCATTCTTTCGTAAGAGTGCGTTTTGTTTTCAGAGTTTGACTTTACAGAAAGTAATTTGATTTCTTGGTTTTTTAAATTGATATATGTGTAGACAAACTGTCTGAGCAAAACCAAAAAAGGAATCGCCACAATCAATGCAAATGCATACGGTAAATAGTCTGAAAAATCTGTCATAATTTGAGGAAGCAAAATTACTAAATATTTGCTATTTAATCGTTATTTTAACAAGTTTTAATAAAAGCTTTGCCGACAAGTAATTACGGTGCGGAAGAAATCATCGGAACAGATATAGTTTAACTGAAATTTAGAGTACTTTTACGCATCTGAAATCCCTAAATTCAAGTATGTCGTTCAGCAATTACATTTCAAAACTATTTTTTACAGGTAAAGTCAGCAGCAGTTTAAAATCATGGATTTCGTTAATCGTGAATTCAAAAAGATACAGCAAGCGATTCAAAAAAGGCAGTTTAGATTTAAAAGATAATGAGACCTTTGTTTATCATTTAAAAAATGAATTTCAAAAATTTGACATTTATCTGAGAACTTTTAAAGGTGACATCGATATTTTTTACGAAGTATTCTGGAAAAAAACATATTCAGAACATCTTTATCTTTTAAAAAAAGATCCAAAAATTATTTTTGATTTGGGAGCGCATATTGGTATCACTTCTATCTACTTGTCTCTGAAATATCCCAATGCAAAAATATATTCGGTAGAAGCCTCTGTAGAAAATTTTGAGTTACTTAAAAATAATACAAGTTCATTCAAAAATATTGTTTGTATGAATGCTGCAGCATATTTTGAAGATGGATCTGTCAATTTCAGCAGCGACGAACTTTCATATAATCAAAAAATATCAGACGTCGGAGTTTCAACACAAGCAGTTTCAATTGAAAGCTTGAAACAGAAATTCGACATTCAACATATAGACCTTATGAAAATAGATATTGAAGGTGGTGAGATTACTTTATTGCATAAAAACACCTCTTGGCTTTCAAATGTCGATCATATAATCATAGAAATCCACCATCCTTATACTTCATCAGATTTAAAAGAAGACCTGAAGCCTTTTGGATTTAATATTAAACGGGATAAAGATTCTGTATTGATATTGACTAAAGATTAGGTAATTCATCTACAATTCAAAAAGTGCGGGCCGTTGAGTCACCTCATGATAACAAATACTGTTTTCGTCAAAATAATGATACACTAAGCTCTTTCTGGTTTTCGATTGATCTACATGGGGTTCACCGCCATGAAGAATATTGGCGTGCCAGATCAGTAAATCACCTTTTTTTGCTTTGAAAACTTCTTTTTTAAGACCTAATTCTTTTACTTTTTCATCAAGGAATTCTTCATATGCTTTATAACTCTTCTTCCCTATTTTGAAAGCCGAACCTTCATTATCATAATCCGAATTTAAAAAATATGGCAACTTATGGCTTCCCGGAATGTAATGTAAAGCTCCGTTTGTTTTATCAACATCTTCTAGAGCAATCCAAACTCCTAAAAGTCCGCCAAGCGGATACGTCGTCATATGAATACTGTCTGAGTGGGTTTTCTGTTGACTTCCGTTGATGAAATTGATGCTTTGAAATAGTTTTGCCTGGCCATCTATCAAAACCGATAAAAATTCAAGTAAACTTTTGTCGTTACCAATATTTTTAATGATTTCAGAATGATGAATCACAAACATCAGTTTACCACCATAGCGGAATTTTACGGTTCCATCTGCCATCAATTTGTCTATCTCAGCATTGATCTGATCAGCGATTTTCTCCGTCAGAAAATTTCTCAATACTAAAAAACCTTTGTCATCAAATTCAAGCACGGAATTCTGATTTTCGGGTGTGAGATTTTTATAAAAATCAGTTTCTATAAGTTTTGGATAATCAACTTTGCGGTCTTCATCAGGAAGATTTGCAAAATCTTTGCTCGAAATACTCGAAAAATAACTTTTATCCAGTCCAAATTTTTTATAAAGCGGAATATTGTGTTTCAGTTTTTTCTTGTTGAAAAAATTGTAAACGATATAAGGAAATTTGTAGTTTCGGATTGTATTGAGCATTGCCGGATTTCGTTGATAATTACAGTATAAATTTAAGAATAATATTTAGAATTAATCTAAACTAGAGTCTTTATTTATAGAAATATTTGAAAAGATATTTTGGACTTAATAATTTAAATAGTAGATCCTTTTTTGATGACTCAATTACCGGAAAAGGTCTCAGGTCGGGACGAAAACCTCGGAAAAACTCTTCAACATTGGGCAATTCACTTCCTTCAAAATCAAAAATCTTTTTTTCTATATTTTCTTTTAAGACATTATCTATAAGAATGGAAGCTCCGGAAAATTTCACATAATTTTTATCATTAAATGTTCCCAGCAATGCATTGGTTTTTTCATCTGAGTAAACTGCAATCACATTTGTTATTTGACTTTTAAAATAATATGCATAAAAAAAGACATATTCAGAATGTGAAAATTTTTTGAAGATCCCTATAAATCGGGCAACATCATTCTCTTTATTGGCACCTAAAAAGTTTGACTGAATGAATTTTTCAGCTTCATTAAACTTAATGACCTGTATTTCAGAATTTCTTAGAATTTCTTCTTCTGACCTTAGCTTTCGTTTTCTTTTGGGAGAATACTTTGAATATACATTTTCGTAAGAATCAGGATAAATAATATAGTTTTTTTTCTTTTTTAAATCTGAATTAAAATGGTTTGCATCATTGAAAGGATAAATTCTGATGAGATAATTTTTTTCTAAGTAAGAAAGAAATTCCTCATTAATTTCAACAGAATCGATGGCCGAAAATATTCCTAATTGCTGACAAAGCATAGGATTGTGAACGATTTTCAAACCAAATTTCAATACAAACGGAATGGGCATTACCGCTTCGTAATCATTGTAAACCAATAATTCCCAGTTTTTATCTGAAGTAATATCGAGATAATCTTTTGCAGCGGAATATTTCCTCTGTTCAGAATTTTCTAAACATTTAGTATATTTAACGAAATCTATTTCCTTGTATTTCAGCCTTTTAATCATAGTAATCCTTCGTCTGCGAAACTTAGATAAGAATTCTGTGTAATAATTAGGTGATCAAGCAGCTGAACATTCATTAGATTTCCTGCTTCCTTAATTTTTTTTGTGATATTGATATCTTCTGCACTTGGTTTTAAATTGCCGGACGGATGATTGTGCGAAATAATAATTCCTGTGGCAAAATAATCTAAAGCTGTTTTAAACAAAATACGGATATCAACAATTGACTGATTAATCCCGCCTTGTGTAAGCTGTGCAATATGAATCACTTTATTGCTTTGATTCAGAAAAATGGCCCAAAATTCTTCTGTCCTTAGATCTGCCATATGAAGTTTCAGGATTTGGTACGCATTTTTACTGCTTGAAATCTGTGCTTTTTCAGGGATTTCCTGGCTAGCCCTTCTCCTACCAATTTCCAATGCTGTTGCTATAGAGATTGCTTTTACTTCTCCTACTCCTTTAAATTTAGTAAGGTCTTTTATCGTTAATAGGCTCAACTGATGCCAATTGTTATTGACAGAAGCTAAAATTTTCCGTGCTAATTCTACGGCCGTTTCATCTCGACTTCCGCTTCCCATGATAATTGCCAAAAGTTCAGAATCAGAAAGTGAATTTTTACCTTTCAGTAAAAATTTTTCTCTGGGTCTGTCATCTTCAGCAAGAAATTTAATGGACATATTTAGAAGTTTAAACGAAAAGTAAATTTAGTAAAAAGCGTATAAAATAATTGTTTTTTTTGACTGGTCAATATATTTTGCTGTTTGATTGAAAGCAATTTTGGAAAGCATTGGGCAACCTAAACTCAAACAGGCTAAATTTTCCGATTCCTGATTGGGTATACAATCATAAGAATGGAGAACAATTGCACGCTGCATCGCATTGCTGTTTGTAGAACCCAAGCCTTGCAATCTATAAGCTTTTCCGAACTTGCCGATATAATTTTCACGGATTTCATACTTTCCGACAGAAGACTGATAAGAACCTTCTACATTTGAGAATTTCAGGGCATTCGATTTAGAAATAACTGAACCCGAGCCATGAGAAACAATTGCTTTCTGTAAAATTTTATCTTTTTTTAAGTCGTAAACGAAATACCGATACTTTCCTGAATGTGTTTTAAAATTAATAAAAACAGCAATATCCTGATTGTAATTTTTACCTTTCAAGAACTCTTTGATTTCAGAAACTTTTGCAGCAGGCAAAACCAAGTGACTTTGCTGAGATTGCGTTTTAGAACAAGATAGAATAAAGAGAAACAGAAAAATAAATTGTTTCATCAGAAAAAGTGTGTTTTAAATTTATATAAAACTAAATTGATAGGCAATTATTCTATAATCAGTCCGTCTTTCATGACGAGTTTTCGGTCTGTGATTTCAGCTAAATTAGGATTATGTGTTACAATCACAAATGTCTGATTGTACTTATCTCTTAAATCAAAAAATAATCTGTGAAGGTCATCTGCATTTTTTGAGTCTAAGTTCCCAGTGGGCTCATCAGCATAGATAATTTTAGGAGAATTAATCAAAGCTCTGGCAACCGCTACTCTTTGCGCTTCACCTCCTGATAATTGATTAGGCTTGTGATGCAATCGATGTGCAATTTTCAAATCTTCAAACAGATCAAATGCCTTTTCTGTTGCCTCTTTTTCGTTGGCACCCGCAATTTTCGTAGGAATCAAGACATTTTCCAAAGCTGTGAATTCGGGTAGAAGTTGGTGAAACTGAAAAACAAAACCGATGTTCTGATTTCTAAATCTTGAAATCTGTTTATCACTCATATGAATGAATGATTCGCCGTTCAGAGCAATTTCCGTATGATAATTTTTAGGATTTGAAGGACTGTCTAAAGTTCCTAAAATCTGCAAAAGTGTAGATTTTCCAGCTCCTGATTCCCCAACAATTGAAACTACTTCACCTGCTTTAATGTGCAGGTCTACACCTTTCAAAACTTCCAGATTTCCATAAGATTTATGGATGTTGCTTGCTCTAATCATGCTTCAAAAATAGTGATTTTTTTTTGCTTTTGGCCTTTTAGATTGTGGTTTTAGATGCATTGAAAAAATGAAATGCAATTATCCTTTTTTAATAAGAATTCTAAAAGTTGTTCCTTTTCCAACTTCAGTTTGCGAAATCTTAATATCACCGTTATGGTATTCCTGCACTACTCTTTTTGCTAAACTTAAACCCAATCCCCATCCTCGTTTTTTTGTAGAATAACCAGGTTTGAAAGCGTTTTGAGCCTGGTATTTAGTCATGCCACTTCCATTATCTTTTACCTCGACCAAAATATTTTTGTTGCGTTCAAAAACAGACATCTGTAAGACTCCCTGTCCCTTCATTGCATCAACCGCATTTTTGACTAAATTTTCAATAACCCAGCTCATCAGAATTTTATTGTGAGGGACCAAAATACTGTATGTTGGAAGAAGAAGTGTAAAGTTTATTTTCTTAGAGATTCTTGTTTTCAAATAATCATAATTCTCCTGAATGGTTTCATTAAAATTCATATCATTAAGTTCAGGAACTGAACCTATTTTAGAAAATCGTTCTGAAATAGTACGCAATCTTTCGATATCTTTTTCTATTTCAAGCACTCCGTCAGACTCCGGGTTTTCGAGCTTCATAATTTCCATCCACCCCATCATCGATGATAAAGGGGTACCGATTTGATGTGCAGTTTCTTTGGCTAAACCTGCCCAAAGATAACCTTCATCGGTTTTTTTTACCGTTCTTAAAAACCAAAAGGAAAACAGGAAATAACAGAGAACAAAAAATCCGAGCAGAAAAGGAAAGTACTGGAGATTATTAAGCATTTCCGAGTTGTCATAATAAACAATTTGGTCATTGCCTCCTTGTACTTTTATTGCTATAGCAGGATATTTTTTTTCCATTCTTTTGGCCAAAGAAATGATCTCCTGAGAATCATCACCAATTCGCTTGGGTAAATGTTTGTATTCTATAATCTGATCATTTTTGTCTAAAATGATGACCGGAATCGTTGTATTAGAACTATAAATGGCAAGAAGGAGCTCCTGAACCTCCAGACTTGGGGTAATATCTTGCTGAAATTTTAGAGCTTTAACCAATATATCAACCCTTTTTACTTCCTCTTTCTTTAAGTAATTAACTACCAAAGTGGAAGCAATTACTATTGCTACAACAACTAAGGTCATCAGAGAAAAAATAAACCAGTTGTTGAATCTGGAAAAAATGGATCTTTTTTTCAATTGATTTTTATTTTAAAACATTTAAAATTTTCTGCAATTCTGTACTTCCGCTTCCTTCATAATTATTGATGATGATGGAATAAACATATTTTTTGCCCTCTTTTGATGTATGATAACCTGCGTAGGATTTTGTATCTCTCATTGTACCACTTTTCATTTTCATCCCATTATCCTGAGTGGGAAATCCGTCATAGTAGGATTCAAACCAAGATTGTTTTTTTGCATAAAGTAAGGCCTGGACTTCTGCTTTTGCCGAGACGTAATTTTGGGGAGAAAGTCCGCTTCCATCGGCAAAATTTATCATGCTTGTATTGATACCTTTTCCTTTCCAGAATTCTCTGAGATAGACTACTCCACTTTTAAAACTGGAGTTTCCTTTCTTTTCTTTTGCTAAAGTCTTAATGAAATTCTCTCCATACATGTTCACAGATTTTCTCAGAAACCAATAAACGATTTTATCTAAAGTTGGAGAATCATACGAGAGTATGATGTTGCTTTTGGGGAAATCTAAAGCTTTTTTTCCTTCAATTTCTAATCGAGAATTGGTTAACACTTTTCCTGAAAAATCAATTCCTGAATCTTTCAGCCAATTTTGTATTTCTACTCCTAACTGCAAAGGAGGATTAGGAACAGCCCCAGAAACGGTTGTTACTTTTCCGGCAGGCAAGCTCCCGTTAATCAAAGCAACATCAGAATACGGAGCTGTGAAAATAAGACTTTGATCTGAACTTCCTCCTGCTTTCAAATCATTTAACCATTTAATTCCGGCTAAAGGATAAGAGAAATTTTTAAAATCGGTTCCGTTAATATTGATATCAAACTGATTCTCGCGCCAGTTGACACCCCAAACACCTGCACCATAATAATTTCCCAAATCATCCCATGGCCAGCCTCCAGGAATCGTCTGATGGTCAAAATAGGAGTCATCAATAATCAAGTCACCCGATATTTTTGTAATCCCGGACTTCTTAATGGCTTCTAATAGTTTTTGTTTAAAATTTTCAGGTTTATAGCCTTCATAACGCCAACTTCCTAATGTAGGGTCACCATTGGAGGTGATGAGCAGGTTTCCGTTTAAATTTCCATTAGAAATTGTACCTGAATAGGCTGACGTTGTTTTATACGTGTAATTTTTTCCTAAAGTTTCCAAAGCGGCGGCGGCAGTGAAGATTTTCTGCGTTGAAGCTGTTGAAAGTCCTTTACTTCCCTGAAATTCATATATTAGATTTCCACTCTCGTCAGCAACATAAAAAGACAGGTTTGATGAAACTGCTAATGAAGAATTCATTAGATTTTTTGTTACCTCGTCTAATTTTTGACTGATGTTTTGAGCAAAAATTATTTGGGTTGAAAACAGTATTAATGCAAATGATTTTTTCATTTAGGAAATGTTTATTCAAATATAAAAATTAAGATCTGAAATTACAGCTGACTGCCAGATTCAATTTCGTATGGTTCTTTTTCTCTTTCAAATATTCTTGTCCGTTCGCTTCCTTCTACAGTTATTTTATCGTCCACTCTTCGAATCCAGTTTCCTTCACGAAGCCCGACAACTTTGATATTATTCTGCGTTAAAAATTCTTTGATTCTGGTTTCTCTGGTTTCTCCATTATGTTTCAACTCCGGGTTTGGATCCAAATAATGAGGATTAATATTAAAAGGAACCAATCCCATACAATCGAAACTTGGTGGGTAAACGATAGGCATATCGTTGGTGTTTTTCATGTTTTGTCCTCCAATATTACTTCCAGCACTGCATCCCAAATAAGGTTTTCCGTTTTCTATGTTCTGTTTTAATAGACTCATCAGGTTTTCTTCATGTAACGTTTTCACCAACAAGAATGTATTTCCGCCGCCTGTGAAAAAGCCTTTAGCATTGTCTAATGCATTATTTTTATCTTCAAACTCATGTAGACCTTTTATGGTGATATTGATTGTTTCAAAAAAAGAACGCGCTTTCTCTGTATAGTCGTCGTGAGAAATCCCGCCCGGTCGTGCAAATGGAATGAAAATAATTTCATCAATACCCTTATATAATTGTTTTAATTCTTCTCTTAAATATTCTAAATACTGCCCACCAAAAAGTGTAGATGTAGAGGCTAAAATAATGTTCATACAAAATAATTTATCTTGATTATTTAAAAACTGTTGAGTTACAAAGATAAACCCAAACCGACATGAATCAAAAATTACGCTAAAAAAAAGACTAATCAGTTAATATTTTCTAAAAAAACTTAAAGCTTCTAAAATTTGAGATTTTATGGAATTATTATTGAATTTTAAATTATAGAATTTTAAAAAATGTAAGATTATGAAAATGACTAAAAGTAATGTTAAAAATCTTTTTTTAGGTTTAATGCTTGTAGGAACTGCTGGTTTTGTGAATGCACAAACGACACCTACAGATACTGCGAAGGCTACTACAACAACTCCGGTACAAACTAACCCAACTGTTGATGCCCTTAAAAAACAAATCGAAACCAATCCTAAGGATTCAGAATCATTAGCAAAACTAGCAACAGCTTATCAAGATGCTGCCGACTGGCCAAATGCAATTGATACATGGAAAAAAATATCTGTCCTTTTACCTGATTGGGCACCTGCTTATTACAGCCAAGGATATGCCTATCAGTCTGCTAAGGATGATGCCAATGCAAAAATTGCTTACGAAAAGTATATTGCTACAGTAAAACCTCAGGAATTGGAGCAGAATAAGAAAAGTTTGGCATATGCGTATCTGTATATTGCCTTTGCAGAGCAACAAACAAATCCTGCCAAAGCAAAAGAGTATATTGCAAAATCGCTGCAGTATGACCCAAGCAATCAGGATGCATTGAAACTAAGTAAAGCTTTAAATTCATAGCATAAATAATCCGGGAAATTTCTCGGATTATTTTTTTTTTGCTTCTACTTATTTTATTCTTTTACCAAAAAAATCAGTTTCACCTAATAAGTACTTAAGTATTTTCTCAATATTTCGCTGAATGGCTGCTTCAGATTTTAAATTGTTGATGTAGCGGATGAGTTCCATTTTTGCAGAAGGAGTAAGTTGATCAAAATTTATTTTTGCAATCGCATTTTCTCTAATGGCTGTTTCTAGATCAGGATGAATGGAAATGGTTCTTTCAGAATCATCAAACTCAACGAAGACTTCAATCACCTCACCGATTCTTTTGGGTGAATCTTTCAGCATGGTGAGATTGATATACAATCTCCATTCGCCGGCGTACTTCATTAAATTTTGTTTAAAGTCTTTACCATTTACCTTCCCTTTTACGGGAATGGGACTTTTATCTCTACCCGATTGATCAAAAATTCTAGATAAGACTTCATCTGGTAAGAATACAAAAGGATTGATTCCTATGATTTCGAGCTGAGTTTTGAAATGACTCTTTTCCATGACAAACAAAATTAAGGTTTTTACTAATTAAATTTAGAAATACGGATAATGAAATCGAACCTTCATTCTCGTGCCTCAATTAAAAGTATTCGTTATCTTTGTAAGAATAAATCTATTATATGAAATTTTTTATTGACACTGCTAATTTAGAGCAAATTAAAGAAGCTAAAGATCTTGGGATTCTAGATGGAGTAACCACAAACCCTTCATTAATGGCAAAAGAAGGAATTCAGGGAGCTGAAGCCATTAAAAATCATTACAAAGCAATATGTGAGATCGTAGACGGAGATATTTCTGCGGAAGTACTTTCTACTACGTATGAAGAGATGATTAAAGAAGGTGATGAGCTGGCAGCAATTCACCCAAATATCGTGGTGAAAATACCAATGATTAAAGACGGTATCAAAGCATTAAAATATTTTTCAGACAAAGGAATCAGAACCAACTGTACTTTGATTTTCTCTGTCGGACAGGCTCTTTTAGCAGCTAAAGCAGGTGCTACTTATGTTTCTCCTTTCTTGGGAAGATTAGATGATATTTCTACTGACGGACTAAACCTAATCGAAGAAATCAGATTGGTTTTTGATAACTATATGTACGAAACTGAAATTTTAGCAGCATCTATCCGTCACTCAATGCACATTATTGACTGTGCAAAGATTGGTGCTGATGTTATTACTTCACCACTTCCTCCAATATTGAGTTTATTGAAGCATCCGTTAACAGACAGCGGATTGGCTCAGTTTATTGCAGATTCTCAGAAACTAGCTTAATCATTTTTAGTTTAAAAATATGAACGCCCGAAACAAAGTTTCGGACGTTTTTTTATTGTAATATATCCAATTCTAAAAGATTATTATCTTTTACATTATTTTCTTTAGCTCTTTTTTCTTGTTCTCTCATCATTTTATTGGTATCAAGTTCTTTTCCGTTTTGATCAGTAAATTTGACGCTTCCACCTCTTGCCATCAATTGTCTCATACCTTTTGTAGGATTATTTCTGTGATCTATCACTTGCTGATTATATTTATCATAATTGAGATTGATCAAAGGGTCGTATCTTTCCCTATCAGTTTCACTGATCCAAATTTCGTCTGCTTTGAGATTTTTTACACCCTTTAAAATAAAAGAATGAGACTTTGCTTTATCTTCAATTTTCACAATCAAACCAGGTAATCCATGAAATTTATACGGACCATCCTGAAAAGGAAGATCTGTTGTAAACCAAGCTGTCCATTTTCTTCCAGCAAAACTAGTGGTTGCTTTTTGAGCACTAAATTCTCCTATTTTTTCTTTTTCAGCAAGAATTTTCCAGTCAATATTTCTTTCATCAGAAACTTTATAATTGTCCATATCTACCGAATTAAAAAATATAATTTTATAATCGGGATATGACTTTTCAACGACAAACTGAACTTTCCCAAACTTTATTCCTGAAAAATCGGGATTGCTTTTTTTGTCTATTTCTTTCATCAGCGAATCTGCAACAGCTTTGTCTCTACTATAAAATTTAGAACCGTTTTTAGAAATATCGAGATACATCAGTTCAGTTTCAGATTTATCTTTTGCTGTAGAATCAGTCACAAATTTATATTCGTAGCTGAATCTTTGATTTTGTGCATATAATAGAATATTTGAAAAAGTGAAAATTATAAGTAATAGGTTTTTCATTAATGTTTTTTTTAAATTATTTTAATAACTCCAGTTCTAATACATTATTGTCTCTGGCATTATTTTCCTTAGCCGCTCTTTCTTTGTCTTTAATTAATTTTTCAATATCTAAGGGTTTTCCGGTTTCATCAATTATATTTATTTTTTGATTGCTTGAAACTATTTGTCTTAAACTTTTAGCCGGATTATTTCTTAAATCAATAAACTGTTTTTTATATTTTATCTCATCGAGTGG
The DNA here is from genome assembly GCF_001507335.1 of Chryseobacterium sp. JAH. Taxonomy (GTDB): domain Bacteria; phylum Bacteroidota; class Bacteroidia; order Flavobacteriales; family Weeksellaceae; genus Chryseobacterium. The sequence goes on along the minus strand of NZ_LMAH01000001.1, from coordinate 156,949 downwards.
AACTGTTGCATTAAAGCTTTTTATTTTATTGTCACTTTCCCACTGATAATCTCCAGCAAGCTTTTTGATTTCTTTTAACACAAAAGAATGTGACTGGGTTTTATCCTCCAATTTTACAATCAATCCGGGAAGACCATGAAACTTATAAGGTCCGTCCTGAATCGGAATATCAGTTGCAAACCACGCTGTCCAAGTTCTTCCGGCAAAATTAACGGAAGCTTTTTGAGTATTAAATTCACCCATTTTCTCTTTATCTGGCAGTATTTTCCAATCTAATTTTCTCCTGTCGGTAACCTTGTATTTATCCATTTCGAACATATTGAAGAACTCAATTTTAAAATCGGGATAGGTTTTTTCAACCACATACAGCACCAATCCATAATCTATTCCTGAAAAATCTTTTTCTCCTTTTTGCACTCTGTCCAGGTGTATCGAGTCTGCCGTGCTTTTTTTCAAACTGTAAAATTTAGAACCTATTTTAGTGGCATCTAAAACCATGAGTTCAGTTTCAGATTTACTTTTTTCGGTAGAATCTTTTACAAATTTGTACTCATAAATAAATCGTTGACTTTGTGCATTAAGATATATGCTTAAAAATGAAAAGGCTGCGATAAATGATACTTTCATTTGACTGATTTATATGAGTTTAATTATTTCAGTAAGTCTAATTCCAAGAGATTATTATTCTTTTTATTGACTTCGATTTGCTTTTTCTCCCTGTCTTTCATCATTTTACTCATATCTACCGGATTTCCAGATGCATCTTTCATCGATATAACCGTGCCTGAAGAAGCCATCTGTCTGGCTCCTTTGTTTGGATCTGCTCGAAAGTCTAAATATGCTTTCTTAAATTTTTTTTGATCTAAAGCAATCAACGAATTATATCTTGTTTTATCTTTAAAGCTTTTGAACTCCGTATCTTCACTCAATTTTTTAATTCCTTTTAACTCATAAGAATGAGATTTTGTCTGGTCCTCAATTTTAACAATCAAACCGGGTAAACCATGAAATTTATATGGTCCATCCTGTATCGGAATTTCGGCAACAAACCAAGCTATCCAGCTGCGACCGGCAAAATTACAAGTAGCTTTTTGTGCCATCAATTCTCCGATTTTTTCTTTGTCGGGGAGAATTTTCCAGTCTTGATTTCTGCTTTCCGTAACCATGTACTCTTCGCCTCCCATCTTTATAAAATAATTAACGAGATAATCGGGATAATTTTTTTCTACCTGATGTCGTACCCTTCCGCCTAGTGCTATTCCTTTCAGATTAATATTCGTACTCCCAGAATTCACCTGTTTTGATATTTCGGCACTCATTGTAGAGTCTGTTTTTGCTACCGCCTGGCTGTAAAACTGTGAACCTTTCGAAAAAACATTAAGAAGCATGATTTCTGTTTCTACTTTATCTTTTTCTGTAGAATCTATCACAAATTTATACTCGTAGGAAAAACGCTGGTTCTGTGCATAAGCTGTGATGCTTAGAAATGAAAGCATTCCGATAATAATTTTCTTCATTTATATTTTTTCACTAAAATAGGATATTATTTTTTATTGGCAAAGATTCTTAAGTTAGAAGTAGAATTAAGAGTTGCACTAAAGAAGAATTTAACACAAAAAAAACCTCTCGAGATGAGAGGTTTTAGTATAATATAAAAAGAAAATTACAGTAACAATGTTAAAGGACTTTCTAAATATGTTTTTAAAGTCTGTAAAAACTGAGCTCCCGTAGCACCGTCTACCACTCTGTGGTCACATGCCAATGAAAGTTTCATAATGTTTCCTACAACGATCTGACCGTTCTTCACGATTGGTTTTTCGATAATTGCCCCTACTGAAAGGATTGCAGCGTTGGGTTGGTTGATGATACTTGTAAAAGTTTCAATTCCGAACATTCCTAAGTTTGAGATAGAGAATGTAGAACCTTCCATTTCGTTTGCTTTAAGCCCTTTAGATTTTGCTCTTCCGGCCATATCTTTCACAGCAGCAGAAATCTGAGTGTAATTCATTTGGTCTGTATTTTTCAGAACCGGAACTACCAATCCATCAGGAATAGCAACTGCTACTCCAACGTTGATATTTCCTCTGTGAATTACTTTATCTCCTGCCCAGCTAGAGTTCACCTGTGGATGTTTTCTTAAAGCAACTGCTGTCGCCTTAATTACCATGTCGTTGAATGAAATTTTTGTATCTGGCAATGAGTTGATTTCTTTTCTTGCTTCAATCGCTTTATCCATGTTGATTTCAACCATCAGATAATAATGAGGAGCAGAGAATTTGCTTTCAGAAAGACGTTTCGCAATGATGTTTCTTACCTGAGAGTTTGGAGTTTCTGTATCTTCTCCCTGTACAAAGCTCAGCGCAACCTGAGCTGCTGCATTACTTTGGTTAGCCGGAGCTGATTCAGTTTTTTGTGCAGGTTGATAGTTTTCAATATCTTTTTTCACAATTCTTCCGTTTTCACCAGAACCTTGAAGGCTGTTGATGTCAACACCTTTATCCTGAGCCATTTTTTTAGCTAAAGGAGAAATTGCTACTCTATCTGATGATGAAGCGTTTGCTGTTTGTGCAACCGATTTCTCTTCTGCTTTCGCTTCAGATTTTTGCTCTGTTGGTTTATCCTCAGACTTTGTTGCAGGTTTTGCAGCTCCAACTCCTGACACATCAGTTCCTTCGGGACCTATGATCGCCAAAACAGTATCAACTGGTGCAGCACCACCTTCTTCAACACCTTGTTTAAGAAGTATTCCATTAAATTCAGATTCAAAATCCTGAACTGCTTTATCTGTTTCAATCTCAGCAAGAAGATCTCCTTCTTTTACTGTATCTCCAACATTTTTGTGCCATTTGGCAACCTTACCTTCTGTCATTGTATCAGAAAGTCTAGGCATAGTGATTACCTCTACACCTGCAGGAACTTCTGCTGAAGTTTGCTCAACGCCTGTAGATTCATTTTCTGTTTTAGATTCTTCCTCAGATTTTTTTTCCTCAGAACCACCTTCAGTTACCGGAGCACTTCCCCCTTTTAGAGAAGAAATATCTTCACCTTCCTGACCAATAATTGCCAAAATAGAATCAACTGCTGCTGCAGCACCTTCTTCAACACCTACAAATAAAAGAGTTCCTTCAATTTCAGATTCGAAATCCTGAACCGCTTTATCCGTTTCAATTTCAGCTAAAATATCTCCTTCCTTTATTTTATCTCCTACTTTTTTATGCCATTTTGCCACTTTTCCTTCCGTCATAGTGTCGGAAAGACGTGGCATTGTAATAACTTCTGCCATATTTTTTTTAATTTGAAAATTTGGGAATTTGAAAATTAAAAAAGGATGTGTTAACGACCTCATTTTCAAATTTTCAAATTGACTTAATTATCGTTTAGTTTTCTAATTTGTCTAAGAATGGATAATCTTCCTGAGCATACACATACTCGTAGATTTTTTCAGCAGTCGGATACGGAGAATTTTCCATAAACTCGATGCACTCTTCTACAAAGTCTCTTGATTTATTATCTGTAGCTTCCAATTCTTCTTCAGTTGCCCAGTTGTTTTCTAAGATTCTCGCTTTGATTAATTCAATTGGATCATCTTTTTTCGCAATAGCAACTTCATCCTTAGATCTGTAAGGCTCAGCATCAGACATTGAGTGACCTCTGAAACGATAGGTTCTTGCTTCGATGAAAGTAGGTCCGTCTCCTCTTCTAGCTCTTTCTATAGCTTCGTAAGCAGCTTCAGCTACTTTCTCAGGATCCATTGCATCAACAGCTAAACAAGGCATTTCGTAACCCAATCCTAGTTTGTAGATATCTTCGTGGTTTGCAGTTCTTTTTACAGAAGTTCCCATTGCATATTGATTGTTTTCAACTACAAATACTACCGGAAGCTTCCAGTTCATTGCCATGTTGAAAGTTTCATGAAGAGAACCTTGTCTTGCAGCACCGTCTCCAAAGAAACAGATGTTTACTGCTTTTCTGTCGAAATATTTATCTGCGAAAGCAATTCCTGCTCCCAAAGGAATCTGTCCTCCTACAATACCGTGACCTCCGTAAAATCTGTGTTCTTTACTGAAGATGTGCATAGATCCACCCATACCTCCGGAAGTACCCGTAGCTTTACCGCAAAGTTCTGCCATGATTCTTTTTGGGTCTACTCCCATCGCCATTGGATGAATGTGACATCTGTAGGCAGTGATCATGCTGTCTTTAGTTAAATCCATTGCATGTGTAAAACCTGCAGGAATAGCCTCCTGACCATTGTACAAATGTAAAAAACCTCTGATTTTTTGTTTTAGATAAAGAGAACGGCATTTGTCTTCAAACCTTCTCCACATTGTCATATCTTCATACCACTTCAGGTATACCTCTTTAGAAAATTCTTTCATGTGCTAGCTTCTTGCTTATTTATTATGAAATAGTTGAGCAAAAATATAAAAAAAACTTTGTTTTTATTATATATAGAGCAATTGTTTTTTTAGTTATAATGTTATATTTACATCACAAACTTCAATATGGAAGAAAAAAAGACCTCTTTACTACACATTGTTTCAAGAATTATCTCAGATTTTTTTAATCCTTTAGTTTCTCTGGTTATCTATTTTATGTATTTCAGTATTCAGAATTACACGTTTAAAGAAGCATTTACACACTTTTTACCGATTTTATTGATTACCATCCTGCCGGTAATTATTTGGATCATATGGAATGTAAAGACAGGCAGGTATACCAATATGGATGTCTCTAATCGGGTTCAAAGAAAAACATTATATATTTTCATTGCGGTATGCGTTATTTCCTATTTAACATTTAATTATATTAAAAACGGATTTATAGATTTCGTGATGTTGTTTATTTTAATTCTTCTGTTCGCTTTACAGTTCAGTAATTTATATATTAAAAGTTCGATGCACACGGCATTCAATGTTTTTGTAGCTGCTTTATTCTTTGCTTTTGATATTGAAATTGGTTTTGCATGGCTCGGAATTGCAATTTTAGTTGGTATTACCAGGATTATTTTGAAAAGACATACCGTAAAAGAAGTATTTATGGGAGCAGGCATCGCTATTTTGGTTTCTTTTATCTATCTTTATTGCAACAATAAGTATCAGCGTAATGATATACCAACTGAAGTGATTCCTGTGGAAACTACAATTAAGTAATATAACGCTACTTATTATTTGATAAGGTTTAAATATGAAATCGAAATGACTAGCTCCTAGCTCTTCATTAACGGTTACATGTTAGCATTAACTAAACATTATATATCCAAATATGAAAATAAATCATCTTACATCAGCAGAAGAAAACTTAATGAAGCTTTTTTGGGATTTGAATTCTTTCTATTTAAAAGAGGTGATGGAAAAGCATCCTGAACCAAAACCACATCAAAATACAGTTTCTACATATTTGAAAATCTTGGTTGAGAAGGGTTATTTATCTACAGAAAAAGAAGGTCGAATCTTTAAGTACAGTGTTCTTGTTCCTTTTGATGAGTATAAAAAGTTTATACTTAGAGATCTTACCCATAATTTTTTCAATAATTCAGGCAGTGAAATTTTAGAATTTTTATTTAAAGAAAGTTTAGTTTCTCAGAATGACCTTAAAGAATATTTTGATCTTAAAATTGAAATGAAACCTGAAAAAGCAAAGGCTCCGACATTAGAATTCGCCGAAGAAATATTGAAAACTAAGAAAGATAAAAAAGGAAAGGATAAGAAAAAGAAAAAGAAAAAAGACTGAAATGTCTAAATCGTAGAGCTTAGATATTTGCTACGTAAGCAACTGTGATATTGTCTAAATTCCACTTCATAAATAAAGAGATAAAAAAAGCGGCTTAAAAGCCGCTTCAATTTTTTACCAACGACTTCCGCCGCCTCCGTTACCTCCACGGTTGTTGTTTCCGTAACCACCTCCAGAGTTACCTCCTGAACGGTTGTTACCATAACTTCCACCTCCGCTTCTGTTATTATCAAAACTTCTTCTTGGTTTTTCTTCTCTTGGCTTAGCCTCAGACACATTAAGAATCTTACCGTTAAGTTCTTTTTGGTTAAGAGCTTCGATAGCTTGAGCTCCTTCTTCATCACCCATTTCTACGAAACCGAAACCTCTAGAACGACCAGTTTCTCTGTCTGTAACAATTTTAGCAGATGATACATCGCCAAATTCTGCGAATAAATCGTGCAACTCATATTCTTTAGTTGCGTAATTGATGTTTGAAACAAAAATGTTCATTTTAAAAAAAAATTAAAAAATTAATATAAATTCTGGTATAAAAGAAAAACAACATAATAATGAACATAATATTGATTCCTGATATAAACGCTTGCAAGATACAATTAAATTAAATAAATCAAAGCTTTTTTGTGATTATTTCATCTGTTAAAGAAAATTTAATATGAAAATGTCGTAATTTAGCTTTAATCAAACGTTTATATGAATCGTCTATAATGAATATAATGATAAAATAGATTAAAAAAACAGACATGAAACAGCATACAACCAACTATACCAATACGTTTATTGAAGTTGCTCAAGACTGTCCGGTTTCAACAAGTCAGATTCCCCCAGAAAAGAAACAGAAAACAGCAGCTCTTCTGCAGTACGAATTTCTTGCTAAAAATGCGTATAAATACACATCAGACGATCTCATTTTTAATTGTTATGTAATTAAAAATGACATTTCTGACAGTGAAAAAGAGATTGAGAGACAGAAGTTTTTTTCCAAAGGTCAACCTTGTCTCCGCTGTTCGTCATTAGCAAAAACTTACGGCTTTGGATTTCATCATAACGAAGATGGTAAAGTCGCAATGGTTCCCCTCGAGAGTCCCGAGTATCAAAGCTTTCTAATAAATGATTCCGTCAAGAAAGTAAAAGCGATGCGATTAAAAAAATAATTGACTATATAAATATTATTGTTTTAATGAAAACATGATGAACAGCGCAAAATTTCAGTTTTAAACATTAAATTTGTTCAGCAAATATCAATTAAATGAATTATCATACCAGAAAATGGGTAAAACCTGAAGATTTAAATCCCAACCAATCACTTTTTGGAGGAAGACTTTTACAATGGATCGATGAGGAAGCCGCTTTGTATGCTGTCATTCAGCTTGAAAACAAAAAGGTAGTAACCAAATATATCTCGGAAATCAATTTTGTAAGTTCTGCAAAACAAGGTGATATAATTGAAATTGGTATTGAAGTTTCAGCTTTTGGATCTACGTCACTTACTTTAAAATGTGCAGTTAGAAATAAAATGACGCATCAGACAATTATTACCGTTGACAGAATTGTAATGGTAAATCTTGATGAAGACGGAAATCCTTCACCACACGGAAAAACAAAAGTAGAATTTGTAAAAGACAGACTGAACAGTCAGCAATGAAAATTTTCATAAAAAATATGGTATGTAACCGCTGTATTTCAGCGGTTGCAGGCATTTTTGATCATTCTGAAATTAAGATTAAAAGCATTGGATTAGGAGAAGTTGATGCAGAATCTGAAATTTCAGAAAGTGAGTTAATTCAACTAGAAAATAAGCTGCAGGAAATTGGTTTTGAGATTATAAAAAATCCGTCACAGCAACTTATCGAAAACATAAAAAATCTTGTAATTCTAAAAGTCGGAAGATTAGACACCGACGAAAATTTCGTTTTATCAAATTTTCTCAGCAGTGCACTTCACAAGGATTACAGCACATTATCTAAAGTTTTTTCGCAAAATGAAAGTGTTACTTTAGAACAATATTATATTTTACAAAAAATTGAAAAAGTAAAGGAGCTTCTATTCAATAACGACTTTACCTTAACCGAAATCGCCGGACATATGGGATATAAAAGTGTGCAGCATCTTTCATCACAGTTCAAAAGCATAACGGGAAATACGCCTACAGAGTTTAAAAAACTAAAAGATCAAAATAGGAAACCTCTTGATTTTATTTAAATAACTGTTGTTTACAAATCTTATTAAAACCCTCCAACTCTTCCACTCAATTCCTGCCAAATTCTGTAACTATTATCCTTAAATGTATAACAGTCTTCCGTTTTCATTTTGGAAATTTGTAGAATAAATTTAGGACCATGCAAAAACAATATCATATTCTTGGAATGACCTGTTCAGGTTGCCAAAAGAAAATTTCAGAAAAACTCAACAGTCTTGAAAATATACACGCAGATATTAATCTTAAAAGCAATACAGCGACTATTAATTCTGACAGAGAAATAAACGTAGAGGAATTAAATAAAGTTTTACAAGACGTAGGAAACTATAAACTTGGAGATCCTGATCATCCCGAAGTCGCCATTGTGAAACCTCAAGACAGAGTTTCTCCATCTTCAGTTTACTATTGCCCGATGGAATGCGAAGGTGAAAAGGTTTATTTTAAACAAGGCGAAAGATGTCAGGTTTGCAATATGTATTTAGTTCCAATTGAAGAGAAACTCGCAAAAGATCCAAACTTCAAACCTACCTTTTCTAAAACCAATTTACCTGAAAATTTCAAAAATCACATTGGAGATTATTACTGTCCGATGTTTTGTGAAGGCGATAAAACTTATGATGAGAAAGGTGATTGTCCGATTTGTCACATGCATTTAGAAGAAATTACTGAAGGTCTAGTTAAAAATTCAGTTTCAAATCATCATTTACATTCTCACAACCATCAGCATCAGGAAAAGCCTAAAGTTACGGATGACATGGCGGGGAAGTATTATTGTCCAATGTTTTGTGAAGGAGATAAAACCTATGATTCGAACGTTGGCTGTCCGGTCTGTGGAATGGATTTGGTAAAATATCCTGATAAAAACGGTGATGGCGAAGAAGATGAGACTTTCAATATTTTAAAAAGAAAATTCATCACATCATTACTATTTACAATTCCCGTTTTTATTTTATCGATGGGAGGAATGGTGATTGATTTTCCTTTTTCACATCATAGTCAAGGTTATATTGAATTGATTCTAACCATTCCTGTGCTGTTTTATTCCGGATGGTTTTTGATGAAAAGAGGTTTTGTTTCATTCAAAACCTGGAACTTAAATATGTTCAGTTTAATAGCCTTGGGTGTTTCTGCGGCATTTATTTTCAGCATTGTCTCTTTACTATTTCCAGATATAATTCCGCATGAAATTCGTGGTCATGGCCATGAGATCCCACTGTACTTTGAGGCAGTTTGTGTGATTATTACATTGGTGATTTTAGGTCAGCTCATGGAAGCTGCCGCTCACAAGAAGACAGGAAATGCCATCAAAGAACTGATGAATCTTTCTCCGGATGAAGCCAATTTGCTGATGAACGGCGAGGAAAAAAGAGTTCTACTGTCTGAAATAAAGATTGGTGATTTATTAAGAGTAAAACCCGGAGAAAAAATTCCTGTCGACGGAAAAATTACCGAAGGAAATTCCGTAATTGACGAAAGTATGATTACCGGAGAACCTATTCCTGTTGAGAAAACTTTGGATGACAAAGTAACGTCAGGAACAATCAACGGAAACCAAGTATTCATCATGAAAGCTGAAAAAGTAGGTGATGACACATTGCTTTCAAAGATTATAAAAATGGTGAACGACGCAAGCCGAAGTCGTGCTCCGATTCAAAAACTTACAGATAAGGTCGCAAAAGTTTTTGTTCCGATTGTGATATTGGTTGCGGTTCTTACATTCATTTTATGGCAGTTTTTCGGTCCGGAAGGTAAAAAAAGTCTGTTCGCTTTTGTGAATGCTGTCGCCGTTCTCATCGTGGCTTGTCCGTGTGCTTTAGGTTTGGCAACTCCAATGTCTCTCATGGTTGGAATTGGTAAGGGAGCGAAGAATGGTATTTTAATCAAAAATGCTGAAGCCCTTGAACAAATGGATAAGGTAGATGTTCTAATCACTGATAAAACAGGTACTTTGACTGAAGGGAAGCCTTCAGTTGAACATATTGAAGCTTTAGTTAGTAATCAAAATTCAGTTTTAAAGTTAGCATATTCACTAAATCAAAATTCAGAACATCCACTGTCAAACGCGGTAATTAAAAAAGCTAAAGACGAAAATATTTCAGCTGAAAAAGTAAGTCATTTTGAAAATATTTCTGGGAAAGGGGTGAAAGGAATTATCAATGGAAAAACAGTTTATTTAGGAAATGAAAATCTTCTGACTTCACATCAGATTCAGATTTCTGAAATTTTAAAACAGAAAGCAGTCGAAATCCAGTCAAAAGCGCATACAATTTCTTACGTTGCGCAAGAAATTGAAGTTTTAGGATTTATAAGTTTTACCGATAAAATAAAAGAAAGTTCTAAAAAAGCAGTCGAATTGCTTCTGAATGAAGGAATCAATGTCATCATGATGACCGGTGATAACGAGCACACCGCAAAAGCGGTTGCAGACGCACTGGGAATTAAGCATTTTAAAGCCAATTGTCTTCCTGCGGATAAATTAAATGAAGTCAAAAAACTTCAGGTACAAGGAAAAATTGTAGCCATGACTGGCGATGGAATCAACGACTCTCCTGCCCTAGCGCAAGCCAATATAGGCATTGCCATGGGAACAGGAACTGATGTCGCCATCGAAAGTGCAGAAATTACTTTATTGAAAGGTGATTTAATCGGTGTTGCCAAAGCAAAAATTCTAAGTGAAAAACTCCTTAAAAATATTAAAGAAAATCTCTTTTTCGCCTTTGTTTATAATGTTCTGGGAATTCCAATTGCGGCAGGATTGTTGTATCCTTTTTTCGGAATTTTATTATCTCCAATGATTGCTGCAGCGTCAATGAGCATCAGCTCTCTGTCTGTTATTTTAAATTCATTGAGATTGAATTCTGTTGATTTGAATGTGAAATAAATCTTCGTTGACATTTTCGCTCGCAGATAAAGTGGATTGAGCAAATTGATGTTTGAAAATAATTATCTGAAAGAATCTGTATAAACTGAAAGGTCTGCGAAAGCATATATTTGTTAAAATGAAAAAAGAAAATCTTTACATCGGATGCTCAGGTTTTTACAACAATGATTGGAAGGGAGTTTTGTATCCCGAAAATGCTAAAAGTAAAGATTATTTAAGTTTGTATTCGCAGCATTTCAATGCTGTTGAAATAAATTCTACATTTTACAGAAAACCAACCGCCAAAACGCTTCAAAAATGGTATGATGAAACTCCTGAAGATTTTAAATTTTTCATTAAAATTCCAAAGACCATTTCGCATGAAAAAAGATTGGAAAACTGCAAAGAAGAAATCACTGAATTCTGCACGCATATTCAAAGCAATTTAAAAGAAAAGCTCGCAGGATTTTTATACCAGTTTCCACCTTCATTTAAAAATACTGAGGAAAATGTAAACCGGATTTTAGAAAATGTTGATTCTCAATTTTTAAAAGTTATTGAATTCCGTCATGAATCCTGGTGGAATGATGAAATCTTTAAATTGCTTCAGAGAAATAAAATTATTTTCTCAGGGGTAAGTTTTCCGGGGAACCTTCCTGAAGAGGTCGTAATCAATTCAGACGATGTATTTTACTATCGGCTTCATGGGAAACCTGTTCTTTACAAATCAGAATACTCAGAAAATTATTTGAATGATTTGGCAGAAAAAATTCAAGGTTCATGTTTGAAATCATTTATCTTTTTCAATAATACCTGGGGAATTTCAGCAATCAAAAATGGCATCTATCTTCAAAAAATATTGGGTTAATAATTTTATTAAAATTAAATTAAATTTTAAAATTTTTCACAATTAGTGGTATTAAAATTGCTAAATTTAAAACTTTAAAATTAACATTTTTTTAACAATTAATACCCTTCGATTTTTATGAAAAAAACTTTTGCGGAAAAGTCTTTCAACAGGACTTTTCTAGGGATGGTTGCAGTGTTCGGTGCAACATCAATTTTGTTTACAGGTTGTAATCAGAAAAAAGACAAGAAAGAATCTGAAACGGTGATTTCTAAAGCACCTCCCTTCGCAAAGCAAGTTTTGAAAATTGATGATGATGAAATCATTTCAGATAAAAGAGTCATTTATCTCACATTTGATGACGGTCCAAATCGAGGGACAGAAAACCTTCTTAAAATTCTTCATAAAAGGAATGTTTCTGCCACTGCATTTTTGGTTGGTGAACATGCTAACGGAAGCACACGACAAAAGGAGGACCTGGAATCACTTAGAAAAGACAGATTAATAGAATTGGCTAATCACAGTCACACTCACGCTCATAACAGATACACAGACTTCTACAAAAATCCCGCATTAGTTGTTCATGATTTTGATACTGCAAAAGACAGCTTAAGATTACAGAATAAAATTGCCAGAACTCCGGGAAGAAATATCTGGAGGCTCAACAACATTACAAGTACTGACATCAAAAGTTCAAAAGAGGCTGCAGACAGATTAAAAACTGCTGGTTATAAAGTAATCGGATGGGATCTCGAATGGAAACCCACGAATAAAATGCAGCTCAAAGATAATCATCAGATGATGATCAAAAGAGTAGATAGTATTTTCTTTAATGACCTTGAAAAAACTTCAAGACATCTTGTGTTTCTTACTCATGATCAGTATTTAACTGATGCTGATTCTGTCAATGAATTGGATTTATTTATTGAAAAACTGCAGAAAACCAATCGTTTTGTATTCCGGAAAATTTCGGAATATCCAAAAATTAATGAAGTTTTAAATTAATTTGATCTCCCACGAATTATACAGTTGCTTGTATATATAATTCTTATTCGCATCTGTGTCAATCTGTGAAATCAGCGAGATAATTTTTTGTACAAATTTCCATCCTTAAAAGTAATTCCATTATTTAATAGTTTTTCGTTTCTAAATTTCAGAAATTTGCAAGTATGAATATTCAGGAAAATTACAACAATATAAAAAAACAACTTCCATCTAATGTTGAATTGGTGACGGTTTCAAAAACACATCCCGTTTCTGCGATTCAGGAAGTGTATGATTTGGGGCAAAAAGTTTTTGGTGAAAATAAAGTACAGGAATTGGTTGAGAAGCATCCTCAGCTTCCACAGGATATTCAATGGCATTTGATTGGGCATCTTCAAACCAACAAAGTCAAATACATTGCAGAATTTATTGATACCATTCAAAGTGTTGATTCTGAAAAGCTTTTAAATGAAATTAATAAAGAAGCAAGGAAGCATAGCCGAAAAATCAAAGTTTTACTTCAGGTAAAGATTGCCGAGGAAGACACAAAGTTCGGATTGCAAATAGAAGAAGCCAAAAGTTTATTTCAAAAATTTATTGACGGAGAATTTCCAAACATCGAAATTACGGGATTGATGGGGATGGCAACTTTTACTGAAGATAAAAACCAAGTAAAAAAAGAATTTGAAAAATTGAAGAAATTTTTCGATAATTTAAATACAAACAAACCATTACAAACACTTTCTATGGGAATGAGTGACGACTTCCCTATCGCAATTGAATGTGGCGCTAACTCTGTACGTGTAGGTTCTGCAATTTTTGGAAGAAGAGATTACTCGATATAGACTTTTGGGAACGATTTTTGCTAATACTCAACCAAAAAATACCTAAATTTGCGACTATGCAAAAAATCCTTATTGTAGAAGACGAAAAAGCAATCTCCGGAGTACTTCACAGTATTCTTTCGGATGAATTGGCCGATTATGAATTTGTTATTGCTGAAGATGGCCTTGAAGGCTATAAACAAGTTGAGAAAGAAGACTTTGCTTTAGTAATTTCAGATATTAAAATGCCTAAAATGTCAGGTACCGAGTTTTTGAAGCAAAGCTTGGTTTTGAAGCCTGAATCAACATTTATAATGATTTCAGGTCATGCCGATATCGATTCTGCGGTAGCTTGCTTAAAGGATGGAGCTTACGATTTTATCTCAAAACCAATCGACATCAACCGATTGATTACAAGTGTGAAAAACGCTTTAGTAAAAGAAACTCTAAAGAAAGAAAATAAAAATCTTCAGACCGAGAACAAAACCCTGAAAAGAAAAGTCAACAAGAAATACCAAATGATTGGTGAATCTGCTCCGTTGAAAAAAATTCAGGAAATGATTGAAAAAGTGGCGGTTTCTGATGCGAGAGTTTTAATTACTGGTCCTAATGGTGCCGGAAAAGAATTGGTAGCCCATGCTATTCATAATTTAAGTGAAAGAGCAAGAGGTCCGATGGTGGAAGTAAACTGTGCTGCGATTCCTTCTGAATTGATTGAGTCTGAACTTTTCGGTCACGTAAAAGGTTCTTTTACAGGGGCTATCAAAGACAAACAAGGGAAATTTGAACAGGCTACCGGCGGTACTATTTTCCTGGATGAAATTGGAGACATGAGTTTAATTGCTCAGGCAAAAGTTTTGAGAGCATTGCAGGAAAGCAAAGTTTCTCCTGTAGGAAGCGATAAAGAGATCAAAGTTGATGTGAGGGTACTTGCAGCAACCAATAAAAATATGGCGACGGAAATCGAGGCTGGTAGATTCAGAGAAGATTTATATCACAGATTATCGGTTATCGAAATCTACGTTCCGCCTTTGGATGAGAGAAAAGAAGATATCAAATTGCTGGTAGACCACTTCTCTACGTTGATTTCTGATGAGCACGGTACAGCTTTGAAAAAGTTTGATGAGACTGCTATTGATGCCTTAAAAGCACTATCATGGACAGGAAATATCAGAGAGCTGAGAAACGTTGTGGAAAGATTAATTATCCTTGGAGGAACTACAGTTTCCCAAGAAGATGTTGCAAGTTTTGTGAGAAAATAATTTAATTATTAATTAAAATAAATTATAAAAATTTGCAGTAACTATACTGCAAATTTTTTTTGAACTATTATGAGCTTTTTAAATAAAAATTACACGAAGGAAGCCCTTACACTGGCACTTCCGGTAATGCTTACCCAAGTTGGGCAGGTTTCTGTAAACCTGTTCGATAATATTATTGTAGGTAGATTATTAGGTGCTGATGCTCTGGCGTCTGTTTCTTTGGGAAATGCAGTTTTTTTCTCAATGTTTGTTTTGGCATTGGGATTTTCGTTTGCCATTCCTCCATTGGTGTCTGAGGCGCATTCTCAGAATGATCATAAGACCATCAATTCAGTTTTCAGTCATGGTTTTGTGATTAATATGACCGTAGGGATTATTCTGATGCTGGTCCTGTTTGCAGGATTACCTCTACTCTATCATTCTGGTCAACCGGCGAAAATAATTCCTGATACAGCAGACTTTTTATGGATCATGGCGATTAGTATTGTTCCGTTTATGGCATTTCAGACATTGAGAGAAGTTTCCGAAGGATTATCATATACAATTGGAGTAACTAAAGCAACTATTATTGCGAATGTAATTAATATCGTTTTGAATTATGTCTTTATCAAAGGACTTTGGATTTTCCCTGAAATGGGTGTAAAAGGTTCAGCTCTAGCGAGTTTAATAGCCAGAATATTCATGGTGGTTTTTCTTTATTTTGTTTTAATAAAGGAACCAAAAACTAGATTATATGTCAAGCAGTTTTCTTTAAAAATACAGGTTTTCTCTAAGCAAATGTTTGAAAAAATGGTGAGATTAGGCTTCCCGACGGCTTTACAAATGTTCTTTGAAGTAACTGCTTTTGCGGCAGCGGCATTTATCTGTGGATTAATTTCTTCTCATGACATTGCTTCGCATCAGATTGCATTGAGTATGGCATCATTTACTTTTAATTTATGTATCGGTTTCAGTGTGGCATCTACGGTGATGATTGGGCGTAAACTTGGCGAACAAAATTTTGTAGAATTTAGAAAAATAGGAATCAACAATCTGAAAATTGCCTTCCTTTTTATGTGTCTTTGTGGAATTATCTTCATATTAGGACGAAATATTTTACCTACATTTTTCACAAAACCTGAAGAAGTGGAAGTGATAATGTTGGCATCAAAACTGATGATCATTGCTGCATTATTCCAGCTTTCTGACGGAATTCAGGTAACCGCATTGGGAATGTTGCGAGGTTTGCAGGATGTCAAAATCCCGTCAATCATTACATTTATTGCCTATTGGCTGATTACCATTCCTTTGGGATATTTTCTTTGTGTAACCTTAAGAATGGGAGCTTTCGGAATGTGGATTGCCCTTGGATTGGGATTAACCGTCTCCGCATTTTTGCTGGTAAAACGTTTTCTCAATATGTCTGCCAGGAGACTTCAATCAAATAATTTATAATATGAAAGCGATTTTTGGATCGCTTTTTTTATTGGTTATCTTTACTTTAAGATTCGCACTTAAAAATGAAAACTATACTAGAAACCAATCGTCTTCTGCTACGAGAATTTAATATTGGTGACGCAGAAGGTTTTTATGAATTAAATTTAAATCCAAACGTCATTAAGTATACAGGAAACTCTGCATTCAAAGATATTGATGAAGCAAGAACTTTTTTAAAAGACTATTCAGATTATCAGCAAAATGGATTTGGAAGATGGGCAGTAATACAAAAATCGACACAAGAATTTCTTGGCTGGTCTGGATTAAAATATACTGAAAAGCTGGATGAAACCGATATCGGCTTTCGGCTTTTCGAGCATTTCTGGAATCAAGGTTTTGCTACGGAAAGCGCAAAGGCCTGCATCAAATATGGTTTTGAAAAATTAAATTAAAAACAATCATTGGAAGATCCATAAAAAAATATTGCTTCTATTAAAGTCTTAGAGAAGATCGGGCTTCAATATCAACAAGATTTTAATTTTGAGGGTCAGGAAGGACTGATTTATTCAATTGAAAAGAAAAGTTAATTAGTAAAATCATGCAAGAAATTATATTAAAACAAATTGGAATAGAAAACGTAGATCAGCTTCAAAAAATTGCCAAACAAACTTTTTTCGACACGTTCTCACCAGACAATACGGAAGAAAACATGGCTGAATACATGGCTAAGGGTTTCACCATTGAAAAATTAACAGCAGAAATTAAAAACGAAAACTCGGAATTTTTCTTTGCATTATCAGATGAAGAAGCTGTTGGATACTTGAAAATAAATTTTAGAGATGCTCAAACAGAGCTGCAGGATAACGACTCCCTTGAAATTGAAAGAATATATGTTTTAAAAGATTTTCACGGTAAAAAAGTCGGACAAATTCTTTATAAGAAAGCTTTAGAAATTGCCAAAGATAAAAATTTAGGGTATGTTTGGTTAGGTGTTTGGGAAGAAAATCGCAGAGCAGTTCAGTTTTATAGGAAAAACGGTTTTGTGGAATTTGGTCAACATATTTTCAAATTTGGAAATGAGGATCAGACTGATTTGATGATGAAAAAGGCCCTTTGAATATCACTTAAAAAAATTCCATAAAAAACCTCGCTCAATTGAGCGAGGTTTTATCATTTATTTCTTTAAACATTTCTCCAGAAATTGATCCTGTTCCCAAAGAAGATGAAGTATGTTTTCTTTAGCTACGTAACCGTGAGCTTCTTTCGGAAGAAGAACCATCTTTACAGGTGCACCAAGATTTTTCAAAGCCTGAAAATATCTTTCCGTCTGCAAAGTGAATGTTCCCGGATTATTATCGGCATCACCATGAATCAGCAACATCGGCGTTTTCATTTTATCCGCATTCATAAAAGGTGACATCGTGTTATAGATTTCAGGAACATCCCAGAAATTTCTCTGTTCGCTTTGGAAACCAAACGGCGTCAAAGTTCTGTTATACGCACCACTTCTTGCAATTCCGCAGGCATAATCTTTAGAATGGGTCAAAAGATTGGCTGTCATAAATGCGCCGTAAGAATGTCCACCAACTGCTACTTTTGTTCTATCAATATAACCCAATTGGTCAACGGCATTGATAGCAGCTTTTCCGTTGGCCACCAATTGAGGAATAAACGTATCGTTGGGTTCTGTTTTTCCTTCTCCAATGATTGGGAAAGCAGCATCATCCAAGACCGCATATCCTTTTGCTGTCCAGTATACAAATGAGCCATAGTAAGGGAACGTAAAATCGTTCGGGTTCTGAGTATTTTGCCCTGCTGTATTTTTGTCTTTATATTCTGTAGGATAAGC
The DNA here is from genome assembly GCF_001507335.1 of Chryseobacterium sp. JAH. Lineage (GTDB taxonomy): Bacteria > Bacteroidota > Bacteroidia > Flavobacteriales > Weeksellaceae > Chryseobacterium. Next base: position 138,974 of record NZ_LMAH01000001.1, on the reverse strand, counting down.
CCAAATCAACAATGGAAGTTTTTCTTTTTTTGCCTTTCTGTCGTAGTTTGCAGGTAAATAAAGAGTTCCAGTTAAAGTCACGCCATCATTTCTTTTGTACGTAATGACTTCTTTGTACACATCTTTGATGCTTTCAAAAGGATTGGCAAAATTGGTAACCGCTTCGGTCTTATTAGATTTAATATTTTTCTTAAAGTAATTCGGATACTGACTTGCCGACTGCTGAATCGTCAATACTTCTCCTTTCGAGGGATTGATAATATCGATAATCTCTTCTTTGGCACCTTTAAGATTTGAAGTGTAAAGTCTTTTCTTTTTCAAAGATTTCATATCCATCTCATCAATAAAAGGATGCTGTCCGTCTTTGGTAAATCCTGCTCCAATCAGATAAGCTTTGTCATTTTTCATGTCTAAAACATATCTTCCGAAATCATTTTTGGTGGTATTGAAACTTCCTGGATCGCTGTAGACATCCTGATAATTCCGGTCTTCGATAACCTGTGATTTTCCGTCATTTAAATCTACCAAATAAGATTTTGTATTTCTCGTATCATACCAACCTTCAGAAACAATCGCATAATGATTATTCGTCCAGCTTGTACCTTCATACCGCTGTTTTGTCTTAAAGAAAGACTTTGGCTGCGCATTAAACGGAGCTTCCCAGGTGAAAACTTCATCTCTAAAATCAACGGTTTTAGACTGATCTCCCCCATCTAAAGCTTCAGCGAAAACCAAAGTTGCAGGTTGATCAGCTCTCCAGCTCATATCTCTCTTTCCGGTTCTCACCGATGAAAATCCTTTCGGCATGATCTCATTCAACGGAACTTCATTCACCACCTTCACAACATTTCCTTTCGCATCATAAACCGTCGTTGTCATCGGAAACCTACTTAGCGGAACAATATACGAAAATGGCTTTTTAAGTGTAGTGAGCATAAGATAATTTCCATCTGGAGAATAACTAACCCCTCCATACAAATCCTGATCTTTTATCTTTTTTACATTTCCATTTAAATCTACTTGATACAATTCGGAAGCGGTCAGAATTTCAAAATTCTTTTCATCCTGTGGATTTTTAAGCAAATCCTGATATGTTCTGTTCTGAGATACCTTTCCGTCAGCTGTAGAAACAATAGGACCTGTGGGTAAATCTTTAGAAGAATCTGTAAGTTTGGGTCTGTTTTCAGGAAGAACTTTAATAAGAAAGCTTTGTGAATCTTTGATCCAGCTATACGGATTTCCTAAATTGGCATTCAGATTATCTTTTGTGATTTTCTTTGCCGTTGCCGTTTCTAAGTCAACAATCCAAAGTTCAACACCTTTATCGGTCGTATTGGTAAAAGCTAATTTTTTCTCGTCCGGTGAAAAAGAAGTATTGGTAATTTTCGGATTTGTCGGTAAACCTTTCACCTGAACTTCATTTTTATCATTCATCTTTCTTACTTTTAAATTGTAAGAATAAGATGTAGAGCTTGAAATATTCGTTACCGGATTGATTCTTAATCCACCCAATTTCATTTCCTGCTGATTGAGATCATCAAGAGTTTTGTATGTTGGACGATAGGTAAAAACAACCCAGTCTTTTTTTGAATTGGTCATTACACTAGGTGGTCTGTCATAATCTGCCAATTTTAAGATCTCGGCAGAGGGTTTTTGGTAAGAAATATTTTCCTGAGCTTCATAAAAATTAAGAAACGCCAGCAAACAGATGGTTAATTTGATCTTCATTATCTTTTTGATTTTTTACGAATTTAATAAAAACTAATTAACCAAAAAAGCAGCACGAAATCAGATTGAAAATTTAGACATTTTATTTATTTTAAAACGTTTTAGAACAGGCTCATTGTCACATAAGAACCCTGTAACAGAGTACGAGATCAATTCCAATTAAACAAAAAAAAGCGGTAAATAAATTACCGCTCTATATATTTTTCATGTTATGATCTTACCAATCTGAAGCTCTCCTTCTTTTTTCAATCATGCCGTCAATGGAGAATCTTCCTGCTCCTAAAGTCATGACCAGAGCATACACTGATAAATAAAGCAGACTTACCTCTCTCTTTTCAAAAGGATCTGAGCCATGTACTACAAAACCTGCAATAATCATCGTAAACATAAGGAATCCCACTGCAATTCTTGTAAACAATCCTAAAATCAGAAAGATTGAACAGATAAATTCTGCAAAAACAGTTAATCCCAAAGAAATAGTAGGTCCCAATCCCAAGAAATCAAAAAATTTAATATCACCACCTTCTAACAATGTCTGGAGTTTTGGAAAACCGTGAGATAACATCGCAAAACCAATAAATAATCTTACTATCAATAAAACGATGTCAATGTATATTGGATTAGCTTTTAAGTTTGAATAGCTCATTGATTAAAAATTTAGTTTAAAGATAATAAAAATCTTTTAATTCAATGATGAATATTGACTTTTTTAGTCTATCGATATCCGAAATTCTTCAAATCTCTGTCATTCTTTCTCCAATCTTTTTTCACTTTCACAAACAGGTTCAAATGTATTTTTTTTGAGAAAAATTTCTCCAGATCTATTCTTGCTTCCGTTCCTACTTTTTTAATTGCTTCCCCCTTATGACCAATGATAATTCCTTTTTGAGTATCTCTTTCCACATAAATAATCGAGTCGATAAAGATAATACCCTCCTTTTCTTTAAACATTTCGGTCACCACTTCTACAGAATAGGGAATTTCTTTGTCATAATTCAAAAGAATTTTCTCTCTGATCGCTTCGTTTACAAAAAATCGCTCAGGCTTGTCGGTGTACATATCTTTATCATAGTACGCCGGACTTTCCGGTAACATTGATTTCAGTTTTGGTAAAATAACATCAATATTAAACGCGTTCAAGGCCGAAATAGGTAGAATTTCAGCTTTTGGAATTCTCTCGTGCCATTCCGTAGCTATTTTTTCTAGACCTTCCTGATTGGTCTGGTCAATTTTATTTAATAGCAACAACACGGGTACAGGAATTTTATTTAATTTCTCAATTAAAAATGCTGATTGTTCAGATTTATCAGTAACGTCTACTATATAAAGAAAAACGTCTGCATCCTGTAATGAATCTTTTACAAAATCCATCATTTTTTCCTGCAAACCGTATTTAGGATCTAAAACTCCGGGAGTATCAGAAAATACGATCTGTAAGTCTTCTTCATTATAAATTCCAAAAATTCTATGTCTTGTTGTCTGTGCCTTTTGGGTAACGATTGCTAGTTTTTCACCCATCAATTGATTCAGAAGGGTTGATTTTCCAGCGTTTGGCTTTCCAACGATATTTACAAATCCTGCTTTATGCATATAAAAAAATTAAGTCGCTTTTATTACGATTTGCAAAGTTAGTAAAACAAAATCGGTCTTGTGCTCTATATTAAAATTAGATGTTGAAAAAAGTGTATTTTTGAATACTTTAAAAGTTTTGATCTCAAGGTTGAACGAAAGATTTTGTAGGATGAATATTTAATAAAGTTAAATAAAGTTGTTCACTTCAAAACGAAATACAAAGAATTATGTTTCAACAAATAACTTCTGCAATTATTATTTTTTATGAATATTGACGAGATTATTGATCGCATCTACCCTCTTCCGACTATTTCTAAAGACAAACTAAAGCAATACATCACCGAAGTTACGCATCCAAAAGGTCTTGTTTTAATGGAAGCTGATAAGGTTGTTCCTCATATTTACTTTTTGAAAAAAGGAATTGTTCGAGCCTTTACTTCTTCAGAGAATAATGATATCACCTTCTGGTTTGGCTTGGAAGGTGAACCTGTAGTCTCAATGAAAAGTTACGTTGAAGAGAAACCCGGATATGAAAGTATTGAACTTTTGGAAGATTGCGAACTTTACCGTTTGGAAACTTCAACATTAAAAGCTTTATTTAATGAAGATATTCATATTGCCAATTGGGGAAGAAAGTTTGCTGAACGTGAACTGATTAAAACTGAAGAACTGATTATATCTAGACAATACAAAACGGCTTTGGAACGGTATAAAGATTTACTGAGAGACAAACCTTATCTTATACAAAGAGTTCAACTGGGACATATTGCTTCTTATCTGGGAATTACGCAGGTAAGTTTGAGTAGGATTCGTGCAGAAATAAGGTGATTTTTTTCACTCTTGCTAATTATGCAGATACTGCAGATTTATTTTAAAATTGATTTGCTTCATTTGCTAAAACTACGAGATAATATTTTTATTTTAAATTAAATTTTTATTTCAAAATCAAATTTCATAATCTCTAGGATTGATTTGCTTTTTAACAAATGTAAAATTTTAAGCTAAACGAAATCCTCACCTTTGTACTGTAAATTATAAATCATGAATTGGATTATCTTAATTATCGCAGGGCTATTTGAAGTCGGGTTTGCCTCTTGTTTAGGTAAAGTAAAAGAAACATCGGGAAACGAAATGTATTGGTGGTTCGGAGGTTTTCTAGCCTGTCTTACCATCAGTATGCTTTTACTTATCAAAGCTACCGAAACTCTTCCAATAGGAACCGCCTATGCAGTCTGGACGGGAATTGGTGCTGTAGGAACAGTTTTAATGGGAATTTTGGTATTTAAAGATCCGATAAGTTTTTGGAGGATATTTTTTATCTGTACACTGATTGGTTCAGTGATTGGTTTGAAAGCAGTTTCTCATTAGTTTTCAATACCACTTTCATAAGTTTTGAAAGTTTCGATACAAACAAAAACGTCTTCAAAATTGAAGACGTTTTATTATTTTTTATAAACGACAGGTAAAATCTCGTTGTGATTGAGCCCGTATTTTAAAATTTCTGCATCAGAGAATTGTTTTGAGTAAAAATTAGGTTCTGTTTCGAAACCTACTTTTCTTAAGCGGTCAAAATAATCCATTCCGTACCAGCGAACGTGATCATACTGACCGAAATGTTTCTGACGTTCTTTTGGATCTTTAATGGTGAAATCTTCATAAGTTTTTTCCAAAGAATTTTTCATCGGAACCTGAACGATTCCCCAGCCGCCCGGTTTCAGAACACGGTACAATTCGCTCATTGCCTTAGAATCATCTTCAATATGTTCTAAAACATGATTGCAAAAAATCACATCAAAACTGTCATTATCAAAAGGTAAATCTAAAATATCGGCTTTCACATCTACAATCGGCGAGTAAAGATCTGCCGAAATATAATTGAGATTGCTCATTCTTTTAAATTTTCTTAAAAATTCCTGTTCTGGAGCTATGTGTAAAACTTTTGAGTTCTTTATGAAAAAATCAGTTTCATTCTGCAGATACAGCCACATTTGACGGTGTCTTTCCAAACTTAACGTTCCTGGTGATAAAGCATTTTCTCTTTGCTTACCATAACCGTAAGGTAGAAATTTTCGATAAGATCTTCCGTCAATTGGATCAAAAAACTGATCTCCTTTGAAGAACTGGTAGATTAAAGGTCGTGCCCAAACACTCATCTGAATAAGCATCGGACGAGGGATTTTGTTGAGTAAAAACTTAGTCAGCTTTTTCATTAAAATTCCATTTGGAAAGGCTTTTCTTCATCACTTTTGATTCCTAACGCTTCATACACGTATTTGAAAGTAGAAAGTAACACGGGTTTGCCATTAATTACGGCTACGTCATGTTCAAAGTGCGCAGAAGTTTGATTATCAAGAGTGGTAACTGTCCAGCCGTCATTATGAAATTTCACTTTTTCGGTTCCCAAATTGATCATCGGCTCGATTGCAATCGTTAAACCGTCTTTAATGACTTTTCCACTTCCTTGTTTTCCATAGTTCGGAACACTTGGATCTTCGTGCATTTTTCTGCCTAAACCATGACCTACCAACTCTTTCACAACACCATAACCTTCTTTCTCACAATACGACTGAATTGCATGAGAAATATCTCCAATTCTCTTTCCTCTTACACATTGTGCAATTCCTTTGTATAGAGATTCTTTGGTTATTTTAAGTAATTTTTTGATTTCGGGTTTCACTTCACCGATTTCAAAAGTATAAGCGTGATCACCTACAAAACCGTTTAACACCGCTCCACAATCTACTGAGAGTACATCTCCTTCTTTTATTTCTTCTTTGCTTGGAAAACCGTGGACTACTTGTTCGTTAGGCGAAATACATAACGAATATGGAAAACCTCCATATCCTAAAAACGCTGGTTCTGCACCATGATCTTTGATGAAATCATGAGCTAATTTATCTAAATATAAAGTGGTAATTCCCGGTTTGATTTCTTTTGCCAACATTCCTAATGTGCGTGAAACCAACTGAGCACTTTCTCTCATCAGACGAAGCTCGTCTATCGTTTTTAATTGAATCATTTTTTAATAGATATTAAATAATAGATGACAGACATTGGACTAACTTAATGAAAAATCTTAAGTTCTATAATCTTCAATCATCTATATTCTTTATTATAAATCAAAAGTAGTTTTAAAAAATAATTTCTAATTACTGACTTCTAATTTCTAAGTTATTTTACCAGAAAAGCCCTTTTTTCTTTTCTTTTTTTAATTTTGAATAGGCTAAAACTTCCTTCCCTTCTACACGGAATTCTATTCTTTCGTTAATAATATTATAAATCTCACCCCATCCAGGAAAGCCACCAATATTTCTGTCATCAATAAACCAGTCTGCATCCAATTTTCTTGATTGTGTTTCGCTATCAAAAACTTCTCCTTCAAAACTAGAATTAATTGCATAAAACTCAATTCCGTTTTTTCTACAGAATTCTATGGCTTCATCAAGAGTTTTACCGTGTCTGTATGTCCAAAGTATTAATCTGTATCCTTGAGATTGTAATTTTTTCAATGTATCAAATGCGAAAATTTTAGCTTTCCCAATTCCAGGATATGCATCGTCTACAATTGTTCCGTCGAAATCTACAGCAATTTTTTTATTACTAACCATTTTGTTCTTTTTTAGCTTGGCAAAGATAATAAATAAAAAAGAGTGTCGAAAAAACATCCGACACTCCTACTTATAATTTAATGTTAAATTGGAAACTAATTTTTAACCCAGCTGAATTGAAACTGTAAATCAGGAGTTGAAACCCTGTCGGTAATCTTCTGTAATCTGGATGGAAGTTTCATTAGATATTCCTGTGCTTTTTCAGCTTTTTCGGTAAGACCTGTCACATGTTCGATTTTCCATTCGTCTAACAAATCTTTCATGATATTGATATAATCCTGACCTGTGTAAACCATGCATCTTTGTGCAGCATCCGAAAAATGTCCCCAAAGCTCACCTGCTTTCTGTCCTGACTGTCTCATTAAGTGTGCAGGCATTACAATTTTTTTACGCATCATATCTTCAAACGCTAAAATCATTTCCGAAGGATCTAATTCAAGAATTTTTGCTACGAAATGTTTATACGCTTTTGCATGTCGTGCTTCATCTGCAGCAATAACCCCACACATTTTTGCCAATTTGCCATTCCCGCATTGTTTTGCCAAAGTTCCTACTCTACGGTGAGAAATATTGGTAGCAGTTTCCTGGAAGCTGGTATAAACAAAGTTTCTGTAAGGATCCATGCTCGTTCCCAGATCAAAACCGTCGCTGATCAGATATTGGGTAGTGATTTCAACTTCTCTCATGTTCACTCTTCCGCACAAATAAAGGTATTTGTTTAATAAATCTCCATGACGGTTTTCTTCACCCGTCCAAGATCTCACCCAGTTTGCCCATCCCACTTTTTCTTCCTGATCAACACCATCAACGCCCATTAGCCAAGATTCGTACGAAGGCAATGCTTCTTCTGTAATACAGTCACCAATTAAGGTTACGAACAAATCATAAGGCATTTCACGTGCAAAAGTCTGAATTTCATCTAAATCGTATTTAAAGTTTTCACTTGAAGGATCCGGTAAATAGTCAGATGGCTGCCAAATCTTTTCAATTGGCGTTAAAAATTTATCTAAAAAAGAACCAACTTCTTTTTCCAAAATACCCATTACCTCTTTTCTTACGAGCTTATTGTACATTCTTAAATACGTTTATAATTTACAAAGATATTAATATTTTATTATTTAGCGCATAATATTCTATGTCTCTCATAGCATGTCTGACCAAAATCATAAAAAATACCGCCATCTCTATAGACAACGGTATAAATTTCATAATCGTATACAGTTAGCTTACTAATATATCACCCGTCATAATTGCAGGGATTTCAACGCCCATTACTGATAAGATCGTTGGAGCCATATCACCAAGTTTTCCAGGTTTCAAATTCCATTGATGATCTTTATCCATAACGATTAACGGCACCAAATTAGTTGAATGCTGTGTGTTTGGCGAACCATCTGCATTTTTCATTACATCAGAATTTCCATGATCTGCAAGAATGAAGACTGCATAACCATGTTCGAAAGCTGTTGTAGCAACTTTTTCGATGCATTTGTCCACTGTTTCTGCTGCTCTTACCGCTGCTTCAAAAACTCCGGTGTGTCCAACCATATCTGTATTGGCAAAATTTAAACAGATAAAATCGGCCGTTTCATTTTCTAATTCAGGTAAAATTGAATTTGTAATTTCATAGGCAGACATTTCAGGTTTAAGATCGTAAGTCGGAACATCTTTAGGGCTCGGGCAAAGCAATCTTTTTTCACCATGAAACTCTTCTTCACGCCCTCCCGAAAAGAAAAATGTAACGTGAGGATATTTTTCTGTTTCAGCAATTCTTATTTGGGATTTCCCGTTTCTTTCAAGAATTTCGCCCATAGTTTCCTTTAAAACATCTTCATCAAAAACTACTTTTACGTTTTCGTAAGTTTTGTCGTAATTGGTTAGAGTAACATAGTGAAGATTCAGTTTTCGCATGAAATATTCAGGCATATCATGTTGACAGAGAACTTCAGTAATCTCTCTACCTCTGTCTGTACGGAAATTAAAACAAATCACCACATCATTATCAACAATGTTTGCGACCGGAACAATGTTTCCAATCTGCGTTTCTTTCACCAAAATAATCGGTTTAATAAACTCATCTGTTACACCCTCATTATATGAATTTTGAATCAGAGAAACTGCATCAGTGGTTCGCTCACCAATACCGTTCACCATTGCATCATAAGCCAGTTTTACACGCTCCCAGCGTCTGTCTCTATCCATTGCGAAATATCTGCCAATCACGGTTGCCAACTCACCGGTTGTTGCAGACATGTGATCCTGAAGTTCTTTAATAAAAACTAAACCAGAATGAGGATCGCAATCTCTACCATCTGTAAATGCATGAACATACACATTTTCGTGCAATCCGTATTCGCTTGCAGCAGTTAATAATCCTTTTAAGTGATTGATATGTGAATGCACTCCTCCGTTGGATACTAATCCAATGAAATGCACATTTTTATTTTCTGTCTTGGCATAAGCAAAAGCTTCCTGAATAACTTCTTCATGACCTAAAGTTCCATTTTCAACTGCCATATTGAGTTTTACCAGATTTTGATACACTACTCTTCCGGCACCCAAATTCATGTGTCCTACTTCAGAGTTTCCCATCTGGCCTACAGGAAGCCCTACTGCGAGACCACTTGCCTCTAAAGTTGTATGAGGATATTTTTGATAACAACTGTCTATAAACGGTGTATTTGCCTGTGCGATTGCGGAAACTTCAGGATTTTGACCCAAACCCCATCCGTCAAGTATTGCCAGTATTGCTTTTTTTGACATTTTAAATTTATTTTTAACAAACAAATTTATCGATTTAGAAATGAATTCAAGAATTTGAACAACTTAAATTTTTATTAAAAAATTATATTACTGAACCCAATATTATAGTTTACTTTAAACAGTGAAACGTAGTATTTAAATCTTTGTTTTCGAAAATTAATAAAACTGCTTTTTGCAACTTCTCTTTAGTATATGATTCTTTGTACATCGTTGCATTGTTTTCAATTGCACTAAAAAACAAGTTTTTTTAATTAATTATCCTTTACTAAGGATAAACAAAGCCCATTTCATTTAGCAACGTAATACGAACAATCATATACATGTCAGTCATCCAAATTATACGTATATATTTATCTAAGCTCCAAACCTTTTAAAAATTTTATTAATTTTGTCCTATGGATTTACGTGATCAACTTAAAAACCTTTTTCCCGAGCATGAAGAGCAGGATTTTAAAATGCCTGAAGAAGAGTTTAAGCAAAAAGAACCGTTGGTTTGCAAGTTTGAAAAGAAAGGCAGAAACGGGAAACCCGTGACCATCGTCGAAGGTTGGGAAGGTAGTGAGGAAGATTTGAAAAAAATTTCAAAAAAAATAAAAACCACGCTGGGAATAGGTGGCTCTGAAAAAGACGGAACGATTATCATTCAAGGTGATAACCGCGATAAAATCATGAATATCCTGAAGGACCTGGGATTTAAAACAAAAAGAGTCGGTGGGTAATTTTAAAAATAGATTTGCGTTTGAGGCATTAATTTTTTTAATTTTTGAATCGTTTCCTTTTCCATTGGATTTCCGGCTAAAATTAATGTTTTTAGATTTTTAAGCTGGTGAAATTCTTTCGGAAGATCATTCAGTTGATTGTTTGCCAAATTCATGCTCACAATCCCTTTTAAACCTTTTACTTTAGATGAAACTTCTTTAAGATGATTATTACTCACATTCAAAAATTCAATATTTTTTGATTTAAATAAAGATTCGGGAAGTTTGACAATAGCATTCTGCTGGAGTTCCAAATATTTTAATTTTTTGGGAAATTTCACACCTGTTAGATCATTAATTTGATTGGCTGACAGGTTTAAATATTTTAAATTTTTAATTTTATCTAAATCCTGAGAAACAAAACTGATCTGATTGCTGTGAAGATTGATTTCTTCCAATGTCGGAATTCCTAACAATGCTTCGGGAAAAACATTCAGATTATTGGCATCAAAATGTACTGTCTTCAGCTTCTGAAGTTTGGCAAGATTAGGATTTATTTTTGTGAGACTGTTCAGGTTTATTGAAAAAGTGGTCAGTTTTCTTAATTCTCCAATTTCGTCAGGGATAAATTTTATACTGTTGACATTGAGATTTAATATTTCCAATTCTTTCAAACTAAAAATTCCCTCATCCATTTTCTCTAGTTTATTTCCCATCAGATTAAGGAAAAAAATCGAATCTATCTTCACGAGATCAGGAGGAATATTAAAAATTCCTTTATCTCTGAAGCTCATACTGTACACTGTTTTTTTGCTTTTCAAAGCATCCTCAATATCGGTATATGTCGGATATTTTATCGGATCAATCTGTGCCTTAAATTGATAAGCAGACAATAGAGTTAAGATTAGAAATATTTTTTTCATACGGGAGACTAAAAAAATTAACAACAATTTTTAAAAATAAAAAAGCCACCGACAAAGAAACTGCCGGCAGCTGAGAAAGAAATTAAGTAATTATTTTTTGAGAATTTTCACGGTTTTCTGGAAACCTTCAGCTTCGATGTTTAGCATTAATACTCTTGAAGTTTGTAATTGAGATGTAAAATCTAAGTCTATAGATGAATTGTTTCCTGTAAACTTCTTTTGATAAACAATCTTACCATCCATGCTGTAAGCTGTCATATGAAGGTTTTTCAAGGCTTTAGCAGAATTTATTTTCACCAATCCTGATGTAGGATTCGGTGATACTGTAACCTCTGTTTCTTTGATTGTTTCTGTAGTCTCTAACACCGCAGCGGTACCTAAAAACTGCTGTAAGGCAACGACCATAGTAGCCGATTTTCCTTTATAATTGATTACGTTACCCGTAGCATCAATATCTGTATCAATTGTCGCATTCGGATGCTGGATAGAGAAAAAACCAAATTTATGATCGGGTGTAAATGTTAAACCTGTAGGCTCGGAACCCGCAGGCATTGAAGCAAATAATCTTACTTTAGGATTTGCTGCCGTATGATCCGGTGCTACTACCCAAATGTAGTTTTTACCACCATCCTGAAGAACCCATAGATTTCCTAACTCGTCAAAGGTAAGGTTGTCATTTCCTGACCCCCATGCTTCAGTTTTAATACCTTGTGCTGTGTTGAATGAGTATTGTGTAGAAGATCCGCCAACGAAAACTTCAACTTGAGATGCGGTCATACCATTATCCTGCATACGGTACACTTTGCTTAAACCTTTTGCCGTAAAGTAAATTTTGCCGTCCAAAGGGCTAATTTCTATATCTTCAATTCCGTTGAACGAAGTTCCTCCCAATGACTGTGCTAAAGCCGTGGTATTATTCTGGTCCGCCTGTATTTTATTTGGAACCTGAACCCACGTAGCTGTTGTTGTTACAGGATTTCCACTGCTCAAACCTTGATCTAACTTTAATACATATAAATTTCCTGAAGATAGATTATTAGGAGTGTCCATCACATATTTGTAAACCATGTGTGTACCGCCATCTTCGCCGTAATATGCAATGGTTCCTGTATTATTGATCACCACATTTTCATGGTTCATAATTCCCATCTGCCAAAGCTTGTCTTTTGTTCCCGCGGGATTATGTGACATTACCTGAGCGGTTACCGGATTAATTTCTACCAACCATCCGTAATCATGGTATCCATCTGCATTGGTATCATTTCCTGTAACAGATTCTTCAGCTGTAACAATGGTTCCCCAAGGTGTAACACCACCAGAACAGTTTCTAATCGTCTGAACCAAGCTCGTTCCAGAAAAATCAACACCTCTTGATTTTGTCAGCGCCCAAAGTTTTGACGAAGGATTATAATTAATTTCAGCCATTGTCACTCCACCAGGATTGGTTTCGTGGTTTACCGAAAGATAACCGTCTACGCTGCTCGCATTTTTAGCTACATATCCAGTGAAGTCATTCAGTCCGCCAACAAGTCCGCCTCCTTCTGTATATGCATCACCTTCCTTTAAAATCATTTGGAATCTGTGTTCCGCAGGAATAATTAGTTTTGAAGTTTGAGTAGTGGGTACAATCGAAGTAAAACAGCTGATGTGAGTACCTGTACACGTGTAGACTGGAGGTATTACTACAGTAGAATTTTTGAGATAAGCATCCATTTTCAGATCTGAACTTGTAAGATCTCTGTTGTGAACCTCAATAGAGATTCTGTTATTTCCCTGTACAAATTTTGTTTTTGGAATAATAAAAGTATTGTACGTAGTTTCTGCAGCTCCGTCAACAATAGTGCTTGAAAATGTATTGTGCGTAATTACGCCTGCAGGCATATTATCTCTCACTACTTCTTCGCCGTTAACATAAACAACAACTCCATCATCTCTCATTACACCAAGTTCCATACTGCTCGAAAGATCTGCCAAATTAACAGTGAAATCTTTAGTAAAATACGCTGTTGCCAATCCTGAACCAATGATCGTTGTTACGGGATCTCCATATCCTAAAGGACCGTTTCCTGAAGACCATGCTGAAGTATCAAAACTTGTATCTTTCCACTGTGCAACCTGAGCCTGGTTATCATCTTTATATTTCCATGAAGAACCTTGAGCAAATACAGTTCCAGCAGGAGGAGTCACCACTGTAGTTTTAAGATAGGCATCAATCGTCAAATCTGAACTTCCGGTGCTTCTGTTATGCAGTTCTATTGCAATTCTGTTAACTCCCTGTACAAATTTGTTTTTAGGAATTGAAAAAACATTGATTGCCGTTTCCGCTGAGCCGTCAACCGTTGTACTGGATAAAGTAGTATGCGTCACTACTCCTGTAGGCATATTGTCTCTAAAAACCTCTTCGCCGTTCAGATAAACGACAATACCGTCATCTCTTCTAACTCCAAATTCCATAGTTGCGCTAAGATCGGCTAAGTTTACTGTGAAATCTTTCGTAAGATAAGCTGTGTCTACACCTGTAACAAAGGCAGTTGTCACGGGATCACCATAGCCCAAAGGTCCGTTTCCAGAGGCCCATGCCGACGTATCATAGTTGGAATCTTTCCAAGTACTAGCAAGAGCTACGTCGTTATCACTAAATTTCCATGATGATCCTAAAGGAAAAATGGTAGTTTGTGCCTGAACTATTGATGTCGTCATCACTGCAAGTGCTGCAACTGAAAGTAGTTTTCTTTTCACTTTTAAATACTTTTATTTTTTCTTTTGCAAAGCTATTTTATTAGAACGAGCCCTCTGTTAATAAGGTTTTAATAAAATCAACTCAAATATTAATTAATTTCAAATCAAATATTACGGAGATTAATTTATTGTTAACCTTCGAGATGAAAAGAACGAAAACAAAAAGACGTAATTTTACCAATTATCAATATAATTAGGACAGATTTCAATAGAAAGTCTTTTAGAAATAATGCTGTAGAAAAACTACTTAAAAAAAATCGCATCAATAGTGCCTCTAAAATAAGTAGATTAATATAACGAAAGCCATCCCATATGGGTGGCTTGTACTACATAATAATCGACTATAAATGTTACTTCACGTTTGTTTTACTGATATCTGTTAAAGAATTCAGAAATGCGATGAGTTGCTTAATTTCGGTGTCGCTAAGATTAAGTTTGTCTGCAGGTAAAGTTTGATTATTAATTTTTAAACCTAAACCTTCTGCGCCCCCTTCATTATAGAAATCTAGAACTTCTTCCAAAGTATTGAAAGCACCGTTGTGGAAATAAGGCTTCGTCAAAGCAATATTTCTTACAGTCATCGTTTTAAAAGAGTTTTCGTAGATCCAGGAATCTTCTTTTTTTACATTACTTTTTATTCTTCCTTGGTCAGAATCAATTTCCAGAGGAGATTTTTTAATTGGCTGCTTTGTCACTCCCAAAACTTCAGATTCATTTTCATTGAATAACGGTGGCACCAGCCCTGAAAAATGGGGAGCAAAATGACAGGTCGCACAGTTGGCTTTTCCCATAAATAGATTAAAACCTTTTTTAGCATCATCAGAAATGTCTTTTTCATTTCTCATAAAACGGTCAAAATCGCTGTCAAAAGAGTAAAGCGAAGCTACGTAAGAACTCAACGCTTTAGAAAATTTCTGCTTATTGATGTCTCCGTTTTTAAAAGCTTTACGGAATGCTTTTTTGTAATCAGATTTATTTTTCAGCTTTTTGATGATGCTTTCATAGCTGGTATTAAACTCATCATGGTTATAGATCACATGTTCTGCCTGCTGCTCTAGGTAAAAAGCACGCATGTCATAGAAAAATCTTTTGGCAAACACAGCATTATATAATGAAGGTGAATTGCGCAAAACCGTTTTCCCTTCCACGTTACTTAAAGATTTAGTTTTAAGATCAGTAAATGCATTTTCGGGAAGATGACAGGATGCACAGCTCATTTTTCCGTTGTCGCTGAGATTCCGGTCGTAGAAAATTTCTTTGCCTAAAGCTTTTAAATCATCGTTATCTTCCGAACCTTTTAAAATGGTATAAAAATATGGGTCTAAAAAATCACTGCTGAAAAAGTTTTTATTAGCCACATTCCATCCCGAAAATTCTTTTAAATCATCCGTATTTCCGTCCCAGTTTCCTAATTCTTCATACAGTGGCTGCAGATACTTCTTGTAAAACTCAATTCTGTCAAATTTTTCAAAATCTTTGTTTTTATTTAGATAAAGAGCGCCTTCATCTAAAAATTGGTGTGCTTTAACTGAATTAAAATTCTTAAAATAAGCATCATCCTCAATGTATTTTTTCATTCCCTTTAAAGCAAATGCAGCTTCCTCAGAGATGTTTAGCGAGCCTGGCGTATCAAAACCAGTCAATCCTAATGTATAAATTCTGATCAACTCGATTCTCAGGGGCAGTGTTTTGTTATTTCCTTTGCTTAACCCATTTGTGATGGAGCTTAGATAGAAATTATTGTAATTGTTGTACAAATAATCTGTAATCTCGATGATTTTTTCCTTTTGTTCGTTTACTTCCTCAGAAAAAATCAATTCATCCAAAACCTGCAATCCTTCCGGTGGAAGCGTATAAGCACTCGTTCCTGCTGCTTCAATTCTGAACAAAGGAGCAGCATTGAGATGCGTTTTAGAAAATTCAGGATAATGATAAGCGATGAAAAACTCAATTTCCTTATATGAATTTCGGGTAATTCTTAATGAGTTCCGAAGCTGTTCTGCATTGACTTTATCTTCTCTGAAAAGATACACATCGGTCTTTAAACTTTCAAGATGATTTTTAAAACGGAGTAAACCTTGTGCAACAAATGTTTTTTGGTTTTCAAATCCTTTATGAACCGGATTGAATGACATCGCCGCAATTCCAATGAAAGCAATAAGAATAAGTAAAGGATAAGACCCTTGAAAATTTTTCATCTGCAAAACTATCATCCCAACGTTACCGCAGTTTTAACGAAAAATTAAATAATGTTTATATTTTCCTTCATTTAATTTTAAGTAATTTTAAATCCCTGAAAAATTCAGGTTTAGCAATTTCAATCAAACTAAAAAAATATGCTCAATAAACTCGCAGCCTCAGAGCTGGTGCTGAATGAAGACGGAAGTGTTTACCATCTGAATCTTTTACCTGAAGATATTGCCGATAAAGTAATCCTTGTGGGCGATCCTGATCGTGTTCCGAAGGTTTCAAAATATTTCGATAGTGTAGAAATTAAAAAGAACAAAAGAGAATTCTATACCCACACCGGAACTTTGCGTGGTGAAAGAATTTCTGTAATGTCTACGGGCATTGGAACAGAAAACATCGACATCGTGATGAACGAGCTTGATGCTTTGGTAAATATTGATCTTCAGAAAAAGGAATTCAAGACTGAGCACAAATCTTTAAAACTTTTCAGAATGGGAACCTGCGGCAGCGTAAACCCTGATGTGCAGGTCGATAATATGCTGGTTACTCAAAATGTGGTAGGGTTAGACGGATTGATGAATTTCTATCAGGATTACCATTTTGAGAATGAATTTTCTAAGAACTTTTTAGAAAAATTTCCTTACGAAAAGATTAAGCCTATGCTGTATTTCTCTGAGTGGTCTGAAGAATTGGGAGAAGTTTTTAAAGATGCAAAATACCACGGCAATACGGCAACTTTCCCTGGGTTTTATGCACCACAGGGAAGAGAACTTCGTTTAAAAGCTTTGGATGACAAGTTTCTCGAAACTTTAAATGGTCTTGGCATTACCAATTTTGAAATGGAAACTTCTGCGATTTATGCTTTCTCTAAACTTCTAGGTCATCAAGCAATTACTGTAAACAACGTGATTGCTAACAGAAGACGTGGAGAATTCTCAGTAGACCATCATCAGTCTGAAAAAAGGCTGATTGACTGGGTGCTGGAGCGAGTGATTAATTAAAACATAAGGGGTTTCAAAATTTGAAATCCTTTTGTTTTAATTAATAAGGACAGTTTCTTTCATACTTTTACGATGCCGATGTTTTGCTTATCTGTTTTTATGAATAAACTATTGCAGTAAAGCTAGAATGGCAACGATATAACTTTTGATGGTATTAACAATTTGGGCATTCTATTTTTTTCGGACATATAGAATTTATCTTTATTTTTAATAACAATTTTAATCATTTTAAAATTTATTTCTCAAGTTAATTTTACCAAAATAACGATAAACTATACCTTGGACAATCATTTTACTATTGAAAATATAGACCGAACAATCTATGTAAAAACCAGCGTAAAACCAAAGTTCTATGCTTACATTTTATTATTTATAGTAATCGGAGTTCTTTTAATTCCTTTAATCTTTGTTGGATTCACTACTCCAGATTCAATGATGCTCAGTTCAACTTTTATTGTTTTATGGATTCTATTTCCTACTAAATATGCATGGTGGAATGTATTCGGAACTGAAATACTGATCATCAACGATAAATCAATCAGTTATCAATACGACTTTGGATTTATACAAAGCCAACTTATATCGAAGCCATATAAAGATTTGACTATAAATCTTGAAAACTTAATTATTAACGATAATAATTATTTTGGTAAAATATATTTTTTTGAAGAAGATGAATTGACAGGTTTAAAAAAAGTTTTGCATCAAACCTCTATTTATATATCAAATGAACAATTTTCTTATCTTACTGATGAAATTGCTAAAAGTCAGATTTCTCCTGAATATTTTTCCTTAAACTAACAATCGAAAACAATTATGAAAAATTTAACATTATAGAAATTTTTTAGGAATAGTTCTTGTTTATTCTATACCATATAACACTCAAATACAATAATATTATGGACAACCAAGATTACAACAAAGCAGAAAAAGCAGTTGATAACACAGAAAATGCATTAAGAGATACTGCGTCTGATGCAAAATGGAAAATCAGTGATCTGGCAGACAAAGCTAGAGATTATATTAAAGAGAAAAGAGATAATGATCAGGAAGCTACACAAGAAGATTGGCTTGACAGAGTGAAAGCAAATGCTTCTGATACATGGGAAGATATCAAAGATGGCGCAAGCGATGCCTGGGAAAAAACCAAAGATGCTGCTGAAGATGTAAAAGCAGAATGGAACAAAAAAACGAATTAGAAAAAATTCAGTCTTTTAAATATATTCAAAGAAAACGGAGTCTTTTTACAAAGGCTCCGTTTTTTATTATGTGCCAAACATAAATTATTGCTACATTTGTAGATATTAAACATTAAAAAATTATGTCATACGGTTTACTTAAAGGGAAGAAAGGAATTATTTTTGGAGCCCTTAATGAACAATCTATCGCATGGAAAGTTGCTGAGAGATGCCATGAAGAAGGCGCTGAATTTATATTATCTAACGCTCCTATCGCTTTGAGAATGGGAGAATTGAACGGATTAGCAGAAAAAACAGGTTCTGAAGTGATTGGTGCAGATGCAACTTCTACAGAAGATCTTGATAAACTTTTTGATGCTGCTATCGCTAAATTCGGGAAAATAGATTTCATCCTTCACTCTATAGGAATGTCCGTGAATGTAAGAAAAGGAAAGCATTATACCGATATGAATTACGACTGGACAGAAAAAGGTTGGGATATCTCAGCGGTTTCTTTCCATAAAGTAATGCGTACGGCTTGGGCAAAAGACTGTATGAACGAATGGGGAAGCATCTTGGCTTTAACATATATTGCAGCTCAAAGAACATTCCCAGATTATAATGATATGTCTGACAACAAAGCATACCTGGAAAGCATCGCAAGAACTTTCGGATATTACTGGGGGGACAGAAAAGTACGTGTAAACACGGTTTCTCAGTCTCCAACAGTTACTACTGCAGGAAGCGGAGTAAAAGGTTTCGGAGGTTTCTTAGGATATGCTGAAGATATGTCTCCACTAGGAAATGCATCGGCTCTTGAGTGCGCGGATTACTGTGTAACATTGTTCTCTGACCTTACTAAGAAAGTAACAATGCAGAATTTATTCCACGATGGAGGATTCAGCAACACTGGAGTTACTCAGAAAGTTATTGAAAAATATGATTTTTAAGAGATCACAGATCTCTAATCGCAATAAAAAGACCAAAGTAAACATACTTTGGTCTTTTTTATGTTATTTTTTTTGAGTTAAATCAAATCGGCGGCACCAAAGGTGCCGCCGATTCTTAATAAAAATATCAATATGAAGTGTTATAAAATTACAGTCTGTATAGAGTGTGCAGGTGCAGATAATTTGGCAGACATTCCTTCTATCCAGAGATTGGTATCGATATCATTATCAGAATCATTCATGATGACAGTTACCAATTGACCATTTTCATTCATAAAAGTAGTCGATGTTAATGCTGCTCGGTTTGATGAAGTTCCGATTCTCTGTGCGTTGGGTTTTATAAATTTTGAGACGTGACCTACGTAATAATATTCATAAGTATAATGAACTTCGCCTGTTTTCGTGTCTGCAATAATCGGTGCAAAGCAAAAATTACCAACATGGTTGGGTCCACCTGTTTCATCAAGAAGAACGTTCCAATCTGTCCATAAAGCGGTGCCCTTATTAAAATCGTTGATCATATTTCTTCCGTACAGTTCACCTAAACTAACATCGTAAATTTTAGACATATCAAATTGCTCCTTACAACCTTCGGTAAAGGCTAAAAATTTATCCGGAAAAGCTCTTTGAGTTTCCAACAAATTATCGAATAGCTGGGTTTTATTGTTCCATGTTTCATACCAGTGATAACCGATTCCGTGGGCATATTTTGAGGTTTCAGGATCACTTAATGTTGTTGTGGCTCTTTGATAAATCAAATCACGGTTGTGATCCCAGATCATTACTTTTTTGTCTTTAAAACCATTTTTCCAAAGTGTAGGTCCCAAATTATTTTTAAGAAACTCCCCTTCTTCCTCAGCCGTATAAATACAAGATTCCCAAGTCTGTGTTGCCATTGGTTCATTTTGAATGGTAAGTCCCCAAACATTAATTCCTCTTTTTTCGTATTCTTTGATGAATTTAATGTAATAATCTGCCCAGGTCTGGTAAAATGGATTTTCCAATCTTCCCCCTTTCAGCATACTTTTATTAGATTTCATCCAAGATGGAGGGCTCCATGGAGAGAAGTAAAAGGTAAAGTTGTTTCCAATAGCTTTCTGTGCTTCCTTGATCATTGGGATTTTAAACTTCTCATCATGCGCTACATTAAAAGATTTTAAGGATTGATCATTTTCAGTTACATAAGTGTAAGAATCACTTGAAAAATCACAAGAGTTCATATTAGTACGAACAACCGTGTAGCCTAAACCGTTTTTTCCATAATAGGCTTCAATTATTTCTTTCTGCTTATTCTTTGGAAGTTTATAAAAAGTTTCAGCAGACGCATCGGTGATTGCTCCACCAATTCCAATTAATTTCTGATATTTATAATCGGGATCCACGAAAATACAGGCGTCGGTTTCTTTGGGCTGAGCCATTTTTTCGAATTTCACCATTCCCTTCTCAACCATTTTTTCGCTGGTTTTAGAATTGGTTAAAATTACCTTTGCTGTGTTTCCTGCATTTTTTTTCCAATAGTTTTGTGCATTTGCATTAAAAGTCATTCCGACTACAAAACAACTTACCACTAATTTCTTCATATTTTTTCTTTCTTTTCTTTACTCCTTAATGAGCGTTTAAAAATTTTGTCGAATCTCCCCACATTAGTTATTTTTATACACTCTTACGTAATCAATATAATACTTCTGAGGGAAAATAGTATCGTCGATTCCTTCTTTTCCACCCCACATTCCGCCAACTGCCAAGTTTAAAATAATAAAGTATGGTTTATCAAAAGGCCAGGTTTCATACGTTTTGGTTTCATTCTCGTAGGAAAAGAACTTTTTGTTATCGATATAAAAATCGATTTTATCAGGAGTCCAGTCAGCTTTATAAATATGAAATTTTTCACTGGCATCTGCTACCTTCAGCGTATCCGTTTTTTGGGTTGCCTTTAAATGATTATAATTTTTTGTATGAATGGAAGCATGAATAAATCCCTGATTGTATCCTACGTGCTCCATAATATCTATCTCTCCGTCATTAGGCCATTCTTTTATCTCTTCACTCAACATCCAGATGGCAGGCCAGGTTCCGCGACCTTTCGGAAGTTTTGCACGAACTTCAATAGTGCCATATTTAAATGAAAATTTTCCTTTGGTTAAAAGTCTTGCTGACGTGTATTTATTCTCTTCCCAACTTTCTCTTTTAGCTTCAATAACTAAATTTCCGTTTTCAACCCTTGCGTTTTCTATTCTGTTTTTGGTATAAAACTGAGCTTCCTCATTTCCGAATCCGTGGCCACCTACATCGTAATTCCATTTTGTGGAATCTGGTAGTCCTCTGTTCTTAAACTCGTCGCTCCAGATTAGTTTTCTGTTTGGATCAGGTTTGTTGGACGCACAGTATAATGATGAAAAAATTAGAGTTCCTCCGATCAAGATATTGATGATATTTAGAAATTTTATATTCAATTTTTAAGTTTAATGTTTTACAAAGCTTTTTTTAACACAAAAGATTTATTTTGAAATACTATCTCACGAGCAAAGTTTGAATCAATTTCATTGATTTGATGAAGCTATCTTAATGAGCTACTTGAGGTCATTCTTTGCTCCTTACAATTTACGCTAAGTTTTCTACCACCAAAAGCGGGTTTCATCCCGCTCTCAGTTTTATAAACTTATATTTATTTTTCCCAATTAATTCTCTTTGTCTGAACATTTTGAGAATCAGTTCCCACCATAATCTCAAATTCTCCTGCTTCCCAATCATAGTTCAAGGCATCGTCATAGAATTTTAAACTTTCCGGACTTAATGTAAAACTGATTGTTTTGCTTTCGCCTTTTTTAATGAAAACCTTTTGAAAACCCTTTAATTCTTTTACCGGTCTTACAACTTTTCCCACCAAATCTCTGATGTACAACTGCACCACTTCTTCCCCATCATAATTTCCTTTGTTGGAAACGTTGACACTGATATTTAAATTCTGATTTCCTTTCAGATTTGTAGAACTTAACTTCATGTCAGCATATTTAAACTGGGTATAGCTTAAACCATATCCAAAAGGAAATTTCGGGTCGTTATCCAAATCGATATATGCCGAAACATAGTTTCTGTCTGTATTATTCTTAGCCGGTCTTCCAGTATTATAATGATTGTAGTAAATGGGAACCTGACCAACCGTTCTCGGAAAAGTCATTGGTAATTTACCAGCTGGATTAACCGTTCCGAAAAGTACATCTGCTATAGAATTCCCTGCTTCAGTTCCCAACCACCAAGTGTAAACAATGGTCGGAATATTGTCAGCAGCCCAATCGAAAACCAAAGGTCTTCCTGCGTTAATCATTAAAATAATCGGTTTTCCGGTTTTAGCAATTTCCTTCAGCAAATCTTCCTGAACGCCAGAAAAATGAAGATCACTTCTGCTTTTCGCTTCTCCACTCATTGCGTGTCCTTCTCCTAAAGTCATAATGACCACATCTGCTTTTTTTGCCGTTTCTACAGCTTCGGTAAACATCGATTTGTCCTGATCATCAACATTTGCACCCTTTGCATACAATAACGTTGAATTTTTATCTAACTGATTTTTAATTCCGTCAAACTGAGTGACAATTCGTTGATTATCATCTTTGAAAGCAACTGACCAAAATCCGTGATTGGCAACGGTTTCTTTTCCGAAAGGACCTATCAATGCAATCGTTTTCGTAGTTTTTGAAAGTGGAAGAATATTCTTTTGATTCTTTAACAAAACAATACTTTTTGAACCAAACACCCTTCCAAATTTTCTATTTTCGTGATTATTTAATTGCTCTTTCTGTCTTTTGTCATTGCTGAATCTGTAAGGATCATCAAACAATCCCATCTCAAATTTCTTCAGTAAAATTCTTCTTACTGCATCATCAATTAGTTTAGGATCAACCTTTCCTTCTTTTACTAAGTTTGGAAGTTCAGCCATATATGCACGGCTTTCCATATCCATATCGCTACCTGCATTGATTGCTTTTTCTGCAGCTTCTTTATTATCTTTTGCATAACCGTGAGGAACCATTTCTCCAATACTTCCCCAGTCTGAAACTACAAAACCCTGATACTTCCAATGATCTTTTAATAAATCTCTTAAAATATATTTGTTTGCTGTTGCCGGAATTCCATTGATATCGTTAAAAGAATTCATAAAAGTTGCAACACCCGCTTCTGCAGCTGCTTTAAAGGGAGGTAAATAGGTTTCACTTAATTGTCTTAAACTCATATCAACCGAATTGTAATCTCTTCCGCCCACTGCCGATCCATATGCTGCAAAGTGTTTTGCACAGGCCATGATGGCGTCGAGGTTCCCTAAGCCTTTTCCCTGAAAACCTTTGATTCTTGCCAAACCAATCAGGGTTCCCAAATATGTATCTTCACCTGATCCTTCCATCACTCTGCCCCATCGCGGATCTCTTGCAATGTCAACCATTGGTGCAAACGTCCAGTGAATTCCGTATGCAGAAGCTTCTGTAGCCGCAATTCTTTCAGATTTTTCAATTAAATTCAAATCCCAGCTTGCGGCCTGACCCAAATTCACAGGAAAAGTTGTTCTGTATCCATGAATCACATCCTGACCGAACAACATCGGAATTTTTAATCTTGATTTTAAAGCCAGTTCCTGAAATTTCCTGGTTTCTTCCGCTCCGGCTACATTGAGCATCGAGCCTACCTTTCCTTGTTTTATTTCATTTAATACGTTTGCAGAATTAGAATTCTGAGGGCCTGTTGCATATTCAAAACCGCTATATTGAACAAGCTGTCCTACTTTTTCTTCTAGGGTCATTGTAGACAATAGTTCAGAAACTTTCTGGTCATTTGTTTTTTGTCCGAAGGCATAGAATCCAAATGCTGTAAATGATAATATAAAACAGAGTTTTTTCATTTTTAATTAGTTTTAAACCGTAAGGTAATGTGATGAAAATTTGAGCATAAAGTGCACATTTTTTTTAAAATGTTTACTATTTTTAAGTTCCACAAAGCCATTTCGCTTCGTAAAATCTTCGATTTACTTATCAAAGATCACAACGTCTTTATCTCATTAGAATTGTAAAATTAATTTAAAAAATATAAGTTGCGACTGAGCTTGCCGTAATATTTGCAGAAGCTGTTTTATTTTTATATTTAATATTGAAATTTTCATCTTTTTTACTGTAATTCTGAACGATCAATACTGTTTTTCCAGAGGGAGTTTTAAAAGCCACTGTTGAAAGATTATCTGTTTGCGTTGATGAAATTCTCTGAGAATTGGCAGGAACAAATTTCGAAGCATGAGCAATGATATAATATCCTACATTTCTTGTAAAGTTTTCTTTATCTGAAACAGTGATAGCACCTTTGCATTCTGTACAACCTCCGGGAGTGTGGGGTTTAAATTCAGTGTCGTTTGCTAAATTCCATTCCAAAGCGATTTTGCTCCAGTTTCTCATCGAACCGATGACAACGTTTTTTGTATGCCAATTTAAATCTTCAATAAAGGTTCCTTTTGCACCCGTCCATTGCTCTGTGAAATATAAATTTTTATTTGGATGTGCATCGTGAACCGTATTCAATGCTGAAATATCACCTTCGTATAAATGAAAAGCTGAACCGTCGATATATTGATTTGCTTCAGTATCATTTAAAATGTTTATGGAATATTCGGGTTTGTTGCAATTGTGATCGTAAACGACAATTTTAGTTTTAATGTTGTTTGACTTAAAAATTGGACCTAAACTTTGTTTAATAAAATCTCTCTGTTGATCTGAAACCATCAGCAAACTGGGATTATTTCCCGGATGTAGGGGCTCATTTTGAGGAGTGATTGCATCAATGGTAATTCCTTCCTTTTGCATTCCCTGAATATATTTTACAAAGTATTTTGCATAAACATCATAAAATTCAGGTTTCAAGCTTCCTCCAATTGATTTCCCATTATCCTTCATCCAAACGGGAGGCGACCAAGGAGCTGCAATGATTTTAATTTTAGGATTGATGGCTAAAATTTCTTTTAACATCAAAATAAGATCTTTATCCCTCGCCAAATTAAATTTAGATAAAGTGGGATCAGTTTGTCCCTGAGGTAAATCATCATAAGAAAAAACTTCGCTATCCAAATCAGAGGCGCCAATGCTTAATCTTAAATAACTGATAGAAATAGAATTCTCATCTTTCCCGAAAAGTTCCTGTAGCAAAGCTTTTCTTTTAGACGGAGACAGACGGTTGATTACTTCAACACTTCCGCCAGTCAATGTAAATCCGAAACCGTCAACATATTGAAACTTTTGAGTATCGTCAATTTCAATATTCTGAAAGTTGTTGGATGTGTTCACAAAAACCAAGGGTAACTGCTGTTTTAATTTTATACTTTCATCACCTTTTGTAAGCCATGACTGAACCTGATCTTTCGTAGTAATTGTTGATGTACATGCGCCTAAAGATAAAAGTACCACACCGCTGAAAAGCAGTGCAGTACTCTTTGAAAAGAAACTATATGAATTGTGAAACTTCATCTTAATAATTAGGATTTTGTATCAAAGCTGTGTTTGTAAGCTCGTTAAAAGGAATTGGTAAAATTTCATTTTTACCAGCAGTAAACCCTCTTGCACCTAATTTTGCAGGAGCGTCACCCCATCTTACTAAATCAAAGAATCGATGACCTTCACCAGCTAATTCTCTTCTTCTTTCATCTTTGATTGCCTGCAGAGAAACTGGTACAGATGCTAAGCCAACTCTTGCTCTGACAGCATCTAACAATGCCTGAGCTCTTACTCCCGATCCGTTTAATGCTTCTGCTTCCATCAAATATGTGTCTGCTAATCTTATAGCCATGTAGTTCTGACGGAAATTAAGTTCTGTAGCTCCTGGTAAAGGACTGGTATCTGTAGTACGAGGTAAAAATTTATTTAGAAAATACCCAGTGTCCTTGTAACCTCCAGAATATGTTATTTTTCCCTCTTGCTTAAATTTCTTACCATTAAAAATAGTCGCGTTTAAACGTGGATCACCCTGCATAAAATTAAATAAATCTTCAGTAATTGGATTAAAACCCCATCCTGAATAAATACTTGGAGCGTCATTGTTAGGCACCGTTGAAACTTTACCGTAAGAAATAATTCCCAACATCACATTGATAGAATTTCCTTCATCTTTTCCTGAACCCCAAAATCCCCAGTCAGAATTTCCTTTATTAGTGTGCATTACTTCCAGTACAGATTCTGTGGTGAATTTATTATCTATAACCCAAAGATCTGCAAAATTATTCACCAGTTTATAACCATATATGCTCGTTCCTCCCGGAGTTCCGTTGACCTGCTCAAATTGTGCAGCGGCATTTGCATATTTTTTATTGTATAAATAAATTTTACCTAAAATAGCCCGGGCGGTTCCCTGTGTAATTCTGCCTTTCTCAGCTCCCGCAGTAGTGACTGGAAGGTCTGCCAGTGAAGATTCGAGATCACTTTCTATCAGTGCGTAGATATCTGCAGTTGAAACCTGAGGAATATTGTAGTAATCATCACTCACTTTAATTGGCTTTAAAATCAAAGGAATTCTGCCAAACATTCTTACCAATTCGAAATAATAGAGCGATCTCAAAGTTTTAGCTTCTGCAACAAATCTTTTTCTGGTTTGCTCATTCATTGTTGCATTAGGAATTCTGTCTATAAGAAGATTTGCTCTTGCGATGCCCTGATAATAATCTTTCCAATAACTTGGAGGCATGATGATTGGATTAATAGTGAAATTAGACATTCCCTGAATACCAGCGCCATCGGTAGAACTTCCTCCGCCGGAGAAAAAATCGTCTGAAGCGGCATTGAAGAAAGTCACATTGTTTTCAAAGCCTCCAGAGTATTTTCTCAACAAATCATATACTCCTACAAGAGCACTGAAAGACTGCTCTTCATTTTGAAAATAATTTTGTGTATCGAAAGTTCCTGTGTTTTCTACATCTTCAAGATTGCTGTCATTACATGATACTGATCCGAAACCTATACCTGCTAAAAATAAAACAGATAATCCTTTATATAAAAATCTTTTATTTTTCATTTCTTCTTAAATTAAAATTGAACATTAGCACCAAACATAAAAGTTCTGGCTTGTGGATAATAAGCTCTATCTATTCCAAATGAGTCACCTCCTGCAATTTCAGGATCATATCCTGTATACTTTGTAAAAGTTACAAGATTTTCACCTGTTATATAAAATCTTACTTTACTGGCTCCTATAGCTTCAGAAATATTTTTTGGAAGAGAATATCCTACCTGCACCAATTTCAGACGTAAATAATCTCCCTTTTGAAGATAATAATCTGAAGGTCTTGTATAGTTTTGGTTATCATCATTTCTGCTTAATCTTGCAATAGTGTTAGAAGTTCCTTCACCTGTCCAACGATCTAAGATTGATGTTTGATAATTAGACTCCAAAATATCCAGTCTTCGTAAACCCTGAAAAATTTTGTTCCCTGCCTGCCCTTGTGCAAACAACATGAAATCGAAGTTTTTATAATTCATGTTTAAAGTAAATCCAAAAGTATACTTTGGTACTGAATTTCCTAAGTTCACATAGTCTGCTTCAGTAATCCTTCCGTCTCCATTCACATCAATTCTCTTAAAATCTCCCGGTTTTGCAGAAGCCTGGATTAAACCACCAGATGAATTTCTGTAAGCATCAATTTCTGCTTGGTTTTGGAAAATCCCAGCATTCTGATAGCCGAAAAACGACCCATACGATGACCCTACTTGCAATCTACCAACTTGTCCCATCGACTGAAACCCAACAAAGTCAACATAATCTTTATCGTCTTCTAAACGGGTGATCTCATTTTTAAGATAACCAAAGTTTCCATTCATGGAAATTCCAAAATCTTCCCAGTTTTTCTTGTATCCTAGGCTTACTTCAATACCGTCGTTTTTCATATCTCCGATATTTCTGAATGGGTTATTGGTGACACCAACATATCCAGGAATATTAACCTGTCTTAAAATATCTGTTGTTTTTTTTCTGTAAACATCAACAGAAAGATCGAAATTTTTAAGAATCTTAAGATCCACAGCGACATTCGTTTGTGTAGTTCTTTCCCATTTTAAGTCTGGATTTTCTAAGGTGTCGGGAGCATATCCGATGTTTATACTATTATTACCAAAAGAATAATTACTTCCCGGAATCAAATAGCTGGAAAATCTGAAATTGTCGATTGCATCGTTCCCTAAAACACCATATCCACCTCTGATTTTCACACTGTTTACAATGTCATTTTCTTTCCAAAAGTTTTCGTTAGACAGATTCCAGCCTACTGACATTGCTGGGAAATTTCCCCAGTGATTATTTCTTCCAAATCTGGATGAACCATCTCTACGCATCGTACCTGTGAAAAGATATTTGTTCTTATAATCATATACAACCCTTCCAAAATAGGAAGCTTTATGAGTTTCTTTTCCGTCCCAAGCATTTCCAATTCTATTTTCCGGAGAAATATCGAAATTAAATGATGCATCTTGCCAACTGTTTACAGGAAGATTTGTATATGTGGTATTTTGACCGGATGCAATATTATACTCGTAATATCCCTGTCCTAATAATACACTGAAACTGTGATCACCCAGTTTATTTTCATAATTAACTGTATTTTCTATGTTCCACTCAAATTTCTTCTGTGTTTCTCTGAAAATACTGTTAAAAGTATCATTTTTATAAGATGGACTTAAATAAAATTTTGGTGTAAAACCTTGATTTCCCCAATAGGAAAGTTTTCCATTTACACTTGATTTGATAGTGAAATGTTTTACGGGTTTTATTTCTGCAAAGATATTGGCAACCATATCATCAGACCAATTGTATCTCCCAAGTTGAGTCTGTTGGAAAGCCATCGGATTAGACATTTCTTTATTAACATAATGCGAAATACCATACGGATTACCAAAATCATCTCTTACAATGAATGGATTGTTGTAATCACTAGGAAAGGGCTGTTGAGATACACCGTTAGTAACAGTAAGAGGAGTTATAGGATCTAAATTGATGGCAGAACTTAAAGGTCCTCCAAATTCACCATTTGAATTAATACCCTGAGATTTAGTGTGTGTAAATGCAAATGTTTGTCCTAAGGTTAACCAATCAAGAACTTTGTGGGTAGAGTTAATTCTCGCATTCAATCTTTTGTAGTTTGAGATATCTCTCAAAACAATACCTTGCTGCTCAAATAAACCGAATGACGTGTAAAATGTAGACTTATCACTACCACCGCTAATGCTGAAGTCATGAGAAGAGCGTTGTGCACTATTAAATATTACATCCTGCCAATCGGTTCCCTTTCCGTACGAGGACGGATCTGCAAATAGTGGAGCCCCACCATCATTTGTACTAGCTTCATTCATGATTGTTGCATATTGAGAAGCATCAAGCAAATCTAATTTTTTCGCTGCACTTCCAACACCGAAAGAACCATTGTACGAAAAATTCAATCTCCCTTTTCTTCCCTTCTTTGTTGTTATTAAAACGACACCTCGAGCTGCAGAAACTCCATAAATCGCCGCTGAAGCTCCATCTTTAAGAATTTCCATTCCTTCAATATCGGCTTGGTTAAGCCAGGCAATATTGTCTACCACAATACCATCAACAACCCAAAGCGGATCGTTACTTCCTGCTCCGAAACTAGTTATCCCACGCACTCTCACAGTTGCTGGAGATCCTGGTTGCCCAGAGTTAGATATTACTGATACTCCAGCTGCACGACCTTGCAAAACCTGCTCTGGTCTGCCGGCAGGAATATCTTCAATATCTGAAGCCTTTAAGCTTGATATCGCTCCTGTCACATTACTCTTCTTCTGAGTACCGTAACCAATCATTACTACTTCTTCAATTTTCTGTTCCTTTTGAATTGTGTCGGTAGGTGTGTTTTGGGCATTAAAATTTGCCGTAAAATATAGTACAGCAACAAACCCTAAACTTCTTGATATTTTTACATTCATATACAGTTAGTTTTTTTTAATTCTCAAATTGAGACAATAAAAATATATTTTTTTTTGATTAATTAACATTTATTTAATAATTATTTTAATATTTCCACTATTTTTGGGGTCTCAAAGGCATAAACAGATGGTAATAATTAGTTAATATTAATTAAAAAACATTAAAAACAATCCCCAAATGAGCGACAAGCAACCTAATATTTCTCATCCATTGAAGCTAACCTTCCTTATTTTTTCAATGGTTTTGAATTGTATGGGTATTGTAATACTGCAGCTTTCAGAGCAAAATATCACCTATGACAAACTGGGGTTTTTAGAATCTTTCAAAGATATACCTGTGGCTGTTTTCTCACTTTTCGCAGTTAATTTTATAAGCCGATTCGGGACAAAAAAGTCATTGATATTTGCGTTAATGTTGGTAGGTACTTGCTCTTTATTTTTACCTTTTGTTGAAGTATTTTGGTTTTTCAAATTGTGGTTTGCTATTATCGGGACTTGTTTTGCAATCGGAAAAATATGCGTTTATAGTATTATCCGAAATAATATGAGCGGAGAAAAATCTTTAGCGAAAACCATGAACAGCGTAGAAGCTTCGTTTATGATTGGTATTTTTGTTGTCAACACAGGTTTTGGATGGTTGATTTCCAGTCAGTTCGGCGAATATTGGAAATTCGGATTTATATCAATTTCCCTCATTTCATTTTTCACTGTTTATCTTTTTATGAAAGCGGATATCATTGAACCACAAAATAAAGACACAAAAGTTCTTCCTGACTTATCAGGATTTGGAAAACTTCCGATCATTCTATTTTTTGCCGTAAGCTTTTTCATTATCTTTATCGAACAGAGCTTTAATTCCTGGCTGCCTTCATTTTACAAAGTTCATTTGAAAGTCAATTCTTTTTTTGCACTTCAAGCCTCCTCTTTCCTGGCTCTTTTTTCATATACAGGAAGAACAATCACTTCAAAAATTATACACCGGTTTTCATTATCAAGATATTTCATGATGTGTTTGTTCATGATCATTTCTTTGCTATTAATTATCTCAGTCATTCAGTTCAGTTTTACAGAAAATTCTAAGATATTATTATTCCTTTTTCCCATCATTGGTCTGTTTCTCGCACCTCTCTATCCGGTGATTAACTCAAAGATGATTGCGAAAATAAGTAAAGATAAAATCAATACATTTACCTCTTTAATTGTAATTGTCTCTTCAGTCAGTAGTTCTATCAACTCGATCTCAATTTCATTATTATTTAAAAATCAGATACTTACCTATTATTCACTGTACATATTGGGGGCAGTAATACTCGTGTCTGTTTTAGCATATTCTTATTTTAAGATTAGCATGAATAAAATTTAAAAAATAATTTTATTTTTACTGCATGAAAACTGACCATAATAGAAACATTGAAACTCTTAAAGAACTTGTAGAGAGCAAAGACTTTATTCCCAATCTATCCGTAGACTGTACGATATTTGGTTTTCATGATAACATTCTGAAAGTTTTGCTGCTTAAGTATCATGATCTCGATTTATGGTCGCTTCCCGGCGGTTTTGTTTTTATAGATGAAGATCTCAGAGAAGCTGCAGATAGAGTTTTATATGAACGAACGCATCTTAAAGGATTATTTTTGGAGCAGTTTCATACGTTTGGAAGGTTGGATCGTACAGAAAATAATGTCCACCGAACATTGATACAAAATAAAGGACTTGACGTTCCCAAAGATCATTGGATTTTACAGCGTTTTATTACCGTGGGCTACTGCAGCCTGATAGATTTTTCTTTAACCAACACTTTTCCTGATGCATTTAACGAAACCTGCGCTTGGTTTGAAGTGAGCAAACTTCCAGCTATGGCCTTTGATCACGACAGAGTAATTGCTGAAGGCTTGGAATATTTGCGTAAAAACATTGATACTCAAGTAGCTGCAAGCAATCTTTTGCCGGAGAAATTCACAATGAAAGATCTGCAATCACTGTACGAAACGATTTTGGGTGAAAAATTCAGACGAAATAATTTCCAACGCAAAATACTGAGTATGAATTCATTAGAAAGAATGGAGAAACTATTCGATGGTTCAGCTAATAAGGCACCTTTCCTTTACAAATTTATCAAAAAGTAGTTTTTATATTTTTCTTAAAAAATTTTCGCAGACCAAGTGAAAAGTATTATTTTTAGGAAAATTAAATTACATGTCATATTATCCTCTTACAAGCATTCCCGATTATTTTGGAATTGATGCTTTACTTACCGAAGAACATAAGCTTATCCGTCAGTCTGTAAGAGATTGGGTTGAAAGCTTTGTCATGCCGAATATCGATCAGGCTGCCCAAGATCACACAGATTTACCTGGTTTAATGAAAGAATTGGGAAAGATAGGTGCTTTGGGACCTTACATTCCGGAGGAATATGGCGGTTCCGGCCTTGATCAGATTTCTTATGGTTTGATTATGCAGGAATTGGAAAGAGGAGATTCAGCGGTTCGCTCTGCCGCATCTGTTCAAAGTTCATTAGTGATGTTTCCTATAAACGAATTTGGTTCTGAGGAGCAGAAAAGAAAATACTTGCCCAAATTAGCTACCGGCGAAATGATCGGCTCATTCGGGTTAACTGAGCCTAATCATGGATCAGACCCCAGCTCTATGGAGTCTCAATTCAAAGATATGGGAGATCATTATCTTTTAAATGGTGCTAAAATGTGGATTACCAACTCGCCTCTATGCGATATTGCTGTGATTTGGGCTAAAAATGAAGACGGAAAAGTACAGGGATTGATTGTGGAAAGAGGTATGGAAGGTTTTACAACTCCTGAAACTCATAACAAATGGAGTTTAAGAGCTTCGAAAACCGGGGAATTAGTTTTTAATAATGTGAAAGTTCCTAAAGAAAATCTACTGCCGGGTGTTACAGGATTAAAAGGTCCTTTATCTTGTTTAAATTCTGCAAGATATGGTATTTCATGGGGAGTTATCGGAGCTGCAATTGACTGTTATTGTACCGCAGTTCAGTATTCTAAAGAAAGAAAACAGTTCGGGAAACCAATCGGAGCGTTTCAGCTGCAGCAGAAGAAATTAGCTGAGTTTCTAACTGAAATTACTAAAGCTCAGTTACTTTGCTTACAATTAGGAATGTTGAAAAATGACCATAAAGCAACGCCTGCTCAAATTTCTATGGCTAAAAGAAATAATGTAAAAATGGCCATTGACATAGCCAGAGAATCTCGTCAGATTCTTGGCGGAATGGGAATCATGGGTGAATTCCCAATGATGAGACATGCTGCGAATCTAGAATCAGTGATTACGTATGAAGGCACTCATGATGTTCATTTACTCATTACAGGCTTAGATATCACAGGCTTTAATGCTTTTTAAATAAAAAAAGTCCGGTAAAAACCGGACTTTTTTTTAATGATTAGTATCTGTTGTTCGGACGGTAATCCTTTTTAGTAATTATAAACTTTTGTTCTCTCAACAAAACTAATATCACGATTCAGAATTTCCATAATAAGGCTCTTTACAGACTGCATCGCATCATCAAGATTTCCTTCAGCAAATTCAAGAGAAGTGACTCCTTTCTTCGCATCTGCAAAACTCCAGATTCCCGTCTCAATCGGGAAACCCCAAAATTCTGGTAAATTCTGTACAACATACTGATAAATACATAGCTGTAACGCCTGTTTACGGTCATCTCGATGAAAATAATGATCCCTATTTTCAGAATCTATTTTTACACTTAAATTTTTGATTTTTGCCGTCTTGTAATCAATAATACGTACAGTTCCATTTAGTCGGTCAATCCTGTCAATAAACCCAAAGAAAGAAACTTTGTCCTTTTTAGTTTCATCAAGATAAAAATCAATATTCTCAAAACGTCTTTCAATATCGATAATTTCCAAAGCATGTCCCTGCTTTATCAACTCCAAATCATGATTCAGAATATTCTCAATTACTTTTCTAGCAATTGCTTTGTGAATAAAATTCATTCCTTTATTATAAAATTCAGGCTGATGTTTGAGCTTCTCAATGGCAATATTGATATATTCATCTATCTGATGAATTGAACTTTCTAAATCTTTTATTTTTAATACTCTACCCTTGATAACTTCATAGATTTCTTGAAGCGTATAATGTACAAGATTTCCATAATTCCTTATGGATAGTTCCTCCTCAATTTCATCAGTTTCTGAAGTATTTAAAATTTTCGACAGGTAAAAATCAATAGGACTATAAAGATAACTTGTGAGATGCGAAGCAGAAACTTTTGCTTTCCATTTTTCAAGTTGCTCCATTACAATGTCAGTTTTCTGTATTTCGATAGGCTGACTTGAAATGGGGTCAGAAGTATTTTCAACAATTAAATGCTCAATGACATGATTACTTTCCATCTCAATTTGTGTAATGAAACGGCTTTTTTCCCCTGTGTTGACACCAGAACTTAAAGCGTTGAACATTAAGTGAACATTTTTTGCATCTTGAATCAATCTGTAAAAGTGATAGGCGTAAATACTGTCGTTTTCAAGAAAAGTATGGAGGTCAAAATGTCTCCTTATATCAAAAGGAATATAGGTGTTCTGGGAATTCCCAAGTGGCAGCTTACCCTCATTCACTGAAAGTAAAATTACATTTTCAAAATTGAGTAATCTGGTTTCTAAGAGTCCCATAACCTGCAGTCCCTTCAATGGCTCTCCTTGAAAATCAATACTTTCTGAATTGATATGATGATTAAGCAAAACCTCTAGAGTATCCATTGTTATTTCAAAGTTATATGGAGTAATTTGATTTTTTATAATCCTAAATGAATTCTCGAAGTGCGATACGTTTTCATACTGTATATCATCAAGTTCTGTCCATTTTATTTTCTGGCAGAATTCAATGAGCAAGTCTAAAAACTGATATCCCGAATCGGCTTTTTGAAGAAGATTGAAATAAGACAGCGCGCTGAGTAATTCAGATAGCAGACCCGAGGGAATGTAGACTATATTTCTTTCTTCGATTTTAGATTTAAAATTATTTACCAACTTCTCATCATCACCCGTTTTGGGCAGTTCTTCCAGAATGGGAAAAACATCTCTGTAATAATATGACGATTTATTTTTCTCCAATTGTTTCTGTAGATAAAAAAGCTGCTTAACCGCATTGGAGAACGATAAATTTTTCAACGGAAACCCCATCGTTATATTGAGATTTTCAACGTCATGCATTACATCTAGACTCGCAGGCAGAAGATTTTCATCCAATAAAACCACAGCTGTATTGGTGAAGGTTTTATTGTCGATATCTTTAAATAAATCGGGAAGAACTTTAGTTTGCGTTACATTTCCTGAAACTTCATAGATTTTTATGTTCTTAGGCTGATTGAAGTCATTTTCGATCCAGCTGAATGCTCTGCTGTCATTAAATTCTTTCCATAATCTATGCCTTCTAAGAAATTTTCCTGCCTCCTGTCTTTCATCATCAAAATAATAATGATCTGCCTGAAAAAAGCATTGTGCTTTATTCCACTGCAAAAGATTTCTTACCAATTTTTCCTCAACCGGAGTAAAGGCATTGAATCCGCAGAACACATATTTTTCATCTGTATTTTTTGCAAAATCTGTGATTTTTTCTTTAGCCAACTCATGAATCATTCCCGGAGTTGCCCAGTTCTTTTCCTTTAATGACTGCTTCAAAACCGGCAGAAAAACATTCATATTTCTCCAGAAATTCAGGAACTTCTTTCTCGGGATTTCTTCATCGTCACCCAAATCCTGCGCCCATTCTTTAATACGCTCTTCATCAAACATATACTGCAGAACTGCAGCATCACTTTCTGTGAATTTTAAAATATCATCCCAGTCTTTCTGTAGCGTTGGAAACCACTTTAGAAAGTCTGCAAAATTATCTTTGGGAGTAAGGTTTAAACTTTTATATACGTCGAATGCAAAAAGCCATAGTGAAATCCCCTGAATAGACTGTTGATCGACAACGGCGCCAATCAATTCTTCAATGGTATAAAAGTTAGGGAGAAATCCTGAATAATGATGTTCTTCTAAAATCTGCCTGATAAAAACAATCGGTCGTTTACCAGGTAAAACGATATTGAACTGTGACAAATCTGTATTTTGCGCCAGCAATTCGTCTATGATTTTGTTAAGAAATTTCAAGGTTTTCTGAAGTTTTTTAGTTGTTCAAGCTCTTTGCTGATCAGTGTATCGTATTCGGCTTGCTTTTCTTTGTTCATGCCGTGTTCTGTTACGCCATCGTATAAAGCCTGAAAATTTTTATAATCTTTAATAATCCTATTATAAATGGTCTGAAAATATTTATCGTAATCGCCTGTCGTTTTTATTTTGTCAACGGTTTCTTTTCTGATTTTTCTTGCAAATATTTCTGCAATATCAAAATGCTTCTGTTCATGGTTCAAGACATAATCATTGATTCGTTTTTCGTCTTTCCAGGATTTATCTTCGTTGAAAATTGTTTCTATACTGACCTTTGCGATGCCTTTCGGATTAGATGATTTAGTGACAGAGTACACCCAACCACAATGCGTGTATGCTACAATATCTTTGCCGCGCTGATTATTAATTTTACTTTTGAAATTACTCCAAACCAACTTACTGCCTTCCTTCCACTCTATCCGCTGACTCCTTAAGAAACTGGAAATCAAAATAAAAACTAACAATATTCCTTTCATTATTCTACTACAATTGTTTTGGTGATCCAATTATTATCACCTTTCCAAAATTTAAAAGTATAAGTACCTACCTTCTGCGGGCTGAAATTAAATTGATTTGCTGATTTATGAATAGTCTGAGAGCACAATCCGTTCGTTTTAAACTGATAGGCAGTAACATCTCTGCCAAAATCCCCGTTATGAATATAATCATACCCATAAAATCCCTGACATCCTGATGCGTAACTGGAGTACGTTCTAATGCTCTGCACAGAAAAAACATCCATCGTATCATTCACCACTGCAACGCTGTCAATTTTGACTTTTTCAACGGACTGTATCGTTTCGTAATCATCATCTTTACAGGATACAAGTGAAATTCCTGTAACAATTACAGCAAAACTTATATTTAGAAATGATTTCATAGTATTGTAATGATTTATTATTATTAAACGTAATTTATCGCAATTTATTCCTTCCGGATACTAAATTACGAATTAAAATTACCTTTTGATAAATAAACCACTTTCTTGGTATCAAAAAATTCTTCTTCAAAATAATTTTTAAGGTTAAAAAGCTCGCATCTTAATCCAGCAAGCTCTTCAGCAAGATCACCTCCTTTCAAGTAAAGAACTCCGTTATGCTTATTATTGAACTGTTCTTTTTCAAATTTCCCCTTCAGCCACCTTAAAAATTCAGGCATCTGCGTAACGGCACGACTCACTACAAAATGAAATTTTTCTTTCACCTTTTCAGCTCTACCGTGAATTGCAGTTACATTTGTTAACCCAACGCCTTCTGCTACTGCATTTACGACTGTAATTTTCTTTCCAATAGAATCAATCAAAGTAAATTTAGTTTCAGGAAAAAGAATCGCCAGGGGAATTCCAGGAAAACCACCGCCGGTTCCAATATCTAATACTTTAGTTCCTGGAGCAAATTCCATAATTTTGGCAACACCTAAAGAATGAAGAATATGCTTCTCATAAAGTGATTCCATATCTTTTCTGGAAATCACGTTGATTTTCTCATTCCATTCACCATAAAGGCTTTCTAATTTTGCAAATTGCTCGATCTGTTTTTCGGAAAGCTCCGGGAAATATTTTTGGATTAACGCTACTGACATACGATTGAATATAAAAAGCAAAAATAAGTTTTATTTCATATTTTGTTCTGTTTTTTGAAGCGAATATGTCAAATTAATCAATTTTTCAAGCTGATTTTTTTTAAAAATATGAACTGACATTTCATTAACATTTAGTTTTTATATATATTTGTTATAAACGACAACAAGAATACATGAATAAACTTTCAGACAGAGTAAACAGACTAGGATACTCTCAGACTTTCGTAATGTCAAATAAAGCCAGAGAAATGAAGGCTAATGGGATTGACGTCATTTCTTTAACTTTGGGCGAACCGGATTTTGATGTTCCGGACAATATCAAGCAGGCCGCGTTTGATGCAATCAACGAAAACTACAGCCACTACTCGCCTGTCCCGGGATTTTTGGAACTTCGCCAGGCAATTTCAGATAAATTAAAAAGAGACAATCAGTTAGATTATAAACCGACACAAATTTGTGTCTCAAACGGTGCAAAACAGGCAATCATTAATGTTTTGGCAGCGATCATCAATGATGGTGATGAAGTCATTCTTCCGACTCCTTATTGGGTAAGCTATGATGAGATGGTAAAGATGATGGGAGGAGAATCTGTAATGCTTCCCACTTCATATGTTACTGATTTTAAAATAACTGCAGAACAGCTGGAAGAAGCCATTAATGAAAAAACAAAAGCTATTCTTTTCAGTTCGCCATGTAATCCCTCAGGTGGATATTACACATTTGATGAATTAAAATCTCTGGCAAAAGTTATTGCTAAATACCCTCATGTAACGGTAATTTCTGATGAGATTTACGAATACATCAATTACGAAACAAAAACCACCTCTATTGCTCAATTTCCTGAAGTGTACGAGCAAACCGCAGTAATCAACGGAATGTCTAAAGCTTTCGCAATGACAGGTTGGAGAATCGGCTACTCTGCTTGCCCGGATTGGTTGGCAAAAGCGTGCGAAAAAGTTCAGGGACAAATGACAAGTGGTGCAAACACAGTTGCTCAAAGAGCTTCGATTGTCGCTTTAAAAACAGATCCATCGGAATACAAATATATGATTGACGCTTTTGAGCAGAGAAGAAACGTAATGTTTGACTTAATGAAAGAGATTCCAGGATTTAAAGTTCTTTTACCAAAAGCAGCATTCTATTTCTTCCCGGATATTTCTTACTACATTGGAAAGACTTTGAACGGAACCGAAATAAAAGATGCAGATGACTTTGCCATGTTCCTGTTAGAGCACGCACACGTAGGTTGTGTTGGCGGAGTTTCTTTCGGAAGTCCAGAATGTATTAGATTCTCTTATGCGGCTTCTGAAGAAGAATTAAGAGAAGCCATGAGAAGAATAAAAGACGTTTTAGAAAAAGCGGTTTAAAATTCAAATATTTTTAAAATATAATTTCAGATTTAGGTTAAACTTAAATCTGATTTTTTTTAATAGATAAAAACTTTTTCTAAATATAAAATAAAATTATAACATACTGTAATCTATGTATTTCATAATTTTATTTAGAAATACCCCTAGAAAACAATTATAGATTTTATTTATCAGATATGTGTTTTTCAATAGATAAAACAATGTATATTTGCATCGTTAAATTAATCAAAAAAAATTAGAAAATTATGTCTTTAGTAGGTAAAAAATTTCCAAACGTAACGATTGACGCAATGTCTGAAATGGGTGATGATCTTAGAATCAACATCTTTGAAGAAACTACAAAAAACCAACAAAAAGTGATTTTATTCTGGTACCCAAAAGATTTTACTTTTGTTTGCCCGACTGAGCTTCACGCTTTCCAAGAGGCTTTAGGTGAATTCGAAAAGAGAAACACTAAAGTAATCGGTGCTTCTTGCGATACAAACGAAGTACACTTTGCTTGGTTAAATGTTTCTAAAGACAATGGTGGTATTGAAGGAGTTACTTATCCGCTTTTAGCTGACACTCACAGACAATTGGCAAATTTATTAGATATTGTTGATCAGGATCTTGAATTTGACGAAGAAGGAAATGAGTATTTCACAGGTTCAAATGTAACTTACAGAGCAACATATTTAATTGACGAAACTGGAAAAGTATTCCACGAGTCTGTAAATGATATGCCGTTGGGAAGAAATGTGAAAGAATATTTAAGATTAATTGATGCTTACACGCACGTTCAGAAGCACGGTGAAGTTTGTCCTGCAAACTGGGAAGAAGGAAAAGATGCGATGAAAGCTGACAGAACTTCTACTGCTGAATACTTAGCAAAGAACTAAGATAATGTGTTAATTTGAAAATGGGATAATTTTAAAATTAGTCACATGATTAGTTGAAAATTATCTCATTTTCTATTAAATAGCATTTCATATTAATATATTTCCAAACTTTCAAATTAAAATTATGTATACAGAATTGACAGAAGATACACTTCAAAATATTGTAAGTGACAATGAAAAAGTGGTTGTACAGTACGGAGCAACATGGTGTGGGAACTGCAGAATCATGAAACCAAAATTCAAAAAATTAGCTTCAGAAAATGACACAATTCCATTTTTATATGTAGATGCAGAAAAACTTCCTGAAAGCAGAAAATTAGCTAAAGTTGATAACTTACCTACGTTTGCTATTTTCAAAAATGGTGAATTGGTGAATCAGGTTCAGTCTAATCAGGCAGAAAGTTTAATTAATTTATTCAACGAATTATCGTAATACATTGGCGTTAAAGCGAATTTTTATACATTAAAAAATCACACATGAAATTACCAGTAATCAGACAGTTTTACCAAAACCAAACTCCTGAGAATCTTGAAAAAACTTTAGAAGTTTTGGAAAGTTTCAGCGAATTCAGAGGAACTAGCGAAGAAGATTTAAATGTTGCCGGAGAGTTGATTACCAATATCTGCGGAGCTTTAGAAGTTCACGCCAATGTACAAAACGGCATGAGCGAGAAAGATGCTTTGAATTCATTTGCTCAAAAGGTGTTAGGATCAATTGACAAATAACATTCAAAGTCAGCTAAGATTCAAAACTAAATATTTAAGAATTTTTATTCTTAAAACTAAAAATCCCGATGAAATAACATCAGGATTTTTTTTATAACTGTTAAAAAAACTCACGTTCTGAATTAACTTCTTCTGCTCATCAAAATTCTTAGGATATACCAGAACAGTAGCATTATTGAAGCAAATAGCTGCAAAGAAGCTCCCACATATTGGTTGGTTGCGTATGAATCTTTCAGCTTACTGGTCTGATACAAGATTGTTGCCGAAGCTAAAATAACCATCCCAACAGAGAACCAAAGTCCTAAATTAAAACCGAAAATCATTCCCGCAACAATTAATCCAATAGCAATAAAACCACCGATGGTGATGATGTTTCTAAGAAATGAAAAATCTCTTTTAGAAGTGAAGGCTACTGCAGAAATTCCTGCAAACATAGCAATTGTTAGCGTCGCTGCCTGAAAAATCACATTGTAATCAGAATTAGCTATTGCTATATAGATTAGTGGAAGAAAAATAACAGCTTCCAGCAAAATATAAAACCCTAACCCGAAATACTGTGTCGATTTACTCTGAGACATCGACCATTTTGATGCTAAAAAAGAAGCCAGCCAAAAAACACCCAAAACCAACAACCAAGTGTATTTCTGAGCGAACATTAAACCGATTACTTCAGCAGGCACAACATTAAGTAAAACGGTTTCAACACCAATGAACGCAAGAATTGCAAAAGCAACGTGTAAATAGGTTTTCTTGTAAAAACTTGCCTTTTCAACATCGGTTGAATGCGCAACTAAAACATCTGTCATCATATTATATTTTAATATTTAATAAAATTTATTTTGTTTGTTTATAAGGTTTGATACCCATAATTTTTCCGTTCTCTTCAAAAATAGCGGTAATAATTTCTTTCGGATCAGGTTTTGTCTGATCGTCCGCATATTTATATTGAATCATAGGAAAGTTCTCACCGGTCATGAATGACTGATAACCTGTTTTATAGATTACTATTTTTCTCTTAAAATCAATATCTCTGGAAAGATTCTGATAAACCTTATCAGTCACTTTTGATTTTGTTTTATCAGATATCAGACCTTCCATTGTTTCTTTATCAGATACTTTCAATGCAGTGATAAACTGTTCAAATTTACCGTTGAAAAGCTCTTTCTGTTTTTTATCAAGCTCTAATTTCTGCTCAGTCGTTCGGTTATCTTTTACTATTTCTGCTTTTTTCACCTTTTGAGCAAAGCTTATTTGGAATACGGCAAAAGACAGAATAATTGCTATTTTTTTCATTAAATATTTTTTGGTTGATAAGTAAATTTAGGAATAAAAATTAAGAGACTGCTAATTTTTAACTTCATTTGTTTCAGACCTGTATCAAGTTTTTGTTGAAATTAAGATCTGCGAGATGAAAATTTAGATAACCTCCAAAAACTTCATCGTATCTACATTATCCGCATATGTATCTAAACCTGGATTTTGTGCTTCTCCGAAATAAATTGTATCAAATCCTAACTCATCCTTACCAACTACACATTGAATATTTTCTTCATTCTCATTAATGAAATCCTTTACATCATCCAAAGAAGAATACCTGCTGAAATGAATCACAGACAGCGGGCTAAAAAGCTTCTCATCTTCCTTCAGCATCACAAAATTATTATCCCAGAATTGATCCTGATTCAAGAGATAGACCGCACG
This sequence comes from Chryseobacterium sp. JAH, assembly GCF_001507335.1. Lineage (GTDB taxonomy): Bacteria > Bacteroidota > Bacteroidia > Flavobacteriales > Weeksellaceae > Chryseobacterium. Next base: position 96,213 of record NZ_LMAH01000001.1, on the reverse strand, counting down.
GTTATAATCATAATTATTGGCATATTTGTTATGATTGATAATTTCTTTAAAATCAATAAAACTTTCAAAAACTCTGTCAATAACAAAATCATCAGGAATGAAAATCCTTGTCACATTCCTGCAACCCAAACCAAAATACTGGAAAATATCCTGAGCCAGTAGCTTCAGTTCTTCTTCCGTTTCCTCGCCTTTTATCACAGCAACCGACGTTCTATTTTTTCTGATAATACTTAAATGATTTTTAAAATAATACTCTAAGTATCTCGCAGTATTATTACTTCCTGTAGCGATTACAGCATCAAAATCCGTAAGTCTGTCAACAAACTCATATTCAATCTCATTCTCAGAAAATTCTTTCCATTTTTTCAATAAAAAAGGAATCATCTGTTTGTCTTTTGAAGATAATTTTATCAAAGGAATATGATTGCTTAAAACTACTGAAATCACATCGTGCCAACCCACCAGAGGAATATTTCCAGCAAGAATCAACCCCACTTTTTTGATGGTTTTTGATGGTGTATAATTGCTGAGCCAAGGCTTCAAATTATCCTCTGTCAACAAATCCAACCATTGCTTCAAAGCAAATTTTTGATTCTCTATGGTAAACCAAGGATTTTCTATTTCAGACTTTTTAATGACCGATTCAAATTCAAAATCAGTTTCATTAAAATCTTCATTTTTTTTCGCTAAATAGCTCTTTATGTATTCACTTAATTTAATAAGTCCTAAAACTTGTTTTTCGATATTCATAATTACTGTAAAAGTGGGGAATATTTTGTAATTTTGTGCAAATTTAAAAAAAATTAGCGATGGCTATTAAAATAACTGACGAATGCATTAATTGCGGCGCCTGCGAACCAGAATGTCCAAACAATGCAATATATGAAGGAGCAGTTGACTGGAAAGCTTCAGAAGGTACAGAATTGAGCGGTACCGTAACCTTACCTTCGGGTTTAACGGTGGATGCAGATTCTCCGCAGGAACCCGTAAGTGATGATGTATACTTCATTGTTACAGACAAATGTACAGAGTGTAAAGGTTTCCATGAGGAGCCACAATGTGCAGCGGTTTGCCCTGTTGACTGCTGCGTGCCAGATGAAGACCATGTAGAATCTGAAGAAGCACTGCTAAATAAAAAAGCATTTTTACACGGTGAATAAAAATACACCGTCTCATACATCATGAGACGGTTTTTTTTACTTTAAATTTTAATAAATCAATTTAGAAATAGCAGATTAATCAATCAGCAAATCTCAAAAAACAAAAATAAAATTATGAGCAAAAAGCACAATTTCAGCGCAGGACCATGTATTTTACCTCAGGAAGTATTCGAAAAATCGGCGGAAGCTATTTTAGATTTTAACGGAATCGGTTTGTCACTTCTTGAAATTTCGCACAGAAGCAAAGATTTTGTTGCGGTAATGGATGAAGCTCGTGCCATCGTAAAAAGACTGATGAATCTGGGTGATGATTATGAAGTTTTGTATTTGGGAGGTGGCGCAAGCCTGCAGTTTGCAATGGTACCTTACAATCTGATGAAGGTTGGCGGTAAAGCTGCTTATTTAGATACTGGCACTTGGGCTGCAGGAGCTGTGAAGGAAGCTAAAAAAGTAGGAACAGTAGATGTGGTAGGTTCTTCAAAAGAAGAAAACTATTCATTCATTCCTAAAGATTATACAGTAGGTTCAGAATATGATTATTTCCACTGTACTTCAAACAATACAATCTACGGAACTCAGATGAAGTCATTCCCTGAAGTGGATACTTTGATGGTTTGCGATATGAGTTCTGATATTTTCTCAAGACAGTTAGATTTCTCTAAATTTGATTTAATCTACGCCGGAGCTCAGAAAAACATGGGTCCTGCCGGAGTTACTTTAGTGGTGATTAAAAAAGAAATTTTAGGTAAAACAGGTAGAGAAAACATGTTCTCAATCTTAGATTACTCTCAGCACATTTCTAAAGAATCAATGTACAATACGCCACCGGTTTTTCCTGTGTATGCATCGTTATTGACTTTGCAACATTTAGAAAATAACGGTGGAATAGCAGCTGCTGAAGCAAGAAACGAAGCAAAAGCAAAACTTTTATATACGGAAATCGACAGTAATCCATTATTTGAAACATTCTGTGTTGAAGAAGACCGTTCTTTGATGAATGTTTCTTTTAAATTAGTTGACGAAAGCAAAAAAGAAGAATTTGATGCTGCATGGAAAGCCGCAGGAATCAGTGGACTTAACGGCCACAGAAGTTTAGGGGGATACAGAGCAAGTCTCTATAACGCCTTACCTATTGAAAGCGTGCAGGTTTTAGTAGATGTGATGAAGTCAATAAAATAACTTAAATTAGGCAACGAAAAAAAATTAAAAAGATTATAAGATTTCAGGCATGAGATAACAGGCTAAAAAAGTCTGAAATCTGAAGTCTAAGATCAAAATATCTAAAACAATTATATGAAAGTCTTAGCTAACGACGGTATTTCAAAAGCAGGAGAGCTTGCTCTAAAAAAAGCAGGAATCGAAGTACTCGATAACAGAGTTGCGCAGGATCACGTTATTAATTTCATTAATGAAAATAATGTGGATGTTCTTTTGGTGAGAAGTGCCACCAAGGTAAGACAAGATTTGATTGACGCTTGTCCAAACCTGAAAATTGTAGGAAGAGGTGGAATTGGCATGGATAATATTGATGTAGAATATGCCATTGAGAAAGGTTTGTATGTTATAAACACACCCAATGCATCTTCGAGATCAGTAGCTGAGCTGGTTATTGCCCATTTCTTTTCTTTAGCAAGATTCTTGCATGAATCCAACAGATTAATGCCGTTGGAAGGAGATACACATTTCAATGCTTTAAAAAAATCTTTCAACAATGCATATGAACTTTCAGGTAAAACTTTGGGCGTTATTGGATTTGGAAGTATTGGTCAGGAAGTGGTTAAGATGGGAATTTCTTTAGGAATGAAAGTGAAAGTTCTGACAAGAAAACCAAAAACTAAAACCATCAGTTTAAGTTTTTTTGACGGACAGACGGTTGATTTTGAAATTACATCAAGCAACGATACTGATGCTTTCTATAAGGATACAGATTTTATCAGCATCAACACTCCTAAAACCAATGAATATGTGATAGACACTCCAGAATTTGAAAAAATGGAAGATGGTGTATTTATTGTAAATACGGCAAGAGGAGGTGTCCTTAATGAAGTAACTCTTGTAAATTATATCGAATCCGGGAAAGTGGCCGGAGCAGCATTAGATGTTTTTGAAACCGAGCCAACGCCCGAACTGATTTTATTAATGAATCCTAACCTGTCTCTCACACCCCATCTTGGTGGAAACACCATTGACGCACAGGAAAAAATAGGTGTAGAGCTTGCCGAACAGATTATTGAGATTAAAAAGAAACTATAAAAAATATATGCCAGTTTTTAAACCTTTCCGCGGAATTAGACCTCATAAAGATCATGAGGCTACATTTCCTACTCATCCTTTAGATAATTTCACTCAGGCTGAAATTGCAGAAAAAGCGCAAAAAGAAAAAACTTACATCAATATGATCAAACCATACGTTGTAAGTAAATCTAAAGATGTAGACCGGAATTTAAGGAAAATACGTTCAACTTTTGAGGAACTTTTGGATGATAAAACACTCGTTCAAGACAGTTCGTCTTATTATTTGTATGAACAAATTTACCCTAATAAACAGGTTTTCAGAGGCCTTTTAGGCCTTGCGAGTATTGAAGATTTCTGGAACGGAAAAATAAAAAGACACGAAAGTACCATTCCACAGAGGAAAGAGAAATTGGCTCATTATTTAGATAAAGTGAACCTTCAGGCAGAACCTGTCTTATTGACTTATCCATCCAATTCAAAGATTGAATTATTGATGAATCATGAGGAGAAAAACGTTCCTATCTTCAATCATGTAGATACTGTAGGCATCAGGCATAAAATATGGAGAATAGATAACCGTCTGAAACTTCAGCAGTTCAAAGAAGTTATCGATCAGATTGATTCTTTCTACATTGCCGACGGCCATCATAGAATTGGTTCTACTGCCCTTCACGCAAAGCGTCTTAAAGACAAAAACAAAAAGCATAACGGAACTGAAGCATATAATTTCGTTTATAGTTTCATCGTTTCTAACCAATCCATAAAAATTCACGATTACAACAGAATTGTGAGCAGTATAGGAGATTTGACGACGGAAGAATTTTTGAAAAGCCTTGAGAAATATTTCTTAATTCACGAAAAGGAAGAGATTCCTTATTATCCGTCGCAGAAATTCCACATTTCTATGTACATCGATGGGAAGTTCTACTCTCTTCACGTGAAGCACGATTTACGTTCCCAGGAGATGTCTTTGGATAATCTAGATCATCATCTTTTAGATAAATATATTATTCAAGATATTCTGAAAATTGAAGATTCAGACAGTTCTGATCAGATTTCTTACGTCAAAGGAAGTTCCAACATCGAAGGCATTAAGCTTTTAAAAGAAAAAGTTGACAACGGTGAAGGAAAAGTAGGTTTTGGAATCTATCCAGTAAGCTTTAATGATATGATCAAAATCTCTGACTTGAAACTTCGTATGCCTCCAAAATGTACATTTATCGAACCAAAATTGGTCACTGCATTGTTGATGTACGACATGAAATAATTGGCTGCTGGTGATTAGCTTATCGTATACTATTCACAGCGAAAGTTTAAATATAATATTTCCTCAAAATTATAAATAGTTTTGAGGATTTTTTTATCGTCACACTTTTATTTAAATTAAAAGCTTCTTGGTTTTTACTCATTGGAGCACCTTCCTTAATCTTTGGAGCACCTTCCTTAATCTTAAAACAATAATTAATCAAAAAATCGGTGCGCTCTTTGCGTTAAAGAAAAGAAGCACAATCTAAATCTACCATACTTACTGAATTTTTCTTTATTTTTATGCACCGAAAAGAAAAAGGTCAGTACAATGAAAAAAATTCTGCTCATCATATTTCCACTCTTTTTGAGTGGATTTATATTTTCTCAAAAAAAGCCCGTTAAAAAGCTGAAGCCGATTCCGAAATTTAATTATATCGATGAGTTTAAGAAAATTTCAGATGAAATAATGACCAACGGAACTGCTTATAATAATCTAAACGAACTTACAAAAGGCGTGGGACCACGTTTCAGCGCAAGTCCTGGTTATGCAAAAGCGGCCGACTGGGCGGAGAAAAACCTCAAAGAAGCCGGTGCAGAAAATATCTGGAGACAGGAAGTTAGAGTTCCTATCTGGATTCGAGGCAGAGAATCTTTACAGATTAAAGCAGGAAATGGTGAGTGGAAAAGCATCCGTATGATGTCTTTTGGGAATTCTGAAGGGACTGGAGGGAAAGATATGATTTATGATCTTCTTCTGGTGAATGATGTTCAGGAATTGGTTAATCTCACGAGCGCACAGGTAAAGGATAAGATCATTTTTGTGAACTACCCTATCGACCAAAAATTAATCAGTACAGTAGATTCTTACCTTATTGCTGCTAAGTCTAAACTACTTTCCGCATCTGTAATCGGTAAAAAAGGAGCAAGAGGTTTAATTATAAGATCGCTTACTACCGCTTCAGACGATATCCCACATGCAAAACAAATCTATTATGAACCGGAGGATAAAATAAAAATTCCAGCAGTAACGATTGGAGTAAAATCTGCTGACGAGTTGGAAAAACTTTTGAAAAAACAAAACGTCAAAGCAAAATTGAATATGACTGCCGAATCAAAAGGTGAAACTATTAATCATAATATCATCGGAGAAATTCCCGGAAAAAAAGATGCTAAGGTGATTGTTTTGGGCGCTCAGCTTGACTCGTGGGATTTTGCGGAAGGTGCTCATGATGACGGCGCCGGCGTAGTTCAGTGTCTGGAAGTTTTACGAACTTTTAAAGCATTAGGCTACGATAATAATCATACGATCAGAGTTGTTTTGTATGCTAACAGTGAAAATGGTGGACAAGGCCGGGAAACGTACGCAGCTCAGGTTAAAAAGAAAGATGAAAAACATATTATCGCTCTGGGTTCAGATTCCGGAGGGTATTCACCTAGAGGTTTCTCCCTTGATATGTCACCCCAGAGACGCCGTTTGGTTTTTCCTTGGAAAGAGTATTTTCTTCCGTATGGCGTTTACGATTTCGACCAGACTTATGCGATTCAGGATATAGCACCATTAAAAAAACTGGATATTCCCTTAATGGAATTGGTAGTCGATACCCAAAGATATTTTGATTATCACCACTCGGAAAAAGATACTTTCGACAAAGTCAACAAAAGAGAATTGCTTTTGGGAGCGGTTGTGATGACGCAGATGGTTTTTATGATTGATAAGAATTGGTAGTTTGGTAAAATGATAAATTTCCGCAAATATTAATAAAATTGAAGAAAGAAAAATTTTTGTTTCGAAGAATTATTGCTGGTTTAATAGATTACACGCTAATATTTTGTGCAACATTCGCATATATCCAATATTTTGGTGAGGTAAATTCAGAGGGCGAATTTTATGTGAGTGGCGTAAAAGCACTTCCAGTTTTTATTTTTTGGTTTGTGTATAATTGCGTCATTGAAGTTAATCTGCAATCAACATTTGGAAATTATTTAGTAAAACTAAAACCAGTAGACGAAAAAACTGAGCTGGATATAACTATAAAACAATCATTTTTAAGGCACATTGTTGATCCCATTGACATGTTCTTTTTCGGTTTAGTTGCAATAATCCTCATTACAAACTCACAAGAAAGTAAAAGATTAGGTGATTTGTTAGCCAAGACTAAAGTTGTAAAAATTTAATGATCATTTTAAATTAATATTTCAATAAAAAAATCATTTCTTGCCATCAATATCATGAAAAAACTAGTAGCAACAATCACTCTACTCATAAGCTTAAATATATTTGCTCAAACCAAAGAAGACTCCATCCAGTTCAACAGAATTTCAACAGAAATTTTAAATAAAGGAAAAGCCTATAATGAGCTTAGAGATTTAACGAAAAACATCGGTCACCGTTTAAGCGGATCCGAGGCTTATGAAAAATCGGTGAAATGGGCTGAACAAAAACTGAAGGAAGCAGGCGCTGATAAAGTGTGGCTTCAGGAGGTGATGATTCCGGTTTGGGAAAGAGGAAAGGAATCTTTGCAAGTTAAAATGAATGATGGAAAATGGAAATCTTTAAAAATGCTGTCATTAGGAAATTCCGAAGGCACTCAAGGAAAAGATGTTTCAGGAGAAATCATTATGGTAAAATCTTTTGCTGAATACGAAAAGCTTCCTGCCGAGAAAGTAAAAGACAAAATTGTGTTCTTCAACTACCCTTTCAGTCAGTCTTACATTGAGACTTTCAAAGCCTATGGTGATGCATCAGCTTATCGCTCGACAGCCGCAATGTTAACCGCTGAGAAAGGTGGCAAGTTTGCTATTGTGAGGTCGCTGTCATCAGCTTTTGACGATGTACCGCATACCGGAGCAATGAGATACAAAGACGATGTTGCGAAAATTCCAGCAGTGGCAATTGGAAATACAACAGCTGACGAACTTGAAAGGCTTTTAAAATCAAATAAGATCACCGCAAAACTCAATTCCAACTGTGGAATGAAAGGCGAAAAACTTTCTCATTCTGTCATCGGTGAGATCACGGGTAAAAAAGATCAGAGCGTTATTGTCGTGGGCGGACATTTAGATTCGTGGGACGTGGGCGAAGGTGCGCATGATGACGGAGCAGGAATTGTTCAGAGCATTGAAGTTTTAAGAACATTTAAAAATTTAAACATAAAAAATAATCATACCATAAGAGTGGTGTGTTTTGCCAATGAAGAAAATGGCGTAAAAGGCGGACAGCAATATGGAAAATACGTCAAAGAAAAAGGAGAAAAGCACATTTTTGCTTTAGAATCAGACGCAGGCGGATTTTCTCCACGAGGGGTGGCTCTTGAAATGGATGATGCCAAAAGAAATCAAATCAAAAGCTGGTCACCTCTCTTTCTGCCCTATGGAGCCTACGACTTTGAAGGCAGATATTCCGGGACAGATATTTATCCTTTGAAAGATATGGGGATTCCTACGGCAGAACTAGTTCCGGATTCTCAAAGATATTTTGACATTCATCACACCGAAGAAGATACTTTTGAGAAAGTGAACCGAAGAGAATTGCTGTTGGGTGCCACGGTGATGACGCAGATGATTTATATGATTGATAAGAACTGGTAACAGATAATTACGATCCGATGAGAGCTTTATATTTTTTAATCTTTATTCTATCCATCCATTATTTTAATGCTCAGGAGAAAATTTTTGGTGAATATAACAATGATTTTGGCGAAAAAATAATTTTGAAATCAAATTACACATTTGAATACTATTGGAAATTTGATCTTGCATCAAGCTGGAATATTGGAACTTGGGAAATTGAGGGAGGTAAGAACATTTATTTAAAGGTTAATGAAATAAAAGATACTTTAAAATCTGATAGTAAAATTGAAATGGTTTTGTCTTCAGATAAAATATCAAATGAGATAACCAGTAATGAATATGCATTAAATTTAATTTCTGGTGGAGGTCAAAGTAGAAAGTTATCTCCAAAAAAGCTTTTCTTTAAAAACAATAAACTATTTACTTTCTCTAAAACAGGAAAAATTCAAAATAAAAAAATCAAATCATTAATGAACCCAATGGTTAATTCAAAACCTTGGTTCGAGAAATAAATAGTAAATAATCACAAAGATTCTCGATACGGTTTTCTTCAAAAACCTACTCGAATAACGGAGTTTATAGAATCATCTTAATTCAAATACTCCTTCTTGGCCAGCATAAAATCCAGAATCCTCCCTTCTCTTTTTACTTTAACCGTAATAGAATTGGTGCTTTTTTCAACACGGTTCAATAAATACTGACAAGATGACTCCTGATTCAAATTCTCAAAGCTTATACCATTGATGCTCAAAATCTCATCATCAATCTTCAGAGGAACATCATTCCCTTGAAAAACCAGCACTACTTTGGCTTTAAGATCAATAAATCGGTATGCAAAACCGAAAGACTCGAGCTTTGCCGGAACACTCTTGATACGATGTAAATAAACTTTATTGTTGCCCCAATCGATAATGAATTGAAATTTCTTCAGAAACTCATTTCCGAGAAGATTTGAGCTTCCCGTCATTACGATTTCATTTTCAAATTTTTGTGTGGTAACTATCACTTCATCTGGTCTGAAATGATAAGACGACACAGGTTTTCCGGTACCAAACGCACCTACAGAATTGACGCCGTAAGTTTCTACAAATTTTACTTTTCCATTTTTGGGATCGTAATTATTTTCGGCAATTTTGATGCTTCCGGTAAATCCGGTATCAAAAGTGAGATTCATTTTTTTATCTAAAATCTGAGATTCTAGAATGGGGGTTTTCTGAGGTTTTGGTTTAAAAGAGAAAATCGTTTCATAGCCCTCTGTAGAAAATTGCTTCAAATCTTTTGTGGCTTCAAGTAGGTTTTCAGAATAATTTATTCTCCAAAAAAGCTTAGCCATCTGATTGGCTCCAATAATACCATCAATCTTTAAGCATCCGAATTCATGACCTTCGAGGTCAACTACCACAGCACCGATATTCTTGAAAACAATTTGATCTACAGTCATTTCTGGAAGTATTGTAAACACCTGTTTCTGCTTATTTTTCTGAGAATCTCCTACTTTTCTTTTATGCTTTTCTTTAAGATTTAGTTCACTGTACACTGCATTGGAAATAACGGTAGGAGCACCGGTGTCGAAAAGAAACTGATAAGGTTTTCCGTTAATGCTTACTTTAATTAAAGGAAGTTCGTTGGCAAATGTAAGATTGATCTTCTCAACAGGGTTTTTCAGTATTGCGTCCCCGCTTTCAAAAAACCTCTTTCCCTGTGCTGAAACAATCGTCAAATAGAATATAAAAAAGAGCAACAAACTTTTATTCATGATGTTATTTTGCACTAAAGTAGGGAAATTTTATAAGATTTATTTGATAATTTGTTTACTGATACTTATGATAAAGATGCGTCCTCTCCATCTTCAACAATGGCAGAAGCTATTTCTCTCATGTAATCTTAGTAAGAAGAACCGCAAATAGAAACAATGTGAAAAAACCTTAATGAAAACTACAAGTCAACGGTCGTTCTGCTTGAAAATTATTAGACACATCGCAAGCCGTATATGCTTTAACTTGTAAATTTCAATAAAGATTTGAATATGAAAACCTCTGAATTAAAGATAAAAGTACATCTAATCAACGAGGATTGTACTCCTCAGAAATTATTTAATTTTAACAATCACGAAATCAATATTCAATCTATTTGGGATGGAAAATGTGATGATCAATAAAAAATCCGATTGTCATTAATCAGCTTTATTTGTTTCTAAATTATATCTTATTCAAAATCTTCTTTGGCAAGATCTTTACTAATTGTGGTTTATATTGTTTCTCCAGAATTAAGAACTTCCAACTTTTTTTATCCTTTGAAATTGCACATGCTCTCATATTTGCATTTATGATATAGGATCCTTCGTTCTGCAAATATTTAACATTCTGTTTTCCATATTTCGAAATCATTGCCTCTCCTATCTTGGTCTTCATATTTTCATTCATTGCACTTACGTTGCATTTCAGTTTAGGAAAATAATTTACGATAGAATAATATTCACCGTCGATGAGCTCAGGCTTTTCAATGTTTCCAAATTTCATATCCTGCACATCAACCTTCAATAAAGGATTATTATAGGTCATATTTAGCAGTTGAGTCATTTGTTCTTTAGAAATAATTGTAAAGTATTTTGGATAAATACATTCAACTGCCTGATCTATTTTTTTATATTTAATACTGTTTACAAAATAAACAAGTGACTTTCTGATTGCCTGATCATCAGTGTTCACCTTTGTCTGAGCAAAAGAAATGAATGAGAGGAGAATAAATAGTAAAGCGAAAAACCTGGTTTTAAACATGATGATTGTGAAGATTTGTGGGTGAATTTTGTCTTGTTCTTAGTCATTCAAATATATGTAATTTCAAACCTAAAATTCTCATAATTCTTATGCTCTAAATCTATATTTATACCCTTCTCTATCCGATTTATATCTGTAATTTTGCAGGCAGTTATTTTACGAATGAAAACATTATTACGTTATTTAAAACCACATAAATGGTTGATGATCCTGTCATTAGTTTTGGCGACAATCAATCAGGTTTTTTCCTTGTTCAGTCCGGCAATTACAGGAAATATTCTGGATCAGCTGGTGACACATCCAAATCATTTTGACAAGGAAAAGATCGCCCCCAGAACTTTAGACGAATACTTGTATGGAACAGATATTTACCACGGAGCATTTTACTTTCTGGCACTTTTGATAGGAACTGCGATGATCAGCAGAATTGCCAAAGCATTTCAGGATTATGTAGTGAATGTAATTACACAAAAGTTCGGTGCTAACATTTTCACAGATGGGTTGCAGCATTCAATGGCATTGCCTTATCAGGAATTTGAAGATCAGCGAAGCGGCGAGACCCTTTCTATCTTAACGAAAGTGAGAGAAGACTCTGTGAAATTCATCACCAATTTCATCAATATTTTCTTCGGGATTTTGGTGAGTATTATCTTCGTGTCCGTATATGCCATTCGTCTGCACTGGTCAATTATGCCGGTGTATGTAGTTGGAATTTTCCTGATCGCTTTTATTACCAATTTATTAAGCAAAAGAATTAAAAATATTCAAAAAACAATCGTTACCGAAACGACAGGTTTAGCAGGAAGCACTACCGAAAGTCTCCGCAATATTGAGATTGTTAAAAGTTTAGGTTTAACCAAGCAGGAAGTAAAACGTCTTAATAACAACACGTATAAAATTCTCGGACTTGAACTTAAAAAAGTGAAAAGCATTCGTTCTTTAAGTTTTATTCAAGGAACCATGGTGAACTTCCTTCAGCAACTGATTACGCTTACCCTTTTGTTTTTAATTTTCAGAAATATTGTAACTCCCGGTCAATATTTATCATTGATGTTTTACGGCTTCTTTATTTTCGGACCAATGCAGGAGATCGGGAATATTATTATCTCCTATCGTGAAGCTGAAGCATCACTGCATAATTTTGATACATTGATGAAAAAGGAGGTTGAAGAAAAGCCACATACTCCAAAACAGATTGGAGCTGTTGAAAAATTAGAATTTAATCATGTATCTTTTAAACATCAGAGCGCTTCATATAAAGCTTTAAATGATATTTCTTTTGAAGTGAAAAACGGCGAAACCATTGCGTTTGTGGGACCCAGTGGTTCAGGAAAAAGCACGTTGGTGAAATTACTAGTCGGATTATACAGACCCAAAGAAGGTTCTATCTTTTATAATGAAATCAACGGTAAAGAATTTGATTTTGACGAATTAAGGAATCAAATAGGTTTTGTAACACAGGACACCCAGCTTTTCGCAGGAACTATTAAAGAAAACTTACTTTTTGTAAATCCTAATGCTACAGATGAAGATTTGGATCTGGCTTTAAAAAAATCCAGCGCAACAGCATTAATTGAAAGAGCAGAAAATGGAATTGACACCGTCATCGGCGAGGGCGGACTGAAACTGAGCGGCGGCGAAAAGCAAAGAATTGCCATTGCAAGAGCTTTACTGAGAAAACCTAATTTATTAATTTTTGATGAAGCAACTTCTGCTTTAGACAGTATTACTGAGGAGGAAATCACATCCACCATCAAAGAAATTTCTGAAGAAAAAGAACAGATTACCGTATTGATTGCCCATCGATTAAGCACCATTATGCACGCAGATAGAATCTATGTTCTGGAACGTGGTAAGGTGATTGAGACGGGTTCGCACGAGAATCTTTTAGATTTAAAAGGATTGTACTATGCGATGTGGAGACAACAAATCGGGGAAAGAAAAGTAATCACACCGGCTCCTTAAATCTGATTCAAATTGAATAGTATTAAAGTGAAAAAGCGTTCTCAGGAACGCTTTTTTTGTGTTCATCAACTACAAAAATTTGTTCTCAGGGTAAAGGAAATTAATCCGATGCTGGAATCAACAATTGAATATATACAATTGGTATTTAAAAATGATTTGCAGTATAAAATAAATATCGAAACTGAACTTCTTGGGAGTTGATAACATAATATGATTGTTATGCTAAAACTTCCCAATAAAAAAGCCGTCTCATAAGAGACGGCTTTCATTATTTATACAATTCGATTAAGGAACTTTTACCAATTCCACATCGAAGATTAACCATGCATTTGGTGGAATTACTCCTCCTGCACCTCTCTCACCGTAACCCATTGCTGGCGGAATCAATAGTGTAGCCGTTTCTCCTTCTTTCAACAAAAGAATTCCTTCGTCCCATCCTTTGATTACTCTTCCGGTTCCTACAGGAAACTCAAGAGGCTCATTTCTTTTGAATGAAGAATCGAACTCAGTTCCGTTGGTTAGTTTTCCTGCATAGTGTACAGATACATTGTCACCTGCTTTTGGAGCCTTACCTTCAGTTTTCTTAGTAATTTTATAGTAAAGACCAGATTCAGTTACCTGCATTCCTGCTTTAAGATCTTCAATTGCTTTTTTTGCATCAGCTTCTGCTTTTTCAGCCATTGCCTTATTGTTGGCAGCAATCTTAGATTTTCCTTCATTGAAAGTTTTTGCAGCATCATATCCTTTATACTCATCTCCTTTGCTGAAAATGCTTACTTTTTCAAGAACGATATCCGTTTTAGGTTTATCCTGAGCTCCTTTCTCTACATTAGCAATGGCATCAATCACATCATCACCCTTTACCACTTCTCCGAAAATGGTATGTTTTCCATCTAACCAGGGAGTAGCGATTTCTGTGATGAAGAACTGAGAACCATTGGTGTTCGGTCCAGAATTAGCCATTGACAAAATACCTTTTCCAGTGTGTTTCAGATCATTTTTCTCGTCTTCGAATTTATATCCGGGATCTCCCATTCCTGTTCCCTGAGGATCACCTCCCTGGATCATGAAATCTTTGATTACTCTGTGAAAAATTGTTCCGTCATAAAAAGGAACACCTTTCGCTTTCGCTTTGTTATCAATTTTACCTTCTGCAAGACCAACAAAGTTAGCCACAGTAACCGGTGATTTTTTGTCTTCAAACTTTACAATCAAGTTACCTTTTGTAGTCTGAAGATTAGCATAAAGTCCGTCTTTAAGCCCTTCGTAAGTTTCTTTGTCTACGTTCATTTTCTTATAAATTGGTGTACAACTTAGCAGCGAAACACTTGCTGCTGCCAGAATTATATTTTTGTTAAACAATTTCATTTTATAGAACTTTTAATTTTATAATTAAAGGAATATCGTTATCTATTTTATTTTCGTCTCCGAAAGTTCCGTAAGCAAGAGATGATGGAACGAGCAATGTCACTTCTTCCCCTTCTCCCATATATCTCAAAGCATTTTCTACAGCTTTCAATTCATCAAAATGCCCAAATCTAGCATCATTTCTCTGAATAGATTTGTCATAAATTTTGGTTTGATCAAAATCATAGAGATCATAAGAATAAGAAATCGAAGATTCATCCGGTCTTCGTTGTCTTTGATCAAAACCTTCTACAGTCGTCCAATAATTAAGCTGAGTAGGATAAAATTTAATATCCTGACCGTTCACCCAATCCTGAATCTGCTGTCTCTCCAAACTATTGAGATTTTTCATACGGTTCCGCGAAACATCGAGATCACTCTTACTTAATACACCTCCTACCGGTGGATGCACCTGCGGAGTAGTTCTTTTACAGCTTATAAGCCCTAGTACTGATATGAGAAGTATTTTTTTCATAAAAACTTTTGCGAAAATACGCATTTCGGGAATCATTAACAAAACTTGGTGAATTTATTAAAATAAAGTTTGGATTTTTTTTCATCATCAACATTATCCAGCACTCATATTTTAGACTCTCACTGAATTTTCAGGTAAAAGTATTTTATATAAATCTTATCATACTTATACTAAACTTAGATTGACAAAAAAAGCCAAGAAAAATCTTGGCTTTATATGCTATTAAATTTACTTAAAATTAAGCTGTTTCTAGAACATCTTTTTCAACTAATACTCTCCATCCGAATGGATCTTCTGATTGGTTGGTCTGTAAATTAACTAAGTCATTTTTAAGGGTTACTGCAAAGCTTTCGTCATCTGAAAGTCTTGGTAATTCCAATTTAACACCGTTGTAACCTAACGCTTGGAAAACTGTGGTAACAACTGCTGTTCCTACTCCCCAAACTTCTTTTAATGTTCCGTTTTTCTGAGCTTCTACAACATCTTTTACTTTAATAGGTTCAATTTTTATTTCAAAACCTCTTTTCTTAGCCAATTGGATGAAACTGTCTCTGGTAACTCCATCTAAAATTTTCTCAGATGTTGGTGGCGTATAAATAGTATCATTGATTCTTACGAAAACATTCATCGTTCCGCTTTCTTCGAAATATTCGTGAGTAGCATCATCAGTCCAGATAATTTGATCATACCCTTCTTCAATCGCCAACTGAGTTGGGTAGAACGATGCTGCGTAATTACCTGCTGCTTTAGCTGAACCTACTCCACCACTTGCCGCTCTAGAATAATGATCAGAAATTTTAACAGATACTGGTTCTGTATAATACATTTTTGCAGGTGTCGTCACAATGGCGAACATATATTTATTGGCAACTCTTGCTTTTAAAGCTTCTTCGGTAGCAAAAATTAACGGTCTAATATATAAAGAAGTACCTTCACCTTGAGGAATCCACTCTCTATCGATATTTACCAAAGCTTTTAGACCTTCCAAGAATATTTCTTCTGTAACTTCCGGCATTGCAAGTCTCTTTGCAGACTTATTGATACGCTCAAAATTCTTTTCGGGCCTGAAAAGGAAAACCTGTCCGTCGTTGTCTTTGTAAGCTTTCATACCTTCAAAACAAGCCTGTCCGTAATTCACTCCCATCATTGCAGGCGTAAATAATAACGGACCGTAAGGAACCAATTTCACATCGCCCCATTTACCGTCCTCATATTCACAGATGATCATGTGATCACTGAAAGTATTTCCAAACGAAAAATTATTGGGATCGAAAGTAGAAATTCTAGAGTTTTCTGTTTTTTGAATTATCATTTCTTAAAATTTTTATGATGTTCCACAAATTTAACATAATTTTTCAAATATAAAAATTTTACATTAAATTTGAAAAAAAATACTTTGAAAAGAGAAATCAGAACTACAAACGACGGAAGCAAAACACTGTTTATCAGTGAATTAAATGAAAATTACCATTCACACCATGGTGCGTTACAAGAAGCGGAACACGTCTTTATCAAAAATGGATTAAATCTTATAAATGATTGCGAAATTAACATTTTAGAACTCGGTTTTGGAACAGGTTTAAATGTTTTAGTGACAATTAATGAATATTTAAAAACTGATAAAAATCATATTATTAATTATTTTACACTTGAAAAATACCCAATAACCCAATCTGAAATAGAAAATCTCTCCTATTTCGATCATTTTGGTAACCCAGAATTAAAAAATATTTATCAGAAAATTCATCAAACGGAGTGGGAAAAATCCGAAGAAATCATTAGTGGTTTCAATTTAAAGAAAATCCAATGTGACTTTTTCGATCTGAAAAACATTGATTTACCGAATATTAATCTCGTTTATTATGATTGTTTTGGGGCAAGAGTACAACCTGATCTTTGGGAAAAACCTTTGTTTGAAATGGTTTCTGCTAAAATGAGTGTAAACGGACTGTTAACAACTTATTCCTCAAAAGGTAGTGTGAGAAGAATTTTAACCGAACTTAATTTTAAAGTAGAAAAAAAACAGGGACCTCCGGGAAAAAGAGAAATGATCAACGCAATAAAGCTGTAACCTCTTATCTGTTAAAATCGAAATCAAAGATCGATCTTCCTACTTCAGGTGTCAAACAAAAAATTCTTTAAATTAGCCATACAAATTATTATATATGATAGACAAAATTAATGTGAGGGTTTATGCTTGTGCCGTAAAAGACAATAAAGTTCTTACACTGTTTGAAGAATATGCAGGCCAGCCGTTGTTAAAATTCCCTGGTGGAGGATTGGAATTTGGAGAGGGGCTTACAGAATGTCTTCATCGCGAATTTGATGAGGAACTCAACGTGAAAATAGATATTGTAGAACACCTTTACACTCAGGAGGATTTTTTAGTTTCCCGATTTAGAGAAAATGAACAACTTCTTACTATATATTATGTAGTAAAAATTGTCAATGAAGAAGATTTCCTGATTCTCGATCCATGTATAGAAAAAACTGAATGGCTCCCGATTGATAGTGATGTGAACCCATTTACCCTTCCTGTAGACATTATTGTTTTTGAAAAATTAAAAGAAAAATTCCTGTAAATGGTTTACAGGAATTTTTCTTTTATTTAGAAGCTCTGAAGTCTTTTGCTCCGGGATAAGGCTGCAAATAACCAGAATTCCAATTGGACTGTAATAAAGATTCCAAAAACTCATCAGTTCTGTTTTTGCGGGGATTATATTCATCTTTTAAATCAATATCTGCCATCTTACCTTTAACGTTCCACCAAAAAGCACTCCATCCACCACGCATTTCTTTGATGATTTCAAAAACGTTTTTTCCAGTAGCTCTGTTCATTAATTTTGCAAAAACCTGACCTTCCGTAGTCGTTAAATCTCTCAACTGTTTTTCATATTGATCTGCCAGCATATTTTGCCTGTCCTTGATGTACTTTCTCTTGGCAGCAGTATCCATTACAGTCATTTCTTTCTGAATGTCTCTGTATTGCTGTAGCGCTGTTAAAAATAAAGGATATACCCTGTATAATTTTTTATTAAGGAAGAAATAATAATTCTTATCTAGCTGATTATTGAACTTCGGTTTATTAAGTAGCACCAACTCGTCCATCACCACTACCGTCTCACCATTCATTTCATAAATTTTAGCTTTCTGCCTTTCATCATAATAATATTTGTTTCCAAATTCATCAGTTCTCAACTGATCTTGCGGATATTGACTGAGGGGTTTCGCGATGACAGAATCCCTTTGCTGACTAAATATAGTAGCGCTAAAAAAGAAAAGAAAAAGAAAGGTGATTTTATGAAATTTCATTATTTTTACACGTATTATAACGAAATTTAACTACAAAAATCATTCCTTAAATATGAAATTCGAAAAGAAATCTTTGAAATTTTTAGAGAAATATTTAAACACTTCATCACCAACCGGATACGAACACAAAGGCCAGGAAGTTTGGATGAATTACATCACTCCATACGTTGATAAAATAGAAGTTGACCACTACGGAACTTGTTATGGAATCATCAATCCGGAAGCAGAATTCAAAGTTGTCATCGAAGCTCATGCAGATGAAATCTCATGGTACGTTAATTACATTACCGATGACGGATTAATTTACGTGATTAGAAATGGGGGTTCAGATCAAACTATTGCACCATCTAAAATAGTTCATATTCACGGTGAAAAGGGAATTATAAAAGGAGTTTTCGGATGGCCTGCTATTCACACGAGAGGTGCTAATCAAGACGAGCCAACTCCCAAAATTGAAAATATTTTCATTGATTGCGGCGCAACGAGTAAACAAGAAGTTGAAGATCTAGGAATTTTTGTTGGATGCATGATTACGTATCCTGATGAGTTTTTTGAAATGAACGACCGTTATTTTGTGTGCAGAGCTTTAGATAACAGAATCGGTGGGTTTATGATTGCAGAAGTGGCAAGACTTTTAAAAGAAAACAAAAAAGAGCTTCCATTCGGATTATACATTACTAATTCTGTACAAGAAGAAGTTGGATTATACGGAGCAGACATGATTGCTGACACAATAAAACCCAATATTGCCATTGTGACAGATGTAACACACGACACAACTACCCCAATGATCGAAAAGAAAAAAGAAGGCGATCAGAAATGTGGTAACGGACCAGTGGTTTTCTTTGCTCCAAGTGTTCACCACATCATCAGAGAATTGATTATCGATACTGCAAAAAAGAAAGAAATTCCTTATCAGAGAGCCGCCGCAAGCAGAGCAACAGGAACTGACACCGATGCTTTTGCTCATTCAAACGGAGGTGTTCCAAGTGCATTGATTTCTTTACCTTTAAGATATATGCACACTACAGTGGAGATGGTGTCAAAAGAAGATGTAGGAAATGTGATTCAGTTGATATACGAAACACTTTTAAACATAAAGCCTGAAATGAAACTGAAATATCATTAAAGTGATTTAGCAAAACGTCCAACCATTATATCGATTTTTGGTCTGTTTGCATCCTCAATACTTATCCTTTTATCATCTATCAATTATTATTTAGTGATCTTAATGATGGGGCAAGTGTTGGTATAGTGAAAGAAATTATGGTAATACTGTCATTAATTTTTTAAGTTGTAATAGATAGTATAATACTATCTGTATTTAAAGATCTATTTTGGCTTTCAGTTTTTGAAGGCATCATAATTATATCTAGCCTAATCAATTATTATATAACTCACGACAACAGCTTTTCTGTAGGTTAATGAAAATATAAAAAGTAAAAATGAAAACTAAACTTATCGCTCCTTCCCTATTATCCGCAGACTTCGGGAATCTGCAAAGAGATATTGAAATGCTGAATAATTCTCAAGCTGACTGGTTACATATTGATGTAATGGACGGAAGATTTGTTCCTAATATTTCTTTCGGTTTCCCTGTCATGAAAACAATTCAGCAGCATGCTAAAAAATTTGTGGATGTACATTTAATGATCGTAGAGCCTGAAAAATACGTAGAAGAATTCATAGAATATGGAGCTGATCTTGTTTCTATACATTATGAAGCTTGTACGCATCTTCACAGAACGATCAATTTAATTCAAAGCAAAGGTGCTAAAGCAGGAGTTGTTTTAAATCCTTCAACACCAGTACTGATGCTTGAAGATATTATTGCTGATGTTGATTTAGTTTTACTAATGAGTGTAAATCCAGGATTTGGCGGTCAGAAATTTATTGAAAACACCTACAAGAAAATAGCTGAAACAAAAGATTTGATTTTAAGCAATAATTCTACAGCGTTGATTGAAGTTGACGGAGGTGTAAATTTAGAAAACGCTGCTAAACTTTTCGAAGCTGGAGCAGATGTTTTAGTCGCCGGTAATGCAGTGTTCTCAGCAGAAAATCCTGAAAGAACAATTGAACTATTAAAAGTATAAACAAAAAAAGCAGCTCAATAAAGCTGCTTTTTGTTCTCAAGTTAAAGTATAATGGTTATAGTTTTCTTAGTTAATAATGCTCAGTTAACGATGCCTAGTTGTTAATTTGATATTGATTTTAACTGACGCAAAGATGGATTTTTTCATGATACAAAAACATCCGTAAAAACACGGAATTTTTGCATTATAAGAAAATTTAAACTAAAATCAATTTGATCTATAACATGCTATAAATTAGAGAAAACAAGTCAACAATACCTATTTAAAACTTATATAACTTAATGTCACAAACAGATAAGCTTGGGCTAAAAACAAAAAAATCCGGAAAAATCCGGATTTTTTTATGTAAAAAAGATTTATTAGAAAATCTCTCTTCCTGAAAAATGGAATTGAGCTTCAATAAGTGCATTTTCATCAGAATCAGATCCGTGAACAGCATTTTCTCCGATGCTTCTAGCAAACATTTTTCTGATTGTTCCTTCAGCTGCATCTGCAGGATTTGTAGAACCAATTAAAGTTCTGAAATCTTCCACCGCATTATCTTTTTCCAAAACCGCAGCAACGATTGGCCCTGAACTCATAAATTCAACCAATTCTCCATAAAATGGTCTTTCAGCATGTACTTCGTAGAATTTTTTTGCGTCAGCAACGGTAAGCTGAGTTAATTTCAATGCTTTAATCGTAAAACCTCCTTCTGAAATTTTCCCTAAAATAGCTCCGATGTGCCCATCTGCAACAGCATCAGGCTTAATCATAGTGAATGTAATATTAGACATAAATGTATATATTTTTTGATGGTGCAAAATTACGAAAAATATCTAAATATAATTTTAATTTAATTTTAACAATAAATAACATTTTTTAAGAAATAGAGGATTCTTATTGGCATATTAATTGCAACTATAGATTCGATTCTCATGTTTAATTTGAGTTTTCATGGTTATTAGTTTTTACCCAGCTTCGGCTGGGTTTTTTATTTGTAAAATGTTATCGAATTTTCACAATACCATGACAGTTCTATTATAATTTAAATAAATTATAACTTCAGATTAAATTGACTACGCAACAGTTAAGATTTTTATTACAGAAAGAAATTTAATTTTGAGAGTTTTCTTCAGCTTCTTCCATGAGTTTGATATAGGTAGAATATCTTGAATGCTGAATTTCACCTGTCTCCAAAGAGTCCAGAACGGCACACTTAGGTTCATTAATGTGCATACAATTATGAAATTTGCATTCCTTTCTTTTTCTGAATATCTCCGGAAAATAATGTTGAACCTCTTCTTTTTCAATATCAATCATAGCAAATTCCCGCACACCAGGAGTATCAATCACATTTCCTC
The DNA here is from genome assembly GCF_001507335.1 of Chryseobacterium sp. JAH. Classification (GTDB taxonomy): domain Bacteria; phylum Bacteroidota; class Bacteroidia; order Flavobacteriales; family Weeksellaceae; genus Chryseobacterium. The sequence continues at coordinate 74,625 of NZ_LMAH01000001.1, read as the reverse complement.
CAAAATGCCACAAATGCATTTGTGCAAAAGTTGTCGTATGTTTCCCTTTGAGATGAGTATCAGAAATTTCAGATGTACGGAGATTCAGATCAGGTTGCAATGCATTAACCAAAGTCGATTTCCCGCAACCCGAATGGCCGAAAAACACAGACGTCTGGTCTTTCAGGAGACTTTGTAAGTCATCCAAATTCAGCTTAGAATATGAAGAAATTTCCAAACTGTCGTAACCAATTTCTTGATATAAAAACTGAATATCTTTTACCACCTCTATTTCTTCCTCATTCAAAACATCAATTTTATTGAAAAGAATAAGTGGTTTAATGTTATAAGCTTCACAACAAGCAAGAAAACGGTCTAAGAAACCGAAAGATGTCTCAGGATGCTTTAGTGTAAACATAAAACAGGCTATATCAATATTTGAAGCAATGATATGGGCTTCTTTTGAAAGATTGACAGCTTTTCTGATCAGATAGTTTCTGCGGGGTTCGATTTTTGTAATCCACGCAATATCATCCTGTTCTAACTGAAATTCTACAAAATCACCTACAGCAAGAGGATTGGTAAGTCTCGTTTTGATCAACTTGAATTTCCCACGAATTCTCGCCTCAAAAATTTTTCCGGTTTCCATTTCCAAAACCTGATACCAACTACCTGTAGATTTAATGATTTTTCCTTTCATATATATGAATGCAAATATATGAAATTAGGATTTAGATAATAGGATTTAGTTTAGCCTATTGATAAGCATTTCAATTCCAAATCCTATTATCGTCTCCTGGATTACTTTCTGTCAATCATAATGTTATTTTGTTTTTCTATCGACTCTTCGTGAATCGCTTTAAAAACTTTTTCAATAAAATCCTGAGACATTCCTGTTTCTTTAGCTTTCTGAACAGCATATTCTGTGATTACTTTCCAACGTTCCGGCTGAAAGATGGCAATATCATTTTCTTTCTTCAGTTTCCCTATCTGTTCTGAGATTTTCATTCTTTGAGAAAGCAGTTCTATCATTTGAAAATCCAGATCAGAAATCAATGTTCTGTGTCTACCCATTTCATTATCAAAACCAGCTATTCCTGAATTTCTTATTTTTAAGTTCGAAATCAATTCTGCTAAAACCTCAGGTGTAATCTGCTGAGAGGCATCACTCCAAGCTTCATCAGGATTAGAATGCGATTCAATGATTGCTCCCTGGTATCCTACATTTAAAGCTTCCTGAGTAATATCTGCCAAACCGGTTCTGTTTCCACAAATATGAGAAGGATCAATCAACATTGGAATATTGGGGAATTGACTTTTAAAATCCAAAGCAATCTGCCAATTTGGATTATTTCTGTATTTTGTTTTTTGGTACGTAGAAAAACCACGGTGGATCACTCCCAAATTCTTAATATCCTGTCCTAAAAGTCTCTCTAAAGCACCAATCCACAACGCTAAATCCGGATTTACAGGATTTTTGACCAAGATCGTTTTCTGAGTTCCTTTCAAAGCTTCAGCAATTTCCTGAACAGTGAAAGGATTTACTGTTGATCTGGCACCAATCCAAAGAATATCAACATCAGCTTCCAATGCTGCAGCAACGTGATGAGCATTGGCAACCTCTGTGGCGGTTTTAAATCCGTATTCCTGCTTTACTTTTTTTAGCCAATTCAAACCAATCACTCCTACTCCTTCAAAACCATTAGGTTTCGTGCGTGGCTTCCAAATTCCAGCCCGGAAAATAGGCACCTGAGCATTGGTATCTTTAATTCTTTTTGCTGTTTCAAGCATTTGAGCTTCACTTTCAGCACTGCAAGGTCCTGCAATCAGCATCGGTTGGGGAAACTCGTTGATCCAGTCATTTTTTAAATCTGTTAAATTCATATTGTAAGTATTATTTTATTTAAAATTGAGTATTCAATGACAAAGCCTTATAAATTTAATTTATAATTCTTTTCAAAAAATGCGTACAAAAATGTAATGAAATTAGGATGGGAAATGATAGATTTTCCCGAATTTTTTGAGAAAGAAATTTAATTAGCTATACCAATAAAATCGATAATAGTTTATGAAATTTCTATAATAAACAGTTGCAAAACTAAAATAACTGCTAAAGTAATCAGCAGGTGTAAAAGTAGACAGATATGGGAATAATAGTTTTTCCACTTTGATCTAAAGAATTGTCTATTTTTAGTTTTTTAAATTTTACTAATTGTGGAGAAAAAAAATATTTTCAACTCAATTATTTGACAAATATATAAAATTATGTCAAATCAAACTTCATTAAATCATCAAGATCTTTTAACAAAGGATTGATTTCAACAAATCTCTCGAACTTCTTCTTGGTTGTAAGTACCTCAATCTTAAGATTTTGAACATCCTGTTTGTAATCGATTTTGATTGCGTAATTATTTACTTTTCTTTTAAAATGATTGAAAAATTCGCCACTTATCTTATCAAATTCTGCTTTTGCAGACTCAGAGGGGTAGAGAACCTGAACCGTTTTCTCATCCACCTTCTCAAGTTTAAAAGATTTTATAGCATTAAATACAAATGGATCTTTGGCGCGAAGTTGCATGAGCATAAGATTCCATTCAGCCTGGAGATCTGTTTCTGTGAAATGATGCTCCTGTAAATTTTCATTTATTTCAGCGACGGTTTCTTCCTGTTCTTGTTTATCCTCTTTATTTATTAAAGAATTAATACTGAAACCTGAAGATATTTTTGGTCTTGACAGAGGTTTTGAAGCCGTTTTTACAGTAATTTCAGGTGATGTTTCCTGAATAATCTGAGGTTTCACAACCACCTCTTCTTTCTTTTCTGGAACTTCAATTTTTGAAGGCAAAATTACCTCCTGTTTTTCATGAAGAAAGGGAGCTAATATTATAAACTTTTTTTTTTAGCAACATCTCCAACAGCCGTTAGAGAGGCCAATTGCATTAATGCAATTTCTACAGTAAGTCTAGGGTTTTTAGAATTTTTGTAATTAATATCTGCATGATTGCAAATTTCAATTCCGTCAATCAGTTGCTGAGCATTCCATTTTTGAGCCTGCTCGACAAATTTTGTTTTTGTCTGCTCTCCTACTTCGATCAAATCGATTGTTGAAGTATTCTGAGCCATCATTAAATCTCTGAAATGATTTCCTAAACCTGCAATGAAAATATGCGAATCAAAACCTCTTTTTACAATGTCGTTAAAAGCAGAAAGAACTTCCGGTATTTTGTTTTCTTTGGCAAAATCTACAATTTTCAGATACTGATCGTAATCTAAAATATTCAGAACTTCAGCAGCTTTGGCAAGCGTGATATTCTTTTGCGAAAATGTAGAAAGTCTGTCAAAAATTGAAAGTGCATCTCTTAATGCTCCGTCAGCTTTCTGTGAAATTAAATACAAAGCATCATCTTCATATTTAATATTTTCTTTCTCAGCTATTCCTTTTAAATGGTCCTGAATATCAAGAATGGTGATTCTTTTGAAATCATAAATTTGGCAACGGGATAAAATAGTAGGAATAATCTTATGCTTTTCAGTCGTTGCGAGAATGAAAATTGCGTGAGCAGGAGGTTCTTCCAAAGTTTTCAGAAAAGCATTGAAAGCCGCAGATGACAACATATGTACCTCGTCGATGATATAGACCTTGTACTGACCAACCTGTGGTGCAAAACGCACTTGATCAATCAATTCACGAATATCATCAACCGAATTGTTGGAGGCTGCATCCAGTTCATAAATATTATACGCAAAACCATCTTCCGAAACAGAACCATCTTTTTCGTTAATTTTTCTTGCTAAAATTCTTGCACACGTTGTTTTTCCTACCCCACGAGGGCCACAGAAAAGAAGAGCCTGCGCCAACTGATTTTCATCAATGGCATGCTCTAGAGTATCTGTAATATGCGACTGTCCGACAACTGTATCAAACTGTTGGGGGCGATATTTTCTTGCAGATACTATAAAGTTTTCCATAGCCCAAAAGTAAGAAATATTGTTCTAATTTGAAAATATAAATTTTCAAATCTAGGTAGATGCGAATTCAAATTTTAGAATATAATTATTTTTTTTGATAAGCGAAATCTATGATATCTACGATAGCTTTTTCTATTTTCTTTCTACCGTCTTCAGATTTTGTATCTATGCCACAGAAGGTTGTTCCGTTGTATGCAGTATACAAATTAAGATGGTAAATTCCTGCCACAAGCAGTGCTGTGATCGCTCTGTACTCATCAGATTTTTCGCCAAAATGCGGATCAGTAATGTTTGTGAACAAACCTTCACCAACTTCTTCACGTTGTTCGAATATTTTTTTAAGGATTGCTCGACTTTCTGAAAGTTCCCAAACAATTATTTTTTGGAGTTCTTTGTTTTTTCTCAAACTTTCAAACTGATTGAGCAAAGCCATTTTTGAAAGCTCTTTTCCACCGTCAGACAGATCGACATTCATCTCCTTTTCGTCAACTTTACTCCAATAATCCTGAGATCTGATATACTCGTCAATCAACTTATCAGTACTTCCGAAGTATTCGTATATTAATTTTTTATCGAAACCTGCAACGGCAGCGATTTTACTCACCATTAATCCTGAATAACCTTTAGTTTTCAAAATTTTACCAACTGCGTTAAGCAATTTTTGTTTGGTTTTTTCCTTATCCCTGATAGGACCTTGTACAACTTTTCTAGGCATCGTCTATTATTTAAGATTGCAGTAAGCAATCAATTATTTTAATTTAAAATAAAAAGCAAAATTTAAGATCAAAACCTTAAATAAATAGCTGTTCATTTTCTTTTTTAAACATTAGTCTTTTCATAAAAAAGTGAAACAAATTTCACAGTTTTACCTTTTTACAGAAAAGATTTATAATAAGTACGATATTAATATTGTTTTGGATTTGGCGTAATTTTAAAATATTTATTTCATAAAAAAATGTAATCTACGGTGTTATATCGACAAATTTATCAAAAAATAGTTATCATTAAAATTAACATAATTCTGATTCACTGTGATGAGAAAATCTGTTAAGTAAATTTACATATTAATCTCATATGTGCAAATATTTTTTTTGAGCAACTAAAATTATACCAATCAAAGAGAATCGTTCTTGAGACTTTTTCTAAAATCTCAAGAAATATTCACAAATCTAAAAAATGATAATACTTTATCGTGATTTTTAAATTTAATTTACACTTAAAGCTTACTTAAGTTGCGAAATCTACTAAATTAAATTTCTATCGATAAAAATTATCTCATTGATTCACAGAAGACCTCGATTATTAGATCAGTAGAATTACGAATCAACCAACTTCAAACCCATCCTAAATTAAGTAATGTTATATTGCTTACAGCTCACGAATTACAATTTTCGAAATCACTATTTCACTTTCATTTAGTTGCATTTTCAATTTTTTACTGTCTTTTTTAAAGTATGTCGTTTGCCCGAAAAGTTCATAATAATATTGAACCCCATCAAGAAGATTGGCTTTAAAGGTTAGCCATTTTTTAATTTGAGCAGTGGATATATTCCCGGAAAAGTCTGCGATTTCCTTTTTTAAGTATTCAATATACATTCTGAGCTCACTGATAAACATATTGGGACGTTCATTATCTGAAATTATATTTAAGTTTCCATAAATATGCTGTACCATTTCTGAAAGTGAAACTTCTTTATCAAAATAAGCAAGATTAGGTCCCGGGCAAACTACAACGCCCTGTTTTTCTCCCTTTATCGGAAGATCGTTTTCCATATAAGCTGCATTTACCAAACCAACACAGAGACAAGCTTTATCTGTAATCTCTTCAGTTTTATTTTCAAATTCGACATTGGTAAACTCGTGCTTTTTTAAAGCGAGTTCTTTCAGTTTTATATCCTGATATTTTTTAGAAGCCGTACAAATTCCCTGCACTGAATATTCTTTACTTAAAGCCAATAATTTTTTCGGACAAGAACTTCCAAATTTATATTTCACAGCTTTTTGCTTTTTAATAATTTCGTTAGATGTACCTTTAACAGTATTAAAGGGTACTCCCAAAGGCGAAATATTACTACGGTAAAAATCCTTACTTTTTGATTGCGCCAATAAATTTCTGGTTTCTAAATCTACTGAAGTCGCTTCGGGAACGAGAAGGAATGGAGATCCCCAACCCACACTGTCGACCTGATAATTTTCTAATAAAAACTCATGTTCTTCGGAAGTTCCTACTCCACCCTGTACAGTAATATTCAAGTCTAAAGGTTCCAAAGGAACAAGTTTACCTTTCTGCTTTAAGGCCTGAACCATTAAAGAATGGGTAGAGTTAATCAATTCGGTCTTCTTAAGCTTAAATTCTTCCATGATTGGGCCCAACAATAATCCTTCGGTTGCAAAAGCGTGACCACCGCAATTCAGCCCAGATTCTATCCTGTATTCTGAAACCCATAATCCTTTTTTTGCCAAAAAATTCCCCTGAATCATTGCCGACCGGAAGTCACTTACCTTTAAAATGATTTTCTTTTTCAGAATGCCTTCCGAATTCAGAAAGAAATCGTCAAATGCTTCAATATAAGAATACAATCTCGGGTTCATACCCGCAGAAAGAATCATTGAAGAGTTGAGTTTACTTTGAGCAAAACCTCTCAGTGAGGCGTGAGCATCATTATAGATTATGGGAAGCTGTACATCTTTTACAAAATTATCTTTATCAACTTTTGTCATGATGTTAACATCAATACTTCCTGGCTTTAGATTTCTCTCAACGTAATTTTTAATCTGGCAGCCGAAGTGATCTTCGTTTTCAAATAGATTTTGAAGTCCGTTTTTAATACTAGATGTATTGGGAAGAATGCCGACGAAATTCTTTAATGATTCTCTGTTTTTTACCAATTCTTGTTTGAAATTTTCAAATTTCTCGGAAACAATATCATCCACTAAATTAAGATAATCGGTAATTCTCTTCGCACGGAAATCTTCAGTTTTTATGGAAATATCAGGGTAATTAAGATTAAATTTTTTGTTATAAAATCCCTTCATCCTTTCTATGATATCATCATCGATTATTGATATTACTGAAGAAATTCCATATTGTGCAACGCGTATCGGGCTATCGATGGTATAAGCAAGCCCCATAACAGGAATGTGAAAGTTGTGTACTGGTTTTTTAATCATTTTAAAATACTTATAAATAAATTATCTTTCATCACCACGAATGAAAGTTTAAATGATCTGAAACCTAAACACCTCACTAAATCTTTTAATGAGATCTTACAAAATTAGAATATTTTAAGAAATATATGCCGGATACTAACTGAAAATCGTAAAATATGTCATTTATCATTTTTTAGATTGACTATCTAATTATTATAATATTCTTAAAAATTTAATTAAATTAGCACCACACTTCACAAAAATCTACTATAATTACAATCTTATCTATTAGAATGAGAAGGCTTTTGCTGAAATCTACAATTTTTTATTTTTTATTGCTGAGTACTTTTTTTAACGCTCAGAATTCTCAATATGTTGAAAAATTGAGACAAAAACTATCTTCGAATTCAAAACTATTCATAAGTAATATTGACAAAGCTTATCTGCAGATAAATCCGTTACTGGCTGAATCGCGCAAGCTGAAAGATTCATTTTCTGAAATGAAACTACTCGATCGCAAATGCCGTTATTTTTATAGTAAAAATTTGATGGACAGCCTTATCGTATCGTCAGAAACTCTTGAAATAAAATCAAAAGAATATCAGGATGTATATTACGAAGCGATGGCAAATGTGTATCTTGCTGAAACCTACTCTATCAATAAATTTCACGATCGAGCGATTCTTTATCTTAACACTGCTTATGATATTTTACAAAAGGATCAGTCGAAGTCAAAAAAAATATTTTACGCTAAGGCAAATATTTTGAATAGCTATTCTAATATTTATTTAGATATCAATCAGCCAAGAAATGCAGCAAAAAAAATTCTAGAGGAAATATCGAGCGGAAAAGAGCTTAAAAATCCGGAAGAATATGCTAATTTCCAATATCTAAATTATTCAAATCTTGCCAACGTCTATATTCAGTACAACGTAGATTCTGCTGATTATTATGTAAAAAAATCGATAGATCTGAGACCCAAAGATCTTCCTTATGAGAAAGCGATGGTATCCAATCATATTGTATTGGGCGAAGTACTTAAATCCAGAGGTGACTTTAAGAATTCAATATCAAATTTTCATAAGGCGCTTTTTTTCAGTCATAAAAATGGGATTGACCTTAATAAAAATCTTATTTACAGCGCTTTACAAGAGATTTACGCTAAAACAGGAAATAAAGACAGCTCAGATTATTACCAGCAAAAACTAAAGCAGTTAGATCTTAATATGCTTGAAAGTAAATATAATTCACTTCAAAAAGTGATAGAAAAAGAAAAAATTGAAGACAAGCGAAAAAATTCTTATAAAATAATATTATGGGTCTTTTCTCTTATAATTCTATTGGGAGTCTTCGGGTATTTCATTTCTAAGTATAAACGAAAAAGTAAAACATTTGAAGATTTCAATTTACACGAAACGTACAGTCAGCTTATTAATCTTGTAAAAAACAAAGACGATTCGTTCTTATTTTCATTCGAAAACATATTCCCTCAATTTTCTTCCAACTTACTCAAAATTAATCCCGATTTACAACAGTCGGAAATTGAGTTTTGTGCACTTTTGAAACTAAAACTGACCACTAAAGAAATTGCTCAATACACTTTCATCGAAACCCGTACTGTTCAGAATAAAAAGTACAGATTAAGAAAGAAATTGGACATCCCACAAAATGAAGATATTTATCAATTTATTGATAATATTTAATAAGATCACAGTCTTTCCACCTTAAAAATCCATTATCATCTATTAAATGATAATGGATTTACTTTATTAATAAATCAATACAAAACAATTAAATCTTCAATGTAATTATTGAAATTAAAGGCTTATCTGCAATTTCAAAATCCGCACAATTTACATAGTAAATTAACTATCAATCCTCATTATAGTTCATGGAGTATCTAATGAGTATGTATTTTCATTTAAAATCCTTCAACATTCTACTGATTCATCTGGCGACATCATACATTTGTTAACGAGTCTTTAATCAAGGTTTGTTGGAAAAGTTCCGTTTTCTAAAAATTAAAAAAACAATACAATAATTATAAAATCTTAAATTTTGTTATCATGAAAAAAAACGCTTTTTTTACATTTAGAAAAACGCTGTTAATAGCAGCTGTTACTCTACATTTTATTTCTATACAAGCTCAGCAATGGCAAAACGTAGGAGCAAACCCTATTGTTTCAGCAGGAAATTCGAGTTACAATAACTTAACAATTGATGGATCAGGAAATTATTATCTATCCTACTATGATACTTCAGTTACTAAAGGTTCTGTGCAGAAATTTGACGGGTCAACTTGGTCATATGTCGGCGGAACTGCGGGTATCACTACCGGAACTGCTCTTTATAATTCTCTTTGTGTAGATGCTATCGGTAATGTATTTTATACTAATCAGGGAACAGGATTAGAAGTTCGTAAATTCAGTGGTAGTGCATGGTCTTCATTGGCAAGTGCTACAACCAATACCGTAAACTATCATGCATCTGCCGTGTCACTAAACAACACTTTATTCACTTATGCCTCTGATGGCTCAGGAACTGTAAGACGATTCGTAAATAATGCGTGGGAACAGGTTGGAAATGCAGGATTTTCTGGTGGTGCTGCTTTTGCAGAAATGGTTATCGGAACAAATAACAAGGTTTACACTTGTAATGTCCTGAGCGGAGTAAGAGTGTACGAAAACACAACTACTGCAACATCTGCAGATAACTGGACCATGTTGGGAGGTGGAATTGTAGATGCATCATCTTCCGGCGAGCAATACACTTCCGATATTGCGATTGATGGCAGTAATAATGTATACGTAGCCTATATATCTACTTCAACACTTGGAAGAAAAATTAATGTAAAAAAATGGAATGGTAGTGCTTGGTCTCAAGTGGGTAATGCCAATTTTTCAGCAAAAGCTGTGCAGCATCTCGCAATTGCTGTAACGTCAGGCGGTAATCCTTATGTTGTGGCAAGTCAATGGGACAGTAGCGATGGAAACCACTTAAGAAATACTGTGTACAAATTCGACAGTACATCAAATTTATGGTCTACATTGGGAGGAGATTTTGTTTCAGACGGCCAGGTAACGTACAATGACTTATTAATAGATTCTACTAACAATTACTTGGTTCTAGCATACTCACAAGGTTCTACCAGAGTGAAAAGAATTTCGTTATCTGCCTTATCAGTTAGTGATACTAAGAAAGAGAATTCCGCCATGTACCCGAATCCTACTAGAGGAATTATATACTTTAAAGGTGACGACAAAATAAAATCTGTTGAAGTTACTAATACCGTTGGAAGAATAGTTAAATCTCAGAACGATGTACAAAAAGTCGATATTTCAGACTTAACAGCGGGAATTTACTTTGTAACTATCAAAACATCAACAGGAAAGACTACAACAAAAAAGATCATCAAAGAATAATTTTCATAGTATAGTTTAGAATTAGAGAGAATAAGACTTTGCCTGCAGAGTCTTATTTTTTTTAATAATGAGTTTACAGTCATTTTATGGAATCATTTTTGATATGAATTAATTTATAAATAAACTTTTTAAAATTAAAATAGTATATTTATAAACAATAAATTATATAAGATGAATTTTGATTTGGTAAAAGATACCGTTGCTCTTTTGGAAGAATTTGATCTGAATAATAAAAATTCAGAATATCCTTCAACAGTTGAAGGATTTAAATTATGGATTTTCAATAATGAATCCAAGAGAGAATCAATGGTAGAAAACGAAATAGATTGGGAGGGAAAGGAGAACGGCAGAAGTGCAGAAAGTGCAATCAGTACGTTATTTGTACATCTCAACCGATATGCTAAAACATATTCAAAGGCTGCCATTACAGATTCTGACTTTTCTACGCAGGAAGATTTCATTTATCTCATTACTCTGAAATCCTTTGGAACCATGTCTAAAATTGATTTAATTAAAAAAAATATTCACGATAAACCTGTAGGAAATTTGGTAATTAATAGACTTCTGAAACAAGGATGGATTTCACAACATGATTCACTTCAGGATAAAAGAATAAAGCTCATTCAAATCACTGAAAAAGGTTTAGTTGCTCTTGATCATCAGATGGGTAAAATTCGTCAAGCGACACAAATTGTTTCAGGAAACCTTACTCATTCAGAAAAAATGGATTTAATCCGTATTCTGAAAAAACTCAATCAGTTTCATCATCCTATTTACAATAAAAATATTGACAGCAGGGATCTTATAAAAACTGTTTATAAAGATTTTTCATTCGAAAATAATTAACATGAGTAAAATAGCAATCATTGGTTCAGGATTTTCAGGATTGTCGGCTGCTGCTTACTCTGCACAGAAAGGTCATGAGGTTCATGTATTTGAAAAGAACAGCAGTTTAGGAGGAAGGGCTAGAAAATTTATCACAGATAATGGCTACACTTTTGACATGGGGCCAAGCTGGTACTGGATGCCCGATATTATTGAAAACTTTTTCACAGATTTTAATAAAAAAACGTCTGATTTTTTTCAATTGGTACCGCTAAATCCTCAATTTGAGATGGTTTTTTCAGATGGAAATATGCAGATTCCCCATGATTATGACGAGATGAAAAAACTTTTTGAAACCACTGAAAAAGGTGCAGGAAAAAAGCTTGATGACTTCATGCAAGATGCAAAGTATAAATATGAAGTGGGTATGAAAGATTTCGTCAACAAGCCCTGTCATTCGTGGTTCGAATTTGTATCTCCAAAAATTGCTAAAAGCGCTTTAAAACTTGATTTATTGTCCAATTTTCACAAATTTGTTAGAAAATATTTTAAAGATCCAAAGCTCATTATGCTGATGGAATTTCCCGTAATTTTTTTGGGTGCCGCTCCAAAAGATATCCCTGCTTTATATAGCTTAATGAACTATGGTGGTTATAAACTTGGAACGTGGTACCCGATGGGTGGATTTTCAAAAATTATCGATGCGATGGCAGATATTGCCCAGGGTCAAGGTGTTCAGTTTCACCTTAGTTCGAACATTGACTCCATAAAAATAAATAATAATAAAGCAACTTCAGTATCCGTAAATGGAACAGATATTGAATTTGACAGCGTGATTGCTTCATCTGATTATCATCACACAGAAAATAAATTGCTTCCTAAAGAATACCGGAATTACAGTGAAGAATATTGGAAAAAAAGAACTTTTGCCCCCTCATGTTTAATTTATTATTTAGGATTTAAAGAAAAAATTCCAAATCTGAAACATCATACTCTGTTTTTTGAAAATGATTTGGATTTGCATACCACGGAAATTTATGATGACAAAAAATGGCCTACAAAACCATTATTTTATGTGTGCTGTCCGTCTAAGACCGACCCAAATGTAGCTCCTGAAAATTGTGAAAATGTATTTTTACTCATGCCTGTTGCAACCGGATTGGAAGATAGTGAAGAGGTAAGAGAACAGTATTTCAACCAAATGATTCTAAGACTCGAAAAACATACGGAGACTTCTGATCTTAATTCTAAGCTGGAATATAAAAAGAGCTACTGTATCAAAGATTTTAAGGAAGATTATAACGCCTATGAAGGAAATGCTTACGGTTTGGCCAATACACTTTCCCAAACCGCAGTTTTAAAACCTTCATTAAAAAATAAAAAAGTAAGTAATTTATTTTATACAGGACAACTGACGGTGCCTGGACCGGGTGTTCCACCATCAATTATTTCAGGTAAAATAGCAGCCATCGAAGCCACCAAATAACCAAGAATACTATGAAAACATTATTTGACGACCTCTCGTACAAAATCAGTAAACAGACCACGAAACAGTACAGCACCAGTTTTTCATTGGGAATCTTGGCTTTGTCACCTAAAATCAGAAATTCAATCTATGCCATTTATGGTTATGTTCGGTTAGCAGATGAAATTGTTGACAGCTTTCAAGATTTTGACCGTGCTACTCTACTCGCACGCTTTAGAGAGCAGACTAATCAGGCATTGGAAGAGAAAATTTCACTAAATCCTATTTTACAATGTTTTCAGGAGACCGTTCACAGATATAAGATTGATGTGCAGTTGATTGACCAGTTTCTGGATAGTATGGAAATGGATTTGCAAAAAATTGATTATAATTCTGATCTCTACAAACAATACATCTTGGGCTCGGCAGAAGTTGTAGGTTTAATGTGTCTTCATATTTTTGTGGATGGAAACAAAGAGCAATATGAAATGCTTAAACCTTCAGCGATGAAGTTAGGTTCTGCTTTTCAAAAAGTGAATTTTCTGAGAGATTTGAAAGATGACTATCAGGTTTTGGGGCGCACGTATTTCCCAAATGTTGATATTACCGACTTTGATAATTCGGTGAAAGAACATATCGAACAGGATATTCAGCAAGAGTTTAAAGATGCACTGGAAGGGATTAAAAACCTTCCCAATTCAGCGAGGTTTGGCGTTTATCTGGCATATAGATATTATATTTCTTTATTCAGAAAAATTAAAAGAACTCCAGCTAAAACAATAATCAATCAGAGAATAAGAATTTCAAACGGAAGAAAATTTTCGCTGATGATGAGCAGTTACGTGCAATACAAAATGTCATACCTATAGAGTTTAAAATTTACATTACACCAACATAATGATACACCAACTTAAAAGGGAACAACAAATAAACTGTGATATAGAAACTGCGTGGATTTTTTTTTCTGCAGCGAATAATCTTTCTAAAATTACCCCTAAAGATATGAACTTCATCGTGCGTACAAAAATGGAGAGTGACGAAATCTACGAAGGAATGATTATCGATTATTATGTTTCTCCACTTTTTGGTATTAAGATGGATTGGCAGACAGAAATTACACAAGTCAGTCATCACAGAAGTTTTACCGATTTTCAAAATAAAGGGCCCTACAAATTGTGGAATCATTTTCATGAATTTATTCCCAACGAAAAAGGTGTGTTGATAAAAGATACTGTAGACTATGAGCTTCCATTGGGATTTTTAGGCGAGATCGCACATCAACTCTTTGTTAAAAGAAAAGTTGAACATATTTTCAGCTACCGTTTTAATATTTTAGAAAAAATGTTTAACCAGAAACAAAACTGATATGAATTTTTTGATTGTAGTTGCTACATTTTTTATCATGGAAGGAATAACGTGGATGGTGCATAAATACATCATGCATGGATTCCTGTGGACATTGCACCGAGATCATCATGATCATAGCAACGAAGGGCATATGGAGAGAAATGATTACTTCTTTGCTATTTTTGCACTACCTACCATCGCTATGATGTATTATGGAACTATCAATAATTTTAATGCCTATTTTTATATTTCCATCGGAATTACCCTTTACGGAATGGCTTATTTTTTCGTTCATGATATTTTCATTCATCAGCGTTTTAAGTTTCTTAGAGATACACAAAATCCCTATTTGCTGGCCATAAGACGCGCTCACAAGCAACATCACAAACACACCGGAAAAGAAATGGGAGAATGTTTCGGATTTTTGTGGGTTCCTGTAAAATATTTTAAAATGTATTTTAACAAAAACAAGATGTAAGGACATGTGGCAGTATACTTATCTCGCAATCAACTTTTTTACCGTGATCATCTGTTTTCTATTTTCATTTCACCCGAAAATAAAGTTTCACAGACATTTCATAGCATTTATTACAGCTTCGGCTTTGGTTGCAGTGGTTTTTATTGCATGGGATGTATGGTTTACAGAATCGGGAGTTTGGTGGTTTAATGACAGGTATTTGATTGGCAAAAGGCTTTTTGGACTTCCTGTTGAGGAACTGATGTTTTTCATTTGCATTCCTTTTTCGTGTGTTTTTACGTATTTCTGTTTAGATAAATTTTTCAGGCTCGACTGGAAAGAGGATACCGAAAGAATATTCGTAATCCTCTCCATAACTGTTTTAATTTGCTTATCCATTTATTTTAAGCTAAAGATCTATCCCTTTTTCACTTTTTTAACTAGTGCCATAAGTCTCTTTATTCTATACTTTATTTTAAAGGCACGATGGATCGGCAAAGCATCCTTTATTTATCTCATTCTAGTGCCGGGATTTCTCGCAGTCAATGGAATTCTAACAGGTAGCGGCCTAGACTCCCCCATCGTCAATTATAATCCTGAAAAGATTATAGGAATAAGAATTTTCACTATTCCCATTGAAGACACCGTGTATGGTTACGAAATGATTTTATGGAATATTTTCTTATTCAAGAAATTTAAAGCAAAGGAAGTTGAGCCTTGGGACAACAATAAAAAAACAGCTTGATAAAATATTTTTCAATTTGTGTTGATTTACGTACCACACGAACAATGCGAGGCATAGTATTTGCAACCTCAGTACTGAAACCACTTATACCACAAATATTATGAACGTTACAGATTTAAAAATCAAAAATCTGGTAGACTATAGAGGCCAGATTTTCACTATTACAGAGATTTTTCAGAATGAAAACAATAATTATTCTGTGAAGATTGAGAATGACTATCAGTGTTTGGCAGTACCTGCAGACTCTATTAACCCTATCACGATAAATGAAGATTGGCTTGTGAAATTCGGATTTCTAAGAACATACAGTTCAGACCACAGAATTCGCTATGAAAGACCAGAAACATTTATTAAATACGATATTGATCTAAGTTCTAAAAAAATTGTTGAAGGCTTGAAAATTTACGGAAATACAATAAAATGTAAATACATTCACGAATTTCAGAATATTTTCTCCAGCCTTTTTGGCAAGGACACAGGAGTTTCTATGAAAAATATTTTCAAGAACGAAGCGATCGCTTAGAATCTGAGACCAAATCTAAACTATATACTTTCATTACAAAAATCCTCAGCTTCGGTTGAGGATTTTTATGTTGATATTATGTAATTCGTTTTTTATTGACTGCTACAACCCAGTTTTGTTTTCCACAGTTTTTGCATTTCCCAGCTTCTCCGGCAGTTTTTCCTTCAGTGTAACCGCAGAAAGTGCATGAGTAATGGCTTTCCTTTTCAATATGTCTTAAAGGGTGATCAAGAGAATTCGGCATAACGGGCAATCCATATCTGATACTTTCTTCATCAAAGAAAAAGACACTGATATCACCGGAAGTTTCTTCGATTGCCATTTCTACCTGCCCAAGATGAGAAACTCCTTTTAATCTCAATTCTGAAAAAAATTCATCACTTCCCAAATTTTCTTTTTTAAAATTGTCGATTGAAAAAACTCCGTCCTGAATGAGACAGATTGCCTTTCCTTCCAGCAAATTTTCAATTTTTTTAAACCTCCCTATTAGATAGGTCAGAAGGCTATAAAACAAGATGATAACTACAAAAACAATAATAGACGACATAATTCCCACATCCTTATAGAACATAGGATCACCAGCCGCCGAGCCCAGACCTATGATGACAACCAGTTCAAAAACTGACAACTGCTTAACTCCTCTTTTTCCAAGTACACGCAGACTTATGATAATCGTTAGAAACATAATCAGGGTACGCAATACAATTTCAAAAAGAAATATCCATTCTTCGCCACCAAGAAAAAATTCTTTCCAACTGAAATTTAAGAAAATCGTGAGATACATAGTTTATTATTTTAAACAGTATTGTCAAAAAATACGCCAATAGAAAACTATATTTTAGAAAAAAGCCTTCAAATCTGAAATTCCAGATTTGAAGGCTCCCACTTTTAATATAAATTTTTAAAACTATTTATATTCTTAAAAAATTATTTTAAGCTTAGTTTAAGTCAAAATATCTTCCGTATTTGCTTTGCTGAATTTTAGCCATAAAATCATCAAATGCAGGATAACGTATTCCTGTTGCAAAATCTATTACAATTTTATTGAGATTAGGTTTTAGTCTTAGCCGTATCTGATCGAAGCTATAGTTATCTGCCTCCGATAAAAAATCTTTAATCTCCTTAAAATTAATACCGTTTTCCACAAAAGCTTTTTGAGGGTTCTGAAACGGCATCTCGTCTGAAAAAAATTTAATTCGTTCCATAAATTTTTGATTTGGTAGTGATTGCTAATATACGAAAATTAATTGACATAATTATGATTACAGTCACATTATCAGAATACTATGAAATCAAATTAAAGTAAAACAGTAAGGAAAATTTATCTTCAAATTATCACAAAAAATTCCCGAGTGGTCTGGATTTTGACTCATATCTTCCTTAAATCACTATTATGAATACCAAAAACATCTCAAGAATAGCACTCGGCACCATGCTGATCACAGCAGGCATTGCACACCTTACTTTTGCAAGAAAAGATTTCCAGGCGCAGGTTCCAGACTGGGTTCCTATGAAAAAAGATGATACAGTCGTTTATTCGGGGATTGTAGAAATTGCTTTGGGAGCAAGTATTCTTGCCACACCTAAAAAACACCGAAGCTTATTGGGTAAAATCACTGCCGCATTTTTTACTGCTGTATTTCCTGGAAATATTTCTCAATACAAAAACAGAAAAGATGCATTCGTTCTAAACACTGATAAAAGAAGACTTGGAAGATTATTTATGCAGCCATTACTTGTAGCTTGGGCTTTACAATCCATGAAAGAGTAATTTTTTGCTTTAACTACAGTAACAATGCTCTCAAATAAAGATATTTAAATTTTTTCTGGGAACTTTAAGTACTCTAGTGACAGGATCTTTTCTATCTAGACGTTTGTAGTGATTAATCATTTTATTGTTAAAATCGATAACCTACTGTTTTGTGAAATTTATTTAAATTAGATCAAAAAAAAATGGACTACCAAGCAATATCAACGAACTCTTTATACTTTGAAATATCAAATAAAGAGCAAGTTATCGGTCAGCTTATTTATAAAAACTGGTTTAAATTTAATGCTGAAATCAATATTTTAAATTCTAAATATCAAATCGAGCCGAAGGGATTTTGGGGAACAACGGTCGAAGTCAAAGACGGAGAAAATGTGATTTTAAAATTTACCATGAACTGGGATGGAAATATTTTGCTGCAAACTTATTTTAATAAAATCGAGAAAGATTACATTTTTAAGCACTCAGGCTTTTTCAAAGAATCATTTATTTTGACAGATCAAAAAAACAATGAATTATTAGTAATGAAGCCTAAGTTTAAATGGAACAGCCTGAAATACGAATACGAAATCACAACGTCAGTAATTTTTGA
This sequence comes from Chryseobacterium sp. JAH, assembly GCF_001507335.1. Lineage (GTDB taxonomy): Bacteria > Bacteroidota > Bacteroidia > Flavobacteriales > Weeksellaceae > Chryseobacterium. The sequence continues at coordinate 56,383 of NZ_LMAH01000001.1, read as the reverse complement.
GACCTTTGAGGAAAAAGATATTTTACTCCTCAATTCTCTTCACTATGCCAATTACTTCATGGCAATGATGATGGGAATGTAGAGAACTTAATTCAAATTATCGTGGCTGCATTATTTTGAATTCTATCTGGTTTAGTAAAAACACTTTAACAAATTTTATCAATATCAAAAACCAATTTCTGACATGCATTTCGTAATTTTAGCAAAATTTAAAAAAGTGAAAAAGTTATTATTTGCAGTTTGTATATCAGCCTCGGCCTTAAGTTTTGCACAAGATTATTCCGTACCGGCAGCCAGTCCGCGTCAGAAGGTTGAGCAACAGTTTTCTATGTCTAAAATCAGCATCGATTATGGCAGACCCGGAGTGAAAGGAAGAAAAATCTTCGGAGAACTCGTTCCTTACGGACAGGTTTGGAGAGCAGGTGCCAACTCATCGACAAAAATTACCTTTGGACAGTCTGTGAATTTTGGTGGGAAAGTAGTTCCTGCAGGAACTTATGGTTTGTTTATCGTGCCTACCGAAAAAGAATGGAAAGTAATTTTAAATAAAGATTTCCAGCAATGGGGAGCTTATACCTACGATCCAAAACAAGATGTTGTAGACGTTATGGTTCCAGTTAATAAATTGACTGATAAACAAGAATGGTTTGAAATTACATTAAACCCAACTGATGAAAATTCAGGAAATTTGGTAATCAAATGGGACATGGCTCAGGCCGAAGTTGCATTAAGACCTGCAAAACCTGAAGCAGTCACCAAAATTGCTGAGAAACTGAAAGAAATCAAAAAGATAGAATCAGACGCTGCAAAAGCAAAAATCTAAGACTTAAATTGATAAAGATGAATTTTTCTATTCAACCTTTTTTAGAAAACGAAAAATATCAGCTAATCCCCTTACAGCAAGGGGATTTTGAATTATTATATCATCTAGCATCCAATCCCAAAGTCTGGGAACAACATCCGAATAAAGACCGCTACAAAAGAGAAGTTTTTGAAAACTTTTTTAAAGGAGCGATGGAAAGCAAAGGTGCTTTCAAAATTGTAGAAAAATCCAGCGGAGACGTATTGGGAAGTACCCGTTTTTACGACTTCGATGAATCGAGAAATAGTATTTTCATCGGCTACACTTTCTACGGAACAAATTCTTGGGGTAAAGGCATCAATCCGCAGATTAAAAAACTGATGATGGATTATATTTTTGAATTCGTAGATACAGTATATTTCCATATTGGAAAAGAAAATTTCCGTTCACAGATTGCCTTAGAAAGATTGGGTGGACAGAAAATCGCTGAAGAGGAAATTGCTTATTTTGGCGAACCTACAATAACCAATTTTATGTACGAGATCAAAAAAGAAAATCATTTTAATGTTAACTAAAATCAGGCAGATTTTGATGATCGAGCATCTTTAAGATAAATAAGTATACTCGTACAATCAGATCGATTGAATGCTTCGCAATCAAAATATTATGAAAAAATATAAAATTCAGAAATCACCTTTTGTGGTTCCTACAACTGATGGGAAATTAATAGAGGAACACTGGGGAAACTCAACGCAAAATCCAAATATTTCTATTGCACATATGGTTGCTCCGCCAAATTGGAGCGAACCCCATCAGACGCCGGAATTTGATGAATTCACCATCATTATTTCAGGTAAAAAGCAATTTGAAATTGACGGTGATTATGTTGTATTAGACAAAGGACAGAGCATTTTGATTGAAAAGGGAGCTAGAGTTCGTTACAGCAATCCCTTCCCGGAACCTTTTGAATATATCGCCATCTGCCACCCTGCATTTTCGATGGAATTAGTAAATAGAGAACAATAAATAGTTTAAAATATGGCTTTAAAAACTTGCCCTAAATGTAAAGAAAACGCATTCACATGGTTTGTCAATGGCAAAACTCATTTAGCGAGCTGGAGTTGCTTTAACTGCGATTACGAAGCGAAGCAGACTGACAATGATGATCAAATATGTGAAAATTGTGATGAGAAATCAAAAATAAAGTTGAAAGATAGAGAAAATGAATATTGGTGGTGCTCTAATTGCAATACAACCAGTGAAATATAAAAAAATAACCTCAGATAAATGAGGTTATTTTTTTGAAATTTACTTTAATATTTCTTTGAGAAATATCAATGTATGATCCCAGGCTCTTTTTGCCATCACTGGATTGTAATCTGCAGATTTTGGGTCAGTAAAGGTATGTTTTGAGTTGGCATACGTGATGATTTGCCAATCTGCTTTACCATCGTTCATTTCCTTTACCAAATTATTGTAGTCTTCAGGTGTCACTCCTTTATCATCTGCAGGATTTTCTACTAAAATCTTAGTTGAAATAGCTTCATTAGGTCTTGCCTGATCCTTACCGATGCTTCCATGAATAGAAACAACTCCTACCACAGGCAATTTTCCTCTTGCAGATTCTAAAGCTCCTGTTCCCCCGAAACAATATCCGATAACCGCAATTTTTTCAGGGATTGCACCGTTTTTTTTCAGTTGTTCCAATGCCAGAGAAATTCTCTTTTGGTAAGCAGCAAAATTCTGCTTGTAAAATCCTGAAGCTTTTCCGGCAGCAGCATTGTCTGCGGGAATATTTCCTTCGCCATAGATGTCTGCAATAAATGCCACATAGCCTTCTTTTTCTAAATCTGCAGCAGCTGTTTTTGCTTCATCATCAATTCCTTTCCAAGCGGGAAGAATCAAAACTCCGGGAAGTTTTTTTCCGGCATTTGAAGTGACTAACCCGTTAAGTTTCTGCGAACCGTCCTGATAAGAAACTTTTTTTAAATTTTGACTGAAAGCTGTTGCCGATGCTAATAGAAATGTGGATAATAAAATTGAACGTATCATATTCTGTAATTTAATTAATATCATAAAACACAAATCGCACCAACAGATTGATAATTATGAAAATTTAATGCTGGTAACCTTTCTGAAAAAAAAATTGCTAACAGTATCTAGCTAAAACTATTAGTAAACCTACTAAATAGAAGAGACAATATTAGTTATTTTTAATTATTCTGCTCTGTAAAACTGATATTCTCCATTCTCATAATATGCATTAATATGTTGCAAACCATTCGTTAAGATAATCTCAGAAGCACCTATAATTAAATTGTAACGTGCTGTTTGTTCGAAAGTTTTTTCAGTAAGTTTTATTTGCGGTGCTTTGCATTCAATCAGAATTTTCGGCTGCGCTTTCTCTGTTACTAAAAGATCAATTCTCTTGGTTAGACCATTTAGTACGATCTTTTTTTCAGTAATTAAAGCGGAAACAGAATACGATTTCACCGTAAGATAATAATGAATCCAATGCTGCCTCACCCACTCTTCCGGCGTCAGCAAAAGGTAAGTTTTACGAACTAAATCATAGATAAAAAACTTATCTTTGTCTTTCTTGAATTTAAAATCAAAAGTTTCCTGAAAATTGAGTTTGGGAAGTTCCATTTAATAAGATGAAAGAATTAGATTTAATCCTCAAAAATATTAAAAATAAAGAAGTTTTACCGATTTATTTTTTCCATGGAGAAGAGCCTTACTTTATTGACGTTGCTGTAAAAGCCCTTGAACACGACTTTCTGGAGGAAGATGAAAAAGCGTTCAACCAAACTGTGACCTATGGAAAAGACACCACCTACCAGGAAGTGCTTTCTCTGGCTCGACAGTTTCCGATGATGGGTGATAAGCAGGTTATTATTGTAAAAGAAGCGCAGGATTTAAAATTTAATGATGAGGAAAGCAGAGCTCTGGAAACCTATGTTGAAAATCCGGTTCCGTCCACAGTGTTGGTCTTCGCCCATAAACATAAAAAGTTAGACAGCCGAAAAAAAGTCACTAAAACTTTAGCAAAGATCAATGCACTTTTTCTAAGCGAATCTTTCAAGGATCACAATCTTCCCAAATGGATTGCTGATGAATGCATAAGATTAAACATAAAAACGGCTCCCAATATCTCTCATCTTTTAGCAGAGTATCTGGGTAATGATCTTTCCAGAATCTCAAATGAGTTAGGAAAATTAAAGATAATCCTTAAAGAAGATCAGATTTTAGACGGAACCATCGTAGAAAACCATATCGGGATCAGTAAAGAGTTCAATGTATTTGAACTGCAGAAAGCTTTAGGTACAAAAAATGCAAACGCCGCATTCAAAATCGCTCATTTCATGGGCAAAAACCCTAAGAATAATCCTTTTGTGATGTTGCTTTCAAGCTTATATAATTATTTTTCCAATGTCATCATGTACAACACAATGATTGGGCAATCACCACAAACCATTGCTTCACAAATGGGTGTGAACCCTTACTTTTTGAAAGATTATGCCGAGGCAGCAAGATTGTATCCTTTAAAACATTCCACCCGAGTGATTTCTATTTTGAGAGAATTTGATATGAAAGGAAAAGGTTTGGGCGCAGTGAATATGAGTGAAGCTGAATTAATTAAAGAATTGGTTTATAAAATCATCAATGTGGATAAAATCAAAATGAAAGTATGAAAATTGAAAAGTGAAAACATTAAATAATTTTAAAACGATGCTTACAATAAAGGCTCTATTTTTCGTTTTTATTCTGCTCTTTCAATTATCCTATTCACAATATAAGATAAAATCAATTTCTCCGACCATCAACAAACAAGATCCTGTTAACCTTAAAATAATCGAAACTCTCGGAGAATTTTTAGAAACAAAAGATCCTAAATTCTGGCTTGAATCTGACTTTAAAAGATTCAAATCTCCATACTATGAAATTATTGGGATCGAGAGTGGAAAAAATGGCGAAAACTTTTATCAGCCTTCATTAATGGAGATTATCCCAACTAATGAAGACGATAAGAGAATTATTAAAGTGGCTTATGTAGGCTATAATAAAGAGACACAATCAAGTCTTATTAAAGCAATTTACAATTTGGTTGCTGTGAAAAAGGGTGATAAAATTGTCTTCAGCAAATATCTTGATTATACTACGAAAAACTGGAGATCCAAAAAAGAAGACAATATCACATACTGCATTTCGCCCTCTAAGAATTACAGCATTGAAGAAGCTGAAAGACAAAAGAAAGATATAAAACTTCTGTCTGAGTTTTTTAATACCGAAAAGTTTCCAATATTTTATTATTCAACAATTTCACCTGAAGAAGTTTTCAAATTAAAAGGATTTGATTATCATCCTATGATGTATGCAGATACGTCTGGTGGTTTTGCTGAGAATTTCAATATCATCATTTCCGGAAACAACTCAGAATATTATACTCACGAAGTTACCCATTTATATACTTCAAAACTTTTCCCAGGAATAGACCCCTTTTTTAATGAGGGAATGGCTACTTATTTTGGAGGAAGCGGTAAGTTCGATTTCTTGTGGCACAAAGAAAAACTAAAAAAGTTTCTGTATGAAAATCCCAATTTTGACATTTCGCAGCATTTAAATATCTATGAGAGATTCTACTATGAAAAAGAAACTCCGATTCCCTATGTAGTTTCAGCTGTGCTTTGCCAAATGATTATTTCCAAATATGGTAAAGAAAAACTTTTTCATCTTTTTAGAAAAGGAAACTCCGTGGATGAGGGATTAGAAATTTTTAATCTGAATACAAGTAATATCAATTCTGAATTTAGATTATTTTTAAAAAAATAAAAAATTCACATTTGACTCATTGACTTTTGACATATTTATTATTGAAAACTATCATTAATTTTACTTTAATAAAACATTAAAAATTCCGAACTTTGTGGTCTTAAAATTTAAATCTTTTTGAATAGCTAATTATGGAGCAAAATATTTTAGATTGTATCATCGTTGGATCTGGACCTTCTGGTTTTACAGCAGCAATTTATGCAGCAAGAGCAGACTTAAAACCCGAATTATATACAGGTTTGGAGCCGGGCGGACAATTGACAACAACAACTGAAGTTGATAATTTCCCAGGTTATCCTGCAGGAATTACAGGTCCTGAAATGATGATGGATCTGCAGAAGCAAGCAGAAAGATTTGATACAAAAGTGCATTATGAAATGATAACCAAAGCCGAATTCTCTCAAGAAGTTGGTGGTGTTCATAAATTATATGCAGGAAACAAGGAGCTTTTTGCCAAAACGGTAATTATTTCTACCGGTGCCACTGCAAAATATTTAGGTTTAGACGACGAAAAAAAATACAATGGCGGTGGAGTTTCTGCCTGTGCAACTTGTGACGGTTTCTTTTACAGAGGAAAAGATGTGGTGGTAGTCGGAGCTGGTGATACAGCTGCAGAGGAGGCAACCTACCTTGCAAAATTGGTGAATAAAGTAACGATGTTGGTGAGAAAAGGTGAATTCAGAGCATCAAAAGCAATGATTCACAGAGTAGAAAATACACCTAATATTGAAGTAAAATTTCATCATGAATTAATCGGAATTGAGGGCGAAAACAATTTGGTTGAAAGAGCAGTTGTTATCAATAACCAAACTCAGGAAAAATCTACAGTAGACGTTCACGGCATTTTTATCGCTATCGGTCACAAGCCTAATACTGATATTTTTGTAGGACAAATTGACTTAGACGAAAACGGATATATTGCAACTGAAAAAGGCTCTACAAGAACTAATTTACCTGGAGTTTTTGCAGCAGGTGATGTTCAGGATCACATCTACAGACAGGCAATTACGGCAGCAGGAAGCGGTTGTATGGCAGCTATGGATGCAGAGAAATATCTTGCAGAGTTACACTAGTTTTTAGAGTAAACATAAAAAAACGCACCTTATCGGGTGCGTTTCTTTGTTAGTGATAAGGATAGAAAACTTGTTTAGAAACAGTCATTTTCCATCTTAGTTTATTGAATTAAAATAGTATACATAACGAATGAGAAACATTGTATTTATCTTTTTAGGAGGCGGACTTGGAAGTATCGCCCGTCATCTCATGTCTTTTTACACACAAAAACTTTGGACCATCAACACTTTTCCTATGGGAACTTTTTTGGTTAATATTTTGGGCTGTTTTATGATAGGATTTCTCACCTCATACTTTTTGAAAGCTGATCATTATTTAAAGTATCTTTTAATTACCGGATTTTGTGGTGGCTTTACAACTTTTTCAACTTTTTCAGTAGAGAACTATTCTCTTTGGGAAAATCAAGATTATCTTACATTATTCATGTATGTGATTCTAAGTATTGTTGCTGGTTTTGGTGCTGTGATTTTGGGAATAAAACTCCATACTTTAAGCTAAAAGATTTCAATATTAAAAATAATAAACTGATTTTTAGCAAATTAATAAATGATATGAAATTATATGTAAATAATATTTTGCCAGAATTTAAAAACATTCTATATTTGCACCACTGAAAACGACAATCTTGTTGAAATTCAGGAGAGATGGCAGAGTGGTCGATTGCGATAGTCTTGAAAACTATTGACTGTAACAGGTCCGGGGGTTCGAATCCCTCTCTCTCCGCAGAGTAGGAAAACCAAAATTTTCAAAAATGCTCAAAAACCTTCTAAAAAGCTGTAATTTAACGAATTACAGCTTTTTTTGTGTTTTTGTGATATTCGCAAAATTTACATAAATACTTCTTTTTAAGTGGTGATTATCATGGCAAATCGAAATTAGTGATTTTTTGGCGCCACATATTACAAAACTTTCTACACAAGATGTTAATGAGATTAACATCTTGTGTAGAAAGCAATTTAATTCGATATTTATTAACGTAAAATTTTGAATTATGATTGAGAACAGTTTTAGCAAGATGTTCTTTTTAAAAACTCCAAGAAATAATAACTAATGAACGCTACATTTGTTTACGTATCACTAAATTTTAAGAAATGACTACCATCGCATTTCGAAATGATAGTGATCACTTTTTTCCCCATTGGTCGAGTATCTCAATAGTGCGTGCGGCTGCTGCTTTGGAATCTGTTATTTTAATTTTAATATATTCAAAGTCTGAATCGTTACTCATCGAACCGTCAACAATAAGATCTTGCAGACACCATGATATGATCAACTTGATACCGATCAACTGAAGTTTTTGGATCAGAATAGCAGACACGCAATAATCTCTACTAATGATAATTACAGCGTCTTTATGATGTGCGAAATCAGCATTAAGTTCAGTCAAAGAATCTTTGATCGCAGTAATCTTATGTTTTTTGTGATTGATGAGCGCCAGATTTTCTTTGTCTTCCTGGCTCATATTGTAAACAATGACCTTCATGATTTCTATTCAATAGGCAAATGTATGGCACAGAATAGAGAAATAAAATGCTGATGCGCATTTAAATATGTGATATTAGTTTTTAAGTCTTCGCAGACTAGTGATATCGAGGATGGTGATTTTTCCCGCAGTTTTATCGATAAGATTTTCATTTTTAAAATCGGTCAGGATTCTACTCACTGTTTCACTAGCCATGCCGGCCATTGAAGCAAGGTTCTCTCGGGAAATTTCAAAGGAATCTTTAGAAGAGTGAGTCGATTGTAGCTTTAATAGAACTTCTGCCATCCTTTTTCTAACCGAACAGTAGGCCAGCTGAAGCAATTGTTCTTCATGATCATTGACGTTTTGTGCCAGAATATTGATGAATTTTCTTGCAATATCAGGATGTTTGTACACGAGCATATTAACTGAGTCTCTAGGAAGAAAACACAATTCTGCATCTTCCAGTACTTCCGCGGTTTCCTGATATTCGCTGCCTGAAAAAAGCGATGTAATTCCAAAATAAGATTCAGGATGATAAATCCCGGTCATCAGCTCTTTTCCGCCTTCATGCATCTTTGTGGTTTTTACCGAGCCTGAAATTACAAGATATGCAGTATGAGCCGCATCGCCTTCGTAGTAAATGACCTGTTTCTTTTTAAATGATTTTACTTTACTTTCATCAAAAGTTTTTTTCAGTTCATCAAGACCTTGAGAACCCTCAAGTAAATTCGTCATCTTATTGAGATTAACACTGTAAATTTTCTTTTGGCGTTCCTTTTTTTTTAGCCTGCTTTCTATAGCTCCCAAAAGTTCAATATCATCAAAAGGTTTGGTAAGATAATCATCCGCACCCATTTCTATTCCCTTTCTGATCTCCATACGTTCAGTTTTTGCCGTTATAAAAATAAAAGGAATCAATTCGGTATCCTCACGTTTACTTAAAAGATACAATACACCATATCCGTCAAGCTCAGGCATCATGATGTCACATAGAATAACATCTGGTACATGTTTAATAGCCAGTTCAATCCCTTTTTTTCCGTTCACTGCCTGAAAGACCTCATAGTTGGCCAATTCCAGAATTTCTGAAGTGCTTTCACGTATATCGTCATTATCTTCAATGATTAGAATTCGTTTTTTTTCCATTGCCTAAAAAGAATAGTTTTAATGTGAATTAGTTTTTTATTTTTGAAATGAAAGCGTAAACAGAGTTCCTTCTCCCGATCTACTTTCATATTTAATATTTCCATTCATCAGATCGACATATCTGAGCACAATATTAAGACCCAATCCCGTTCCCGGGATATTTCCGGTATTGTGAGCTCTGAAAAACGGCTGAAAAAGAAAAGGCTGATCTTCCTCCGGTATCCCCAGTCCATTATCTTTTATGGAAAAGACATATTGTTCTTCATTTACTTCGGAAAAAAACTCAATAAGCGTATGCTCACCTGAATATTTAATCGCATTACTTATTAAGTTAATCAAACAGTTTCTTAATAAATTCTGATCTAAGCGGACGATTTTTTCAGAGCCTGAATGCTGGTAAATAATAATCTGGTCTTCTTTGCTGATGAGCTGCATTTCTTCAGCAATTTCTTCACAAAACTCAAGGATATCAAATGACTCATATTGAGCCTCTACAACTCCCGAATCCAATTTTTCCAACGAGAGAAAATCATTCAGAATAGAATTTAATCCGGTTATCGAATGTTTAACTTTATGAAGATGTTTTAAGATCTGCTCATCATCGGAAATTTGAAGATACTTTTCTATTAATACCACTGAAAGCTGCATAGAACTTAGGGGAGTTCTGAATTCGTGAGAGGCCATCGATACAAATCGGCTTTTCATACGGCTGAGCTCCTTTTCTTTTTCAAGAGAATTGTTGGCCTCTTCCTTCGCCTCTTCTAACTCACAGAGCATCTGCTTCAGGGTTTTGGTTCTGTTTTCCACCAGTTCCTCTAACTCAAAAGTGTACTTTTTTAAATTTTCTTCAGCTTCCTTTTCTTTGGAAAGATCATGGATAAAGCCAGCATAAATTACTCTGTCTTCGTATTGGACCTCACTTACCGCAAGCCTAAAGGGAAACTGGCTACCATCTTTTCTTAAACCTCTAACCTCCCTACCCTTACCGATAATTTTTTTCTCACCGGTATTATGATAATGAGATAAATAACCGTCGTGTCTGCTTTGATCGGGCTCCGGCATTAGTACCGAAATGTTCTTACCTTTAAGTTCTTCCTCGGTATAGCCAAATATTTTGAGTGCAGAAGGATTCATACTTTCTATTCTTCCCCTGCTGTCAATGGTAATGATTCCATCAATAGCAGTGTCTACAATGGCATATAACAGCTTTGCGCTTTCCATAATTTACAAATATCTGAATCTTATAAATTTACAGCTTTATATCCAGTAAACATGATCAATGAAGTTTTTTTTAAAAAAAACAGTAGCTTGTTATTAAAAAACTACATAAAATCCTGTACGTTAACAATAAATAACCATAGAAAATTTCTTTTCATTTGTTGCTAAAAAGATACAGTCTGACCTTCCGGAATAATTAATAGAGGTATTTCCAGATGGTTGGCCTGCTCAACTGCTTGGCTGAGGACTACTAACTTATCGAAAAAACCTCTATGCTGATGTCCCATAATTAACATATCGATATCTTTATTTTTCAATATATCTAAACCGTAATCAATGTCTTCGTTATAAATACAGTTATAACATATTTTGCCGTCAAGTTTCTTTAAAAAAAACTCTTTTCTTTGCTCATAATCTGTATTTTCAAAAACTTCATTGCTGCTCTGAAGAATGTGCGTAATCAAAAGCTCAGCGTCAAAGTATTTCGCAAAATTTATTAGAGCTTGGGCGGTCTTTATATCTTTCTTATCAAGATCTGTTGCAAACGCAATTTTTCTTAACCCTTTAAACTTGTGTTTTTGAGGGATTAAAAGGAGAGGATGTTTTGTATTCTCAATCATTTTCAGACTGTTGCTTCCAAAAAGGAAACGGGTAAGCATTCCGGCTCCCTGCATCCCCATCACAATAAAAAGGGTTGTATTTTTGGCCGCAGTCTCATTAACTAGCTGGATGACATCTGTCTCTTCACAGGTTTGATAAATCTTAGGATGAAAAGGAAAAGCTTCATAGCCCCATAATATTTTTGCCTTATCCTGTAAGGTTTTCGCAAACTTGTTAAGTTCTTCGCGCTTGTCCTTTTGCAGGGCAGGATATTGATAAACCGCCCACGCAGTCTGCCCAAGCATGGGGCTTTCAACAGGAATTTCAAAAGAATGGGAAAGATGAATATCGGATTTCATAGCATGAGCTAAATGAAGTGCATAAATTGCTGCATTTCTTGCCGGCTTTGAAAAATCGGTTGGTACTACAATTGTTCTCATATCAGGATTATTTGTTTTTAATTACATGGATTTACAGAAGTACATATCATGGATTGATGTTTTTCTTTTTTAATCTTTCGCTTTTAAATAAATCACTAAGTTTTTGAAACACTAATGGATGTATTGGCTTCCATAAGATCTTAGGTGGCTCAATCTATATATCATCCGCTCTTCTCTTCACATATTTAAAAAATTCAAACCATAACACCGAGACTGTCGCTATAAAAACTGAAATCCCCAACTCATATAAAGTAAGAGCGTCCACTTTAAAAAATACCGAGATTGGCTTCACATAAAGTATGACTAAAAGCAGCCCTAATGCAAAAGAAGAAATACCAATAAGTAAAGGATTGCGGTTTTTTAAACTTTCAATTACACTGTAATAAAATGAACGATTAACGAAACTAAGCAGTATATTGGCAAATATAAGTGTGCTGAATACCATAGCTCTTGTTTTTTCTTCATTCCCACCAAGATGAACGGTGTACTGATATGCAAAAAGAATCCCGGCACTGATGACCAATCCCTGCAAAACACTGATTCCCAACTCACTAAAATTCAAGAAAGTTTCTCCCAATGATCTCGGAGGCTGCATCATTGTATTTTTTTCCATCGGCTCATTTTCATAGACAATAGAACAGGTCGGCCCCATGACGAGCTCAAGAAAAATAACATGAACCGGAGTCAATATGTGAGGGAATATCCAGCCTAGAAATAACGGTAAAGAAACTGTCATTATAATAGGAATATGAATAGAAATAATATACTGAACTGCCTTTTTAATATTCGCATAAATTCTTCTTCCTGCAGCAATTCCAACAAGAAGTTTTGCTAAGTCATCATTCGTGATCACCAATGCGGCGGCAGATTTGGCAATTTCTGTTCCTTTGCTGCCCATGGCTACGCCGATATGCGCAGCTTTCAGCGCAGGACCATCGTTCACACCATCGCCAAGCATCGCCACTACTTCCCCTTTCTTTTTTAAAGCATTAATGACCGTTAATTTTGCATCAGGAAACATCCTTGTGAATAAATTACTGCGTTCTGAAATAGTGATTAAATCTTCTTCGGAACTATTGATAATTTCATTTCCATTGACAGCAGGAGAGGAATTTACAATCCCAGCCTGTACTGCAATAGCTTGAGTGGTATCTTCATTGTCTCCTGTAATTACTTTAACTTTAATACCTGCATTATAGATATTTTGAAACACCTCTCGAATTCCTTTTTTAGGAGGATCATAAAATACCGTCAAACCTAAAAAATCAAAAACAAAATTCTGTTGTCTTACAGGAAAATTATTTCCCTCAAAATGTGACTTGGCAACGCCCAAAACCCGGTATCCCTGCTGTCCGAATCTTTGGATAACAGTTCGCAAATTGTCTTTTTCGATTTGAGAAAGCCTAGAAACCTGCAGAATGGCTTCTGCAGCTCCTTTCGCTGCAATGATTCTTTCTTTATGCAAGTTTTCAAAAAGATGGGTCATCATCGGCGGCTTGCCTTCAAGAGGATATTCATGAAACATTTGAAAATCCTTCCGGTGATCATTTTTTTGGGTCTGCTCATAGATTTTGTGAAGTGTGATTTCCATAGGATCAAAAGGCAGCGGTTCACTACTCCACATGGCGTAAGAAATCAATTCTTTTACTCCTTCATCACAAAAATCGGCCTCATCATAAACTTTTCCAGATCCGAAAACATACAGATGCTTCAGATGCATTGAATTTTCAGTAATGGTTCCGGTTTTATCAGTGCAAATCACGGTGGTACTTCCTAAAGTCTCCACAATGCTGCTGCGTTTTATAATAATTCCCTGACGCATCAGCTTCCATGCTCCCAAAGCCATAAATGTCGTAAATGCCACAGGAATTTCCTCGGGTAACACCGACATTGCTAATGTGAGGCCAGTGAGAAGACTGCTTACCCAATCTCCTGTTGTTATATAACTAAAAATGCAAACTGTTAGAAAAATAATCAAACCGATAACGGCCATTCCTTTGACAAATTTCCTTATTTGAATCTGCAGCGGAGAAATTTCCTCTTTAATAGTTAGAATTGATTCACTGATCTGTCCGATCTTTGTCAATCTGCCTATTTTCTGCACCTCAAAAACAGCTAATCCAGAAACAGTTACAGTTCCACTGTACACCAGATTATTTTCTGTACTGCTGTCTTTAAAGACCGAAAAACTTTCTCCGGTAAGCGAAGATTCATTCACCGAAAAATCATTACTGTGCACAATCTTGCCATCTGCGTTGATAATACGCCCCTCGTCAGTGATACATAAATCACCTACAACAATCTCATGAGTAGGTATTTTTATTACCTCCGAGTTTCTGATGACTCTACTTAAAGGTTCGTTGAGTTTTTCAAGTTCTTCTAAAGCTTTTTTACTCCGATTATCCTGATAAAAAGATGTGGCAGTCACCGCAATGATCGCCACCAGCATAAAAACAGCCTCACCATAATCACCAACCACCACATATATAATTGAAATAATGATAAGCATGATTAGCATCGGTTCTTTCAAAATACTCACCAGCAGATCCAGACCAGTATTCTTATGTACATTTTCAAACCTGTTATATCCATATTTCTGCCTCGAAATGAGGACTTCATCCTTTGTAAGACCTTTAAATTCTGTGGAGAAATGGTAAGACATAACGTATAAATTGGTTGTATAAAATTACAACTTGGTACTTTTGCTGTGTCTGATTAAGATCAAATTTAATAATGATGCAAATCACATATTTTTCGAAAATTTTTCAGAGTTTTGAATGGGAAAAAAGATTACAAGAACTTATAAATTAAAATATACGTTCATTTCTTAACCAATAAAAAATTATCGAACTTAAAATAATTTAAAATCATTCTAACCAAAACATTTCTTAATTTTGATCAGTGAAAAAGTTGATTTCCATACTGTTGATGACTTTATATTTGGTTTCTACAACCGAACTGTATCAGCTGTTGAAAATCCCTGACCTGATAGAACATTATTGTGAGCATAAAGCTTTAAATCCCGAAATGTCTCTCACTTCTTTTTTGAAAACACATTACGATCATCCCGTTAAAGACCGAGACTACAAGAAAGATCAGAAGTTACCATTTGTGGTTCACTCTACTCCATTGATTCTGTTTTTCACATTGGAAAAAGGATTTACATTTGAAATTAAAAACGAACATCTACCTGCAGTACATTCCCAAAAGATTCCTTTCAGTGATATAGATTTTTGCTACAAAGGTTTTCTGAATTCTGTCTGGGAACCTCCTAGATTGTTATATTCATAACATTACTTACAATACAATTTGGTCAAAAGTCTGACCAAATTAAACAACGCTATAGATCTATATAAAAGGTTTATAAATATTTCGTATCAATACATAAAATCATTATAAAATTCTAAATAATGAGAACATTACTCTTAGGTATAACAATCGTTATGCTTTCTTTCTCAGCTAAGGCTCAAAATCGTTTTGAGGATGCAAAAAAAACTGCGGCCGATAAAAAGGAGCTTATCTTACTCAATTTTTCGGGGTCAGACTGGTGCATTCCGTGCATTAAACTTCATAAAAATATTATTGAAACTGAAGATTTTAAGAAACTGGAAACAGAAAATGTGATTGTCTACCTCAACGCAGATTTTCCGAGAAATAAGAAGAATCAGCTTTCTCCCGAATTAAAAAAAGAAAATGCTTCACTTGCTGATCATTATAATCAAAAAGGACTGTTTCCATATACGCTTTTATTAGACACTGAAGGAAAAGTACTGAAAAGCTGGGAAGGTCTTCCTTCAGAAAATGCTTTGGCTTTCAGTAAGGAAATAAGAGAAATTAAAGAAAATCAAAAGCAGTAGACAATGATGCTCAGAGAATTCAAAAGACCTCAGAAACTAATGGGCAATGCTTTTGAAATTACCGTTGTTAATGATGATGAAAAGACAGCACAACAACACATTGACGCTGCTATAGAAGAAATACGGAGAATCGAAAAGCTACTGACCACCTTCAGTGAAGAAAGCCAGACCAACCTTATCAATCAAAATGCAGGAATACAACCTGTAAAAGTTGACAGTGAGGTTTTTGAACTGATTGAAAGAAGTCTGAGAATCAGCCAAATTACCGATGGTTATTTTGATATATCGTATGGCGGGATCGATAAAAGTTTCTGGAATTTCGACCGGGAGATGAAGCAGCTTCCTTATCCAGAATTAATCAAAGATCATTTGAAGTTAGTCAATTACCAAAACATTATCCTGAATCGTGATAATCAAACTGTATTTCTGAAAGAAAAAGGAATGAGAATCAGTTTCGGAGGAATCGGAAAAGGATATGCAGCGGAAATGGCAAAAAGACTTCTTCAGAAAAGAGGTGTTGTATCAGGAATTGTAAATGCTTCCGGTGATTTGACGACCTGGGGAAATCAGGCAGACGGAAAACCCTGGACCGTTGGAATTGCCGATCCCGAAAATGCGCAGCAGCCGTTCTCCTATATGAACATCACCGATATGGCGATCGCTACCTCAGGAAATTATGAAAAGTTTGTGATCATTAACGGTAAAAAATATTCTCATACCATCAATCCGAAAACAGGAATGCCAGTCTCGGGTGTGAAAAGTGTAACTATTTTTTGTCCAAACGCTGAAATTGCCGATGCTATGGCAACTCCCGTAAGCATTATGGGAATTGATTCTGCCCTCAATATGGTGAATCAAATCAACCACCTGGAATGCATCATCATCGATGATCAGGACAAAATTTATTCATCTCAAAACATTAATTTAAAATGAATCCATAACTGGATTTTAAATTTTAAAAACAAATTTAATTCAAATGAAAAATTTCATAAAAATAACAACAGCAATTTGCTTTTTAGTAACCATCGCTTCTGTACAATCCTGTACAACCGTAAAAGAATACGAAAAAAACAAATTAAACGATGCTGAAATGGTTCTTGGAAACAGAACTATAGAAAAAACCGAGTTGAGCTTTCAGTCTTACAGAGAAGGTTCCTCAGGCGCTAATGCCGGAAAAGTGGGCGGAGGTTGCGGGTGTAATTAAAAAGAAGAGTAATTGTAAAATTTAATTGTGATTTAAAATGAGAAAAATTATCATAAGTATCATTGCTCTTTTCGGAATTTTCAATGCAAAAGCGCAGGAAAATACCAATACTGAGCCTTCAAAAAAACTAAGTCTGGATGAGATTAATCTTGTATCGAGCTATTATAAACAAGACGGAAATAATTCAGCGGTAACAGGAGGAATCGGAAATGAGAAACTAACCGACGTCTCCAATACCATCGACGTAACAATGGTTAAATACGATAAAAAATTGAGAAAGAACAAATTTGATTTCAGTGTCGGAATCGATCATTATACTTCCGCATCTTCCGATATGGTCGATTTGAAAGCCAATTCTTCAGCATCCCGTTCAGATAACAGAATTTATCCAACATTAAACTGGAGTAGAGAAAATGAAAATAAAGGAACGACTTTAGTGGCTGGAGTTTCATTTTCTTCTGAATATGATTACCAGTCTTACGGTGCCGACATTGGCTTTGCAAAGAAAACGCCGAATAAAATGGGTGAATTTACTGCAAAACTTCAGGCTTATCTGGATCAGGTAAAGATGATAGCTCCCATAGAATTGCGAACTGCAGATAATAATGGAACGAGCGCAAGAAATACTTTTGCATTATCGCTCTCTTATTCTCAGATCATCAATCAGAATTTTCAGGTGGAATTTTTAGCAGACGGAATACAGCAGACCGGATATTTGAGTTTACCTTTTCACAGGGTTTATTTTACGGACAATTCTGTTCATCAAGAAGCATTACCGGATAAACGTTTTAAAATACCTTTAGGAGTAAGAGCGAATTATTTCTTAGGCGATAAGTTCATTGTGAGAGCTTATTACAGATATTACACAGATGATTGGGGTTTAAAATCAAATACATTCAGTCTGGAAACCCCTGTGAAAATTTCACCTTTTGTTTCGGTAAGTCCTTTTTACAGATATTACTCACAGACTTCTGCGAAATATTTTGCACCTTATCAGCAGCATACAGCTTTTGATGATTTTTACACCAGTAATTATGACCTTTCAAAATTTGACAGTCATTTTTACGGAGCCGGAATCCGATTCAATCCGAAGAATGGTTTGTTTGGTATCGAAAGGCTCAATATGCTTGAAATCAGATACGGCCATTATACAAAATCTGTAGGGATGCAGTCTGATATTATTTCGCTGAATATAAGGTTTAAATAAAAATTTAATTGACTTGTCATTAGTGACAAGTCAATTTTTTTAAAAAAACTAAGCACAATTATTTGCAAATATGCAAAGCGAACGAAAAATATCCGTATCAAATCTTAAAACTTATAAACACCAAGTGATATCTTATGAGAGGAATTTCACATGGTATTTATGCTAAAAAAAAAATCAAATCTCCTCAACCTGTTTCCTGAATATCAACAAGGGAACCTTTGTATGAAATGAATATTCAGCAGAATGCCCTGCGTAAAATATCTTTTCAAACCAATTTTTGTTCTGCTCTGTAAACATGACCAATACTGATGGTTGTATTTTTTTAACAACAGATTCTATATCTTTAAGCAAGTCATCATCTCCATCCCTTTCTTCGACGTGTACGCTCACAGGATATTGTGTGATCTTTTCTATTCTGTTCTTCAAAATCTCCCTGTTCTCTTCATCAAAAGGTTCTGTCGTAAAATTCAATAATTCTATAGATGCTCCGATTGGTTTGGCAAATGACAAGACTTTAATTATCTCTTTTTCATAATCATCAAGATCTGATGCATATAAAACACTTTTTACTTGATTTACTTTATAATCATGAGGAACTATAATTAAAGGCACTTTTGATAGACTAATCAAGTTCGATGTCACACTTCCTAAAATCTTTTTTAATGCACCTGTACCTCTGGTACTCATACAGATATAATCATATTCATTTTCTTCAGCATAATATTTGATACTTTCATCGGGTAAAGCAGATATTTCTACCGCATATTGAATATGTTGAGGTTCTTTGTGTAGCGTAGCATATATTTTCTCTATAAAATGAATGAGCTTCGCATGTATAAGCTGTTTCTGTTCATCCTGATATTCATCCAGTCGTACAGTATCCCAGGCAGAGGGAGTTTGCAGATGATGGATGTTGAGAAAAGTAAGATGATAGTCATTTTGGGCTGCTAACTGAATCGCAAACCGCAATCCGGATTTTGAATGATCCGAAAAATCTGTGGTAACAAGAATTTTTTCCACTTTTTTTTAATGTTTAGGTTAGTTTTTATTTATTCTATTTTTTTAGAATTAAATAGGATTGTGTTTATTTCTTTTTAAGAACATTCATGAGGTCTTCCAGATAATCCGTCTGTAATTCCTGAATTTCCAGTAGTTTTTTATTTTGATTAACCAACAGATGATCTATTTTCTCGCTCAGCAGTTTTATTTCCAGCTCAGCTTTTAGATTGATTTTGTAATCGTGTTCAGCTCTGATTCGGTCTTTCTGTTCCTGTCTATTTTGGCTCATCATAATAATGGGCGCCTGAATCGCGGCAAGGCAGGACAAAATCAAGTTCAATAAAATAAATGGATAAGGATCAAACGGACTGATTGATAAAAACCAGATATTAACGCATATCCATACGACAATAAAAGAGAAGAAAACGAGAATGAAAGTCCAGCTTCCTCCAAAAGAGGCCACTTGGTCGGCAAGCTTTTCACCAATACTAACGTCAGACTCTATCTCATCCTGTATATTTTCTGAAAGGATAGAATTATTTTTTATAGCATCCATGACATCAAGATCTATAATTTCCAATTCTCCCTTTCCCTGTGATATAAAAGAGGTTAAATATAAACGTCGATACTGGTTCAGTTCATTCAGAGATATAAAATGCTCCTGATTAAATCCCGGAAAACCTTCTTGGATTAAATTAAAAATACCCGCTCTGATATCATGACCACAAACCTCCTCGCCTTCTCGTATTTCCTTACTGCTGATATAACTCGTTTTCATTACTCTTGATTCAGGTAAGATTAAGTAAGTGTATTTTATCGAGTATTTTCATCCCATTCTTCTCAAAAAAACTTAAAAGCACGAACAGTGCTTTCAAGTTTTTTTTTTGAGAAAAATGGACTAAAAAGCATATTCATAATCAACTTCCAGCTCATTGTTAACATGCCAAATACCGGGTGTTTTCCATGCTATACGACCTGCCTCTTCTCTTGCATAAAATGAATTTACCAGTCCTTTTAGAGTGACAGTTGTTCCTGAAACTTCAACAACAATATCTTTGTCATCAATCGAACTTCTTTTAAGAGCATCTTTTACCGCTTTCTGTTCTATGACATCATGAAGCTCGGATTTAATTTTAATATTATTAAAAACCCCTTTCACTCCTTTAAGATATTTGACGACTCTTTTAGCCGCTTCTTTCTGATGGTTCCATGGCAATACTCCTTCTAAAGTAACCCATCCATCTTCTACCTTTACCGAAACCTTATCGTCAGGTACGTCCCATGCAGCTTTCAAAGCATCCAATACTTCTTTTGCAACTTCCGGATCTATTTTTGTAAAAGAATTGGGAAATTTCACCTCGATGTTTTCCACCAAAGCTTTTACACCGCTTACTCTTTTAGCAGCCTCTTCCGCCTCCATTTTTTTCGCATAGCTGTCGACAATACCTGTTAAAGATACTATACCATCTTTAGCAATGACTCCAATTTCTGCTGAGTTAAGCAGTGGTTCCCATTTAATGGCATCCTGAACGTCCTTCTGTAATTCTGAATTTGTTTTCATATTTTTTAATTTTAATGTTGAATTAGGCTTGTTGCTGTTTACTATTTCAAAGTTCCACAAAGTTCTGATTGAATAAAGTGATGCTCATCACGCTGTTATTTGATACTGGTCAACTTAAATTAAGTAGGTAAGTCAATAGGGATGGCCAGATATTATTATTAAATCAAACTGTATTTATTTCGATTCAAGGCGATGTATATCACATCTTAAGTGCTGAAACCAACAAACTGAAAATTACATGGTCATTCTTAACAGTCACTATTGGAAAATACAGCTTCGAATACGTTACTTCTACAAGTTCATGTGAACCTGAGAGAAAATCTGCATAAATATGCGTTTCAATGATATGGATGATTGTCAGATTATTTTTCCTTCGCAATCTGAAGATAGGTATCGAAATCTCTTTTGGGATCAATAACGATTGCTTCTACAACTGCCTAACAGCAGATTAAATAAATCCTCTATGCAAGGCTCTTATCATAAGTATGCTGAAAAAATAAATTAATTATTTACTATTTAATTCAAAGCCTACTTTAGAAGCAAAACCATATTGGTATCATTAATAGGATTTAAATAAATTGTAGCAACGAATATTATGGTTTTGCGATTTCTAAAACCATTCTGCCGCTAATATCTCCTTTTTTCATTTCATCAAAAACAGTATTAATATCTTCGAGTCTGGCTGTTTTTACGGTAGCTTTCACCTTTCCTTCAACGGCAAAAGCGATGGCTTCTTCCATATCTTTCCGAGTTCCGACAATCGAACCTTTAATAGTGGTTCCATTAATTACCGTATCGAAAATCGACAGGTCAAAGGTACCAGAGGGAAGGCCGTTTAAGGAAAGTACTCCTTTACGTCGAAGGGCGCCGAGCGCCTGATTGAATGCCGTTGTTGATGGTGCCGTCACTAGCATGCCGTGCATCCCGCCGGTCTCTTTCTTAAGGGACAATCCCGGATCAATTTCTTTAGCATTTACAGTCACATCTGCCCCTAATTCTTTTGCCAGTTTTAGTTTATCCTCGGTAATATCAATAGCTGCCACATGCAGACCCATCGCCTTGGCATACTGAATGGCAAGATGTCCCAATCCCCCGATCCCAGAAATGCCTACCCATTCCCCAGGTTTAGCACCGGTTTCCTTCAGACCTTTGTAAACCGTAACCCCTGCGCAAATAATGGGAGCCATTTCCGTAAAATTGATTCCTGAAGGAAAGCGAGCTACATATCTAGCATCAGCGACCACATATTCAGCAAAACCTCCGTCTACACTATAGCCTCCGTTTTTCTGACTTTCACAAAGGGTTTCCCAGCCCGTGTAACAATAGTCACAACATCCGCAGGCACTGTATAACCATGGTACACCGACAATATCACCTTCTTGCACGTTTTTCACACTTTGACCTAACGCAACGACATATCCTATCGCCTCGTGCCCGGGAACCAAAGGCATATTTGGTTTGGCTGGCCAATCTCCCTCACAGGCATGAAGATCCGTATGGCATACGCCACAGGCAATCACTTTTACTAATACTTCATTTTCTCCAGGTTCTCTCACCGGCAATTCTTCGATTTGTAACGGCTCTCCAAAAGCGTGGATCACCGCTGCTTTCATTTTTTTTGGTATCATAATTTATAGATTTCTGGAGCAATTGGCTTTATTGTATAGTAAAGCCAATTGCTGATTTAAAGGTTCAATGGAAAAAATAAGTAAGAACGATGTCTAGCAGCAACCCTCTGTAAACAGCCTAGTCCGGAAATATTTTACTGATCGGATTTGTTGTACGTGATGACCGCAATTTGTTATCATTAGTACGACCGCTTAGGTTTTACTAATTTCTTGCAGCTTATAAAAGTTTGATTCGCAAGTGGGATTTTTTGACTCAAGCTGTTCCTCTGTCGTCTCATAACATTACTTCACAAGTTTATTAATGAACGGATCCACTGTTTTGATAGTTGATGCCATGCTTACTGTTTCCATGTGGTTATTTTTAAAAGGTTCAACAAAGCTAGAAACAGAACCAGATAGGGAAAATGACTTCCATCATTAAACTTTGTGATCTTCAGCAAAGAACTTAGTATCCCAAATAAATCTAGTCCCAGAATAATATCTGATGAATCTAATCAACACAAAACATTCATACTTAATCAATTACCACTTTTCAAACAATGAAGTAACATATCAATATCAAGAATTTCAGACTTACAGAAATTTAAGATTATAGTAAATATGATGCTTGAGAAGCTGATGGAGTGAAGTGATGAGGATCATTTCAAAATGAAAGTTTCATCATCATCTGGACATTACTTCTAAAATACCTTTGTCCTATGAATTTAAAGCAATCAACAGATTGCAATCATTATTAATCTGGATCGTGAAGACAAACAAAATTTACTTGATCTTATTATATGACTACACAAATGACATCAACTTCATTGTCACATAAAATCTAAAGAACATAATTATAAATAAAATAGTATCAAATGAAAACTACGAAACATCTAATGACACTCGGTTTAATATTAGGAAGTATGTTATTACCCCAAGTGGCAAACGCTCAAAGATTAGCCTCAAAAAGTACAACGATCACTATTTTCGGAACATCTCCGATGCATGACTGGGAAATGACCGGCTCGGGTTCGTCCTTTTCCGGAATTGTTTCAGGAAACGCACTCACAAATGTGACCTTCAGCGTCCCTGTCCGAAACTTAAAGGCAGAAAAGGGAAAGACAATGGAAAAGAAGGCCTATGATGCATTGAAGGCCGAGAAGGCTCCCAATATACTCTTCACTGCTACTTCCATCAATCTCGGCAAGAGCAATGCTACAGGGAAACTGACAATCGCAGGAGCTACCAAAACCGTTTCATTTCCCATATCCATTGTAAAAAAAGGAAACACCTACGTCATCGACGGTTCAGAAACGATCAAATTGTCAGAATTCGGAATGGAACGCCCAGGGTTTATGGGGATCAAAACAGGTGATATTGTCACTGTAAAAGTAAATATAGTCGCAGACTAACTCAAATCAATTAACTGAATAATATTTACATCATGAAAAGAAATATATTTAAAATCAGCTTCATCTTCGCTTTATTAACAGTAACAACTGCGATCGCTCAAGAAGGAAAATTGGACAATTTGAAACCAAGAGACCAGCGAGGATTAACAGTTTTTGAAAATCCAAAAGATTCTGTTTCCACTTTTGATCACTTAAGAGTAAAAGTGGGAGGTGCTTTTGCATTGCAATTCCAGGGAATCAAACATGAGAATAATGCGACACCCGTTATTGTTAACGGTGTCAATACCAATCAATTATACAACATAGGAAATAACATCAACCTCCCAACCGCCAACTTAGACCTGGACGTCGCTTTATATGATGGTGTTAATCTTCACTTGAGAACATTCCTGTCTTCAAGACACCATAACGAAACTTATGTAAAAGGTGGATACTTACAGATTGATAAATTGGACTTCATCCAAAAAGGTTTTGCAGAAGAACTGATGAAATATACAACTATTAAAGTAGGTCAGGATCAAATAAACTATGGTGATGCGCAACTGAGAAGAACAGATAATGCTTACGCTGTTTTGAATCCGTTTGTCGGAAATTACCTGATGGATGCTTATGCCACATTTCCTTTTGCAGAACTATACTATCGAAGAAACGGCATTATCATAATGGGGGGTGTGACTAACGGAAAACTTAATCAAACCGCTACTGGAGGAACAAGTCCCGGCATTTATGGAAAACTAGGCTATGATAAGCAGATTACACAAGACCTAAGAGTGAGACTAACAGGATCTGTCTACAATATTGCAAGAGCGCCAAGACTTGACTTTTACAATGGAGACAGAGCCGGTTCCAGATACTATTTTGTGATGGAAAATACAGCAGCCACTTCTTCTGCTCAAATGAGATCCGGCATGGTAGATCCTGACTTTTCAAATACGATGACTTCAGTCATGATTAACCCATTTCTTAAATACAAAGGCTTGGAATTCTTCGGAATCTTTGAATCTGCTTCCGGACGTAATCTTGTAGAAACTGACAGAAGAACATACAATCAATACGCTGCAGAACTTATTTACAGATTCGGAAATACTGAAAACCTTTACTTCGGCGGACGGTACAACAAAGTGAACGGAAAACTAATCAGCGGAGACGACATTAGTGTAGACCGATATAATATTGGCGGAGGCTGGTTTATGACCAAAAACATCCTTGCAAAATTAGAATATGTCAACCAGAAATACGACGGATATCCAACAACCAACATCCGCAGAGATGGTAAGTTCAACGGATTTATGCTGGAAGCTGTAATATCTTTTTAAGTCTTCATTTAACAGAAGCAGAGGAAACTAGTAGTTTCTCTGTTTCTTAAAACTAAAGCTATGAAACCTCTCTATATGGTACTACTTTTCTTATTTTCCACAACAATGATCAATGCTCAGGAAAATTTTGTAAAAATTAATGGCAGTACAAATGTCAGCAGTTTTCAATTTTTCAATACCACATTTAAAAATGACCGTGATTCTTATTCTCTCTCAGAGAAAAATCTACCTAATATCATTTTAAAAGTGAGTGATTTCGACTGCGGCAATAAGATGATGATCAGGGATTTCCGAAAAATGCTGAATGTGGAAAAATACCCTGAGATGACCATCCGATTTCTCAGCCTTACCAAGGATCAGAAAAATCTCCTTGCAGTAATAGAAGTAAAGATTATGAATCAAACTAAGAAATATCACGTAGATTTCATTATACAGAATAACAAACTGATTGGTCGCAAGAGTCTCAAATTCAGTGATTTCAACATCACACCACCAAAAAAGATGGGCGGAATGATCGTTGTAAAAGACGACCTAGACCTGATACTAAGCCTAGTAACTAGAATTTAGATAAACTTTTTCAGATCATTAAATTTTTTATCCGCAACATCACAAGACCAAACTGGTGATGTTGCTTTTTTATTTGACTTCGCGGCTAATGACATGTATATCCCTAAATAGTGAATCTTTAATAACAGGAAGCTCGCATCGAATTAAACCCAAACAGATAAAAAAAATAGGTCAAGATGAGTTAAATTCACTATAAAATAAAATTTACTTTAAAGTGGCCACCTAAAAAAAGTTAGTTACAATAATATATTGCATAAATTAATGTATTATAAATTGTATTTATTCAGACAAAATAATCTCTATAAAATTTCATTCAATACCTTCAAAATATTATCTATATCTACTAATAAATGGTTTGAGTATAGTCCTGTCAAGTTCTAAAGACAAGACTATATATTAACTAAAATTTGAGAAATTCTTGTTAAATCTTCAACCGGATACTTCGATATTTCTTCGGTTATGGGTACAAGAAAGGAAAGAATTGATAATTCACTTTATTTCCGCTTTTTTCTTTGCATAAACCACTGTTAATCTATATCGACTCAAAAAAATAACATTTTTATGCGTAGATTTTTCGAAATTGAATTGCCCAGAAATAAGTTTTCTATATAAAGTTATTTTTGTTTAACCTAAAGTGGCGAGATGAAGAATGTAACAGATAAACTACTTTAATAATTTCACAATATTCATCTAATAAATTTTGCTAATTGGAATTTAGTAATTCGAAATAAATTTAATGTTTCCTTCTATACTGTTAATCTGCTTTGGAGCAACGGCAAATGATTTATTATTGCCAAAAATAAGATTAAACAAATTGAGGATAATAGGATTTTAATTGATGTGCACAAAATACCAATTGGACAAACCTATAAAGAGAACATCAATCAACTGTTAAGTTGAATCTTCAATCAAAATTAATATTCGTTTTAAAGGCAATATCAGTGCTGTACGCTAAAGAAACCATTATAATATTTCATTTATAAAATTTTCCACTTAATGATATTACAAAATTTTTTAAATGGCATTCTAAAAATCAATGTGGCAGCTTGTCTCTGAAATATCCATAAACCCAGGTTCCTAAAATAGCACTCACTAAAGTAATAATCACTGCAAAAGCTCCTGTTCCAATTTGTGCGAATAGAGGTCCCGGACAAGCACCCGTAATTGCCCAGCCAAATCCAAAGATTAAACCTCCGTAAATTTGCCCTTTATTAAAAGTTTTAGGAGCAATTGAAATGTTTTCCCCATAAATGGTTTTTATTTTGAATTTTTTAATCAGCCAGACAGAAATCATTCCTGTTAAAACTGCGCTTCCAATTACGCCGTACATATGAAATGACTGCAAACGGAACATTTCTTGAATTCTGAACCAACTGATGATCTCAGCTTTCACAAACACGATTCCGAATAAAATTCCTACCAAAAGGTATTTCAAATTGTGATACCATTTGTGCTGAAGATGGCTTTCGTTGGTACAAATGGTATCTTGGTGACGTCTATCTGTTTCTTTTTTCATTATTAAATAAGTTTAGAGTGAAAGAATGATTGGCAAAATCACATTTGCCATTAAAAAACCGCCGATCATGAAGCAGATTGTTGCTACTAAAGATGGCCATTGAAGATTGGAAAGTCCCATTATGGCGTGTCCGCTTGTACAACCTCCGGCATACCTTGTTCCGAAACCAACCAAAAATCCGCCGACAACCATCATAATGAATCCTTTTAGCGTCAATAAACTTTCAAAATTCATCAATTGGGTCGGAACAAGATTTCTATAATCCGTGATCCCATAGGTTGCCAATTCTGCTTTAAGGTTTGGATTGACTTTAATTTCTTCAGGAATCATCAGTAAATGAGCGGCGATCATTCCTCCGAAGAAAATTCCTAATACAAAGAATAGATTCCATGATTCTTTTTTCCAGTCGTATTTGAAAAAACTTAAATTAGCCGGAATACAGGCTGCGCAAATATGTCGCAATGACGAACTGATCCCGAAAGATTTATTGCCTAAAATCAGCAAAGCCGGAACGGTAAAACCAATCAACGGGCCAGCAATATACCACGGCCAAGGTTCTTTTATGATATCTAACATTAATTTACTTATTTAATTCAAAATTACTTCAAAACTTTACTTTGACAAACGAAATCACTTTTGGGAACACCAGTTTGTGCGATTGCATTAAATCCACCTTCAATTTCGGTAAAATTTCTATAACCTCTTGCCAGAAGAATGCTCGCCGCCATCATACTTCGATAACCACCTGCGCAGTGAAGATAAAAATGCTCAGTCGGTTCAAGATGATTAATCCATTCATTGATGTAAGCTAAAGGCTTACTGTAAGCTTTATCAACGTGTTCTGCTTCGTACTCAGTTTCTTTTCGTACATCAATAATTTTCACCTCTTTATTCTCAATTTCCTTTTCAAAATCTGTAGCAAAAATTCGATGAACTCTGTCAATTTCTTTTCCGCTGTTTTTCCAGGCTTCAAAACTACCTTTCAGAAAACCTAAAACGTTGTCAAATCCTACTCTGCTGAGTCTTGTCACCGTTTCCTCTTCATTATTTTCATCGGTAATTAATAAAATCGGTTGTTTTACATCTACAATCAAAGCACCAACCCAGGGTGCAAAATCTCCTTCTAAACCGATATTAATCGATTGAGGGACAAAACCTTTTGCAAAATCATCATTATTTCTGACATCCAAAATCAAAGCTCCTGAATGTTCTGCCATTTCTTCAAATTCTTCAGGAGAAAGAGCGTGAAGCCCTTTTGACAAAACCTCATCAAAACTGTCGTAGCCTTTTTTATTCATCGCTACATTCATCCCGAAATAGGCATGGGGTGGAAGAAGCCCTTCTGTAACAGCTTTTATGAAGCTTTCTTTATCTTTTTGATTGAGTGCATAATTGGTCTTCTTTTGATTCCCCAATGTATCAACCGTCTCTTTTTGCATATTTTTCCCGCAGGCAGAACCAGCTCCGTGCGCAGGATAAACGATAATTTCATCGCTCAAAGGCAGAATTTTTTGGTATAAACTTTCGTAAAGAAGTCCAGCCAGTTCTTCCTGAGTCATATTCGCGGCTTTCTGAGCCAGATCCGGACGACCAACATCGCCAAGAAACAAAGTATCTCCACTGAAAAGTGCTTTTTCCTTACCGTTTTCATCGATTAATAAAAAAGAAGAGCTTTCCATTGTATGTCCCGGTGTGTGCAGAACTCTTATTTTGATTTTTCCGATTTCAAAGATATGTCCGTCTTCAGCAATAATCGCATTAAACTCAGGATTTGCAGTAGGTCCGTACACGATTGGTGCATTTGTTTTTTTACTTAAATCAATGTGGCCACTCACAAAATCTGCGTGAAAATGGGTTTCAAAAATATATTTCAATTTTATATTGTATTTTTCCAGTCTGTCAATGTAAGGTTGAGTTTCTCTTAAAGGATCAATGATTGCCGCTTCACCGTTTGAAACAATGTAATAAGCTCCTTGAGCGAGACATCCTGTATAAATCTGTTCTATTTTCATTTTGATAATTTTAATTTCATTTTAATTTGATACAAATTTCCAGGTTTGAATTCTGTTGTACAGCTACTTTTGTTACATAAGATTTTTAAAAGAAAAGTTCTTTAATAACAATGTAAATTCCCATCACCAAAATAAACCATCCGAATGCAGGTCTCAGTTTCTTGCCATCAATTTTCTTTGATAGTTGCGAGCCAATGATAATTCCAACGATGGCAATTGCGGTGATGGTTGCTAATAAATTCCATTCGATTTTGATGTGATTCATTGATGAAAAAAATCCGATCAGAGAATTTAAAGAAATGATGACCAAAGAAGTTCCGATGGCGATTTTCATTGGCGTTTTCAGAAGATTAACCAAGGCAGGAATAATCATAAATCCGCCTCCCGCTCCTACCAGACCTGTCAAAATTCCGACCACAGAACCTTCAACTACTGCCAAAGGTGTATTGTTATTTTGTGAAGGGATTGTTTCCACCCTTTTCCATATCATTTTATAGGAAGAGACAATCATTAATCCAGCAAATAGTAACAGAAGAAAAATGTCTTTGGTCACCATAAAATTCCCTATTCTAAAGACTTTATCGGGAATTAAAGGAAGAATATAATTTCGGGTAAGGAAAATGGAAATGATCGAAGGAACGCCAAAAATAAAAGCCGTTTTAAAATCCACCAATCCTTTTTTGAAATAAGAAAACGAGCCAACCAAACTGCTGATTCCGACAATGAAAAGTGAATATTCTGTTGCCAGAAAAGCGTCAATTCCGAAGAGATAAACCAAAACAGGAACGGTAAGAATACTTCCGCCACCGCCTATTAAACCTAAAGAAATACCTATAAAAATCGATGCTACATATCCGAAAATTTCCATTTTTTAACTTTTAAGAAGCAAAAATGGAAATATCTGTGAAGCTGTACAGCTACTTTTGTTACATAGGGAAATTTAGATAGAATCTGAAAGGATAATTTTGTTTCTACCCAGTTTTAGTTTACTGGAATCTTCCAATTGTTTTAGAAGTCTGGATACTACTACTCTAACTGTTCCGAGTTCATTGGCAAGCTGTTCGTGAGTGATCACGATGGTTTTAGATTGGGAGATTTCTGATTTTTTATGGAGCAGATTGAGCAATCTTTCATCTACTTTTTTGAAAGCGATCGCATTGATAATATCGAGTAATTCTTCAAAACGTTTGTGATAAAGCCTGAAAATATAATCCAGCCATTCCGGATATTCTTTGATGAATAAGGTAACTTTATCCATCGGTAAAAACAAGATCTCTGAATCTTCCTCTACTTCGGCCTTTACGATACTTTTCTCATTGTGCATTCCACCAAGAAATGACATAATGCAGCTTTCGCCTGCTTTGATGTAGTAAAGTAAAATTTCTCTGCCGTCTTCTTCTGTCCTTATTACTCTTAACAATCCTTTCATTACAATCGGAATGGAACGTATGGAGGCATTTTCATCCAGAATGATATCACCTTCATGGTATTTTTTCAAGATACCGTTTTGATAAAGCTTATCAGTTAATTCCTTAGAAGAACTGAATTCGGAAAAAATTATATTTGCATTCATTGTTTGAAAATATATTACGAATTTACTGAACTTGCAACTATTTTTGAGACAAAATTTATATACTCTTTATGCTACATTTTTAAGTACCCTTCGCCAAATTCTTTTTAATCTTCATCATCAGAAAATCCGGCAAGAGACGTGGGAGATTGGATAAAAACCAATTCATCGAACCAACGATTTTTTTACCTTTTCCGTTTAGCAAAAGTTTAACACCTTCTTCAGCAACGACTTCCGGATCTACCGGCTTGTTGGTTTTCACCATTTTGGCTTTGAGCATTTCCTCGGTATAAAATCCGGTATCGATCGGCCCGGGACAGAGCGCAGTGACCACAACGCCGGTTCCCTCAAGTTCTGAAGCGAGCGTTTCCGTAAAGGCTAAAACGAAACTTTTCGTTGCAGAGTAAACCGAATAATACGGAAACGGCAGAAATGCCATTACCGAAGATACATTCATGATCCTACCAGATTTTCTTGCCACCATATCTGTGGCAAAAAGTTTGTTGAGAACAACTAGACTGGAAATGTTCAAGTCGATCATCTTCAGTTCCTCTTCCAGAGAAGTCTCTACAAATTTTCCATAAGTTCCAACACCGGCATTGTTGACCAGACCTGTAACCAGCAGATTTTTCTCCAGAACCTCACCGTAGAGCTCTATTGCATTATCCACCACAGACAGGTCTTTGACCATGCAAAACACAGAGATTTTGTATATACTGATCAGTTCTTCCTGCAACTTTCTCAGCTTATCCTCACTTCTCGCTACCAAAATCAGATTTTTGCCTTTCTCGGCCAATTGAATAGCCATTTGGTAGCCTATTCCGGATGATGCTCCGGTAATTAAAATGTATTCTTTCATTTTGTTAATTTTTAATGTTTTTCTTATTTTTCACTATCAAGACTTGGCGGTATCAGTTTGTACATTACCGGGGTCACAATTCTTGAGAGAATCGTTGAGCTTATCAAACCTCCGATCAACACAATTGCCAAAGGTGCGATCAATGGATTTGAATTTAAGGCCAAAGGAATCAATCCGCAGATTGCTGTGATGGAAGTTAAAACCACAGGAAGAAAACGTGTTTCTCCGGCAATGGCAATTGCTTCGTCGATCGACTTCCCTTCCAGTCTGAGCTGATTTGTGAAATCTACCAGTAAAAGAGAATTTTTAACCTGAATTCCCGACAGTCCGATGAATCCAATGATCGCAACCATCGACATTGGGCTTCCGTCAATCAGCAGGAAAATAACCCCACCTAAAATTCCCAACGGAATGATGGACAAAACGATTATGATCCCTTTGAATGTTTTGAACTGTAACAACAAGACCGCAATGAAAAGAAATGTGCTTAAAATAATGACCGAGATAAAGTTACCACCCAGTGCATCGCCTTCAGATTCTTTTTCACCAGCCAGTTTGTAAGAATAGCCTTGCGGCATTTTCAGTTTGTCAAGCTGAGGAACAATATCCACCAGCAAGTCATTGGCATAGTAGCCTTTGGCCGTCATTGCTGAAACTTTGGCAAATCTTGACTTATTGAAATGGTTGATCGCTGTTGGCGAAGTTTCAAAGGTAACCGTTGCGATCTGATTCAGTGCGATCGGTGCTCCCTGAACATTGTTGACATAAAGATTTTTCAAAGCATCAAGAGTGGAGAATTTTTCCCTTGGCAAAGTTAGGGTCACGGTTCTTGAATCACCCCGGTCATCGATATAGTCTCCAACAGGAAGTCCGGCAATGGCAAGGCGGATCACTTTATCAACCTCACTCGTCATCACGCCTAATGTTCTTGCTTTTTCTTTATTAATCTTTACCTTGACATCTGTTTTATAGGTATTCAACTCATTGCTGACGTAAACTGTACCTTTCTGTTTTCTCAGAATATTTTCAACCTGTGAAGAGAGTGATCGCAGCACCGCAGGATCGTCACCAAAAAGGCGAACCACAATATTTGCTTCAATCGGCGTTCCCTGTTCGAAATCTTTTACCTCAATTTTCGCGTAAGGTATTGTCTTGAATTTTTCTCTCAAGGTTTCAATCAGTTCGGTCTTTACAGCTGGTTTAGCCTCGTCATCCAACTGAACAAAGACCTGGGCAAAATCGGGTTTTCTGTCCTGTGGATGCACATTGTAATAGATCTGCGGGTTTCCTTTTCCCACATTCGAAGTATAATAGGTGATCTCCTTGTGATTTTTTAATTCAGACTCAACGATCTTCGCAACACGGTCACTTTCGGAAATGTTGGATTGAAGAGGCATTTTAATATTGATAAGAAACATCGGTTTTTCAGAAGTCGGAAATAGTTTAAATCCTGTGAAACTGAATAACACAAATGCCAAAACACTCAATGCCAATGAAATTCCGATTGTTATCTTTGGATATTTCAAAGCTCTAGGCATAATACCTTTGTAGCTGTTGGTCAGGAATTTCTGAAGGTATTGAAGAAAGATATTTCCGCCTTCGTGGTCGTGGGTCTTCAGAAACTTGCTCCCTAGAAAAGGAACTAACGTCAACGCGACCAACATCGAAGCTAAAACACTCGTAATCACTGCCATCGGAAGACTTCTCATAAATTCTCCTGCAACATCAGGAAGGAATGCCAAAGGGAGAAAAGCAATGATCAGTGTAGCGGTACAACCGACGACTGCTAAACCAATTTGTCTGGTGCCTTTCAGGACCGCATCTTTTTTGGAATGTCCTTCACGCAGCCAGCGTTCAATATTTTCAACGACCACGATACTGTCATCGACCAACAGTCCCAAAGCGACCACCAGACCAACGATACTTAACTGGTTTAATGAAAATCCCAGTGCGTTCATTGCAATTAATCCCAGTGCCAGTGACAAAGGAATGGAGATCATCACGATCACTGAGGCCCGTGTCCCCAAAGGCAATAACGTGATAATGACCAATATGATCGCCAACCCAAAGTCAAAACCTAAATGCCCGAGACGCTGCGAAACCATATTCGCCTGATCGAAGTTTTTAACCAATTTGATATTTTCGGGAAGCTCTTTTGCAGTCTGCTCAAGAATAGGTTCAAATTCTTTCTGAACATCTGTAATATTGACATTATCCTTCATCCCTGCACTGACAAGAACACATCGGTGTCCGTTGATCCTCGTGATATGATCTACCGTTTGCGATCTGTAACCCACTTCGGCAACATCTTTCATATAGACGATCTTTCCGTTAGCATTGTAGATAACAGTGTTGGCTACATCTTCCTCATTCTTGAACTTACCGCTCGTTTTAACATTGAAAACTTTAGTGTCCATATCAATACTTCCACCCGGAATGTCGGCAGCCTCGCTCTGTAAACTTCCCATCACGACATTCAGAGGGATTCTCAGTTGAGCCAATTTATCCAGTTTCAGATCTACCCTGATCTCCTGTTCCGGAATCCCTGAATAGATAACGTTTTTAAGATTGGTGATCTTCTCCAGTTTTGTTTTAAGTTTGTCGGCTTCGTCGTGCATTTTTTTCTCAGAAGCATTTTCAGACACCAAGGCTACCTGCAGAATTTTGACATCGGCAGAAGATATCTTTTCTGTTTTGATCTGATAGATGTCTTTCGGAAGCTCACTGTTTTTTAGTGCATTGATCTCTGTGGAAATTTCCTGGTACTTGTTGTCCACATCAACGCCATATTTAAATTTAACCTCAAAAGCGGCAACACCATCTTCCACAGTGGTGAGAATCTTATCGATATTCTCCAATCCATAGATCTTATTTTCAATCGGTTTAACCACCTGTTCTTCCATATCCTTTGGACTTGTCCCGGGATAGATGACCGTGATCAGATATTGCGGCGGATGCGTTGCCGGATCTTCCGATCTTGGCATTGTGAATAGTGTCAGCATACCAACTACGGCAACGAGAAGAAACATGATCAGTGTGAACTGATAGTTTTTTACAGCAAAATTTGTAATTTTCATCAGTTGTTATTTAATGATTTTAATGTTCGACTGCTCGTTCAGATAGGCACTGTTGGAGATCACTATTTTATCGCTTTTCTGAAGTCCATCCTGTACGAAAACTTTGCTGTTTTCGAATTTGGCGATCGTGATCGGTCTTTTCTTGACCTTGCTGTTATCAACAACAAAGACAAAGGCTCTGTTTCCGTCAGCTTCTAGGAGAGAATTATAGGGGATCACAATGAAGTCTTCGGAATGATCGGTTTGGATCTCTGCCTTTCCGAACATTCCCACTGCAGGTTTGCTGTCATTCATCGTCAGCTTAAGCTCCACCTGAAAAGATCCGAGTGCCATATCGGCAGCCTGCGATTTCCTGAACACAAAGGCATCGAATTTCTTTCCAGGATAACCGTCGAGTGTAACCACTGCTTTTTGCCCGATCTTTGTGGATGCCCATTCGGTATCTGTCAAACCGACTTTCAGTAAATAATTGTTGTTGTGGGAAGTTTCATTGATCATCAGAACCGGAGAGCCAGGACCAACGATCTCGCCTTTGTTGGCTATTTTCTGTGAAACAAAGCCGTCAGAGCTTGCATAGATCTTTGCATATCTGGCATTGAAAGCAACGGCATCTTTCTGTCTTCGGGCAATATCAAGGCCTGTTCTTGTGTTCTGAACCTGCTCTAATGTGTACACACTGTCTTTGTATAGACTGGTTGCACGTTTGTAATCACGCTCATTCTTCTGAACATTCAAATCAGACTGATTCAGACCGGCACGGATCTCGGTCTCATCCAGTGTCGCCAGAAGCTGACCCTTTCTGAAAAACTGACCTTCCTCCACATAAACGCCGCTCACTACTCCACCGATCTTGAAGGAATAGGTCGTTTCATTTTGTGTTGTCACCAAACCTGATGCGCTGATGTTTCCGGCAAGTGCGAGAGAACTGACCGATGCCGTTTTTACGGGAATGACCTCGGCACTTTCAAAAGGTTTAACCTCTTTTTTCTCCTCTTTGCAGGACATGATGAAGAAGAGAGAAAGCATTGATATTTTTAATGTTTTATTCATAATCTTTTAGTATTTATCTATTAAAATTAAATGTGGCATTGGCTCTTTCCAGCTCTGCAAAAGCGATCCAGGAATTGTAAAGGGAAATATTGGCATTGAGCTGAGTATTGACCACCTGATTCTGCGCATCCAGCAGCTCAATGTAAATGGCGATTCCTTCCTTATACAGTTTGGTAACATCTCCGGTGTATTTTTGTGCGGTGTCTTTTTGCTTACTATCCGACTCATACTGTTCCAATGCCGATCTCAGATTGTTTTGGGAAACATTAAACTGCAACAGCAGCTGCTGCTTAACATTGTCGATCTGAGAACTGATCTTTTTGCTGTCCTCATCCACCTGCTTTAACTTGTATCTGTTCTTGTTACCTGAGAAGATGTTCCATTCCAGACTCAGACCAGCGAAATAGTAGCGGGACGACCTATCAACTTTAAAATCAAAATCCTGCAATCCCAGATCTGCAAATCCGCTTAGTTTTGGAAACCAGTTGGATCTCGTCAATTGGTAAACATTCTCGTTGATCTCCTTTGCCTGTCCCAATTGTTTCAATTCTTCTCTGCTTGATGTGTTTTCTGTGATCATTTCGGTGGGCAATTCCAGAATCTCGTCGATTTCAATTTCTGAATCCAACTTTTGATTTAAAAGAAAATTAAAATAAGATCCTGCATTTTTACTTGTGTTTTTTGCTGTCTCAAGATTCGCTTCGATTCTCGTTACCTCGTTATCACTCCGGAGTACTGCGGTTCTGTTGATCTTGTCATTTTTAAATAGCGATCTGTTGACCCTTTGATTTTCTTTGACGATGGCCAATGCGTTTTCGTAGATCCTGATACCTTCCACAGATTGCAGATACTTGTAGTAGGCAATTTTTATTTCCTTGACCAATTCACGCTGGTAGATCTCCAGTTCGATCTTTTGCAACGTGGTTTGTTGGGCCTTGATCTTTTTATTGTAGATGATCTCATAGTTTAACAGAGGCATCGTCGTGTGAAGCTTGACATCGTAGAAATTGTTTGGATTGATCAATACCGACTGATTCTGAAGCTGTGGAAAAGCGTTGGAGTTTGTGATCTGATTCAATGTGCTGTACACCGGATTCAGCATATCCCCGATTGGAATGTCAATAGTTCTTCCGCCGTCTGCAATGGTGTAGTTGGTAACAAAGGCAACATTGGGCGAAAACAATGACTGTGCTTCCTTCAGTGCATACAGACTTTTATTGATGTCAAAGTTCTTCTGTTTGATCACTTCGTTGTTTTCAAGACCGATCTCAATGTAACGGTCGAGATGTTTTTGACCATACCCAAGAAAACCAAGGCATAGCAAAAACATTGATGATAAATTTTTAATAGATAACATTGGTTATAATTTGAACATTGTTCATAAATTTTTTAAAAAAAGTGTTGATCAAGCTGCCAATAGTCTATAAATTAGAATTGACTTTACCTGAGCATCATTAAGGGTTTCAAAAGAGATTTTTATCACCTCTTATTTACGAAATTAACTGTGATATTAGCTAAACATTTCAGCAGATAATTCCCCATTGATCTTTACTCCCGCAACAGATCCTGATGAAACCGCCAATGAAACGGACCTTAACATATTGCTATTGTCACCAACTGCATATACACTATCTACGGTAGTTTTATGAGATTCATCAATTTTGATAAGACCTGCATCTGTCAACTCACATCCCAATTCCTGTGGAATATTAGAATGTTGTCGGAATGGTACCGGTGCATACATTGCTTCAAAACTATCAGCTGTTCCATCAGAAAAAATGACCTTTTCGATATATCCGTTGTGGTGTTGTATTTCTGAGATCTTTTTCTCAATTATTTTAACGCCATTTCTTTGAAGGATTGCAATATTTTCACCATTACTGGCATTTATCTCTGATGTGATCAAGGTGACATCATCGGTCAAGTTTTTAATTAACGAGGTAAAATACACCAGACGATCTCCATCCGCTAATATTGCTGTTTTCTTGTTTCTAACCTCATATCCATGACAGTAGGGACAGTGTATGACAGATATGCCCCAACACTCTGCGAATCCTGTGATAGCATGTAGTGAATCTACAATTCCGGTAGCAAAAATCAGTTTTTTAGTTATAAATGACTTCCCATCTGAGGTTTTTATAACAAAACCCTCAGATATTTTGCTTCCACTTACTGCGAAACCTTCATAAAACTCGATGGTTGGATATTTGGCAACCTCTAGCCTGGCAATTTTCGCAATTTCTCCTGGGGGTACACCATCTCTTGTTAAGAAATTATGTGAATGAGGGGTCTGCTTATTGCAGGGATTCCCGCTGTCAATAATTAGGACATTCCTCATAGAACGTCCGAGTGTCATGGCAGCAGAGAGTCCCGCATAGCTGCCAACTACGATAATTGTATCGTACATTTTTTCATTAGTTAAGTCCATATCAATGTTTTTAAGAAAGACAGACGGGGTGCAAATCGAAAGAAAAGCGAGCGATCCTTTTTTAATAAAAAATCTTCTGTCCATGGTTGTTATAAATATTTTAGAGTTCGTTTTAGTATTATGAGTGAAAATTACATTTATATATACGGTGTTTTTATTTTGAATCATGTTCATTTTTTTTCAAAAAAATTCACATTTTTTCTAATATTAACAAATACGCTTTATAACCTTCTGAAAGAATAGTTTCAGGACTGCTGAATTTAATACCTTTGGTTCTGTGGCGGATCTCCAGACAGCACATACCGTGAACCATACTCCAGATCAGAAAAGAAAGTGCTTCTGAATCATGACCATCAAAATGCCCCCTCTTCATGCACTCTTCCACTGTTTTTTTTAAGTAACTGTATGTATTAGCTCCTTCGGGCCATAGATTATTCTTCTGTTCCTCTAGGTAATCCATAGGAGCTTTTAGATTGAACATCAAATCATACATTTCAGAATTTTCCATTGCGAATTTGATATAGGTAAATCCCATTTTTTTCAGTCTTTTCATTGGATCTTCTATACCAAAAAGCTCATTGAAGTACTGCCCTAACTCCTGAAACCCGATCGAATGCAGATCGTGGAAGATAGCATTCTTATCTTTGAAATAAACATAGACAGTACCGACACTGTAATTGATTTCATCCGCTATGCTTCTAATCGTGGTACTTTCAATCCCCCTTTCAACGAAAAGCTTTTTGGCTCCGTTCAGAATCAGCAATCTTAATGCTTCCTTCTCCTTCTGTTTTCTTTCGCTGATACTCATAAGATAATTTATAATGCAAATATATAAATATTTTTTGAACAGTGTTCATTTCTTTTTAATATTTAAAATTTCCCCCTATTGATAGGGGCTAATCACATAGTTCACAATTTTAAATTTGAAGATCTGTTATATTTGTAAAATATTTAAATTTTCACAAATCAATGCTGGAGCAATTTGCACATTTTTTTTGATGTCGAAATACAGTTATTTAATAAAAATATCTGCAAAAAGTATGTAGACAAAAATGAAATCCTCATCAAAGAAGATGAAGTCTCAAAATCTATATTTTTTATTTTAAAAGGATCATTTAGCATTTTATTACAATGTCTGAGATTTATTAATTTTCTTTTTGGGCACTTAATCAACATTTCGTAAGCTTCTGCATTTTTATGGTCTGAACTTAATTTTTATGAAAGCATTCCGGACGCTTGTCTCCGCTGTAGATTTAAATTCATCAATGATATTTTCTGAATCAATGACAGGGTTGACATTATTAACGCTTGCGGTGAATTAGAAATCAGAATGCGGGAAATTCCCACTCTTTGCTGTTGGCAACTCTTTAATTCGTTGGGAAAACGAGA
Source organism: Chryseobacterium sp. JAH (assembly GCF_001507335.1). Classification (GTDB taxonomy): domain Bacteria; phylum Bacteroidota; class Bacteroidia; order Flavobacteriales; family Weeksellaceae; genus Chryseobacterium. Next base: position 17,174 of record NZ_LMAH01000001.1, on the reverse strand, counting down.
AGCACATCTTCAGGAAGGTGAAGTTTGTGCAGAAGTTCTTCGATTCTGTTTTGAATTTTTTGCCTGTTCCATTTTAATAATTCCTGAACAACGGCGATGTTTTGCTTAATCGTATGCGGAAACAATCCTGAATGCTGCATCACAAAACCGATTCCCATTCTCAACTCTTCCACTTTCTGGTCACGAATATTTTTTCCATCAATCAAAATATTTCCCGAATCGGCTTCTATCAGACGATTAATCATTTTTAAAGCGGTCGTTTTTCCACAACCACTCGTCCCTAAAAGCACCAATATCTCTTTATCACTAGCTTGAAAAGAAATATCGTCAACTATTTCTTTTCCGCTGAAAATTTTTGAAACCGATTCTACTGTAATCATAAGCAGTTATTGAGCAAGCCTAATTCCTGTAAATTGCCATTTTAAGCCAGTCTGAAAGAAGTTGCGGTATGTATTTCTGCTGTGTCCGCTTGGTGTTGCATCTGAAGCGCCACGCAAAACCATTTGATTGACCATAAATTTGCCATTGTACTCTCCGACTGCGCCGGCTTCTTTTTTAAATCCGGGGTAAGGTAAATAGGCGGAGTTTGTCCACTCCCAACGGTTTCCCCAATCAAAATGGTTGGAGGCTACTTCCCATTCAGCTTCGGTTGGCAGACGCATTCCTTTCCAGGAGGCGAAGGCTGAGGCTTCGTAAAAGTTGATGTGACAAACGGCATCATTTAAATCTAATCGCTGAAGTCCATTTAAAGTATAATTCATCCATTTCCCGTCAATCAAATGCCAGTACAAAGGAGAGTTTGCTTCATTCTGTTTTACCCAATCCCAGCCTTCAGCGTGCCAATGTCTGAAGTCTTCATAGCCTCCAGCTTCCATAAATTCCAAATATTCTTGATTGGTAACCAAACGGTTGGCAATTTCAAAATCATTTAAATAAATCTTATGTCCTCCCAATTCATTATCAAAACTGAAACCTTCACCTTGAAAACCTATTTCATAAACACCTTCATCAAAGTGAATCATTTCGATAGTTTCAGAATGTTCTTTCTTCGAAATATCTACATTTTTATAGGCCGGAAAGAGTGGATTGTGACCTAAAATATATTTAATATCAGTTAAGAGCAATTCCTGATGCTGTTGTTCATGATTGAGACCAAGTTCGAGCAAAGGTTTGATTTCTTCTGTCAAATATTCACTTTGTAGAAATAAATCCATTTGCGCATCAACATATTTTCTGTATTTATAAATGTCTGAAACGGACGGACGGCTCAGGTTTCCTCTGTCGGTACGGATAACTCTTGCGCCAATTGTCTCATAATAACTGTTGAAAACGTAATTATACTGAGCATCAAAAACCTCATAACCAGGAAAATTGGGTTCCAAAATAAAAGTCTCGAAAAACCAGGTTGTGTGCCCCAAATGCCATTTTGGTGGACTTACGTCGACGATTGGTTGAACCACATAATCCTCTATTTCCAGAGGTTCGCAGATTTTAACAGAATGATTTCGAATCTGTGAATATTTGTCTGTCCAATTGGTTATAGAATTTGATATCGCAAGAATGGAATTTTCTTTCATTGGAATCTATTTTATAATTATAATACTTGCCAAATCGAATCTACAAACCAGTTTTTGGAATCGGCAATCTCATCAATAACATGAAATTTGGAATCTCGAGCGAGTTTGCTTATATCTTCAAGAGAAAATTTTTGTGAGATTTCCATATCAATCAACTCATTTTCTTCAAAGCGAAAAATTTGGCTTCCAATGTGTACGTTTTGCTCAGTCAAACTTACAAGATAACTTTTGCAAGCGCCCGAAATTGGGTCATATGTTTGGTAATGTTGAAAATTTAGAACATCGAAATCCGCTTCTAATTCTCGGTTCATTCTGATGAGAAGGTTAAGATTAAATGAAGAAGTAATTCCTGCTTCATCATTGTAGGCATCGAGAATGGTTTGCGGATTTTTCTTGAGGTCAAAACCAATCAGAAGAATGTCGCCGCGATTAAGTTTTCTTCTGAGTTCTCGGCAGAAATGATAAGACTCTTCCATATCCATATTGCCGATGTTGCCACCAAGGAATAAAACCACTTTTCTTCTTTGCGAGATGGTCATCGCCTTGTCAAGCATATCAAAATAGTCGCCTTCCAAAGTAATGACTTCCATTGCGGGCAAATCCCTGCTGAACTTTTCATTCAGCTCATCTAAAATATGTCCGGAAATATCGATTGGCATATAGGTGAAATCAATATTTTTTTTGGTCAGATGTTCTAGCAGAAAACTGGATTTTATGGCATCGCCAGCTCCCAATTCTATTAAATCGAAGGCTTCGCTATCGATTAAAATACTTTTTGCTAAGTTCTCAGTTCTATTTTTAAAGATATCCAGCTCACAATCGGTTAGATAATATTCTGGCATATCCATAATTTGCTGAAAAAGCCTGTCACCTGCTTCGTCGTAAAAATATTTTGAATGTAATTTTTTCGGACTGCTTTGTAAACCTTCAAGAACGTCTGCCAGAAAAGTATCCCTGGAGTGGTTTTGTATCTGAAACTCTGTTTCCACCTGTAAATTCATAAATCTTGTTTTTGGGTTTTTAAAGAACTACAACTATCTTGCCGCTGCCATAATTGGATTCCATAAAATTGTTAGCATCTACAATTTTTAATGGATAAGGCTCGAAATTTTGGTTGTGTTACTTAACGACGTTCGAAACAAATGTTTCCCTCCTTGCTGGGTGCAGCAAAGATGCTTGACTTGTTAATTGTTTTGATGTTGGTGCTCCATATGTTTTTATCTTAATGTTCGTGTTCTCCGGAATTACTCAGTTTCGCATTCACAAAAAATGCTCCTTTCACAACCACTTCAGCATCTTTTGAAATTTCATTGACGGTTGTAATTGCTGTGTACCCCATATCAGAAGAACCTTTTACCACTTCTATCTTTTCAAAATTAATGGTTGGGGATTCTTTTTCGGGCGCTTTCTTTTCGTCCTGATGTTCACTCTCTTCTTCGTGATGCTCTTCAGGTCTTCTATCTGTTCTAATGAATACAAAATATTTGCTGTTTGCTTCTACAATCGCCTCGTTGGGAACCGCCGGTGTTGTGCTTTTATCAAGGCTTACAATTCCTGTAATATTCATTCCGTCGATCAATCCTTCTTTGTTTCCAGTGACGGAACAGTGTACGGAGATGGTTTTGCTGTCGTTTTCAAAAGAAGAACCGATGCTATATATTTTGGCATCGTACTCAGTTTCGGGATTGTTGGTCAATTTAAAATGAACAATCTGCCCTACTTTCATCTTGGGCAAATCCTTTTCAAAAACCTGTAAATCTAGATGTAAAGAACCATTGTCAATCACTTCGGCAACAGGCGATGAAAGATCGACATAACTTCCTATCTGTGCAGAGATGGAGCTGACTGTTCCGCTGATTGGCGATGTAATTACCAACCCTGATCTTAAATTTCCATTGCTGATATTCGAAGGATTAATACCCATAATCTGAAGCTGTCTCTGCAAAGATGAACGTTGTGTTCTCAAAGTTTTCAGTTCAGCATCGGAACTTTGAAGATTTTTCTTTGCTCCTGCATCATTATCAAACAGTTCTTTTTGTCTTCTGTATTCCTGCTCGGCAAAGGTAATCCTGCTTTTCACAGTGAGATATTGCTCCTGCAACTGGATGTATTCCGGATTTGAAATAGAGGCAATGACCTGTCCTTTTTTTACAAAATCTCCAATCTGAACATTTAAAGTTTTAATTATTCCGCCATACATCGACGTGATGGTTGCTTTGTTATTGTTGGGAACGCGCAGCGCACCATTTGCTTTAATCGTGTAAGTCAATTCTTTCATTTCGATTTTTCCCAAAGTGATGCCTACTGCGTTGATTTGTTCTTCTGTAACGCTTGTAATAGTTTGTGGTGTTTCCTCGCCATGCTCTTCGGTTTGCTCCGTTTTCACTTCACTTTCAGACTCTTTAGGAGCGCCCTTTTTTCCGCAACCTACGAGAAACAAAAACGCAAAAGTTGTGTAGATAATATGTTGTTTCATTTTATTGATTGATTAAAGAATTAATGGTAATGACAGACTGATTGACCTGTTGAATGGATTCCAGATATTTCAATTGAATATTAGTTGCGGTCTGTAAAGCAAAGAGATATTCGATGTAGGAAATTTCTCCCGTTTTGTAGCCGAGTTGACCTGCCTTCACAATTTTTTCTGCATTCGGCAAAGCCTGATTGACATAATATTCATATTGCTGAACGTCCTGCTGATATTGGCTCAAAGCATTTTCCAACTGAGCAGTCAATTGTTTTTGCTGAAGCTTTGCATTGGATTCTGCGATCTGCTTTTGATAATCCAAAGACTGAATTCTGGCCTTGGTAGCTCCAAACGTCAGAGGAATCGAAATACCAATATTGGCAACATTGAACCTATTTCCGGCATTGTAGTATTTTTCCTGACCGTTCACCGTATGAAAACCGATAAGCGACTGATTCACATATCCTAAACTGAACTCCGGTAAACCTTGTGATCTTTCTACATTTTTATTTTTCTCGGCAATTTCAATTTCCTGATAAAAAGCCTTCACCGTCGGATGGTTTGCAATCGCTGTACTGTCCAGAACATATTCCACTTTAAGTGGTTGATAATTTTTTGTGAGTGGAATCTCAATTTCGTCATCTGTATTGAGTAGGGTTTTTAGATTTTTGTAGGTGGTTTTCAGATAAGTTTTGTTCTGATTTAATAAAAGATCAATCTCTCCTTTCTGAGTTTCTGCGGTGTTGATTTCAATTTTCTTGATGTCTCCGGCATTAAATCTCACCGTTGCAATCCTGATAAAATCCTGATACAGACTGTCGAGTTTCATCAGTTTTGTCTGATTGTAATGCAGATATTCAATCTGATAAAAATACGTTCTGACCTGTTTCGCGAGTTCATTGGCGTTATTTTCCTTACTAATTTGTTTGGCTTTAATTTCCTGAGCGATAAGTTCCTTTCTGGCTTTGAACAAAGTCGGAAACGGAATACTCTGCGAAATCGAAAACGACTGGTCAAATTTCGGACTGTTATATTGTCCCAACTGTGCAGTAAAATTCATTTTCGGAAGCTCATTAGCCGTTGGTTTCAAAGCTTCAGACACTTTAATATCCAAATCTTTTGACTGGATTGAATAATTATTGCTCAAAGCCATTTCTGTTGCCTGTTCAACAGAAAGTGTTTTAGAAGTTTGGGCATTCAAAGTCTGCCCAAATGATAGAATTCCCAAAAGGACAATCGTTGTCAAAGATTTCATTTTAAAATGATTTCTTCTGAATTTTTTATTAAAAATAATGTACAACATTGGTAAGACAAACAACGTGAGGAAAGTTGCGGTGATTAAACCGCCGATAACGACAGTTGCCAAAGGTTTCTGTACTTCTGCTCCGGCTCCGGTTGAAATGGCCATTGGTAAGAATCCGAAAGAAGCCACGGCTGCGGTCATCAAAACTGGTCTTAGTCTTGTTTTGGTTCCTTCAAAAACACGTTTCAGAATATCGGTTTCTCCATCTTTTTCCAATTGATTGAAGGTTCCGATGAGAACAATTCCGTTTAAAACTGCGACTCCGAACAAAGCGATAAAACCAATTCCCGCACTGATGCTGAACGGCATATCCCGTATCAGCAAGGCGAAAATTCCACCAATAGCACTCATTGGAATGGCCGTAAAAATTAATGCAGCCTGTTTGAAAGATCGGAATGTAAAATACAGTAAGAAAAATATCAAAAGTAACGAAGCAGGAACAGCTATCATCAGCCTTTTGCTCGCTGCCTGCAGATTCTCAAACTGTCCACCATAGGTGAAGTAATATCCCGAAGGCAACTTGATTTGCTTATCCAATTTTTCCTGAATATCATTCACCACACTTTCAACATCACGGTCTTTGACATTAAATCCAATCACAATCCTACGCTTACCTTCCTCACGACTTATTTGTGATGGACCGAGTTTATAACTGATATTCGCCACCTGAGAAAGCGGGATCTGGTTTCCGGTGCTGGTGGAAATCATTAAATTACTGACATCTTCAATATTGGTTCTGTGAAGGCTGTCTAACCGGACGACCAAATCAAAACGTCTTTCATTTTCAAAAACATGACCTGCGGATTTTCCTGCGAATGCAGTGCTCAGCGTATTATTAACGTCTTCGATATTCAGTCCGTAATTTGCCATTCTAGTTCGGTCATACTCTACATTGATTTGCGGAAGTCCACTGATTCGCTCGATTTGCGGCGCAGTGGTACCATCAACGGTTTTAATTACCTTATTCGCTTTTTCCGCATAGATTGCAAGAGAATCCAGATTTTCACCAAAAATTTTCACGGCAACATCCTGACGAATTCCAGTCATCAGTTCATTAAAACGCATCTGTATCGGTTGGTTTTTCTCAAAAAAAACGCCGGGAATCAGTTCCAGTTTTTCTGAAATTTCATCCGCCAGCTCATCATACGATTTCTTTGTTTTCCAATCGCTTTGTGGTTTAAGAACGATAATTAAGTCGGAAGCTTCCGGCGGCATCGGATCGGTAGGAACTTCGGCTGAACCTGTTTTTCCAACCACCATTTTCACTTCATCAAACTGTTTGATAATCCTTGAAGCCTGCATTGATGTTTCCACACTTTGGGTTAACGAACTTCCCTGTGGCAATATGCAGTGGAACGCAAAATCGCCTTCCTGCAACTGTGGGATAAACTCGCCGCCCATTCTTGAAAAAATCAAGATACAGACCGTAAACAAAACTACTGTGGCAGAAACAATAATGTATTTAAACTGTAAAGCTTTTCTTAATAACGGCTGATAAATGCTTTGTAATTGATTGATTATTTTATCCGAGAAGGTTTCTTTAGTGGAAACTGTTTTCGATAAAAACAAGGCACTCATCATTGGGACGTAGGTCAGTGAAAGGATCAACGCACCTAAAATCGCAAAACCGACCGTTTTTGCCATCGGTGTAAACATTTTTCCCTCGACACCGACTAAGGTTAAGATTGGAATATAAACGATGAGAATGATTATTTCTCCAAAAGCCGCACTGTTTCTGATTTTCGATGCAGACAGGAAAACTTCTTCATCCATCTCAGACTGCGTCAGTCTCTGAGTGGATTTTCTTAATCCCAAATGATGAAGTGTGGCTTCCACAATAATCACAGCACCGTCGACGATCAGTCCAAAATCTATGGCTCCCAAACTCATTAAATTGGCACTTACGCCAAAAACGTTCATCATTCCCAAAGCAAAAAGCAAAGCCAGAGGAATTGCAGAAGCAACAATTAACCCTGCTCTGAAATTTCCAAGAAAAATCACGAGAACGAAAATGACAATTAAAGCACCTTCGATAAGGTTTTTCTCAACCGTGTTGATGGCCCGTCCAACAAGATCAGTACGGTCAAGAAAAGGTTCGATGACCACATCATTGGGCAGAGATTTTTGAATAGTCGGGATTTTATCTTTTATTAAATTCACAACTTCATTGCTGTTGGCACCTTTCAGCATCATCACAATCCCGCCAACCGCATCCACCTGACCATTGTAAGTCATCGCACCATAACGGATTGCGCTTCCCAGACGGACATCGGCGACATCTTTTATAAAAATCGGAACACTTCCTGTTTTATTCACAATGGCTATGTTTTTAATATCATCCAGAGAAGTCACAACACCAATTCCACGGATGAAATAGGCATTGGGTTTTTTATCGATGTAGGCACCGCCTGTATTCTGATTGTTCTTTTCCAAAGCCGTGAAAAGCTCTGTAACACTGACTCCCATTGCTCTCAAGCGATTGGGGTCGACAGCTACTTCATACTGTTTCAGTTCCCCTCCAAAACTGTTGACTTCGGCAACGCCAGGCGTTCCGTTCAGCTGTCTTCTGACAATCCAATCCTGCATTGTACGCAGTTCTTTGGATGAATATTTCTTTTCGCTTCCTTTTTTCGGATGAAGGATATATTGATAGACTTCTCCCAAACCTGTACTGACCGGAGAAAGTTCAGGGGTTCCCACGCCTTTCGGGATTTCTTCGGACGCTTCTTTTAATTTTTCAGAAATCAGCTGACGTGCAAAATAAACGTCCACCTTTTCTTTAAAAACAACAGTAATTACAGATAATCCAAATCTTGAAATACTTCGGGTTTCCTCAATATCAGGAATATTGGCGATGCTTTGCTCAATAGGGAAAGTGACCAACTGTTCCACTTCCTGTCCGGCCAAAGTGGGACAGACGGTAATGATCTGAACCTGGTTATTGGTAATATCCGGTACAGCATCTATTGGTAATTTGGTGGCGCTCCAAATACCCCAAACAATCAACAACAAGGTCATGATACCAATGACAATCTTGTTCTTGATGCTAAATTTTATGATTTTATCTAACACAGAATTTGATTTAATTTTTTATTGAAATTGTTATTTAATACAATGAGAGAAATAAACTAAATCTTCATTTAGATTACTGCAAACATAAAGTTGAAGACAGTGCATCAACTGCAGAGTCTTTCAGAAAATCGATATAAAAAAATTAAATTTTGGGAGGTTGCCAGATGTGGTGGTAAACCTGATAGGCAATATTGTTCTTGTGAAAAAGAATTTTATTTGAATAATAGAATGGAATCTGAGAAGCAATCTCTAATAAGGGCTCAATCTTGAATGCCGTTACCGTAATTTGACAGCAACTGCAGAAGCAGAAAGGAGAACAGGCATCATCTTTTTTATCTGAATGAGGATGATCCTCACTCACGAAAACCTGAGGATTTTCACTTTGTGAAGACTGCGCATTGACATCACTACACGGCATTACTAATAATGCGATGAAGTAGATGGTCAATATGAGCCTTAGAACTTTCACTTAACAAAAGTATAAAAAATACTTCAGTATGAGCTTAATTCCTTCTGCAATAAATTTTCTAATGCAATCCCTTGGGTGCACCTGTAATGATGGCTTTTTTCCTTATTAATCATTCCGTAATAATCAAATATTTCAAGTATTACATAAAAGTAGAGATTGATTACCTACTATTAATAACCTGAAATTGGACAAACTTTATAATTTTGTGGCTGCTAAAATTCTAAGTATGACATTACTTGATCATTTAATTTGACTTCAGACTCACATTTTTCGTTTACCGATCAGGCGATGCTGTAAAATTTAAAAAATTGGAAACCTGAAAATTTCAGGTTTTTTATTGCTCAATTACTATTCGGTTCAGCAAAAATGAGAAATCCAAATGCAGTAGTTAACATCAGAGAATATATATATAAACCAATTTACACTTATTTGAAAATCAGACATTTACATATTTTTTTGTAGATTGCAGAAGAATTATAGATTGCTTTTTAGACAAGATTAAATCACATGAAAATTTGTTAAAAAAAACTAAAAAGTTTTGCAGCAAAATAATGACAAAAACTATTTTACAGTAAAAAAATCGAAGATTAATAAGCGTTGGAAGATATAGGTTCGACCCCCTCTCTCCGCTGGTTGAGAAACTAAAATAAGCTAAAAGTTTTAGACATTGATGTTTACAGCTCTTTAATTTTACTAATGTATCAAAGACATCAAATAGCTTAATAGTAAGATGACCGATTTCGTGACCTCTGTACAAACTTAATCACCTCACTTAATTCTATATTGCCTCTGTTAAAACATCTTTCCCGACACAAGCCCTCTGCTTAAGATCTTCGTAAAGCTTTTCGATTTTTCTAAAAATTGCTTTTATTACCATTTCCTTTTTTAGAAGATTACAAAAAATCCCATTATTTTGCTGATTGTTAGGATATATCTAATTCCTGTTTTCTTTTGTTGATAAAGTCAATGGGACGAATTCCATTGATCTTGTAAAACAATTCTGAAAATTTCTGACGTGTTGAAATACCGCAGGTGTTGGCCAAAACATCAATATTGTAACTTAGGTATTTTTTGTCGGTATTCATAAGGTTAGTAATGTAATTGATTCGGAGTTCGGCAATATAATTTGGGAAGCTCATCCCTTTATTTTCGTTGATGTATATAGACAGATAATCAGAGTTTGTGCCCAAAGAATCAGCCAAAATCTTTTGTGTCAACCCAAGTTTTCTGAAACCGCATTCCTTTTCGAATTTTTCAATTTTTTTACCGAGCCCTTCGTTAATTTCAGCTGAGAGCGATTTTTTTCTGGTCTGGTGTTTAACTGAACTGTCAGAAAAAGTAGGTGTTATCAAATTAGAGGAATTTGTGTCACCCAGTTTTTTTTTCAGCAGCTCATATTGCTTCTTAATCACTTTCTCTCTGCGATAACGCAGTATGTAAAGGAATCCCAAAATAACAAGAAAGCATAAGAGACTGTGTGAAAACCAAGATTTTATAATGCTTCTTCTTTCGAGATCCTGTCTTTCTTCCAATAAAAATGTGCGATCATAATCCTTATGAATTTTCGATGAGAGATAAGAAAAATCTTTGGTAATAAGATGGTCTGCCTTAAGAAGCTGATTGGTATAATAAAGTTCTTTCTTTAGATTATTATTGTGATAATATCTGATCAGATATTCATAATTATTCATGACTTCTGGTAAAATAAAATTTTGTTTTACAAAAACAGAATCGATTTTTTTAAAATAGATTAACGCTTTTCTCTGATCATTTTCTTCTGCGTGGATTTTGCCTAAATAATAGTAAATAACAGTTGCCCAAGCGAAATCATTTCTTTTTAATATGACCGGAAGTGCTTGCTGCAGATTGGATTTAGATGATGCTAATTGTTTTTTTTGATACTTGGAAATACCTATACATTTTAGAAAATAACTATTTTCTAAAGAAAATTCTGCATCATTGACAGTAATATCATATCCTAACCTGCTTATACTGTCGCTCTTAGAAAAATCTTTTTGATAGCGCCGAATCACCGTCATCTGATGTAGGCTGTTTAAATATGCTTTTTTATTGTTAAAGTACTCGTTGTCATGAATCTTCTGACTCATTGTAGCTTCGTAATACGATATACATTTTTGAAAGTGTTGTATAGCTTCATCATAATATCCTAAATGACTTTTTACAATTCCCAAATGATAGATGACTTTGTAATGATGAAATTCATCTTTTGTATCCTTCGCATAAGTAAAAGCTTTTAAATATTGGTCTAAAGCGAGCTTATACTTCTTTTTATAAAAATAATAGAGAATTCCTTTGCTAAGATAATCTTTGCTGATATCATCTCGCGTACCGTAAACAACGCTGAGCTGTAAAGTGCTGTCAGCGTATTTCATCTTTTCATGAAACGAAGATGTAAACTGTCGTCCGTCACGATACCCTTGGATCAGTTGTTTAAAATCGCACTCGGTTTTTGCTTTTTGAATATAAAGTTGTACTGCCGGCATTGCACTGCTGTCGTCAGTTGTTTTTTTCTCATAAGTTTTTCTGATCTCTCTGAATGTTCTGTCTTTCGTTTGTTGTGAAAATAAATATTGCGAAAACAGGAAAAACAGCATGATTAAGTAATTGTACTTTTTCATATGCTCTATTAACTAACCTCACCATTCCAAAAATAAACAATTTGCTGCAAAATAAATCACTTTTCGAGGTGTTGCTTTTGGTTAACAATCCAAATGAATGTAAATACGAACAATACTTATTTCAGAGGATTATTTTAGTGTCTCAATTTTAAAATTGAGACACCTTTATTTTAAAATCGATCCTTCCAACATTTTTTTTCCAGTATGCATCTCCTATAACTTTGACCATAGAATTCTAATCAATCCGGCCGGGATAAGTAACCAAAAAATAATTAAAATGAAAAAATTTATCCCTATTGCAAGCTTAGTAATGAGCTCGGTTTTTATTCAAAACTGTGCTGAACGAGATGAAAAGATCACACCAACTGATAATACTGTCTTAATCAGTCCGGAGAAAGATGATCAGTCAATGTCAAAAGATTCTGCAAAGTCCGCTGATGGTCATTTGTATCCAGATCCTCCTGTGAGAGATGGTGACAATTGGCGGACTGTAACTAAAAAACACAATCCATAATAAAAGATGATTCCCCAGAAATCCTTATCAGTTGTTACAGGCAAACCATGTCCTAACCGTCTGGGAAAATATGGGGAATTTTAAAACAACCATTACTCTCTGTAAAGGTAAAACCATGCCTGATTACTGCGGTTATGGAGTAAGATGGATATTGGAATGACAAAGATTTTAAATACCAATAGCATGAAAAAGATTATAACCTATTTGCCCTCTTCTACAGCCTATTTTTTTATTTTGCTTTTCTTCTACACAAGTATCAGTAAGATACTTGATTTTGAGAATTTTGAAGTCCAGATAGGACAGTCTCCATTACTGAGTGCTTATGCGGGTATCGTTTCCTATGGAGTCATCATTACTGAACTTATTATTGTCCTATTTCTAAGTATTCCTAAGACACGTCTCCTTGGGCTTTATGCATCAACAGCACTTATGTCTGCCTTTACCATCTATATTTACATCATTCTAAATTTCAGTGATTTCGTTCCTTGTTCTTGCGGTGGGATTCTTGAGAAACTTGGATGGACGGAACATCTGATTTTTAATATCGTGTGTGTTGGAATTGGAATTGTTGCCATCTATCTTGAAACTGTAATCAGAAATTTATCAACTAGGACAAACATTTCCCTTCTCTTTATCAGCAATGTATTGAGTATTGCACTGGTTATCATTTTATTCATTTCTTCAGAACATATAATTAAAAAAGAGAATAATTTTACCCGAAGGTTTTTTCCCAATGGATTGATTGAGCAAGAAAAAAGGAAACTCGATAATGACTTCTATTATTTTGCAGGTCAAGATCAAACCAGTATTTTTTTAGGAAGTATCACCCGTCCTTTAGAAGCGAAAATTCTATCCAAAAATCTTTCCAAATCCTCAAATTTTAAAATTCAATTAGACTCCTATGTTCACTTGTATAAAAACTTAAGATTACTAATCAACTCTCCTCATTATTATTTACATGATGGAAGTGTTCCTGTTATTTTCAGGGGGAAGATTAATAATCCTGCGGCTCTAACGATAAGTTATAAAGATGCTTATTTTGATCAGCTTGCTGTGGTAGACAGTACTAAGTTTGTGTTTCGCACCATCAGCGGAAAAACGAAAGCCTTTACATTGGGAATACTAAATCTGAATGATGGAAAAAAAGTAAAGCTTCATCCTGAAATACTGACAAAACAGACGGATGGAATTTTTGATTCTGATGGTTTACTGATCTCAGAATCGGATCGAAAAAAACTGATTTACACCTATACCTACAGAAATCAATTGTTGGTAATGAATCAAAATATCAATGAACATCTCAGTCAAAATACCATTGATACAACATCGATCGCCAAAATACAAACAACCACCTTATCTGATGGACGCAACAAAATGAGTGCACCATCTTACAGAGTCAATAAACTGCAGACGATTTATAAAAAATACCTGTTCAACAACTCAGATCTCATGGGAAAGAATGAATCCCGAAAGAAATGGAAATCAGCAAGTATTATTGATATATACAACATTGAGAATCGCAGCTATGTGGGCAGTGTTTATATTGCGGATCGTAATGATAAAAAAATAAGCGGTTTAATGGTTACAGAAGATCACCTGTATGCGATCATCGGTACTGAAATTATTTCTTACAGCTTCAGAGAAAGCCTTCTGAACGCCTTACAATAAAGGGAAAGCCGAAAACCTCACAGAGTAGGCACACATTAAACATTTTTATTATGAAAAAGTTCATTATGCCGGCAGTCATTATGGTAATGGCTACAGGAGCTGCTTTTGCAGCGAAAAAAGGTGACAGCAGGAAAGCTGTTGAAATTGGATACCGTTTAGGTAATACGGGCGAAGCAGCCTGCGTGGATACTCCGAAAAGCTGTGACACCAATGGAGTTGAGGTCTGTACGTTCAACGGACAAACCTTAAGACATTTGGATGAAACTTCTTGCGGTGATACGCTGTTTGAAATTCAACCTCAGTAAAAGAAGGAAGGGATGTTTTTACATCCCTTTTTCTGACAGTCATTTAAAAATCTGAATCACTGTCTATTCTTACTTTATTGTTGTTTGCTTTTCAAATTTCAGTATCAGTCTCGGATATCAAAAAAGCATTGGTACTAAAAGGAAAATTTCTGACTCCAATGAACTTTCATTTTTGGTAAGCCTTTTTACATTTCATCAGTTTCTGCTTAGAAAATATTTTATAACATTAAAATTTTCGTTTTGTGAGATTTGTAAAATGAAATTCGTTGGTGTGAAATGCTTTGGTGAAAGATTATTTTAGCGTAGTACACTATATTTTTACACAAAAACCTCTCATTATTTGAAAGGTTTTTATTTTAGCTATATTAAAATTATTATTTCTTAATAATTTTCTTTTTTACAACTTCTTTTCCGTCATCAATTAAAAGCAGATAAACTCCGTTTTGCAAATCTGAAAGATCATACTTATCTGATTTTCCATTGAAAGTCTTCATTTGCTTTCCTGACATATCAATCAAACTTATTTTAGAGATTTTCATGTCAGATTTAATAAAAAGATTATCTTTTACAGGATTGGGATATACCTTGACATTATCTGAAATCGATGACATATCAGATGTGCCCAGTAGACCTGAAGTAATAATAATATCATCAACTACTACCCCATAAGAATAATCTCCTGCATCATCATAGACAAATCTCACCTTAAAATTTGCATTTGTATATGGAGTAAGATTAATATTTTGAGCTTGGTCATAGCTTTCAAGATATTCATCAAAAGTAGCCGGATCGTAGTCCCAAGTTCCAGCTAAACCTGCAAAACTAAATACTTGTACCCATGCAGTACCATTAAAAACTTCCACTTTAAGAATTGAATCCTCAGTATCAATCATGTTTGCATAGTTGAAAGATAAATGTGGATTAGAAACAGAAGAAAGATTTATGACTGGTGAAATCAATTTGGCACTACTATTTAGGGAACTACTACCTGCAGCATCATCATCAAAAAATGCCGCACCACTTGGTAATGAGTTATAAAAAACTGATGAACCCACTTCCCAATTGTAAGTTGTATCAGGATTTTCAACTGTCCAACCTGCTGGCATAGAGCCAGAATTAAAATTTTCAGAAAATACCTGCGCATTGTTTATGCCGAAACAAAAAACTGCTAAAAGTAAATTTTTTTTCATAATTAATTATTTAAATTTATTTCCAAATTTAATGATTTATCATAATACAACAACTATGTCATAAAAAGTTATTTCCCTTACTCTTAAAGCTAAACAGTACAAGAATTGTGTCCTAACACAGTTACAACTTCAATAATTGAGGTCTGTACGTTCAACGGACAAACCTTAAGACATTTGGATGACACTTCTTGCGGTGATACGCTGTTTGAAATTCAACCTCAGTAAAAGAAGGAAGGGATGTTTTTACATCCCTTTTTCTGACAGTCATTTAAAAATCTGAATCACTGTCTATTCTTACTTTATTGTTGTTTGCTTTTCAAATTTCCGTATCAGTCTCGGATATCAAAAAAGCATTGGTACTAAAAGGAAAATTTCTGACTCCAATGAACTTTCATTTTTGGTAAGCCTTTTTACATTTCATCAGTTTCTGCTTAGAAGATTTACCTGCAGTAAAAATATCTTTTTCGAGACTGGATTCTGCTAGATGCAGATCTGCTTTTATTGTATCACCTTTAAAAATATCTCCAAAAGTTCTACTGAAGACACTGGTTGATGAACACTATTTTCACTTCACTGTTTTTATTTCTGAAGGATTTTTCCCGGCATGCTTTTTAATGAAATTGTTGAAATTGGCTTCATCACTGAATCCCATATCATAAGAGATCTGTGATATGGTAGAAGTTGAATACATTAGCTCTTTTTTAGATTCAGCAATCACTTTATCAATGATAATTTGCTTTGCCGATTTTCCGGTAACATATTCAGTCATTTCTGTTAACTTTCTAGAAGAAATATTGAGTTCATTAGAATAATAAAGAACTGTTTTCGCTGTTTTAAAGTCCCGTTGTAAAAGTACCTTAAATCTGTTGACATGATATAAATAATCTAATTTAGGGTCATTTTTAACTTCTTCAGTAGGTATATTCAGCAGAGCATCTAAAATTAGACGTTCTATTGCATTATGTGCTGCTGAAATATATAAAGCTTCATCTTTAGCTAGAAATTTACTCATACTTTCAACGAAGATTATTTTCATTTCTTTAATGTTATTTAAAGGAGAAACAAAAATGTCTGAATTGTAATTAAAAAAGACCTGGGAGTTAAGGAATAGACTGTCCTTTGTTGATCTTTCATAGAAGCTGGAAGAAAAAGCAATAACAAAAAAATCTTCACTTTTGGTCTTCTCAAAAATTATTTTTTTATGGGGTCCTAAGAAAACCGTATTTCCTCCCGGGATATCATAAGGTACATTTTCAACAATTATTCTTATATCATCAAGAAATAGATAAATACAAAAGTAATCTGAAGTGGAAAATTCTCTAATATGATTGTTTCTTTCTATGATATGATCCAGCCTATTAAGGCTGAAACCTATTTTTTTTAATTGTTGAGTAATTTTATACATTATCTTCTAAATTTGTTTTAAAAATCCTTTGTTAAGATTATTTGCTTAAATATATAAAGTACTTTTTGTGCCACAGACTGATAAATAGTACAAAAGTGGATAGTATAAATTGAGTATTGATTATATAACTTTCATAATCAGTATATTCCAATCATTATTTAATATTCTGCCTTTCAAATACTCCAAATATTCAGCAAACTAATTCATAAAATTGCAAACATGTACTGTACCGTTTTTTGAAATTTGATCACTTTAAAAAAGATATAAAACGGCTTTATCAATTTGCTGAATGTTTGGTGTGATCTATGAATGAGATTTAAATGTTCGAAAACATAAATTCTACCATACAGCCGATAGATCCGTATTCCCGGATTTTGAATTTTCTCTATATCGGTATCAATTCATACAAAATCAAAGGCTTCCTGTAAGAAGCCTTCGAAACACCAAATCACAAATATTAATATGAAAATATTTTTTTTTATAAAGCTGTTGCAGTATACGTTACTGTTTGCGTATACGTTCCGGCCGGTTTACCTAAGATATCAGAAGATGATGATTTCGACGC